>NZ_JARVHE010000001.1:4567500-4780000 GCF_040459875.1 Bacillus cereus group sp. MG16
AAGTTGAAAATGCTGTTACTAGTATGGGAAAAGAAGTAATCCTTGGAGCACTTGCGGCAACTCTAATTATCTTAATCTTTTTACGTAACTTCCGAACGACACTCATTGCTGTTGTCAGTATTCCATTATCTATTTTATTAACACTCTTTTTACTACACCAATCTAACATCACACTTAACACTCTAACACTTGGTGGTTTAGCCGTTGCAGTTGGACGTCTCGTCGATGATAGCATCGTTGTCATTGAGAATATTTTCCGACGTTTACAAAAAGAATCTTTCTCTAAAGATATTATTCTCGATGCAACGAAAGAGGTCGCCGTCGCAATTACTTCTTCTACTTTAACAACGGTCGCTGTTTTTTTACCTATTGGCCTCGTATCAGGAGTAATCGGAAAATTAATGTTACCTATGGTATTAGCAGTCGTATATTCTATACTATCATCCTTAATCGTTGCACTAACAGTTGTTCCACTTATGGCTTTTTTACTACTCAAAAAAACAAAACACAAAAAGCCAAGTTCTTCACCACGATATGTCGCTACATTAAAGTGGGCTCTTTCGCATAAATTCATTATTCTACTTACTTCTTTTTTATTATTCGCAGGATCGATTGCTGCCTATGTATTACTACCGAAAGCGAATATAAAATCTGAAGACGACACAATGTTATCTATTAATATGACTTTCCCAGCTGATTACGCTCCTGAAACACAAAAACAAAAAGCTTTTGATTTCGAAAAGAAGCTACTTTCTAATTCAGATGTAACTGATGTTATTTTACGAATGGGATCTAGCGCAGAAGATGCACAATGGGGGCAAACGACCAAAAATAATCTCGCAAGTATATTGGTAGTCTTTAAAAAAGGTTCTGATATTGATCAGTATATTAAAGAGTTAAAGAAAGAACATAAAACTTTTGAACCCGCTGAACTTGATTATATAAAAATGAGTTATTCAAGCTCTGGCGGCGGCAATAATTTACAATTCAACGTAACAGCCACTAACGAAACGAATTTAAAAGAGGCTGCTACTATCGTCGAAACAAAACTAAAAGATATGGATGATCTTTCTAAAGTAAAAACGAATTTAGAAGACTCTAAGAAAGAATGGCAAATCCATGTTGATCAAACAAAGGCCGAACAACTAGGATTAACACCAGAATTAGCAGCTCAACAAGTGGCATTCCTTATGAAGAAATCACCTATTGGTGAAGTTTCAATCAATAACGAAAAAACTACTATTATGATAGAACATAAAAAAGAAAGTATTACTAAACAAGAAGACATTTTAAACACAAACATACTATCACCTATTAATGGACCAATTCCTTTACAAGACATTGCAACTATTTCAGAAAAACAACTTCAAACAGAAGTCTTCCATAAAGATGGAAAAGAAACCATTCAAATTACCGCAGAAGCTTCAAATGAAGATTTAAGTAAGGTAAGCGCAGAAGTGAACAAAGCGATAGCCGACTTAGATTTACCTAGCGGAGCAAAAGTAAATATCGCAGGCGCCACTGAATCTATGCAAGAGAACTTCACAGATTTATTCAAGATTATGGGGATTGCAATCGGGATTGTATATTTAATTATGGTTATTACCTTTGGGCAGGCGCGTGCTCCTTTTGCAATCTTGTTCTCCTTGCCATTAGCTGCTGTCGGCGGTATTTTAGGATTAATCATTTCAGGAACACCAGTTGATGTAAATTCCTTGATCGGCGCATTAATGTTAATCGGGATTGTCGTTACAAACGCTATCGTATTAATAGAAAGAGTACAACAAAACCGAGAACACGGTATGGAAACGAGAGAGGCCTTACTTGAAGCAGGTTCCACTAGATTACGCCCAATTATTATGACAGCTATTACAACAATCGTCGCTATGCTACCACTCCTATTTGGTCAATCACAAGCAGGAAGTATGGTATCGAAAAGTTTGGCAGTCGTTGTCATCGGCGGTTTAGCAGTCTCAACTGTCCTTACATTAGTAGTCGTTCCTGTAATGTATGAACTATTAGATAAAATCGGGAGAAAAAGACGCTCTCGTAGAAAAATAAATACTTCTACAGAAACACCTGATATTTAAACGAAAAAGCGTTATCTTCACGAATGAAGATAACGCTTTTTCTCTACCTACTCATATAATTCATCATTTTTTCTGCATACCGCTCTAGAGGTTCACTAGAATTCACAATAAGATATTCACTATTTAGAGGTCTTTTACTACCATTTAACCACTTTTTAAAAGCTACTTCCGACTCCACCTTTTCAATTTGACTGACCAGACGCTTACGTGTTTGTAGTCTCATATTAATCTCTTCCATATCATTCAGATAACACTCAATATATTTATATTTCACACCATGTTTATTAGACAGCTTAATTCCTTTTTCAACCATCCCTTCATATAGACATGGACTATCCAATATCACACTATGTCCTTGTTCTAAATATGAATCAATCAATACCCATTCAGCATCATACGCAAGTCCACCAATAATCGTTGTTTCAATACCTTTCACTTCTAGTGATCTTAACAATGCTGATTTCAAAACGTCATGATCTACAATTATAGCACCTGTTAACTCCCCTATATACTTAGAAACTGTGGATTTTCCCGATCCTGGAAAACCTGACATTTGCAGAAAAAACAATTCCTCCACCCCTTCATTTGCACCTGTTCATCTATATAATTCAATTCCCGTTACTTCCATTCCTTCTATATTAAAACGCAAAAAGAACCCCCTACTTATAAATAGAGAGTTCTTCTTTATAACTTATGCCGCTTTTACCTTCTTCGTCGTTTTACTTTTTCTTTTCGCTCCTGTAAAACGTTTGTGCAATATAGATGCTACTAATCGTGAAATAACATTGAATAGTAATACCATAATAATTAATACAGCTGCAGATTTTGTCGCAATTAACTTCGCATCCGGAATAATTCCTTCAGAATTTAACTTCCAAATGTGAACCGCTAACGTTTCAGCTGGTCTAAATGGGTTTAAAGGATGAGCAGGACTTGAGAAGTCCGCTGCTGAATTTAAAATTGGAGATGTTAAACCCGCTGTGTAAATCAATGCTGCTGCTTCACCAAATATACGACCTGCCGCTAAAATAACACCTGTAATAATTTGCGGTAATGACGACGGGATAATAATACGAGTGATCGTTTGCCACTTTGTTGCACCTAACCCAAGGCTCGCCTCTTTCACATTAGCAGGAACTTCTGAAATCGCATTTTCACAAACACGTGTTAAACCTGGCAAGTTTAAAATCGTTAAAGCAAGGGCACCACCCATTACTGTGTATCCCCATCCTGTCATTGTAACGAACACTAACAAACCGAATAAACCAACAACAATAGAAGGTAAAGATGCCATTGTCTCAATACATAAACGAACAAAGTTTAAAAAACGTCCTTGTTTTGCATACTCTGCTAAATATATTCCAGCGCCTAATCCAAGTGGAATGGATATAATAAGCGTTATAACAAGCATATAGAATGAATTGAATAACTGCGGACCAATCCCACCACCAGCTCTTGTATTGCTTGGTTCTCCAAACAGGAAATTAGGATCCCAAAAACCCCATCCCTTTTGTAAAATCTCAAATACTAAGAACACTAGTAAAGCTACGACTAAAGCCGCAACCGCATAAAAGATACCTGTCCAAACTTTATTTACCGTCCTTGCATTCATTATTATCGCTCACCTCTTTGCCCAATTGCTCGAATAACTAAAATAAACAGGAATGAAATAACAAGTAAAATCATTGCTAAAGTCCATAGCGCATTGTTCCAAGCAGTTCCGTTTAATGTATTTGTCATATCCATTGTCAAAATACCAGTTAACGTTGCTGTCGGACTATATATTCCTTCTGGTAATTTAACCGTATTCCCAATTACCATTTGAACCGCTAACGCTTCACCAAAAGCACGCGCTAAACCTAAAACAACACCTGTTAAAATCCCTTTTTTCGCAGCAGGAACAATTACTCGGCTAATTGCTTGCCATTTCGTTGATCCTAAACCATAAGAAGCTTCTAAATAATCAAACGGAACAGAGCGTATTGCATCTGAAGCGATACTAGCAATAGTAGGTAAAATCATAATACTCAGGACAATAATACCTGCAATTAAACTAAACCCTACTCCCCCAAACGAATCACGTAATAGCGGTACTAAAATTGTAACCCCTAATAATCCGTATACAACCGAAGGAATACCAACTAATAATTCTAAAACAGGCTTCAATACTTTATTTCCAAACTTCGGCGAAATTAAATTCATGAATATAGCAAGAGCTATAGCAATTGGTGCACTAATAATAACCGCACCTAACGAAACCACCGTTGAACCTACAATGAAAATTACAGCCCCGAAAGTTCCCTCATCAGCATTTGGACTCCATTTTGTCGATGTTAACATCTCAGTAAACGAGATACCACTTTGCGTAAAAGATTGAATTCCTTTACCGCAAATAAACGCAATAATAGCTAATGTAACTAAAACAATAAAAATACCACAAAACGTAACAAGTGATCTTCCTATATATTCACTTTTCACGTAATTAATTTGTTTTTTCCCCTTCATCACAGGACAGACCCCACTTCATAAATTGAAATGAACAGGACTGGCCTTGCAGCCAGCCCCATAAATTTTATTACTTATTTAATTTAGACATTGGAATATAACCCATATCTTCTACTTGCTTTTCAAAATCTTTACCTTTTACATAGTCAATGTAAGCTTTTGTTGCTTCTTTCGCTTCACCTTTCGTTACCATGTACTCGTAAGACCAGAATGGATATTTACCAGACGCAATGTTTTCAACTTTTGGTTCAGCACCATCAATTTTCACTGTTTGTAGCGCACCTTTTTTCTCGCCAACCATGTAAGACATTGCTAAATAACTTACTGAACCTGGAGTAGAATTAATCGCTTGCTCTACTGCACCGTTAGAATCTTGTGTAGTACCAGTTCCGTCATTAATTTTCGCATCTTTCATAATTGTTTTTTCAAACGTAGCACGTGTACCAGAAGAAGCTGGACGGTTAATTACGTTGATTTTTTCATCTTTCCCGCCTACCTCTTTCCAGTTTGTTACTTTTCCAGTGAAGATATCTTGTACTTGTTGTACTGTTAAATTATCAACTTTTACATCTTTATTTACGACAAGTGCGAATGCAATACCCGCTACCTTGTTATCTACTAATTCTTTCGCCTTATCAGCATCTTTTATTTTATCTGCAGATGGAACATCTGAGTTACCAATTTGGACTGCACCAGAAGCTACTTGGTTAATTCCAGTTCCACTACCGCCACCTTGCACTTGAATAGAAACGTTTGAATTTTTCTCCATAAATTTCTTTCCAGCTTCCTCTGCAAGAGGTTGAAGTGCTGTAGAGCCTGCAGCTGCTATCGTACCTGACAATTCTTGTTTTGCATTATCGCTTCCTTTAGCATCTTTACCTGATGTCTCTTCTGCTTTTCCACATCCCACTAATGAACCCGCTACCACTAAAGCTGCTAAAGAAAATTTAATACCCTTTTTCATGACCATGTCTTGTACCCCCATTTGGATTATCACTTTTCACATTTATCTACTTCTTTCGAACACAAATTCATTGTAGGACAATAATATTATGTGAGTGTTAAGCAATTTTTAATTTTAAGTAAATGACGATAATAATCCTTAAAAACTAGGAATCCCAACATTTATAGTTAAAGAACCCAACAAAATCCACACTAATTAAGCTGTAATGTAAATTTACTCTTAACAATGTAAATTCAATGTAAATGTTTTTCACTCTTTTTCCCTTTGAGTTAAAGTTACATTTACAATTCCGCTGTATTTTGTTACTTTTACACACCTAATTTATGCACATCACACAGAATTTCAGTAATATTTTTTAGTACAACTAAATAAATTGGAACAATTCTAAAAATAAATGAATATTTTTAAAGTACCAATTGACAGCATCATCCAATGTAGTCTACTATATTACTAACAAAAAGTTTACCTAAGGAAACTTTTTAAACTTAAACTAACAATATAGAGATGAGGTAACTTTTATGGTATCGGCTAATATAAAACCACTTTCCGAATTTAAGACAGGAGAGTTTGTACAAATTGAGAAGATACAATTAGAAGGAACTATGAAACGACGTTTATTAGATTTAGGATTTATCCCTGGGGCAACAATTAAAGTATTACAACGCAGTCCACTTGGAGATCCGGTCGCTTATCAAGTAAGCAACACCACTATTGCACTACGTAAGGAAGAAAGCTCCCTTATTTTCGGGATATTAATAGGAGATGATTTCAGATGAGCAAACATCGCATTGCTTTAGCCGGCAACCCGAATACCGGGAAAAGTACATTATTTAATACTTTAACAGGCTTAAAACAACATACTGGAAACTGGACAGGAAAAACTGTTTTAAAAGCTGAAGGGGAATATGAACATAACGGTAGTAAATATACATTAATAGATTTACCTGGGACTTACTCACTATATTCAAATTCTGCGGATGAAGAAGTAGCAAGGGATTATATTATATTTGAAAAACCAGAAGTAACTGTAGTTGTTGTAGATGCAACAGCAATGGAAAGAAATTTAAATTTAGCACTTCAAGTGATGGAAATGACGAGTAACGTAGTCATTTGTATTAACTTAATTGATGAAGCTGAGAAAAAAGGCATCGTTATCGATGAAAAAAAATTAGCAAAATCACTTGGTGTACCTGTAGTTAAAATTTCCGCTCGTAACCGAGTAGGCATCGGTCATTTACTAAATTTCATTGCTAAAGTAGCAAATAAAAAGCTAATTCCAGCACCAATTAAAGTTACTTATAGTGAAAAAATCGAAAATATGATTCGAGAATTAGAACCACAAATTTATAAAGTATTCGGTGATACGTATCCAGCACGTTGGATTGCATTACGTATATTAGATGGAGATAAAAATTTCTTAACTGCACTTGAAAAACATCATAACGAACCACTTGTAAGGGAGGTCGTAATCAATGGAATCTCACTCAGCCAGTAAAGCTCTTCCATTAGACTATATTATTCAACACGCTCAAACACTTTCAAAAGAAGATATACGAGATGATATTGTCGGAGATATTTATCGAACATCTGCAAGCATCTGTAAAGAATCTGTTCAATATACAAATACGGATAAATTATATCGTTCTGAAAAACTAGATAAAATTTTCACATCTCCAATATGGGGATTCCCAATTATGCTCGGTATTTTATCTATCATTTTTTATCTTACAATCGCTGGTGCTAACGTACCATCTGATATGATTGCTGAGTTTTTCGGATGGGCCGAAGGATATTTAACTTCTTGGTTCCAAGCAGCACACGCACCTGAATGGTTACATGGCATTTTAATACTTGGTTTATTCCGTGGTATCGGCGCTGTTATTAGCGTTATGTTACCACCTATGGCCATCTTTTTCCCTATGTTCGCACTATTAGAAAACTATGGATACTTACCACGAGTTGCGTTTAATATGGACCGCTTATTCAAACGCTCTGGTGCACACGGTAAACAATCTTTAACAATGGCAATGGGCTTTGGGTGTAACGCTGCAGCTATTATGTCAACACGTATTATTGAATCACCACGTGAACGTATGCTTGCAATCTTAACAAATAACTTCGTACCTTGTAACGGTCGCTGGCCTATGTTAATTTTAATGGCCTCATTATTTATGGCTGCTGGTTATACAGGTAGTATGCAAACACTTGTTACTGCCGGCGTTGTAGTTGGAATGGTTGTAATTGGTATCGTTATGACATTAACTGTTTCTTGGGTACTATCCAAAACAGCTTTAAAAGGCGTTCCAACCCACTACACACTTGAGTTACCGCCGTACCGTAAGCCAAAGGTTTGGAATACAATTGTGCGCGCAACACTCGATAAATCAGTTTATGTTTTAAAACGAGCTGTTGTTGTAGCTGCCCCTGCGGCTGCATTAACTTGGTTACTAGCTAATATTTTCATCGGTGACACAAGCTTACTTATGTATTTTGTAAATTTTCTAGATCCATTTGCTAAAATGTTAGGACTTGACGGCTTTATTCTAGCTGCTTTCATTCTTGGACTACCAGCGAATGAAATTGTTATCCCGATTTTATTAATGTCTTACTTATCAACCGGAGCTTTAACTGAAATAGATGATTTTAATCAAATTAAAAATTTATTCTTAGAAAATGGTTGGACTTGGTTAACAGCGTTAAACACAATGTTGTTCTCACTTCTTCATTTCCCATGTGGAACGACACTGGTTAACATATATAAAGAAACAAAAAGTGCAAAATGGACATTCTTATCGTTTGCAATCCCTACCGTTATCGCCATTGTTGTGACATTCCTCTCTACACAATTGGTACATTGGTTAGGGCTTGTATAAAGCAAAGCATACATAGAAGGTATCCCCCTTCACATATGCTTTGCACGAAAGAAACCTGAAATCATTCAGGTTTCTTTTTTTGCACATCAGTATTCCAAGGCTGCGCTCCATACGTTGTGAGTTTCTTATGAATAAAGTATATAGCACCTGGAAGAATCGCCATTAATATTGTGCAACTAATTCCTAATCCAGTAAACAACTTCCATCACCTTACTTTACTTTCTTTGGTAATGCTGAACCTGAATGTTCAATTGTTGGATCAACGTGAACATTAATTTCAGCATTACTAAAATAATTCTGGCCTTGATCCCAATTCTTACTAACTTTCTTCCACTCTTTATAATTATGCCTCTTATATACCTCTCCTAATTCCAATACATCTACCTTATATTTTTTTTGAACAAGCTGTATAGACTTTTCAATACGCTTCTTCATCTCCTTTGAAATCTCTTTCTTTAAAAACTTTTCATTCATCACTTGTTTTGGTTCATTAAAATGTAACTCAGCTAATATGCCTTCTGTGGACAAATAAATATCAAACTTCGGTTTTGTAGCATTTTCAGTAGACACTTGGATCTTTCGGCGCAACTTATGAATTTCATATGTAATGAGCTGATTCTTTTTACGAACAGTAAAGAAACCTCCAATTTTTTTACCTATTACATAGTTCATGCCTAATGTTTGTTCTCCATTCAAAGTTCCAACGCACTTATTATCCTTTCCACGGATCAATGCCGCTCCTTCCATTTGTACGCCTTGTTTAGTTAACCCTAAGAGAGGTAATGCAAAACTTCGATCTGCAATCATTTTTCCTTGTACTTCACCAATTCTCGCCGCCTCAATCATTTGAGCGTTTTTCGGAGGATGTTCAGCTAACATATCAATGTACTGCGCCGGTAAGTTTTCAGGTTTTGCACTCTGTTTTAAAATAGATTCTGCATTTTTCTTGGAAACGAACAAACGAATATTTCTTCTCATTTCATGGTCACGAAAATATACATCTAACGTATTTTGCAAAACATACGGATTTGCTAGTAATTCATCCGAAAAAATAATGACTTGTATATGCGGAAAAAATAATGTTCGACTAATTTTTTTAGCAATTATTCTTATTTGCTCAAAGACGCTATCTGCTTTCGCACTTACGTTAATATAATTTTCACTATCTCCATCGCCCTGTCCACCTTGTTGTGCTAACTTACTGGGAAGTACCATCTGATATGTCCCTTTCATAATCGGATTTGATTTCTTTTTCTTCACAATATCGTAAGCTGCGCCTACTACAAAGCCTCTTTCTTCTATTTCTTCTAGTTCAGAGCACCCACTTATAGATCCAACTAAAACCATAACCATTATAATTTTAAGAAGGTGTTTCATTTCTACCATTCCTTCTTTTTATTTTATATACAATAAAAACTAGCAAAGGAGCTAATACGACAAATCCCATATCTATCCACGCTAAATACGTTCCGTAACTTGATAACGTATCTAAATTACCAGGGAGCATATTCAGCATAAAAATCAGAGGCGCGCTTCCGAAAATAAAAATATGTTTCTTCACTTTCGGAAACATGGCACAAAATAATAAAGAGGCGACATCATAATACATTGCTGTAGTGTTATAAATAGTAATAATCCAAGTCGTAAAAAAAATTGCATCGAACCTTTCTAAAAAGCCTCCACCAATTTCAATTTCTTTCCCTAATTCAATTGTTGGATATGTCAATCCACGAGTTGTCATATACGTAAAAACACTAATACAAGTTACATAAATTAAAATGTATGAGAGCACATTTACTATCACTGCTTTCGCAACTGCCATTGGTGCCTTTTTCGCTGTCTTATCATTTAGCAACACAGCATAAAACAGAGCTACCTCAAATCCAATAAATGTGAATATAGAATTTTTAACCCCAACAGCGTATTGACTTACTTCCGTTTGGAAAGCTGGAAATAAATTGTTTATTTCCATTAAATTTATATTTAATAAAGAAAGAAGCACTATTGCAATTAAAACAATAGGTAAGAACATAACATTTAATCGTAATAAAGCTGCTCTCGACCCTGCTATTCCATAGATAACAACTAATAAGAAGAAGAAAGATAGGAGCTGTACCGGCGTATCACTAAATAAATACGTTTGCGAAATAATTGCAATCATCCGCGATTCATATGCTGTCAAAGCCGCAAACGTCAATACTAAAATGCTACTAATTGTATATGCAACAGGCTTCGTCAAATGTATGCTTGTATATTGAACAAAGTTTTGTTTTGGAAATAAAATAGCTACCCTCGTTACAAACCAACCTAAAACTGCACATATTAATCCACCCAAAAGCAAAATAATCCAACCATCTGAAAATAATGTTTGGTTTGCAATATCCCTTGGCATAGATAATGCGCCTATACCAATAATGGTCGATGATACCGCAAACCCAATTTCCCGAGATCCAATTTCTTCATCGCCATACTCAAATGGTTTCAATTATTCTCGCTCCTTTGGACGTACTGTAGAATCTTTTGTTTGTAAATATTCAGGTCTCTCTTTCAGCATTGATTTTGGCATGCGAATAAACTCTTCTTTCCAATCTTTATAAAATGCAGGAGCAATTGGAGTTGTATACGGTACACCAACACTTGTTAAATTTGTAATATGAACAGCAAGCGCAATAAGAGCTAGAATGATTCCATACAAACCAAAAGCAGTCGCTGCTAAAACAAAAACGAACAATAAAATTCGAAACGTAATCGTAATGCTATATACAGGGAGAGAAAAGGTAGCGATAGCTGTAACCGCAATAATGATAACTAAAAACGGATTTACAATTCCTGCATTCACCGCTGCCTCTCCAATTACAAGACCACCTACAATCCCAATTGTTTGTCCCATCGGTTTCGGCAACCTAATTCCTGCTTCTCGTATTAACTCCATCGTTAATGCCATCATTAACGTTTCAATATAGGCAGGAAACGGAACACCTTCTCTTGCTCCAGCAATCGAATAAGCCAATTTAGAAGGAATAAGTCCTTGGTGATATGAGACGAGCGCTACATACATCGCCGGCATTAAAATTGCAACTATACCAGAACCCATCCGCAAAATTCTTAATAAAGTTCCTATTACCCAACGCTCATAATGATCTTCCACAGATTGAAAAATATCGACAAATACTAGCGGAGCTATAAGCGCAAACGGGGATCCATCCACCAAAATAGCTGCCTTTCCTTTCGCTAATGAGGCCACAATATTATCAGGCCTTTCCGTATTCAAAAACTGCGGAAACGGCGACAAATTATTATCTTGAATTAATTGCTCAATTGTACCCGTCTCAAAAACGACATCTGTCACTATGGATTGAAGACGCCGATCTAGCTCCTTTACAATGTAAGGATTAATAATGTCTTCTATATATACTAAAGTCACTTCTTTTTAGGATCTCTTTCCCATAATATAAGATTGAAATCTCAGCTTTGGGTCACGTAAACTACGGCGAATTAACATTTTATTCACGTTAATATCTTCATTTAATCCTATCCTCGGTCCACGTATTAAATCTTCTGTTACTGGCGGTTCTAAACTTCTTTTTTCCCAAGCTCTACTATTAATCACGATCGCAGTTTGAATATTATCGATTAATATAACTGTATCTCCCGCTAAAATCGCATTTATAATATCCGGAAATGTTGTCTTCTTACCAACTTCCGCAATAGAAATAAAGCGATCTAATAATGTTTGAACAACAGCTTCGTCTTTTTGTATCTCTTCATATTGAAGCGTACGAACTACATATTTATAAACGTTATCCTTATCTGTTAACCCACATAAAAAGACAACAGCACAACGTTTAAAACTACCAGCAAGGGCAACTTCCCTAATTGTCAAATCATTAGGCGAACCTAACTCATCTCTAATTTCTTTCATAACTTCAAATAAGTTACCTTTTAGCTCTAACAAGTCCCCCACCTAACTTCCTTTTCAACAAGTTTTTAGTTAGATTCCGCTAATCGAAGAAAATATATACAAAAAAGAGCTATCTCTTTTCAAAGATAGCTCTAGCATAAGAATTACTTTTCTACTATTATATTGTCTTTCTTTATAGACACATTTTTCGTGAACCCGCTAACGATAAACATCACAATCATATTCATTAACAACGCGACTATACCTACATTTAAATCTTTTATATATTGAGGGAAACTCGGAAACATCGTAGCTATAGTTGAACCCGATAAAGTAATATACGCAACCACTAACAATCCAATCCCCATCCCTGCAATCGCTCCTTGCTTCGTAATAACCTGACGTGGAAACAGACTACATACAAGTGCAGGGAAAAGCTGTGTCACTATACTATATCCCATTAAAAGAAGTGCTCCTATCGTTTCTCCACCTTTAAAAGTAAACAAAACAGCTACAAGCGTTACTACAGGAACAAATAATTTCACTGTTTTTGCCACTTGTCGATCCGAAGCAGATGGGACCATTGTTCGGTAAATATTTTTCGCTAATAATGTAGAAGCAGCCATGACAAGCATAGAACCTGGAACTAATGCCGTTAAAACTCCTGCACTACCAATAATCCCAATAAACCAAGGATCAAAAGTTTGAAGAGCCAGACGGAATAACGAAAGGTCTACATCCCCTCCCTTTAATCCAGGAACTTGTAAAATAGCTGCAAACCCTGCAAAGAACACGAAAAGTAAAACTAAAGAGTACAGTGGCATAATGGCCGCATTTTTACGAAATACTTTTTCATTTTTTGCAGAGAAAGCAGAGGCGAATGTATGGGGCCACATATAGAAACCGAGAGCTGTTAGTACAATAGTAGAAACAAACCAAGAAATGCTCATTCCTTCATCAGATAAAGATAAAAATCCTGGTTTTGCTGCCTCTACGGCTTCAAACATCGGTTGAAATCCTCCGTAATAATGGTACGGTAAATATATACCTAAAAACATAACGATAAACAGGATCATAATATCCTTCAAAGCGGCCGTCCAAGCAGAGCCGTGTATACCTGAAACCATTACATATATCGTTATGACAATTGCGCCAATCCACACTGCGATAACTGGCGATACCCTTCCGTAAGACGCTTCCGAAACGATAATTCCTAATCCTTTTAACTGTAAAACAAGGTATGGGATAATCGAAATAACCCCAATAATAGAAACGATAAGGCCAAGTGTCTGACTCTTATATTTCTTCACAAAAAAATCTGGCTGTGAAACTAGATTATGCTCTTTTGCATACTTCCAAACTGGTGGTAATAAAAAATAAGATAAAATATAAGCTAACGCACCATAACCTAAAATATAAAAAGTAGGTGCTCCTTTACTATACGCCCATCCACTTCCACCTAAAAATGTGAATGTCGTATAAATTTCACCTGCCATAAGAAGAAAAACAAAAATAGTACCAAAGCCTCTTCCTCCAACTGACCATTGCTCTAAATTCATATCTTTTCCATGTTGCGCCCGAATTCCTAAAAATAGTGCGAGAAACAAAAATAAAATAATGATAAGTAATGCGGTCATTTTACATCCCCCTTATTAGCAGGATCAAATACGTACACAATCCCCATACAAAGAGATGTAATAAGCACTGATAATAATATCCAAAATAATAAAAATGGCATCCCTAATATGTAAGGAGTAACTGAATTAGCAAATACGGGGCCAACAACTAAACAAAAAACTGGAATAAGCGCTAATACGTGTATTTTCTTCATCTCATTCTCCTTTACTTATGAAATTCATAATCGATGATACAAAGACTTGCACGCCAATTGGTAATGCATCTTCATCAATCGTAAAACGAGGGTGATGGTGAGGATATATAATTCCTTTCTCTTTATTTCCTGCTCCGATAAAAAAGAATGTCCCTGGTGCTTTTTGTAAAAACGCTGAAAAATCTTCTCCAGCCATCGTCGGCTGTAAACGAGTAACTCGTTCTCTTCCATAAAGCTGTAATGCTGTTTGCTCAATAATCTCTGTAACTTTATAATCATTTACGACGGGACGATATCCATATTCATAAGAAAACGTATATTTCGCTCCGTAAGCTTCCGTCACATGCTTTACAATCTGTTCAATTCTTTTCTCTGTTTCTTCTCGCAACTCATGTCTTAAACTCCGCACTGTCCCTTCAATCTCCGCTTGTTCTGGAATCACATTATGAGTTGTCCCAGCGTGAAATTGCGTAACAGATACTACAAGAGAATCTAACGGATTCGTGAGGCGAGAGACAATTTGCTGAAGTTGTGAAACGACTTGTGTGCCGATGGCAATACTATCAACCGTTTCATGAGGGATTCCAGCATGTCCACCTTTTCCTTCTATCGTAATTTTAAAAACATCTGGGGCAGCCATTGCAGGACCATAAATTACACCTACTTTCCCAACCTCTAATGACGCCCAAAGGTGGGCACCAATAATATAATCCACACCTTCCATTACACCTGCTGCGACCATTTCCTCTGCACCGCCTGGAAAGTTTTCTTCAGCATGTTGGAATAGAAAACGAATCTCCCCTTTAATCTTCTCTCTTGCTTGTACTAACTTATGTACGACTCCAAGTAATATCGCTATATGTCCATCATGGCCACATGCATGCATTACACCTGGATATGCAGAAATAAATTCAAACTCATTCTCTTCATGAATAGGAAGAGCATCCATGTCAGCTCGAACCGCAACTATTTTACCAGACTGCTTTCCAATCAACCTTGCCATTACACTATATTTCGTAGGTCTTGACACTTCTAAACATGGAATTTCCCGAAGTATATCGAACACAAACTGTGATGTTTTTTCTTCTTGAAAAGATAACTCTGGATACTTATGAAAATGCCTTCTCCACTCAACCAACTGATCCTTTGACAAAACAAGTTCTTTTGCAACATCCATTTCTCTTCTCCCCTTCTTCACCAAGTTAAATGTTATTATAACGTGAATCGTTAACTTTTAAAAGAATCTTCTGAATTTTCCGTTATAATTACTTAAAAATAAAAAGCCATCAAAAAAGATGGCTTTCTCATTATTATAAAATAGTAATTGCTTGTTTCCCCATTTGCTCCCACGCTTGCTCAAACTCTGCTCGCGGAACAGCGAAACGCGGATTATTTTTTAGAGGATCATTTACATATACAAAGTTTTGATCGTATCCAACTACTACTACACTATGCTCAAAATATGTAATTTTCACTTCACCAGAGCTTGTATTCCATGTTTCAAAACTACTTTCAGCTAGCGGCTTAAACGTTGTATTAATAATAACCCATACTGGAGAACCAGAACTAATTACCTTATATAGATCTTTCACATCTCTATCTGTTAAATTAATTACTTTTTCAGAAACATATTTTTCTGCTAAATTAAAGATTGGTTTATTGTATACACCATATCCTGGTTCAGCTTTCGTATAAATATTTCCAACAAATCCCTCATACGGATTTCCACGCAAACCATTTTGTTCAAATGGAACTCGATGAATTTCACTAGCAAGTTGCATCTTATCTACTTGCACACCTTTATATTGTAGCAACATAGCTAAGCTTGTCACTTCACATCCACGAGGTAATTCTGGTAACTGCTTTATAAACGGAACATTTTCAATCATAGCCGCTTCTTTCATTTCAGATAGAAAATCTAAGCGTAGCACTTGTGCCTTTTGTATAATCTTATCTTTCCCTATAAAAAACGCTACAGCAAATATAATTCCAAAAACAAAAAGATATTTTAACTTTTTCATTTTAAACAAAACTCCATTAATTATTATTTTACAGACATACCTCTTACCATTGTACCTTTCTTCTTGCTAGTTTGCTAGAAAGATTCTGTGAATTATTGTTCATAACTACATCGTTATAAAATTCTAATTATTTTTAATAAAAAGAAAAAACAATATACTTTTTAGCAACATTTTGCTAAAATCAAAATTATTAACATGGTGAAGATATCACCTTGTTAATAAAAACATTCTTAGAGTATTTAGTCATAGTTCGTTTTTTTACATACTCCATTCATTTCCTAGCGAATAAACTGAGTATGTGTCACATCCCCCACTAATGATTAAAAACTCAGAATGTAAACCAGTTAACACATACAAGAAAATAACGGGGTGAGGGGCATATGAATCAACAAGTAGAACAAACAGATTTAAAACGTACAATGAAAAGTAGACACCTTTTTATGATCGCACTTGGTGGTGTTATCGGTACTGGCCTATTTATGGGATCTGGTCAAATTGTCCATAACGCCGGCCCTGGTGGTGCTATTCTTGCATTTTTAGTCGGTGGATTTGTTATGTATTTAACGATGTTATGTCTTGGTGAATTATCCGTAGCTATGCCAGAAGCAGGTTCATTCCAAAGCTATGCAAGCAAATTTATTTCACCTGGTTTTGGTTTTGTTGTCGGTTGGATGTATTGGTTAAATTGGGCTGTTACAGTTGGAGTAGAGTTAACAACTGTAAGTATTTTAATGAAACGATGGTTTCCAGACGTTTCTTCGTGGATTTGGTGTGTTACATTTGCGGCAGCACTCTTTCTTGTAAACGCTTTATCAGCAAAAGCATATGCAGAAGCAGAATTTTGGTTCGCAAGTGTAAAAGTCGCAACTATTGTTGTTTTCATCGTACTCGGTGGTGCAGTTATGTTCGGTTTACTAGACTTTAACGGAAAACCAGCTCCAATGCTTCACAATTTCACTGAGAATGGCGGCTTATTTCCAAATGGTGCATTAGCTGTTCTTCTTACGATGATCACAGTAAATTACTCCTTCCAAGGAACAGAATTAATCGGAATTGCTTCAGGAGAAAGTGAAAATCCTGAAAAAACAATTCCTAAAGCAATCAAAAATACCATTTGGCGCACACTATTCTTCTTCGTCTTAGCGATATCAGTTGTTGTAGGTTTACTCCCGTGGCAAGAGGCTAATCTAGTCGAAAGTCCATTTGTACTTGTATTTGATGTAGCTGGTGTTCCATATGCAGCAGACATTATGAACTTTGTTATTATTACAGCTGTATTATCCGTAGCCAATTCTGGTCTATACGCAAATTCGCGTATGCTTTGGGCGATGGCAAAACAAGGAATGGCAAGTCCAGCATTTACGAAATTAACTAAAAAAGGTGTACCACTAAACGCATTGATTTTCAGTCTAATCTTTGCAAGTCTATCCCTATTAACAAGTGTATTTGCAGCAGACACTGTCTTTTTAGTTTTAACATCTATCGCAGCAATGGCTGCCGTTGTCGTTTGGATGTCAATTGCGGCTTCACAGTTTTTCTTCCGTAGAAACTTCGTGAAAAACGGTGGTGACATAAATGATTTAAAATATCGCACACCACTTTATCCGCTCGTTCCAATCGTAGCGTTCTCACTCAATTTCATTACATTTGTTAGTTTAGCTTTCATTCCAGATCAGAGAATTGCTCTTTATTGCGGCATTCCATTTATGGTCATTTGTTACATTTTGTATCAAGTGAAATATAAAAAAATTGTCACATTTGAACAACAACAGACTATTCCACAAGAAATAAACTAAATATACGAAATATTCAGCTATCTTCCTTATGATAAGATAGCTTTTTTCTATTTCTTGGGTATCCTGGTATAACTTTATTTATCTTAAAATTTTCACAATCGCATTTTTCTCTGGAAAATAGTTTACAATGTAATCAAGTTACAAATGATATTCACCTTAAAAAGTGTGCATTTGTGTCTATTTTTTAACAATATCTCAAAAACTATTGCCTTCTATAAATTAATAGGTTTATATTGTTTTATTGGCATAGTTTCAATCCAAGGAGAAAGGAGATTTTCAATCGTGCAACTAAAGAAAGCGTTTTGGAAGTTGGCTTCGCTTCTTCCGTTATCATTACTTCTGTTCCTCGGTGGCTGTGATAAAAAACTCGCAGTATTAAATCCGCAAGGACCTGTTGCAAAAGCACAGTATGATTTAATTGTTTGGTCATTCTTGCTTATGTCATTAATTATCGCAATTGTATTCATCTTGTTTACAGTCATCTTGATTCGTTATCGTGAAAAACCAGAGAATATGGACTATGAGCCACCTGAACAACACGGTAACACATTATTAGAAATCATTTGGACGCTTGTTCCTGTTATTATCGTTATCGCATTATCGATTCCAACAGTAAAAGCAACTTATGCTTCGGAAGAGGTTCCGAAAGAGTCCAAACATATTAAACCAGTGGAGATTTATGTTACATCTGCAAACTGGAAATGGTTATTCAGTTACCCAGAGGAAAAAATTGAAACCGTTAACTATTTAAACATCCCAGCTGGTGTACCAATTCAATTCAAACTGACTTCTGTCGGCCCAATGAATGCTTTCTGGGTACCAGAACTTGGTGGTATGAAGTACACAATGGATGGCATGATTATGGACCTTTATTTACAAGCTGATAAGCCAGGTTCTTACCTAGGTCGTAGCGCGAACTTCTCTGGTGAAGGATTTACTCACATGGAGTTCGAAGTTGAAGCAAAAACTAAAGAGAAATATGACAAGTGGGTTAAAGAAGTACAACAAACTGCTCCTAAACTAACAGAAGATAAGTACAACGAAATTGTTAAACCTGGTGTAGTTGGTCGTATGACATTCTCTAGCCATCACTTAAGTTATGTAGATCCAAAATCACTTGAATATTGTGATTACAACTACTACAAAAACAAAAAATAATAGCTATAATTCCAACAGATTGGAGTGAACAAAGTGAAGCTTGATGAATTTTTTGTCACAGGTGACCCGATTATTTACGGTGCAGACGCTTCTATCGTTCTTGTGACATTAGCAATCATTTTCGTACTAACAAAGTATAAAAAATGGAAATGGCTTTGGGACGAATGGTTAACAACTGTTGACCATAAAAAGATTGGGGCCATGTATATTATCTCTGCGGTTATTATGTTATTCCGCGGTGGTATGGACGGTTTAATGATCCGTGCACAGTTAACATTCCCAGAAACAACTTATTTAAACGCTGAACACTATAACGGAATCTTCACAACACACGGTACAGTTATGATTCTTTTCATGGCGATGCCATTCGTTATGGGATTAATGAACCTTGTAGTACCATTACAAATTGGTGCTCGTGACGTTGCATATCCGTTCTTAAATGCTTTAAGTTTCTGGTTATTCTTTGTCGGAGCAATGTTATTCAACATCGCTTTCGTAATTGGTGGTTCTCCAGACGCTGGGTGGACTTCTTACTTCCCAATGGCAGGTACAGAGTTTACTTCTGGTGTAGGAAATAACTACTACGCAATTGCATTACAGATTTCAGGTCTCGGTACGTTAATGACAGGTATTAACTTCCTTGTTACTATCTTAAAAATGCGTACACCTGGTATGACTTTAATGAGAATGCCAATGTTTACTTGGTCAATCTTAATTACAACGATTATCATTATTTTCGCTTTCCCAGTATTAACAGTTGCTCTTGCATTAATGACATTTGACCGTCTATTCGATGCTCACTTCTTTACGATGGCGAGCGGCGGTATGCCAATGTTATGGGCCAACCTATTCTGGGTATGGGGTCACCCTGAAGTATATATCGTTATTTTACCGGCATTCGGTATTTTCTCTGAAATCATTAGTACATTCTCACGTAAACGTCTATTCGGTTACAGTGCGATGGTATACTCAATGGTTGCAATTTCTTTACTAAGTTTCGTCGTATGGCTTCACCACTTCTTCACGATGGGTGCAGGTCCAGCGGTTAACTCATTCTTCTCGATTTCGACAATGGCGATTTCGATTCCAACCGGGGTTAAGATCTTTAACTGGTTGTTTACACTGTATAAAGGACGTATTCGTTTTACAGTTCCAATGCTTTGGTCATTGGCATTTATTCCAAACTTCGTAGTCGGTGGGGTTACAGGGGTTATGCTTGGTATGGCAGCAGCTGATTATCAGTACCATAACAGCTACTTCCTAATCGCTCACTTCCACTACGTATTAATCGCAGGTACAGTATTCGCTATGCTTGCTGGATTCACATTCTGGTATCCAAAAATGACTGGTCATATGTTAAATGAACGCCTAGGTAAATGGACATTCTGGATCTTTATGAGCGGATTCAACATCTGTTTCTTCCCAATGTACTTCTTAGGTTTAGACGGTATGACTCGTCGTATGTACACTTACTCTGAAAGTCTTGGATGGGGATGGCTAAACCAAATCGCATCTGTTGGTGCGGTAATGATGGGTATCGGCTTCCTACTTCTTTGCTACAACGTAATTTGGAGTGCTCGTCACGGTGAACGTGACACAACTGGAGATCCATGGGACGGCCGTACACTTGAATGGGCAACTCAATCTCCTGTACAACATTACAACTTCGCGAAACTTCCTGAAATCAAAGAAGCTGATGCTTTCTGGTACATGAAAAAACGCGGAGAAACAGTTACACCAGCAGCAGAAGACATCAAACCAATTCACATGCCAAGTAACTCTGGTGTGCCTATTATTGCGTCTGGATTCTTCGGTCTTGCAGGTTTCGCATTAGTATTTAGCTGGTTCTGGCTTGCAGCAATCGGCGGCATTGGTATTTTAGCTTGCTTAATCTATCGTTCATTCGATTACGATGAAGGTTACTATATTAGTGTTGATGAAATTAAAAAATCAGAACATGTAGCATGAGAGGTGAAATGATATGGCGGCTTTAGATAAAAGCTTACCTTTGGAATATCAATCCGAACAAAGCAGATTGAATATCCTAGGATTCTGGATTTTTCTTGGGGCTGAAATTATGCTGTTCGCAACACTTTTCGCCTCTTATCTAGTACTTGCTGGTCGTACGGCAGATGGCCCAACACCAGCACAACTGTTTGAACTTAAAACGCTTTTAATTCAAACATTATTACTTTTAACAAGTAGTTTCACATGTGGTATCGTGATTCACGAAATGCGTAAGCACAACCAAAAAGCAATGCTTGGATGGTTCGTCCTTACATTACTTTTAGGTGCAGGCTTCCTATTCTTCGAGATTGAAGAGTTCATTATGTATATTGGTGAAGGCGCAACAATTCAAACAAGTGCTTTCCTATCTGGATTCTTCGTTCTTCTTGGAACGCACGGAGCCCACGTAACAGGCGGTATCATTTGGGCAATTTGTGTTATTATCCAAATTTTAAAACGAGGTTTAACACCAGTTACAGCTCGTAAAGTATTCATTATCAGCTTATACTGGCATTTCCTTGATTTAGTTTGGGTCTTTATTTACACACTAGTTTACTTGAACGGGATGGTGGCGTAAATGGGTCAAAATAACAATCAAGCAAACGGGCATGCGCATAGCGGATTCCCTTGGTCACACGTTTTCGGATTTATTTTATCGCTTGCACTAACGTTTCTAGCGTTATACGTGGCACTTTATACAAACCTGCCACTATCAACGATCTTAACTACCATTATCATAATGGCTGTTGCGCAAGCGTTGTTACAATTAATTATGTTCATGCATTTAAAAGAAGGAGAAGGAAGAGTTCAAGTTCTTACTATGATTTACAGTTTCTTCGTTGCAACTGCAACAGTTGGTTTAACTGTATGGATTTTCTTCTCAATGTAATGTACATGAAAAAGACTGCTGAGATTCCTCAGCAGTCTTTTTTTATTCCCTCCCCTATTACATCCACATTACGGAATTAACAACAGAATCATGAAAAATATACTTATTATGACAAATGTTAAGAAAACTCTTTCTTTATGAAATCGAATCCATATGCGTTGCTTTTCTACCTATTATATGGCTAAATAAGTACTATATTTATTTGAAGGGAGAGAACGCAATGGAACATCACACTTCTGTTCTATCACTTATGGTTGTCGTTGCAATCGCGTTTTTCGTTCCCCTTTTGTTACAACGCTTTAAATTAAAAGCACTTCCTGTCGTTGTTGCAGAAATCATCGCAGGAATCTTTGTAGGTAAAAGTGGGTTTAATATTATTGAGCCAGATATGTGGCTTCAAGTCTTATCGACACTAGGATTTATCTTTCTTATGTTTTTAAGCGGTTTAGAAATTGATTTTTCTATCTTTAAACAAAAAGGGAAAAAGAACACGACAAACGAACCAAACACATTCCAAGCAGCAAGTATTATCTTCTTATTTATTTTCATCTTATCTTATGCCCTATCACTACTATTCGTATGGCTAGGATTTGTAGATAATGCAATGTTTATGACTTTAATCATTTCAACAATCTCTTTAGGTGTTGTCGTACCAACATTAAAAGAGAATAACTTAGGAAAAACAGCAATTGGGCAAATCATTTTATTAGTCGCTGTTATTGCGGATTTAGTTACAATGATTTTACTCGCTGTATTCGTCGGATTAAATTCCGAAAGCGGCCAAAGCATGTGGCTTCTTCTTCTTCTATTCGGCGCTGGTATTGTTATTTACTTCGTTGCAAAACGTTTTAAAAACATTCCATACTTGGATAGCTTAAAAGCTGGGAGTGTACAAATTGATACACGAGCTGTTTTTGCACTCATCTTAATATTAGTTGGGTTATCTGAATCCGTTGGAGCTGAAAATATTTTAGGCGCCTTCTTAGCAGGTGTACTCGTATCATTATTATCACCAAATGAAGATATGGTTGAAAAACTGGATTCTATCGGATATGGTTTCTTCATTCCTATTTTCTTCGTAATGGTTGGTGTAAATTTAGAGGTTTGGTCTATTTTTAAAGAGCCTTCTAGTATGCTAATGATTCCAATTCTAATTGTAGGACTCTTTATCTCAAAACTGTTACCATCACTCGTTTTACGAAAATGGTATCCACGTAATATCGTACTGGGGAGTGCCATCTTATTAACATCGACACTTTCTTTAGTTATTGCAGCTGCACAAATTGGTGAAAAGCTAGGGATCATCAGTCCAAGTTTATCTGCTTCCCTTATTTTAAGCGCAGTTATTACTTGTATTTTTGCGCCTATATTATTTAAAAAGATGTTCCCAAAAGTAGAAACGCCAAAACCAAAAGTTTCTATTATTGGTGCGAGCAGAATTACCCTTCCGTTATCACTTGATTTAAAACGAGAAGATTATGACGTAACACTATATATGATGCGTCAAAATAAAATAAATGATGAGGAAGCGAAATCGCACGACTTCCCAATTGTGAAATTAGATGACATCACAATTGCATCATTAACTGAACAAACAGCATTTCATGCAGACCGCGTTGTTGTTGCAACAAGTGATGATGAACAAAACTTACTATT
Source organism: Bacillus cereus group sp. MG16 (assembly GCF_040459875.1). Classification (NCBI taxonomy): domain Bacteria; kingdom Bacillati; phylum Bacillota; class Bacilli; order Caryophanales; family Bacillaceae; genus Bacillus; species Bacillus cereus group sp. MG16. Next base: position 4,591,192 of record NZ_JARVHE010000001.1, read on the forward strand.
AGCAGAACATGCAAAAGAACTAGGTGTTGAACATGTTATTGCAAGTGTAGAAGATCCGCTTCTACAAGAAAAAGCAACACAAGAACATATCGCCGTATTCTCAACCATTAACTCTACACGTATTCTATTACGTGCGCTAATTGATAAACCGAGTCTCGTTCGCTTAATTACAACAGCAAACGAAACAGTCCGTGAAGTTGAACTACGAAGCAATAAATATAACGGCGTTGCACTTCGTCGCCTTCCGTTTCTAGGTGATGTACTAGTCATTCAAATTTATCGTGGAAATAAAGCATTAATCCCGCATGGTGATACAAGACTACAACACGGTGATACATTACTTGTAACAGGCTCAAAAGAACATATCGATACACTAAAAAACATATTAGAATAAAAAAATGTTACTATCACATATTATGAGGATGGATCACATTATGTCTATTGTAACTTTAGCTCTTTTATTATTAGCGGAAATACTAGGTGCCATTATTCTCATCGGTGTTAGTATTGAAATTTGTAGTTACGGATGGAAAAAATCAAATGGAATAAAATACTCTTGCCTCTTACTTTCACTCCTTCTCGGAACCGCTAGTATACTCGGACTTTTCGCCGCACCTGCCTATTTCTTTATACAATTAACAGAAAAAGCGTTATAAGAAAGGATGTTACTATGCTTACCGTGAAAAATATTGACGGATCTGAAACTTACGTATTACGTCAAAAAATTTTGCGCCCGAGTCAAACATTAGCAGATTGTAAATACCCTTCCGACTATGAAACAGACAGCTTTCACCTAGGGGCATTTATAAATGATAAACTAATTAGTATCGCTTCCTTCTCAAAAGAAATATATCCTGACCTACCTACAGGTATTCATTATCGTCTACGAGGAATGGCAACATTACCTGAATTTCGAAACAACCACGCTGGAAGCTCCTTAATTCAGAAAGCAGAACAAATCTTACAAGAGCGTCAAGCAAATATGTTATGGTGTAATGGCCGAATTACTGTGGCTGACTATTACAAGCGCTTAGGCTTCCAAGAACATGGTGAAATCTTTGAAATTGAACCAATTGGCCTTCATAAAGTACTGTATAAAAGAATATAAAAAAAGCTTTCCGCAATACGGGAAAGCTTTTCTTATATTTCAACCTTCACTTTTTATTTTTTTCATATATATGTATATAAACAGACTAGGAACTAAAAAACAAGCTAACATAATAAGTCCTGTCATACTAATTTCTTTTATTGAAATATCTGGTGTTACAACGATACAAATAGCTAAAATCCCAATAACAATGCTTACCGGAACGAATAATAGCTTCATAAGATAACTGCGTGATACTCCGCCCGTATGCTCATACACTTGCACCGAGTTTTTTAAGTTTAAAAAGTTAATCCCTATTATCCCGCACATAAATACCATTAATAAATCCGAAACACTTTCATATCCTGCATCTTGCAAAACGTAGCGATAAAAAACAATACCTAGTATGAAAATATTTTGTAAGATGAAAACTAATCTAATATGTTTTAACCCCTCAATCATTAAACGTTCATCTTTCACAATTTTCATCGAATCACTCCTTTTCCTCCCAAAACAAATCATTCAAAGTTTTATCTACTGCATAACAAATTTTCAAACATAAATCTAAAGATGGGTTGTATTTCCCCTTCTCAATTAAACTAATCGTTTGCCTTGTAACGCCTACTTTTTCTGCTAATTGTTGCTGTGTTAAATCTAACTGAACACGCGCGACTTTTATTTTACTTACAGCCATTCATGTTCCCCCTCCATCTATATTGTAACATATATATTACATTAAGTAATTTATATTTTGCGTGACTGATTATAGTTTCACTTTATTATACACAAAAAAGGAGCCCCTCATAAGAAGCCCCCTCTCCTATATTATAAGAATAAATGACATCCAAATAAAATTGTAAATAAGTATAGTAATGGATGTACTTCCATCCCTTTCCCTTTCACAATTTTTAAGACTGGATACACTAAAAATCCAATTGCAATTCCATTCGCAATACTAGACGTTAACGGAATACCAACGAAAATTAAAAATGTTGGTAATGCATCTTCAAATTCATTCCAATTAATATCACGAATACTTTGTGCCATTAAACTACCGACAATAATTAATGAAGGAGCTGTAATAGCGGCTACGCTTGATAAAGAAGCAATAACAGGGCTGAAGAATGCCGTTATAATCGTTAGGCCGACTACTACAATACCTGTTAATCCTGTTTTACCACCTGCAGCAATACCAGCTGAAGATTCAATCGTCGCTGCTGTTGGGCTTGTCCCAAAGATAGAACCTGTAGTACCGCCAATTGCATCCGCAATAAATGCTTTACCAAAGCGTTTCTCTGTATTATCTGTAATTAAGCCTGCTTGTTTAATTAAACCGAGTAATGCTCCTGTTGTATCAAATAACAGCACAAGTAAAAATGAAAATACAACGCCATATAATCCGTATTCAATTACATCTGAAAAGGCGTTAATTGGATTTGAAACGATAATACCCTCTGGTAAATGAGGCATCGCAACAATTTTATCCGTAAACTTCAGCTGCCCTGTAAAGAAGGCGATAATTCCTGTCACAATCATACTAATAAATAATGCACCGCTCACACGCAATGTCATTAATACCGCCGCTAAAATCAAACCAATTAAAGTTAAAATAACGGCTGGAGAATGGAAATCACCAATCGTAACTAAGTTAGATGGATGATCAACGATAATTCCAGATAGACGTAATCCAATAAAAGCAATAAATAACCCAATTCCACCTGCAATTGCATGTTTTAAACTATCAGGAATTGCGACAATAAGCTTTTGCCTAAATGAAGTGAAAGATAATAAAAGAAAAATGATACCTGTTACAAATACTGCTGAAAACGCAATGACATATGTAATCCCCTCTGCCTGTTGAACGACAGAATAAGCAAAATACGCATTCATTCCCATAGCTGGAGCAATAACAATTGGATAGTTAGCTAAAAACGCCATACATAGCGTCCCTACAACAGTCGCAATAATAGTTGCCGTAAAAGCTTGATCAAATGGTACACCTGCATCAGATAATATTTTCGGATTGATGACAAGAATATACGCAAATGTAAAAAAAGTTGTGATGCCAGCTAAAAGCTCTTGCTTCACAGAAGTGTTATATTTTTGTAATTGAAACATGGTTATGTACCCTTCCTACATCTGAATTATTATCACACATTCTTTTCTTACTAGTATGTGAGAAAATATAATACTTAATCTTAACAATCAATAAAAAGAAGAGTCAATATATTCGCTAATAGTTCGAATTTTAAGTTTAATTCTGACAAGCACAGATGTAGTACAGTTAATAATGATTATTTTTGTAGCATAACAGATGGAAATGTTTTATAATTTGAAATAGTTAAATATTTAGTAAACGCATTCAAATATCGTTCACTCTACAAGGGGGATTCTTCTTATGCAGCACACAAACAAATCTGGAACTTTAAACCGAGGTTTAAAAGAACGACATATTACTTTAATGTCACTCGGTTCAGCTATTGGCGTTGGACTATTTTTAGGATCTGCTTCTGCTATTAAACTAGCTGGTCCTTCTATTTTACTAGGCTATATGATTGCTGGACTCGTTATTTTTTTCATTATGCGAGCACTCGGAGAAATGGCAATTGAACAACCTGTTGCTGGCTCTTTTAGTAAATATGCATATGATTATCTTGGACCACTAGCTGGCTATATTACCGGTTGGAACTACTGGTTCTTATGGGTTGTTACTTGCATGGCTGAAATTACGGCTGCTGGCATTTACATGCAGTACTGGTTCCCAGATATTCCGCGCTGGACTTGGGCTTTACTCGCTCTATTATTAATGAGTGCTTTCAACTTTTTATCTGTAAAAGTATTTGGAGAACTTGAATTTTGGTTTGCTCTCATTAAAATTGTCACAATTATCTGTATGATAGTAGTTGGAACTGGTATTATTTTATTCGGATTCGGAAATGGCGGAATAGCTACTGGTATTTCAAACCTTTGGTCACATGGTGGCTGGTTCCCAAATGGATTTTCTGGGTTATTACTCTCCATGCAAATGGTATTATTCGCTTATTTAGGCGTTGAATTAATCGGTGTTACAGCTGGTGAAGCGCAAAACCCGAAAAAAACACTCGCAAAAGCAATCGATAACGTATTTTGGAGAATATTACTGTTCTACGTTGGGGCTCTATTCGTTATGATGGCAATTTATCCATGGAACGAACTTGGTGAGAAAGGAAGTCCATTTGTATTAACATTCCAGCAAATCGGTATCGCAAAAGCAGCAGGAATTATTAACTTTGTCGTATTAACAGCAGCTCTTTCTTCTTGTAATGGTGGTTTATTTAGTACAGGCCGTATGCTGTATACATTAGCTCAACAGAAAAAAGCTCCCGAAAGATTCGGTCGTTTAAATAAAAATGGCATTCCAAGCCAAGGAATTGTAGCAACAGCAATCGTTTTACTCGTTGGTGTTATATTAAACTATCTTGTGCCCGCAAAAGTATTTACATGGCTCACTAGTATTTCAACTTTCGGGGCAATTTGGACTTGGGGGATTATATTAGTCGCTCAAATTAAGTTCCGTAAAAGTTTGCCGACGCAAAACAAACAAAAGTTATCGTATAAAATGCCTTTATACCCATTAAGTTCATATTTCTCACTTGCTTTCCTTGCATTCGTATTATGTATAATGGCGTATTCAGAAGATACAAGGATTGCATTAATTGTTGGACCAATTTGGCTTATCGGTTTAGCTGTCGTGTATTACATGAAAGGTTTTCATAAAATTGATGAAACACCTAATTCAAAAATTAGTTAAGCAAAACATCCCTTCCTTATTACTTGGAAGGGATATTTTTATGCCTATATAAATATTTCTCAACAAATTTCACGGTATTTTTACAAATTTTTAATATTTTTTATGTTTTCCGTCTTTATTTTTACAGAAAAATAAATTACATTATTAAAGCACATATATTTATTATTAGGGGGATTCTTCTATGAAGAATAAAAAGTGGATTACATTTTCTTTAGCAACAGCAATTACACTAAGTATAGGAGCTTCGTTCATACCGTCTACTTATGCCGAAAGCTCTGTAGACCCAGCTCCTGAAATTGCTGCAAAAGTTGTAAATCAAAACAATGGGAAAAAAGTATTATTCGATAATACACACGGTCAAACTGCCGGGACTGCTGACTGGGTTATCGATGGTGGCTTTTCTGATTTCGGAAACGGCATTGCCCAAAACGGCTATCATGTAAAAGAACTACGTAAATCAACACCGATTACATACGAAGATTTAAAAGACTACAATGTGTTTATCGTTCCAGAAGCAAATATTCCTTACAAAAAATCTGAACAAGACGCTATGTTACAATACGTGAAAAATGGCGGTAGTATCTTCTTCATTGCCGATCATTATAATGCAGATCGTAATAAAAATCGTTGGGACTCTTCTGAAGTATTTAACGGATATAGACGCGGTGCTTGGGATAATCCAGCAAAAGGAATGTCTAACGAAGAAGCCAATTCACAAGCTATGCAAGGAGTAGAAAGCTCTGATTGGCTATCTGACAACTTCGGTATTCGCTTCCGCTATAATGCAATCGGTGATGTTTCCGCTAAAAATATTGTATCACCTGAACAATCATTCGGAATTACAGAAGGGGTTTCATCTGTAGCAATGCATGCTGGTTCTACTTTAGCAATTACAAATCCAAAACTAGCAAAAGGACTCGTTTATCTTCCAGAAAACCCAGCAAAATGGAATAACGCTGTTGATAGCGGTGTGTATAACGGCGGTGGTGTTGCAGAAGGTCCTTATGCTGCTATCGCAAAAGTAGGACTTGGAAAAGCTGCCTTTATTGGAGACTCTTCTCCTGTTGAAGATGCTACGCCAAAATACGTTCGTGAAGACTCTGGCCAAACAAAGAAAACTTACGATGGATATAAAGAAGAAAACGATGCGATTTTACTAGAAAATATCGTAAATTGGCTATCGAATAAAGAAACATTTACAAGTTTAGACCAAGTAAATGGTTTACAACTTGATTTACCTACCACTTTACAAACATTTGAACAACCAAGCTTATCAACTGAGCCACAACCTGAACCTTGGAGTGCGCCAAATGCAGGTTATCAATGGTTTAATACAAATACTTTTAAACCTGGTTCATATGGCTATAACGGTGCAGTAACAGCAAATGACTACGTAGTTACACACCCTAGCACTCTACCAAACAATGAAGTGTTCCAAATCAAAATTCAAGTAAATAACTTATTACCAAACACAACATACAATAATTATTCTTTAGGTATATTCACTACTGGCGGTACACAAGTAGCAAAAGTTCAAAATACAAACGGCACTTGGCCATCTACTTTCGGATATAGTAGTGCATTTTCTTTCACAACAAACAGCTTAGGTTCTGCTGAAAAAATTGTGAACGTACAAATCGATCCAAATACGACTGGACAAGCAACACTTCGTCTACGTCAAAATACAACAGCGAAATATAGTGAGACTGTAACGATTAATAAGAAATAATGAAAAAGGCAATCCGGATATGGATTGCCTTCTTCTCATTTCTCTTCTTTTGAGAAGAACATTCTTGAAATAACGATGCCTATACTTCCTACGATTAAGAATAACACTGCCCTAATCATCATTGAAACTTCTGGTAAGTCTAGAAGAAATAGCTTTCCTATCGTTACGACTAACACGACTAAGCCGGCATATAATATTTCATTCATATTTTTATTCCGGCCAAGCCAAACTGCAAATAATGCATACACCATCCATAATAACGATACAGATACACTTATTATGCTTCCATCTGTGGACAAAACTTCACCGATTCTAGTAATTGTAATAAATACAATCACCATAAACCAATAGAGTGCTATAGAATACATATACTTGCCAAAGCTCGCTAATACTTCTTTCGCTTGTCTCATGCAATAATAGAACGTTCCTATTAAAATAAGATGAGCAACAAAGCCTGCCGAAATAAATTGATCAAACGGGTTAAAAATCGTCTGTATCATTCCAATTGCGTAAACCGTCGCACTAACATACAATTTTATCTGTTGTTTTCCTTTAATAGAAGTAAATATACCGAGGAAGCCTTGTAATAATAGTACAATCGCTGCATTCACTAAACTATACTCATATAAAATCGCTAAACTAAAGGCCCCCATTGCGAAACCAAATAAAAGATTTGTAAATGTAGAATGTCTATTCTTCCTATATTCAAACACGAACATAATAGCGTGCACGAGTGCACTTATCATTAATCCCCATGTTGTAAATTCATGTATTTTTGAAATGGCTAATATAAAGAAGACTGCATTCGCACTAAATATCGCCAAGCGTGGCTCTACTATAAAACTTCTCTCCGTAAACATATGCCAAAATAATAGTAAGTGAATTAAACCATAAACTACTGTTAACTGGACTTGCAAATCCTCTACTAACATTGACATAACAGCAAAGAAGACAAAAAGAACAATAGCAGCAACAACATAAGAAATCATATATAAATACTGATAACGATTTTTCAACGCATACCATAATAAGCTGAGCGTTAGTATCATCTCATATCCAAAGAAAATATACGGATTAGGAGTCGTACTATTTAATAAGAATGGCACGAAGAAAGCTCCTACCGCTACGAATATAGTAAGATATTCCGATTGATACTTCTTCGCTATATAAATACCTAAAATGACCCATGCAATATTACATACAAACGCAACACTCGCTGGAATAAATCCATATAAATAATGTGCCGCAAATGTCGTTAAAACTATACCCGTAATACTTCCTCCTGCTAGTACTAACCCTAATGCTTGTCGCTCTCGTTTAATTTGAATATCCCCTATATAATAAAAACCGATTGATAGGACAATACCAAACACAATTCGTATTGCTGGTGTTAATAATCCCGCATCTACCCCTGCTTTAAATAACCAAATTACTCCAAGCAACATAATACCGACAAATATGCGCGGTAACCACGTTTGGCAAAACTTAATAATATTAAATGGTTCTCGTTTAAAAGCAGATATATCTACTTGTTTTACCTCACGTTCTTGCACAGGTTCTTTTATTGTAACTACTTCTTCTTTTTGTTTTTCTTCCGTCACCGTTTCAATATATTCTTTCTTTTCCTTACTAACATGTTGCTTAGCATTTTCTGCTTCTATTTCTCTTTGTTTTGCTTTCAATTCAAAAAGTGCTTCTTGAATCGTTTCAATTGCCGTTTCGAGTGCTTCTATTTTCTTATTCAAATCCTCCTTCATGAGCTCCCTCCTCATCATCCGTTCGAAACCTATATATTACCAATTACTTTTATCATACTCTTAGTCTATTCATTTTCAATACCATTTTTCCAAAAAAAGAAAGGTGTTTTCCGAAATCGGAAAACACCTTTTTATTTATAGCTATACTAACAATTACACTAGAGCAGGAACCTACAAGTGCTGAAGCAATGGCACTTGGCCATCTACTTTTAGATATAGCAATGATTTGCTAAAATAAATTATTGCTTTTCATGTATACAAAAGCCTTTTTACCTGCTTATCTTTTATCAATTTTTGCAGCAATTCGATTTCCAATGAATTGGACGGACTGGACAAGAATAACAAGCATAAGTACTGTAACTACCATAACGTCGGTTTGAAAACGATAATATCCAAACCGAATTGCTAAATCACCAATACCACCTCCTCCGACAACACCTGCCATCGCAGAATAAGAAATAAAACTTACTGTTAAAACCGTTAAGCTTAATACAAGACCCGAACGTGCTTCAACGAGTAATACTTTCCGTACAATTTGAAGCGGCGTTGCTCCCATTGCTTCCGCGGCTTCAATTACTCCTTTTGGAACTTCACGTAATGCCTGTTCTACAAGTCTTGCAAAATACGGAATTGCCGCTACTGATAAAGGAATCGTTGCAGCAATTGGACCAATTGTTGTTCCTAATATCGCTCGTGTAAGGGGCACAAGAGCTACTAATAATATAATAAATGGGAATGAGCGGATAATATTTACAATCCCGTTTAAAATACGATGAACAATGTTCTGTTCCAGAATTTGTCCTTTACTTGTAAAATATAAAATAACACCTAAAGGAACGCCTAAAATAATTGCGGCTCCAACAGAAAGTCCAACCATTAACAATGTTTGCAAAAGTGATGTCCCAATCTCCGGAAGCAATGGGATAATATTATTGAACATGTGCAATACTCCCTTCTTGCTCTACACCTAATAAGAGTTTCGCAATTTCTGATGTTGGTTTTAATTGTTGATCATACAAATCAAATGATTCAACAACTTCTCCATCTTCCATAATTGCGACTTTATTACAAATTTGTTTAATGACATTCATTTCATGTGTTACGATTACGATTGTAACGCCTAATTCTCTATTGATTTTTTGTAAGAATTGCAAAATAGAAAGTGTTGTTTTCGGATCAAGCGCCGATGTTGGTTCGTCACAAAGTAATACTTTAGGGTTATTTGCTAATGCACGAGCAATTGCTACCCGTTGTTTTTGTCCGCCACTTAGTTGTGAAGGAAAATGATGTGCTTTATCACTTAAACCAACAATCTCTAAACATTCTCTTACACGATTTTCTCTTTCTTCTTTCGAAACTGATTTTAGCTCTAATGGTAAAGCGACATTATCTAATACATTTTTATTATGAAGAAGATGAAAATGCTGAAATATCATACCAATCGATTGTCTTGCCGTTCGCAAATCTTTCTTAGATAACTTTGTTAAATCATTTCCGTTCACAATGATTGCACCTGAATCTGGATTTTCCAATAAATTCATTGTACGTAACAATGTAGACTTTCCGGCACCACTTAATCCGGCAATCCCGTATATATCATATTCTTCAATTTGCAAAGAGACTGATTTCACCCCGTGAAATAAGCCTTCTTTCGTTTGAAAGGTCTTATTTACATCACGTAATGTTATCATTTCACTCACTCCTTTTCACTTGATTTAAAAGCATCTTCTGCTAGTAACGAAAGCGTTACATCATCCATTGGAGGGTTGTGCAAACCAGCTCGAACATTCAAATAATAGCGGTGTAATGGATTTGTTTCAGATAAGCTTTTAGCCCCTACAATTCGCATCGATTTATCAACAACTGATATTGCCGTATTTGTCGCAATATATTTTGCTGCGGCTAGCTCCGCTTGTAACGATTGTTTATCTTCTACAGCATCATATTTTTTTGCGATTTGATATACAAACGTACGAGCTTGCAAAAGTTCTAGCTCTAATTCTCCTACTAACCTTCTAACATTAGGAAGCAAACTAATCGGATGAGTTAAACTATTCGGTTGATATGATTTTGCAAAATCAATTGCATAGTTTCTTGCGGCCTGTGCGATTCCTAAATAGCATGCTGGTATATGAAGTAACCATCCAATTCCTTTTGGTTGCGTCTTTGAATCTTTTATATCAGTTAAATACTTATTAGCAATCTCTACATTTTTTAATACAAGATCATGACTAGCGGTTCCACGCATCGCAACGCTATCCCATGTTTCTTCAATAAAAACGCCTTTTTCATGTCTTGGGATTACAAATTCTCCAATTTCTTCGCGCCCTTCTATGCTGGCTGATATGATGAAATAATCAAGTACAGGAGCCATCGTTGTAAAAGTTTTTCTCCCGTTTATTATCCACTTATCACCTTTTTGAACAGCTAACGTTTCTGGTTTTCCACCACGCGTAGGACTCCCTGTATTTCGCTCTGTTGCAGCTCGGTTAAAAAGAGCACCCTTTTTTACTTCTTCACAAAGCCAGGAAAACATGTCAGGTTTCCACGACCGATTTTCAGCAAGTTCCTTAATAATTCCAAGATGCCACCCAATTGATAAAGCTGTCGCACCATCTCCTTCGGCAATCTTTTCTTGAAATAAAACAAAATCATATAAAGAAATAGATTCTCCTCCAACATCTTTTGGGAGTGTTAGTTTTGTATAGCCAATACCCTGTAAATCTTTCATATTTTCAAAAGGAAAAGAACCAAGCTCACTTAGTTGATGCTCTCTTCCTGCAAACTGTGGAATTAACTCCTTTAGCTTTTCTAATACAAGCAGTTGTTTTTCTGTTTCTACATACGAGATTGCCATATTGAAGCCTCCTTTTACTTTAAATAATCAGGTAAAACAAAACCGTTAAACTGTTCTTCAGATTCAATCATTTTTTTAAATTCTGGTGAATGATATGCCTCAATTAAATCTTTAACAAATGCTTTCTCTTTATCTTCATCACGAACAGTAACGATGATTCGGTGTTGTGATGGTGTTTTTTCTAATTCAAGTGCCTCTTTTAATTTATGTCCTGATGAAATAACAAGATTTCCGTTAATAATACCGTAATCTAGATCCTTCATAGCTCGTGGAATTTGCGGCGATTCAAGTGGAACTAGTTTGAAATTTTTCTTTTTATACGTCACGTCTTTTTCAGAAATCGTTAAAATATTTACATTGTCCTTTAATTTCACCCAACCAATGCCTTCTAAAATTCGTAATGCACGCTCTAAGTTAACAGGATCATTTGGTACTCCTATTTTCATACCATCTTCCAAATCATCTAGTGATTTATGTTTTTCAGAATATACACCTTGGGGTGCTGATGGGACTTGTATTACCCCTTTAATTTTCGCATTATTTTCTTTTGCGTAAGATTCCATAAAGGCCGTACTTTGAAATATGTTTGCATCAATATCTTTATTTGTTAACGCTGGATTGGTTTCGTTTGGTGAATTGAACTCAACAATTTTAACTTTATACCCCTTTTTCTCTAAGTACGGCTGTACTGCTTTTTTCACTTGATCACTATACGGACCAGGTGTAAATCCTAAACTAATTTCTTTTTGATCCCCCGTTGATGTTTGTGTGCAACCAGTAATAACAAACAAACTGCATACAATACTTACAAGTGCTAAAAATAAACGTTTCATCTCTTTTCCCTCCTAAATAAAAAAACAACCTTACATATAAGAAGGTTGTCGTTTTCTCCCTCTTATCTACTCGGAATTAGCACCTTGTTATTTTGTCAGGTTGCTGAAGCTTCATTGGGCCGTTCCCTCCACTTCTCTCGATAAGATTATATTGAATTGTTCTTCCTATTGTGTCACTATTCCGATAAAAATACAAGGTTTTTTTACGTTTTTTTCCAAAAAAAAAAAAAAAAAAAAAAAAAAAGAAAGGTGTTTTCCGAAATCGGAAAACACCTTTTACTTATTTATTCTTATTTATAACAATACTCACGATAACACCAATACAAGCACCTATAATAGCTGGAACAATCCACCCTACACCTTCTGTATAAAACGGAATGTACTTTAATACTGATATCCATTGATTCAACTTTACATTTTTATTGAAAATATCAACTGCACTAAACACCGCTACAATTCCAACAGTTACTGTATATACGTATGCATACTTTCCAATATACTTATGGAATAACCCTAAAATAATAAGCGTTAGTGCAACTGGATAAATAAATCCAAGAATTGGTACTGATACTTTTAAAATTTGTGTTAATCCTAAATTAGCTAAAATCATACTAACAAAACTTAAGATAAATGCCCAAACTTTATAAGCTACTTTCGGAAATGCACTTGCGAAAAATTGACTACAAGATGTAACAAGTCCGATTGACACACATAAACACGCGATCGTAAAAATAAGACCTAATAAAACGACCCCGCCTTGTCCAAATAATGTAGACATCACTTGCGCTAACACTTGTGCACCATTATCAAATTTCCCCAATGAGCCACTCATTGAACCGACATATCCAAGTATGACGTAAATAATAGATAATAATAGTCCCGCTCCAATTCCAGCAATACTCATATATTTCGCTAACCCTTTATCATCTTCAATACCTTTTGCACGAAGAGCATTGGCAATCACAATCCCAAAAATTAAAGCTGCTAATGCATCCATCGTTAAATACCCATCTAAAAACCCTTGGAACATAGGCGCTTGTCCATAGTTTCCAGCAACCTCTTTCACACTACCTACTGATGTAAACATGCTTTTTATAAAGATAAGAGCAATCATACCTAATAATAACGGTGTTAAAACTTTTCCGAACAACCCCATTAATTTAGACGGTGATAAACTTAACCAGTACACAATACTAAAGAAAATAACTGTGTAACATAATAAGACTACGCTACCTGCTTCCGGAAATAGCTGACCCGGTCCCATCTCAAAAGCTAGACTTCCTGCACGCGGAATGCCAAGGCCTGGTCCAATAAATACATACACGATACACGGAAAAATAATAGCGAATGAAGAATGAACTCTACCCGCTAGCGTTTGAAAACTTCCTGCTTTCGCAATCGCAATAACTCCCAATATAGGAAGACCTGTTGCTGATATAATAAACCCTACTAATGAAATCCACACATGTTCTCCTGCTTCATATCCAAGAAAAGGCGGGAATATAAGATTCCCCGCTCCAAAGAACATTGAGAATAACATAAGACTAATAAGTAAAATTTCTTTTTTCTGTAACAATTTCATCTCTTTCTCCTTCTTTAATTTCATCTTTTATGAAATCAATTCCACATATAAAAAAGTGCAAAAACCCGCTTCCTTACAAAGAAAACATAGTCCATAGTCTAACATAAAAGAAACATCCATTCTATAGCTACCTCCCTTTTCCAATTTCTTCTGAAAAATCAACCTTTATTGACTTATAATAGTTAATAAGGTAAAATATTAAATGTACAAAATTATTAACTTTGTTTTTGTTTGTGTCAGGAGGAAAATAACATGGAATCAGCGATACAACTAGAAAGAGAACAACAAAGAAAAAAGAAACATCCTCCAGGTTTATACTTACTCTTCTTTACAGAAATGTGGGAAAGATTTAGTTACTATGGATTACGAGGATTATTAACATTATATTTAACGACAGCTTTAGTAAGCGGTGGTCTTGGGTTTAGTCCCGCATGGGCACTCTCTATTTACGGATTTTATACTGGAGCCTGTTATTTCACACCAATGATTGGTGGATACTTAACAGACCGTTTTCTAGGTAGACGAAAAGCGATCACAATTGGTGGTATAACAATGGCAATCGGTAACCTTACACTATTTTCCTTACAAAACCAAGTCGGCCTATACCTCGGATTAGCGCTTATTATTATCGGTAACGGATTCTTCAAACCGAACATCTCTACACTGGTTGGGGAATTATACGAAGAGAACGATCCAAAACGTGATAGTGCATTTACCATTTTCTATATGGGTATTAATGTCGGATCATTTTTAGCTCCACTCGTTTGCGGATTTTTATCAGAAAATTTATTCAAAACAACGGTTGATGGCGTTGTACATTACGGATTCCGTTACGGATTCTTAGCCGCTTCAATCGGAATGATCATTGGACAAATTTTATTTACAACATTATCAAATCGCTTCCTTGGTGATATCGGTAAAAAACCAACTCGCGATTTACAAACAACAGATGGACAACCATCAGTTGGAGATACACCGTTAACAAAAAAAGAAAAACAACGTACTGCAGTTATCGTCATTTTAACATGCTTCGTTGTCTTCTTCTGGGCTGGCTTCGAACAAGCTGGTAGCTCATTAACATTATATACAAACAAATTTGTAGACCGCTCTGTATTCGGATGGGAAGTTCCAACATCTTGGTTCCAATCGGTCAATCCATTATTTATTATTTTACTTGCTCCAGTCATTTCGGCATTATGGGCAAAGCTTGCAACTCGCAAGCGTGGAGATTTAAAAATCCCAACTAAAATGGGACTTGGTATGATCTTGCTCGGTATCGGTTATATCATTCTCGTTATTGCTACATTAAAAACAGGTAGTGATGAACATAACATTACAGAAAAAGCAAACTTACTATTTATCGTCTTTACGTATCTTTTCCATACGTTAGGTGAGCTATTCTTATCACCTGTTGGACTATCAATGGTTAGTGCACTTGCCCCAGTAAAACTTGCTTCTTTATTAATGGGAGTATGGTTAGCAAGCTCAGGAATCGCTAACATTTTAGGCGGACAACTTGCAAGCTTTACAACTTCACTTGGATATGCTGAAGTATTTACAGTAATTGGCGCTGTAGCAATTGTATTAGGCTGCGTTTTATTACTAATTTCTAAGAAGTTAGTGAAATGGATGGATTAAAAAAGATGAGAGATTTCCCCTCATCTTTTTTATTTCTTCGCCTTCGTTCCTACTAAATCACCAGCAACAACATAACGTTTAGAATTATCTTTCACAGATACACATGTAATAAGCGTTATCTCATTTTTTCCATGATCTTCAACAACTTCCCACTTATCAGGAGTTACTTCAGATACACCAGTAACCGCATATTCATATTCGTTTTCATTATCATACAAATAAATTTTATCGCCTTTTTTTAGAGACGCTATATCACTAAATAAAACACCTTTTTTAGACATGTTATGTCCTGCTAATGCATAATTCCCTTTTCCCATTACTTGATTTTCTTTTACTGTTGCTGCACCTGATAATAGGTTTTTCTCAGTAGAAGACTTTAAAACAGGAAGTTCTAATGAAACACTTGGAATCGAAATACGACCAATTACTTGTTTCTTATCTAAAGATGCGTTCGCTACTTCTGCCAAGTCTGGTTGATTAATTTTCGAAGCATCTACAAATTCCGTCTCATGTTTTTCATAATCCATCTTTTGGACAGCCTGTACATTTTCAGTCTGTTTCTTTTCAGCTTGATATCCATCATAAAATGGCTTGCCGATTAATACACCACCTACAACAAATAGGAGGATTGCTACTATACTATAAATTCTTTGCTTATTCATATACAATTCCTTTCCCTTACAAAATCTTACTCTATATAAAATGATAAGATAATATTGCTATATGTACAAGTATAAGCTGAAAAGAAACCTTCTTGCCAGTGCAAGAAGGTTTCTTTTTAAGCGATTTTATTTCGATATAAAGATACGTGGAAAATTGTCATTTGAATAAAGAAAATACTAAATGCAATATATATTGGATATGCAGGAACATATAGATTAGCAATTGGAGAAAGCGTTAAAAAACCAACCGCACAAGGCAACACGTACCATAGTGACATAAATGTAGTACGACAAGCCTTTTCTGTAATCGCCTTTTCCCGTTCGTATTCTTGAGGAAATAATAGTGGAAACATCCAATATGATAGCTCTTTATATTTTTTCTTTTGAATTTTATAAAGAACAGTCGATACAATACCAAATATTAAAAGCAATCCTATTGGCATTAAACTCACCGAAACTTCAAATGGTACCCTCTTCGTTTGAATAAAATTAGCAACTTCGATAGTAAAATAATACAACTCAATAAATGCCCAACCTGCTAATACCATTAAGAGTACATTCAACATATAGGAAAATACAAGTCTATTCATCCTCTTCCCCCTCCTTATTTAAAACAAACACATCTTCCATCTTGAGCTCGAACACATCGCAAATCGTAAGTGCTAATAACAAAGAAGGAACATAATCCCCTTTTTCAATTGCCGCGATTGTTTGTCTCGTCACTCCAACCTTTTCTGCTAATACACTTTGCGAAAAATTAAATCGAGCTCTTAATTCCTTCACTCTATTTAAAATGGTCAAATTTACCACCTCTCACCATCATTGTATGCTATCCTTAACAAAATGTAAACTCAACTTAACATTATTTTTATAAAAAAAATCCAACTCTACGTATTGTAAAGTTGGATTACGTGTTAGTTTAAAATTGTAACTTTAACTGTTCTTCTGCCCCAACTACTTGATGAACCTTTATCTGGCATTAAAACATCAATTCTATGCCCCTTAATAGCTCCACCAGTATCAGCTGCAATTGCGACTCCATAACCTTCAACATTTACAGTTTTACCTAATGGAATAACTTTTGGATCTACAGCAATTAATTTCATTCCTGGGTTTGCAGTTAGATTATAACCTTTCCCACCTGGTCCCCATGCAGAGAATACTTGTTGACCTGGTGCATAACCATTTTCCGCTGGATCAGCTGTATAAGCTGTAGCTTCTACATAAATTTCTTTCCCACCAGCAGTTGGCTTAGGAGATGGTTCAGGTTGTGGAGGTTCTACCTTCGAATTATTATTAGTAACTGGTTCAGCTGGTTTATCAGCTGGTTTACTAGCTTTTGCTTGCTTTTGCTTTTCAGCAATTTCCGCTTGCGCTTTCGCTAAAGCTTCTTGCTCAGCCTTTGCAGCTGCCTCCGCTTTTGCACGCTCTTCTGCTGCAATTCTTGCTGCTTCTTGCTCACGAGCAATCGTTTCTTGTACTGCCTTCATGTTTGATTCGATTTTAGCCTTTTCTTCTGCAGCTAAATTAAGTTGGCTTGCAACCTGATTATATTTAGCTTGAACTGTTTGTAAGTTAGCCTGACGCTTTTTCAAGTTATCTTGCAAATCAGCTTGTGCTTTTGCTAATTTTTGTTTGTCTACTACTAAAGATGCTTCTTTTTCGTCAATTGTTTTCTTGTCTGCTTCAATTTGACGAAGATCTTGTTCCTGTAGACGTAAAATTTCTTTATCAGCTTCTAAAATAGTAGAAACTGCGTTCATACGTTGTAAGAAATCTGCAAAGTTTTTTGACTCTACTACAACTTCTACTACTAAACTTGTATTTGAACTGTTTTGAACAGAAACCATACGTTTTCTCATAATATCTTTACGAGCAAGGACTTTATCCTCTAAAACGACAATTTCTTCCTTTTTTTGTTCAATCTGCTTATGTGTTTCATCAATTTTACGTTGAATAGCAGCTTGATCCTCTTTATTTTTTGCAATTGTATTATTTAAATTATGTAGTTCGTTTTCGATACCTTGAATTTCTTTACTAACAGCTTGCTTCTCTTGCTCTTTCTTTTGCATTTCTGCATCGTTTTGCTGCAATTGCTGTTGCATGTTGTTAAGTTTCTCGTCGTTTGACTCTGCTTTAACAGCGACTGTACTAGAAAGACCTATAATTCCTGCTAATACTAGACTACTGATTCGCTTAAAATAGTTCATAATCCGACTCCCTTCTTATACAGTTATACATGATTTATTTTACAGTTTGTTTACAATACCATTAAATACAGTTTATTTTTCATGACGAAAAAAAGGGAATTATGCATAAAATGTAATAGATTCTTAAATATTTAACAATTCCTATATTTAAAAATTATAAAAGATGCTAAAATCCAAATATAGAGAAAATATAACTTCTAAAGGCGGTTGAAATAAATATATGTTTACTCAAAAGAAATCACTCCAACATAAAATTGATCAATTAGAAAGTCGTATACAAGAACTAGAAGCAGAATTAAAACAAAAGGATATCGAACAACAAGAGACTATTTCTTCTATCCACGATCGTGTACAAAGCGTTGTTCAAGAGCATCAACTTGTAAATAATCAACACCATACACTTCAAAATTTAGTTCAACAATTAAGCTCATGTTTCGAAAATGTTTCAACACGCACTACACATTCCAATGAATTGAATAACGAAATGTTACAAAAAGAACAAAGCTTAATTCAATCTATTGAAGAAATTATTGATTGTTCTAACGAAGGAAAAGAATCTGTTCATCGTTTACTTATTGTAATTAATAAATTAGGCGAACAATCTCAACGTACGTCTAATAGTATGAATCATTTAAGTGAACGCTCAAAAGAAATTGAGCAAATTGTAGAAGTCATCCAAAACATTGCAGCACAAACAAATTTACTTGCTTTAAATGCAAGCATTGAAGCTGCACGTGCTGGTGAACACGGTAAAGGATTCGCTGTCGTTGCCAATGAAGTAAGAAAACTAGCAGAAAGTACCGCTGAAAGTACAAAAAACATTGGCAACTTAACGAAAAAAATTCAAGAAGAAATTGAAAAAGCATACGATAATACAAAAGATAATTTGCATTTAGTCGATGAAGGTGTAGAAATGAGTGCCGATACAAACGCTAGAATCGAAAATATTTTAATTATGATTCAAACGTTACAAAACGGTGCTACTAATGTTATTAAAGCTATTGAAAACCAAAAGACTTGTAATGATGATATATTACGAGAATTCGCTAATACACAACAAATGTTCCAAAAGTTAAATACTACTATTATGAATCACATTCATGATGCTGAGAAAGTCGATGTTCAATTAACGAAAAGTCTTGAAGAAACAGTAGTTTCTCATTAATAATAAAAATCCCTTATACTGCTATAAGGGATTTTTATTATATTTCGAATATTTATTTCTTCTCAATATTCATCCGTATCTTTGTTATAATGGACAAGTTGTTTCTTTCGACTATTAAACAAGGAGGTTATTATGGAACAATTTTACTACATTTTAAAATATTTAATTCTTGGTCTGTTCCAAGGACTAACAGAACCGATTCCGATTTCTTCAAGTGGTCACCTCGTTTTAGCACAGCATTTGCTAGGACTAAAAATCGAAGGGTTTAGCTTTGAACTACTTGTTAATTCAGCTTCATTATTAGCTGTATTACTTATTTATAGAAATGATTTAATTCGTCTAACAAAGAATGGTCTATCTTATATATTTACAAGAGCAGAAGATGCAAAATCAGATTTCTTCTTTATTATTTACCTTGTTATTGCGACCATTCCAGCAGGTGTTATTGGTGTTTTATTTAAAGATTACATCGATCAGTACTTAAAAGGTGTGAAAATGGTTGGGATTTCCCTTCTTATTACCGCTGTCGGTCTTTGGATTATTAGAAACTTGCGTGGACGTAAAAATGATGGCGACCTTTCTATGAAAGACGCAATTATTGTCGGCCTAGCACAAGCTTGCGCACTAATTCCTGGAATAAGCCGATCAGGTGCAACAATCGTAGCAGCGATGTTACTTGGTATGAAGCAAGAAACGGCTCTTCGTTTCTCATTCTTACTATATATCCCTGTTAGCTTAGGTGGTTTATTACTAAGTATTACAGACATTGCAAAAGATCCAAATCTAGATACACTATTCGTACCATATATCGTTGCATTTATCGCAACATTTATCATGACGTATATTTCATTAAAATGGTTTATGAACATTATGGCAAAAGGAAATTTAAAATATTTCTCTTTCTATTGCATTATCGTAGGTGTACTTACTCTTATTTTCTTATAAGGTGAAACTTACAAATCAAAAAGCGAGTCATTCTATTACACTAGAACGACTCGTTTTTTTATGCATATACTTTCTTTTCTTGACAATACAAACGAATAACATGTTTATTTTGTTGAAATACATCATGCGTTAGGCGGATAATAATAAAATTTCGTTTTATTTGATCATCATGAACAAAAATCTGTTCTCTCTCTTGAAAACGCCATGCACTTTCAAAAGTTGTAATATGATCCCCACTTACAGAAAAAAGCTCATATCGCATATTTTGTACCCTCTCTCAACTTATAATAATCATAATATCATTATATTAAATTTAGTATAACTTAATTCCGTTAAAATTTGTAATTTTTTCTATTTCGAAATATTTTAATTTTGTTTTACGCTTCTTTTAACGTTATAATGATAAACGAATTTTCATTGAAAGGAGCTACATTTTGACTGCATATATATTTCCAATAAAAACAGCATTTATTTTATTTCCTATTTTAGCAATGTTCCTCTTAATACCTTTTTTAATATTTAACTACCGAAAGTACGGTTATTTAAATAAATGGCGTTCATTTATTTTGTACTCATTATTACTTTACTTATTAAATGCCTATTTTCTTGTGATTTTGCCGTTACCACAAACATATGATACTTGTAGCCTACAACCGGCTAATACACAACACATGCAACTATCACCATTTTATTTCATACAAGAAATTAGTAATCATACTTCGGCAATTTTAACGAAACCAGCTACTTATTTCTACCTATTAAAAGAATCTGCGTTTTTACAAGTAGCATTTAACGTTCTATTAACCGTTCCATTCGGTATTTACTTACGGTATTATTTCCGACGTAGTTTCTTACAAACAATTTGTATTTCTTTTTGTCTTTCACTCTTTTTCGAGCTAACACAAGTGACTGGACTATACGGTATATACAATTGTGCGTACCGCTTATTTGATATAGATGATCTGTTTTTAAATACATTAGGCGGCGTAATCGGCTTTATCATTGCACCAATTTTTACGTACTTCCTTCCGAAAGCAAGCGAATTAGATAGTCATATTGATTTGGAAACGAAACCAGTCGGATTCGTTCGTCGCTTTATCGCGATGCAAATTGATTGGATTTTCTTATCCATCGTTGTACCTGTCATTAAAAACAAAGGAAATTCTTTCTTTGTTTCTAATATTCAATCTTACACGAACATATACGAACTCATTTTCATAACGTGTTCGATCTTTATTTACTTTATTATCATTCCATACTTTACGAATGGAAAGACAATCGGTAAAGCATTGCTTCGTATTTACGTGAAAGGACAATCAGATCGTATTACGTTGAAGGAACTATTCATCCGTTATGGTATATTCTATTTCGTTTTAGGTGGAATCAATTATATTCTTTCTAGTAGCTCTATCTTAAATCTTAAAGAGCCTTTAGTATTAGTAGTTATATTATTATTCCAACTCGTAATTAACGGTCTATTTATTATTCATGTTTTATTACATGTATTTAGTCGTGATAAGTTACTATTTTACGAGCGAATTAGTCAAACAAGAAATGCGATCGTACTAAAAAAAGCTGACAAGTAATACTTTGTCAGCTTTTTTTCATAATCGTAAATAACTTTTCTGTGTAAGGATTTGAAAATATTTCTGCTTCATCTAATAATTTCCTCACCTTTAGAAACGAATGCAATTCTGGATATATATTTTGTAATTTTTCGTACGTTAACGTATGCATTTTTCCCCAATGCGGGCGTCCTTCATACTTTAGAAAAATTTTCTCCACCTCACCAAAATAAGCAGCATACTTCATACCTTTATACATATGAACAGCTATATACGCAGAATCTCTTCCATACGCTGGACTGAGCCATATATCATCCCTTTTCACATAACGGCATTCAATTGGGAAGTGCACTTTATACTTTTTCTTTTCAATAAGGTTTGAAATTTCTTCTACAACGGCCTGCATATACTTTGAAGGAACACTATACTCCATTTCATAAAATGGAACCGCACGCGATGTAGCAAATACTTCATAACTCGGACCAATTATTTTTGTATTCGGTACAGCTTTAGCTGATAATCGACTTACTCCTTTACTTATAGAAGGAAACCATTTACATCCTTTAGATAACAAAGAGAACATCTTATTTTCAAGTAACTCTACCTTTAGTTTATGCCATTTCAAATCACTTTTTTTACCCGTTGTTTCGTTTGTAATTTTCACTTGCACTTCATCTGAATAAGGAAAAACAAAAAATTCAAAATGGCGATTCTTCTTATATTCTTCTAGCTTGTTCATTACAGTAGATAATGACTGTTTTTCACTTTTATAAACGAGTGAATAGGCTGGAATAACCTTCAGTTTTATTTTTACAATGATACCTAACATTCCAAGCGATAACTGAAAAGCTCTCCAATATTGTACATTCTCCGTTTCCGAACAAACTATACTCTCACCTGTAGATAAAACTGCGGTAATCTCTATAACTTGTGTTGATAAACTTCCAAAGGTAATACCCGTTCCATGCGTCCCCGTACTAATTGCTCCTGCGATAGATTGCGAATCAATATCCCCTAAATTTTCTTGCGCATAACCTTTTTCCTCAAGTAACTTCCCTAGCTCATGTAACTTTGTTCCTGCCCATACTTCGGCAACCATTTCTTCCGTATCAATATTCACAATTCCCTTCAATTCATCTAAAGAAACTAAAATTTCTTCCGTTTGCACAAGAGGTGTAAACGAGTGTCCTGAACCGACAACACGAATTTTCTTCCCTTTCTTTCGCGCAAGCTCTATAACTTCTACTACATCTTGTATACTTTCTGGATACATCGTATAATGCGGTGTTCCTTCTACATTCCCTGTCCAATTTCTCCATTTTTGTCTCTTTATAGAAAGCATTGACCATCCCCCCGATATGTTGAATACTTCCCAATAATCTCTCCTTCTTTCACACGATATAAAAACGGAAACCGCTCACATAACTCTCCAGCTTTACTATGGCGAAACAAGATACAATCTCCTATTTCTACTCGTTCCTCACCGTTATAAAAAATCGGTGTTTGCACTTCACCAGCGCCTTCTAAAGCTAATAGTTTTGCACCATTCGGCCTCCAAATCTCAGGTTCTTTATCTTTCCCAATTGCGCCTGAGGCAATATATCCACCACCTAGACAAGTGTAAATTGTTGGGGCTGGTTTACGCACAACTGGTAAAGCAAACCCGACAGCTGGATGAAATTGCACCTCTTTATAATAATCAAACAGCTTCGGGGCATAAAAAGCCGAACCTATTGTAATCTCTGAAACTGAATGATCTTGCTCAGTTGTTTTTATACTTCCTGTGCCTCCCCCATTTACGAATCTTAGTTCAATACCCATATTTTGTATTTCTTTTACGATATGTCCTCTTCTTTCTTTAACTTCTAACACTGATTTCTTCTTTAAATGTGAAATCACTTTACTTTTCACTCGTTGATTCGGTATGCGATCTCCTACCCCAGCAATTTGGGCTTCATATCCCATTACACCATCTAGTATTAAAAATAATGATTCTTTCACCCTTTCTACTATTTTCAAAGTACCTTGCACATCTTTTACCGGTGATCTTTTGACACCAAAATGAAACTTAAAAAAACGGCTGCTCATATCAATATCTAAACAAACACGAAAACATCCTTTAGACTTCTCAGCAATTTTTTCTAAATAAACAATATGATCTTCACAATCCACCATACAAGTTATAATGAGCCCTTGCTTTGTTAGCAAACTTATTTCATGTAACGCTCTTTCATCATAAGCAGGATATCCGAGCAATAAATCATTGAATCCTTGTTCAATTAAAAATAAAGCTTCCCTAGGTGAAAAACACATAATACCTTGAAATCGTTCATTTGCAGCTAAAATCTTTTGCATAACCGGAACAGAACGTAACGATTTACTCGCTATACGAATCTTCTTATTGCCACTTAATTCTATAATCAATTGAATATTTCTATCTAAAGCTACTTCATCCAAAAATGCACACGGCAATGGAACTTCTTTAAAAATTCCTCGATCCACATTTTTTCTCTCCTCTTCTCTATATGTCTTATACATATTGGAAAGAAAGTTGGAATCTCCTCTACAAAATAAAAAAGTTTCTTCCTATTTAAGAAGAAACTTTTTTAGAACTACTTCATAGAAATAGTTGCTGCTACTGGATAATGATCAGAATAATCATCATACGTATATTTTTTGAGCCATGATGTAACAGTCCACTGTGGAGATTTCGGTTGTAACACTTTATTCTCTACAAATGACGGGTTCGCATGGTCTTTACTTGCAATAATATAATCTAAATACTCGGCAGGACTATCAGGGAAATTATATTTTGCAATACTGTTTGTCGTCGCATCCCAAGTTGCTGTATGTCCCGTATAAGATGGAATAGAAGCGTGCAATGTTTTGAACATTGATGCGTATTCTGAGTCACTATTGTTCTCAGCATTTATTTTATTCACATTCATATCACCACCAAATAGGACGTACTCGTCATTTGGTATATTTTTATTTTTAATAAAATCTTGAATTTCTTTTAACTGGTTTGTACGTACAGATGCAGGTGAAGTTTTTCCGCACATACTATCTTCTGCCTGCAAATGCGTCCCAATTACATGAACGAAACGATCATTTTTCTTAATCTTCGTGTATACAAATCCTTTATTCGATAAATTATCCGGCCCGCATCCATTTGCAAATACATATTGAACCTTTTCAACGATCGGCCATTTGCTCACGATTGCAACGCCTCCATCTTCAGGCGTTGAAGATGAATAACTACCTAACGTTTTATCCCATTCATTTCCGTTACTACGACCTAATACAGCTGTTTGATTTGGGTATTCTTTCTTCAAATTTCCTAAAAGGCGATCTGAAGCACTATTATCAAACACTTCATTTAATATAACAACGTCTTGATTTTTAATATAATCTGCCGCCCCAATTAAATCAGCACGCTGACTTTGTCCCCAATTCGGATATAAGTTAGTTGATAGCATGTACACGTTATGCGTCATCACTTTCAAAATGTTGTTTTGATCTGTAGACGTGTCTGCTTGAGCTGAAGATCCTCCGTATAAAACTCCTAAACCAATCCCAAAGCTAAGTACACCTTTTAGCAATTTACCTTTCACGTTCCATACCTCCATGTATATAGTAATAAAAAGGTCAAATACTCTATTGTGAGATTTGACCTTTTTTAAATACTTAACGATCTCCGTACGTATCAAACCAAAGCTGAATGTATCCAGCAGTAACACGTTGTGCATCCATTAATCGCTTACCTGTCATTGGCGTAACTTCAGCGCGCCATTTATCTGCATATTCTTGTGACACAGCTGCTTTTACGAACCAATCTTTCGTATTATCATTTACAATTCCAGAGTAATCTTGTTTCGCTACTACTGCCGCTCCATGAATCCACTCTTCTGGATTTGTACCTTTCCAGTTCCAATATCCATTTCCATCCGTCACTTTATAATTATCTTTTATCGTATCTACAAAGTTTTCATATTTAGAATGGAATCCTTGTGGATACGAAAGATTTGTAAAGTTTGCTGCATGCATCGGTTGGTTTACATCTCCTAAATAATGAAGAGATAATCCTAAATAGAAGAATGCTTGTTTCATATCTTTATTTTTATATGATTCACCAGCTAATTTAAAATATTTAGCGCCAGTTTCTTTTGCCTGCTTTGCAAATGGAATATATGTTTTTCCATTTTCTGGATCATAGAAATGTGAAGCAAATGTGCTATTATCATAATAAGGATTTTCATAGTCAGCAGCATAAATACCGTTCTCTAACTCCGTACGCCATTCATTTAATTGTGCAACTCGATCTTGTTTTACAAGTGTTGTATTGCGAGACATAATATCAATCGCACGGTTTACAATCCATAAATGAGAATTTACGCCTTCTTTATGTTTATCTTCAGCAGACCAGCGGTGAACTATTTTTATTTTACTTCCCCCATCGTTTTCATGAGCAAATGCAACGCTTTGTAAAGGAGCTACTACTGTAATAGCTGCTGCTAAAGCAAGTACTTTCTTTTTCATCTGAAATCCTCCATTTTATAATCGAATTATTGTAAACTTTTTGTTAGGATCCTATGATGTCGTCCGGTTAACCTATGACTAGAATATCCCACCTTTCACGAAATTTCTATTACTAAATCAAAATATGCAAATGTTCATATCATTATAACTTTATACACAGTGAATATAATGAATGAATACACTTTCATTTTAATAAACTATTATTAAGGCTTATCTAAACTAATGTAAAAAAAGAGTAAAGCACCCACATGCTTTACTCTTTTTTTCTATTCGATAATATACTCGGCAGTTGTACATTAACTGCCAGCTTATGAATAAATCCAAATACTAATCCAATCCCAATAAATATGTATAAGATTGTAAATATCTTCCCAAAATCAGTTTGCGGGCTAAAATTCGCATCACCGACAGTCGTCAGCGTCACAACGCTAAAATACAAAGCGTCAAGAGGACGTAATTCTTCAACTGTACTATAAAAAATCGTACCAGATGTTAATGTTAAAAATGTTAATACGAATAATACTTGAAATTCTTTATCTTTCCACGCTCGTAAACAAGCTTTTAGCATTCGTTTCAATGTCAACATAAATGAAAGCATGAGACTTCCCCTTCCAAACAAAATACCTGTAGTTACAGGAAAGTCTATCACCTTTCTGTACAGAAAAAAAGTAGCCCTCTTCTATTTCTAGAAAAGAGCTACTTTTTACTATTCTATATTATTTAGGTGAAACAAGAATTTTCACTTGTGTTTTATCTTTTACAAGTGCTTCAAATCCTTCTTCAACAACTTGATCTACTGTGATTTTTTTCGTAATTAATTTCTCTGCTTGAATTTGACCAGAGCTAATTAATTTAATAACAGCTGGGAAGATATGACGGTATCCTAAAATACCAACCACTTCTTTTTCTTTTAGTACAAGATTGTTTGGAGTAATTGTTGCGTCTTTTTCCCATACACTAACAATTACAGTTTGTCCTTCGAAACTTGTACTTTCAATTGCTTGACGAAGTACAACTTCAACACCTGTTACTTCAAAGCTCACATTTACACCTAAACCATTTGTTAAGTTACGAATTTCTGCTAATACATCTTGAGTAGCTGGATTTAATACGTAATCCGCACCTGCTAATTTTGCTAACTCTTGACGCTCTTTAGAAAGTTCAACTGCAATAACCGGAGTTGCTCCTGCTGCTTTAGCTGCTTGGATAACAAGAAGTCCAATTGGACCACAACCAAATACTGCTACAGCTTCCCCTTCTTTTAATTTACTTTGACGTACTGCATGAACTGCTACAGCTGCTGGTTCTACAAGTGCACCTTGTTCATACGTCATTTCATCTGGAATATGGTGAACCATATCTTCTGGTACTACTGTATATTCAGAGAAACCGCCGCCTTCTCCGCCAAGACCGTGGAAAACAAGTTGTTCACAAACATTGTAATGTCCATGTTTACAAGCTTCACATTTACCACAAGAATAAATTGGTTCTACAACGACGCGGTCTCCCACTTTATGAGATGTAACGCCTTCACCGATTTCAACTACCTCACCGCTAAACTCATGACCTAAAATAACCGGTGCTTTTACATGTGTTAATGGATGCTCTTCTGTTGGAATAAAAATAGGTCCTGCTAAATATTCATGCAGGTCTGTCCCGCAGATACCACACCATTTCACTTTAATCTTAACTGCTCCTGGTTTTACAGTTGGTTCTGGTACTTCTTCTACTCTTACATCACGTTGATTATGCCAAAGTAATGCTTTCATTTTATACATCCCTCTCTATGTATATAATTAACCTGGTGAAGTTTACAAATCTATTATAATACTTCTATCCATATATTTCAAAAAAACAATCTCGTTCCCACTAAATTTTAACAAATAACGTTCAATATTTTGTCACTTTGTACTTTTTTCCACATCTGTTAATTCAATTTCATTGCGGTTGAAATTAGCATTATGCCATAATAGCATAGGAGAGGTGAATATCGCTTGAAATATTTTATTTACTTTATTGTTATCGTAGCGTTTCTAGATACATTTTCACAATTACCTATTATGAGTACGTTCGCTCAAAGTCTTGGAGGATCCCCTCTTATTATTGGGCTAGTTGTCGGCATGTACTCATTCGCTAATATGATCGGTAATATTATTGCTGGCGCTGCTGTCGATAAATTTGGTGCAAAAAAAATACTTTATATAAGCATGGGACTTACGAGTTTCATAGTCTTGTTATACACTGTTGTTCAAAGTGGTGAACAACTATTAGTTGTGCGCTTTATGCATGGCTTTAGTGATGGATTTTTAATTCCTGCTGCCTTTACGTTTTTATCCAAACAAACAAATGCAGCAAGGCAAGGTAAGGCAATGGCTCTATCTGGGGCTGCTGTTGGAACAGCGGCAATTGTAGGACCTGCTTTCAGTGGGATTATGACAGCAACTGCCGGTATAGAGTGGGTGTTCATTACCATTTCTATTTTAATGGTTCTTGGTACAATCGTATCTCTCTTCTTCTTACCAAATAACGTATCAAGAAAAGATACTTCAAGAACACAAATGATGAACAAAGAAGATATGTTTGAACTATTGAAATCAGAACCGTTATTACAGGCATATATTGGTGCTTTCACACTCATGTTTTCACAAGGAATTGTCACTTATATGTTACCAGTAAAGGTTGAAGCATTAGCCCTTAAAGCATCTACAACAGGCATGATGTTAAGTGTATTCGGCATTACCGCTATCCTCTTCTTCTTACTGCCAACAAATCGTATTTACGATCGATTTAATCGTTCAAAACTAATGCTAATTGGTATTGCAGTAATGGCATTAGCATTATCTTTACTTGGATTATTCGCAACAAAAGGTATGCTCTTTATCGTTATGATGATTTATGGCGTTGGATTCGCTATCCTTTTCCCATCCATAAATGCATTACTTGTTGAAAATACAACAGATGATAAACGCGGAAAAGCGTTCGGATTGTTTTATGCTTTCTTCTCATTAGGCGTTGTTGCTGGATCCTTTACAATTGGAGCAATTGGGGCATCCCCTAGCGTCAGCTTCGTTATTGGAACTGCATTCTTATTAACGTTTGCCGGAATGATTTATGTCAGAAGCAAAATAAAAAACAAAGGCAAAGTAAAAAAGACAATGATGGGTTAATTCCATCGTTGTCTTTTTTACTGATAAACTTCTATTCAACTTTTAACTTTCAATAAGCCATATTTAATAAACAATATGGCATTATATTTTTCATAGAGATAATACAATGGATAACAAAACAAGAAGAAAATAAGTACAGTTGGTACATCGTCTATAATAGAAAAATACTTTACTAATAATTCCTTAATACTCTCTCCAATTATAATAAACAGTGGGATTATACAAATTGCTGCTAATATTAAGCACGGTGTGATCCTCATTTCTTTTAGCCTCACTTTACAATGTGGACACCTGAATGAAAAAGGATGCGGGAGATCCATAATATGTTGCGCAGTAATATTCCCTTCACACTGTGGACATTCAATTACTTCTTTCATTTTACTCACTCCTTTCTATTCATAAAAAAGAGCACTATCCAAGTAGCGCTCTTTTATTGCCGAATATATTACTTTTGTGTATAGCCAAGTAACAATGTAAATAAATTAAACTGTAATGGCAATACTACAGTTCTTCTTTTACAAAAAAAGTATATAAATACCGACGATACTTCGACAATTTCCTCGGAAATATTTCCTTTCCCTACATAATTTGATACACTACAGATAAACAGACACTTGTATTACATAAGCTAAAATAATAACTTACTGTACAATTTAAAAAGCACACTCTCCATATGAAGAATGTGCTTTTCTGTTATTAACGTTTAATCCAAACAGCGCCTGCTGATTTATCCTCTGCCTGTCCAACAACTTGGAATTTAAGTCCAAGATTCGGAACTTTTCTTCCTGCGTCTGCAATTTGTTTGTTACTATATACTTTTGAATCATCAAAAGTTGTAACGCCTTGTAATCCAGAATAGTTAAACTGTCCACGTGTTAATGAATTTACACTCCATGCTGGTGTTTGATCAAATGAAAATGCTGCGTCTGCAATTTGCATACCTGTATTACCGTAAGTTGGTTTTCCGTTTAAATTGCCAACAAGTGCCTCTGGATGCGAATCTACAACACCAAGGAATCCTTCACCTGGATGCACCCCAACCCAGTTATCTTTGAAACTATCATCTGCATACCAAACGACAAGACCTGTATTATACACTGGACCTTTTCCTGCTTTTAAACCATTATCTGATCCCGCATAGTTTCTCCACTCTAAGTAGTAATAATGAGCTTTCTTCTCTGTCCCATCAGAAACAACAAAACCATTTAAATTCATTTTAGACTGTCCTTCTGCATCATCAGAAAGTACAACTTGTCCATCAACAGTTACATTTACATTGTCCATCGCAAAACCTTTATATGTTACAGCTGGATCTGTAATATAGTCGAATTGTATTTTCACTTTTTTGCCTTTAAATTGACTTAAATCATATGATTTATCAATCCATTTCCCATCTGTTGTATCTTTATCTCCTTGGACTACTTTTTCTCCAAGTCTATCAATTAATGTTTTCGTTCCATCTTCTGTTACTGCATGTACTTCGACGAAATCGCACTCTGCTTCTAACTCATAATTTGCTTTATAATCGAATTTTGCATTTGTTCCTTTTGTTAAGTCAAAGAATGGTGTCTCTAACGTTGTATGCATATCATCGCCTCTTGTACTATAATATGCATGATTTCCAAACTCCGGTTTAATCGTTTCAACACTTTTACCTGGTAAGTTAACACGTACAATGCCTGGACGATTTGATTTCGTAACACTTTGATCAATATATGTAGGAACTCCTACACCACTCTTAATTTTATCGTAATCTACTTCTAATATTTTTGCCCAGTTGCCACCCATATTCTTTTGTAAGAAGTCTTTATTTTGTGGTGAGAAACTTGTCGGCTCCGTTCCTGCGATTTTTCCTGTCCAACTACCTCCACTCATTAATGACCAAGCTTCGACAGGTGAACCATTTCCAGTATATTTCGTGTCATATTCATCTGGTAATCCAAGATCATGTCCAAATTCATGCGCAAACACACCTACAGCTCCATCTTCTGGTTCAATTGTGTAATCATGTGCTGCTACTTTTCCACCAAAGTAATCTACTTTTGATTTTGTACCTTCAATCGCTACTGGATCTACTGCTAATTTTGAACGATGTGACCAGATCGCATCATCACCTAATTTACCACCACCTGCTTCTTGACCAACACCAGCATGGATTACCATTAAATGATCAATTACACCGTCAGGTTCATTTTGATTCCCATCACCATTTGTATCATATCTATCAAACTGATCAAATTGAGATAAATCTAACCCTTTTTCAGCAGCTGCATGTAAAGCTTCTTTCACTAAATCACGTGCGCCTTTTGGACCTTTATTATCATGACCACTGCTACCATCAGCACCGTAGTCAGATGCTTTTCCTGGAACAGTTAGCCACTCCGTTACATATCCGTCTGTCGTATAACTACCACCAGACTGCTCTTCGTAATATTGTTTAAATGTTTTTACTTTCGAACCATCAAATAATGTATATGGTTCATTACCAAATAACATCTTTTGATAATGCTCTCTACTAAAGTCATTCGAATACATATATCCTGGTGTTTGATCAATATTATTATGTTTATAATCACTAAATTCAACAAGTAATACTAATACTTTATCCGTTCGAACAGACCCCTTATATGGCGCTTGCTTTGCTTTAGATGTTGGAACTTGCCCATTCAATTGTTTTTTATTTGGTTCAGGCTTTTGCTCAGGGCTAACATTTTTTTCAGGTCTCTTTACCTTTTCCTTTTCTTCCATTTTTTTCTCTTTTATTTTTTTCACGAAATCAGATGCCTCTTTAGCAGTATCAGCTGGAAGAATTTCTTTATTTGCCTGGTCCCCTTGTTTCTTTTCAATATATTTCTCTACAGCCTTTTTCGTCTCTTCTTTAGAAGATACTGGATTAATTTCTCCTCTTTCTTTCAGAGCTTCCGCTAGACGATCTTCTTGAATTAAATTGTAATCAATTGGTGTTGTAGATACATTTTCTTTCTCTTTTGCTGGCGTTTCTGCGTATGCTAATGGAGCACTCATTACAGATGTGCATCCGATAATTGCCGCAATTGCTAATGACGATAACACTTTAAATGGCGCTTTTCTTCTCAATTTATTTCTCTCCTTTTATAAAACTTAAAATTCAGATAAATAAGTACATTTTTGTCGAATCCTCTGTTCACTACCCTCCCTATATAAAATGGCATAATTCTATAAACGTTAAACTTTTTGTTATAGAATCATGCCCTCCAGTTTTCTGGTCAGAACTTCTACCGTTTTATGTCGAAATATGAAACATAAAAAGTGATTTGATATATATTAAATAGCTTATATAACAAATTTAAAAGACAATATGCAAAATTGCATGAAAATTCTTTTAAATACAAAAAAAGAATCCTAGTCACTTAAACTAGGATTCTTGATTTTCTATTATTTCTCTTGTGTTTTTTCCCAATCAGCTAAGAATTTCTCAATTCCTTGATCTGTTAGTGGATGCTTCACTAATGAAGCAATTACGTTTGCTGGGATTGTTGCAATATGTGCACCATTTAATGCTGCGTCAGTTACGTGAACACTGTGACGTACAGATGCTGCGATGATTTCTGTTTCGATGCCGTGAATTGCAAAGATTTCTGCGATTTGGCGAATTAAGTCCATACCGTTATGACCGATATCATCTAAACGACCTAAGAATGGTGAAACGTATGTTGCACCAGCACGAGCTGCAAGTAATGCTTGAACTGCTGAGAACACTAATGTAACGTTTGTACGAATTCCTAAGTCAGAGAACGCTTTTACTGCTTTTAAACCTTCTGTTGTCATTGGAACTTTTACAACAACGTTTGGAGCAATTTTCGCTAACTCTTTTCCTTCTTCGATCATTTTATCTGCTTCTAAGCTAATTACTTCTGCACTTACAGGTCCTTCTACAACGTTGCAAATTTCACGAATGCGCTCGTGAAAGTCTACGCCTTCTTTTGCTACAAGTGATGGATTTGTCGTTACTCCAGCTAATACGCCTAATGCATTTGCCTCTTTAATTTCGTTAATGTTTGCTGTATCAATAAAGAATTTCATTTGTTATTCTTCCTTCCTAATTTTCATTTTATATTTATTTATTTTTCTTAATAAGCTCTAATTCAATCGGAATAGATTTGTCCACTTTTTTACCTTGCGTGATCTCTTTTGCTGTTTGCATCGCCTTCTCTCCGATTAATTCCGGTTTTTGAGCGACTGTTGCAGCCATACGCCCATCGTTAACCGCTTTCACAGCATCTTCAGTTGCATCAAATCCAACGACGACTACATCTGTTTTTCCAGCAGACTTCAATGCTTCAAGTGCACCTAATGCCATCTCGTCGTTATGCGCAAACACCGCTTTAATATCACCATTTGCTTGCAAAATGTTTTCCATAACAGATAATCCTTTTGCTCTATCAAAATCAGCCGCTTGTTTAGCAACTACTTTTAAAGACTTATCGGCTACGTTATGGAATCCTTTCCCACGTTCACGAGCAGCAGACGATCCAGGGATTCCTTCTAACTCAGCAACGTTTGCTCCTTCGCCGACTAATTCACGAATGTAATCACTAGCCATTTGACCACCTTCGATATTATTAGATGCAATGTGAGAAACAACCTTACCTGAATTCGCAACGCGGTCTACTGTAATAACAGGAACATTCGCTGCATTTGCTGCACTTACTGCTGAAGCAACAGCATCTGAATCGGTTGGATTAATAACAACTACATCGACACCTTTTTGAATTAAATCTTCAACATCATTTGTTTGCTTTGCTGCATCATTTTGCGCATCAACAGCAATCAATTCAATGCCGCTATCTTTCGCTTTCTTTTCTGCACCCTTTTTCAAAGTTACAAAAAATGGATTGTTTAAAGTTGAAACAGAGAATCCAACTTTAATAGTTTTATTTCGACCTTTATCGCTAGAATCCTTTGCCCATTCTGGTGGTTCCATTGAACAACCAGCAGTAATGACCATAATACATGCAACGAGTATAAGTAACCATTTCTTCATGAACTGTCCCTCCATTACGCTTCTTTTCGGCGATCAATTAATACAGCTAGTAAGATTACAAGTCCTTTTACAACTTGTTGGAAGAAAGAAGATACACCTAATAAATTTAAACCGTTATTTAGTACACCGATAATAAGTACACCGATGAATGTACCAACAATCCATCCTCTTCCCCCAGAAAGACTAGTTCCACCTAATACAACTGCTGCAATTGCATCTAATTCGTAAGAAGTACCTGCAGTCGGCTGTGCAGAATCTAGTCGTGATGTTAAGACAATACCTGCAAGCGCTGCCAAAATTCCGGAAAGACCGTAAATCATTACTTTAATTCTCGTAACATTAATACCTGATAATGCTGCTGCTTCATTTCCACCAATTGCAAATGTACGGCGACCAAATGTTGTTTTCTTCAAAATGAAGTACAGTACTGCGAAAGCAATCATCATTGTAACAGCTGGTACCGGAATACCAAGAAAATAACCGCGGCCAAACATTTGGAACATTAAATGATCACCAAGGCCAGTGATCGGACGTCCGTCCATATAAACAAGCGTCAACCCGCGAAAAATAGTCATTGTTGCTAAAGTTGCAATAAATGGAGCTACTTTTCCTTTCGCAATGATGATACCGTTTACAATCCCCATTACAAGACCTGCCAATAATCCAACTGCCATTGCAAGAAACGGATCCATGCCACTTGCCATCATTCCAGCAACAAGTGCACTTGATAATGCTAAAATAGAACCTACCGATAAGTCAATACCCCCTGTTAAAATTACAAAGGTCATTCCGAATGCAATAAGCGCATTAATCGATACTTGACGCAGTATATTAAATAAATTTGGAATTTCAATAAACGCTGGATTTAAAGCCGTAATTACTACAATAATTAGCGCTAGTCCAATTAAAGACCCAAGTTGTTGTAATACATTCCCCTTCTTAGCCATCCTTACTCTCCCCCTGTAGCTAGTGCCATAATAGACTCTTGTGATGCCTCATCTTTCTCTAAAATGCCGCCGACTTTTCCTTCATGAATAACAAGAACGCGATCACTCATCCCTAAAACTTCTGGAAGCTCAGATGATACCATAATAACGACATCTCCTTCTTCGGTAAGCTTATTCATAATAGAGTAAATTTCTTTTTTTGCTCCAACATCAACACCCCTTGTTGGCTCATCTAAAATGAGTAACTGCGGGTGGATACCTAGCCATTTTGCAATTACAACCTTTTGCTGATTTCCACCAGAAAGAGATTTCACAGCTTGCTCTCCACTAGATGCTTTCACATTAAGAAGCTTCATCATGTCCGCTGTAAACTGTTGTTCTAGTTCGTTACTTACGACACTCCCCTTTGAAAGACTTTCTAAATTCGTTAAAGCCAAATTTTCCCGAATTGAGAAATCTAACACTAATCCTTCAGATTTTCTATCCTCTGTAATGAAAGCTATTCTTTGTCTAATCGCATCTATCGGACTATCAATCTTTACTTCTTGTCCATTTATAAAAATTTGGCCAGAATCTAAAGGTTCGTATCCAAATATCGCTTTCATAATATCTGTACGGCCAGCTCCCATCAAACCAGCAACACCAAGGATTTCACCTTTTCTCACCTGAAACGATACATTTTCAAACTTCCCTTTTTTCGTTCCATTACGCATCTCAAAAATCACATCGCCAATTTGACTATTTCGTTCTGGGTAACGTTCACCAATGCTGCGTCCCACCATCATACTCACTACTTCATCAAACGATGTTTCCGGAATGGATCTCTTTCCGACGTATTCCCCATCACGTAAAATCGTAATGGTATCGCATATTGAAAAGATTTCTTCCATTCGGTGTGAGATATAAACGAACGAAACGCCTTCTTTACGTAATTTATTAATGACAGTAAACAACGTTTCAATTTCACGATCTGTTAATGCAGCTGTAGGCTCATCCATAATAATAACGCTTGCATTTGTCATTAATGCTTTCGCAATTTCGATAATTTGCTGTTGTCCAACCGATAACTCTCCTGCCAACATAGCTCCTTTTACATGTAATCCTAACTCTGCTAGTTGCTGCTGCGCAATAGCGTTCATTTGACGCGTACGTAAAATACCTGTCTTCCCATACATTAACTCTTTACCGAGAAACATATTTTCAGCTACTGTTAAATTCGGTAATATGTTCAATTCTTGATGTATAAATGCAATACCGTACTCTTCAGCTTCTTTCGCATTTTTAAAAGTTCGTTCTTGTCCATCAATCGTGATCGTTCCACCATCTCTTTTGTATACACCTGTTAAAATCTTCATGAGCGTTGATTTACCCGCTCCATTTTCCCCCATCAATGCATGGACTTCTCCTGTTTCAATCATAAATTGTGCATTCTTCAAAACAGGATTTCCATTGAACGCCTTTGAAATATTTTTCATTTCAATACGCATTCCCATCACTTCCCTTTATTAAAAAATCACGCCTGCATGTAAAATTACATTGGCATAAGGCGTAGCCTCGCCTGTACGAATAATGGCCTTCGCTTTCTTTGTATGCTCTTTAAATTGTTCATGAGATACATATTCAAACGCTGGCTCTACTAATTTCAGCTCAATCTCTTTATTTATTTCTGCATTATTGTTAATAACCTCTTCTGCTAACGTCACTTTTTCAATTGCCATATCATCAGCTACCACTTGCAATACATCTAAAAAGCTAGGTTTTCCTATTTCAACAGCTAAATCAATTCTTTTTACTCCGTCAGGAATTGGTAAACCGCAATCAGCAATTACAATCGTATCCGTATGCCCAAGTGAAGCAAGGATTGATGCAATCTCACTATTTAATACGCCGTGCTTCTTCATCCGACAATCACCTGCACTTCACGTACTTTATCTCTCGTTGGCATACCGCCTTGCGCCCCAAGTTTCGTTACAGAAAGACCACCAGCAATATTCGCAAAACGAATTGCTTTTTGAAGTGTTTCTCCTTCAGAAAGCGCAACTGCTAATGCACCATTAAATGTATCACCAGCTCCAGTCGTATCTACTACATCAACAGCAATGCTAGGAACATGTACAATCTCCGTACCATTATGGAAACGTACACCGTTAGAACCTTCTGTCATCAATAGTTTATTTGGATATTTAGCTAGTAAATCTTCAATTGGCGATGTGAAATCATCTAATACGATGCGGCACTCATGTTCATTTGGCGTAATATAAGTTGCCTTTTCTAAAATATCTTCTGATAACACTTGTGCTGGCGCTGGATTTAACATAACCGGGATTTTGTGTTCCTCACAAATAGCTAATACATATTTTACTGTTTCAAGCGGAATCTCTAGTTGAAGCACAACCATATCAGCTTTTATAAGAAGATCTTTTGAACGATTTACAACCGACTCATTGACAAGAGCATTCGCCCCTTGCACGACAACAATACTGTTATCCTCTTCTGCTAAAACGATATGAGCAATTCCGGTCGCTACATCTGTAACCGGTACCACATAGTCGATAAAAACGCGTTCGTTCTCTAAATTTTTTCTAACTACAGTTCCATAATTATCGTCTCCTACCGCTCCAACCATCGCTACATTTGCGTCTAATCTAGCTGCAGCAACCGCCTGGTTAGCTCCTTTTCCTCCTGGAATTGTATGAAATGCTTCACCAATTACTGTTTCTCCTGCTTTCGGACGTTTTTTTGAAACAGCCACTAAGTCCATTGAAATACTACCTACTACTGCAATATTTGGCATCTATTTCATCTCCTTATTTCGTTGTATTTCGTTCTATAATTTCAATCGGTAAACGATAGTGTTTCTCTTCTAATACGTTTCCTTCCATCTGCTCTAACAGCAGTTCTGTTGCAATTTTCCCCATTTCATAAATTGGCTGTGCAACAGTTGTAATAGATGGATACATCATCTCTGTTAAAGAAATTCCATCGAATCCGATAATTTGTAAATCATCCGGAATAGAAATCCCTTTTTGAAGCGCAGCCTTTACGATACCTATTGCAATTAAATCATTCCCAGCAACAATTCCATCAATATGCGGGTATTGTTCTAATAGTTCCACCGCTACACGCTCACTATTAGCTGGATCAAATGTACTCTCTGCAATCATGTAAGAAAGATTATTTTGCGTAATAACGTCTACAAAGCCTTCAAAACGTTCATTCGCTGTACTTACGTCACGCGGTCCACGAATATGCGCAATATGTTTACAGCCTTTATCTATTAATAACTTTGTCGCTGCCTGACTTCCCGCATAGTTATCTGCATACACAGCAGGTATACGCTCATTAAACATACGGTCAATTGCAACGACTGGTACTGACAAGTTCATGTAATTCACACTATTTTGTGGATTTGTCGCTACAATAAATCCATCTACATTATTTTGCCTAAGTACATCAATATATTGCTTTTCTTTCTCTAAACTTTCATCAGAGTTACAAAGTACAACTGTATACCCTTGCTTATGCGCTACATCTTCTACGGCACGTGCAACTTCTGGAAAGAATGGATTCACGATATTTGGAACAACTAAGCCAATTAAACGAGATTTTTTATTATACAGTGAACGCGCTACTGTACTAGGCTTATAGTCTAGCATCTCAATCGCTCGTTCTACTTTCTTTAACGTATCTTCATGAACATATCCATTTTTATTTAACACTCTGGAAACGGTCGCAACAGATACTCCCGCTAATTTCGCAACGTCTTTAATCGTACTCATTTTCTTCCCTCTCCATTTCATGTAACCGTTTACAGAAAATAATATAACGTATTTCTAGAAATACGTCAATCATTTCTCACGAAAAAGCTTTTAAGGTTATACTCAAAAAAGCACCGCCATAAGGCGATGCTTTTTCATTACGAATAGGATACAGTTTGTTCTTTTTCCTCTGTAGCTGGCTCTTCAGCATCTTTTTTACGATCTGACAGTTTAATCTTCTGTAAGAAAATCGTAAAGATAGCGCCTACTACGATAAATACTAATCCTGTTAAGAATACAGTATGAAGTGAGTCTACTAAAGAGTTTTTCAAAATTGGTACAATGCTATTAGCGAATGCTTCTGGCATTTGTTTTAATGCCTCTGGACTAAATAACATTGAATATAAGCCTTGCGGATCTGTATGAATCATATCTTTAAATTTCGTTACCATTTGTCCCGCTTCTTTTGGGAATGTATCTAATACAGGTACTAAATTTTTTGTTAACGTTGTACCTGAAGTGTTATTCATGATTGATCCTAAAATTGTAATACCAAATGTTCCGCCGATTTGACGGAAGAACTGACTTGATGATGTTACGACACCAAGATCTTTTTTCGGGAAGCTTTCTTGTAACGCTAACGTTAATGTCGGCATTACAAGACCCATTCCTAAACCGATAACCATCATATAAGAAGTAGCAGTCAATTTAGTTGTGTGCATATCCATCGTTGTTAATAACCAGAACCCTCCGGCCATTATAAGCATTCCTGTAATAATTTGTGGTTTTACACCAACTTTTAATACAAGTTGCCCACCAATAATACTCATCACAATCATTGTAATCATCATTGGCGTCATAATTGTACCTGATTCAGCAGCACTTACTCCTACAATTCCTTGCATAAAGAATGGTACGAACATAATCGCACCGAACATTCCAATACTCATAAAGAATCCAATCGCATTTAGTAATGTAAATGTACGATTTTTAAAGAAATGCATCGGTAAAATGGGTTCTTCCGCTTTCGTTTCAACGATAACAAAGCTAACGATACCAATTAAAGCTAATGCAAATAACCCGATAATTTGCCAAGAATCCCATGCGTAATCTTTTCCACCAAACGTTAATGCAAGTAATAAACTTACAACACCGAGAATCATCGTAAAGATCCCAGCGATATCAATTTTAATTGGTCCTGTTTGTTTATGTGATTTTAATCCCATTGCAATAAAGATTGTTGCTAAAATACCAACTGGCAAGTTAATGTAGAATACCCATCTCCAGTTCACTGCATCTACAATCCAACCACCCACTTGTGGTCCAATTACAGAAGCAAGACCGTATAACGCACCAAAAATACCTTGCCATTTCGCACGTTCTTTCCCCGTGAACATATCTCCAATAATAATCATAGCCATCGGCATCATAATACCGCCGCCAAGACCTTGAATACCACGGAAAATAATTAATTCTGTCATACCATTTGCCATACCACATAATGCTGAGCCAACCATAAAGATAACTAGCCCTGTTATATATACGTTACGACGGCCAAGTAAATCCGCTAATTTACCTGCGATTGGTACAACTGTCGTTGATGTTAACATATAAGCTGTTGTTAACCACGTCATTAAGCTTAATCCGCCTAGTTCACCAACGATACGTGGCATTGCTGTACCAACGATTGTTCCATCTAAGGCAGCAAATAGCATCGCAATGATTAAACCGATTAACAACAACTTTCTATTTATATTTTCTTGTTGCTCCATGTAATCTCCTCAATTCCTCTTAGTTATTCTCTTTTTTCTCTTGTGTCCCGCAAATAATTGTTTCTAACTTCTCAAAGAGGCGTAACAAATCTTCTCTTTCTTGTAATTCTAAATGTGAGAAATATTTTGCAATGTGCTCATTACGAGCGGTCATTGCCTCTTCTACTCTAGCTTTCCCCTTTTTGGTTAACTCAATGACGACAACACGACGGTCCTCTTTGTCGTGATAACGCTCTACAAGCTCTTGGTCAATTAAGCGATCGATCATCACTGTAATTGCACTAGGCTTTACATACATCTTTTTTGCTAATTTTGTCGCCCTTGAAGCTCCATAATGATCTAAAATCTTTAAAATATAAAACTGCGGTGGTGTAAGTCCTGTTGCTTGCATTTGTTCTAATAACTCTGTCTGCATTTTCTTTCCAATCGAAAAGGCAAGAGCTTGAATTTTATCGATATGCGTCATATCATTTGGCATGTTATCCACCTCTTATTTAAACAATAAAATATTTAATGTATTTAAATATTAATCCGACGAACAAAATCCGTCAATACTTTTTATCCGTAAAAACGTTTACATTTTTGTCACAAAGTTGTATAATTTTCGACGAAGTTAATATTGACAGTCACGGAGAATCGGAGTACACGGCTATGAATCATAAAAAAGGAAACTTTTTTATATTTCATGGCCTTTTTATATTCTCTCTGACT
The DNA here is from genome assembly GCF_040459875.1 of Bacillus cereus group sp. MG16. Classification (NCBI taxonomy): domain Bacteria; kingdom Bacillati; phylum Bacillota; class Bacilli; order Caryophanales; family Bacillaceae; genus Bacillus; species Bacillus cereus group sp. MG16. The sequence continues at coordinate 4,632,929 of NZ_JARVHE010000001.1, forward strand.
TACGACACTTCGAATTAATTTGGGGAGGATTTTCATTTTATGTTTTTCACACAATTCTTTAAACCTGCGCCCCACGCGGAACGCTTACCAGCTGATCGCGTTGATAGTGAATACCGTAAATTACGTTTACAAGTATTTTTAGGTATCTTCATCGGCTATGCAGGTTACTACTTTGTTCGAAAAAACTTTTCACTAGCAATGCCATACTTAATTGAACAAGGCTTTAGTAAAGGGGAGCTTGGGGTTATCCTTTCAGCAGTTTCTATCGCTTACGGATTAAGTAAATTTCTTATGGGTATCGTATCCGATCGTTGTAATCCTCGCTACTTTTTAGCAGCTGGACTATTTTTATCAGGTATCATTAATATTATTTTCGGCTCATTTTCTTTCATTACAACGAGCATTATACTTATGTTTGTACTTCAGTTTTTAAATGGATGGGTACAAGGGATGGGATGGCCTCCTTGTGGTCGTACAATGGTTCACTGGTTCTCTATTAGTGAACGTGGTACAAAAATGTCTATTTGGAACGTCGCTCATAATGTCGGTGGCGCACTTATGCCTTCCCTTGTAACATTAGGGTTATATTTCTTTGCAAATGACTGGAAAAGTATTTTTTACTTCCCAGGTATTCTTTCAATTTTAGTTGGTATTTATGTATTAATTACGATGAGAGATACACCTCAATCTTGCGGATTACCTTCTATTGAAGAACATACTGGAGAATATCCACCAGATGAAAAAGTACAAGATCGCGAACGCGAACTTTCGGTAAAAGAAATTTTATTTAAATACGTATTAAACAATAAATTTTTATGGTACATCGCTATTGCAAACGTTTTTGTTTATTTCGTACGTTACGGTGTTGTAGACTGGGCTCCTACTTATTTAGTAGAAGAAAAAAGCTTTACTCATAGTAGTTCACGTACAGCCTATGCTCTATATGAATGGGCTGGTATTCCAGGTACACTTCTTTGCGGCTGGATGAGTGATAAACTATTTAAAGGACGCCGCGCACCTGCTGGTATTTTATTTATGGTTGGTGTATTTATCGCCGTTCTTGTGTACTGGCTAAACCCTCCTGGTAATCCAATGGTTGATAGTATCGCACTTGTTGCAATTGGATTTTTAATTTACGGACCTGTTATGTTAATTGGTCTACACGCTCTTGACTTAGCACCAAAGAAAGCGGCTGGAACTGCAGCTGGATTAACTGGCTTCTTCGGTTACTTAGGCGGAGCAGCTTTCGCTAGTGCCGCTATGGGCTTTATCGTCGATGCATTCGGATGGGATGGTGGATTCATCTTATTACTTGTATCTTGTGTACTTGCAATGTTCTTCCTTGCTCTTACTTTAAAGACAGGATCTCCAAAACAAAAGCAAGCTTAAGCACTAATATTATTCTTATCAAAAAAAGAGAGACTGTTCTTTCCAGAACGTCTCTCTTTTTTCTACATATAATACTTTTTTCTTACAAAAGATTTATTTCCCTCTCTTATACATGTTAGCGTTTTCAAAGCGCTTCAACTACTTATATACATGCATCCAATCTCTATATAAAAAGATTTTTGAATATTTTCTCAACTTATGCTTGTCAAACATTGTCAATTTATATTAAAATAACAACAACATACAAAATATTTAGTCTTTTCAGAAAGATGGAGGGATAGCCATGAAGAATCCACTTCTTCGCATTGAAAACTTACAGACTTCCTTTCGCATACAAGATCAATATCATGCCGCAGTTGATGATGTTTCGTTAACTGTCCATGAAAATGAAATTGTCGCGATAGTTGGTGAATCAGGTTGCGGAAAAAGTGCACTTGCCCTTTCCATTATGCGACTGCATAATGAAGCAAATACAAAATTACAAGGGCAGCTTAACTATAGAGATAAGGATTTACTAACGATGTCAGCCGCAGAGATGAATAAAGTACGCGGATCAAACATCGGTATGATTTTCCAAGAACCTCTTACAGCACTCGATCCTCTTATGACAGTTGGAAAACAAATCGAAGAAAATTTAGACTACCACACAAGCCTTTCAAAAGTTGAAAAGAAAGAACGTACCTTAGAACTACTTCATCAAGTTGGTATTCCAAAACCAGAACTTACATATAAACAATACCCACACGAATTATCTGGCGGAATGAGACAAAGAATTGTTATCGCAATTGCAATTGCTTGTAACCCAGCACTTATTATTGCAGATGAGCCAACAACGGCTCTTGACGTAACCATCCAAGCACAAATTTTAGACTTACTAAAATCTATTCAAGAACAAACGAAAATGGGCATTATTTTAATTACTCACGATTTAAGTGTTGTCGCAGAAACAGCCGATCGTATCGTCGTTATGTACGCTGGACAAGTTGTAGAAACAGGAAAAGTTGAAGAAATTTTTAATAACCCTCTTCACCCATATACTCGTTCTCTATTAAACTCTATTCCATCTGCGTATGCTGAAAAGGAAAAATTACATGTTATTCAAGGTGTTGTGCCGACATTAGCTAAGTTACCTCGCACAGGTTGTCGATTCCAAGCACGAATTCCGTGGATTAGACCTGATCAACATGAAGAAAATCCCGTTTTACATGAAGTAAAACCAGACCATTGGGTACGTTGCACTTGCTACAAACATTTTAACTTCCAAGATAAGAAAGGAGATGACGTAACTCATGGCACTGCTTAAAGTAGAAGATTTAAAAGTACACTTTCCAATTAAAGGTGGTGTTTTCGGTCGTACATTAGATTACGTTCGTGCTGTTGATGGCGTAAGCTTCGAACTACAACCTGGCGAAACGTACGGAATCGTTGGGGAATCTGGGAGCGGCAAATCAACAACTGGAAAAGCAATTATGCACTTAACAAAAGCAACAGGCGGTAGCATTCATTTTAATAATAGAGATTTAACAAAATTAAGTCGCTCAGAACTAAGAGAACAACGAAAAGATATTCAGATGATTTTTCAAGATCCTTATTCATCCTTAAACCCGAAGAAACGTGTTATGGATATTATCGCTGAACCACTTCGGAATTTTGAGAAACTCTCACCTGATGAAGAGCGTAGAGCTGTTCAAGATTATCTTGATAAAGTTGGCTTAAATCCAGAGTCTATTTATAAATACCCACATGAATTTTCCGGTGGACAAAGACAGCGGATTGGTATTGCACGCGCACTTACACTAAAACCGAAGCTTATTATCGCAGATGAACCTGTATCTGCACTTGATGTGTCAGTACAAGCGCAAGTTTTAAACTTCTTACAAGATTTACAATCTGAACTCGGACTAACATACTTATTTATTAGTCATGATTTAGGTGTAATTCGCCATATGTGTGACCGTATCGGTGTTATGTATCGCGGACGCATTGTGGAAGAAGCAACTAGTACTGAAATTTATAATAACCCACAGCACATCTATACGAAGCGCCTAATATCAGCTATTCCTGATATTCGTCCGGAAAACCGCGAACAACAGCGTAAATTGCGTCGTGAAGTAAGCGCTGAGTACGAAAAATCATACGAAAATTATTTCAATGAAAATGGACGTGCTTACGATTTAAAACCAATCTCGCCAACTCACCGGGTGGCATTACCATAAGGGAGTGATAAAACATGTGGAAATTTATATTACGCCGGATTTTAGTTATGATACCGCAATTATTCGTATTAAGCGTACTCGTCTTTACACTTGCTAAAGCAATGCCAGGTGATGCATTAAGTGGCGCTGAACTCGCAAACCCAAAAGCCGATCCAAAAGTAATTGAAGAACAACGTGAGAAACTTGGGTTAAATGATCCTATTCCCACACAATATGTAAGGTGGATTTCAAATGCCGTACAAGGGGATTTCGGTATTTCTTACGCACATAAAATACAAGTAACAGATATTATTGGGGAACGCCTTGGTAATACAGTGCTGTTAGCTCTTCTAATTCTTATTCTTACTTATTTAATCGCCATTCCACTTGGCGTTATAAGTGGGCGTTGGAATGATACGTGGGCTGATCGACTCATTACACTCTATAACTTTTTAGGATTTGGTACACCCCTATTTATTTTCGGATTAGTAATGTTATTCTTATTCGGCTTTTTATACCCGATCTTCCCTACAAGTGGTAGCGTTGATCCACAAGTGGCAGCCGGATCATTTGATTACTATTTAAGTAAATTAAATCATATGATTTTACCAGCTTTATCTGGGGCATTAATTGGCACTGTAGGAACTGTACAATATTTACGAAGTGAAATTATTGATACGAAACATAAAGATTTTGTACGCACAGTAAAAGCAAAAGGTGTACCAGAATCTAAAGTATATTCCAGACATATTTTACGAAATTCATTTTTACCAATTGCAGCATTTTTAGGATATGAAATTACAGGTTTAGTTGGTGGCTCTATTATTCTAGAAAATATTTTCGGCTACCCAGGAATTGGACAACTATTTTTCCAATCTATTACTCAACGTGATTTCAGTGTCGTAACTGCTCTTGTATTATTTACTGGATTCGCAACGCTACTCGGGACTCTTCTTTCCGATATTATTCTAAGCATCGTTGATCCACGTATTCGTATTGATTAATGGAGGTGAAGAAACGTTATGTTAGCAAATCCTGAAAAACAAACTGAAGTCATTCATTACGAAAAGAGCCCTTCTGGTTTCTCCATTATGTGGCGCGAATTTCGTAAAGATAAACTAGCAATGTTTTCCCTATTCTTTTTAGCTTTAATATTAATAGCCGTTTATACAACTTCATTTATTATGAAACAAGAAGATATCGTTCGAGTCGATCTGTTCGCCATTTATGATCCTCCTTCTGCTGAACATTGGCTAGGAACTGATTATGGAGGCCGTGATATTTTCGGACAATTAATTATTGGTACACGTAATTCCTTTACAGTTGGTTTAGCCATCACTCTTTTATCAACTCTTATCGGTCTTACAATGGGACTAATTGCTGGCTATTTTGGAGGAGTTGTCGATAACATCATCATGCGTTTTATCGACTTTATGATGATTTTACCATTCTTAATGATTGTTATCGTATTTATCTCACTCGTTCCAACTTTCAATATTACTACATTTATTCTCATAATGACCGCTTTCTTATGGGTCGGAAAAGCAAGACTTATACGCTCTAAAGTATTAACTGAGAAAGAACTTGATTACGTATCTGCATCCAAAACGTTAGGAACACCAAATTGGAAGATTATCTTCCAGCAAATATTACCTAATTTAAGTTCTATTATTATCGTAAATATTACATTAAATCTTGCTGGTAACATCGGGATTGAATCTAGTTTGACTTACTTAGGATTTGGTCTACCAGAAAGTACACCGAGTCTTGGTACACTTGTAAGTTATGCAACAAACCCAGATGTATTGCAAGAAAAATGGTGGATCTGGTTACCCGCATCAATCATGATTTTAGTGTTGATGCTGTGTATAAATTTTATTGGTCAAGCGTTAAAGCGTGCGGCTGATGCGAGACAAAGAAAAGGTTAAGGGGTGGAGAAGTTATGAACAAACCAAAATTGTACAAAGTATTAAGTACACTTGCTGCTTCAACATTATTACTATCTGCATGTGGGGGTGCTGATAGCGGTAGCAAAAAAGCAAATACGAAAAAAGTAGAAACAAATAAATTTAGTGCTGCTGTAAAAAATGATGGTAAAGAAATTAAAGACGGATCATTAACTTATGGACTCGTTTCAAATTCACCTTTCTCTGGTGTTTTAAGTAGGGTATTGTATGAAGTTGCTCCAGATTCAGAAATTATGGATTTCTTTGATGAACAATTATTAGCTACAGATAAAAACTGGGAAATTACAAATGATGGTGCTGCAACGTATACAATTTCTGAAGATAAAAAAACAATTACAATTAAGATTAAAGATAATGTAAAATGGCACGATGGTAACCCTTTAACAGCTGAGGATTTAGAATATTCTTACTTAATTATTGGGAATAGTAAATATACAGGTATCCGTTACGATACACAAATGCAAATGATTGAAGGTATGGAAGAATATCACACTGGAAAAGCTGACAAAATTTCTGGTATTAAAGTAGTCGATCCAAAAACAATTTCCATTACTTATAAAGAAGTAAACCCTTCACTGAAAACTGGTATTTGGACATATCCTACACCTAAAAAATATTTAGGTGATATACCAATTGAAAAACTGGCTGAATCTGATAAGATCCGTCAAAATCCAATTGGATTCGGACCATTTAAAGTGAAGAAAATCGTCCCTGGTGAATCAGTTGAGTATGAGCGCTTCGATGATTATTGGGGTGGCAAACCTAAACTAAAAAATGTAACATTAAAAGTTGTAAACCCATCTATTGTTAGTGCATCTCTGAAAAAAGGTGATATTGATATTGCAGCAATTACTGCTGATCAATATCCGAACGTAAGTAAATTAAAAAACACACAACTAATTGGTAAAACTGACCTTGCATACACTTATATCGGATTTAAGTTCGGACATATGGACAAAGCAAAGAATGAAGCTGTAATGGATAACGATAAGTTCAAAGACGTTCGTTTACGTCAAGCGATGGCGTATGCAATTGATAGAGAAAAATTAGGAGAAAAAGTATATCACGGACTTCGTGTTCCAGCTAATTCTCCAATTCCACCATCTATGCCAAAGTATCATAATAACAATGTTGGCGCATATAACTTAGATGTAAATAAAGCGAAAAAACTATTAGACGAAGCTGGCTATAAAGATAAAAATGGTGATGGATTCCGCGAGGATCCAAAAGGTAATGAATTTAAAATTAACTTCCTAGCTAGTAACGGTAGTGAAACAAGTGAACCACTGGCTAAATTCTATATTCAATCTTGGAAAGATATCGGCTTAAAAGTAGAACTTGTTGACGGACGCTTACATGAATTTAATGCTATGCGTGATATGATTAAAAAAGATGATCCGAAAGTTGATATTTTCTCTGGTGCTTGGAACACTGGCTCTGACCCTGACCTTTCTGGCCTATGGGGCAAAAATGCTGGATTTAACTATCAGCGCTGGGTAAATGATGAAAATACGAAGTTATTAGACGCAGGATTATCAGAAAAAGCTACTGATGAAAAATATCGTAAAGAAGTATACGATAAATGGCAAAAATTAATTCATGACGAAGCACCGATGATTCCAATTCATTACACATTTGATTTAACAGGTGTTAATAAGCGCGTAAAAAATTATGATGTCAACACTGAAGTGAATCAAATAACTTCACATTGGAAAGACGTTACTGTAACAAGTGAAAAGCCAGAAGTAGAAAAATAATCATAAAAATAGCTCCTAGCATCTACATACATGCCAGGAGCTATTTTTTATTTACAACCTTTTTAGTGCTATTAATAACAACCAATTCCTTCCCCACTCTAAAATCAAAAGATTTGATGAATCATCTTTATTACAACAGCTAACGTAACAGATGCAGCAAATCCCCCTAAACAAATAAGACCGACACCTTGGCTATATGATAAATCTTGAAATGCTTTCATCTTTTTCATCCTCCCTCTCTCCCCTTCGATACTTTTATTTTACCAATGGAATAATTGTCATAACATCGATTTTTCTGACAACAAACTTACAAATTTGTAAGTTAATATTTTCTAAAACTTATATACCTATTATGTCCACACTCTCCCCTTCTATACGTCAAAAAAGACCTTGAATTATATCAAGGCCCTGCTTACACTACAGAATATCTCACTCAATTTATTTAATAATCATTACCGGACATTTCACACGCTTTGTTATTTTATGACTGACACTACCAAGCACCATTTCTTGCAATGTATTTAACCCTCTACTCCCAGCAATAACAAGATCTATATCTCCTGTATTTACGTATTGAACAATTGTATCTCCTGGATCGCCATGTAATATCGTAATTTTATAAGAAATGTTCTCTTTCTTTAATAAACCTTCAATCTCTTTTAATTTATCTTTTCGACTAGCTGATACTGTTTCTAAATCCGTTTGGCCTTGTATAATATCTGATTTTGCCGTTCTATTATCTACTACGTACACAACTTCAACATTTGTTTCTTCACTACATTTCGCAATATATGTTGCATGTTCCGCTGCTCGAAGTGCATGTTCAGAACCGTCACATGCTAATATAATTTGTTTATACATATGCTGAATCCCCTTTTCGTTATCCTACTCATATTATATAGTAAAGCCCCCTAAAAAGGAGGCTTCTAACTAGCAATTCTTTTATTATAAGTAGCTAAATTTGTAACAAGTTTTGCGCTACGTTCATTTAATCCCGTTATACTTACTTTCACGCCACTTTGTTCATACTTCATGATAACTTTATCAATTGATGCCACTGCTGAATCATCCCATATGTGTGCGTGAGTAAAATTCAACTCAATGTCTTTTACATCTTCCTCAAATGAAAAATTATTTATAAAATCTGCCGTAGATGCAAAGAAAAGTTGGCCGTGAATTTCGTATATTTTCTTATTTTCAATATATAAATGTTTCACGTGAATCTTTGCCATATTGAATGCAAATAAAACCGCACTAATTACTGTTCCGATAATTACACCTAATGCTAAATTATGTGTAATTAAGACAACCACAACTGTTACGATCATAACAAATGCATTTCCTTTTGGTACTTTATGAATTGTTGTTACAGAGTTCCAATCAAATGTTCCGATTGAAACCATAATCATAACCGCAACTAAAGCTGCCATCGGAATATGAACAACATAGTCCCCTAAAACGAATAGTAATACGATCAAAAATCCACCCGCTACAAACGTCGATAATCGTCCACGTCCACCTGATTTAATATTAATAACAGATTGACCAATCATTGCACATCCTGCCATTCCTCCGAAGAAACCAGTGACAATGTTTGCAATCCCTTGTCCACGTGCTTCCTTATGCTTATTACTTTCCGTATGCGTCATATCATCTAAAACTGAAGCTGTTAATAAAGACTCTAGTAAACCGATAATTGCAAGCATAACTGCGTACGGTAAAATAATCCCTAATGTCTCAAGTGTAAAAGGCACGTCAGGAATACTAAAGAACGGTAATTCTTTCGGCAGGCTTCCCATATCCCCTACTGTTTTCAACTGTAATCCACTCATAATTGCAATACTTGTCACAATAATAATGGAAATAAGTGTAGACGGTACAGCCGTCGTAATACGTGGAAATACATATATAATTACAAGTCCTAATGCGACAAGCGCGTACATTTGCCAAGTTGCATTTTTAAAATGTGGCAATTGTGCTGTAAAAACTAAAATTCCAAGTGAATTTAAAAAACCACTCATAACAGATTTCGGAACAAACTTCATAAATGAGCTCAGTTTGAATACGCCGAAAATAATTTGGACAATACCTGTTACTATTGTTGTAGCAAATAAATATTGCAAACCATGATCTTTAACGAGCGTTACCATTAATAATGCCATCGCACCTGTTGCAGCTGAAATCATTCCAGTTCTTCCACCAACAAATGAAATGGTAACTGCAATACAAAAGGCTGCGTATAAGCCTACGGTCGGATCCACACCTGCAATAACAGAGAAAGCAATTGCTTCAGGGATTAACGCTAAAGCAACAACTATTCCTGATAGCACATCCCCTTTCACGTTGGAGAACCAATCATTTTTTATCGTTTGAAACAAAATACCACTCCTCTACTCTTTTACCCCGCTATTTGCCGGGCAGTAAGACCCTACCTCAAAATTCAGAGACAGCAAAGAAGTTAGGTGGGGATCAACTGCCCATAAAAGCTCGATTGGTGAAGGTTAATAATCATTGGGGGATGCCCCCCAATGATTAAAGTTTCACTTTATCATTTGATTTTCTCCATAAGAAAATCTAGCCGACTGCACGAAAGTTATTATATAACGAGTAGAGGATTTTGTGCTATGTAAAAGTTTCCTAAAGAAAAAGACGCTAACTTAGTAGCATCTTTTCTCGTTTCATTAATGTCCACCGTGACCTTGACCACTTTCTTGCACAATCTCTAATCTCTCATCTAATATTCCTTGTGTTTCAAATGAAATATCACTCGTACTTCCTAATAGGAAGCCGTGGTTATACGGTCCAAGTGTTGGGTCATCTTTAAACTTCGGTTGAATACTTGCAAGGAAGTCATACACTGGTTGTGAAGCTTTTCCTTCCTCTAAAAAGATAACAGGTGCATGTTTACCCATATGTGAAAATGGTGCTCCTGCAACTGCTAAGTCTGGTGTTTTGTTTGAAACAAATGATACACCATGGCCTGGTTTCGTGAACCCCCATCCAAATTTTGTTCTTTCATCTTTAAATTTCGCAAATGCAATAGAATTCTCTATCGGAGTCTCTCCACTAATACGCGTTACTTTTCCATATTTGCTTAACTCTTTTTCCACTTCTTTTGAAACAACTTTTTCTGGTCCTAATACATATATATTCGCTTTATCTTTTCTCATCTTTAATGCCTCTATCGTCGCTTCTGGCACTTTATTCTTGTCTGTATAAAGTAGTGGTTCTGGCATATGAGAAATCCAGTTTACAGCTGGTGTTGTATATAAACGTCCTTCTTCTTCAGATGAACCGATAATAACACTATTCGGATAACTACCTGTTATATCCGCATACTCTTTATCAACATCTTTTGCAAATGTAGCTGGATCCGTTTCTTTTATTTGCTTTACTTTATACTCTTTTAATTGCTCAAGGATAGATGCATCGACATCCCCCATCACCATAATTTGTGTTCCATCTTTCGTTCCGAGCGGATTTAATCGTTTTATTTCTTTTAATGTCATTTCGGGTACCTTTTCTTTTTCTATAAATAGAATCGGTCCGTTATTCGGATGATGAATAAGGTCTGCACTTACAATACCTAATTGCCAGTCTTTTACTGGTACTAAAATAATAGCACCGGGTTGATTCTCTTTATGCGTTGCTGGCCATATCGTCTGCGAAGTTAATACTGCCATTTGAAGAGGATCATTTGTGTTTAATCTCGTTACATTTTTTAAACTTGTCGTTAATAAATCATTTGATGCACCCTGATTCATTTCTTTCGGCGCAGTTACTTCCTGATTCATTTTCATTTCCTTCTGCTCTGTTTTCTTCTCTTCTTTAGATTCATGATTTTTATGATCTGTATTTGTTTGTCCACATGCCGCAAGACCAACTGCTGTAATTATTGTTATCCCAAAAACTCGGGTCATCTTTTTCACTATACCGCCTCCGTATGAATCATTTTCGAGCCAATATCATTACCTAAAATGGAATTTCAACTTTACAATAACAAGCAATTCTGAAGAAATTATGCAGACGTATTACAATCTGCACCATTTCTTCATGATTTTGCATTACAATTTAAGTAAAGATTACATATGGAGGGCTCTCTATGATTGATATACTGCTCGTAGACGATGAACCGAGAATGCTTGAATTATTAACGCTTTATCTTACTCCAATTGGATATAACTGCATATGTGCACGATCAGGAGAAGAAGCGATTTCACATATAGAAAATCAAAACTTTAAATTTATTTTACTCGATATTATGATGCCAACGATGGACGGATGGGAGACGTGCAAAAAAATCCGCTCATTTAGTAACGTTCCTATTATTATGGTTACCGCTCGTGATCAAACAGTAGATGTCGTCCAAGGGTTAAAACTCGGAGCGGATGATTACGTAACGAAACCTTTCCATGAGGAGGAGCTTTTCGAAAGAATTGAAGCTGTTTTAAGGCGCACAAATGAACATAAACAAATCCAATATCACGGGATTGTATGGGATGAAGCGAAGCACTCCGTTTCTGTCCATAATGAAGAACTTCTTCTTACTCCAATCGAATTCTCTTTACTCGGATTATTTTTACGTCATGTGAACTACGTATTAAGCCGTGATCAGCTCATTGAACGAATTTGGGGATTAAATACAAATACAGAAGATAGAACAGTCGATTCACATATTCGTAATTTGCGTGATAAATTACGAAAAGTAAATTTCCCTATTGATGATCATTTAAAAACTGTTTACGGAGTCGGATATCGATGGGTTGATACTCTAGATTAAGGAGCAAAGCAATGAAGCGAATTTCTATTCAGCTCGGATTTTATTTTTTAATTGTTACACTTTTAATCGAAAGTGTTCTATTTGTCTCGCTTTATTATAGCCTTGTCAACAATAGAGTAAATGAAGAAATGACAGCTTTATTAAAGCGCGGAAATAGTCACAGAGATGTCCTTGAAAAGTATTTTGATAAGCAAACAATCTCTCATGTTGCACTAATGGAATCCGAAGCCGAAACCACTGTTGTTATTACAAATGCAAATAAGGAAGTACTAGCTAAATCCAATGAAATAAATACTACTATAAAAAAGCATATTGAAAAGATGCAAACGCGGACAGATCATGACGGAGCAATTATAGAGAATCACTGGAAAACATCTAATTATATATGTACAGTTAGTCCAATTATAGTCGCAGGAAAAACAGAAGGCTATGTATATATGTTTCTTGGAACAGCATCAATAGAAGAAATGGTGAACGGGCTAACAAGACAATTTATTATTGCTGGAGTCATTACTTTTCTATTAACAGCCATCACCATCTTTCTATTATCACGGTTGTTAACAAAACCATTGTTACACATGAAACATGCCACTGAAAAACTGAGTAAAGGTGATTTATCCGTTTCGTTAACGACTACTCGAAATGATGAAATTGGTGAACTAGCATCGTCTATTCAAACGCTTGCTAATGATTTACATTATATGAAAACAGAGCGAAGTGAATTTCTAGCAAGTGTTGCTCATGAATTACGAACACCGTTAACATATATAAGGGGTTATGCGGATATAGCATTAAAAGAAAGCACATCGCCTGAACAACGTTTACGATATTTATCTATTATAAAAGATGAGTCTGATTACATTACAAACTTAGTTCAAGATTTATTTTCACTTGCACAAATGGAACAACATAACTTTTCTATTCAAGTAAAGGAAGTACATTTACACACCTTCCTGACTCGCATATCCGAAAAAGTAAACGCCATGTATAAAGAAAGATACATTACAGTTTCTTTCTCCTGTCCTCCTACACTGCTAGTAAACTTAGATGAACAACGATTCGAACAAGTTGTGGTGAACATTTTGAATAACGCTTATAGACATTCAAAAGAACATTCTCAAATTCATATTTCTGTTATAGAAGAAAATAAACGTATCTCCATTACAATGGAAGATGAAGGCGAAGGTATTCCGTTTGAAGACCTCCCTCACATTTTTGACCGCTTTTATCGAGTGGATAAAGCTAGATCACGAGCTACAGGCGGAACTGGCTTAGGTCTCTCTATCGTGAAAGAAATTGTAGAACTACACGGCGGGAATATTACTGTAACGAGTGAAGTCGATCACGGATCTTGCTTTATCATTTCATTACCATCTGTAAAGAAACACGACTACCATCAGTAGTCGTGTTTCTTTATCATTTTACTGTATAATATAAATTTACAAATTGCCCAAAACGTTTCGTATCCGTTAAAGTTAAATTAATTTCGGGATTCTTATCTTGAAATAACGGAACTCCAGAACCTAATATATGCGGTGTAATTGTAACAACATATTCATCAATTAAATTATTCTTAAAGAACTCTCTCAGTAGACTCCCTCCACCGACCATCCATATTTTAGATCCTTCTTGCTCTTTCAACCTTTTCGTAAACTCCACTACATCTTCATTTACAAACTCCACATGTTCGTTTGAACCTTTTTCTGAGTTAGAGAAAACATAACATTTTTTATCTACATACGGGAATGTGTCCATATGCTCTACTACATAATCGTACGTTCTTTTCCCCATAATTATTGTATCAATCGTTTCATACATTTCTGTATAACCGTTATCTCCCTCTCCTTCCGTTTCCATTAACCACTCTAAATCATCATTTTCTTTCGCAATATATCCATCTAAGCTCGCTGCAATAAATAAAACAATTTCACGTGACATATCTTTTCCTCCTTGCATCTCATCTTGATAATCATCTTGATAACATATGATGTAAACAATATACTAACAATAAAACATGACAATTTATGTCATGTTAAAAAGAAAAAAGGTGATACATTTGTCAAAAGCTAAACGCTTATTAGATATTCTTATATTTGCTTCTGCCAAAAAGACATTTACAGCGCAAGAAATAGCTGATGAATTTAATATCTCCGTTCGTACTGTCCATAGATACATTTTAGATTTAAGTGATATGGGGTTGCCCATTTACGCAGAACAAGGTCGTAACGGCGGCTATAAAGTATTAACGAATAGAGTCATTCCACCTATCTTATTTACGGAAGAAGAAGCAGTCTCCATCTTTTTTGCTTTTCAATCTTTAAGTTACTATCGCGACTTGCCTTTTAACACAGAAATCAATTCCGTTACACATAAACTGTATAGCTCCCTACAACATGATGCGAAAACGAAAGTTGATAAAATACGTTCTTATATTGCTTTTTGGAATCCGAAGAGAACGATTGATACACCTCTTTTAAATGAAGTACTAACTGCGGCTATTAAAAATAAAAATTTACACTTTCAATACGAATCTAAATCGGGGATAAAAACAAAGCATGTTCATCCTATCGGTGTATATGCTCATGACGGGCTATGGTACTTACCATCCTATGACTTCAGTAAAAAAAAAGTATTACTGTATCGCGTTGATCGTATTCTTTCTATATTATCAACGGAAGAAAATGAAGATACATTCATGAATTTAGAAGAGTGGTTTGCCTCTAACTCTAACGTAATACATAGTCCTACTCAGTTACATGTTTTACTAACAACAGAAGGTGTACGCCAATGTAAAAGCGTGCCTTACCTTGAAGAATTCGTTGTAGTAAACGGGGACGGGACAGGATATATACATTCAACAATTGATAAAGGTGAAATAAATTTTATTATCCCTTTATTTTATAGACTTGGGAAAGATGCACGAGTTTTAGAACCGAAAGAATTGATAGATGGTTTACGTATACGTGCGAAAGAAATTTTACATATGTATGAAGACGAAAAAAGCTGCTAGATGTAAGCAGCTTTTTAGTCTCTTTGTTACTATTGACGAATATCAATCCACCAACGATATTCCGCATTCATATTTTCAGTGCCACCATTCCCTCTGTAATGGAAAGCATCCAAAAAGATTGAATCTAGTTTATCCTCATCTACAAAATAACCTAAGTTAACCTTCACCGTTTGTCCAGGTCGGATACTGCCAATATTATAAAAGCTTTTTCCGTCTCCGTGAGGTTCCAAGTAATCAACTTCACCCGTCATAATACGCGTTGCGTCCATTCCTTCTTCTTTAGCGTAGTTCCATGCATTCCCTTCAAATTTAAGCTGTTTTATAGATGGATGCATATAGATTTCTTCTGTCGACTTTTTACCAATATTTTTCACTGTTGTTGTTAAATAGACAAATTTAACATTAACTAATTTGGAATCTACTAATGTATCAATTGACTCTTTACCATTCCCTAATTTATATTCATCTCGTCTGTACGATAGTAATTTTCCCGTCTGATCTAAAGCCTTATTCTTGCTTAATATCTCTAGGCCAAGTTCATTAAAGTTCTCTTGTTTAAAATCTTTGATTGAATCAAAGACTTCAACTTTTTCTATCACATATTCAATTTGGCTGTTATCCATAGATATCGTTACTGGAACCTTTTGTCCTATATGAAATAGTCGTTTACTATCTTTTTTCAATGGAATCACCTTATTTTCTTTCGGTTCAGCTGCTTTGGTAAAGCGATTTTCATCATAATCTGCTATATATGATGCCTTTCCTTTTGACGTAGGCTCAAGTGAAATACTCCCTAACACATCTATCATTTGTTCTTCGTTTACATCGGATCCAATATAACTTTCTAACATAATCCCTTCTTTCTCAAAAAAGAGAAAGACCTTTCTGTCAAACATTACGTTGTTGTTTCCAGTTTCTTTATGAACAATTACTGCTTTCCTGCCATTTATCTCTTTTTCTTCATAACTTTTTGAATATAAAGTTTGAAAATCCGCATTTTCTCCCACTCTCGAAAGAGCGAATGAAAATCCCCCCATTGCGTAGTTATCTTTAAATGAATATTTCATAGCACTATCATCAATTGCTTCCATATTTTCTGGCAATTTACCAACCTTCAACTTATACCACTTATTACTCTTTTGCGAGTCCTTATTTGTTACTGAAACATTTACTTCGTAATTTTGTTTTTGGACAATCATATTATAAACTTTCACTGCACCAAAAACGGTTGTCGGCATACCAATCAATAAGCAAGCAGCAGCAATTAACATACGATGTTTTTTACGCTTTTTCTGTGGCTTCTCGTCTTTCAGCTTCATTTCTTCCATAAACAATTTCTTTTTGCGCGTATATGTATGTGAAAATTCATGTTGTTCTTCGAGTTTATCAAAATCATCTAAAGCAATTTTTTCAGCAAGTTCATATATTTCTTTGGAGTTCTTTGAATTCGTCATGTTGTATACCTCCTATCATATTTTGGACTCTTTTTCGAGCACGCTCAAACTGCTTGCGGACATTAGCCTCCGTTATTCCCATGACGCTTGAAATTTCTTGATACGTTAAGTTATAGAAGACTTTATACTTAAACACCTGTCTATTAGACTCATTTAACTCTTTTAACAATGCATCAATTTGAACCTCGGACATTACACGTTTTTCCCACTCTTCAATATTTTCATCTACTGCTTCTGCTGATTCTCTTTCATATTCTTCTAAAAATGTTTCATGTCGTCTATTTTTCCGGTAGCTATCAATCGCCTTGTTTTTCGCAACCCTCAAAATGTATCGTTTAAGCTCTTCAGTACTCAAGCTATGGAGCTTTTCCAAGTTCTTATAAAGATTAATAAACGTCTCTTGAACTGCATCTTCAGCCTGTTGAATATTATTTAAAATAGAATACGCTACATAATAAATCTTTTGTTCATACAACTCATATAGCTCTTCCATCTTTTCATAATCGTTGTTTGTAACTTTCATATAATTCCTCCTCTCACTCTATATAACGAATGAACCATATACTTTGTGACACTACAAAATCTATTTATAAATAAAATTTAATAATAAAATAAACAAAAGCCCAATTTCTCTATTTTAACTGAGAAACTGGGCTTTTTAATATTAGAATTTTCCTGACTGCTACGCCTTTTCAGTAAGCAGCATATGCTCTATCGCTTCTGTTAACAAATTCTGTGTCTCTTCCAATTTATGATTCTGCTTTTCTCCCGGTTGTACCATATAAAACTCAGCAAATGAGCGCTCTTTATATCTTGGTACGACATGCATATGGTAATGTGTTAACTCGTTAAATACTCCACCATTTTGACAAACTGTAACTCCATCTGGTTTATATAATGCCTTAATCGCTTTTGCAATAAGCTTAGAAGCATCCATAATGGATTTTGCTACAACATCATCTAATTCATCTACTTCTACAACATGCTGTTTTGGCACAATTAAAGTATGTCCTGGATAGAAAGGTGCATGATCTAAAAAGCATGTTACATACTCATCTTCGTATACTCTATAAATTTTTTCCTCTTCGTTTGCTAATTTACATCCTAAACATTCCATCATACTTTCCCCTCTCTCTAAAACAGAAAAACGTGAGAGCCGTATTCTCACGTTTTTCTGTTTTACTTTATCCCGCATTAACGGGCAGTAAGATCCCTATCTCAAAATTCTGCTGTAAAGCAAAGAAGTGAAATAGGAGATCAACTGCCCGTAAAAGCCCGATTGGTTCAACTAGTAATCAGTGGGGATAAACACTCCCACTGATTACAGTTTCACTTTATTAATTCAATCGTTTCCGTAACTTTTATACTATCCTTTACAGACTGAACAATTGTGCAATTTTTCACTGCAAGCTGCAGCGCCTTGTCCAACTGCTCCTCTGTAATGTTTTGTGCTTTAATTTTATAATGCAAATGAACACTTTCAACCGGTTTTGATAATGCTTCACTTCTACCAATTTCCGTTTCAATTGTAAACGTATCGTATGGAATACGTTTCTTTTCTAAAATTGTTCGAAAGACAATTGCACTACATCCTGCGATTGAAGAAATGAGTAATTGTAACGGTGAATACCCGTTTTCTTTTCCAATCGCTAATTGACCATACGATAAATCTGCCTCAATATCATCTTGTTTGATGGTTAGTTTCATTTGTTGTCTCCACCTTCATCGGTTTCTGCCGTTTCTTATTTATATAATAATATATATAGCAGAAAATGATAAATGGAATACCACAATATAACGCCATTCTTTGTTCTGGAATAAACGCTAAACTAATAACGACGATACTATTTGTAATTAAAGC
Source organism: Bacillus cereus group sp. MG16 (assembly GCF_040459875.1). NCBI lineage: Bacteria > Bacillati > Bacillota > Bacilli > Caryophanales > Bacillaceae > Bacillus > Bacillus cereus group sp. MG16. Next base: position 4,651,342 of record NZ_JARVHE010000001.1, read on the forward strand.
TAAAATAGGAACAATTGGATATAACGGTGTTCTATATTTTAAGTCCTCTAACTTTCCTCCGCCTTTTATATACTGACTTCTAAAGCGCAATTGCGACAGGGCAATAATGATCCAACTTGAAACAGCTGATAAACCAGCTATAGATAATAAGTACATGTATACTGTATCTTCTGCAAGGAAACTTGTTAATAAAGATAAAGCAGCTACAGCAATTGTTACAACTAGTGCTGTAATTGGAATACCACGCTTATTTACTTTCTGGAAAGACTTTGGTGCCATTCCTTCATTTGCAAGTGACCATAGTATACGAGTTGCCGCATATAATCCTGAATTCGCTACAGATAGTAACGCTGTAATAATAACGAAGTTCATAATATCAGCTGCATATGGAATACCGATTTTATCAAATACAACTACGAACGGACTTTCAATTACGCCAGCTTCTTTCCAAGAAATTAATCCTACTAAAATCGTCATTGTTAAAATGAAGAATAACATAATGCGCCATACTGTATTACGGATTGCACGTGGAATTGTTTTTTCTGGATTTTCACTTTCTCCCGCTGCAATCCCGATTAACTCTGTTCCTTGGAACGAGAAGTTAACTGTAATCATCGTAAGTAATACGGCAGCTAGTCCATTCGGGAATAATCCACCTTCGCTTACAAAGTTAGAGAAAAGAGGTGCTGCTTCTTTTCCGTCATATGATATAAACCCTAGTAACGCACTACCACCAAGAACAACAAAGGCAAGAATGGTAACTACTTTAATACTAGAAAACCAAAATTCTAATTCAGCATAACTTTTCGCCGAAATTGCGTTTGAAGCATATAAAATAACGCCGAATACAAGACACCATACCCAAACATCAACATTCGGAAACCATCTTTTCATCATTAAACCGATTGACGTTAATTCTAATCCTACTGTTACTGCCCAGCCAAGCCAATATAGCCAGCCGATCATAAAGCCCGTTCCTGGTCCAATAAACTTCGTCGCATACTTTTGGAAAGAACCTGAAACTGGCATCGCTGCCGTTAACTCTCCAAGACAAAGCATTGTTAAATACATAATAAATCCGCCTACTAAATATGAAAGGATGGCTCCCCCTGGTCCAGCCTGATTAATGGTGTAACCAGAACCTAAGAAAAAACCAGTTCCGATTACACCACCTAGTGCGATCATAAATAAATGTCTACTCTTCATCGTACGATGTAATTTCTCATTCGTTGGTTGCTGCATCTAAATCCTCCCCCTACCAATACCCCTATATCTTGTTAAAATTTTCTGATAATAAAAATATACACGAAAGCGATTACATTTTCTATATAAAATTAAAACTTTTCTGATAAAATAATATAAAAAATCGAATTATTGCAAGATTTAGATTCTATTTAGAGGAAAATAAGGAGAAACAAGGAAAAAACCCTTACATATATTGTAAGAGTCAACGGAGTTCTAACCTTCTCGATAAAATTGATAAACTATAATTTACGATAAAATATATACAAGCTACTACTATAAACGTTGGAATCGTATAATTCACATTTTGTCCGCTAATAATTTGAGCATTATGCATAAGCTCTGGCAGTGATATAACGACTGCTAGCGATGTATCTTTCAGCAATGAAATAAACTGACTGACAAGCGGCGGGACCATTCTTCTTAATGCTTGTGGCAAAATAATATGCCAAAGTGCTTGAACATACGTTAATCCTGAAGATCTTGCGGCCTCAATCTGTCCTTTTTCAATAGATAATAGGCCACTTCGAACAATTTCAGATATCATTGCTGCTTCAAATATTGTTAAAGCAACAATTACAGCTGTTATAATTTCTAATTTCAATCCTGCTTCTGGAAGTGCAAAATACGTGAAAAATATAATTAAAAGTAGGGGTAAGTTTCGAATCACTTCAACGACAATTCCTAATATTTGTGAGACGACAGGGATTTTCATGTAGCGCAATATTCCTATTACGCTACCAATAATAAAACTAAGTATAATTGCTACGAGCGCTACCTCTAACGTTATAAGTAGTCCTTTTAATAAAAACAGGATATGATCTCCTGTAATTGCTCCCTTAAAATCCATTTACACCGCCTCCTTTGCTAAGCGTTTTTCTAAATAACGCACTAGCATACTGAGCGGAATTGTTAATATTAAATAAAACATCCCGACAAATATATAGACGTCGAACGTAACAAATGTCTTCGTTGAAATTAAATCTCCTTGATACATTAAATCCGTACCAGCGATAATTCCGAGTATGGAAGAGTTTTTTACTAAATTGAGAAATTGATTTCCTAAAGGAGGGATTACAATTTTCATCGCTTGAGGTAAAACAACATGGTACATTGCTTGCGTATAAGTCAATCCTGAGGAACGTGCTGCCTCCATTTGGCCTTTCGCAACTGATAAAATACCAGCGCGAATGACTTCAGCTATAAACGCTGCAGTATATACGGTAAGCGTAGCTGTTCCTGCTACAAAACCATTTAAAGTAATTCCTACTACAGGTAAAGCGAAATAGAATATAAATGCAATTAATACGAGCGGAATATTTCTTACAAATTCTACAATAGCAGCTCCCAACCAATTTAAAATGCGAATCGGTGCAATACGCATTACCGCCAAAATTACTCCTAAAATAAAGCTTCCTATTAATGCAAGTACACTAGACATAACTGTATACTTAAAGCCTTCTAAATACATATCAATGTTATTCGTTAATATAGAAAAATCAGGCACATATTCTCCCCTCTTTCTTTACAAGAAGAGGATGAGTACTCTCATCCTCTCACTTTTACTATTTATCACTTTACTTCTCTGGTTTCTGCCCAATCCATTTCTCATATAATTTGTCATACTCTCCGCTTGCTTTCATGTCTTTAATTAAATTATTAATCTCTTTCGTTAAATCATCTGCACCTTTTTGCACTGCAATTCCGTACGGCTCATCCGTGAAAATTTTCCCGACAACTTCATAATTCGAATCTTGTTTTGCCATACCGTAAAGAATTGCATTATCTGTCGTTAACACATCACCTTTTCCTGCTTTTAACGCTGTAAACGCCTCACTGTAATTTTCAAATTCTAATACAGTCGCTTCCGGTGATTTTTGGCGAATGTTATTTGTCGATGTTGAACCTTTTACTGCTAACACTTTTACGCCCTTTTTCACATCAGCAATACTTTTAATATCGCTCCCTTTTTTCACGAGTAACGATTGCCCTGCTTTAAAATATACATCTGAAAAATCGACTTCTTTTTTACGTTCTTCTGTAATTGTCATTGTTGCAATAATTGCATCAATGTCACCATTTTTCAGGAGTGGAATACGCGTTTTAGATGTTACCTCTTTCAACTCTAGTTTCTTTTCATCCCCAAGAATCTTTTTCGCAAGCGCCTTTGCAACATCAACATCAAATCCTTCTACCTGCCCTGTCGAAGGATTTTTCAATCCAAATAAGTTCGTATCATTCTTCACCCCAACTACTAACTTCCCTCGCTTCTTAATTTGTTCAACAGCACCGCCTTGCTTCGTGTTCGTTTCTTTTGCCTCATCTTTTTTACTTCCGCATCCAGCAACGACAAGTACGAATAGACATGAAAATACGATTAACGTAAACAACTTTTTCATTTTAAGCATAAAACTCCTCCTTTAATGGTTTAACACTCGGCTTAAAAATAGACGCGCTCTTTCTTGTTCAGGACTTGCAAAAAATTGCGCCGGTGTTGTATCCTCAATGATTTTTCCATCATCCATAAATAAAATCCGATCGGCTACCTCCCGCGCGAATCCCATCTCATGCGTGACAACAACCATCGTCATCCCTTCTTTAGCTAGCGTTTTCATAACATCAAGTACTTCCCCGATCATCTCCGGATCAAGAGCAGACGTAGGCTCATCGAATAGCATAATTTCCGGCTGCATCGCGAGCCCCCTAGCAATCGCTACCCTTTGCTGTTGTCCTCCGGATAATTGATGTGGATATACACTGGCCTTCTCCGGGATTCCTACTTTCTCTAAATAAAACATCGCCGTTTTCTCAGCTTCCTCTTTTGAAATTTTATTTACTTTAATAGGTGCTAGTGTAATATTTTGCAGAACCGTTTTATGTGGATATAAATAAAAATGTTGAAAGACCATTCCGATATTTCGGCGTAATTCATTCATATCTGTTTTTGCATTGTGTACCTCTGTATTTTGTACAATTAACTCTCCCTCTGTAATTGACTCTAGCTGGTTTATACACCGAAGCAACGTGCTTTTTCCTGATCCTGAAGGCCCAACAACTACTACCACTTCACCTTTTTTCACTTGCACATTAATATCTTTTAATACTTGAAAATTGCCATAATATTTATTTACATTACGAAACTCTATCAACATACTCACCCCTTCCCCTAACAAAGCATGTACATTCTTTTTATATTCAAAAATAGGCAAAAAAATAACTTCCAGCCTCATTTTGTCCATAAAAAAAGCAAAGGCATTTTCCCTTTGCTTTTTCATTTCTATTTTATTAAGATACTTCTTCTTTCTTATCTTTTCCGTATTCATGTTCCCAGAAATCAGCATTTTTAATGCCTAATGGCCCTGGATTAAATACTGGATCTTTTCCTTCTTTCTTCTGCTTTTCATAATCCTTTAATGCAACTAATGCAGGTTTTTGTAACAATAAAATCGCAATGATATTTACCCATGCCATAATCCCTACACCGATATCACCTAAAGCCCAAGCCGTTGCTGCTGTTTTGATACAACCGTAGAATACAGCTCCTAAAAATAAAAACTTTAGTACCATAGACAGCCAAGGGCGGTCTTTATCACGATTTAAGTACGCGATATTCGTTTCTGCAATGTAGTAATACGCCATAATTGTTGTAAATGCAAAGAATAGTAACGAGATTGCAACGAAACCGTTTCCAAATCCAGGGAAAACAGATTCTACTGCTGCCTGTGTATATCCCGGTCCTGGCTGTGCACCATTTAATTTATTTACGATAAAGTTTTTTCCGCTTGCATCAAATACGTTATACATGCCTGTAATAATCATCATAAATGCTGTTGCTGAACAAACAAATAATGTATCAATGTAAACGGAAAATGCTTGCACTAAACCTTGCTTAGCTGGATGTGATACTTCAGCTGCTGCAGCTGCATGTGGTCCAGTTCCTTGCCCTGCTTCATTAGAATAAATACCACGTTTTACTCCCCAAGAAATTGCTAAACCGATAATACCACCAAATGCTGCTTCTAATGCAAACGCACTTCTTATAATTAACATAAATGCTTCTGGCAATTTTTCAATATTCATAGCGACAATAACACAAGCTACTAAAATATATCCAATAGCCATAAACGGTACGACAACTTGCGCTACGTTAACAATTCTCTTTACTCCACCGAAGATGATAAGAGCTAATACAACAACTAATAAAGCCCCTGATAATGTAGTGTTAATTCCAAAAGCTGTCTCTAAACTTACAGCAATACTATTTGCTTGCACGCCTGGTAATAAAAGCCCAGTTGCAAGAATTGTCGCTGCAACAAATACTAATGCATACCATTTAACCCCTAAACCTTTTTCAATGTAATAAGCAGGTCCACCGCGAAACTGTCCTTGATGCTTTGTCTTATAGATTTGCGCGAGTGTTGATTCTACATAAGCTGATCCTGCTCCTAAAAAGGCTACTGCCCACATCCAAAATACAGCCCCTGGTCCACCGAAGGCAACCGCTGTAGCTACCCCAGCGATATTCCCTGTCCCAACGCGCCCTGATAACGAAAGTGCTAACGCTTGGAATGAAGAAACACCAGCCTCTGATTTTTCTCCTTTAAATGTCAGCTTCACCATTTCTCCTACGTGCCTTACTTGTAAAAACCTCGTTCGAATAGAAAAATATAAACCTGCTCCTAAACATAAATAAACAAGTGCTGGACTCCAAACAATATTATTTAACCAATTTACGAAAGCTTCCAATATTCCCCCTCCTTTTTATCAAGAATATTCAGAATATATAAAAATTATAAGTGTATACCGAATCTATGACAATATTATTTTAATAAAACAAACATATTTTTGTATAAAAAAACAAAGTATATATTTGCTTTATATACTTTGTTTTGAACAGAATGTATTATATATTCACAATTGCTTCTTTTTTTATAATTCTTTCGTATAGCTCTTCTGATAACTTTCGGAAATTATCTGGCATATCTTTCCCTTTAAACTTCTTTTGGATCGTGCCATATAAACCTATATCGCGTAAACGTAAAAATAACGGTAACGATTCATACCAACTATCCGCTAGCTTATGTTCATATTCGTATCCTTTTCTTAACACTTGTAATTGTTTACGAGCAAAATCTGTCTTCTCTTCCGCTGTCCACGGTGTAAATAGAACAGAGTAATAAAGAACCATCGCTAAATCATGTATAAAGTAATTATAAGCCGCATCATCAAAATCAAAGATTGTTAGCTCTTTACCATCATAATGAAAATTGCCTGGATGAATATCCCCATGCATAAGGCCGAACGTTTCTCTTTCAATTGGAAGGGCCTTTATCTCATCCATTAATACCGCAGCGATCTTTTTCACTTGATCATTTTCTAATTCATTAACAATCCCACTCTCATCTTCTTCCCACGTATCACGGTAGTCTGTTTTAGGATAATCCATTGTAAGGCGATGCAGTTGTCCAATCGCTTTTCCCCATGCTTCAAAGTAAGCGTCTCCCCAATAAGGCGATTCCGCTCCTTTTACTTGCTCACCTTTTGCATATGTAAATAAAGAAGCGAAAAAGAAAGTTTCATCCTCTGCTCTGATGTCTTCTACAAGATTTTGAGATGCTGAATAAAGGGGGCCTGCTACCTTTGCCCCATTCTCCGCAACATATCGTAAAAAATCTAGTTCAGCCTCTACCTCTTGTTTAGAGCGATGAGAAGAATGTGTTAAACGTAATACGTAATCTTCATCATTATCACCCTTCGCCTTAAAAATATAATTCTCAAAATCTCCAAGCGGCTTTTCGTCCACTGTTACATGAAACAAACTCGCTGCTCTTTTTAAAATCTCTTTCGTAAAAATACGTTCTACAGCTATTTCCATATGTATCCCTCCTATATATCTTCTTAATTCGACATAAATGTTAAAAGTACTGCTATGAAATTGAATAATGCGTGGGCAATCATAGCCGATAAAATAGAATTTGTTTTCTCATATAACCCAAGCATAAATTTCTCACAAAAAGCAAAAATTAACAGAAGTAACTTTATCTAAAAGAGGTGGAAATTATGACAGAGCAAAAAGAACAACAAGAGAGTACGGATCAAAAGCATATGTTTCCATCACTTCCGGAAAACATTAATTATATCGAAAATAAGCTCTGTCATTCAGACGATATAAAAAAATTAGATCTTCCTTTCCAAAACGGCAAAGGAACAATCTTATATATCGAATCTTTAGCAGACCCAAATTTGATTCACCAATTAGCTCTTGAGCCTTTATTAACTCGGTCGGATTTGTCTTTAGATAAAGCTTTTGCCACATTAAGTATGAAGAAAGAAACAAATTTAAATTACGGTGTGCAACTTTTATTACAAGGCAAATCATTATATTTTCATGAACAAGTCGACAGTTTTTGTATTTTCGAAACAGCTTTATCTTTAAAGAGAGATATAGCAGAGCCTGATAATGAAGGCATTGTACGTGGACCACATACTGGTTTTGTAGAAGATTTAGCAACCAATTTAGCTTCCATTCGTAAACTTATAAAAAGTCCAAACGTCGTCGTTAAATATTTCACACTTGGTGAAGAAATGCATACGAAAGTGGCAATTGCTTATATGCAAAATATAGCGAATGACGATTTAGTTACAGAAGTAAAAAGAAGGTTAGAAACGATTAAGACAGATGCACTTATGCCTCCAGGATATATACAAGAATTTATAGAGGATACGTCTTTCTCACCATTTCCGCAGCAATTAAATACAGAGCGTCCAGATAGGACCGCTGCAAATTTAATGGAAGGACGAGTTGCTATTTTATCTGATGGAGATCCAACAGCGCTTATCGTTCCTGTTACGTTATTTGCTTTCTATCAATCACCAGATGATTACAATAACCGCTGGATTGTCGGTTCTTTCGTCCGAATGATTCGCTTAGTGAGTTTTTTGATTGCTTTTCTCTTACCAGCTATATATATCGCAACCGTAGCCTTTCATCCTGATGTATTGCCACTCGAACTTGTGTATACAATTAAAGCTTCATTAGAGAAAGTACCACTTCCTCCTATTTTTGAAGCTCTCTTAATGGAACTAATTTTCGAATTATTACGGGAAGCTGGTATTCGCTTGCCGAGCCGAGTTGGACAAACAATCGGTATTGTAGGCGGTTTAGTAATTGGGGATGCAATTGTAAAAGCTGGACTTGTTTCTTATACGATGATCATCGTTGTAGCTTTAACTGCTATCTCATCTTTTCTCGTTCCATCAAACGATATGAGTTCAGCAGTTCGGATTCTTCGATTTCCATTAATGCTCCTTGCTGCCCTATTCGGATATGTAGGAATATCATTCGGTCTCATTATAACTTTCGTTCACCTATGTCAGCTTCATTCTTTTCATACACCATATCTTTCTCCTGTTGCCCCAATGCGGATTAAAGATATGAAAGATTCTTTTGTAAGACTACCAATTTGGTCATTTTGGGAACGACCACATGATCCAAAACCGAAAAAAATGCAGCGCCAACATGTAACGAGAGAGGATGAGGACGGTGACAAACACGCAAAGTAAAATTTCGCTAGTTCAATTTACCTTTTTCGTTATTCAATGCCAAATTGGAGTGGGTATACTTTCCCTGCCTAACCGTCTTCATCCAATAGCAAAAGGTGGTGGATGGATTTCCGCGCTCATCGCCGGGCTTGCGATTCAGCTTATTATTTTACTTATGTGGCTTTTCTTAAAACGATTCCCTGATGCAGATATGTATGAAAGTGTTTGTATGCTATTTGGTAATAAGTTTGGAAAACTATTAGGTTTTGCTTATGTTTTTTACTTTACTCTTATTGGTATGACGGTTATGTTGAATGCTTGTAATGTCATTAAAGTATGGATTTTACAAGCTACTCCTTGGTCTGCCATTCTGATGCTATTTACAATAGCTTGTTGTTATGTAGCTTATAACACTTTTAAAGTCATCGTACGATTTTATGTCATGGCCTCTATCCTCATTATTCCAATGGCCCTTTTAATTGCCCTAGGGCTTTCCCGAGCTGATTTCTCTTATATTTTTCCCATTACAGAAGCCGGCTGGTGGAATATAATTCAAGCATCCAAGGAAACAATTACAGCCATGTATGGTTTTGAAATTATTCTTATCGCTTTTCCAAAAGTAAATGGCAGTTCTGTCGCAAAACTAAAGGCAATTTCTATCGCGAATGGATTTGTAACCCTTTTTTATACTTTTACTGTTTGGATTTGCTTTATCGTATTTAGCCCAAAGCAAATTGAGCTTATTCCAGAACCAGTTGCTTACTTATTACGCTCCTTACATATCGGGATTATAGACCGAACTGATTTACTATTCATACCAATTTGGATGATAACCGTTGTAGCTTCTATCGCTAGTTATTACTGCGCTGCTTCTATAGGAATTGGACATATATTCAATCTTGGTAATCATAAAAAGGCTGTCCCAATCGTTGGTATTATTGCTTTTAGTGTAGCCCTATTTATCGATACACCTGAAGAATTAAAAGTGATTGCAACTTTCACAGATAAGTTCACCTATATTTTCATCGTTGTCCTCCCTCTTTTATTTCTACTTTATTCAGTAATAAGAAATAAGAAAGGAGAACAGTATGTCCAAAAAAAGAGTTAAATTACTTTTTGTATTATGTACTAGTGTATTCCTTGCTGGCTGTTGGGATCAAGAACCATTAAGGGAAGCAAGGTTAGCTTATAGTATTGGATCTGATATTACGGAAGAGAATCAACTCCAGCAAACAATTGAGCTCGTAAAAAGTTCAAGCGGCGAACAATCTTCATTCGAGAATGAAATACATTCAGCAACAGGGCATAACATAAGGGATACAAGCGATGCCCTAAAAAAAAATGTGACTGGGAATATTCGCTATTTTAAATATGGTGTTCAATTACTAGGAACCAAAATTTTTAAAAAAGGGGTACTACCCTATTTAGATGCCAGCTTTCGGGACCCAACAAATCCAACTGCTTTAGTAAAGCTTATTGCAGTAGATGGTGAAACATCGGAGATACTAGAAAAAAAGAAAGTAGGAAATTTACTAATTGGAGATTTTCTAAAGAAAAAAGTGAAAAGCTTAGAAGATATGAGTGTATTTCCAAAAGAAACTTTAGAAACAGCTGCTACAAAAATGTTAGATCCCGGTAAGGACTTTCCCCTCCCTTCTATAAAAATAAAAGGAAAAGAAGTAATTACAAACGGATTAGCTTTATTTAACAATGATAAATTAACTGGGCATTTACCTTTGAAACAATCTGTTTTATTCGTATTATTAACCGGAAAAATGGGAACAAGTGCCCGTATAACTCAAAAACTTACTAGCGATGAATCCGAGAAGACATCTGACTATTTAACAATGGAAGTGAGTAATCGGAAATTAAAACGAGATTTAAAAATAACAACAGATAAAAAAGGCAATGTTTATGCTCATATTAAGCTTCAGTTAAAAGTTATAGCCCTTGAAGCTCCAAGAGATAACCTTTATAAAATGGATGAAAGAAAAAAGCTAAATAAAGAATTATCAAAGCAACTTACAAAAGAAGCGAAAAAAATAACAAATAAACTACAAAAGGCAAATTGTGATGCTTTCGGAATTGGTAGACATCTTATTGCTTATCATCCTGACTTATGGAAGAAAAAAAAGTGGAATAAAGATTATTCAAAAGTAAAATTCAAACCAGAGGTAGAAGTAAATATTTTATACAGCGGTGTCTTAAAATAAAAGATTGTATGCCTTGCGGGCATACAATCTTTTATTTCGTATATCGATAGACAATTGATTCGTATGGTCTTAAGTTAAGTTTTGTAATATCCTTGCTGGAATCTTTATAATTCGACAGTAGTACTTCTTGTTTCATTCCATCTAATTGAACATGAGCTGGTACAGAATACGTTATTTCTTCTCCATAGAAATTATTTATAACAAGTAGCACTTCACTTTCTGTAGTACGAGTATATGCCCAAATTTTAGGATCATTTTCATCCAAAATAGCATATTCTCCTTCTGTAATTACATCATACGTTTTTCGAAGTTCAATTAACTTTTTATAATAATAAAATACGGACTCTTTATCTTCTAATGCCTTCTCTACGTTTATTTCTTTAAAGTTTTCAGCCACCGAAATCCAAGGTGTACTTGTTGTAAAGCCACTGTTCATCTCTTCATTCCACTGCATTGGAGTACGGGAGTTGTCACGAGATTTTTGTTTTAAGATCCCGATAATCTCTTCTTTTGATAATCCTTCTTCCAGCTTTATATCGTATATATTTAACGATTCTACATCGCGATATTGCTCAATAGACTCGAATTTAGGGTTCGTCATACCGATTTCTTCCCCTTGATAAATATAAGGTGTGCCCTGCAACATATGCATAGCTGTCGCTAACATTTTCGCAGATTCATTTCGGTACTCTCTATCATCACCGAAGCGTGACACAATACGAGGCTGGTCATGATTACACCAGAATAACGCATTCCATCCCCCGCCCTTTTGCATTTCAATTTGCCAATTAGACATAATCTCTTTTAATTTAATAAAATCAAAATCAGCCTTCGTCCACTTATCACCATTCGGATAATCAACTTTTAAATGATGGAAACTAAACGTCATACTTAATTCATTACGCTCAGGGTTTGAATATTTAATACAATTATCAATTGTCGTAGATGACATTTCTCCAACTGTAATTACCTCTTTCCCTTCAAAAACATTTCGGTTCATTTCTTGTAAATATTCATGCACACGCGGGCCATCTGTATAATATTTACGTCCATCGCTTGTCGCTGTACTTCCGTCATCATTTAAGAATTGTTGATCTTTTGAAATTAAATTAATAACATCTAATCGGAATCCAGTTACCCCTTTATCGAGCCAAAAGCGCATCATATCATATACTTCTTCACGAAGTTTTTCATTTTCCCAGTTTAAATCTGCTTGTGTCTCATCAAATAGATGTAAATAATATTGCTCTGTCTTCTCATCATATTTCCAAGCAGATCCACCAAACTTAGATTGCCAATTATTTTTTTCATCACGCCAAATGTAATAATCTCGATATGGACTATTTTTATCTTCCTTCGCTTCCTTAAACCACTTATGCTCCGTCGAACTATGATTTACAACGATATCAAGCATAATTTCAATATTACGTGCTTTTGCTTCTTCTAAAAGCTCTTCAAACTCTTCCATCGTTCCGTAAGATGGATCAATACGGTAGTAATCACTTACATCGTATCCATTATCATTTTGTGGCGATTGGTATATCGGTGTTAACCAAATATAATCTACTCCGAGTTCTTTTAAATAATCTAGTTTCTCTGTAACCCCTTTTATATCACCGGTTTCTTTATTGTAATAGCTATTAAAGCTCTTCGGATAAATTTGATAAACTACACTTTTATGCCAATCCTTCATGTTTAACTTCCTCCTACTTCTGTTTTACTCGTTTGGCAAATAACCACGTTAACGTAAATGGGATTACAACTGCGATAATCATTCCGACAATAAACATGGGAATCGATTTCGGAATGATAGAAATAAATGCTGGTAATCCGCCAATTCCGATAGCCGGTGCTAATACACCATTTAACGTAATAAATATTGCTGCCACAGCCGATCCTATAATTGCTGCATAGAATGGGAATTTATTTCGTAAGTTTACACCAAACATAGCAGGCTCTGTGATACCGAAATATGCCGAGATTGCTGATGTAGATGCCATACTTTTATCATTTTGATTTTTAGAAATCCAGAACATCGCAAGTGCCGCACTACCTTGCGCAATGTTAGAGAGAGCAATCATTGGCCAAATGAATGTACCTCCGTGTTGTGCAATTAATTGTAAGTCAATAGCAATAAACATATGATGCATACCTGTAATTACAAGCGGTGCATATAATGCTCCAAACAATACTGCTCCAACTACTGGTACTGTTTCATATACACCTACTAATCCAGCTGTTAATAAATCTCCAATATGACGTGTAACTGGACCAATAATCCCTAATGCTAACACACCTGTTACGACAATCGTTGTAATTGGTACAACTAACAATTGAATTGCATTTGGTACATGTTTCTTTAAGAAGATTTCCACTTTACTTAATACAAATGCAGCTACTAAAACCGGCAAGATTTGACCTTGATACCCTACTTTTTCAATTTGAAATAATCCTAAAATATCGAAGTACTCAATCTTTTGTCCATCTAAACCAGTCGCTGCTTTTCCGTAATCCCACGCGTTTAATAAGGCTGGATGCACAAGCATTAATCCCATAACAATCCCTAATATCGGACTACCACCAAAACGTTTTGTTGCTGACCAACCGACAAGTGCTGGTAAGAATACGAATGCTGTATTCGCCATCATATTAATTAAATCCCAAAGCCCACTTAAGTTTGGATACACATCTAATAAATTTTTACCTTCAAAAAATAAGTCCTTCGCCCCTAATAGATTGTTAATTCCCATTAATAAACCAGCTGTTACGATTGCTGGTAATATCGGCATAAATACATCTGAAAATACTTTTACAAACTTTTGAGCTGGATTTAACTTTTGGTTTCCAGAATCTTTTACATCAGCTACTGTCGCTTCCTTCATACCTGCAAGCGTTATCAATTCAGCATATACTCGATCAACATCTCCTGGACCGATTACAATTTGAAATACCCCAGCGTTATGAAACGCTCCCTTCACTAATGAAACAGACTGCAATTTATCGTTATCTATTTTACTTTCATCCTTTAAAGCGATACGGAGTCTCGTTACACAGTGCGCAGCTTGTTCAATATTGTCTTTCCCGCCAATATACTGCAACACTTCCTCTGCTGTTTTACGATAGTCTTTCCCCATATTCCCGTCCCTCTTTTCTTTTTTTGATACCGTTTACAATTACATATTAACTCGTATATATAAGTTAGTCAACACTCGTATATACGAGTTTGTCATTTTTTTATAAAAAAAGAGATGAAACATTACGTTCCATCCCCTTATTTTCTCCGCGCCACATCCGAAAAATGAAAAATATCTAAGCGGTGGCGGGATTCTGTATATTCGAACTGACTTCCATCATACAAATGCGTAAAGTTTTTCACGACAACAACATAATCTGTTCCATTTAAATCTAAATACTTTCTATCGTCCTCTGTACATGGTTGCACTTCAATTACTCTCTGTGAGTAACTAATATGAAGACCTAGTTCTTTCTCAATATATTTATAAATGGACCCCGCTGCAATTTCACTCGTTAATCCAGGAATATATTCCGATACAAAATGATTAATATCCAAAATTACTTTTTCTCCATCAATATTTCGTACGCGTTTAATATAATCTATTTCTGTTTTCTCTTTCACATTTAATAGCTTTGCAACCTCTTTTGTCGCTTTTACTTTCTCCATTTCCACGACTTCTGTAATACAATGGCGTCCTAAACGTTCATTTTCTTCTTGGAAACTTACAATACCACCAAAGTTGAATTCAATGTTTTTTCGCTTTAAAACAAAAACACCTTTTCCGTGTATTTTTTGAACATATCCACGTTCTTGTAATAAATCTACAGCTTTTCTTACAGTACCGCGGCTCGCTTCATATTGCTTCATTAATTCAGTTTCTGATGGGATTTTGCATCCCTCTTTTAATTGCCTATTATCAATAGAATTACTGATTTCTGTATAAATTTGTTCATACTTACTCATCATCTACAATAGCCCCTTGTCACCTTCTAGTTCTATATGTATTATACCATGCTACACTCTTCTGCCAATCTCTCACTTATTTTCCAGTATAGGAAAAATAAAGGTAAATATTTAATCTCTAAAACGTATTTTTATAAAAATTTTTATATTTTTCTTTTCATTCAAAAAAACATGTAGTATACTAACTTCAAAATCAGAGGAGAAAGGGAGCAAAGAACTATGCTTACTTATACAACAATTGTAGTTACATTTGCACAAAAACATCATCATCATACGTAACCCTTGAAACCTAGCGGAAAAATTACGCGTAGGTACAAGGGTTATTCCCGTTGTACCTACGTTAGGCGAAGAGCCATGTAGGTATTTTTTATCTACATGGCTCTTTTTTTATTGCCAAAAAGCTAGTAAAAAATGATGTTTAAGCAAATCTTACTACAAAGGAGTTAACAAAAATGGAAACGAAAAAATGGGGATTATGGGTTTTAACAGCTTTTGTTATCGGGAATATGGTTGGCGGTGGCGTATTTATGCTCCCAGCAAATTTAGCACAAGTATCAGGTCCAATGGGTTCTACACTTGCATGGAGTATTACAGGACTTGGCGTATTTATGATTGCACTCGTATTTGGAAATTTAGCAATCCGAAAACCAGAATTAAAAGCGGGGCCACAAAGCTATGCTCAAGCGATGTTCCCTTCAAAAAAAGCGGGTAAAGTTGCAGGCTATAGTATGGCATGGGGATATTGGGCTGCGAACTGGGCTGCAACAGCATCTGTTATTATTTCCTTTGCTGGATATTTATCAACATTCTTTCCAGTTTTACAAAGTAAGCAAATTCTCTTTTCAACGAACGGATTTTCACTAGAACTTGGAAAAGGATTAACGTTCCTCGTATGTAGCCTTATGTTATGGGGAATTCAATATATTCTTTCTCAAAATATTGATCGTGCTGGAAATATGAATCTTCTTGCTACTATTGCAAAAATTATTGGATTTACAATGTTTATTGTAATCACATTATTCATTTTCAATGCCTCTAATTTCGGAGACGGGCAAACATTTATGAATGAAGCAGGACAATCCATTTCTTTAGGTGGACAAATCAATTCAGCTGCTATTGCAACACTTTGGGCGTTCATCGGTATTGAATCGGCTGTCATGCTTTCTAATCGTGCAAAATCTCAGCGCGATGTAAAAAAAGCTACCATTTTTGGATTAATTATCGCTCTTCTTATTTACATGTCAATTACTCTACTTACAATGGGCGCTCTCCCGCAAGATGCTTTAAAAGAGTCTCAAAAACCATTAGTAGACGCATTAAATTTAGCAATTGGCAATAAAGGTGCCTATATCATGGCTCTACTTGCACTTGTATCTTTATTTGGATCTACAGTGGGCTGGATTGTTGTTAGTTCAGAAGTACCTTACCAGGCTGCAAAGAACGGACTTTTTCCTAAGCTGTTCGCAAAAACAAATAAAAAAGGGAGTCCTTCAAAATCATTATTGATTACAAATGTGATGACGCAAATTTTCTTATTTTCAACGATTTCTGGTACCGTATCAGAAGCTTATAATTTCGCTATCGTTGTAGCAACATTAGCTTATTTAATTCCATACCTTGTTTCTACGCTGTACCAATTCAAATTAGTTATTACAGGAGAAACGTATGATATAATGCCTGGCTCTCGAATAAAGGACGGCATCATTACTACATTAGCATTCATATATTCTATTTGGGTTATCAAAACGGGAACTGCTGATTTAAAAACGTTCTTCTTAGGAATCGGATTGTTCGTATTAGGTCTTATTCTCTATCCAATACTAATGAAAAACTCACAAAAATGAATTAAAAAAGAGAAGCTACGCTTCTCTTTTTTATATGAAATCTGTAGTTAATTTTTCTTTTAACTCTCCTACAGATAAAGGTTTCGCATAATAAAATCCTTGCACATAATCACAACCCATAGATTGTAATAAACTTTCTTGCTCTACTGTCTCTACCCCTTCAGCAACTACTGCTAAATGTAAGCTATGGGCAATTTCAATAACAGATTTTACAATCGTTCGCTCTGGCTGTGCATGATCATAATGAAATTCACGAATAAAATTACGATCAATTTTTACTATATCCAGCGGTAATTGTTTTAAATAATATAAGGAAGAATAACCCGTTCCGAAATCATCTAAAGCAATTAAAATACCCATATTTCTTAATTCTTGTAATGTAGCAATAATATAATCAAAATGACGAACAGCAATGCTTTCCGTTATTTCTAAAATTAAACGATTCGGAGGAAATCCAGTTCTCTTTAAAATGCTACGTACAGACAAAATAAAACGTTTCTGCATTAATTGTTGGATAGATAAATTCACAGATAACTTTAATCCTTCTTGATAATTTGGTAATGTTTTAAATAAGCGACATGACTTTTCTAATACCCAATCTCCTAATTTTATAATAAGTCCTGATTCTTCAGCTATAGGGATAAATTCACTTGGGGAAATAGGCCCTTCTTCTGTCGTACAACGTACTAAAGCCTCGATACCAGTATATTTCTTCGTTTTCAAATCAATAATAGGCTGCAACGCCACATCTAACTCTTCATCACGAATTGCCTTTTGCAAAGCAAATTCAATTTTCATTCTACGATTTATTTTCGCACGTAACTCATCTGTAAAGAAACACGCTGCATTTCTTCCCTGTTCTTTCGCACTATACATAGCTAAATCTGAATTCTTCAATAGAGTTTCTACATCTTGTCCATCTTGCGGATATGAGCACAGTCCTAGACTAGCTGAAATGTATACTTCATGACCTTCAAGTATAAATGGCGCCTGAAAGCATGACAACACAGATGTCGCTAGCTGCCTCATCTCATCTTGTGTATGATTTTTTGTTAACAACACAAATTCGTCGCCACCCAGCCTAGCCAGAACATCTTTCTCTCCTAGCACATAATGCAACCGTGAAGCAACTTCGCTTAAAAGTAAATCTCCTATCATATGACCTAGCGTATCGTTTACTAATTTAAAACGATCCAAATCAAAATAAATCATACCAAACTCTCTTTTATCTGCAATTAATTCGTTAACAGTCGTTATTAATTGTAAACGGTTCGGTAAACTCGTTAAAGCATCATGATACGCAAGCTCCCTATAACGACTTTCGCTTAACCGTAACCTCTGTTCTGCTTCTTTCCTACTACTAATATCATTTCGAATCGCAATAAATTGATATGGCTCTCCTTTTTCATTTAAAAATGGAACAATTGTTGTTTTAACCCAATAATATGTACCATCTTTTGCTTGATTTCGAATCTCACCTCTCCATACTTTTCCGCTCAAAATACGCTTCCATAGCATTTGAAAAAATGTTTTCGGGTGATATCCTGAATTTAAAATACGATGATCTTTTCCTATTAACTCTTCTCTTGTATATTTGGAGATTTCACAAAACTTATCATTTACATATGTAATAAGACCCTTTCGGTCTGTAATCGCAACAATTGAAGACTCATCTAATGCTAACTTTAAATCTCGCAATGAAGATTCATATAATGCATGACCTCTTTGTTCTAGCATGCGCATCTCTCCTTGCTTCCTATCTGACTAAAACATAACTTGTTTCTTTTTATAGAAATAGAGATATTTCATTTCCTAATAATCGTCCTTTACATACATCACGTTTTGAAATATGCCGATTAAAATAACATAATATTATTTGTAATAAAAAGCAATATAATACCTTTTCAATTATACGTAGCAGTTTCTTATAGCTAACTCTATACAACTCTTCAAGAACATATATATAAAGTGAAACTTTAATCAGTGGGGAGTGTTGATCTCCGCCTAACTTCCTTGCTTCCGCTGAATTTTGAGGTGGGGGGCTTACTGCCCTTTAATGCGGGATAAATTAAAATTATTATATATGTTTTTTGAATTATAATAACAAAATATTAACATATTTTCACCTTAATTTTGGAAGTATTTTATAAATAAATACCGTATTAAACAAAAAAAGAGGATAGCCTCTTTTTTTGTTTAATACGGATATGGTGTTTGTTGATACCCCGGATATGGTGTTGGATATGGAACTGGATATGGCGCTGGATAAGTTACTGGGTACGGCGCTGGATAGTAGCCTCCACCTGCTGCACCCGTTAGTGCGCCAGCTGTAAGCCCACCTAACACACCTCCAGCAAAACTTCCAGGGAAAAATCCACCGCCCCATGAGCCGCCACCCCAGCCCCATCCACCTCCGTGATGGTGATGATGATCATGGTGATTGTGCCCTCCATGGTGGTGATGTCCGCCGTTATGATGGTGCCCTCCATGATGATGATTACGATAATACAATCCGTTATTTTCTATATAATTCATATTTCCCCTCTCCTTTTCCATTTTCTCATCTTAATAGGTATTGTAAGAATAATATGGATCTTGTTGGTAACCTGTATAATAAGAATAATCCGAGTAATACGGATAACCATATCCCCCATAACCAAATCCAGGGCTGAGTAATGCTCCTGCTACAAACCCTGGAAAGAAACCTCCACCAAAAAATGGTGAATGTCCAAAACCACCATGAAAACCTCCGTGACCGAAACCACCACCGTGACCAAATCCTCCAATTGGACGACCATACATTTTATTCACCCTCCTTTTCTCTTTAAAAACGTAACAATACACTGTATGTAGGACAAATGCGGAAAGTATGGGGATATACCTACATTTTGTAAAAAACAGAAAACACTTTATAATAAAGTGAAACTTTAATCAGTGGGGGTCTTACTGCCCATTAAAGTCGGATAAAAATGTCACAATACATCTGTTATTTAGGAAGTCTATATTGAGGAAAGATTAGAGGAATTATATAGAAATGAAGAAACCTATCATCCAATTACTATTAATATTTACAATTGTATCTATCGTTCTTTTCCTATTAAATACATCTTATATTTCGTTATATACATTTGTCGGCGTTCTCTGGTCCATCACAATTGTAGGAATTTCATTCGTTATTTTTATCGAAAATAGGTCTCCTCAAAGTACCTTAGCGTGGTTTTTAGTATTAGCACTTCTTCCCGTTATAGGTGTGCTTTTATACTCTATTTTCGGACGTAGCCGTTGGAGAAGAAAAAAGCATCTCCATCGTTCAGAAGAACAAAGAAAATTATTCCGTGAAATATTAGAAGGAAGACGGCTAGAGTTATCACTCAAAGTCCCATTAAGTGAACGCTCCGCCCATTTAACAGAAGTCGTACAAAAATTTGGAGGCGGGCCTGCCGCAGATAGAACAACTACAAAACTTTTAACAAACGGAGATCAAACATTCTCAGAAATTTTGCAAGCTATTGAGCAAGCAAAACATCACATACATATTCAATACTATCTTTATAAATCTGATGAGATTGGTACAAAAGTTAGGGATGCGTTAATAAATAAAGCAAAAGCTGGTGTTATTGTACGTTTCCTTTATGATGGATTAGGAAGTAATACGTTAAGAAGACGCTTTTTAAAACCTATGAAAGAAGCTGGGATTGAAATTGTTGAATTTGATCCTATTTTTTCAGCTTGGTTACTTGAAACAGTTAATTATCGTAACCACCGTAAAATTGTCATTGTAGATGGAGAAATCGGTTTTACGGGGGGACTCAATGTTGGTGATGAATATCTTGGCCGTTCAAAAAAATTTCCCGTTTGGCGTGATAGTCATTTAAAAATCGAAGGAAAAGCGTTATATAAATTACAAGCAATTTTTCTAGAGGACTGGCTCTATGCATCTAGTGGGTTAAAAACCTATTCTTGGGATCAATTTATGAATAGACAATACTTCCCAGGTAAAGAAATTTCAAGTGCAGAAGGTGCTGTGCAAATTGTAGCGAGCGGACCAAGCTCAGATGATAAAAGCATTCGTAATACGTTATTAGCTATTATGGGCTCTGCAAAAAAATCTATTTGGATTGCTACACCATATTTTATTCCAGATCAAGAAACTTTAACATTATTACGTTTAAGTGCAATATCTGGCATAAATGTACGCATTTTATATCCTGGTAAAAGTGATAGTATTATTAGTGATCAAGCATCCCAGTCCTACTTCACTCCACTTTTAAAAGCTGGTGCCTCCATCTATAGTTATAAAGATGGCTTTATGCATGCAAAAATTGTAATTGTTGATGATAAAATTGCAACAATCGGAACAGCAAATATGGATGTACGCAGCTTTGAATTGAATTACGAAATTATTAGCGTACTGTATGAATCAGAAACTGTTCATGATATTAAACGTGATTTTGAAGAAGACTTTAAACATTCCACTGAAATTAAATGGAACGCTTTCCAAAATAGAAGTATCAAAAAACGAATATTAGAGTCTTTTATGAGGCTCATTTCTCCTTTACTATAAGCAATCAATGTACTATTGATTGCTTTTTCTTTTATATTTGTCCCCTCTCCTTTTCTTTGCATACCATATTAAAACAAGTTATCATAAGATGTATTACTTTATGAAAATAATGTTAGGTGGGAAATACATGTTAGAACAATTTCATATACATGCTGATTTAAAACAACAGCTCTCTACAATTCACGAAAAGAATAAGCAAGAAGCTGGTGAAAATGCACATTTAATCGGTACAAAAATATATAAAGCATCTGATAATAGCATTATCGAAGATGCCATTACAGCACTTCTTCTTGGCAAAAACATTCTATTAAAAGGGCCGACTGGTAGTGGTAAAACAGTACTAGCTGAAACGCTTTCTTCTTTATTCCAAAAACCAATGCATAGCATTAACTGTTCTGTCGACCTAGATGTAGAAGGTATTTTAGGATACAACACACTACAAACGAAAGATGGCGCATCTGAAGTTGCATTCGTTAACGGTCCTCTTATGAAAGCAATGAAGAACGGTCATTTCCTATATATTGATGAAATCAATATGGCAAAACCTGAAACGTTACCACTTCTTCACGGTGCATTAGATTACCGTAAAATGATTACAAACCCGTTTACACAAGAAGTTGTATACGGTGATGACGAATATCGCGTAATCGCTGCAATTAATGAAGGTTACGTTGGTACAAGTGAACTAAACGAAGCGTTAAAAAACCGTTTCGTTATTATTGAAGTTCCTTACATTCAAGGTGATACATTAAAAGAATTATTATTAGCAGAATCAAAATTAAAAGATGTTACAACAATTGAAAAGTTTGTTGCATTTGCAAGCGATCTTATGCCTTTAGCTCGTGATGGCCGCGTAAGTGAAGAAGCAGCAAGTATTCGTGGCATTATCGATGCATGTGATTTAGGTGTATATATTCCTGTTATGCGTGCAATTGAACGTAGTATTATCGCAAAATTAAACGATGAAACAGAACAAATGACTGTCCGTGAATTAGCAGAAAGTTATTTCTTTGAGGGATAATTCATGAGACAAATTTTTAGTGACAAAAAAATTGATGCGTCGCTGTTTCTACAAATGGAAAACTTAATGTATGCCCTTCTCAAAGAAGATGATGCCTACCTTGAGTATGGCTATAAAGCATACTACGACGAAATTGAAAAAAAGGTTGTCATTAGTCACTTTTGGGATGATCGAAAAGAAGAGGATACAGTAATCGGATTAAAAAGCGAAGTGTTTTTAAAAGCACTTGGTAATAAACATTACTCGGACATGACTTTAATTCGTTCTTATGCAATTGAATTGCAAGAATCACCCTTAAAAAAGTTTTTAACACAATTATTTGTTCTATTAGAAGATTTACGTGTTGAGGAAATCGTAAAAAACTTACGCCCTGGCACAAAGCATGTTTTTAAAAGAAGAAAAGAAATGTATCGCAATTACTTTAGCTCACAAA
The DNA here is from genome assembly GCF_040459875.1 of Bacillus cereus group sp. MG16. Lineage (NCBI taxonomy): Bacteria > Bacillati > Bacillota > Bacilli > Caryophanales > Bacillaceae > Bacillus > Bacillus cereus group sp. MG16. The sequence goes on from NZ_JARVHE010000001.1 coordinate 4,674,180, forward strand.
ATGAAATCAATCGCGTTCGTAACTATCACGGTGATCGTCTATTTTGTCTATGCTATCTTTCATTAACGAGCGATAAATATGAAATGTTTAATAATGAATATTTCGAGCAAATTGAAGCTATTTTGCATGAAACATTCCAAGCTCGTAATACGGAAGATATTATGTATATCGTTGAGAAAATTCGCTATCGTTTAGAGGAGCTTCTTGAAAGTGATATGCTTAACAATTATTTCGGACATGCTCCGCTCTACTTATCTGTTATTGCAGATGAGAAAGACAGCCGTCCTGAAAAATTAGCAAATGATGATACGCAAATCGTTGATGATGAAAATAAAAATAAAATGAATGAAAGCTTCTCGACATGGCATCGTGAAAATAAAAACAATGAAAACGAGAACTTTTTACGCTTTGAATTAGAAAGCGGTACAAAAACAAATATGATGGGTGACACTGCTCGCGAATCAGAAGATGGTGACCAAGCACTTGGTTCTGTACAAGGTACTTCTCAAAAAAGTACACAATCTAACTTTGATGGTGCTGATACAGAAGAAGCAAGAGCTTCACACGCTTCTAATCAAAATGATGGTGCATACGGTAAGTATAACGTTGGTGCTTCTCATACATTTAAAGAAGCTCGCAAATCAACTCCTGACGAGAAAAAGGATTACCAAGCCATCAAATCAGTGGTTAATAAAGATGTAAAAGAATTAAAGAAAATTATCGAAAAAACGATTGAAAATAAGACGAATGCAAATAGTGATAAATATTACGGAAGACTTCGTAAGAAATTCCTTCGTATTTATACTGAAAAGCAGCCGCGCATGTTTTATAAAAAAGGACAAGAATCGCAAGAGCTTGACGTTGCATTCCAACTGTTAGTGGACTGTTCTGGTTCTATGTATAACAAGATGGAAGAAACGAAAAAGAGTGTGGTTCTATTCCATGAAGCGTTAAAATCTTTAAAAATCCCGCACGCTATTAGCGGATTTTGGGAAGATGCTTCTAGTGCGAAACCTGAAGATAAACCGAACGTTATCCATGAAGTTGTAACGTATAAAAACTCAACGTTACCAAACGTTGGTCCAGAAATTATGCAGCTTCGCGAAGAAGAAGATAACCGCGACGGATATATTATTCGTATCGTTTCTGAAAAGCTTGCAAAAAGACCAGAAAAACATAAATTCTTACTTGTCTTCACAGACGGTGAACCTTCTGCGCTAGACTACCAACAAGACGGTATTTTAGATACGCATGAAGCTGTCAAACTTGCTCGTAAAAGTGGTATGGAAGTAATCGGAATTTTCATCGAAGAAGGCGAAGCGAAAGAAGCAACTTATCAATTAATGAAGAACATTTATAACCATCACTTCTTAGTTGCAAATCACGCTGAAGATTTACGTCTGAAGATTAAACCACTATTGAAAAAGTTATTACTGAAGACGATTGAATAGAAAAACAGGAGCCTTGCGCTCCTGTTTTTTTCTTTCAATCACTTTGTTTCTGGCTGAAACTTGTATGGAATGGCTACTGCTAATAATGAATCGAATCCTCCATCGTAGAATGGGAATCGTTCATTTGCGATTGATCGATCCACCCACTCTATTGCGGAAATTTCCTCTTCATCTTCTGCCATAAGTTCCCCTTTTACTACACTTGCTCGGAATGTAAATAATAGTGCATGATTCCCTGATTCTTCAAAGAATTTTTCATTAATCGCAACAAGTCCACCTGCCACAGCAGTTACACCTGTCTCTTCTTTTACTTCCCTTACTAAAGCTTCCTCTAACGTTTCACCCTTTTCAACAGCCCCACCCGGCAATGACCAAACATTTTGTTCTACATTATGTACCATTAATATTTTATCTGCTTCTTCGTCATGTATTAGTGCGTATACGACATCAACTCTTTGCATGTTGCTTTTCTCCTTCAATTAACTCATCCATTGTAAATAAAGAATGTAGTTGTAAGCCATCTTCTAATAAGTTTTCTCTTCCCTCTTTTGTTCGTTCAATTACGCCTAAAACATGATGTACCTTCGCACCTAGTTCTCTTAAATCTTTCGTGCTTAATAATATTTGACCACCTGTCGTAATAACATCTTCAACAACACAAACATTTTTCTCAGTAATATCAACGCCTTCTGCTAACTTGCATGTACCGTACTTCTTCGCTTCTTTTCTTACAAATACAACTGGTATACCCGTTTGTAAAGATAATGCTGTTGCTACTGGAATTCCTCCCATCTCTAAGCCTGCGAGCACTTCTGTCTCAGGAGGAATGAGCTCTTTCAATTGTTTAGCAATTTCTACTAACAATGCTGGATTAGATTCAAATAAGTACTTATCAAAGTATTGATTTGATACTTGTCCTGATCGAAGCTTAAACGTTCCCGTTAAACGTGACGTATTGTAAATTTCCTTTGCTAACTCCCATTTCTCCATTCCCTGTCTCCCCTTTACACACAAATTAACTCATTCTATCACACTTGTAATTATTTGTATATTCCTAAAATACAAATAAAAAGGGTCGATTCCTAAGAATCGACCCTTCCTATTAATTCATCACTAACTCAGCTGTGAGCTTTTTTTTTAACTTAGCCAACATGTCCGTTGTCATTTTGTCTAAATCGTATTCTGCTTTAAAGCCCCACTCTTTCATTGCTGCTGTTGCATCAATAGAGTTTGGCCAACTATCAGCGATTGTTTGACGAGCTGGATCTACAGCGTAGTCCATTGTAAACGTCGGAATGTGTTTACGAATTGATGCTGCGATTTGCTCTGGCTCAAAGCTCATTGCTGTAATATTAAATGCATTTCTATGCACAAGTTTACTTGGATCAGCTTCCATTAATGAAATGATCGCTTGTAAAGCATCTGGCATGTACATCATATCCATGTATGTTCCTTCTGCAATGTATGAGGTGTATGTGCCTTTTTTAATCGCCTCATAATAAATTTCAACTGCATAGTCAGTTGTTCCGCCTCCTGGAGGAGCTACGTAAGAAATTAAACCTGGGAAACGTACACCGCGCGTATCAACGCCAAATTTTTGATGATAATAATCACACAGTAATTCCCCTGCTACTTTGTTTACCCCATACATCGTAGTAGGACGTTGAATTGTATCTTGTGGTGTATTATCTTTCGGTGTTGATGGACCGAATGCACCGATAGAACTTGGCGTGAAAAACTTACAGTTTAATTCACGAGCTGCTTCTAATGCATTTACAAGTCCGCCCATATTTAAATTCCATGCAAATAACGGATTTTTTTCTGCTGTTGCTGAAAGTAAAGCTGCTAAATGAATAATTGTATCTACTTCATTGCGCTTTGCGATATCATGTAGTTTTTGTCCATCTGTTACATCTAACGTTTCAAATGGACCAGACGTTACTACTTCACTATCTGTTTCACGAATATCTGTTGCAATAACATTTGATGCGCCGTATACATCACGAAGTTTCATTACTAGTTCAGAACCAATTTGCCCTAAAGAACCGGTTACTAGAATTTTTTTCATTTTCCCCACTCCTCATTTGCAAGCTATTCAAAAGATGTCGTTACTTAAATGATGCCCATTTCTTTCCCTACTTTTTCATACTTACGAATTGCTTCATCTAACATTTCTTTCGTATGAGCTGCTGTTGGCATATTACGAACGCGTCCGGTTCCTTTAGCTACAGTTGGGAACACGATAGATTTTGCATATACGCCTTCTTCATTTAGGCGTTTACTAAATTCTTGTGTTAATACTTCGTCACCAATAATACAAGGTGTAATTGGCGTTTCACTTTCCCCGATGTTAAAGCCAAGTTCTTTTAACCCTTGTTTTAAATAGCGACCATTTTCCCATAAACGATCGTGCAACTCTGTGCTTTCCATTAAGATTTCAATTGATCTCATGCAAGCTGCTGCATCAGCTGGTGTTAATGCTGTAGAGAATAAGAATGGACGTGAACGAACTTTTAACCAGTCAATTAAGTTTTGTTTCCCTGCTACATATCCACCAATTACCCCAATTGCTTTTGATAATGTACCAATTTGGAAATCAACTTTATCAGACAGACCGAAGTGCTTTACCGTTCCTGCACCTTTTCCAAGTACACCTGAACCGTGTGCATCGTCTACGTATGTCATTAAATCTAATTCTTCCGCAATCTCAACAATTTCTGGTAGTTTTGCAACATCTCCATCCATTGAAAAGACACCGTCTGTAATTACCATTAATTTATTGTAAAGTCCTGATTCTTTCGCCGCGATTGCTTTTTGGCGTAAATCTTCCATATCAGAATGTTTATAAACAATAATTTTTGCTTTTGATAGACGACTACCATCAATAATAGAAGCATGGTTTAACTCGTCTGAAAGAATCGCATCATTTTTATCCATAACAGCTGAAATCGCTGCCATATTACAATTAAATCCTGATTGATAAGCAATCGCTGCTTCTGTATGTTTAAACTTTGCAATTGTTTCTTCTAATTTAATATGCAAATCTAAAGTACCGTTAATTGTACGAACCGCTCCTGCTCCAACGCCGTACTTATGAATTGCACCAATTGCAGCTTCTTGCAAACGGCTATCTGTTGCTAATCCAAGATAGTTGTTTGAAGATAAGTTAATATATTCTTTTCCGCCAATTGTAATGATCGGTCCATTTGAACTTTCGAGCGGATCAATTACGTTATAAAGCCCCTTTGATTTTAAATCCTCTAAATTTTCTTCTAAAAATTTCGCAAGTGTTTTACTAGACATCGTGAAGCCTCCCATCGTTCATGTAAGCGAATTATTGTCTTAATAGTTCTAATAATCCCTCTACTAGCTTAACACGTTTTCAGAATTTATTATAGAAAAATAGTTTAAAGTAACCGCTTACAATTCTAGATTATATACGATTCATTACAAGAAATCTATCATTTACTTTTCATATTTGGTAGAATTAAAAAAATATGTAAGGGGGCTTCAATCATGGCATTTACTGAATCTGATGTATATAATAACGAAGCATTTTTTAAACAATATATGAAACGAAGATACCGAGAAAATAGCCCAAATGAATCACTAGAAAAACCAGCCTTCTTTCAACTCGTTGGTGATGTGAAAGGAAAGAAAATCCTTGATTTAGGCTGCGGTGACGCAAAATTTGGCAAGGAATTATTAGAAAAAGACTGCCACTCTTACACTGGTATTGAAGGCTCCGAACTTATGTATGAAAAAGCTAAAAAACAACTAGAAAATAAAAATGGGATCGTCCATTTTTTAAACCTCAAAGACTACACATACCCTCCTGCTACTTTTGATTTAGTAACATCTAGACTCGCCCTACATTATATCGAACATCTTCCTATCATTTTTCAAAATGTGTACGAAACTTTAAAAACAAATGGAATCTTTACTTTTAGCGTTCAACACCCTGTTATTACTTCTTCATTTGAAAGCTTGCAAACGAGCGGAAAGAGAACGAGCTGGCTCGTCGATGAGTATTTTAAAACGGGAAAACGCGTTGAACCTTGGATTGATCAAGAAGTTATTAAATATCATCGTACAACGGAAGAATATTTCACACTATTACAACAAACTGGATTTACAATTACAAACTTAAAAGAAGCTACACCAGATCAAACTTATTTTCAAAGCGAGGAAGAATATGAACGTCGTTTACGTATTCCCCTCTTTCTCTTATTCTCTTGCCGAAAATAAAAAAGACGATGATTTCCTCATCGTCTTTTTCTTTATCTCATTGCATGAGCAACTTCTTTACGTACACGTCTTCCTTTTCCATGCGGGATACAAAGTGGCGTCCCAAATAACGGATCCGTACTAATTTGACATTCCATTCGGAATACATCACGTACTAGTTTCTCATCCACTACTTCTTCTGGCTTACCTTGTGCATATATTTGTTTATCTTGAATGGCTACAATATTATCTGCATAACGGCATGCTAAATTTAAATCGTGTAGTACCATAACAATTGTTCTTTGTTCTGTTTCATTTAATTCGAATAATAAATCTAGCACTTCAATTTGGTGAGTCATATCTAAATAGGTAGTAGGCTCATCCAATAAAATAATATCTGTATCTTGTGCAAGCGTCATTGCAATCCAAGCACGTTGACGTTGTCCACCTGAAAGAGCATGTACATCACGCTCAGCAAATTCTGTCATACCTGTTGCTGCAAGTGCTTTCTGTACCATTTCCTCATCTTTTTCTGACCATTGCTTCAGCCATGTTTGATACGGATAACGTCCTTGCTTTACAAGTTGCAATACTGTAAGCCCTTCTGGCGCTTGCGGTCCTTGCGGTAAAATTGCCATTTGACGAGCGATTTGCTTCGTTTGCATATTTTGAATGGCTTGATTATCTAACAAAATGTCACCAGCTGTTGGTTTTAATAATCTAGCTAGTGAACGTAATAAGGTCGATTTCCCGCAACCGTTAGAACCGATAAAGATGGTAATTTCACCTTTTGGAATTTCTAAATTCAACTCATCAATAATAATTGTTTCACCGTAAGACAACGTCAAACGTTTCGTCTCCAATGCTTTTTGCATATTCATCTTCCTTTATGAATTCCGACTTTTATAAAGTAAATAAATAAAATAAGGTGCACCAATTGCTGATGTAAATACCCCTGCTGGAATTTCAAGTGGGGTGAAAACTGTACGCCCAATTAAATCTGCAGCAAGTACTAAAATCGCACCGACAATAGCCGCAACCGGGAGTAATGCACCGTATAAAGAACCAACTAGTCTTCGTGAAATATGAGGTGCCATTAAACCGACAAATCCAATTCCACCAGCAAAGGCAACTGCTCCACCAATTAAAGCTGTACTAAGTAATAACATAAATATGCGTGACTTCGTTAAAGGAACACCAAGCCCTACCGCAATATCATCCCCTAGCTCTTGCGCATTTAAATGTCTAGCAGCTATAAACGATATTACCGTTAAAATGAGAACCCATGGCGCAAGTACCATGACGTTTTGCCAAGAAGAACCGTAAACAGTGCCTGTAATCCATACATTCGCTTGACTCGCTTGGTAAATTGGCGCTAACAACATAAACAAAGTCGTTGCCGCTTTCGTTAATGCCCAAAAACCAACACCAATTAAAACAAGACTAATCGGTGATAATCCGTCATTTCTCCATGCAAATAAATATACAAAAAGTGCTACAATCGTTGCCCCAATAAAAGCTGCTAACGGCATATAATGAATGCTTACAGTTAGCGCATTATTTTTATCACTAAATATAGCTAAAAATAATACAACTGCAACACTTGCACCACCTGTAATCCCGATGATATCCGGAGAAGCAAGTGGATTTCGAACGAGCCCTTGTAAAATACATCCTGCTACAGCAAGTGCGATTCCTACAAGGATAGCAATTAAAATACGCGGCATACGAAACTTATTTACAACCATATTGGACATCGCATCGCCATTTCCAGTAATCGCTTGCCATACATCATACGGAGCAATTTTCATGTCTCCCATACCTGCACTCGCAAAAAATAATCCTATTAAAACAACTAGTAAACTGAATAAGACGAGACAAGCTCGTTTATACATTAAAAACGAGAGCCCGCCTTTTCCTATACGAAACGGAATATACTTCTTCATTTGCTAAGCCCTCTCTTACGTGCAATATAAATAAAGAATGGGGCCCCAATAAATGCTGTCATAACCCCTACTGGTACTTCTTGTGGCATAATGACATATCTTGCTGCTATATCAGCTAAGATTAATAGTATTGCACCTAACAAACCACTATACGGTACTCTCCATCTGTGATCGACCCCAACAAGAAATCTGGCAAAATGCGGGGTAACAATACCAATAAACCCAATCGGACCAGCGACCGCAACTGAACCACCAGATAACAGGACAATAATAAGTAGTACGAATGATTTCATTAAAATCGTTCTTTGACCAAGTCCTTTTGCAACGTCTTCCCCCATCATCAATGTATTTACTTTCCCTGCCATCATAATAGATGCCATCCAGCCTATTAATAAATACGGGAATACTGATTGTAAAATTTCTAACTTTCTTCCTTGCACAGATCCGGCAAGCCAAAATAATACTTCTTCAAGCGCCTTTTCATTTAACACAAGTAATCCTTGTGTTAATGATGAAAATAACGCACTAATTGCCACCCCTGCTAACGTTAATTTAAGAGGCGTTGTCCCCTCTTTTCCTAAAGAACTAGAAGCAAATACAAGTACAGCTGCAATTGCTGCCCCTAAGAAGGCAATCCACGTGAAGGCTGATAATGATGTCACGGAAAAAATAACAATTGCTACAACTATGAAGAAAGCAGCACCTGAATTTAATCCAATAAAATCTGGAGAAGCAAGTGGATTTTTCGTTAAAGTTTGCATAAGACAACCTGCAATGGCTAAACTAGCACCAACACTCGCTGCAATTAATGCCCTTGGTAGACGCACATTTTGAATAATAATATGTTCATTGGACCCATTAAAATGGAAAAAAGCATCTAACGCTAATTTCCAACTCGTATTTGTATATCCGAAAATAATACTTCCCCAAATACAAGTAATGACTGCAATGATCCCAACAAATAATCCAATCCATTTTGCTCGATTTGTTTTTAATAACATGCAGCGTTTCCCCTTCAATGTATAATGATACGTTGTAAGTGTATTTCAACTTAATTCTCATTGTCAACGGAAATGAGAATTATTTTCAACCGTATATATTGACAATCTAAAGATAAAGGCTTAATATCATGCTTGCTATTGAAAAAAATTCTCACTATGTAGGGGGTACATAATGAATTTCATGCGAAAGAAATCGTTTACAGTATTTGTATTTTTATTAGCCTTTTCACTACTTTTAAGTGCTTGTGGAAAATCAAATACGAAAGAAGAATCAAAAGAAGATACGAAAAAAGAAATGATTCCTGTGGAACATGCAATGGGTAAAACAGAAGTTCCTGCTAATCCAAAACGTGTAGTCATTTTAACAAATGAAGGTACTGAAGCTTTACTTGAATTAGGCGTGAAACCAGTTGGGGCTGTAAAATCTTGGACTGGTGATCCATGGTATCCACATATTAAAGATAAAATGAAAGATGTAAAAGTTGTTGGTGATGAAGGACAAGTAAACGTAGAAACAATCGCTTCTTTAAAACCAGACTTAATTATCGGTAATAAAATGCGTCACGAAAAAGTGTACGAGCAACTAAAAGCAATTGCACCTACTGTGTTCTCTGAAACATTACGCGGTGAATGGAAAGATAACTTCAAGTTTTATGCGAAAGCATTAAATAAAGAAAAAGATGGCCAAAAGGTTTTAGCTGATTACGATAAACGTATGAAAGATTTAAAAGCTAAACTAGGTGATAAGGTAAATCAAGAAATCTCTATGGTTCGCTTCATGCCTGGTGATGTTCGTATTTATCATGGTGATACATTCTCTGGTGTTATTTTAAAAGAACTTGGCTTTAAACGTCCTGGCGATCAAAATAAAGATGACTTCGCAGAGCGTAACGTATCTAAAGAGCGTATTTCTGCAATGGATGGTGATGTATTATTCTACTTCACATTCGATAAAGGAAACGAGAAAAAAGGCTCTGAATTAGAAAAAGAATATATAAATGATCCTCTATTTAAAAATTTAAATGCAGTAAAAAATGGTAAAGCATACAAAGTTGACGACGTTATTTGGAATACAGCTGGTGGTGTAATGGCTGCTAACCTACTATTAGATGATATCGAAAAACGCTTTGTTAAATAATATTTCCCTAACCAGCTCCCCTTCTATGGAGCTGGTTATTTTTCAATTCACTTAAATGTCACATTATTTCATTTTGTATTTTTATTCCCAATATGTTATATTATAAAAGTAAATAGAATATATTTTCTCTATATCAGAATAAATATTTTAATCTAAATTTTCTGATTAATCACTATTTTATTTTCTTTTAGAATTCAATTATTACATTTGAAAACGCTTATCATCTTGTTTTCAGGGCAAAATACAGTAACGGTTGAAGTAAAATAGAATTATATGGAAATTTTCTTTCTATTTCCATATAATTCTATTGACTTCTAAATATTTTGTAAATTAAAATGATTACATAAATATCCGTTATACAGGATTAGGGGGAAACAAAAATGGATGCAGCTTTAAAATTAGACAAAGCTGGAGAGCAACAATCACCAAAAAAACATCCACCAGGGTTATACTTGTTGTTCTTTACAGAGGCATGGGAAAGATTTAGTTATTACGGAATGCGTGGCTTATTAGTTCTTTATTTAACAACGAGCTTAGTAAGCGGCGGTTTAGGATTTGATAAAGCAGTTGCAGTTCAAATTTACGGTATTTTCACAATGTTAGTATACTTCACACCAATTATCGGTGGTTGGTTAACTGACCATTTCATTACGAAACGCCATGCCATTACTATTGGTGGTATCATCATGGCGATTGGTAACTTTGTACTATTCTCAATGAACACAAAAACTGGACTATTTTTAGGATTAGGATTATTAGTTATTGGTAACGGATTCTTCAAACCAAATATTTCGACTTTATTAGGTCAATTATATAGCGAAAACGATTCTCGTCGTGATAGTGCCTTTACTATCTTCTACATGGGAATTAACTTAGGTGCTCTTATCGCTCCTTTCATTTGCGGTTACTTCGCAGATTATAGATACGGTTTCTTAACAGCTTGTATCGGTATGATTATTGGACAGCTTGCTTTTAATTTCTTAGCACCTCGTTACTTAGGGTCTATCGGAACAACTGTTGTAGGGAAAAAATCTAAAGAAAAAAATGCAAAAGCAATCGAGAAAAAACCTTTAACAACACAAGAGAAAAAACGTACTGCTGCAATTTTAATTTTAACTTGTTTTGTAGTATTCTTCTGGGCAGGATTTGAGCAAGCTGGTAGTTCTTTAACACTTTACACAGATAAATTTGTGGATCGTACAATTGGTGGATTTACAATTCCAACACCTTGGTTCCAATCTGTAAACCCACTATTCATTATCTTACTGGCATTACCTGTTTCTGCATTATGGATTAAACTTTCGAAAACGAAAAATGGTGATTTGAAAATCCCAACAAAAATGGCATTTGGTATGATTTTACTAGGGATTGGATATTTAGTTCTAACTTTAGCTGTATTAAAAACTGGTAGCGACGAAGGTAACATTACAATGAAAGCAAACTTACTATTCATTGTATTCACTTACATGTTCCATACAATTGGTGAATTATTCTTATCACCAATCGGATTATCTATGGTAAGTGCAATCGCTCCTGTTAAATTAGCATCATTATTAATGGGTGTATGGTTAGCTGGTACTGGCTTTGCAAACTTACTAGCAGGACAATTAGCTGCTTTCACTCAATCTTTAGGATATTTAGAAGTATTCGCAAGTATCGGTATTATCGTAATCGTACTCGGATTAGTACTTCTTATGTTCTCTAAGAAAATTGCACATATGATGGAATAAATAAGAAGACGCTTCTAAATATTAGAAGCGTCTTTTCTATTACTTCTCCTCTAAAGCCGTCACGTTCACGTGAACGCTTTCTCCAGGATTAGATACATCATACACTTGAGCAACCCCGCTCTGCTCGTCACAGCTCTCGATCCATACTGGTATGCCCTCATATGTAACGTCAATTCTGCTTGAAGAAGATAATATTTGTTTCACACGTTTTACATCCATACTACTATTCCTCCTTTTACTTACTACACTCCTTTCTATCTTTTCTTTTCCCTTTAGAATCTATTCTATATAGCGACATGTAAATTGATAGCCTTTTCTTCCTTACATGCTAACATTTACTCTCATATCACCTTTCTAACAAATAAAAAAAGACGTATATCCCACACGTCTTTTTCCATAATATTCAAATTTTAAGAAAATAATGTTTTTACTACTTCACTTACTTTATCATTATGAATTTGATAATACACTTCTAGTCCTCGTCGTTCAAAGCGTACTACTTTATTTTGTTTTAATTTCGTTAAATGTTGCGAAACTGTTGATTGCGGAATTTCTAACACTTCCTGTAATTGTGTTACATTACATGTTCCACGTTGCATTAGTTCCATTACTAGGCGTAGACGCAACGGATGCGCTAACGCTCTTAACATTTGTACATCTTCTTCTGAAATACGACATTCGAATTGATTTTGGCTCATAAAGTTCCCCTCATTTTCGTTTTTATTTTCTTTTTATTTATTTATATATCTGTTCTTATATTTCCTGTTACGACATAACTTTATCAACCTATAAAGCTGAAAATTTTTTCCACCTTAACCAACAAAAAACTCAGGAAAAATTCCTTGCTGATTTTGAATATTATACTATATGATATAACGAAAAAGCAAAACAACGGACTGCAAATACTTTGCTTGCAAACGTTGTTTTATCAGGCTTTTTGTTATATTTTCACCTCATTGCAACGTGCAGTAATGATATTGTAAAATACCGTCTATAATTGATAACCTATCGTAAAGTAGTTGGAGCATATTTAACCTCTTTGTTACACTAAAAGGAATTTTCAGTAAAAAAAGATACCGTAATATTAAAAATTAAATTATTGCTTTTTTATTCGTATTTAATAGCTTGAACTATGATGAAATACTTCCTATTAAATACATTTACTGTCCCACTCCTAATTTGATCAAATAGGGCAAGCGCTACATTCTGCAGCTCTATATTTAATACAAAGACGGTCTCTATTATAGAGCTGTAGGATCAATAATGTATAAACAACTCTAAGAAAAGAATATGCAAATCATTTATCTCACCCACTCAAATAGATTTGAGTGGGCTTTTTGTCTACTTTATGAACAAAATGTTTCTTTTAACACTATTATGGAATAATTATACTTTTTCACGTTGACAATAGTGTTGAAGGAGAATATACTAAGCATGTAAGTTGTTTGTGAATAGTTTCACAAATAATGTGAATTTCTTCACATATAATAGATAGGAGTTGTCATTATTATGAGTACTTGGACACAAATTTATGACCCATTAAACAATATTTGGTTATCTGCTCTAATCGCAGCACTTCCAATTTTTTGCTTCATCATTTGTTTAATGGGACTGAAAATGAAAAGTTATATCGCTGGTCTTTACAGTGTGATTGTCGCTATTATTCTTGCTATATTCGTTTATAAAATGCCAGCAACAGTAGCTGTAGCATCTGCCGGATTCGGTATTTTATCCGGATTTTACCCAATTTGTACTATCGTTATCGCAGCAATTTTCCTTTACAAATTAACTGTTAAAACAGAGCAATTCAACATCATTCGTGATAGTATTTCAAGCATTACAAATGATCAACGCTTACAAGTATTATTAATCGCTTATTCTTTCGGTGCTTTCTTAGAAGGCGCAGCTGGTCTAGGGGTTCCAGTTGCTATTACAGCTGCACTACTTGTAGGTATGGGCTTTAATCCATTAAAAGCAGCAGGTATTTGTTTAGTAGCAAACATCGCTGGTGGTGCTATGGGGGCTATGGGTATCCCAGTTACAGTACCAGCACAATTAACTGAGCTAGATGCATTAACTATCGGTCGTCAAACTGTTCTTATTTTACCATTCATCAGTATTGTATTACCTTTCTTACTTGTTTCAATGGTTGATGGAATTAAAGGTATTAAAGAAACTTGGCAAGGTATTCTTGTAAGTGGTGTTTCTTTCGCAATTACTCAGTTCGTTGTAACTTACTTCTTAGGTGCAGAACTTACTAATATTTTCGCAGCCGTTGTAAGTATGGTCTCTCTTGCATTATTCTTACGTGTTTGGCAGCCAAAATCTTCTACTAAAGAAGAAAAACAAGAAGAAAAAGTATCACATACATTCAATCAAATTTTATATGCTTGGTCTCCATTCGTATTCTTAACTGCATTCGTAACAATCTTTAATTTAAAGCCAATTAAAGCTTTATTTGCTCCGGATGGTGCACTAGCAAACTTAGTATTTAACATTCAATTCCCTGGTCTTCATAACGCTGTTATGAAAACTACACCAATTACAAAAGCTGATACACCTTTCGCAGCTGTTTTCAAATTTGATGTATTCTCATCTACAACTACTGCAATCGTATTAGCAATTATCGTTTCACTTATCGTGTACCGCGTAAAAGGTAAAATGGTTAAAGAATTAATGTTTGAAACAATGAAAGAACTAAAAGCTCCAGTATATACAATCTGTAGCGTTATCGCGTTAGCTTACGTAGAAAACTACTCTGGTATGTCATCTACACTTGGACTTGCATTCTCTTCTACTGGTAATGCATTCCCAATTCTTTCTCCAATCTTAGGATGGATCGGCGTATTCATTACAGGATCAGTAGTATCAAGTGGTTCATTATTCGCACCGCTTCAAGCAGTAACTGCAGATCAATTAAACATCGTTCCTTCTACTCTTGTTGCCTTAAACGTAGTAGGTGGTACAATGGCAAAAATGGTTTCACCTCAATCTGTAGCAGTTGCTTGTGCAGCAGTTGGACTAGTTGGTAAAGAATCTGCCCTATTTAAAACAGCAATGAAATACAGTTTAATCTTCTTAGCTATCATTAGCTTACTTCAATTAAACGCTGTATTTAATATCTTTTAAAAATAAAACACCGATCCAAATGGATCGGTGTTTTTTTACATTACATCTTCTTATTCTTTAATAAAGAAGCCCCAGCAATTTCAGGATGCGTCATTTCGAATGGATCTAAAATAATATCCAATTCTTCTTCTGTCAGTACACCATGCTCTAAACATAGCTCCCTAACAGATTTTCCTGTTTCAATTGCTTCACGTGCAATGCGAGATGCTGCTTCATAACCAATATGAGGGTTAACTGCTGTAATAATTCCAACACTTTTCTCAACATATTGCTTCAGCAGTTCTTCATTTGCTGTAATTCCTTTAATACAATATTCACGGAATACACGGAATCCGTTATTCATAATGCTAATAGATTGAATTAAATTAAATACAAGCACCGGCTCCATTACGTTGAGCTCCAGTTGTCCTGCTTCAGACGCTAAGCAAATTGTATGATCATTACCAATTACTTGGAAAGCGACTTGATTAATTACTTCTGCCATAACAGGATTTACTTTACCCGGCATAATAGATGAACCTGGTTGACGAGCTGGTAATTGAATTTCCGCCAATCCAACACGTGGACCAGATGCCATAATACGAAGGTCGTTCGCAATTTTAGACATATTCATCATACATACTTTTAACGCTGCAGATACTTCTGTGTATGCATCTGTATTTTGTGTTGCATCAACTAAATGCTCTGCACCAACAAGTGGGAATCCGCTAAATGTTCGTAAGTGTTTAACCACTTGTTCAATGTAGGTAGGGTTTGCATTTAATCCCGTACCAACAGCTGTCGCCCCCATATTCACTTCATATAAATGTTGGCGAGATTGTTTAATTCTTTTTATATCACGCGCAAGCACTCTGCTATACGCTTCAAATTCTTGTCCAAGACGAATCGGAACAGCATCTTGTAAATGCGTACGTCCCATTTTAATGACGTGATCGAACTCGTTTGCTTTTGCACGGAAAGCAGCATGAAGTTCTTCCATTGTAATAAGAAGTTCTTCTAACATCATAAGAGTTGCAATATGAATTCCCGTTGGGAACGCATCATTCGTTGACTGAGCCATGTTTACATGCGTATTTGGGCTAATTTTTGCATACTCGCCTTTTTCATATCCCATACGTTCTAACGCTCGATTAGCAATTACTTCATTCGTATTCATATTAATAGAAGTTCCAGCACCGCCCTGAATTGGATCTACGATAAATTGATCATGAAATTTCCCATCAACAATTTCTTGCGCTGCCTCTGCAATTTCGTGCCCAATGTCTTTCGCTAAGTAACCAGTATCGATATTTGCAAGTGCCGCCGCTTTTTTCACAATTGCCATTGCCGTAATGAGTGACGGATGGATGCGATATCCTGTAATCGGGAAGTTTTCTACCGCACGTAATGTTTGTACACCATAATAAGCTCTACTTGGTACTTCCTTTTCACCTAAAAAATCTTTTTCTATACGTATATCCTTCGTTGCTATCATTTTCATCACCTATACTTTTCATTCTAAATCCCTATTTAAAAAATTCGCCCTCTAAAAATACGAGTATCATTCAGAAGAATTTTTCAGTGTCCACCTTCACTATATAGTACCTTTTTTGAAAGCACAAACATTTAATTTTCTATATATACCTTTTATAGAAAATCATTCTTCTCCCTTCTTTATTTCCACTCGTTTAATTTGATGCATATCTTTTTCCAGAACTTTAAAAGAAAAGCCGTGTTTTTCAATAATATCTCCTTCAACAACGATTTGCTTTTGTACCATAATCCACCCACCAATTGTATCTACATCATCAGCGATTAAGTGTATGCCAAATAAATCATTTACTTCACTAATAAGCACTTTCCCCTCTACGATTTTACACCCTTCACTTATATGCTCTATAGGCGGGTGTTCATCTTCATCGTATTCATCTCGAATTTCCCCAACAATTTCTTCTAAAATATCTTCTAATGTAACAATCCCAGCTGTACCACCATATTCATCATACAACACAGCTAATGGAATGTGTTTTCTTTGCATTTGTAATAGTAAATCATGAATTGGAATATTTTCTAGCACTTCAATGACCGGCCTTGTATATGGCATAATCGAGCACTCCTCGTCCCGATTACCATCCATATAACGAATAAATAAATCCTTTACATTAACCATTCCAATGATTTCATCTTTATCTTCACCAAATACAGGATACCTCGTATATTTTTCTTGTGCGATTATTTTAATATGTGTTTCAAATGGTTCGTCCTCATATAAACCTACAACTTCCGTACGAGGCACCATAATTTCCTTTGCCACTCTATTATCAAATTCAAAAATATTATTTACATATTTAAATTCCCTTTGATTAATCTCTCCGCTCTCATAACTCTCAGATAAGATTAATCGTAATTCTTCTTCCGAATGAGCAACTTCATGTTCAGAAGCCGGATGTAATCCGAATAACCCTGTTACAAGCCTTGCTGAACCATTTAAAGCCCAAATAAACGGATACATTACTCGGTAAAAATAAATAAGTGGTTTCGATAATAATAAGCTAACTTGCTCTGCTCTTTGTATGGCGAACGTCTTAGGAGCAAGTTCACCAATAACAACATGTAAAAACGTAATAACTGCAAAAGCAATAATAAATGAAACGGTACTTGCAATTGCAGAAGATAGGTGTAGTTTTAAAAACAACGGCTCTAGTAAATGTTTTATAGTCGGCTCGCCTAACCACCCAAGCCCTAAAGCGGTAATGGTAATACCTAACTGACATGCTGATAAATATTCATCTAAATTTGAAGTTACTTTTTTTGCTGCCAATGCTCCTCGTCGTTTCTCACTAACGAGTTGGTCAATACGACTGCTACGCACCTTAATAATTGCAAACTCAACAGCTACAAAAAAACCTGTTAATGCAATAAGAATGACTACCATCAGTAATTTTAAAATATCCACATATATCCTTTAGCTTTCTTAGCTAAAGTGACACCTCCTTTAAAAAAGAAGTTTCACTTTAGTTTCTTCATTTACTCAAAAGCAACCCTATATAAAATTCACCAATTTCAAACCTCATACAATTCTAAAGGTAAACCATCCGGATCTTGGAAAAAAACAAATTTTTTTCCGGTTATTTCATCAATACGTATCGACTCAGTTTCAACACCACATTCGTTTAAATGTTTTACAGCCTCTTCTATATTTGTAACAGCAAATGCTAAATGTCTAAGTCCAGACGCTTCTGGAAAACTCGGGCGCTCAGGCGGACTTGGGAATGAAAATAATTCAATTTGATACTCTCCCCCTACACATAAATCTAATTTATAAGAATCTCGTTCCTTTCTATATACCTCATTTACCTCTTCAAAACCTAATATCCTAGTATAAAAATCTTTTGACACATCATAATTTGAACAAATAATTGCAACGTGGTGTACTCTACATATATTCATACTCTCTCTATTCCTTTCTTTACCAAAGATGCATATTCTCCCTTGAAATGAAAAACATATATAGCAGAATATCTCTATTAGGGGGCTTACTATGAAATTTATTACTTTTTTCGCAGGACTTATCGTTGTTTTCTTCCTTGCTTATATTGCTAGTAACAATAAGAAACATATTAAATTTAAACCTATTTTCATCATGCTTATTATACAGTTAATTTTAACCTATTTGTTATTAAATACAGAAATCGGTCTCATACTTATTCGGGTCATTTCCAGTCTGTTTACAAAGCTACTCGAGTATGCTGCTGATGGTATAAACTTCGTATTTGGCGGCCTTGCCAATAAAGGTGAAATGCCCTTTTTCCTTACTGTCTTATTACCAATTGTCTTCATTTCCGTCTTAATTGGTATACTGCAACATTTCAAAATACTACCATTTTTCATTCGTTGGATCGGTTACTTCCTCAGCAAAATAAATGGTCTTGGGAAATTAGAATCTTACAATGCTATCGCTTCTGCCATTGTTGGCCAATCAGAAGTTTTTATTACGGTCAAAAAACAATTAGCTCAAATTCCAAAACACCGTCTTTATACACTTTGTGCATCTGCTATGTCAACTGTATCTATGTCTATCGTAGGTGCCTATATGACAATGATCGAACCTAAATATGTAGTAACCGCACTCGTTCTCAATTTATTTAGCGGTTTTATTATCGTACTTATCATTAATCCCTACGACGTGAAAGATGACGAAGATATTTTAGAAATAAAAGGCGAAAAGCAAAGCTTTTTTGAAATGCTTGGAGAATACATTCTAGATGGCTTTCGAGTAGCTATCGTTGTCGGTGCTATGCTTATCGGATTCGTCGCATTAATGAGCTGCATTAATGATCTATTCCTCATTATATTCGGCATTACTTTCCAGCAATTAATCGGCTACGTCTTTGCACCAATTGCATTTCTTATCGGTGTACCAAGTTCCGAAATTGTCTCGGCTGGTAGCATTATGGCAACTAAGCTTGTAACGAATGAATTTGTAGCCATGATGGACCTTAGTAAAATTTCTAATAGCCTTTCTCCTCGTACAGTTGGTATTATTTCTGTTTTCCTCGTTTCTTTTGCCAACTTTTCTTCTATCGGCATTATTTCAGGTGCGGTAAAAGGGTTAAACGAAGAACAAGGAAACGTCGTTGCCAGATTTGGCCTTAAATTACTATATGGAGCTACCCTCGTTAGCATTTTATCTGCAATTATCGTAAGCATTATGTTGTAATTAGGTAAAATTTTATCATTTTCTTCTCCCTATCTTTTGTATACAATAACGAATAGATGTCTTTATAAATAATCAAGACATCTATTTTTTATACATGTACAATCGCTTTTATTTAGCGTACAATATTTTTTATGTGTTTAAATGCGCTTCTAGATGTATATACTTTGATAGTTTTAAAGGAGAAAAAATGATGAAATCCGATATGAACAAAGATACTCGAGCCAAAAAAGGACGCTCAAAGAAAAAACGCCTACTTTGGTTCCTGCTTATTCCATTACTGGTTGTAGCACTTGGAGCCGGAGGCTATTCCTTCCATATATACAGTAAAGCAAAGTCTGTGTTAAGTAATGCCTATTCTGAACTGGGCCGTGGGGATAAATCCAGCAAACGTGAAAAAGCCGTTAAACCTATGACTGATAACATTTCTGTACTCATTATGGGAGTTGATGAAAGTGAAATCAGGGACAAAAATTACGGAAAAGCAACTCGTACAGATGCACTATTACTTGCCACAATTAATAAAAACGATAAATCTGTTAAGCTTGTCAGTATTCCACGTGATTCACGTGTATACATTAAATCACGTGATAAATACGATAAAATTACACATGCGCACGTATTCGGTGGTGTAGATAGCACGATTGATACGGTAGAGAACTTTTTAGATGTTCCAGTTGACTACTATGTAAAATTCAACTTTAAATCCTTTATCAAAATTGTCGATTCCCTTGGTGGAATTACTGTAGATGTTCCAGTGGAGTTCACAGAACAAAATAGTAAAGATGAAGCAGATGCTGTTCACCTTAAAAAGGGACGTCAACATTTAAATGGAGAGGAAGCACTGGCACTAGCAAGAACTCGTCATATCGATAGTGATTATATGCGCGGTCAACGACAACAACTTGTTTTAGAAGCTATCGCTCAAAAAGCACTATCACTTAATTCCATTAATAAGATCGGTGGTCTATTAGATGCTGTCGATAAAGACTTAAAAACAAATTTAACTTTTGATGATATGATGACAATTGCAAAAAATTCAATGGATTCCAATTTAAAAATGGACAAAATGCAAGTAGAAGGTACTGATAAATATATAGGTGGTATTTATTATTACGTTCCAAACGAAAAAAGCATCAATACGATTTCGACAACACTACAAGAACATCTCGGTGTTACGAATAAAAATGAACATAAAAAATTATAATAAAAAGGCTGCTAGAACTTTCTAGACAGCCTTTTTATTATAATTTTCAACATATTTTTCGTACACATTGTGACAAAAAGAGACAATTATTACAACAGCGTAACATTTTTTATAAAAACATTACAAACATAGTGAAAATAATAGTATACTAGTACGTACATAATGTTATTTTCATCATTTTTATACAAAAAATGTAATACATATATTTATACAAAAATTTCTGGGGGGAAATAAATGAAGCTAAGTAAAATACTGATCGGTTCTGCAATTGCTGGAGGCATATTACTTTGTGTTGGCGGTGTTGGCGGATATCAATATGTATCCAAACTAAATAATCAATTAGATACTACTGCATTACCCAATACTACATTTGAAGGTATTTCTCTCGATGGAAAAAATAAAAAAGATATTCAAGCTATTATTAATCAAAAAATCACTGAATTAGATCAAAAATCACTTACGTACATATTCCAAAACGATAAACAAACTTACACATGGAAAGATTTAGGGATAAATTATAAAGAAAAAGATATTATCGACAAAATCTTTAAAGAACAAGAAGGCAACGCAATAAATCGTTACAAAATGCGGAAACAAGCTGAGAACGGTGAATTAAAACGTGCCTATAAATTAACACCTCAATTAAATACAACTGCTTATAAAAGCTTTATGAAGGATAAATATAATGAAACATTAAAAAATCCCGTTAATGCTGAATTAAGTATTGAAGGCACTACAGTAAATATTAGCCAGAGCCAAAATGGAGAAAAAATCGATAAAGAAAAGTTAACTGATTTAACGCGGCAAGCCATTACTTCTGGCACATCTGACGTTACATTACCCGTTACACTATTAAAGCCTGAACGTTCTACAGAAGATATACAGAAAATGGGGATTAAAGAAGTAATTGCTGAATATTCAACTCCAATGGCTGGCCGTAATGGGAATCAATCCTTTAACGTAAATAAGTCAGCTAATACTTTAAGTGGAGTGATTGTCGCACCTGATGAAACATTTAGTTTTAATGGCCGCGTTGGCGTAACGGATGCTGCTCATGGTTATAAATCCGCAGCTGTATATTCACAAGGGAAAGTTATACAAAGTGCAGGCGGAGGCGTTTGCCAAGTGAGTAGTACTTTATATAGCGCAGCTTTAAGAGCAGATTTAGGAATTGTTTCTCGAAGCAATCATTCTATGCCCGTAAATTATTTACCACTTGGGCAAGATGCAGCAGTAGCAGATTATGGTCCAGATTTAAAATTTAAAAACAATACAGGCAATCATATTTATATTCAAGCATTTTCAAATGGAGGTAGTATTACTACACGTATTTTCGGCACAAATACTGGTAAAAATGTTGAAGTTTCTTCTCAAGTAATTAGTAGGACTAATGATAAAATAACAGCAGTTACATATAAAAAAGTTACACAAAACGGTGAAGTAATATCTAATGGGCAAATTTCAAAAAGCGTATATAAAAGCGCTCTAAAACAATAAGACACTATTAAACGAACAAATCCCAAAAAGAAAAGGCGTGAATAAGTCACGCCTTTTTCTTTTGCAATAATACTAAAAAGGTTGTAAGGTGGTCTTTCGTTTCTTCTAACGACCACATACGATTTCCTTGCTTCGCAGCTAGTACGCACGCCTCTTCCCAAGCATCCTTTTTCTTCATATATAATAATTCATCACGTAATTTCAAAACAATTTCTTCATCTTCTTGCTCTATAAACTCTTCCATCACGCCTACTATTTCATCTTCATGGATACTTAACGTACAATACGATTTGAAAAAATATTGTAATGTCGTATACATATTTACTCCCCCTTCTTATTTATCAGATGGATAAGAAGTAATGATCTTATATCCTAAATCTCCTGACTTATCTCTCGCTAAAACAGTAACAGTTTTTACTAACTTGTCTTTTACATTCATATTTTTCTTTATTACCGTTTTTCCAACCGGGAATGAATGTGTTGTATTTAATACGAGACGAGCCTCTTTAGAATTTTTTAACCAATCTTGAATTTCCTTATCATGCTGCTTCAAACTATCTTTTACAGCTTTCGTCGCTGTTTCCTTGTCATAGTATGTACTTGCTGCTGATACTTTATCTGTCTTCAAGCGATTCTTCAAATCTTCTTCTGATTTGCCTACATGTCTTTCAATCGTGTGACCATTTTTAGGTGGCCCTTCCATTTCGTCTAAAATATTATCACTAATTTTTTCTACTGATGTCGATTGATTCCCTGTTTGTTTCTCTGTTTTTTGTTCTTTTCCTGCACATCCACTTAAGATCAACATGAGTGCCAATAAACTACTCACGAAAAGACTACTTATTCGTTTCATCATATCACCTCTTTCATGATTATTATCGTAACTTCACTAAAAGTCAATTTCACACCGAAAAAACATATACATTTTTCAAATTCCTCATCTATTTTTCATAAAACCGCTATTTTTGACCTTTTATAAATATACCCCTATGTTTTTATAATTATTTCCCAAGTTTAAATACCTATAAAAACACCAAATAAAACCTTTAAATAAAGGGTTTATTTGGTGTTTTTATAGTCATTGAAATATACCCTTTATCACATATACCCAATACCTATATAAGGTATATTAATGGTGTTTTATCAACGTTTTCTACATTATGTAAATTTGCACTTGCCTATACAATGGAAATATGGTGTAATGCAAAAAAGATAAAGGATTTTAAACAATGGCTGAAACAATTCAAAACTTCTTAACAGACTATTATTCAATCGCAATTCCACTTAGTATCTTAATCAACATAGTCATTAGTCTTTTAGGTGTTATCCCTAGTATTTTTTTGACCGCTATTAACATACAGCTCTTTGGTGTAGCAAATGGAACTATTATTTCGATCGCTGGTGAGGCATTAGGGGCTATTATCTCGTTTTATATTTATCGTATAGGTCTTCAGAAATTCACTCACAGCAAAGTAAATAAGTATCCAAAGGTAGAACGCCTACTTTATGTAGAAGGTAGAGAGGCCTTTCTACTCGTCCTATCGTTCCGCCTCATTCCTTTCATTCCGTCTAGTATCGTGACTTTATTTGCAGCTCTAGGCAAAATGTCATTACTATCCTTCAGTATTGCCAGTACAATAGGTAAAATACCGGCATTATTAATCGAGGTATATTCTGCTTATCATGTCATGAACGGAACAAATGAAGCGAAGTGGATTGTTACAATCGCAGGTTGCATTGGGTTGTATTATTTGTGGAAAAAATGGAGAAAAAAATAAAGAAGGAGCATAGGCTCCTTCTTTATTTTTGAGGTATTTTATTAATAGCTATCCTCTAAAACCTTAGTTGATACCAACAGCACTAAATGATTGCTTAACTGCTGCTACTTCTGCAGAATTCGCACCATATAAATCAGCTGCAGCTTGTACCGCACCAGCACGCGCTTGACTAAATGTAGTAGATTGCGTGAAATATTGTGTGTTTGCACGGTAATAGATTGCACCTAGCTTATCTTTACCGATACCAGTTACAGTTACACCGTAATGCGTACCGCCATTTGCTAATAAATAAGCTTGTTTATTAATGATACCACTGTTTGTATGAACCCCACCGTTATCACTTGAACCCGTGTAACGCTTAGAATAATGATCTGGATCACCATACTTCGTAGGGTCACTCATAGAACGAAGTGCATCTCCTGCTTTACCAGGTGTGTAAATATCTTCACCAATCTCCCAATCTGGGTTACGGTTATCATAGAATTCTACTAAAGTACCAAAGATATCAGAAATCGCTTCATTTAAAGCTCCTGATTCATTTTGATAAATTAAATTAGAACTATTTTCCGTAACCGCATGCGTTAATTCGTGACCAATTACATCAATACCGCCAGATAATGATGTAAACGTTACACCATCACCATCTCCGTAGACCATTTGTGATCCGTTCCAGAATGCATTATTATAATTACTTCCGTAATGAACTGTTGATTTTAACGGCGCTCCTGCATCATTAATAGAATTTCTATTAAATGTAGCTTTATAGTAATCATATGTTTTACCTGCATAGTAATGAGCATCTACTGCCGCTGCATCATACGCTGCATTGAACACATTATCTGCATCTGCCCATAATGTTCCTGGTAATGTTGAGCGATTTTTCGCATCATATGTGAAAATTGTTGCTCCGCGCGTATTATCTTGCAAGTAGTAAGAGGAGCCAGATAACGTTGTATTAATCGACTTCGTATCCCCTAATACACCTTTACCAGTACCTACTTTATTCGTTCCTGTTACAGGCTTTATAACAGCTTTCGCATCCTGTTTAGGAGCATCTTGTTTAACAGGTGACTTATCATCATTCGTCACATGATCGATTGTATTAAACTTATTTAACACTTTACCGCTTTCCGCCTCAATGAAATAGTAGTAATTTCCTGGACTTGGATCTAAGAAGTTTAGATTTACAACGTATGCATATGTTGTTTCTTCACCGTTTTGATATACATATAAGTCCGCTTTTGGTTCTACCTCATATTTAGGTGTAACCCCTAAATCTTTTTGCGCAATTTCAATTGCTTTTGCGCCTTCGATCTTATTTTTATTTTTCAATTTTTCTTTTTTGTCTAAATCAGGCGCAACTGTTCCAGACAATACTTTTAAAGAACCATCTTTACTTACATGAGCTACTTGCGTAGACCCCCATACAGGTACTCCTTCGTATACTTGTTGCAGACGTAATACTGTTGAATCAGTTACAGCATCTTTCTTCACTTGTTTCACTTTGAAAGAATCTTGTGCACTCTTTTCCCCTAACTTATAATCACCTTTTGCCGCGTTTAAGTAATCAAACACAACAGATTCTGCTTGCTTACCAGTTGCTCCAGTTAGATCCCCAGAAATAAACTCCGGTGACTGTACTGTCTCATTGTACTTCTTCGTAGAGAGCACATTTTTAGAATCTGCAAATGCAGAGCCTGTCCCTCCAAACGTTGTAACTGCCATTCCTGTCGCTAACACTAACGCTAAACTTTTCTTTTTCATGAACCTTCCCCCTAATAAATTATTTTTTGAAAAAGAGTAGTTTCATATTAGCATTATGTTTCCACTATTAATATACTAAAAATTCAATTAATTTTTTTCTCAAGTTTTGTAGAATTTTGAGGAACAAATATTGAAAAAACCCCTTTCCGGTTGGAAAGGGGGTTTTTCATTACGATTCAATTGTTTCAACTATTTGTTGTGTTCCTTGCGTCAAAACATCTGGTCTTGATGAATACTGTTCAATAAACTGTGTCAAGAATACAACCCCAATTACCATACCTAAAAACATCAACTTTTTCATATTATTTCTCCTCCCCTTTTTCCAGTAATGAAATAGTTTCTTTATAGTAGCGACTACTCTCTTCGAAGTTACGAATCCCTTCGAAATAATGTGCAATTTCTAAATATACTTGTTTTAAATACACTAAATTACCTTCACTTTTAAAAAATGGTATAGCTTCTAATTCTAGAAATTTCTTATATTCATCCGATGTACGGAAATATTTATATTGTAAAATAATTAATAAATATAATACCCTTTTATGCTTTTCATGGCGCTGAGCAATAGAGATACCTTTTTCTATCCACTGGTTTGCTTCATCCATTTGTTTTAAATGAATGCACTGTAATGCTGTATGATATAAAGTATCTAAGTAATTATCATCTTCATGTTGATGATATTGCAAACTTTTCAAATAATATTCCTTAGCCTTTTCATATTGTTTTTGGTTACCATAGACTTCGGCAATATTACTTAATGCGATACTCATAATTACCTCATTTTCAGAAAACGAACTCGCTTCACGTAAAATACTATTGTACATATCCAAAGCCTCTTTGTACTGCCCTTGCCTTACAAAACAAATTGCAATAATAAATTGACAGTTTATCACATTACGGAATTTATATTCACTACGGAATCCCTCTATTGCAATGTTGGCAAAATGCAGAGCTTTATACGGATTTTCCAAATGACTATACGCTAATGCTAAATTATAATAAATACCATTCTCATGATAATTTAGCTCTTTCGCCATTTTTTCTGTTTCAATTAAACTCTCTAATCCTATCTTCCATTTGTTTTGTAAACAATTCAACAACGAAACATTATATGTGAATAACATTTTTTGAAACGGGGATAATTTTTTATACCCTTTTTTTAATTTATTTAATCTTTCCACTCCGTTATCAATATCACGTTTAATCATAAGATAACGTACATATAATAGCTCATAATAATTCATAATTTCAAAATCCGTTACTTGCTCCATTTGTTCTTGTAAATCAGCATATATTTGCTCAATGCGTTCTCTTTCTAAATGGACGATAGCTTTATGCCAATCCTCCAACTTCCCCTTCACATCTTCTTCTACATCTCTCAAATCCGTCACGGCAATTTCTAATCTTGCGCAGAGCAATTGTAGAATCTCTTCTGATGCTTCAATCTTTCCATTTTCGATTTTACTTAAGTATGAGACAGAACAAATGCCCTGACATAATTCTTCTTGTGTCATTTTTTGCTGTAGCCGTTTGTAAAAGACTTGTTTGCCTATTTTTTCTAATGTTTGTTGCATTGTCCTCCTCCATTCTCATTTACCCCCATTACTTTAATAATACATAAAATCTTGAGAAATATAAATTGATAAATGTTAATTTTCTAAAAAATATGCATTATTTCATTTTTTTCCCTCTTGACTACACCTTCATATCCATTCTTTGCTACAAGCGGTGAAAAATTGGTATACTATAACCAAATTATGGAGGTGGTTTCGCGATGACTTATTATAAAGACGATAGCTATGCCTTACATACAGATTTATATCAAATTAATATGGCTTATACATATTGGAAAGATGGTATTCATAACCGCCGCTCGGTGTTTGATTTATACTTTCGAAAGCTTCCATTCGAGAACGGTTATGCTGTTTTTGCTGGCCTTGAAAAAATTGTAGAGTACATAGAAAACTTCAGCTTTACCGAAAGCGATATCGCTTATTTAGCAGAATTACAATTTGAAGAAGAATTTCTTCAGTATTTACAAAATATGAAATTCACTGGGACGATTCGAAGTATGCAAGAAGGTGAAGTTGTCTTTAATAACGAGCCTTTATTACGTGTCGATGCACCGCTCGGCGAAGCACAAATTATTGAAACCGCCCTGTTAAACATTGTGAATTACCAAACATTAATCGCAACGAAAGCAGCTCGTATGAAGCACGCTGCAAATAACGATGAACTTTTAGAGTTCGGCACAAGACGTGCCCACGAGTTCGATGCAGCCCTTTGGGGTACACGTGCTGCCTTTATCGGTGGTTTCTCATCTACGAGTAACGTACGGGCTGGGAAACGCTTCGGAATACCTGTAGCCGGCACACATGCACACTCTTTCGTTCAAGCATACCGTGATGAATATGTTGCTTTCAAAAAATATGCTGAGACACATAAAAAATGCGTCTTTCTCGTTGATACATATGACACATTAAAATCTGGTGTTCCAAATGCAATTCGCGTGGCAAAAGAGTTCGGGGATCGCATCGATTTTTACGGAATTCGCCTCGATAGTGGTGATATGGCTTATTTATCTAAAAAGGCAAGAAAACTACTAGATGAAGCCGGGTTTACAAATACAAAAATTATTGCTTCTAGCGATTTAGATGAATACACCATTATGCATTTAAAATCTCAAGGAGCAAAAATTGATGTATGGGGCGTTGGAACAAAATTGATTACGTCCTTTGAGCAACCAGCATTAGGGGCTGTTTATAAACTCGTTGCGATTGAAGGTACTGATGGAAAGTTAAATGATACAATTAAAATTTCATCTAACCCGGAAAAAATCACTACTCCAGGACTGAAACGAATTTATCGCATTATCAACCGAGTTAATGATCATGCAGAAGGCGATTATATTGCATTAGATTGTGAAGAACCAGGAAAAGAAGAACGCTTAAAAATGTTTCACCCTGTTCACACGTATATAAGTAAATTTGTAACAAACTTTGAAGCGCGCGAACTGCATAAAGACATTTTCGTTAACGGTGAAAGAACATATGAACTACCTGACATATTGGATATTCAAAAATACAATGAACAGAGTCTCGCGTTATTTTGGGAAGAGTATATGCGAACTTTAAATCCTGAAGAGTACCCTGTCGATTTAAGTCAAGAATGCTGGGATCATAAAATGAATTACATTCAAACTGTTCGAGAACAAGTTGAAAAAAATATACAAAAATAAAACAGAGAAGTTGCTCCTTCTCTGTTTTCTTCAATGCTATATATCTTTGTAAAAAATATATTAAAATAACAAGACAAATATTTTTTATTTGCAAATTTTAATATTACGTTATTTATTTTAAAAATAATATTTGTTATTATTTTATTGAGTCAATTTCAACAGAATAACCTAAAAAGGAGGACGCAGGTTGCGTCCTCTTTTTTATCCCGCATTAACGGGCGGTAAGACCCCCCACCTCAAAATTCAGCAAAAGCAAGGGCGTTAGATGGGGGATCAACTGTCCGTAAAAGCCCGATTGGTGAAGGCTAATAATCAGCGGGGGATGAACCCCCCCACTGATTAAAGTTTCACTTTATAAATCTTTCACTCGTAGTACACGCATTGCATTTAACACTGCCAGTAGTGTTACACCAACATCTGAGAAAACAGCTTCCCACATTGTTGCAATACCGAAAGCACCAAGTAGTAAAACTAATCCTTTTACCCCTAATGCAAAGATAATATTTTGCCACACAATGCGTCGTGTACGTTTTGCAATGTTTACAGCTGTTGCAATTTTTGAAGGCTCATCAGTCATAATAACGATATCTGCCGCTTCAATTGCTGCATCTGATCCTAAACCACCCATCGCAATACCAACATCGGCTCTCGCTAATACCGGTGTATCATTAATACCATCACCAACGAAAGCAACTTTTTCTTTTCCATGCTTTGCTGCATCAATTTTTTCAATCTCTTCTACTTTTTGTTGCGGTAATAGTTCCGCGTGAACTTCATCTAAACCTAATTCTTTACCAACAGCTTCACCAACTGGTTTTGCATCACCAGTTAACATGACTGTCTTCTTAATACCTAGTTCTTTTAACTTTTGAATTGCTTGTTTTGAATCTTCTTTTACCTCATCAGAGATAACAATATAACCTGCATGTTTTCCATCTACAGCAACGTGAACTAATGTACCTACTGTTTCTGGTTGCTTAAATGTAATGTTCTCTTTTCTCATTAATTTAGCATTACCTGCAAAAATTTCTTTTCCTTGTACTTTTACGACTGTACCGTGACCAGAAATTTCGTTATAATCATCGATCATTTTTTCATCAACTGATTTTCCATATGCATTTCGAATCGATTGTGCAATTGGATGGTTAGAATACACTTCAGCAAATGCTGCATACTCTAATAATTCTTCATTTGTAATACCTTCGCTCGGTTCCATTTTTGTAACTTTGAAGACACCTTTTGTTAATGTGCCTGTTTTATCAAAAACAATATATTTCACATCATTTAAAGCTTCTAAATAGTTACTCCCTTTTACTAACACACCACTTTTAGATGCACCACCGATACCTCCAAAGAATCCAAGAGGAATAGATACAACTAACGCACACGGACAAGAAATTACTAAGAACACTAAAGCTCTATAAATCCAATCCGAGAATGTAGCTCCTTCTAAAATAAGTGGTGGAATAAACGCCATGATCGCTGCTGTAATTACTACAACTGGAGTGTAGTAACGCGCGAACTTCGTAATAAAGTTTTCTGTTGGCGCTTTTTTACTGCTTGCATTTTGAACTAAATCTAAAATTTTTGATACAGTTGATTCACCAAATTCTTTTGTAACTTCAATTGTTAATACACCATTTTGGTTCACAAAACCACTTAATACATCATTTCCAATTTCAACTTCACGTGGTACAGATTCACCAGTCAATGCTGAAGTATCTACCATTGATGTTCCTTCAACTACTTTTCCGTCTAACGGTACTTTCTCACCAGGTTTCACGATAATATAATCGCCGATTTGTACATCTTCTGGTGATACTTGTTTCGTTTCATTTCCAATCTTTACATTCGCGTAATCAGGACGAATATCCATTAATGAAGTAATTGATTTTCGAGAACGGTTTACCGCAATACTTTGGAATAGTTCTCCTACTTGATAGAATAACATTACTGCAACCGCTTCTGGGTATTGTTGAATTGCGAAAGCTCCTAGTGTTGCAATTGCCATTAAGAAGTTCTCATCAAACACTTGGCCACGAGTTATGTTTCTTACTGCTCTCCAAACGATATCTCCACCAATTAATACATACGCAAGGACGAATAACGGAATTGTGATCATTTGTGGTAAGCCAGCTAATGCAGCAATTGCTGTCAAAATTCCGCCAACCACTAATCGTCCTACCATCTTTTTCACATTTGCTTCACCATGATCATGACTATGTCCATGGTCATGACCACCCTTTTCTTCACGAAGAACTTTCACATCTGGTTCTAACTTTTGAACGACATTTGTTATATTGGCTACAGTCGCTTCTAATTCTCTTTTATTCGCTACCTCAACTCGTAACTTCTTTGATACGAAATCAACAGTTGCTGTTGAAACAGTCGGCATTTCTTTCACTTTATTTTCAATCTTCATCGCACAATTTGCGCAATCTAAACCTTCTAATATAAATACTTCTTTTGCTACTTTTGTGCTTTTTTCTTCTTGCACTTTAATGTGCGGTTCTAATTTTGTAACGAGTTGTTTTGCTTCTGTAACAACTTCGTTTTCTTTATTTTGTTCTGTCTCTAAAACCATTGTTTTTGTTGCAAAATTTACAGAGCAAGAATTTACTCCTTCTATATTCCCAACGCCTTTTTCAATTTTCATTGCACAGTTTGCACAATCTAAACCTTCTAACATCAGTTTCTTTTTCACTAATGCTTCAGCCATCGTTCTCCCTCCTCGCGTTCTATTTATTCTTCCTCGTTTACGTGTTCAAACGCTTGCTCGAAGATATGAATTACGTGTTGGTCAGCTAACGAATAATAAACGACCTTTCCTTCTTTACGATTCTTTACAAGTTTCGCTTGCTTTAACACACGAAGCTGATGTGAAATAGATGATTGTGTCATTCCTAATAAATACGCTAAATCACAAACACACATTTCAGCCTCAAATAACGCATGTAATATTCTTGTACGTGTACGATCGCCTAATACTTTAAATAATTCTGCTACTTTACTTAAACTTTCATCCGTTGGAATTGTTTGTTTTACTTGATCAACAACTTCTTCATGAATTATCGTTTGAGAACATGTCTCTTGTGGTGTTTCTACTTTATTTCCAGCCATTATAGCTCACCTCTTTATTTGAACATATGAACAATCATTCATATATCTTATACCTTTATAATATGAGCGTCCATTCATATGTGTCAATGAAATCTCATACATTTTTTTGAACATTTCGTTCACATTTTAAAAAGATCTACACATATTTTCCGCATCCATTACATTCTCATACAAAAAAGAATATACACTTTACACAAAAGAAAAAGCCTTGCGCGTTCCCTAGACGCACAAGGCTTACTATACTTATATCCCTTTTAACTAAGCTTTTAATTAGCTTGTTCTAAATTATCCTGCGAACTTCCATCGTCTTTTAAATGACTATGCTTTTTCGAATAAACAAAGTATACAACTACTCCAATTGCTAACCAAATACCGAAGTAGATCCATGTTGTTAATGGTAGGTTAAACATTAAGAATAGACAACATGCGATTGAAATAAGCGGTAGCGTTGGTACAAGTGGTACCATAAAGCCACGTTTTAAGTTCGGATGTGTTTTACGAAGAATAATAACTGACACACCTACCATCGCAAATGTTAACAATGCTCCAATATTCGCTAAATTCGACAATTCTTTTAAATCGATAAATCCAGCAATTAAAGCACTACCAATACCTGTTAACCAAGTTGAGAATACTGGTGCTTCTGTCTTTTTATTAATTTTCGCAAATGATTTTGGTAATAAACCATCACGGCTCATCGCGAAGAATACACGTGTTGTTGCATAAATGTAAGCAAAGATTACAGCCATAATACCAATTACAGCTCCAACTGCGATTACACCCGCTACTTTATCTTGTCCTACAACTTCTAACACATATGCCATAGCTTCTGGTACATCTAATTCTTTATAAGAAACCATACCTGTCATAACGAGACATACTACAACATAAATAATTGTACAAATAACTAACGAAGCAATAATACCAATCGGTAAATCACGTTGTGGATTTTTTACTTCTTCAGCAGAAGTTGCTAATGCATCAAATCCTAAGAAAGCAAAGAATACTGCTGCTCCGCCGGCAAAGATTCCGCTAATACCGTATGGTGCAAATGGTGTCCAGTTTTCTGGTTGTACGTAGAACGCACCAACTGCAATGAATAAAATAACAATACCAATTTTAATTAATACCATTATGTTATTCACACGCTTACTTTCTTTCGTACCTCTTGATAGTAACCAAGTTAAAACTAATGTAATGACTACTGCTGGTAAATTCACGATCCCACCCTGTGATGGAATCTTTAACAACTCTGTTGGAATTTCTAATCCGAATCCACTCACTAAGTTATTAAAATAACCTGTCCATCCACCTGCTACTGCGGCAGTTGTTACGACATATACAGATAGTAATGTCCATCCCATTAGATGGGCAATAAACTCACCAATTGTCGCATATGAATATGTGTACACACTACCTGAAACCGGAAGTGTAGATGCAACTTCTGCATAACACAACGCTGCAAATCCACAAACAATCGCTGCAATCATGAATGAAAAGATAACTGCTGGACCAGCATCTCTTGCTGCTACTAATCCTGTTAATACTAGTACTCCTGTACCAATTATCGCACCAATCCCTAGCATTGTTAGGTCAAATGCCCCTAGCGTTTTCGTTAAAGTTTTACTTTTACTTTCCCCTAACAATTGCGTAACGGATTTCTTTTTAAATAGGTTGGCCACGATGTATGCCCCCTTTTGCCAAGAAGAGCTAAGAGATATTCACTCTTAGCTCTTATCATGTTGGTTTATATATTGTTCGATTTTGTTTTGTATAATGCTTGTATTAGCAAGATACTGTTTCTGCTTCTAATAATTCTTTAGCACCTTTGTACTCTACACCGTGAGCTTCTGCAACTGCTTCGAATGTTACATAGCCATCTAATGTGTTAATACCTTTTAGTAATGCAGAGTTGCCTAGGCAAGCTTCTTTGTAGCCTTTGTTAGCAATTTGTACTGCGTATGGTACTGTTACGTTTGTTAATGCAAGAGTTGATGTACGTGGAACCGCACCTGGCATGTTTGCAACTGCATAATGAACAACGCCGTGTTTTTCGTAAGTTGGGTTATCATGAGTTGTAATACGGTCAGTTGTTTCGAAAATACCACCTTGGTCAATCGCGATATCTACAACAACAGAACCTGGTTCCATTGATTTAATCATTTCTTCTGTTACAAGTTTTGGCGCTTTTGCACCTGGGATTAATACTGCACCAATTACAAGATCAGATTCTTTTACAGCTTCTGCAATATTGTACGGATTAGACATTAAAGTTTTTACTTGGTTTCCGAAAATGTCATCTAATTGACGAAGACGTTCTGCACTTAAGTCGATGATTGTTACATCCGCACCTAGTCCAACTGCAATTTTAGCAGCATTTGTACCAGCTTGTCCACCACCGATGATTGTTACTTTACCACGTTTAACCCCTGGAACACCTGCAAGTAAAATTCCTTTACCGCCTTTGTTCTTCTCAAGGAATTGTGCACCAATTTGTGCAGCCATACGACCAGCTACTTCACTCATAGGTGCAAGTAATGGTAGAGAACGGTTTTCTAATTGTACTGTTTCATATGCAATAGAAACAACTTTCTTTTCGATTAATGCTTTTGTTAATTCTGGTTCTGGAGCTAAGTGTAAGTATGTGAATAAAATTAAACCTTCGCTGAAGTGTTTGTATTCGCTTTCAATTGGTTCCTTAACTTTCATAACCATTTCCATGTTCCAAGCTTCTTCAGCTGTATCAACAATTTTCGCTCCTGCTTCAACATACTGAGCATCTGTGAAACCAGATCCTAAACCTGCACCCTTTTGAATGAATACTTCGTGATTGTTACGAATTAAATGTACAACACCTGCTGGTGTCATTGCCACACGGTTTTCGTTGTTTTTAATTTCTGCTGGTACCCCAATACGCATAATGAAATGCCCCCTTATAATTAACAGAAAAAAGAAAGTCTTTTTTCTTTTTGTAATAATTAATAACTTATGTCCTTATTCTAGCATAACTTAAAAGTTATGAAAACGCTAACATACTATATTTTTAAAGTTTATATATTTAGAATAGTGTAAATATATGAAACATTGATTCTATTAGCCTCTTTGTTCCATCTCATTATCTATCACTCTATTTTTATTATACTCCTTTAAAATAAGCAGCAATCATTTGTTATTCGACAATAATGTAACAATGTAAGAAATACCAATGATGCCGTATACATATACAGTTACAAGTTTAAACAATACTTTAGAGATATATTCTTTCCCCAAAAAAACAGCTGCTAGCATTTAACTAGCAGCTGGATAACTTATAAATAACTTGGAAAATAAATCATCTGTTGTTTCCGTAATTTTATCAAACAGATCACTTTCTTCCTCTTCTTGCACTTTTAACATCTTAATTGTTTCACGTGCCGATTCAGGATAATCGGTAATGATACCATCTACGTTCAATTTATAATATCCCTTTAAACTTTCCATATCATTTACCGTCCATACGTAAATTGGTTTATTTAACTTCCTTGCTTCTTTTACTAATTTCTTATTTAACATGTATTCTTCCGCTACATAAAAATCAGCCTTTACATTCTTTAAGTGAGCTCTACTTGCATATAATATATATCCTACTTTTATATTTGGATTTGCACGCTTAAACTCTTTTATAAGCGGGTAATGTAACGTTTGAATAACACATTGCTTCTCAAATTCATTATCTTTAATCGTTTTTAATACTTTGTTTACAAAGTCTTTTTCGCCCCCATGAAGCTTCACTTCAATATTGAGTTTGATTTTACCCTTTGCCAACTTAATGATTTCATCCAGCGTACTGATTTGTCCTGAAAAACCATCTTGACTAAGGGTAAGCTGCCTTAACTCTTCCATCGTTAAATCCGAAACATGAACATTAGCATTGGCAAGACGTTTCAACTTCAAATCATGTATAACTGCTAGTTCACCGTCTTTCGTTTGTAGTACATCAATTTCAGCGTAGTCTGCTTTCGCATCAATAGCTCCCTGCACAGCTTCTTTCGTATTTTCTACACCTTTTGAAATATAACCGCGATGAGCCATAATAATCGGTTCTTTATATGTGTTTGTAATAAAGGTCACAATGAAAGCAACAACCATTCCCGCCGTAATAATTCCTACAATATATACACCAATAAATTTCCAACGATGTTTTTGGAAGAAACATTTATCTGCCTTCGTCTTTGAATAATCTAATCCTTCTTCTAATAAAACATCTTCGACTGGAACCTTTTGTAAATACAATCTTGTTAACGCCATAATATAGAACGGCGTCATAATAAAGCTAAATAGATACAATGTACTTGTTAGGAAAACTGAAATAGTTGACTCTGCTAGTAGTGCAAATGTCCCTTCTGGGTTTGTAAATTCATATACTCCCCACAGACAAAGTAAATAAACTCCTACACATAAAAGAAAAACAATTCCTACAGATATGAAAAAACCTACTAAAAAGAACAAAACTTTAAAGAAGCTTTCTTTTACTAAGTTTGCGCTTTTGCGTGCTGCCGTACGGAACGGCTTCTCCTCTAAAACGATAATAGGTAAAACAAAAATCCAACGAAGGTTCAAATAGGCAACTACAGCAAAGAAAGTATAATATCCAACTTGCCCCATTGTTGTCTTAAATAGTTCGCCTGTAATAAAATTAGGAATTTGAATTTCAGGAATCAATGCAGATTTATATCCCATACTTAATAGTGGTAATAGTACAACTGCATACAAAACAAAGCCAGGTAAGCAATATGTAAACAGAGAAGGTAAATACGTTACTGTTTTATATAAAATTGGACGTAATCTCACCTTTTGCCTTTTATGAGCGAAGTACGAAATGATAATAAGTACTGCAAACTCTGTAAAGATCAGGAACAATGCCAATATAGATAAAATTACGATCGCCAAAATTCCGTATGGTGTTTTCAAAAATGCTAATAACTCGTCATTTGTTGCGTTTGCATACCCACCAAAGTACAACAACTTATTGAAAATAATACCAAAAAGTGGGATAAACACAATCGCTGCTAACAATTTATAAGCAAGTTGGAATGTTAACACATTCCAAAAGGCAAATCTAACAGTTTGAAAGGAATGTCTCATTACTCCTGGTATAGATAGTCTTTTACGGTGTTGCATATATTCCTCCACATTCTAAAACGATATTTGAGATGGATTCCACATTTCCATTTCTAACCCATCCCTTTAATAATAATATATTCCGCTTAACATGAACACTCTTATACATACAATGAAAAAAGTGATGGCTACTTCCCATCACTTTTTCACTTACTCTATTTTTTCTCTAACCCTTGTCCAAATGCTTTCAAGAAGCTAAATCCGAATGTGATGGCTCTATTGATATCTGGATCTTTTAACACTTTAAAGAAGTCCATCACTTTTGTTTTTTTACCACTCTTTAATTCATCTGTTGCAAATTGCAATCCAGTGACTAAACTCGATGTGATTTGCTTTGTTACTTCTGGGTCAACTGAGGACAGTGCTTCCCCCGCCCCCATCATGTTGTTAAGTGCATTTTTAACTGGTTCACGATTTAATTGCTCCACAGCGATTTTTGAAACATCTTCCTTCGCAGCAAGTAAACTAATCGCCGCATCTAATATTCCAGCCTTCTGTAACTGCGCTAACAGCTGCATCGTTTCTTCTACTGCTTCACGATTATTAGATAGCTCATTTAGAAGTTCATTTGCTACTTGCTGTTTCTGTTCTTCCTCTGTTACAACTTTCTTTTTAATTAAAGTAATTTCTTTCGCCACTATCTCCGCCCCCTAGTCCACGAGTGATACGTATTGTTTTCTTTGCCATTTTTGCTCGATTTCAACACCATTTTGCGGATTACGCTTTTTATCTCGCGGGTTTGAAGATGGTAACGGACGATTTCCTTTTTCACGTAATACACGCATTTTCACCATCGTTTGTTTGTACGCCGGTGTACACGTATAAAGGTCTGTTGCCGTCCCAGTTAAAATATTGATCGCTTCTTCATTTATCGTTGCATGCATCGGTAAGTATAGCTCTTTCCCCGTTACACGCTCAGTAATAAGCGCTTGTACTTTAATTTTGCCAAATGGTGATGCTAATTCTACAAGACCACCATCTTTCACATTGCGCTCTATAGCAAGTTCAGGTGAAATTTCAACGAACACTTCAGATACTTTAGATAAAATACCAGCCGACTTATTCGTCATATTCCCTTCATGGAAATGTTCTAGCATACGTCCATTATTTAAAAGTAAATCATACTCATCTGGCGCTACAACTGGTGGTACCCATTCATCTAATGATAAACGAGCTAGTTTATCTGGGAAGTTAAATCCGTCTACGTATAATAGCGGTGTATCACTACCATCATGACTACCCCAACATAAACTATTCCATCCTTCTAGACGATCGTACGTTGCTTGAGAGTATAACGGTGCAAGCGATGCGATTTCGTCCATAATTTCACTTGGACTTTCGTAATTCCAATCCCCGCCGAGTGCACGAGCAACTTTTTGTAAAATCCACCAATCCGGTTTTGAATCACCTAGTGGTTTTAATACTTCATATAATCTTTGAATACGTCGCTCTGTATTCGTAAACGTTCCTTCTTTTTCTAAGCTTGGTGCCGCTGGTAAAATAACATCAGCAAAACGAGCTGTTTTTGATAAGAACATATCTTGAACAACGAGGAAGTCTAAATTCGCTAAAATATGTTGCACATGGTTCGCATTGGAATCGACTAAAGCCATTTCTTCCCCCATGACATACATACCACGTAGTTTTCCTTCTTCTGCCGCAAGTAACATTGCGATATTATTTAATCCTGGTGCTTTCGGAATCGTTGTGCCGTATGCTTTTTCAAACTTAGCACGAAGCGTATCATCCGATACTGCTTGATAACCTGGAAGCCAGTTTGGTAATGTCGCCATATCACAAGCACCTTGTACGTTATTATGACCTCGTAATGGATATGCGCCTGCACCAGGACGACGATAGTTCCCCGTAACAAGCAGTAAATTTGAAATGGCAGCAGATGTTGTACTTCCTCCTGTATTTTGCGTTACACCCATTCCCCAAAGTATACAAGTTCCATCTGCTTCATATACCATACGAGCCATTTCTTTCAGGTTTTCTTTCGAAATTCCCGTAATTTCTTCTGTATAATCAAGCGTATACTTTTCTAACATTGTGCTATATTCATCAAAGTTCTTCACATTTTCAGCTATGAACTTTTTATCATGCCAATCTTGATCAATAATATATTTCGTAATACCAGCAAGCCATACGTAATCTGTACCTTGGCGCGGATGAATAAATAAATCCGCACGCTCTGCCATTTCATGTTTACGAAGATCTGCTACAATCAGTTTTTGCTCGTGTAATTTGTGAGCACGTTTTACACGCGTCGCGAGTACAGGATGTCCTTCTGTTGGATTCGCACCAACGATAATGACAAGGCCTGCTTCAGCTATATCTTTCACTGTTCCAGCATCGCCGCCCATACCGACAGTTTTAAATAAACCATCAGTTGCTGGAGATTGGCAATAACGCGAGCAGTTATCTACATTATTTGTTCCATATATTTGACGAGCTAGTTTTTGCATAAGATAATTTTCTTCATTCGTTACTTTCGAAGAAGAAATAAATCCAAATGCATCGCTTCCGTATTCTGATTTAATATGTTGCATGTTAGAAGCCACAACTTCTAATGCTTCTTCCCATGAAGCTTCAACAAACATATCTCCTTGGCGAATTAATGGCTTCGTAATTCGATCTTCACTATTTACAAAGTCCCATCCAAATTTACCTTTTACACATGTGGAAATGCCATTAACCGGTGCATCAGAAACAGGTTGCACTTTTAATATATGGCGATCTTTCGTCCATACTTCGAATGAACAACCGACACCACAAAATGTACAAACTGTTTTTGTTTTATTCACTTTCGTCTTACGCATCGCAGCCTCTACTTCTGAAACTGCTAAAATACTACTATATCCAGGCTCTACATCCTTTACAAAATCAATCATCGGATCTAACACATCTGATTTTAATCCTGTCATGAATCCAGCTTCACCTAACATTGATTTTTCCATTAACGCATTACATGGACATACTGTTACACACTGCCCACAACTTACACAAGATGAGTCATTTATACTTACACCATGATCCCATATAACACGAGGACGATCTAAGCTCCAGTCTATCGATATCGTTTCATTAACCTGTAGGTTTTGACATACTTCTACACACTGTCCACAAGCAATACATTGATTTGGATCATACCGATAAAACGGATGTGACATATCCACTTCACAAGCACTTACTTTCGGCTCATACGGATATTTCTGTTCTTCAATTCCCATCATATGTACTGTATTATGAACCTTACAATTACCGTTATTGTTATCACATACGGTACAATACAATAAATGATTCTCTAATATTCGATCCATCGCCTCAGTCTGCGCCTCTTTCGCACGCTGTGACTGTCTTTCAATATGCATACCGTTCTCTAATTTCGTTGAACAAGCACGCATTAACTTCCCATCTACTTCTACAATACACGTATCACAAGTTTGAATTGGATCTACTTCTGGTACATGACAAATTTGAGGATGTTCCAAATTACTCTCGTTAAATAATTGTAGTATCGTCTTTTCACCTGATGCTGAAAATTCTTTACCATCTACGGTTACACGGACTGTCTGTTCTGCCATAGTTTCCCCTCTCCTTACAACCAACTGTACAACAAATTTATGAATCCGTTTTCATAAATGGATTACTGTACATATTTTTGAAACGCCCTGCTCAAATACTTTTCTTATGAAGTCGATTCTAGATGTTTATAAGGTATCAATACGAAAGCTTGAAAATTTCACTATTCTACATTTCTATTATATCGTATATATACAATAATAACCAAAATAATCTGATACCTTCCTTCTAATAGATGTTTTTATTTTTTCAATGTTTTATGATGAATGTGGGAGAAAATACATATAAAAGGGGAATTTCATATGGGGCCTACGCAAGAGAGTTATACAATTGTACGCTATTACTCTGGTACATTTTCAAAACAAACTGATGAGATTGTTACAGAATCTCCTATTACTATTAAATTAAATGGAGAAGAATATGTAACAGTCGTATGTACACCAAATTACATCGAAGATATGGTAATTGGTTTTTTAATTTCTGAGGGGATTATTTCTTCCTATAAAGATGTTGGAGAACTATGGGTTCAAAAAGATAACGGAATTGTCCATGTAACATCATCCAAAGTAAATCCGCTCTATCAAAATTTATATAATAAACGATACATCACTTCTTGC
Organism: Bacillus cereus group sp. MG16; assembly: GCF_040459875.1. NCBI lineage: Bacteria > Bacillati > Bacillota > Bacilli > Caryophanales > Bacillaceae > Bacillus > Bacillus cereus group sp. MG16. The sequence continues at coordinate 4,715,464 of NZ_JARVHE010000001.1, forward strand.
TGCGGAAAAGGTAGACAAGGTTTTATTTTCGCTAACGATGCCGCAAAAGCAAAAAATTTACATAATATACATGTGACAATTACTCCTGAAGAATGTTTTCACTTAATGAATACTTTACAACAATCTTCCACTACATTTCGCCAAACCGGCGGTGTTCACAATACCGCGCTATGTGATCGAAATAATATCCTTATATCAAGAATGGATATCGGAAGACATAATGCATTAGATAAAATATACGGCCATTGTTTGCGTAACGATATATCTGTCAAGGGAAAAATCATTGCATTTAGCGGGCGTATTTCATCCGAAATTTTACTCAAAGTTTCAAAAATCGGATGTGAAATTGTTCTATCTAAGTCCGCTCCAACAAAACTAGCATTGCAACTCGCCCATGATTTAGGCATTACAGTCGTAGGATTTATTAGAAATGAATCCTGCAATATTTACACACATCCACATCGAATTGATGGTTATCAATCGAATAACTAAAATAGCTCCTCGATTGAGGAGCTATTTTAGTTATAAAAATGTAATATATTAAACACTTGAATAGTTAATAAAGTTAATATATAATTTCATTACATATTAAAGCAAAATATTGTAGCATATATCTTTTCATTCTTTTACACATTAAAAGAGACTGCTAACAAAACGCATACACATTCTTATAAAAATAATGGATTTATTTTATTTAAAATCACCCAAGGAGGTTACAACGATGGAAATTCGCTTATTAACGACAGAGGACGCAGAAATATATTTAAAAGTTTGTATGGAAGGTTTAACGAAGAACCCGGAAGCTTTTAGCTCTTCTTATGAAGATGTTCTGAAACATGAGGATCCTGTAGCTGCTATGGCAAAACGATTAAGCAATCCGGATAAGTATACTCTAGGGGTCTTCAAAGATAACGATTTAATCGGCATTGCTACTTTAGAAACAAAGCCTTTCATTAAACAAGAACATAAAGCAAAAATCGGTTCCGTTTTTGTTTCCCCTAAAGCACGTGGCCTTGGAGCAGGACGAGCTCTTATTAAAGCAATTATTGAAAATGCCGATAAATTACATGTAGAACAACTTATGCTCGATGTTGTAGTTGGTAACGATGCAGCAAAAAAATTATATGAGTCATTAGGTTTCCAAACTTACGGCGTACAAGAGCGTTCATTAAAACATAACGGTCAATATTGGGACGAAGAACATATGGTTCTATTCTTAAATGATTAATACTTCAATCTAGTTTTCCAAAAGCATCTTTTTATTAAGAAAGATGCTTTTTTCATTACAACAATGTAATCTTCATGTCACCTTTATCGATCGTACCAAACCTTTCCATTCATTATACTAAAAATATAAAGTGAAACTTTACTCAGTGGGGAACTACATCCCACGCTGATCGCATGTACTTGATATGTAGAGGAGAATGTGACATGAAACAAAACAAACGAGCTATGCTTTTAATATTTACTACAGCAATTGTAACTTCTGGATTAGCAATTTTACCTTGGTTTATTATATAAAAATACTCCCCCTAACAACGAAAAAAGCTTATTGCTTCTTTTCTTAAGAAGCAATAAGCTTTTTTTATATTATAAAATCCCCAAAATTTTATTTACACAACTTATAATAATAACCATAGATACGGCAACGCACATGACAACCGTATTACGATCTTGCTTTTCTTTTTTTGAAATTTCTTCTTTTGGATTCATGTGTATGATCTCCTTTAAAAAAAAGTGTGAGATAGGAAATTTTTCTTATCCGATGCGAGGTGAATACGAAAACCCTCTCTATCTCACATACACAATAGAATGGAATTGTCATTTTATAAATAAAATGACATGACGTTATGTCGCAACATAGGGTATTTTGTGTCGCTACGTTTTCTATTATAAAAAATAGTTGTGCAAAACTAGTGCATTTTTTATGTCAATTACTCTGAGCGAGAAATAACTCTTCCACTCAATCACATAAAAAGAGTTTTTTATCATTTTCATGTAAACTATACAAGTAGAATGAACAGTTTGGGGTGCACAAGATTATGGTAAAAATTTTATTAGTAGACGATGAAGAACGTATGTTACGATTATTAGATTTGTTCTTAAGTCCGCGTGGCTATTTTTGTATGAAAGCTACCTCTGGCCTTGAAGCACTAAAGTTAATAGAACAAAAAGACTTTGATATTGTTTTGTTAGATGTAATGATGCCGAATATGGATGGATGGGATACTTGCTATCAAATTCGTCAAATCTCCAACGTTCCAATTATAATGCTAACAGCTCGTAATCAAAATTACGATATGGTGAAAGGTCTTACTATGGGCGCAGATGACTATATTACAAAACCATTTGATGAACATGTATTAGTCGCAAGAATCGAGGCTATATTACGTCGTACTAAGAAAGATGGATTTGTCAGCTTCAATGGTATTGAGTGGGATAAAACGAAACATACTGTCACAGTTTATGATGAGAAAATCTCACTAACACCTATCGAGTTTTCGTTACTTGGACTATTTTTACAAAATACAAACCGTGCTTATAGCCGAGATGATTTAATCGAGAAAATTTGGGGCTATGAAACAGATATTGAATATAGAACAATCGATTCACATATTCGTAATATCCGCGATAAATTACGGAAAAAAGGATTTCCAGTTGAAAATTACTTAGAAACTGTTTATAAGGTCGGATATAAATGGAAAAGTGAATAATCACTTCGGTCAGTGGAAACTAGTATACCACTGACCCTTTATTATGAATAAGGTATGGTGAGAAAATGAGTAAACTTTCACTTAAAATCGGGACATACTTTTTAATATTAGCTTTATGCATTGAAACGATTGCTTTCGTATCTTTTTACAAAAGTATTTCTAAAATGCGCATTGAAGAGGAAACACTCGCTCTTTTAGAAAAAGGTAATCGCTATAGTAAAAAAATTAAAAACCGCGAGAGACGGGATGAATATTATAAAGAAATGCAACACACTGAACATAATAAAAATCCTAAACGCCCCGTGTACCCCGAGTTCGATATTGCGAATGCGGCTGCACACTTAGTTGAATCGGAATCAATTTCTAACTCCGATATAGCTATTATTATTACTGACCATAACGGCAAAATTATTTCCACCTCAGAACCCGTAACAAAAGAAATGCAAAAACAACTTACTTGTAAAACAGAATCTGTCCCAGAAAGCGGATTAATCGTTGAAAGAAACTGGAAAAAATCAAAATTCATCACCACAGTAAGCCCACTTAACACAACAAAGTTTCAAGGAAAGTTATATATGTTATTAAAAACATCTTTCTTAGAAAACATGTTACTTAAACTCATGAAGCAATTTCTTATTATTAGTGTTTTGACGATTATTTTAACGACTATTTCTGTCTTTATTTTTTCTCGTGTTATTACAGAACCGCTCATCAAAATGAAGAGGGCAACAGAAAAAATGTCAAAATTAAATAAGCCAATTCAATTAGGTATTAAACGGAATGATGAACTTGGAAGCTTAGCAAAAACGATTGAAGATTTATCCAGTGAACTGACTTATATGAAAAAAGAAAGAGGGGAGTTTCTCGCTAGTGTTGCTCATGAATTATTAACTCCATTAACCTATATGAAAGGTTATGCGAAAGTGGCAAAGAGAGACTCTTTAACGAAAGAAGAGCGTGAAGAATACTTGCAAATCATCGAGGATGAAACAGATAGTGTAACCGACCTCGTCCAAGATTTATTTATGCTGGTACAATTAGAACAACACCAGTTTGTTATAAAAAAACAAAAAGTACTTCTTAGACCATTTTTAGAACGAATGGTTGAAAAAACAAAAACAACATTAACAAATAAACAAATGCAACTTCATGTATATTGCAAAGATGATTTAGAAGTTTGCATAGACGAAAGACGTATGGAACAAGTTATGTTAAATTTATTACACAATGCTTATCAACACTCACTAGAAAACACTACTATTACGATACGCGTACTCGCAGAAACAAATTCTTTTACAATAAGTGTACAAGATGAAGGAGAAGGTATTCCTGAAGAAGATATTCCGCATATTTTTGATCGTTTTTATCGTGTTGATAAATCCAGAACGAGAGCTACTGGAGGAAAAGGTATCGGGCTAGCTGTTGCGAAAGAAATTGTAGAATTGCATAACGGTTCCATTCTAGTAACAAGCAAATTAGACGTAGGAACAAACTTTATAATCGAGCTACCTTTTGAATAATATGTGTGTGAAAACACCAGTAGTAGTAAAAACTACTGGTGTTATTTTGTTCATAAAATCAGCTTATATAAGCTAAGCTTTTGAAATTATTCTTATTTCAATATAAAATAAAGATACATTTGTCAAAGATTTGGAGGGTGATATAATTGGATATCCATGTATTAACAAAAGACGAAGCGGAAATTTACTTAGAACTTCGTGTAGAAGGATTAAAGCAAAACCCTGAAGCTTTTAGCTCTTCTTATGAAGATATTATTAATAAAGAGTGTGCGATTGAATATAAAGCACAAAAATTAGCACAAGATGAAAACTATACGCTAGGCGCATTCAAAGATGGAAAATTAATCGGGGTTGCAACACTGGAAACGAAACCATATGTAAAACAAGAACATAAAGCCAAAATCGGTTCTGTATATGTATCTCCAAAAGCACGCGGACTTGGAGCAGGAAAAGCACTTATTAAAGAATGTCTTGAGCTTGCTAAATCTTTAGAGGTGGAACAAGTTATGCTTGATGTTGTTGTTGGCAACGATGGAGCAAAAAAACTTTATGAATCATTAGGATTTAAAACATTCGGTGTGCAAGAACGTTCATTAAAATATAACGGACAATATTGGGACGAAGAGCATATGGTCTTATTCTTAGATGAAAATAAATAATAAAAAAACATCCTCATGCTTGGAGGATGTTTTTTTATTTTCTTGTATACCATGCCTTATGCAATAATTGAATCGCTTTCGCAATTTCTTCTTCTGATAAAATCGCAAACCCAAGTAAAACTACATTTTCAGGTGCAGTACCGTCTTTATAGTACGTAGAAACAGGATATATTTTAATACTATATTTCGCAGCTTCTTGAATGAGTTCCTCTTCTCGCATTCCATTATGCACTTTTAATAAAATGTGTAATCCCGAATCTTCCCCTATCACCTCAACACAATTAGAGAAATATTTCTCTATTTCAAAGACGAGCCGATCCCTCTTTTTCCGGTAGACGACACGCATTTTATGAATATGTTTTTCCCAATAGCTTTCATTTAAAAACTTTCTAATCACTTCTTGGTCCATTCTTGAAACACTTTGTGTATAAAATAAATATTGCTGTTGATACTTTTTAATTAATTTCTTCGGCAACACCATATAGCTCATCCGTAGCGATGGCAATAATGCTTTAGATAGCGTCCCCATATAAATAACTTTCCCCTCTGTATCTAACCCTTGCAGCGCCGGTATAGGCTTTCCAGAATAGCGAAATTCACTATCATAATCATCTTCAATAATATACCTGTCTTTCGCTTTCTTCGCCCATTGTAAAAGCTGCGTCCTTCTCGTAATAGGCATAATCATTCCATACGGAAACTGATGGGAAGGTGTAACAAATACAACATTTGCATTACTATTTTCTAAATCTGCCATACAAATGCCGTCCCTATCTAAAGACAACATTTGAACCTTCTCTTCTCCCTGTTCAAAAACGACCATTTTCCTATGATACCCTGGGTTTTCCACTGCATAATTGCTTCCCTTTAGCAATTGAAACAATAGTTTCACTAATATTTGTGTTCCCGCACCTAATACAATTTGACTAGCTGAACAACGTACACCTCTAGATTCATACAAATAGTTCGCAATTTCCTCCCTTAAGCTCAATTCCCCTTGAGGGTGTCCAAGAAAAAGCAACTCATTATTATGTGGCTGCCATACATCATTAATAAGCTTACGGTACGTAGTGAACGGAAAAGTATTCGTATCAACCCCTGTTTGTGTGAAATCAAATGTATAGTTCTCCTCTCGAAACGGTACTTCTTCTACTTTCGCTTCGCTTCCTTCTACATCAATCATTTGTTCAACTTTACATACAAAATAACCTTTTCTCGATGCCGACTCAATATAACCTTCTGCAAGTAATTGCTCGTAAGCCGCTTCTACTGTATTCTTACTTACTTGTAAATAACTCGCCAGTTTTCTTTTTGCAGGTAATTTTGTAAAAGCCGGAATCGTTCCATCTTTAATCTCTTTTTTTATATACTCATACAATTGCACATACAATGCTATTTTGCTTTTCGCATTTAAATTAGGCGTTAATTCTAACATAACATCTGACCCCTTGATAAAACTTAAATCTGATACTTTCTACAGTACCAGAAGTTATATATAATTCCTTTTATCATGTCACACATAAAAAATCAAATACTCGAGAGGAGATGCATGATTATGAACAACAGTAGACGGATTGGACTCATTATGATTATTACAGGAGCTACCTTATGGGGATTATCTGGCCCGATGATTCAGTGGCTATTTCAACATACCAACGTATCATCAATTGATTTTTTAACAATTCGCTTGTTGCTTGCGGGATTATTTATTTTATCTTTTTTACTGATAAAGAAACAAAACATATTTCAAATTTGGAAACACCCTAGACATTCTATACAACTTATTATTTTCTCTATTCTCGGCATGCTCGGTGCGCAATACGCCTTTATCGAAACAGTTCATATTAGTAACGCGGTCACAGCGACATTATTTCAATTTCTAGGTCCTGTTCTCATTACCATTTATGTCGCATTTGAACAACGAAAATTCCCTGCTTCTATGCAACTACTCGCAATTATAACTGCACTAACGGGAACGTACTTTATTATTACAAACGGTTCAATTGAAAATATTGTTTTATCGAAAGAAGCCATTATTTTTGGCCTATTAACAGCAATTGGATTTGCATTTTATACCCTCCATCCAGCTTCTCTTATTAAAGAATGCGGAACAACCATAGTAATTGGCTGGGGGATGTTAATTGGAGGAATTGCACTGCTTATTTGTAATCGATCGTTTGAATGGGATCAGCTTTCACAAACTTTTACACTAAAAACTTTTTCTATGCTTATTCTTATCATCATAAGTGGCACCCTTTCTTTCCTCCTTTATATCGGTAGTCTGAAATATTTAGCAGCAACAGAAACGAGCATTTTATCTAGCATTGAACCACTTGTAGCAGCTATCGTTTCAATCGCTTGGCTAAATGAATCATTTGGAGCGTATCAATTACTAGGCGGCGTATGTATCGTTCTTTCTGTTATTTTCTTAACGATGCCTCAAAAAGAACGAGAACCAACCTTTTCAACTGAACAAATATAAAAAATGTCAAAAGAGGTCGTACAAAACTTACGACCTCTTTTTATACTTTAAAGGAATTGTCCCTCTTTCTGGCAAATACAATTACACTAACAGTAAAAATTAGGAGTGTGACACCATGAAAAAAATTGGAACTATGCTACTTTTCTCCTTTCTCATCACTGGATGCTCGCAATTGCAGCCTGATTCAGAAGCACCTAAAAAAGAAGTTATCGCAACGTCATCCACTCAAGTTAATGCACCTTCCTTCTTTCACCTTAGCGTTTTAAAAGATGTAAATTGGGAAGAAACACCCTCCTTCATACAAGAAAAAATACCTTTAAGAGGTATCGAAGACAAAATTGCAATGGCTGATGGCCCTATTATCGCAAATGAAAAAAACGAAATGATGTGGTACTTTTTAGATCCTGAAATGCCAACTGGAAAACTATCTATTATTGCACTAAAACAAGGATCAGTAACCCCAACACCCGTACTCTTTCAACAAGAAACTTCTAAACCAACTTGGACTACTTCAAATACAATTGATTCTACTACAACCGAACTCCCACTCACTATGTCACTACCTTCATCTGGATTATGGGTATTAAATATATACGTGAATGAAAAATATTATGATCAGTTTGTAATTACTGCTGAGTAAAGTGACAAAACTAAAACACTTTCTTACAACAATGTAATTTCTACGTCATGTACTTCGATAGTTGAAGTAACTCTCTTCTCTTATACTTAAAGTAAGAAATGACACGAGGAGAGATGAGAGATGAAAAAAATGATAGAAGTGATCGTAGCAGTAACTGAGGTTTTAGTAAATGGTAAACAAGTTGCAATGGAATTAAATAAATAATGAGGAAACATAAATAATGTTACACTTCTTCATTATTTTGATTTCTTATCTCAAAAAAGCAGTGCCTTTTTAGGCACTGCTTTTAGCTATTAATAACTTGGTATTTTCGTAATTTGCGCCACGCCTGAATCAATAGCTGCCTTCGCCACAGCTTCAGCAACACTTGGAACAACTCTTTTATCTAATGGATTCGGGATTACATAATTCGCATTACGTTCTTCGTCCGTAATGATGTTAGCGATCCCATACGCTGCCGCTAATTTCATTTCTTCTGTAATATCAGTCGCGCGCACATCTAACGCACCGCGGAATATTCCTGGAAACGCCAATACATTATTTACTTGATTCGCATAATCCGAGCGCCCGGTTCCTACTACAGCTGCCCCAGCCTTTAATGCATCCTCTGGGAAGATTTCTGGAATTGGATTCGCCATAGCGAACACAATTGCTTTCTTATTCATCGTCTTTACAAGCTCTTTCGTTAGTACATTAGGAGCAGATACACCGATAAAAATATCAGCCTGATAAATCGCTTCTTTTAACGTTCCACGTACATGTTCTCGATTTGTCTTTTTTGAAACTTCAATTTGTGCTTCGTTCATCCATGCTTCACCTTCACAAACAATACCTTCTAAGCTAACTAATGTAATGTGCTGTGCACCAGCCTTTAATAATAATTTTCCAATTGCAATTCCTGCCGAACCCGCACCGTTAATAACAATTTTCACATGATCCATTTGTTTGCTAACAACTTTTAATGCATTAATAACAGCTGCTAAGACGACGATAGCTGTTCCATGTTGATCATCATGGAATACAGGAATATTCGTTTCTTCTTTTAATCGTTTTTCAATTTCAAAACAGCGTGGTGCCGCAATGTCTTCTAAGTTAATTCCTGCAAACGTAGGCTCTAAATTTTTCACAAGGGTAACGATTTCATCCACATCAGTCGTACCTAAACATAATGGGAAAGCATCTACATTCGCAAATTTTTTAAATAATATACTTTTTCCTTCCATAACAGGCATAGCCGCTTTTGGTCCAATGTTTCCTAAACCAAGTACCGCTGTTCCGTCTGAGACAACTGCCACCATATTTCCACGTGCTGTATAGTCGTACACTGTTCCTTCATCTGCTGCGATTGCTTTGCAAGACTCCGCTACACCTGGTGTATATGTCAGACTTAAATCATCCGCTGAATTTACTTCTACTTTACTTGTAATCTCAATTTTTCCTACTAATTCTTTATGCAATAACAATGATCTCTCATTAATTTGATTTTCTAACATACTTATAATCTCCCCTTAATTTGACAAGCTAGCTATATTTATATAGCTAGCTTGTTTGATCATGAAAACATTTTTAATAAAATTGTCGCTGTTACAACCATTGCTGCCCCGCCTAAACGAGTCGAAATTTGCGCGAACGGCATTAATTCCATTCGATTTGAAGCTGATAAAATAGCAACATCTCCAGTTCCGCCTAAACCACTATGACATCCAGTTACAATTGCTGATTCAACTGGATACATTTTCATCACTTTCCCTACAAGAAAACCTGACGCTACCATTGTAAGAACAACCGATGCACATACGACAACATATCCTACTGAAAGAACTGCTGCTACGTCTTTTAGCGGAATATATAGCAATCCTAGTCCAACCATTAACGGCCAAGTTAAATTCTTCGAAATAAATTTATATAAATGGAATGCTCCTTGCTCCATTTTTGCGGGCATTAATTTAAAGTATTTCACAAGTGCTGCTGAGAAAATCATAATGATTGCCCCAGGGATACCGATGAACTTAGAAGCAAATCCTCCGAAGATGAAGAACGTACACGCGATTAATAAACCTGCTCCCATTAATGAGAAGTCAATTGGCTTCTCTGTATTTTGTTCTTTTAATAATTCTGCTTGATTGTCTGTTTTCACTAATACACCGTTACCACTAAGCTCCGGTTTCTTCTCACCTAAACGCTTCATATACCCTGCACTCACAATTGCGAACATATTCCCAATAATAGCTGCTGGAATAAGCTGTGATACAAACGTTGCTGATGATTCGTTTAAAATATCACTATAAGCTAGCGATAATGGTAAAATCCCTTCCCCGATACCACCACTCACAATTGGTACGATGATAAAGAAGAATGTTTGCTTCATTTCAAATCCAAATAATGAACCGACCAATAATCCTACCGCTACAGAAGCTAACGTTCCTACCACTAAAGGAATAAACATGCGAACGAAACCTTGTACTAACACTTTACGGTTCATTCCTAAAATACTTCCGACTACTAAACAAGAAATATATAAATATAAAAAGTTCGATTTTTTCATTAACATAGTCGCAGCTTCCATTGAAGCTGGATTCATCCAGTTAAAAAATACAAGTAATGATGGAATAAATAACGAAAGTATTGCTGGACCACCGATATTTTTTAAAATTGGAATTCTCATCCCAATGTCTCCTAAGAAAATACCCATGATCATAATAACTGCAAATCCACCAATCATATCTGCTGGCAATTTATTATATACAGATGCCCCATAAATAATAGCAGCCAATACTACATATAACGGTAAAGGTATAACACCGATTTTCACATTCATAATTTTAGAAGCGAAAGATTCTCTTTGTACTTCATTTCCTTCAGAAAATGATACCGCTTCCACATTCTTTTGAATTCCCATATGGCACCCCCTTGTTTTCTTAATAACAATATTAAAACGCTTTCAATAGTAAAAATAGTTTTTGTAAGTTTTGTAATTGATTTTGTAATTAAAAAAAGTATAAGCGACTTATAATAAGTCGCTTATACATAAAACTCTATTTTATTTTGGTCAATACATCTTAATTTACTCACTGGTCTCCCTACATGTTGATACACCATTTCGTTTTCTAACACTCCAATTTCAGTCAAAAACATTACATACTTTCGAATAGAAACCCTTGAAACACCAACTAATTGCGCCATTTCCTCTGTTGTAAATGCTTGTCCATTTAGCGACTCGATCTTCCGCCAAATTAATTGCATCGTTTGCTTCGTTAACCCTTTCGGAAGCTCTTTCGTGACAGTAGGTTCTCTTTTTTCTTTTTGCAAAATTAACGAATCTAATTCCGATTGACTAATTTTTTGTTGTTCTTTCATGAAAGTAAGTTTTTCTCGATATATAGTTAACGCCTCTTTAAATCGTTCAAATGTAAATGGCTTAATTAAATAATCTACTACGCCATATTGTAATGCTTTTTTAATACTCCCCATATCATGTACAGCTGAAATCATCATAATATCGATTTCTTTTTCTTGGTTCCGAATATGCATTAAAAGCTCAAATCCAGTCTCTTCAGGCATAAAAATATCAAGTAATACTAAATCTACTCTTGATTCCTCTAATACTTCTATCGCCGATTTTACCGAATTAACTGCTTGAACAAGTTCAAACCCTCCTACTTGCTCTAAATAATGCGTATTTAACATTGCTACCATCGGGTCATCTTCTACAATTAAAACTTTAATCATATTTGCCTCTCATCCCTACCTTTAGGTATTTCAATTGTTATCGTTGTTCCCTTTCCTACTAATGAATACACATGAATTTCCCCATTTATTCGCTGTATACTTTCTTTTACAAGATACAAACCATAACCACGGTTATCTCCCTTTGTGGAATAACCTTTCGTAAATAATGCCCCTATTTCTTCTTGTATACCTTTTCCCGTATCTTGTACTGTAATAATTAGTGTATCCCCATATTGTATCTTAACTTCAACTTGCTTCTTTTCACAATTTGCCACTGCCTCTAATGCATTATCAATTAAATTTCCTACAATCGTAATCAGTTCATGAGTAATACTTTCATCCTCTATTTCTGGCATGTAAGAATCTTCACTTATAATTAATTTTATATTCTTCTCTCTAGCATAGCTAAGTTTCCCGAGTAAAAAACCAGCAAATACTGGACTTTTTATTCTTTTCATAATCCCACCAATTTCATATTGATGCTCTGATACCATACCGCTTATATACTTCTGTAATTCTTCATACTGTTTCATGTGTGTAAGCCCTAATACGACGTGCATTTTATTCATAAATTCATGCGATTGTGCCCGTAATGCTTCTGCATATAACCTAATACCAGTTAATTCTTCTGCTAATTTTCTAATCTCTGTTTTATCACGAAATGTTGCAATCGCACCAACTATTTCTCCTTTTACATATAAAGGAACACGATTCGTTACAATCGTAATTCCATAAATATTTTGTTCTTCGTTTAATTGTACCTCTCCAGTTTGTAATACTTCCTTTATACGCGAATTAGGCATATACAACTCAACGTCTTTACCGATAAAATCTTCTTCAAGTCCACTTTTCTTAAACAATCGTTTTGCCTCATTATTTATTAAAGTTACATTGGCCTCTTTATCTACAGCAATAATACCTTCCTTTACAGATTGTAGCATCGTATTTCTTTCTTCAAGAATTTTCGCTATCCTGTGAGGTTCAAGACCAAATAAACTTTTCTTTATATGTCTGGCTAGCAATATTGCTCCTATCATTCCGACTAGTACCCCAACTCCAACTCCAATATAAATGATATGTCTACTTTCCTTAACTCTCTCTTTTACATTATCTGCTGAAATACCAACGGCCACCGCTCCAAGTTGTTCACCTGTTTCAGAAAATATAGGTACAAACACTCGCATTGAAATACCTAAAGTTCCTTCTGCCAACGATACATGTTCCTTTCCTTTCAATGCAGGCCCTTCATCTCCCCCAATAAAATGATGACCTATTTTTTGAGGATTTGGATGTGACTTTCTTATTCCATTCATGTCCATAACTACAATAAATTGAACACCTGTGTTTTTTAATATTCTATTTGTATACGTTTGGATTGCAGCAGTATCTGTTTTCCCAATTAAACCATCAATTACAATTGAATCATTCGCCACAATGTGTGCAATTGTTTTTGCTTTCTCTGCTTGGCTATCCTCCGTTGTCCGTTCTACATTGTGACTAATTAATATATCTGTCACAAGTAAAGAAAAAATTACAACTGTACAAACTAACAATGTAATCGTTTTCCACAAATTCCATAGTCTTTTTCTTTTTTTCATCCCGTTAATGACTCCCCTAATTGCTGAATAGAAAAATAAGTAAGGTGATATTATTCTCACCTTACTTATCTGCTGTTATTATACTTTAAATTTACTAGTCATCGCTTGTAGTTCTTCGGCCATCTCAGCTAAGTTTTGTGAAGCTGAACTAATTTCTTCCATTGAATTCACTTGTTCTTCTGTTGAAGCAGCAACACTTTGCATACTAGCTGTATTTTCTTCTGCAGCCGCTGCAATTTCATCAATAGCATTTGTCACTTCATTTGCATCTCCAGCAATTCTCTTCGTTGTTTCTACCATTTCATTCACTTGAGAAACAATATGTGTAGTAGAACTTAAAATTTCCGTAAAACTTACTTTCGTTTTTGTTACAACATCAAGACCTTGTTGAACTTCCTCATTCACATTATCCATCGCTTTAACAGTATGTTCAATATCAGCCTTAATTTCTGCAATTAAATTCGCAATCTCTCCAGATGATTCTCCTGATTGCTCCGCTAATTTTCTAACCTCATCTGCTACAATAGCAAACCCTCGGCCCTGTTCACCTGCTCTTGCTGCTTCAATAGCCGCATTTAAAGCTAAAAGGTTCGTTTGAGTAGCGATATTTTGAATTGCTTCAGAAATAGCTCCTACCTGCTTTGATTTCTCATCAAGAAGTTTAATAATGGCATCTGACTCGGATACCGACCTAGAAATAGACTGCATTTGTTTTGCTGTTTGTTCAACCAATTCCTCCCCTTCTTCAGCTCTTTCTCTCGCATGCAATGAGGAGATAGAAATTGATTCTGCACTTCCAGTTACATCTTGAATTGCTGTATTTACTTGTTGTAATGTAGCCGCACCTTCTTCAACACCTTGACTTTGTGATTCAGCCCCACCTGATACTTGTTCCATTGCAATTGTAATTTGATCTGTCGCATCATTTGCTTGCTGTACGCTCGCTGTTAACTCTTCAGCCGATGCAGCGACATGTTCTGCTGAAAAACTAATTTGAGTAATCACATCTTGTAAAGAGGCAGACATTTCATTAAAGGAATTCCCTAATTTCCCTATGTCATCCTTGGAATGGATTGTAATTTTCTCTGTTAAATCTCCCTTACTAATTTTATGTGCCGAGTCAGCTATTTTTCTTAATGGTCTTGTAATAGACTTTGTAATGAAATAAATTAATACACTACCAAATACAATAGCGATAGCAATAACAATAAAAGTCTTATAAAATACTGGATTCGCAGCTTGGGTAATTTCTTCATCAAACATAACTCCAACTACTTTCCAGCCCGTTTTCTCATTTGTTGCAAAGATTAAATTCTTTTTATCATCTTGTTCTGTATAAGAGACATTTCCTTGTTTTTCTTCATAAATCGGTTTAATCCAAGGGTCAGTAACTTTTGCACCTGGTTTTCTAGATGGATGACTAACAATTTGCTTATTTTGATCTAAAATAACTGCATAACCTTTTTCACCAATGTTAATCATTTTGGAAATTTTCAAGATGTTATCTAAATTTAAGTTAATTCCTATAACACCTTTACCATCTTTTACTTCTTTTGCAATTGTCACTACCATATTTTTTGTAGATGCTGATTGATATGGTGCAGTAACAATTACTTTCCCTTTATTTTCATGTGCTTCTTTATACCAAGATCTATCTGTTGGATTATACCCATCATCCATTTTGATAAATGGTTCTCTTATAAACTTTCCTGTCTGCGTTCCAATATAAATACCTTCTACTTCTGGATGAAGTTTTATATATTGCGCTAACTTTGTTCTTACTATTTCTTCTTGTCCGTTTGGATATGTATCCTCTGTTAAGATGTCTGCAAAGTATGCTGCATCAACAAATTTCTCTTCTATATTTTGAGAAATAACAGTATTTAAAATCGAAATGTTTTCCTTTGCTTTACCTGTGATTTGTTGTTCAAAATTTGTTTTGGCAGTTTGATATGAAACACCACCGATAATAAGTCCTGGTATAGTTAAAATTAGAAAAAATGAAATGATTAATTTTTTCTTGATACTCATACATTTAACCCAGTTAAATATTTTTTGCATAATAAGCCTCCTTTATGTAATGTGAATACTTGTGTAATTTTATACAAGTAACATATATAAAACAATATATAATGATAACATGTAATATTTTCGTCAATTATGCATTTTTACATATTCACTACTTCTAAAGATTTAAGCATAAAAAATAAGAGAACTTTAGCTTATTATATATGCTGAAGTTCTCTTATTTCGTAACAAAAAGCCCCCACAAAAACTCCTCTTACAATTCCTTACATCCCTTTCCTTACTAATTGCTTTTCACATAACTAATCGCCTGACTACCCATTTGCATCCATGCCTTTTCAAAACTTTCTCTCGATACTTTTACATCTAAACTTTCATTAAGAGGATCTCGAATATATACAAATTCCTTATCATATCCAATAAGCACTACACAATGTTCATTATACGTAATAGAAACATCTCCACTATTTGTTTCCCATGTAGTAAATTCATCTTCATCTAATGGCGCAAATGTTGCATTTGTAATCATGACTACCGGTTGCCCTGATTTTACACTCTTATAAAGCTCTTCTATACTCTTCCCTGTTAAGTCCACAGCTTTGTTAGGTAAATACTTTTTCGCTAATTGAAAAAGTGGTCCATGATATACACCATATCCTGATTCAGAAAAGGTATAAATATTTCCTACGAATCCTTCATTCGGATTCCCACGTACACCATCGTTCATAAAATCAACTTTCTTTATTTCGTTTGCTAATTTCATCTTATCCACTGTAATACCTGCGTATTGTAACATCATCGCTAAGCTCGTTACTTCACAGCCTCTATCTAACTCTGGTAATTGCTGAATGAAAGGTACATTTGATAAGATGACCTTTTCATCACGATTAAACTCTACTTGTTTTCCACTTTTCATATTGAAGAATGTTAATTTCTCCACATACTTTGTAATTCCATTTGTATAGATCCCCCATACTGCTATAACGAGTAAAGCCATACCTATATACCACTTAAACTTCCGTATCACTTTCACGCCCTTTTTAGTTCGTTAAATAAGAATAAAACGCGTCCGCATCCGTTCGAATTACCGGTACAAAATTTAGTTCTTTTCCTTTTTCAGGCTGATCTTTTTTTATTTTTTCTGCTAGTTCTTGAGTGTTCATATTCGTTTTATCCATATTAAGCTCATCTGCCATTTGTAACACCTTTTGTTCATTAATTTCGCTTAATACTTGATATATATCTTTACCATACAAATCGATATGATATTCTTTTGCTTCTTCCTGTACTTTTTGTTCGTACACTTCTTGTGCTAACTCTTCTATCTCTTTTCCTTTTTGTGAAATACCTAACTTGCCTGCTTCCTCTCTTACTTTCGTTCCATAGATTTCTTCTGCAATGTCCTCTATTTCTTTTCCATTTGTCGAAATACCTAATTTATCCGCCTCATCATTAATTTTAATCGTATTAATTTGAGTAATCAAATTTACAATTGATGTATTTTCTATTGATATGCCTAGCTTTAACGCTTCTTGCTTCACTTTTGTTTCATAGATTTCTTCTGAAAGAGTTCCAACATCTTTTCCTTCAATCAAAATTCCTAACTGTTCTGCTTCTCTTCCTACTTCCGTCTCATGGATTTCTTTTTCTAACGTAATTTGTTCTTTCCCTTTCGTTTCAATACCTAGATTCTCCGCCTTTTCTTCTGTATGTACAGCATGTATCTTTCCATTGTTTAATTGTTCTTTGCTACGCTGCGTGTAATCTGTCTTTCCTTTTGATGTTTCAGAAGGAGAGGCACCCCCTAATATACTTAAACTCATTACTCCAATAGTGAATACCATCATCATTTTCTTTTTCAAAATTAATTCCTCCCTCTTACACTTTCTTTTCCATCATTCCCTATTCATAATCGAAATAACATTATGATCGATGTAATCTACTCAAATACCTTTTTATAATCGCTTCTTTATAGGGCGAACTTTCCGTATACAATACATGTTAAAAATAGTTTCTTAACTTTCCCTTAAAAAAAGACGACCTTGTAAAAACAAGATCGTCTTCTTACTTATATTTTTTGGTTTTTAGGGAAAATCACTTCAAAACAAGTAGCATCTCCCCATTTGCTCTCTACTGATATTTTTCCGTAATGTTTTTCTACAATCCAATTTGCGATTGAAAGACCTAATCCAGCTCCTTCTGACGTACTTCTTGCTTTATCCCCTTGATAAAAACGATCAAATAATTTCGGAATATCTTCTTCTTTCACTCCTATCCCATCATCTTTCACTCGTATACGAATCGAACTGTTCGTTTGCGTACAATCGATTTGAATATGACCACCTTCATTCGTATACTTCATCGCATTATCTAACAATATGACCATCATTTGATGAATCCGCTCTCTATCACCCATAAAAGATACGCCACGTTCTACTTTTAATATCATTTCTTTTTCTTGATAAGAGGCAATCTCCTTATATGGAGCTACTATTTCTTCTAACAATTTATCGAGTTCAAATGTTTTCTTATCCATCTCAATTTGATTAGAATCAGAACGTGCTAGCAATAATAAATTACTAACAAGTTTTGATAACCGCCTACATTCTTTTGAAATTGTAGAAATATCCATCGCTTTTTCTTCTATCGTAGCGGATGGTGACTGGAATAAAACATCTGTTTTTGATTGAATAACTGCAAGCGGTGTCCTTAGTTCATGTGATGCATCAGAAACGAATTGCTGCTGTTTTTCCCATGAATTTTGAATGGGTACAAGTGCCCTGCCAGCTAAGAAAAAGCCGATTCCTATTGCACATAAACTTCCTATGCTACAACCTATCACAAGAATTAAAAATAAAGTATGTAACATTTCTTTTTCGGCTGTTATCTCCCTTACAATTTGAACTATTTTTGTATCTTGTTGAAATGAAAATATTCTAAAATATTGCCCTTGCACTTCTATATCTTGCAAAGTTCCTAATTTCTTTGGCGAAAACTTTTCCAAATTGTCTTCAAAAATAAAACGACGTTTGCCGTTTTCAATATCTATCTCCACCGTGTTTCCAAGCCAAGTTAACTCCATTATCCTTGGATCCCCAATTGGAGGATATCCTCTAATTTTTTTAGGTAGTTTTTTATCATCTGCATTCTTTCTATGTTGAACGGCTTTTTCTATCGATTCATTTACTCCACTATAAATACGCTTATATGTGTAAGAATAAATGATACTACCTAATACGGCTATCAAAATGATAAATACTAATGAATTCAATATAGTCAATCGAATACGCGTCTTCTGAAACATACTTCCCTTTTTCATTGTTCTTTTAATATATATCCAATACCTCGAACGGTTTGAATATCTTTCTGATAACCGAATGGTTCTAATTTTTTACGTAAATGATGTACATACACTTCTACAATTGCCACTGTCGTATCTGAATCAAATCCCCAAACACGATCAAAAATTTGTTCCCTCATTAAAATCTTTCCGCTATTTTGAACGAGGTACTCTAGAAGCTCATATTGTTTTAATGTTAGCTTCATACTTTGTCCATCTACTTGAACATCTTTATCTTTTCCGAACAGTTCAATCCCTTTATATCGAATAGTCTGCTTCGTTGTTAAACTACCACTTCGCCTTAATAAAGCACGAATTCTTGCTTTTAATTCTGGGGCCTGAAACGGCTTAACGATATAGTCATCCCCTCCAAAATCCAACCCTTTCACGCGATCTTCTAAAGAATCTCTCGCTGTCAAAAATAAGACAGGTGTTTCAATCTTTTCATCACGTATTTTTTGAATTACTTCAAACCCGTCCATTTCTGGCAGCATCACATCCAGCAAAATTGCATCATATATATTTTGAAGCGCTAAAAACAATCCATCTTCTCCATTCAATGCCGTATCTACTTCAAATTCATCACGCAAAATTTGTACGATAGACTCTAATAAAGAAGCATTATCTTCTACTACGAGTAAGCGCATATTCTCACCTTCCACCATATTGTTCGATTCTATTTATAATTACATTCCTGCTTTTCCTAACAAAAGAATATCATTATATTTTGTAACTTCATTTTTAATTCGTTCTTTCTACACTTTTTCTTGATACAGAATTTTAAAGATTAATTATAAAGGCTCTTTCTTAAATTTAGCTTAATAAAAAATTGAAAGAAATAAGATTTCCCTTATCTCTTTCAATTTTTTACTACATATACCTTTTTACTTGGCAATTCCAAACAATTTAGCTGACCACCATACACAGCCCCGCCATCAATTCCAATAATTCGATTACTACCAAAATACACGCCACAATTCTCACTACCGTGAAGCGTTTTTGTTTCCGTATGGCCAAATACAACAACCTTTTCGCCACTATATCCATTATGAAACTCATTACGGATCCACATTAACGTATATGGTTCACATTCAGAAACTCGTTTCATAGGCTCAACACCAGCATGTACAAATATGTACTCTTCTGTTTCAATGTAATGATCTAATTCTTGAATAAACTTTACATGATCTTCTAAAACATGCGATTGTAAAATTGGTTTTTGGAAGTCTTCCTCATTAACTACAATATCTTCTTCTACAAATCCATAGCTATATAATGTCTTATCTCCACCATTCCTTTTTACCCAATGGTTCCATGAACGTTCCTCATCAGTCGTTAACGCCTTAATCATCATATCTTCATGATTTCCCTTTAGAACGAGGGCTCCATCTTCTTTTAACTCTTTTACCCTTTCAATTACTGCACGTGCATTTGGACCACGATCTACATAATCCCCTAATAAAATTAGTTGATCCTGTTTTGCATCGTATTGAGCTTCTTCTAATAACTGTTCGAACTTTTTTATTTCTCCATGAATATCACTAATAACAAGAATTCTTTTCATATTATCACCCCTCTTTCTAATTATAGTTCAAAACAACAGAAACTTCAGAATTGTAATTTAAAACCGTATTTATTACAGATACAACGATTATCCTTACAACAATGTAAGTCTCTTGTCATCCAATTCGATAGTTGCGATTGCTATATTTCCTTATACTAAAAGTAAGAAATGAAACAAAAAACAAGGAGAGATGAGATATGAAAAAAGTGATGGAAGTTATGGTAGCAGTGGCAGAAGTTTTCGTAAATGGCAAACAAGTTGCAATGGAGTTAAACAAATAATGAAAAGGACAAGATTCATTCTAGACCCTTTACTCATATAAAAGAGATAAGACTTCTTCATTTTTTTGATCCCTTATCTCCTAAAGAAAGCCGTATCCTTTTTCGGATACGGCTTTCTCTTATTTTTGACTCGTACGAGCTGAAATGCTAATTGCTCTATCTGTCGCTTTGGCAGCTTCATCTAACGCTTCTTTACTATTCTTTCCGTCATACATTGCTTCTAATGCTTTTACAACTGCATCTCGTGATTCTGGGAATACACTAATTAAAGCACCTTGTGTTGCTGGAGATTGTTTCGTCGCTTGCAATTGATCTACTGTTACTTTTAACTGTGGATATTTTTCATATTGCTCTTTTACTAATGGTTCATTATATGCATCTGGATTAATAGAGAAATAACCTGTTGCAGTATGCCATTTTGCTTGTACGTCTTGCTTCGTTAAATATTTCATAAAGTCCCAAGCACCTTGTTGTGTTTCTTCTGAAACCATATTCGTCATCCATAATGATGCTCCACCAATAACAACACCATTTTGTTTCGAATCCTGTGGATATGGAATATATGACACGCCTACATTAAACTTAGATGCATCAATTAAGTCGCGAACACCAGCTGAAGAATCTAAATACATAGCAACTTGTCCAGACTGGAACGCGGCACGAATATCATCCCAACTTGCTCCATACTTTCCTAGTGCACCAGCTTTATTTAACTCATCTAGCATCCCAAATACTTTCTGTCCTTCTTTACCGTTAAATACAGCTTTCTTTGCAGCATCTTTACGACCATTTTCATTATCTACATATAAAGCGCCTTGTGTCGCTAACAATTCTTCAAAGAACCAACCATAATTCAGCATTGAAAATCCATATTGTTTTACATTTCCGCCTTCTTTAATCGTTAACTTTTTCGCTGCTTCTTGCAATTCCGCATATGTTTTTGGAGCTTTCTCTGGATCTAAGCCCGCCTTTGCGAAAGCATCTTTATTATAAATTAATACTGGTGTAGATGAATTAAATGGCATAGAATACATTTTTCCATCAACTGAATAATAATTTGTAATTGCTTTTTCCAATTTTGAAGTATCGTACTTATCTTTTTTTATCTAGCTATCAATTGGTGTGATTTTTTTGCTATCAATCATATATTTCGTTGTAATTTCACTCGATTGAACAAGAGCTGGCGCTTCTTTCGTTGCAGACATCGTTCTAAATTTCGTTAAAGACTCTTCATATGTCCCTTGGAACTCTGCCTTTATCTCATATTTATTTTGTGACTTATTATAGTCTGCAACAAGCCCATCTAGTACACCTTGTGTTTTTCCACCCATCGCATGCCAAAAACGAATTACAGTTTTATCACCATTTTTTTCAACTGGTGCTACTTTTGCCTGTGCTTCAGGTTTTCCCTCTGTTTTACTATTTGAACAAGCAGCACTAGATAATGCCATTGTTGCTACCATTAATAGAGCAGCACCTTTTTTAACCAGACCCATTTTAATCTCACCTTCTCTTAATTATTTAATTGCACCTTTTGTTAATCCTTGTTGTAATTGCTTTTGTCCTAAAAATAATAGAATCAATGTTGGTATAACGATAACCGTAACGCCAGCCATTACGCTTCCCCAATCAGTTGCAACTTCTTGAGATTGAAGCTGCTTCACACCAATTTGAACTGTTCTTACCTTTTCATCAGTGGTCACTAAAAGTGGCCATAAGTACATATTCCATGTTGTTAAAAAACTATATACTCCAAGCGTAATAAAACTCGTTTTACAATACGGAATTACAACGCTGAACAAAAATCTTACATTTCCAATCCCTTCAATAAAAGCAGCTTCTTTCAGTTCATTCGGAAGTGTCATAAAATGTTGGCGTAACAAGAAAATACCGAAAGCTGTTGCAAAAAACGGCACTGTCATCCCAGCGAAACTATTGATCCAGCCAAAGTTTTGAATCGTTAAAAAGTTAGGTACCATCGTCGCTTCCCACGGAATAAGCATCGTTGAAATAAACAGGAAAAAAATAAGATTTCTTCCCTTAAACTGAAGAAAGACAAAAGCATACGCCGCTAAGCTTGACACGATAAGTTGTCCAATCATAACAACTGTCGATACAACTAAGCTGTTATATAAATATGTAAAAAGTGGTACTTTCTGAAAAATATTAATGAAATTATCAAAAGTAAATTGAGTTGGAAATATCCTTCTCATTTGAATATCGTCTGGTGTCATAAAGCTTATTAAAAACGCATACAGCACAGGAAAAAATACCATTACTGCACTAATTATGAGCAGCATGTATAGCAGGAAATTTTGTTTCCACTGTTTAACGATCATTTATAATGCACCTTTCTCTCAGCAAACTTAAATTGAAGTAATGTAGCAATGAAAATGAAAACAAATAGTACCATCGCTTGTGCACTTGCTGTCCCAAATTGATGATTCACAAATGCCTCTTTATAAATCGAATATACAATTAAATTTGTTGCATCATTCGGTCCACCGTGCGTTAAAATATCAATCTGTCCAAAGCTTTGGAACGCACTAATTAACGTTACTGTCACGATAAAGAATAAAGTTGGTGATAGCATCGGTAATGTAACACGACGAAGCTTATATAAATAGCTAGCACCATCTATAGATGCACTTTCATATAAAGACGTATCAATGTTTTGTAAACCACCTAATATAACTAAAAATGCAAATCCTGTATTCACCCAAACCGTTGTAACTGATACAGAGAACAATGCCCAATCTGGACTCGTTAACCATGCGATTGCAGGTAGATTCATAGAGGCTAATATATTATTAAATAATCCGACACTTGGATGAAATAAAAATAGCCAAATCACCGCACTAGCAGCTACTGATATTCCCATAGTGGAAGAAAATAACACACGGAATACCCCAATACCTCTTACTTTTCCATTTGCAATCAATGCAAGAAATAAAGCGAGTATAATACTCGTAGGCACTGTATATACAACAAATAATAAAGTTGACTTTATGCTTTTGTAGAAAGCAGGATCAGAAAATAAATATTGATAATTTTCTAAGCCAACGAAAAGATTAGCTTCTCCGTGTATATCTGTTAAATAAAAGCTATAGTAAATCGTCCTAAATAATGGATAAAAAAGAAAAATCGAGAACAATAAAATAGATGGCGCTAAAAATAATAATCCTATTCTTAAATCTTTCGTTCTACTCCATTAATTCTTCTTTTTTGCCACCTTTGCTTGGGCTGGTAACTTACCTACTTCAATCATTATTTCGCCACCACTTTCAACTCTTCTTCAGCTACCACTTTTAATCGTTCATTCGTATTTTGATGAAAGAAGCATAACTTATCTTGTGAGAATAATAATTTTACTTTGTCACCTTTGTTCAGGAGTAGCTGTCCAATGACTTTTGCACTCCAAGTTGTTCCATTTATTGCGAAGTTTAATATAGATTCGTTGCCTAATACTTCTACAGATTGTAGCGTAACTTCTTGTCCTTCCTCAGACAGGGCAATATGCTCAGGACGCATGCCTATGCGAATTATTCCTTCTGGTAATTGCTTTAACTGTCCAATAGATAACGGAATTTGCAATTGCCCTATATGTAATACACCTTTTTCTTTGTTTACTTCTCCATCATTTATATTCATCGAAGGAGACCCTATAAAACTTGCAACAAATTCATTTGCTGGTTCGTTATAGATGTCAAGCGGTGTTCCAACTTGCTGTATACTTCCTTTATTTAAAACCATGATGCGATCTCCCATAGTCATCGCCTCTATTTGATCATGGGTAACGTAAATCATTGTAATTCCTAAACGCTGCTGAATTTCTCTAATTTCAATTCTCATTTGCGCACGTAATTTCGCGTCTAAATTCGAAAGTGGTTCATCCATTAAACAAATCGGTGCTTGGCTCACAATCGCTCTAGCAAGCGCAACACGCTGTCTTTGTCCACCTGATAATTGACCTGGTTTCATTTTCACATACTCTTTCAGCCCTACCATTTCAATAGCTTCCATTAATCTCTTTTGCCGCTCTTCTTTTTGTACTTTCCTTACCTTAAGTCCAAATAAAATATTTTCTTCTACAGATAAGTGTGGGTATAGTGCATAATTTTGAAATACCATTGATAGATTACGATCTTTCGGCTCTAAATCATTTGCAACAGGTTCATTAATAATTAAATCCCCCGAAGAAATTTCTTCTAGGCCAGCGATCATTCGTAATAATGTGCTTTTCCCACATCCTGAAGGCCCAACTAAAACAAAAAACTCACCCTTTTTAATGTGAACCGATACCCCCTTAACCGCTGTCTCTTCTGCATTTTTATATACCTTTGAAACATTTTTCAATTCAATCACAAAGTTGCACTCCTTTTTTCTTCTTGTATCCATACTTCATAATGACTCGTTGAAATTGCACTTGCGCCTGCACGAATAGCAATTTCCGCATCTTCTCGTGTTTGAATCAGTCCGCCTGCAATGATAGGAAATTCTATTTCCTCTGCTAACTGCTTAATAATGGAAGGCATAATACCATGCATAATCTCTACTGCATTCGGTTTAGTCGTTTTACAATTTTCAATTGATTTTGTAAGAGATAAAGTATCGACAATAAAAATACGTTGGATCGTTTTTAATCCAATTTTATTGGCATTTCGAATTGTCGATCCTTTTGTTGAAATAATACCTTGTGCTCCGATAACGTCTTGAATATACGAAAGTGCTTCCTCTGTATTCGTATTTAAACCTTGTATAAAATCACAATGAAGAAAGACATCATGTCCATGTTTCTGTAATTCATATACACGCTCTGGTAACTCCAGCATTGAACCCGTCATAAGAAAAACTGTTTTCGGTAATTTTTTGTATGTGTTGTATCCTTTCCAATCTTTTATCATCGCAATATAAGGTTCTTTAAACATTCATTCCACCTAGCTTTTCTGTTTTTATCCAAACTAAAAACACCTACTTACATAGAACACCTTTCTCCTTATTTGAACTCTAGGGAATAGAGCACACCTAAGAAAGTGGCACGTTATATGTAAGCGGGTGTTCTCAAATGTTCTCTACCCTAGTTATTTTGTTACCTTTACTATATTACGTATTTATTAAGTCAGTTTTGATAGATTGTTAATTAGCTGTTAATCGAATGTTAATATTCACCTATTCCTTTTTACACTAATCATTACATAGGAATAGTACAAACAAACTCCCAACTACCTTTCATATTCTATAATTAAGGTTGTTTAATTTTCTTATCACTTTTTGAATTAAAGTTATTTTCAGAAGTATGTTTCTTTTCTTATTAATATTGTCCATAATGCAACAATACCTGCACTATTACCTTAAAACTCCTTATCTATCCCTCTCTTCAAATGATTTTTCCCAAAACAAAAATCCCATTCAAATACACATTACTGAATCCATCATGCTAACTGATTTCTTCATTCTGTCTATCTAAATGGGATTATTTTTCGTTTTTTATTCTACTGTTTGTTGTGGCTGTACTACTTCATTCGCTCCAGCTGCCCTCAACATATTTGCAATATCTTTAAAACCTCTTTTTTCAGCATATTGCAGTGGCGTAATATTTTCCTTATTGGCCATATTTACATCTGCCCCGTGGTCAATAAGCATTTGAATAACTTTCTTGTGATTTTCACTACCATTTCCTAATACGATTGCTTCTACTAAAGCTGTTCCACCACGAGCATTTTTATAATTCACATCAATATCTGTATGCTCTAACAATTCTTTTACGACCTCTACATGGCCACGCTCAGATGCAGAAATAAGTGCTGTTCCACCTGACTTAGTCGTTTCTTTCGTATTAACTCCTGCATTAATTAATACTTTTACAATATCCGTATAGCCTTCTCTACTTGCATAAAGAAGTGGATTACTTTGTTTCTCATCTTTAATTTCAATATTAGCACCTGCACCAATTAATGCTTTCACTGTCTCTACATGATTTTGGTACGTTGCTGCAAGGACAGGTGTTTCTCCGTTGTCACCTTCTACATTTATATTCGCTCCATCTTGAATCAACTTCATAGCTGTTTCTGTGTCTCCAAGAGTGGCAGAAAGTAGCAACTGTTTGTCCATTAAATTTATACTTTTTTCTTCTTTAGATTCTTCCTGTTCTTTATGCTTCTCTTTTTTCTTTTCGTTTTTCACATGAACCGGTTTCGATTCTGGCTCTTCTTGCTTATCGCAAGCCACTACCGTCATTAAAAGTCCTAATAACATACATAATAAAATTTTTTGTTTTCTCACAACTACAGCTCCTATGAAAGATAATGTTTTCTTAACCATTCCTCCATCACATACAATAACTCTTCTTGAGTACATTTATCCATAAGCCCTTTATATTCCTTCTTTAATCGGATTATCTAAACTTATATTAGCGAAGCAATTAGTTTAGCACGTTTTCACCGCATTTGTATACATTTCTAAAAAGTACATAGATGATTGCTTTAGGTTACTATATTCCATTGTAACCGTTCTTCTAAAAATTTTACACCTTTTCTATATTTGCACCTGAATAATACTAGAAAAAGACAACTATGCAGTTGTCTTTTTCTAGTATTAATGATGCCCACCGTGATTTCCCTTTTTCGTGTTCCCCATCATTTCTTTATTCATTTCCCATTTATGCTCTGCTAGCTCTTTATACGAAAGAATTTTCCCCTTATAGTTAGATACAAAGCTCTCTGCATCTTTTTTGTTTTTAAATGAAATGACATCATAAGCCATTGGTGTTGTAATTGTTTTATCATATACATAAGTAGCGTCTTCTAACGAAACCCAATCTTTCGAATCATACTCTCGAACAAATTTTTCTTTCGTCTTTTCACCTGGATTAATCTCCATCCATTTATACATACAACCGATATCATCAAACTTTAATGCTTTTCCATTTTCTAAAATGATTTCTGTTGCAAATTGATTATCCATTACCCCAATTTGGCAAATATCACACTTATCATGCTTCTCATCAATTGCCACAGCCTCTGCTTGTTTCTTACCACATCCTACAATTGTAAAGACAAAGAATAAGCATATAGCAAGCATCACATACTTTGTTCTCATTGTATTTCCTCCCTAACCGTATCTTCTACAAGGAGCATATCAAAAACTTGTGTGCGATTTGTGAAAAAATGATGTGTCTTTTGTAATATATGGAACAAAAAAGATGTGTAGTCCTC
Organism: Bacillus cereus group sp. MG16; assembly: GCF_040459875.1. Taxonomy (NCBI): domain Bacteria; kingdom Bacillati; phylum Bacillota; class Bacilli; order Caryophanales; family Bacillaceae; genus Bacillus; species Bacillus cereus group sp. MG16. The sequence goes on from NZ_JARVHE010000001.1 coordinate 4,743,230, forward strand.
TCTACACACCTCTCATCATTCACAACCTGTAATTACTAAATCATCTTCTATTTTAATTAATAATGTATCTGTATGAATTTGCTGCCCAACAACTACATTTACTAATCTTATATTTCCACTGATGCCGACTGCAACCTTTTCAAGTTCACCGTTATTTTTTCGGATCATCATTAATTTTTCCCACTCATATACGTAAGAAGATTCATTAACAAAAATCTCTTCTATTTTTCCTTCATAAGAACTACAAATCTCTTCCATTCTTGTTTTCATATAAAATCTACTCCCTATTTCACACTTCAATATTGTCATCTTATTCTACCATTCTTATGGAGAGCAGCTTACTTTTTAAAAATTCAAATTAACTCCCGTGAACAAAATGACCAAAATAAAAATTATGCTTCTAATGATGTTATTTTTCAAATTATTTACCATTCAAATAGATGCTTTTATGATAAACAAAAAACCTTTTTCTGAATTTTTATTTTATTTTGAAAGCGCAATCATTTTTGAGGGGGAGATTACATGTTAGCACTACTTGGATTTGCAATGGTATTTGTCTTTATGTTTTTAATTATGACAAAACGTATGTCAGCACTAGTAGCATTAATATTAATTCCAATTACTTTCGCTTTAATTGGAGGATTTTATGCAAACATGGGACCTATGATGTTAGAGGGAATTCAAAAACTAGCACCTACTGGTATTATGCTTATGTTTGCTATTTTATATTTTGGAATTATGATTGATAGCGGTTTATTTGATCCTGTCATTAGTAGGATTTTGAAATTTGTAAAAGGAGATCCTTTAAAAATTGTTGTTGGTACAGCGATTCTTACAATTATCGTTTCATTAGATGGGGATGGAACGACAACGTATATGATTACTGTTTCCGCAATGTACCCACTATATAAACGCCTTGGAATGAATCCACTTATATTAGCTGGGGTTGTTATGTTAGGTGCAGGCGTGACAAATCTTACACCGTGGGGTGGACCGACAGCTCGTGTTATGAGTGCACTTGGACTAGACGCATCAGAGCTCTTTACACCACTTATACCAGGAATGATTGCTGGTGCACTTTGGGTAGTTTTCGTTGCTTACTATCTTGGAAAAAAAGAAAGAAAACGTTTAGGAATTATGGATGTACAATATTTAAAACAAATGCAAACAACAGATGAGCAAGCTGCAACAGTAGAAGCTGCTGTTCATAAGCGCCCTAAACTTCTATGGATTAACTTTTTATTAACTGCTACTTTACTTGTCTGTCTCATACTAGAAGTTATGCCATTACCTGTTTTATTTACAATCGCTTTCGCTATTGCTGTTATGATTAACTATCCGAACTTAGAGCAACAGAAAGAGCGTATTGCTTCTCACGCAGGAAACGTATTAGCAGTTGTTTCTCTCGTATTTGCCGCTGGGATTTTCACTGGAATTTTATCAGGAACAAAAATGGTAGATGCAATGGCTAAAAGTGTAGTAACTCTTATACCAGACGCTCTTGGCCCACAACTACCAATTATTACAGCTCTTCTTAGTATGCCATTTACATTTTTCATGTCCAATGATGCATTTTATTTCGGTGTACTACCTATTTTAACGAAAGCTGCTGCCACTTACGGAATTAGTGCAGCTGAAATGGGACGCGCTTCCTTACTCGGGCAACCTGTTCACTTATTAAGCCCTCTTGTTGCATCCACTTATTTATTAGTTGGGATGGCAAAGGTTGATTTTGGTGAACATCAACGTTTTACTTTATTGTGGGCAGTTGGAACGACAATGGTCATGTTGATTACTGGAATTTTAATTGGGGTTATTCCAATATAAAATAAAAAAACAGTAGCGGACATATATCCTCTACTGTTTTTTATTATGAAGGAATAAGAAAATATCTTCTTTCTGGTCTCCCAACACTCCCATATATTAGCTCTGCGTGAACTTTCTTTCCTGATATTAAATATTCTAAATAACGCCTCGCTGTCGATCTGCTTACTCCGACCATTGCGCTTAGCACTTCCGCAGTAATACCTTCTTCATTCACTGTTAACATATGCTTTTTTATTTTTGCTAAAGTTAAGGGGTCTATACCTTTCGGCGCATATTCTATTTCATTTCCCTTTACGCCTCTTTGAGACCATAGATGTTCTATTTGTTCGATAGATAATTGGTTATTTTTCTTTAACTGCACAAGCTTTTTTTTGTAATTTTCCAAACTTGCTTTAAATCGATCAAACATAAGTGGCTTTACGATATAATCTGTTACTCCGCCCCGCAGGGCGTGCCTCACTACATCTGTTTCCGATGCAGCTGTAATCATAATAATATCTGTATCATGTAAATGATGCCTAATATATGTGACAAGTTCCGTTCCTTGCATATCAGGTAAGTACACGTCTAATAAAACGAGCTGTGGCTTCACAAGATCTAGCCATTCTTTCGCTTGTTCGCCAGTTGTTGCTGTTCCAATTACTTTAAATCCCTCAATCTTTTCAGTAAAACGACGATGAATATCCGCAATTCGAATATCATCTTCTACAATCAATACTTCAATCTCCTCACCCATTACAAATCGCCCCTCTCTTTTGGTAATGCAATAATAAACAATGCACCACCTAAATCCCCTTTTTCGATTGCAATACTCCCATTTAAATCTTCTACTAACTCTTTCACTTTTGCTAATCCATATCCTCGCTTCCCGCCTTCTTTCGTCGAGAAGCCTTTATAGAATATGCTAGTAATGACTTCATCATGAATTCCTTGCCCTGAATCTTCCACTTCAATGACTATTTCTTCTCCGATATCAGTTACAAACATTCTTACTTTCTTATCATGTTCTTCATTTCTTTCGATCGCTTCAAATGCATTCGTAATTAAATTTCCTAAAATAGAAACGACATAATTACTCTCAATGTGCGGGCTTAATTTGTCTAAGCTACTTTCTCTATCTAGCATAAAATCAATCTTCAACTCTCTTGCTCTATTATAGAATCCAATTAAAATCCCACCTAACCATGGATTTTGAATTCGTTTCATAATAAATTGAACAAAATCTTGATATACCGCTGTTTCCTTATGAATAAGCTCCAAAGCATCTTCATATAATTCTAGCTGGATAAGACCTGAAAGCGTATACAACAAATTGTTATATTCATGTGTTTGCGCTCGTAGCGCCTCTGTATATTGCTTCGTCTGAGATAACTCTGCTGTTAACTGATCCATTTCAGATTTCAAACGCAAGCTCGATACAACGCCAGTTACTTTATTTTTCACTTTAATGGGTAGACGGTTCGCAATAACAGCCTGCCCTTTTATATTTAATTGACGATCAAACTGTTCTTCACCAGTTTGAAGTACATCTAATATCGTTGAATTAGGAATTATATCTAAAATAAATTCTCCAATAATATTTCGTTGTTCATCGAGCGCAAGAATATCATAGGCTGCTTGATTGACTAAACTAATCATGCCATTTTGATCAATGACGATAATCCCTTCACGTACAGATTGAATCACTGTACTATGCTCTTCATATAAAGATGAAATTTCTTCTGGCTCCATCCCAAACATCATTCTTTTTATACTGCCAGCTAAATATATAGAGCCTATTACTCCAATTAATAGACCTATTATTGTAATCCAAAACACACGCTTTCCATACACTTCTACCGCTCCATGAATATCATCCATTGAAAATCCAACAGACACTACACCAATGATTTCATTTTCCTGATTACGGATTGGAACTTTTCCGCGTAATGAAGGGCCTAATGATCCAGTTGCTTTCGAAACGTAAGATTTCCCTTCTAATAAAACGCCTTTGTTATCTCCGCCAACCATTGCTTCTCCTATTTTATCTTTCCTAGGATGTGCATAACGAATCCCTTCTTTATTTCCAACTACAATAAAATCAGCATCTGTATCCATTCGAATTTTTTCCGCAATCGGTTGAATAATAGAAGCTGGATTTTCTGTTTGAAAAGCTTCCTTAATTTCTGGTATAGCAGCAACTGTTTTCGCAACATGCAAAGCTCTTTTGCCAATTTGCTCTTCTACCGTTTCAGATAATATGTAATAAAATAAATAACTCGTTAGCATAAGTACAACAAGAATAAGTGTACTAATAGTTAATGTAATTCTCGGTTGTAGTTTTAATTTTTTAAATTTCAAAACCATTCCCCTAACATGATTAAAGATAGAATTTAAAGAATATACAGTCTCTTTAATTATACTTAATCATAACACGGTTACTCTATATTTCTTTCTTTTTCTCTTCATAAAAAAAGAAACGAAGTAAAATTATTACCTCGTTTCTTAACAATCATTATTACACTTTAAACTTACCAATCATCTCTTGTAATTCCTCTGCCATTTGTGATAAATGAACTGCTGCTGCATTGATTTCATCTACTGAAGCTAATTGTTCTTCAGAGGAACCAGCAATATTTTGAACGCTTGCTGCATTTTCTTCAATCGTAGCTGCAATTTCATTAATTGATGCACTAACTTGTTTTGCATCTACTGTCATTTGCTTCGCTACTTCTACCATGTTATCAATTTGTACAACTGTATCATCCGTAGATTTCAGTATTTCAGCAAAGCTTTGCTTCGTTTCATTTGCAACTACAAGCCCTGATTGTACTTCTGTCCCAACTTGCTTCATAGAACTTACCGTTTCCTTTATATCAAATTGGATCTCTTTCACTAGTTTTCCAATTTCCGTAGAAGACTGTCCTGATTGCTCAGCTAATTTTCGTACTTCATCTGCTACAATTGCAAATCCTCTTCCTTGCTCTCCAGCTCTTGCAGCCTCAATTGCCGCATTTAACGCTAATAAATTGGTCTGCTCTGCAATGTGTTGAATCACCTCAAGAATTGCTCCAATTTGTTTTGATTTATCATCTAACAAAACAATAACTTTATCTGATTGTGAAACAGACTCATGGATTAATTGCATTTGATTCACAGTTTGTTCAACTAACTTCCCACCATCTTCAGCCTTTTTCTTCGTATACATAGATGCTGTGGATACTAATGAAGAACTATCTGCAACACGCTGAATTCCTTCTGTAACTTCTTCTAATAATGTTGCGCCTTCTTCAACTTCTTTCGTTTGTATTTCAGCCCCACTCGACACTTGCTCTATTGCTTGTGTAATTTGTTCCGTCGCTTCACTTGTCTGCTTCATACTAGCTGTTAATTCTTCTGAAGATGCCGCCACGTGACTTGCTGAAGTATTTATATTGGAAATGACCTGATGTAATGATGCCGCCATCTCATTAAAACTTTCTCCTAGCTGTCCAATTTCATCTTTAGAATGAACTGTAATTGTTTCTGTTAAATCGCCTTCACTAATCTTTTTCGATGATATAACAAGTTGTTTTAACGGACTAATGATAGAAGCAATTATGAAGTAAATTAAAATCCCACCAATTATTAATGAAATACCAATAACAGTTAGCGTTTTATAGAAAATAGGATTAGCTGCTTCAATAATTTCTTTTGAAGGCATAATTCCTGCTATTTTCCATCCAGTCTGCTTATTTGTTATAAAGGTAATATTGCGATCATCACCATCGAGTTTGAATTTAAAATCACCTGTTTCCTGTTTGTACAATTCCTTCTCAAGTTTTTCTTCTATTTTGTCACCCGGTTTCATCGTCGGATGTGCTATTACATGTTTAGATTGGTCGAAGATTGCTACATATCCTTTTTTGCCGATATTGACCATTTTTGAAGTATTTACAATGCCATTAATAATTAAATCAATACCGAGAACACCGCTCTTATCCTCATTTTGTTTTGCTATTGTAATAACAATATTCCCTGTTGTACTTGACTTATATGGGGCTGTGATAACCACTTCTCCGCTTTTTTTCGCTGCTTCTTTATACCAATCTCTTTCGGTAGGATTGTATCCATCTGGCATTTGAATAGACGGTGATTGAATAAATTGTCCCGTACTAGATCCCGTATAAATTGCTTCTATTTCTGGATGTAATTTATTATATTCTTCTAATTTATTTTGCACATTTTGGAGCTGATCAGTTCCGTAACTTACTCCGTTAAATAACTTTGTAAAATATACTGCGTCTACCTTTTTACTGTCTATCTCTTTATTAATAACATTATTTAAAATCTTTACGTTATCTTCCGCTGATTGTAAAATTGTTTCATTAAAATTTGTCTTCGCTTGTTGATAAGACGTCCAACCAATTACAATACTTGGAAGAACTAAAATGATAACAAATGACACAAGTAACTTTGCTTTTAAACTACTTCTCCTTAATTTCCCTTGAAGCATATTTCTACCCCTCCATACCGTTTTAAATGTAATTACCTTACATTTAATTTCTTTATATAAATTATACGATTAAAATGTATCAACTCTTTATCTCTTTTTCTATTAAAGAATTAATACATACCTTTTTCATTCTATATAAATTAAATAATTAAAACAATATATTAAAATGTAAATTATTCGAACAATTCACAGAAGAACCTCTAGTATCTCACTTACTAGAGGTTCCACCCACTATACTATTCTTTATCTTTTTCTTTTTCTTTTTCTTTTTCTTTTTCTTTTTCTTTTTCTTTTTCTTTTTTCTCATCTTCTACTACAGATACAATAGGTTTATCGTTTGATAATTGTTGAACAGCTCCTTTTCCAGCAAATCCTTCTAATAACTCTTTTAAATCAATGCCAGAAGAAGCTTTTAATGTTTCTTGCATCGTTGCCATTAAATCAGTCGCATAACCTGCAACTTTTCCGGCGCCGCTATTTTTACCACCGCCGCCTGTATCAACAACTGTAATTTTATCAATGTTACTAAGTGGGCTTGCAACTTCCTTCGCATAACTTGGAAGCATTTTAAGTACCATATCCATAATTGCCGCTTGGCCATATAACTCAAATGCCTCTGCAATTTTTTGTTTCGCTTCTGCTTCTGCTAAACCTTTTAACCTAATAACATCTGCTTCCGCCGTACCTTGTGCTTTTTGTACTTCCGCTTTAGCTTGACCTTGCGCTTTTTCAATTTCTGCCTTCGCTAAACCTTCCACACGTACTTCTTCCGCACGTGCTCTCGCTTCAGCTTCAATCTTATATTGATCCGCATCTGCCTTTTTAATTTGTTTTACTTTTTCTGCTTCCGCTGATTGCTCAACAGCATAGCGATCTGCATCTGCTTTTTTCTTTACTTCTGCATCATATTGCTTTTCACGACGCGCAATCTCTTTTTCTTCTAATTCAATTTGTTTCTCACGCTCAATGATTTTAACGCGCATTTGCTCTTCTGTAACACCTTGTTGCGCTTTCGCTTGTTGTAATTCGTAAGAAAGATCCGCATCTGCACGAGCTTGTTCTTGCTCTCTCTTATAAGATTGTACTTTTAATTCTTTATGTTTTTCAGCTTCAGCGATTTGGGCATCACGTTGGTATTCAGCTTCTTTCGCTTCTTTCTCAGCACGAGCTTTTTCAATACGTGCTTCTTTTTCACGCTCTGCATTTGCAATTGTTGCATCACGCTTAACCGTCGCAATTTGCGGCTGACCAAGTGCATCTAAGTAACCGTTCTTATCCATAATTTCTTTAATTGTAAAGGAAACGATACGAAGACCCATTTTCTTTAAATCTGTAGAAGCTACTTCATGCACCTTTTGAGCAAATTGCTCTCTATTACTATACGCATCTTCTACTGTCATAGAAGATAAAATCGCACGTAAATGACCTTCTAAAACTTCTTTCGCTTCTACTTTTAACTCTTCTGTTTCTTTTCCTAAATATTGCTCAGCTGCTGTCGATACTTCTTCAATTGTAGAACCTACTTTAATAATAGAAACACCATTTACTGTAACTGGAACACCTTGCTTCGTATACGTATCGCGTGTGCCCACTTCTAACTTGTAATTTAGTAAGCTTAAAGGTTCTGCTCTTTGCATGATTGGCACTACGAATGTACCGCCACCGCGAATAATCTTAATCTTCTTTCCATCATCAGTGGTAACTACATTTTTCCCACCACCAAGCCAGTTCCCTGTAACAATTAACGCTTCATCTGGTCCAACTGTTCGATACTTCGTAATGAATACTAAAATGAGTAGAATTAAAATTGCGAGTAAAACTCCACCAATAATTAATGGAATCGTCATGTGAATTCCCCCTTATAATTTTGGTTTTTTTAAAGAATAAGCGATGTTTTGTACAAGCAAAACACCATCTTGGACTCCCTCAATAATAACTTCAGTTCCTTGTGAAATATCTTTTTTCCCAATTGTTTTAGCTGGAATTGCATTACTTCCAAATTGGGAGGATATTAATACTTCACCAAATCCTTCTGTAGGAATTGTCGTAATGACTTCTCCCTTGCAACCAATGAATTCATCCATACGTTGCACAGTATTTTGTTCTGCTTCTGCAATCGGCTTTAAAATTAATATTTTCATTATGAATACACCCATAAAGGATATAGCAAATGCAGCCACGAAAATAAGAATACTATTAAAGGAAAATAAATATTCTCCTATATAACTAAGTCCACATAGCATGGCGAAAAAACTAAGTAATAAAGTAACAATGGATACAGATCCGCCTCCAAAACTAAATATAGATTCAAATATATCCCCAAAAAAGATATAAATCACAGTGAGTATAGTAGCAATAATAAATCCGTATAAATAAATTGTCTCAAGTGGATAACCAAACAAAACCATTTCTTATCCCCCTCTCTTAAACAATCCCTTTTTTTGTTATGTGTATGCCCCACCTCTTTCAAAGATTATTGTTCTTAATTTTCAGTTATTTACTTTTTAAAGAAAAGCCTGTAAGACAGGCCCCCTAAAAAAGAACAGGAGAAGCCTATTGTGACAGGCTCCTCCTAGTAAATAACCGATATATTATATATCTATATAATATACTATTTTCCACAAAAAGTAAAGTTAAACATACATTGGAAAAGCACTTATTTTACTGATAATTCGTATGTTCCATCGTCATTATCATATTTATATACATACAAGTAATATTTACCTGGTTTTGCATTAAAGTTTGCCTCTATATGATTTCCATTTGCTTGACCGTAAGCAGCATAATTTTGCATATCTGATTCATGGTGAAGTACCCATGTCATCCCGATTCCATACTCATTTAAAACGGAAATATCGATATCTTTCGCTGATGCTACATTAAATGTATAAACATCAGTGTGATCTCCGCGGATAAGGCTACCTTTTATAGTAGTGTTTAGTCCAATACGATTTGCTTCCTCTGGGCGATTATTTGGTTCTGATTCTGTTAAGCTTCCATCTTTAACCGTAACCGTTGTTTCGCTTTTGCTCTCTTTTCCTTTATCATCTTTTACTATTAACGCTACTTTATATGAACCTTCTCTTTCATATACATGTACTGGATTTACTTCTGCACTTGTGCTTCCGTCTCCAAAGTCCCATAAATAAGAAACGATTTTTCCATCTTCATCTTTTGAGCCGTCGCTTTTAAATTGAATACCTTCTTTTACAAGTCCATTATAAGGGCCATTTATATTAACCGTTGGAGCTTTATTTTCTCCGTCATCTTTTGCGATACCGTGGAAGACCACATCATATTCAAATTCATTTGAGCTATTTACACGGTAATTGACGAAGTATGCTGTAACAGTTTTGTAGCCACTCCAATCTTTTTGCGCCAGTTGTTCTAAAGCTTCATTTACTTTCTTACTCATTGCGTTCCAATCTTCTGACTCACTTTTTGTTACACTACCTGTATACGTACCTTCTAATGTAAATGTATTAAAGAATTGGGAGCTATGTTTTGTCATTTTTGCATCTTTCATCGGCAATGTATCACTAATTTCTTTCTCTACTGCTGTTAACGATTTTGGTGCATGTTCAGCTAAATAATCATCTGCTACTGCCGGTACATTATATTTATCTTGATTATCGATTAGCTGCTGCATATACTCTTGATACTCTTTATTTAACTTAGGATCTTTACTTAGATTTTCACGATATGCATCATAATTTTTTACGTCATTCGCACGAATCAAATCTTGAATTTTATCAAATGTTTCAAACTGATGCGTATATAAGTAAGACTGCAATGCGAACGAGTAATTATAGAAATCCCAAGAACCGTATTTAGCAAATAATGTACGCTCTGCTGTATAACGGCTTGCAGGATCAGATGATAATCCACTAATGATGCTCTTTCTCGGTACTACATTATTTGTTCGAGTAGACCCTGCGAAAAACTCTGCATTTCCTTCTTGGAACCAAGTTAACCTTTCATTTTGATACATATCTCCTCTTCCGAATAAACCTGGCACTTCATATCTCCCTTGAAGATAATGGGTAAACTCATGGCGGAATAATTCTTCTAAACTATAAATACTTTGTTCTGGCGTGCGTTCATATGTAAAGAATGTTCCTGTTTCTTCAATATAAATTCCACCGTTGTTCGTTTCATATCCATACAATTGTCTATTTAATTGGTACTCTTCTGGACTGTTATAAATTACGATCGTTAATATATCATCTGCATTGCCCGGCTCTAACGCTTTATCATTCCCAATTACACGATGATACTGCGCTTTTACTTCCTTTGCAGCCCAGTATAGTCTCTTAATTTTTTCTTCCGATACTTTATCTCCTGTTTTAAATACGATAGATCCATCATCAAATGTATACGTTTTTGGTAAGTACTGCTCTTTTCCTTCTTTACGTATTTTCTCTAAATCTACTGTATTCCCGCTATAATCTTTTCCGTTATAATTTGTTGTAATTTGTTCTACTGCGACAAAATACGGTTCACTTAAACGTGGATACATATGCATTGCCTGTGTCACAACTTCTAATCCTTTATTTGGATTGCTATGAAACTTCCCTAAACGACTAGCAAAGTAAATTCCATTATTAACGAGCCACTTATTTTCTGGTGTTACTTCATTTAGAAGAGCAATACGATTTATTTCATTAATAAACCCATCTACTTTTCCATACCACATCGTTTCATTCGCTTCTTTACGAGCCTCAATTAAGTAAGACTGTATATCATAGTCAATCCCTTGCATAATATCGTATATTGCTTGTCCCTTCATTCGATCATTTACATACGTAGTAAAATTATCATTGTATTGCTTTAAAATATTTGATGCGTATTGAACTGTTTCAACATCGCTTGACGCATTACTAATTAATTTACCATATGCAGATACGACTGTATCTTGTTCAGCTGTACCAAGCTTAAAGTTTGGATTTTTTGCGATTGCTTTTAAAGCAGGTAAACATTTGTCCTGGAAGCTTCTTTCATTTAATTCACTTAATTCGTTATTATAAAATGCCAAATAAAAAGCTGAACGTAACACTTCCGTAAATGTTTGAATTCCTTTTGAATCATCTTTCGTAAATGTACTACCTCGATGAGCTAATTCATCTATAACGACTTGCATTTTCCCTTTATCTTTATAAAAGGACTTTGCATCTTCATTAAACTGGAATAAGTCTGTAATTTGATGCCACTTAATACTGCCTAACGTTTCAACTAATTCTTGATTATTCATTTTGTTTAAATCAGCCATTGAATAGCTTTCTTTAACTTGCTTTACTGTCGCTTTGTTCGTAATAGATGCTGGTCGTTGTGAAAAGTCTCCTACTTTTAACCGTTCTTGAAACGATAATGTTTCCTCCGCTTTAGAAACGTGTCCAATCTCATCTACCGGCTTTTCAATTCCTACTGGTTTCGAATGCAATACATTATATGGCACCTTTTCTTCTGCTGATGCATGAGTTTGAATTGCCCCCAGCGATAGAGCCATTGTACTAATGCTAAGCATTACTTTATTAATTTTTGATTTCTTGTTCATATCCTTGCCCCCTATTTTAATATTCCATCCAAGAATTTAACATAAAATCTAGATACAACAATGTAAAATGCAATATTTCATATTATTTCTTCTTACATTTTGTACATATCGTGAACAATCTCCCCACTATCTAGCCGCCAATAGTTATGAATCTTTAGCGATTAAACAGTCCTTTTACACACGTTAAAAATCGAATTTTTTGACAATTAACCCTTTAATTGTTATGATTAATATAATTGTTAACTTCATTAAACAAGGGTGGGATTCTATGATAAAAAAAGAGAACAGTGTATTTTATATCTCCATCTTGCTAACAACATTATTCATCATATGGGGAATTACCCCGGCAAGTTGGATACAAGGCTATGATTTACAAAGTGTTACATCTTCCTTAAATTCATTTATCCTCAATAAATTTGGATGGTTTTACTCTCTACTTATGACCGCAATGATTATTTTAGCCGCTTATTTAGCATTTTCTAAGTACGGTTCTATTCGTCTTGGTAAAGATGGAGAAAAACCAAAGTATAGTTATCCATCTTGGCTATCCATGTTATTTGGGGCAGGAATGGGAATTGGACTCCTCTTTTATGGAATCGCTGAACCGATTTCACATTTTACAGATCCACTAACAGGAAAAGCAGGTACAGAGGAAAGCGCCAAGCTCGCTATGCAATATTCATTTTTCCACTGGGGTCTCTTTCCATGGTCACTATACGCAATGGTTGCTTTAACAATTGCATATTTCACATTCCGCAAACAAAAAGGTAGCACAATTGGGGCTACAGTTACTCCATTATTTAATCGATCGAAAAATTCTCCTATCGGAAAAACAGTCGATATTTTAGCTGTGTTAGCCACTGTATTCGGTATTGTGCCATCTGTTGGGATTGGTGCTCAACAAATCGCCGGAGGATTAAGCTATTTATTCCCTTCTATTCATAACACTTTACTTACACAGCTCATACTTATCGCCATCTTCGCTGTTTTATATTTAACAAGTGCACAAACAGGCTTAGATCGTGGGATTAAATATTTGAGTAACTTAAATTTCTCTCTTGCAGGTATATTACTCGTCTCCTTTTTACTTTTAGGACCAACTGTATTTATTATGAAATATTTCACATCTACACTCGGTTCTTATATTGGAGCTTTACCTAGTATGGGATTAAATTTAGGAGCATTTAATGAAAAATCTTCTTCTTGGATAGAAAACTGGACTATTTTCTATTGGGGATGGTGGATCTCTTGGTCTCCATTCGTCGGTACATTCATCGCCCGTATTTCTAAAGGACGCACAATAAAAGAATTTATTTTTGGAGTTGTATTAGTCCCAACTCTCATCTGCACATTTTGGTTTGCAGTATTTGGCGGTACCGCTATCCATATGGAAATGTTCCAATCGCTTGGTATAGCTGATGAAATCGCAAAAAATGGTACAGAGATTGGATTATTTGCTGTTATTTCACATCTACCGTTCTCTACATTTTTAACAATTATCGGGTTAATTTTAGTAGCCACATTTTTCGTTACTTCTGCTGACTCGGCAACATTTGTCGTTTCTATGCAAACGAGTAACGGAAGCTTATCACCAAAAAATAGTTTAAAACTTATATGGGGATTAACAATCGCGATCATCGCAGCTATTTTATTACAAGCTGGAGGATTAAATGCACTGCAAATTGCAGCGATCATCGCAGCACTACCATTTTCTATCGTAGTCGTCCTTATGGTTACTTCACTCTTTAAAGAGCTACGAAAAGAAGATGTTAATTTGCAAACGAAAGAAGTCCCGCAAAAAATTAAAAAGGTTATGTAACGATTGGCACCTCTTCTTTTAGAAGAGGTGTTTTCTACATTCATTTCATTTATTTTCCCAAAACAAATAAAACCTACTTGTTTTATAGGAATTATATGTTATTATAAAGGAAATAAATTGAATCTTTTTACATTTATTTACTAACTATTAATCTTTTTTTCTTGATATCTAAATGAAGGGAGGTTGTCCATGTGGAGATAGACATTGATTTTATGAAGGAGCAAATTCCACTATTTGTAGATAGTGCACTATTAACTTTAAAAATCGCATGCTTCGCCATTATCATTTCATTATTTATTGCGAGTATAAATGGTTTAATTCTGTTCTTTCGAATTCGTATTATACATAAAGTTGTTCGCGCTTATGTGGAAGTAGCCCGAAATACACCTTTACTCATTCAATTATTTTTCTTATATTTCGGTTTACCATCATTAGGTATTAAATTATCTAATTTTTCAATCGCATTACTTGCAATGTGTTTTTTAGGTGGTGGATATATGACAGAGGTCATTCGATCTGGTCTTGATTCAATATCCAAAAGCCAAGTGGAATCAGGATATGCCATTGGATTAAATAAATGGCAACTATTTAGATTTGTAGTTTTACCACAAGCTGCAACTATTTCTGCACCAGCCCTATTTGCAAATTTTATCTTTCTATTAAAAGAAACATCTATCGTTTCTGCGATCGCTGTTCCTGAATTGTTGTATACAACAACGAATTTGATTTCAATTTATTACAAAACATCTGAGATGCTCATTATGTTAACAGCTTCCTATATCTTTCTTTTTGTACCACTATCATTTCTACTATCTTGGTTAGAAAGGAGAAATCGTTATGGGCAATTCGGGCATTAATCTACTAATAGAATCGCTTCCGCAATTGCTAAAGGGACTAGAACAAACATTATTAATTGCATGTTTTACAATCATCATTAGTACAATTGGCGGCATTCTATTTGGAATTATTCGTACATCAAAGATTACTATTTTGAGGTTCATTTCAAGAACTTATATTGAATTATTTCGTTCTATTCCAATCCTTGTTTGGTTATTTCTTTTCTTTTTCGGTCTTCCAATCGCTCTAGGGATAGATGTTTCTAGTACAGTAGCTGCTATTACAGCTCTATCATTATGGGGAATTACAGAAATAGGCGAAATTGTAAGAGGTGCACTTCAGTCCTTACCAAAGGGACAAGTAGAAGCTGGCAAATCTATCGGAATGAATAAGAAACAATTATATCAATATGTACTCATTCCTCAAGCAATACGGCGAATGATTCCCGCTACAATAAACATCTTCATTCGTATTATTCAAACGACATCTTTAACTGTTTTAATTGGTGTAACTGAAGTTATAAAGGCTGGACAACAAATTGTAGAACGAACAGGGGAAGCATTTCTCATATACGGTTGCTTATTTATTTTTTATTTCTTACTTTGCTATCCATTATCTATTTGGTCAAGAAAACTAGAAACAAGATGGATATAGACAATTCAATCATTTGAGAGGAGAAGAAATATGACTGCACCATTGTTGCAATTACAAAACATCTATAAGTCATACGGTGATAACCCTGTTTTAAGAGACGTAAGCTTACAAGTATCTTCCGGAGAAGTCATTGTTATTTTAGGACCAAGTGGCTGCGGAAAAAGTACATTATTGAGATGCTTAAATGGTCTTGAGGATATCCAAAGTGGGAAAATGCTTTTTCATAACGCCCCCCTTCCGAAAAACGATGGGAACTGGCAAAAGCTTCGTCAAAAAATCGGAATGGTCTTTCAAAGTTATCATTTATTTCCTCACATGACTGTTCTAGAAAATATTTTACTCGGTCCTCTAAAAGTACAAAAACGAAATAAAAATGAAGCATTGAAGCAAGCAGAACAATTATTACGAAAAGTAGGTTTACTAGAGAAAAAAGATGCCTATCCAAGAGAATTATCTGGCGGGCAACAACAGCGTATTGCAATTGTTCGCACTCTCTGTATGAATCCTGAAGTTATTTTATTTGATGAAGTAACAGCTGCATTAGATCCTGAAATGGTCAAAGAAGTATTAGAAGTCATTATAAGCTTAGCTAAACAAGGTATGACAATGTTAATTGTCACTCATGAAATGGGATTTGCAAAAGCTGTTGCTGATCGAATTATTTTCATGGATGAAGGAGAAATTTGTGAAACAGGAGATCCAACTACTTTTTTCACATCTCCACAAACAGAACGTGCACAACATTTTTTAAATCAATTTTTCTATATTGAAACGGTGAAAGGGAGAGATATTATATGAAAAAGTTTTTAACATTTATTATTATCGGACTGCTTTCTATTTTAGTCGTTGCATGTAGTTCAAATGAAAAGAAAACAGAAAAGACCTCGGCAAAACCAAGTGGAAAAATTGAAGAAATAAAAGAGCGCGGTGAACTAGTAGTTGCTGTTTTTACAGATAAACCACCGTTCGGTTACGTTGACAAAGATGGGAAAAATGTTGGATTTGAAATTGATATGGCAAAACGGTTTGCGAAAGACTTATTAGGTGATGAATCAAAAGTAAAATTTGTTCCCGTTGAAGCAGCAAGCCGCATTCCATATTTACAATCTGATAAAGTAGATTTTGTGTTAGCAAATATGACCGCAACAGATGAGCGAAAAAAGGTAGTTGATTTTACAAACCCACATTTAAAAGTTGCTGTACAAGTTCTTGTTAAAGATGGTAGCCCTATTCAATCAGTAAAAGATTTAGAAGGGAAAAAAGTAATTGTAACAAAGGGTACAACTGCAGATATTTATTTAACAAAGAATATGAAAAACGTAGAGTTAATTAAATTTGATAAAAATACAGAAGCTTTACAAGCACTAAAAGATGGCCGTGCTGATGCATATGCTCAAGATAATCTCGTCCTTCTATCTTGGGCAAATAAAAATCCTGGATTCCACTTATTAAAAGACAAATTAGGTGGAGATGACTTAATTGCTATAGCAGTGAAGAAGGGTAACAAAGAAGTACATGATTGGGTAAATAAAGAACTAAAAAAACTAGGAAAAGAAAACTTCCTACATACATTATATGACAAACATCTAAAAGAAGAATTCGGTCCTCAAATTAGTCCTGAATCTGTTATTACTGAAGGTGGTAAGGCTAATTAATAAAACCGATTCGTATGAAAATTATATTTCATACGAATCGGTTTTTTACTCTATTATATAGTGTTGTAAACATGCCTTCTCTTCAAAACCTACTTTCTTGTACAACTTCATCGCACGATCATTATTCGTATTCAAACATATTTCTATCCCTCTCATCCCTTGGAACGAGAAAATATACTGAATTGCAGCTTGTAATAAACGCTCTCCAACACCTTTTCTTCTACTATTTTCAGCAGTTGCAATAAATTCGATATTCGCTTCTTGAAACTCCGGGTTTATTTCTACATATACGTAACCTTCTAACTTCTCATTCTTCATACTTACAAATAATTTATTCGTATCACTTAAACGTTCAATAATTTCATTTCCTTCATAATATGTATTAGGAAAAACATGATTGTGTAAAGCGATAAACTGCTCAAACACTTGTGGTAAGGCCTCTCCTACATTACATATAATACGTTGCTCCATAATATTATTTAAAATGAGAATACTATGTCGACCTTGTTCTTTTGCATGTAAATTCTTCATTAAACGGGCACAATTATTATTTTCCACATGATAAAAACCATAAAATTTTTCAATATGAAAAGGCACCTTTTCTATAAGTTCCTTCCACATATGTAAAGCAACTTCTTCCCAATTCTCTGCTTTAATAAACGGTCCCCATATCTCTACACATTTCTTTACTTCATCTACATCAAACCCTAATACACCAATTATTTTATTATTTTCATAAGTAACAACAAAAGATTTTTCCCAACCTATATGAGAAAAATCATGAAGAATTGTATGTAACAACTCCTCTTTCTGATCTCCACAATAGCCAACATGATGAGTAGCATCCTTGTTCATATTTGCAATAAATGATGCTATCTCTTCAATCTTTAAAATAGAACTAACATACATAACCATCCCTCCCCCCCCCATACATTCTTTATTTCCTACTAATTTCCTCCTTTATAAAAAAAGACACTATCATAAGCAAGTTTCAAATCAAAATCGCCATGATAATGTCTTCTTAAAAATTCATAAAATCTTATTGTTTAATACACAATACAATATATTATTTACTTCTTAAATAATTTTTTTCTAAATACAAACATACTAAGTGCAGATAAAACGAATGCTAGTCCAGAAAGTAAAGATACATTGCTCTCTTGCCCACCTGTTGCAGCTAAAGTGTTTTTACTCTCTTCTTTTTTATTATTCATTTGTTTATTGGATTCATTTTCTTTCGCTGGCTTGTTGCTTTCTTTTTGTTGTTCTTTTGCTACTGGTTTAGCTGGTTCTTCTTTTGGTTTTTCTTCTACTGCTGGCTTAGTCGGTTCTTCTTTTGGTTTTTCTTCTACTGCTGGCTTAGTCGGTTCTTCTTTTGGTTTTTCTTCTACTACTGGTTTAGCTGGTTCTTCTTTTGGTTTTTCTTCTACTACTGGTTTAGCTGGTTCTTCTTTTGGTTTTTCTTCTACCACTGGTTTAGTTGGTTCTTCTTTTGGTTTTTCTTCTACTACTGGTTTAGCCGGTTCTTCTTTTGGTTTTTCTTCTACTACTGGCTTAGTTGTTTCTTCTTTTGGTTTTTCTTCTACCACTGGTTTAGCTGGTTCTTCTTTTGGTTTTTCTTCTACCACTGGTTTAGCTGGTTCTTCTTTTGGTTTTTCTTCTACCACTGGTTTAGCTGGTTCTTCTTTTGGTTTTTCTTCTACTACTGGCTTAGTTGTTTCTTCATCTACTTTTGACTCAAGTTTCTCCACGACGTTTTGTCTTACTTCTCCACTAAACCAAATACCTAATTCAAAATAATCATGTCCATCAAACGTAAACTCATATTTTTTCTCTCCTGGTGTACTCCAAGTGATCGTACCTTCCTCTTCATTAATAGTTCCACCTTCACTTTTCAGTGTAATATCTTCAAGCGGTACTCCTTCTACATCATGAACTGGGATCTTCACAGCTTCGTTCACTTGCACATCCTCTAAAGTAATTTTCTGTCTTCTAATATCCATTGTACTCCACTGAGATAATTGTATAATCGGCCTAATATCACGAATTTCATTACCAGGTAACTTTAAGCTAAGTAAATCTAGCATAGAAGCAAAAATAGAAATATCTTGAATTTTATTATCGGATAAATCTAACCACTGTAAATTTTTCAATTTACTTAATGGAGTTATATCCACTACTTTATTCCCTACCAATTCAATTTCGTTCAACATACTTATTTCACTGATCGCTTCTACATTGCTAATCTCATTATGATTTAATTTTAATACATCTAATTTCTTCAACTGATGTATTTCTTGTAGTGACGTATCAGTAAGTTTATTATTAGATACATTTAAATTTTTCAACGCACTTAATGCAAACAACGGTTTAATATCCGTCACATCATTTCCACTTATATCTATTTTTTCAAGCTTATCTAATTTTGAAAGTGGTTCAATATTTTCAATTTGATTTGAAGTTAATTTCACAGCCTTCAAGTTTCTCAAATTCGAGATAAAGTCTACATTTTTCAGCTCAACATTATCTAAAACCAACTCTTCTATGTTCGTCATATATTCTAGACCAGAAATATCGGTAATGCCTTGATTTTTCCCATCAACTATTTTTAACGATTTAATTTGTTCTAGATCTTTTTTCGTTATAGATGATTCTAAGTTTGTTCTTCCTAAACCATTTTTATTAATAAATTTTTGTAAATTTTTATCTTGAATAATATTTATATCTTCATGTTTTTCAACAATGTTTTGGTATACTGTTCCATTAAATCGTATTTGGCTTTCAGCAGAATCTGTTTCTAAATTAAATTCATATGCTTTTTCTCCTGTACTATTCCATTTAACAGATCCGTTATTAAGCGTTCCTTCCTCGCCCTGCCATCTAATATTTTGAAGTGTTTCACCATTTAAATCGTATATAGGAATTTTTATATCTTCATTGACTACTCCATCACTTAAAAAGATTTTTTGTCGCTGAAGTTTAATAGGAATCCTTTTCTCTAATTCTTTCACTGGTCTAATGTCACGAATTTCATTTGCTATTAAATTCAAAGCATATAAATTATTTAATTTACTAATTGGTGAAATATCAGAAATATAATTTTGCTCTAAATCAAGTGATTGTAACTGTTGCATTTTTGCTAATGGTGTTAAATCTCTGATTTCAGCATTTGCAACTTCTAGTTCAACAAGATTCTTCAATTTACTAATTTCTGTCAAATTATCAATATAATTATTTCCTATCCATAACAAGCGTAAATCATCTAATTTCTCAATATCTGTCAGATCACTAATTTTATTATTACTTAAATATAATTTAGTTACAGAATTCATTGAAAATAATGGCTTAATATCCTTAATTTCATTTCCAATCAAATCCAGTACTTTTACTTTTTTCAACTTGCTTAATGGTGTTAAATCACTGATTTTGTTATCTCGTAAATATAAGAATTGCAGTTTCTCTAGTTGAGAAATAGGTTCAATATTTTCGATTGGATTTATATATAAACCTAATGTTTTTAATTTTTTTAAACTCGATAGTGGTGATATATCTTTTACATTAGACTCGTGTAGTCCAAACGTTTCGAGGTTTACCATATGCTGTAAACCTTCTAAACTTTCAATCCCCATTTCTAAGTACACCTTTAACTCTTTAATTTGTGCGGCGTCTTCCTCAGTAATAGGCGCATTTATATCTGTTCGTTGTAAAACATTTTTATTAATATATTGTTGTAATTTATTATCAGATATTATATTTTTTACTTGTTGTTGCTCTTCTTTTTTCTCTTTCGATTCTTCTATATTGTTATTTTCTGAGTGAACTGTATTTACTTCAAACTGCACTTGATATTTTTCATCATATCCCATAGATGGAATAAAAATATGCATTTGCATTTTATATCTTTTTCCTAGTTCTCCAATTTCGAACTGAATCACTTTTGTTCCATTTTTCCTCTTATCTTCTGAAAGTACTTTCACATCATGTACAGTACCAGGATTTCGACTATTTTCTACCTTAAGATATTGGAAGAAGTCACTATCATTTAGCGTAGCTGTTACAATTTTTTTACCGTTCTCAATTGTTACTTTCGGTTCTTTTATATACGTTGTAGCTCGCGATTCTTCATTTGTTTTTTCATTATATGCCTTTAAAACAACATCATACGTTCCATCCTTTAAAGTATGTCCTGCTTTATTTGCTTCACTTACTACAGCTGCCAATGCCGGCGTAGAATAGGTAGCAAATGGCAACGACAAGGTCGCCGCTATTAACATTGCATTTATATATTTTCTTTTATTATTTTTCACTTTAAACTTTCCTCCAAGTTATATAAAATGTAATTTCTTAACATACAAATTTTCGGTTATTATCTCCAAAACAGATATTACTCCCATAAAGATGAACACTTATTAACGTCTAATTTATTTTCTTTTCAACTTTACATCCCCTCCAAAATATATAATTCAAAATGTAATCATTTCTCGAATAAATGATAATGATTTTCATTATCATTGTCAACTAAAAAAATAAAAAGTTTACAAAAAAATAACCCCTCAAAAAGGGGTTATGCCATTTTCTCTCCTGATTCTTCTCTAAAAAAGCTCTTCATCGCATGGAATACATCTGCTTTTTGCTTTAAAATATAATATCTGAAGTTTTCATCTTTAATATTTTTATAGGCAGACATAAGTGTACTGTGGCGATTGTACTGATTCACTTCCCCATATCCAAACATATTACACTTCTTCATTAATTCTTCAACAAGTTTTACACATCTAGCATTATCTGATGTTAAATTATCACCGTCTGAAAAATGGAATGGATAAATATTATAGCGGTCTGGTGAGTATTTATTATCAATTAGCTCGAGTGCTTTTTTGTATACAGAAGAACAAATTGTTCCACCACTTTCTCCTTTTGAGAAAAACTCTTCCTCTGGAACTACTTTTGCCTCCGTATGATGGGCAATAAATTCAATATCTACTGTTTCATACTTTGTGCGTAGAAATCTCGTCATCCAGAAAAAGAAGCTCCGTGCCATATATTTCTCCCATATTCCCATCGATCCACTCGTATCCATCATCGCTAATACAACAGCTTTTGAATCTGGCTTTAATACTTCATTCCAAGTACGGAACTTTAAATCTTCTTGATGAATTGGATGGAAAGATGCTTTACCACGCATCGCATTTCGTTTATATGCGGATATCATCGTTCTTTTCTTATCGATGTTGCCCCATAATCCCGTTTTTCTAATATCATTAAATTCAACATGTTCAATCCTGTTTTCATCCATTTCTTTTCTCTTTAAATTAGGTAATTCTAATTCTTTGAAAAATGCTTGCTCTAATTCCAAAATAGAGACTTCAGCTTCATAATAATCTTCTCCAGCCGCATCCCCTGCTCCTTGCCCTTTTCCTGGTCCTTTTTGCTTTTGACCACCTGATCCATCTCTCGCAACGACATCACCAACTTTGCTGTCACCATTTCCTTGCCCAACGTGTTTGTTTTTATCATAATTGTACCTAATCTTATATTCATCTAAAGAACGAATCGGTATTTTTACAACATCCTTACCATTAGACATAACAATGCTTTCTTCTGTTACAAGATCGGGTAAATTATTCTTAATTGCCTCTTGTACTTTCTCTTGATGGCGTTGTTGGTCGTCATATCCTTTGCGATGGAGGGACCAGTTTTCCTGTGAAATCGTATAATTTGGTTGGTTTTCTTCACCCATTTCTTTCCCTCCTTACTGTAATTGTCTTCCTATATGAACAGCAAGCTAGAAATTTTGTTTTATACTGTACCAGCTAGAATGAAAGGTAACTGCCCATCGAAAATCATCCCATAAACATATATAACGTTTTTCATATAATACTCCGAGCATCCTAAACAAAATTTTGCCACTCACATACTAGAAAAGAATCATTCAGCCTTTGATAAGAAAGAAACACAATGCATAGTTGCACACATTTACACTTTGCAACATATTGTATTGTGTTGGCTTTTTTCGTATGAATGGTTGGTTACTCTATCATATGCATATTGTAAAAATAATTGACAATAAATTCATAAAATTGCATCTTAATTTATTACATTTGGACAAGGTATGACACTTTACACATATGACTGGATAATAAAACGCTGTCCCGCAAAATACAAGAGACAGCGTTTTGTTATCAAACTATCGATTTAGCAGGCTACCTACATAGCGTAATAATTCATTTGCTGAAGAAGAATTATAGCCGTGCTCATCAATTAAACGTGCAACAACATCATTAATTTTCTTCAGCTGATTTTCGTCTGGTGTTTTCGTTGATGTTGTAATTTTCACTATATCTTTTAAATCAGCAAATAGCTTCTTCTGAATCGCTTCACGAAGACGTTCGTGCGAATTATAGTCGAAGCGTTTTCCTTTACGTGCATAAGCAGAGATGCGAATTAATATTTCTTCCCGGAATGCTTTTTTAGCATTTTCTGAAATTCCAATTTGCTCCTCAATCGAGCGCATTAACTTTTCATCTGGGCTCATTTCTTCACCTGTTAACGGATCACGTAATTTCGACTTATTGCAGTACGCCTCAACGTTGTCTAAGTAATTATCCATAAGTGTCTTAGCGGATTCTTCATACGAATAAACAAACGCTTTTTGTACTTCTTTTTTAGCAATTTCATCATATTCTTTTCTTGCTAATGAAATGAAGTTCATATAGCGCTCTCGGTCTTCATTACTAATCGATGGATGCTGATCCAATCCATCTTTTAAAGATCTAAGCACATCTAGAGCATTAATAGATGGTACCTCTTTTCGAATAATTGTAGAAGAAATGCGGTTAATAACGTAACGAGGATCAATACCTTTCATACCTTCATCTTGATATTCGCGTTGCAACTCCTCTACATCAATCGCATTATAACCTTCTACCGTTTCTCCATCATACAAACGCATCTTTTTAATTAAATCAATATCTGGACGCTTCGGATCTTTTAAACGAGTTAAAATCGTAAACATTGCTGCAACCCGAAGTGTATGCGGTGCAATGTGCACATCGGACACGTCACTTTCACGAATCATTTTTTCATAAATATGTTCTTCTTCACTCACTCGTAAATTATATGGAACTGGCATTACAATAATTCTTGAGTGTAATGCTTCATTTTTCTTATTTGCTATGAAAGAGCGATACTCCGTTTCATTCGTATGCGCTACAATTAATTCATCTGCTGAAATAAGTGCAAATCTTCCCGCTTTAAAATTCCCTTCTTGTGTAAGCGATAATAAATGCCATAAGAACTTCTCGTCGCATTTTAACATCTCTTGGAATTCCATCATCCCACGGTTTGCCTTATTCAATTCTCCATCGAAGCGATACGCTCGTGGATCTGATTCTGAACCATATTCTGCAATTGTAGAAAAGTCCAAGCTACCTGTTAAATCTGCAATATCTTGTGATTTAGGATCAGAAGGGCTAAATGTACCAATACCAGTTCGGCGATCTTCAGAGAAGAAAATACGCTCCACAACTACATCTTCAATTCTCCCACCATATTCTTGCTCTAGGCGCATAACGTTGAGTGGTGATAAATTCCCTTCAATTCTTACTCCATACTCATCAAAGAAATCATCTCGTAAATGATGCGGAATTAAATGAAGTGGATCTTCATGCATTGGGCACCCTTTAATTGCAAAAATTGCTCCTCGATCTGTTCGTGAATATGTTTCTAATCCTCGTTTCAACATCGTAACTAATGTTGATTTCCCTCCACTAACAGGACCCATTAATAATAAAATACGTTTTCTAACATCTAATCGTTTTGCAGACGGATGAAAATATTCCTCTACAAGGCGTTCTAAAGCATCCTCTAACCCAAATAGCTGATTACTAAAGAAGTTATACTTTCTTCTACCATCAACTTCTTCAATTCCAGCATCTTTTATCATATTGTAAATGCGAGAGTGTGCTGTTTGAGCCACCCATGGTCTTTCCTTCACAAGCTCCAAATACTCCGCAAACGTACCTTCCCATTGTAAGCGTTCTTCTGCTTCTCGATGCTGTTCAATTTTTTTTAGAATATCCATTATAGCTCCTCCCCCATCTCCTTGTTCAATCGGATTATTATAAAAGGTATGCTAGGATGTCCTTAAACATTCTTTAAATCAAAATGAAATATACAGTAGTGTTATAAAATTCTCTCCAAAATTCAAAGAAAATTCTGTATAATATAGGTATTAAAGTTTTTACACCTCTATTCACTTTAAATAAATTCTTTTCTTCCAAGAACATTACATACATTTCGATTCATATTTCAGATTCGTAAACTGAAAAAATAGGAGGGATATTAGTATGAAATTATTATTAATTTTAGGTGTATCACTCACATTTCTTACAGCTATTTTTACATCTGGTTACAATGATAAACCCGGTACACATAAAAAGTGATGTGCTTCTTAGCACATCACTTTTTTTATCAATTATTTATAATACACATTTTCCACATCATATTTTGATAAAGGTCGGCTATAATAATAACCTTGTACAAACTTCACATTCTTTTCCTTCAAAAATTGTATTTGTTCCGCTTTTTCTACCCCTTCTGCAATTACATTCAATTCCAACGTATGAGCTAGATGAATAATTGCAGCCGTAATATTCGTATCGCGTTCATCTACATGTATACCTTCCATAAAAGAACGATCAATTTTCAAAGTATCAATTGGATACGTTTTTAAATAACTTAAAGATGAATACCCTGTACCAAAATCATCTAAATGAATCTTTAAATTTTGTTCTTTTAATTGTAGCAATACTCTTTTCGATATATCTTTATGTATAAGGGCTCCTTCTGTAACCTCTATCGCTAATAAATGAGCTGGTACATTGTACTTATGTAAAGCTCGTGTAATCATCTCTATTAATGTAATAGAGCGAAAATGCCTGGCTGAAATATTAACTGCAATTGGGACAACTTCATATCCTTTATTTAACCATTCGCGTATTTGTCGACACACTTCATTTACTACCCATTCATCAAGCTTAATAATAAATCCTGTTCTTTCTGCTAGCGGAATAAATTGATTGGGAGAGACAAATCCTAATTCTTTATTCTCCCACCTTATTAAAGCCTCCATACTAGCTATTTTTTTCGTTTCAATATTCATTTGCGGCTGATAATATAAGAAGAATTCATTTTTTTCTATAGCACGATGTAATTGGTTTTCTATTATAAATCTTTGTTCACGCTCACAATCTAATCCACTGCAATAAAAATGATAATGCCCTTTTCCTTTTTCTTTTGCTTTTTCCAAAGCAGCATCAACTCTTTGGAATAATATCTTTTCATCTTCTCCATCTGTTGGAGCCATTACAATTCCGATTGAAGCACTTAAATACACGTCCTCTTCTTCGATTACAAAATGTTCACTAATCCTTTTCAGTATGTTTTTGGAAACTCCCTCTACACGTTCTTTCGTTATATTTTCTATTAACATAACAAATTGATCATCGTGTTCTCTAAATAAGTGCACACCAGCTATTTCAAAACTGCTTAAACATTCTGTAACTTTTTGTAATACTTTATCTCCTTCTTTATGGCCAAAAGTATCATTAATAAGATGAAATTCATCTAAATCTATAAAAACAAGCGCAAATTCTGTATTATCATTCAACAAAGTATTTAACTTATTTGCACATGAAATTCTATTCATTAATCCTGTTAACTGGTCATAGTAAGCTAAATATTCCGTTCTCATCTCATTTAATACTTGCCTTGTAACATCTCTCGTAACAATATATACTCCAACAATTTCACCATTTACAATAATCGGAATCGTCCTCAGAGAAATATATAGCTCGTACCCTTCTTTATGAACATACTTCTTTGAAACAATTTGCTTCGCTTTTCCTTGCATGGATCCTTTAAATATAATTTGAAAATCTTTTTCATATTCTTTATTAATAAATTCAAAGATAAATTTATTATTTAATTCTTCATATCGATATCCAAATATTTCATACGTTGCTGGATTCGCGTATGTAATTCTACCTATAGAATCTATAGATATAATGGAGTCATTATTATATTCTAGTAATGACTTAAATAACATTTGTTTTTCCTCTATTTCAATCTTCTCCTCAATTTGAGCTGTAATATCCCTCGTAATACAAATAATAAACTGACATACCCCTTCTTCATCAAATACAGGATTAAGTGAAGATTCATAATGTAAATTACCAGTTGGTAAACTAACTACATCACAAAAGGTATGTGCTTTTGCTTCGCTCGCTACTTTTGCATATTGCACTTGCAATATTTCCGCTGTATCTTTCGGCAATACTTCAGAAAACGTTTTTCCATAACATTCTTCGCTTAGCTTTGCATAATCCATACCTATCTTATTTACATAAATATATGTAAAGGTTTCATCATCCATAACTTTCACAATAAATACTAAATCTTGAATAGCATGTAATAATCCTCTTCTTATTAAATCCATATCTATCATACTTAAAAAGGTATTTTGATTACGATATTGTTCCTTCATATTTATCTCAACCCGTCTAATCTATTTTTATTCATATATCACCATTCTATATGACTATGTACCCTTTTTTAAATGTATGATTCCATATTTACTTTTATTTTTAGAAAAAAAGCCGCCATATGGCGACTTTTAATAAACAATTTCTAAATCTAATCCTGGATAATTTTGTTGACGGAACGCTTCATAAATTAAAATAGCTGCTGTATTTGATAAATTTAATGAACGCACTTTATCAGTCATTGGAATACGTAAACAATGATCGAAATTTTCTTCGATTACATTAGCTGGTAAACCGTTCGTTTCTCTTCCAAATACAAAGTAGTAATCCTTCTCACGTTTACTATAATCAAACGCTGTATGAGCTTTCTCGCCATACTTTGTTAAATAGAAGAACTCACCGTCTTTATTTTTCTCATAAAACTCTTCAATTGAATCATAATACGTAATTTTCACGTGCTGCCAATAATCTAATCCTGCACGCTTTAACATTTTATCATCCGTTGAAAATCCAAGCGGTCTAATCAAATGTAATTCTGTTCCAGTTGCTGCACAAGTACGAGCAATATTTCCTGTATTTGCTGGAATTTCTGGTTGATATAAAACAACATGTACTCCCACGCGATATTCACCTCTGTTTTTTGTCTACTACGTATTATACCACTTGAGCGAAAAATCTCTACCCATTAATAATATGAAAGAATTTATATTTCATTTGTGGTGTATATTTACTAGAATCTTCATAGTTCCAATAACGCCGACGGCTATTCGCTGAATGTGCATTTACAAGTGGCATACCATCTGCGTCTTTTGCTACTACAATCGTCGTATGATTCCACCTACCATCATCCTCGAAATCATAAGCGATGACATCACCAAGAATAAGGTCCTCTGGCCTTTCTACAGCTTCAGCTCGAAGTCCTGATGTAGCACCTGACAAATACCAATAAAAAGAGTGTGCAACAGCCCAGCTCCAACTCCACTGATTCTCCCTTTGCCACCATCCTTTACGAATATTAGGATATCCATTCATTGGTACTTCTCCAGTATGAAGACATTGAGAAATAAAATTCGTACAATTATCAGGGAAATTACGATATGCAGGGTTTCGATCATCCCACCAACGCTCTGCATATTTAACTGCCTCTAAACGGTTGTACTGATAGGAACCGTACTTCTCTTTTGTAACTTCCCTTTCTAATGTCTCACTCATTCCAACTGCTTCTGGCACTTCAATAGCATAATCACCTATTATCCGGCTATTATTTAAACAAACTCTTCGTTTTAATTGTTCCTCTTCAATATAAAATAATTCTTTATGCTTAATTAAATATTTAAAATGTATTTGATAATCAACTTCTTGATGATTGCTATTATTTAATTGCCTCATAAAAGAAACATCCGCAGTTGCTTTTACTATCTCTGCATTACGCTTTTGAAATAATTGTTTCTTTCTCTTTGCTATTTGTAATAAATCTTCAGCAATACCATCTACATTTGTTCGTTTCTCTGTTATATATGCTAAAAAGTGTTGGACTTGCTTTTCAATATTTATTTTTACAACCATTTCGTCTCCCTCCCATATTACAATATGAAAAAGGGAGATATTATCTACTCTTTTTTCTGCGCTAACAGTTCAAGTCCGCGATTCATTTCATGAAGAACCTCTTCGTCTTTCTCACGTTGCATCGCTTTTTCAATAGCTTCGCCCACGCCGTCTCCACCAATTTTCCCAAGCGCCCACGCTGCCGTCCCGCGAAGCACTGGTCTTGGATCATCTTTCATAACACCTATTAAATCTGGAATTGCTGATGCTTCTTTAAAATGTGCAAGTGCCAAAATCGCATTTCGTTGCAACGGTTTTTTACCTCTCCATGAACCAGACATAATTCCATATTTCTCTTTAAAATCACGATTGCTAATTGTTAAAAGCGGTGTTAATAACGGTTTAACTAACTCAGGATCTGGTTCCATCTCAGGGTGATTATGAAAATCCATTCCTTTATTTTTCGGACAAACTGTCTGACACGTATCACATCCATAAATACGATTACCTATTTTGTCGCGATACTCTTCTGGTAAGAATCCTTTCGTCTGTGTTAAAAATGCTATACACTTCTTCGAATCTAACTGTCCTCCTTGTATTAAAGCACCTGTAGGACAAATATCAATACACTTTGTACAGCTCCCGCATTGATCTTCTATCGGCTGATCTGGTGGGAATGGAACGTTTGTAATCATTTCTCCTAAATATACATACGAACCAAATTCAGGTGTAATAATAGAGCAGTTCTTACCGCTCCATCCAATACCAGCACGCTCTGAAACAGCTCGATCACTTAATTCACCCGTATCAACCATTGACTTAACTTCTATATCGGGAAGTTTTTCGATTAAATATGCTTCTAATTTCTGCAAACGATCTCGTAAAACTAGATGATAATCTTGTCCCCAAGAAGCACGACAAAAAATCCCACGGCGTTCTCCACGCTTACTTAATGGTGCATTTTTTAATTTTGAAGGATACGCTAATGCAATCGCAATAATTGATTTTGCACCAGGTAATAGAAGCTGTGGGTTCGTTCTCTTTTCTATATCAGGCTCTTCAAATCCAGATTGATAATTTAATTGTTGCTGCTGGATTAACCGCTGCTTTAATTCTTCAAATGGTGAAGCACTAGCAAAGCCTATTTTATCTATACCAATCGTTTTACTATACGCAATGACATCTTGCTTTAATTGTTCAAAATCCATTCCTAATCGCCTCCTCAGATGAATCCATCCTTTATGTAACGATCTATTAGTTAGCAATTCACTTTCGGAATACTATTCTTTACTTCTATTTTCGCATACAATTACGTTTTCCAAACATTAAAAAACGCAATGCCTCGTTTATCTCGGAAACGAAACACTGCGTTGATCACAATTTATAGAAAAACATTTAATAAAATTTGGAGCGGGTGAAGAGAATCGAACTCTCGACCAGAGCTTGGAAGGCTCTTGTTTTACCACTAAACTACACCCGCAAATATGAAATACATATAAGATATTAGAATAACTTATGTAAAGTAGTATAGCATGTACAAAAAGCGGAAGCAAGAATTTTATCGAAAAAAGTCGAAAAAGTGATGAGATACTCATCACTTTTTCAATTCTTTATCAATCGCCTTCTTCATACTATCGAAATCAGGATTTGCAAGATTCCCGTTTACATATACTGAAGGAGCACCTTGAACTTTTAATTTTTGAGCACGATCTGAATCTTTACGTACTTTTTCTTTTATTTCTTTACTGTGTAAATCTTTCTTAAATTGCGCTACATCAACTTTCGGAAGCTTCTCTTTCACAATATTAAGAAGCAATTCTTCTGTAATCCATTCTTCCGTATCTTTCTTTTGACTTTGATAAATCTCATCATAGAAAGTCCAGAATGAATCTTTATCTTGTTTATAAATTGCTTCACCAGCTGCTGCACCTAAATCAGAGTCTTTTCCGATAAATGGGAAATTAATAAAGTATAACTGCACTTTTCCTTTATCGATATACTCTTCTTTTAATCGTGGTAATACTGTTACATCCCAAGTACGACAAGCAGGACATTTGAAGTCTCCAAATTCAACTACCTTAACTGGGGCATCATCTTTCCCTAAAGATTGTTGTGTGGAATAAGCAAACATCTCATTCCCTTTATCCTTTTTGTCATTTATAATGCTATACGCAATTGTTCCGATTACAATCAATACTGCAATAGAAAAAACTATACCAAGGGCCATGAGTTTATTTGATTTCATATACATTCCTCTTTAAATTCATATTCTGTATACAGCATTGTACACAATACACATAATATCAACACTTATATACATCACGCAATGAACACGCTCACATAAATTACAAAAACACAATAATTGTGACGATATTGTGTCACAATTTGTCACAATTTATTCAAAAAAAGAAGCTCCTATGTAGGAACTTCCTTTAGCTTACTGCTTTTTCACGAGCACTATTTAACATTGACTGCTCTGTTTTTATATCATGCCGAATTACTAACTTCTCACTAACTGCTTGCACATACTCATCATGATTGATATAGCCTTCTTTCTCCATCAATCTCAAAACGACATTTCGTCTCTCTACGGCCTTATCATAATTTTGTGCAGGTGAGTAATAAGCAGGTGCCTTTACTACAGCAGCCATCATTGCACTTTCAGCCAACGTTAATTGGCTTACCTTTTTACCGAAGTATAGGTTTGCTGCTTTTTCAATTCCCCATGCTCCTTCTCCGTAATAAATATTGCTTACATACAATTTTAAAATTTCATCCTTCGTAAATGTACGTTCAATTTTTTTCGTATAGAAAATCTCTTTCCACTTACGAGAAAATGTACGTTCATTCGTTAAAAAAGCATTTTTAGATAACTGTTGTGTAATTGTACTTCCACCTTGCACAACACCACCAGCTTTTATATTTTCAACAGACGCTCTAACAATCGCTATATAATCTAAACCGTTATGATGATAAAACCTTTTATCTTCTGTCGCAATAAATGCATGTGTCAATGATTCTGGTACCTCTAACTTAGCCGGTACATGTAATTTACTAATATCACTTTTCTCAATCATTACATTTCCAATGAATAATAACGTACAACTTAACAATAATAATAAAATAATGGCTTTATAAAAGAATTTAGTCATTGGATTTAATGCAACTTTTTGATGATAGTTCCCCCTAGATAATACTCGTTCTTTCATCTTGAACACCTCTTTTCCACATAGCGTATAACTCTTACTTTAAGAATACCTTGTTGTAAAAAAACATCCCATCGATTTCTCTTACACGTACCTTACATCATTGTAAGGTATAAATTGAAACTTTCATCAGACCCCCACCAATCTGGCTGCCCGGCAAATAGCGGGATAAAAAAGTATTGTATCACAGTCCTTTTTTATCTACTATTCATCTGAAATATTGAATATAGATTATGCTAAATCAATAGCAGATTAGATCTTAAGGCTATTATACTTTCTCTATTAAAGCACCCTATTTTCATTATATCATCTACCAATATATATACTTTTGGGTATCTAGTAATCTAAATGTACATAATATATCATATATTATACAGAACAAACGTTCTTTAATTCAATACTAACGCTATTATTATTTTGACCTTTTTCTTAAACAGTATACAAAAAAGAGTAGTGATTTGACTGTATCTCAAATCGGCTACTCTTTTCTTTACAATCTTCCTATTAAGTTATACGGCTGCACTTCCCACGTTTCATACGGAATGAAATGGGTTGCGCTCATCGCATCAATCGTTCTGGATTTCATATGAGGACGCGTTATATACTCATCTATGTTCTCTTCATTTAAAGCAATAAATTTAGCCTCTTGTATTTCTTCATGTTGAATTTTTATTTCACCGCTTACATATGCTACTTTAAAAACGACAGCTAAAATGTTCATGGAAGCATTATAATAAACTCCTGTAACTCCAAGCGGCTTCACAGTTAAACCCGTCTCCTCAAGCATTTCCCTACAAACAGCTTGATCGAGTGCTTCCCCTTCTTCTACCTGTCCTCCTGGTAACTCCCACGTATCAGCTCGCCAGTGTACCTTTGCTAATAACACTTCATCTTTTTCATTTGTTAAATAGCCTGCTACAGCAACGATATGTTTTGGTGTTTTTTGTTCCATGTTAAGCCTCCTAGCAATAATGAATATTTCATATATCCCTATAAGCATATTCCCTGTTTACAATAAAATACCTTTATTAAAAAAGCCCCTATTCGTTAAACGAACAGGGGCTTTTATCGTATTATTCTCCTAAGTCTACGTTGTGATAAACTTGTTGTACATCTTCTAAATCTTCTAATGCATCAACCATTTTTTCAAATTGTGCTTGTGCATCTTCAGGAAGTGTTACATCGTTTTGTGCAAGCATTGTTAATTCGGCAACTGTAAATTCTTCAACACCCGCATCTTTAAGAGCAGATTGTACTGCATGGAATTGATCTGGTTCAGCATACACGATAACAGCATCTTCTTCTTCAAGAATGTCACGTGCATCTACATCTGCTTCCATTAAAATCTCAAGAACTTCATCTGATGTTTTCCCTTCAAGGCCGATAACAGCTGTTGCATCAAACATGTAAGCTACAGAACCGTTCACACCCATGTTACCACCGTTTTTGCTAAATGCAGCTCGTACATCTGCTGCAGTACGGTTTACGTTGTTTGTAAGTGTATCTACAATTACCATAGCTCCATTTGGTCCGAATCCTTCATAACGAAGCTCGTCATAATTTTCTTCTGAACCACCTTTTGCTTTTTCAACTGCACGATCGATAATTGTTCTTGGAACATTGTATGTTTTCGCACGTTCTAATACAACTCTAAGCGCTTGGTTTGATTCCGGATCTGGCTCGCCTTGTTTTGCCGCTACATAAATTTCACGTCCAAATTTCGCGTATATACGGCTAGTATTTGCATCTTTTGATGCTTTTTTATCTTTAATATTATTCCATTTACGACCCATACTTTCCACTCTCTTTCCCGTTTTAAATCTACATAAAAATATTAATATGAAATATCATGTGTGTTCAACACATTTTTAAAAGAAATATAAAAAGTTCATTTTTGATTCATATTACAGACATAATATAAATCACTATCATTTTGTTCTTTCGACAAGTTATATTATACATGAATTCCTACGTTTATTACGAATTTTAGAAGCACATAACATAATTTAGCAAAAAAATTCTACCATTTCACCAACACACTATTTATGCTTATTTTGTAGTGTGATGAAAATATAAAAAGACTCTACACATTTGGTGTAGAGTCTTTTTATAACGCCGTTCGTGATACCGATGGTCGGGGTCGAACCGACACTCCCGAAGGAACACGATTTTGAGTCGTGCGCGTCTGCCAATTCCGCCACATCGGCACAAAAGAAAAGGCGGCAACCGGATTTGAACCGGTGATAAAGGTTTTGCAGACCTCTGCCTTACCACTTGGCTATGCCGCCATATAAAATTTTACTGGAGCGGAAGACGGGATTCGAACCCGCGACCCCAACCTTGGCAAGGTTGTATTCTACCACTGAACTACTTCCGCAAAATGGCTGGGCTAGCTGGATTCGAACCAGCGCATGACGGAGTCAAAGTCCGTTGCCTTACCGCTTGGCTATAGCCCATCGAATTCTTACTTAATTATATGTAAGTATCCATTAGATTATTTATAATTTTTAAAATAAAAATGGGGCGACTGATGGGAATCGAACCCACGAATGCCGGAGCCACAATCCGGTGCGTTAACCACTTCGCCACAACCGCCATGTTGTGTAAATATATTTGGCAGGGGCAGTAGGAATCGAACCCACACTGGAGGTTTTGGAGACCTCAGTTCTACCTTTAAACTATGCCCCTATGTAAATGGTGGAGGGGGGCAGATTCGAACTGCCGAACCCGAAGGAGCGGATTTACAGTCCGCCGCGTTTAGCCACTTCGCTACCCCTCCGAAACTTACATGGTGCCGGCTAGAGGACTTGAACCCCCAACCTACTGATTACAAGTCAGTTGCTCTACCAATTGAGCTAAGCCGGCGTATTTTATTAAAGTAAATGGTGGCTCGGGACGGAATCGAACCGCCGACACGAGGATTTTCAGTCCTCTGCTCTACCGACTGAGCTACCGAGCCTTATTAAAATGGCGGTCCCGACCGGGGTCGAACCGGCGATCTCCTGCGTGACAGGCAGGCATGTTAACCACTACACCACGGGACCATTTGGTTGCGGGGACAGGATTTGAACCTGCGACCTTCGGGTTATGAGCCCGACGAGCTACCGTGCTGCTCCACCCCGCGATAATATTATTCATATAGTTTATATGGTGGAGGATGACGGGATCGAACCGCCGACCCCCTGCTTGTAAGGCAGGTGCTCTCCCAGCTGAGCTAATCCTCCAAAAGTGGTGACCCGTACGGGATTCGAACCCGTGTTACCGCCGTGAAAGGGCGGTGTCTTAACCACTTGACCAACGGGCCAAATATTATAAATCCTATGGCGGAGAGCAAGGGATTCGAACCCTTGATACGCTTGTGACGTATACACGATTTCCAATCGTGCTCCTTCGGCCAACTCGGACAGCTCTCCAATGGCTCCGCAGGTAGGAATCGAACCTACGACCGATCGGTTAACAGCCGATAGCTCTACCGCTGAGCTACTGCGGAATAATATTGCCTGGCAACGTCCTACTCTCACAGGGACAAGGTCCCAACTACCATCGGCGCTAGAGAGCTTAACTTCCGTGTTCGGTATGGGAACGGGTGTGACCTCTCTGCCATCATTACCAGACATTATTCTTTTGAGACAATCATTATTATAACTTATTTTCTTTAAAAGTCAACAAGTTTTTTATGTTCTCTCAAAACTAGATAACATTGCTACATATTATATGGTTAAGTCCTCGATCTATTAGTATTCGTCAGCTCCACATGTCACCATGCTTCCACCTCGAACCTATCAACCTGATCATCTTTCAGGGATCTTACTAGCTTACGCTATGGGAAATCTCATCTTGAGGGGGGCTTCATGCTTAGATGCTTTCAGCACTTATCCCTTCCGCACATAGCTACCCAGCTATGCCCTTGGCAGAACAACTGGTACACCAGCGGTGCGTCCATCCCGGTCCTCTCGTACTAAGGACAGCTCCTCTCAAATTTCCTACGCCCACGACGGATAGGGACCGAACTGTCTCACGACGTTCTGAACCCAGCTCGCGTACCGCTTTAATGGGCGAACAGCCCAACCCTTGGGACCGACTACAGCCCCAGGATGCGATGAGCCGACATCGAGGTGCCAAACCTCCCCGTCGATGTGGACTCTTGGGGGAGATAAGCCTGTTATCCCCGGGGTAGCTTTTATCCGTTGAGCGATGGCCCTTCCATGCGGAACCACCGGATCACTAAGCCCGACTTTCGTCCCTGCTCGACTTGTAGGTCTCGCAGTCAAGCTCCCTTATGCCTTTGCACTCTACGAATGATTTCCAACCATTCTGAGGGAACCTTTGGGCGCCTCCGTTACACTTTAGGAGGCGACCGCCCCAGTCAAACTGCCCACCTGACACTGTCTCCCGGGTCGATAAGACCCGTAGGTTAGAATTTCAATACAGTCAGGGCGGTATCCCACCAGCGCCTCCACCGAAGCTAGCGCTCCGGTTTCAAAGGCTCCCGCCTATCCTGTACAAACTGTACCAAAATTCAATATCAGGCTACAGTAAAGCTCCACGGGGTCTTTCCGTCCTGTCGCGGGTAACCTGCATCTTCACAGGTACTATAATTTCACCGAGTCTCTGGTTGAGACAGTGCCCAAATCGTTACACCTTTCGTGCGGGTCG
>NZ_JARVHE010000001.1:4785000-5005000 GCF_040459875.1 Bacillus cereus group sp. MG16
CCGTATTTTTCAGCATTTCTAGCGCTTCTTTTAATTCTTCTTTGACCACCGTCATGCACCCCGATTCTATACGGATTATTATTTTATAATTCTTATAAAGAGTGTACTCCTTTTCTTATAAATCGTCAATATTTCTACTATAAGTATGTGGTTTATTTTTGTATATAGCCTTATTCTTATGTATCTTTCCCTATTTTTTATGCATTTACAATAGAAAAAAAGTGCGACATAATCGCACTTGGAATACTATCATCTGAGGAGGTATGCCCTACACTTCACTTTATGTAAGACAATAAAATATGTATAGACACTCGCCTTACTTCTATATATTTTATCTCCACAATGGATTTACTTTATATAAGAAAGAACATCTTCAATATGTCCCTTCACTTTCACTTTACGCCACTCTTTTACAAGCTCACCGTCTCTATTAATAAGGAATGTAGAGCGCTCAATTCCCATGTACTCTTTCCCAAAGTTCTTTTTCAACTTCCAAACATCATACAATTCCGCTACCTTATGATCTTCATCTACTAAAAGTACAAATGGAAGTTCATGCTTCTCAATGAACTTCAGATGTCTGTTCGCTGAATCAGGGCTTACACCAAGAATAACTGTGTCCTTCTCTTGAAATAATCCATATGCATCTCGAAAATCACATGCTTCAGTTGTACACCCTGGAGTCATATCTTTCGGATAAAAATATAGAACTACATTTTTACCACGAAAATCAGCCAAGCGAACTTGTTCCCCGTTACTTCCCTCTAATGTAAATTCTGGAGCCATTTCTCCTACTGTGATCATTGTTATCACTCCTACTCTTTTCTTTTACTATAACAAATGCTTCCTTATTTTTCATTGTCTGTTACAGACCTCATTACGAAAGCAAACGGTAATGTATATCCAATTAGCGCTTCTCCAATCGCAATCCATCGCCCAATTCCAATCGGAGATATGTCACCATATCCAACAGACAATAAAGTAACTGCGCTAAAATATAAACAAATTTCAACCAGTTGAAAAGAGTGAGCGTTTAAGCTTTCTCCATCCTCTTTCAAAACTGCAAAACCCATTTCCTCTAATACAACGTAACTTAATCCAAATGCAATCAATACTGTTGTATAAATCAAAAATAATGTAGCTAAATTATACAGCGAAAAAAAACGCGTTGAATCCGAATAGGAACTCCATAATAATTGGACACTCCTCAAAATAGCAATTGCTGCAATTAATAGAATAAATCCCCATAACATGTCCTCCACCTCATTTTATATGTATGAGACAGCCATTAGATTTATCCCTTAGAAACAAACAAGCTTTTATAATTAATTCCCTGCACCACGGTACCTTTTTACCCCTTGATTCCAAAGAGTAATTGCAATCGTAAAACAGATAACACCAACGAGCGGTGTTGCAAATGCATAGCTATTCCACTCTGTTTTTCTTAAAAAGTACGCTGCTGGATACACTCCGACAAACGCAAATGGTAGGACAAACGTTAAAATGAAGCGAATCACACGGTTATAAATATTAACAGGATAGCGGCCATAATTCCCTATGTTATACATTAGCGGCATAATCGAACTTTTCGCGTCCGACCAAAAACCAAGACTTGCAAGCGTAACAAATATCCCTCCGTATACAAGTGCGCCCCCTCCTACCATCAACAAGAATAAGAAGATATCGTACCAGTAAAAAGATAATTGCAACTCCACTGCTGCGTAGCCCATTACAATCATTCCCGTAATCGCTCCAATTAAAGATTCAAGCTCCATTCTTTCTAAAATAATTTGAAATAAACTATGAATCGGTCTCGTTAATATGCGATCCATTTCTCCTTTAATAATGTAACGATCATTAAAGTCCCATATGTTAAAGAAAGCTGAGAAAATGGCAAACGGCACTAAAAAGAAACCATAAATAAAGATGACTTCTTCTCTACTCCAACCTTTTAATGCTTGCGTATGTCCAAACACAACAAGAATAAAGATTAAATTAACAGCCTGTAGTGATAAATCAGAAAGTAACCCAACGATAAAATCGCCCCGATACTCCAATTTTGTTTTTATATATTGACTTGCATATTGCAAAAATAGTTTTATATATATCATCTCATCATCCCCCTTGTACAATTAGACGTTTTCTCGCCGTTCTCCACATGAGTACAATCGGAATAATAAGTACAATGGCCCAAATTACTTGGAATAATAATGCCTCATACAATTTACTTCCTTGTATACCTTCTGAGAAAATCATACTCGGAATATAACTAATAGCCTGAAACGGTAAAAACATCATTGCCTTTTGGGCCCATAACGGATAAAAACTAATTGGTAATAATAGACCTGAAAACAAATCAATAACAACACGTTTTGCATACATAATTCCGCTATTATTAAATAAGAAGAATGTGAGCATTCCCGTCATTAAATTAATTTGTGTATTAATAATAAAACTAAATATTAAAGATAAGAAGAAATATAACCACGTTTGAAAGTTCGTTGTAATTTGCAATGAAAATAATAAGGTAACGATGACCATACCCGGAATTGAAAAGAAGGCAAAGCGAAATATTCCTTCACCAAGACCTTGCATCACTTTCATCCCTAAATAGTTATATGGACGTATCAGTTCTACCGCTACACGTCCTTCTTGAATCTCCATCGCAATTTCCCTGTCTATATTATTAAAATAAAAAGCACGTGCCATCCACGCAATTGCGATATACGTAGTCATTTGCGAAATAGATAAACTTTCAATATTCTCTTTTCCGCTATAAATTGCTTGCCACAAAAAATAATATGCGCCGATATTAATTGTATAAATTAAAATCCCGCTATAGTAGTTTGTACGATACGCAAGCATCATTAAAAAGCGAATTCGAATCATTTCAATGTACTTACCCATGTTTAATACCTTCCTCATAAATGTTACGAATAATTTCCTCTGTAGACACTTCGTTAATTTTTAAATCTTTAATTTGAAAGGCTTGTACTACTTTAGAAATAAGCATTGAAATAATAACTTCTTCATTCGGTATTTTGGCAATCCACGCGTTTTCCTCTTTCGCTTTCGACCAAACGACATGACTATCTGGCATAACCATTGATAAATCCTGATAAGAAACTGGTGCGACAAACTGAAAATGTATTTCTTTCTCTGCTCCCCACTGCGTACGAAGATTATTTAAAGAACCGTCATACATAATATTGCCTTCATCCAGCATGATAACGCGCTCACATAAAGCTTCAATATCAGTAATATCATGAGTTGTTAATAAAATCGTTGTTTTATAACGTTCATTCATTTCTTTTAAAAATTCACGTATTTTCAATTTCACAAGTACATCTAACCCAATTGTTGGTTCATCTAAAAATAATAACGGCGGATTATGAATTAATGCTGCCGCTAATTCACAACGCATTCTTTGACCTAAAGATAGCTTTCGAACTGGCTTATCTAATAAAGGACCAATATCTAACGTTTCGATCACGTGCTCCATATGTTCTTTATACTGAGCGTCTGATACACCGTACACTTTTTTTAATAAACGAAACGATTCTTGTACCGCAATATCCCACCAAAGCTGTGAGCGTTGTCCGAAAACAACACCAATCGTTCTTACAAATTCTTCCCTCTGCTTATGCGGGTTCATCCCGTTTACTAAAATGTCTCCTGATGTCGGAGTCAAAATCCCCGTAAGCATTTTAATTGTCGTTGATTTACCAGCACCATTCTCACCGATATATCCAACCATTTCACCTTGTTTCACAGTAAAAGATACATCATTTACTGCTGGTACTATTTTATAATTACGATTTAATAAATCGCGAAATGCACCCTTTAAACCTGGACGACTTGAATAGGCTGTAAATTCTTTACGTAACCCTTGTACCTCAATTACCGATTTCATAACCGGACCCCCTTCCTAAATGTCACAACGAATAGTTTACCCAACTGCCTTCTCTATCACAAACAATACGTCTTTTCGAAAAACATGTTAGAATAATACATAGATTTTTGTAAGGAGATGAATGGTAGTGAAATTCACAAAATCAGAAGCATTACATAAAGAAGCTTTAGAACATATCGTTGGCGGTGTTAATAGTCCTTCTCGTTCTTTTAAAGCAGTTGGTGGCGGCGCTCCTGTTGCTATGGAACGTGGAAAAGGTGCTTATTTCTGGGATGTAGACGGAAATAAATATATCGATTATTTAGCAGCATACGGTCCTATTATTACTGGACATGCTCACCCGCACATTACAAAAGCAATTACAACAGCTGCTGAAAATGGTGTACTTTACGGAACTCCAACAGCGCTAGAAGTAAAATTTGCAAAAATGTTAAAAGAAGCAATGCCTGCATTAGATAAAGTCCGCTTCGTAAACTCTGGTACTGAAGCTGTAATGACAACAATTCGTGTCGCTCGCGCTTACACAGGCCGCACAAAAATTATGAAATTCGCTGGTTGTTACCACGGTCATTCTGATTTAGTACTTGTAGCAGCTGGATCTGGCCCTTCTACACTAGGAACTCCTGACTCAGCGGGTGTACCACAAAGTATCGCTCAAGAAGTTATTACCGTTCCATTTAATAATGTAGAAACTTTAAAAGAAGCATTAGATAAATGGGGACATGAAGTAGCAGCTATTCTTGTAGAACCAATCGTTGGAAACTTCGGTATTGTAGAGCCAAAACCTGGCTTCCTTGAGAAAGTGAATGAACTTGTTCACGAAGCTGGTGCACTAGTAATTTATGATGAAGTTATTACTGCTTTCCGCTTCATGTACGGTGGTGCTCAAGACTTACTTGGCGTAACACCAGACTTAACAGCGCTTGGTAAAGTTATTGGCGGCGGACTTCCAATCGGTGCTTACGGTGGTAAGAAAGAAATTATGGAACAAGTTGCCCCTCTTGGACCTGCATATCAAGCTGGTACAATGGCAGGAAATCCTGCTTCTATGGCATCTGGTATTGCTTGTCTAGAAGTTCTTCAACAAGAAGGGCTTTATGAAAAATTAGATGAACTTGGTGCAATGCTTGAAAAAGGAATTTTAGAGCAGGCTGAAAAACATAATATCGATATTACATTAAACCGCCTAAAAGGTGCTTTAACTGTATACTTCACAACAAATACAATTGAAGATTACGATGCAGCACAAGATACAGACGGAGAAATGTTCGGTAAATTCTTCAAGCTTATGCTGCAAGAAGGAATTAACTTAGCACCTTCTAAATACGAGGCATGGTTCTTAACGACAGAACATACAAAAGAAGATATTGAATATACAATTGAAGCTGTAGGTAGAGCATTTGCTGCTTTAGCAAACAATAAATAATCCCGCCATTAAAAGGAAAAAAGAAAGCACACCTTTCTTTTTTCCTTTTTTCTATTTCATAAATTCCTCATTAATAGTATAATTATTCATAATTATCTGCTTAATTTTATTTTATATCCTTACTATCTTTGTATACAAGGCTGCTCACGCCTCAAATAGTAAGATTATTCAAACTTTCATAAGAGGGGGGATTGACGGATGCTCAATAAAACAAACACATGGACACCGTCTTTATTTCGAGATTACAAAAATGCGGAACACGATGCGTGTGGAATCGTTTCCGTTATGGAGAAACGAAAAATTCCTACAAAAGAAAATATTGACCTTTGCATACAATCGCTCGTCAAAATGAATCATAGAGCTGGTTTCATTAATGGCGAAGGCGATGGAATCGGTATTCACATTGATGTACCAAAATCACTTTGGAATGAAAAATTAAAAAGTAGCGGATATAATCCAACGATTGTGGATCATCCCCACTTTATCGTTGGACATTTTTTTCTAAACAAAAACGAAAATATAGTTAATTTAAAAAATCATATTCGTACACAACTAAACAACGAAAACTTTGCAATTCTTTTCGAAAGTGATGATGTAATAAACTCCGATGCACTCGGTCCACTTGGTAAAC
Organism: Bacillus cereus group sp. MG16; assembly: GCF_040459875.1. Taxonomy (NCBI): domain Bacteria; kingdom Bacillati; phylum Bacillota; class Bacilli; order Caryophanales; family Bacillaceae; genus Bacillus; species Bacillus cereus group sp. MG16. The sequence goes on from NZ_JARVHE010000001.1 coordinate 4,790,971, forward strand.
AAGAAGAACCTTTATTTTGGCAAGTTGCTCTTATCGCAGAAAATGAAGTTGCAAATATTGAGCAAACATTATTTACAGTAACGATAAAAATAGAAGAAAATGAAGCGATTCATGTTGCTTCCTTAAGTCGTGATCACGTTGTATATAAAGTTCTCGGTGCTGGGGATACACTTGTTGCCTATTACAATGATTTACAACACCCACTTATTGCTTCAACTATGACACTAGGACATAATCGCTATTCTACTAATACATTATCTAACTTCTTTCGTGTACAACCATTTAGTATCCTCGGACATAATGGTGAAATTAACACAATTGCAAAATTACGCGATCAAGCTGAAATGATTCACGTTCCACTTACTGCTGGGGGCAGTGACTCCCAAGATTTAAACCGCACCTTAGAAACTCTACTTGTTCAATACAACTACAGTTTATTTGAAGCAATGGATATACTATTCCCGCCAATTATTAGTGAAATTAAACTTTATGAACCACATTTACAAGATTTATATACGTATATACGTGAAGCATGGGGCCATTTTGCACAAGGTCCAGCTGGCATTATTTCACGTTATAAAGATGAAGCTGTTTTCAGCGTGGATTCCCTCGGGCTACGACCAGTATGGAAAGTAGAGACAGAAAGCTCTTATATTTTCTCTTCTGAACCTGGAGTTGTATCCCCAACTGAATATGTAGCAGAACCAAAACCACTCGCTCCAGGGGAAAAAGTCGGACTAAAGTGGAATGAACAAGATGAGCTTGTTCTTTATGAATATGACAAATACCAAGCTCAAGTATATGACCGTTTTAAAAAACGAGTGGATACTAAAGATTATCATTTAAACTTATCTACCCCTGAAACGAAAGAAATCCAAGGATTATGTGATTCTATGCAAGTTGACACAAAACAATACGTTGCTTTCGGATGGGATCGTGAACATATTCAGCTTCTTGAACAGATGGCAACAAAAGGTGTTGAACCAATTCGCTCACTTGGGCATGACTCACCACTCGCTGCACTTGATACTGATAGACGAAATATCGCTGACTTCATTAAGGAAAGTGTAGCTGTTGTTACAAATCCAGCAATCGATCGCGATCGAGAAGTTGAACACTTCTCCACACGAACGATACTTGGCAAACGTCCAAGTTTATCGGCTGATGCTAAACAGCCATTTGTAGTTGAGATGCTTTCCCCAATCATTTTAGAAGGAAGTGTAGCACAATCTATTGTAGAAGAATTACACACAATTACGTACGAGCAACTTATACAACTATTCAATACTCATAGCTCTATCGCTACAATCTCTGCTACATTCAGTCAGGCAGAAACTTTACAATATGCCTTAAGTCGAATTAGCTCTGAAGCGATAACAGCCGTGAACGATGGAGCTTCCCTATTATTAATAGACGATGCTGATGCTCACCTAAATGGACGATTATGGATTGATCCGCATTTAGTTACCGCGAAAGTACATCAAGTATTAAGCGAAAATAAATTACGCCGAAACTGCTCTCTCGTTATACGTTCGGGTGCCCTTCGCTCCTTACACGATATCGTCACACTGTATGGATTAGGAGCAGATAGTATCAATCCATATTTACTATTTGCAACCGTAAATGATGGGACAAAAACACCAATTACGAATTTATATCATGCACTTAATAAAGGACTGGAAAAAGTTATTTCAACAATTGGAATTCATGAATTGCGTGGTTACGGTCGCCTCTATTCTTCTATCGGGTTACATGAAGAAATCGCAAATATATTGCAAATTACAAATTTCTTAGGTTCAAATGATTTAGCTTTTTCTCTTGAATCACTTGCTGAAGATGCACAAATGCGAGCGAACGATTATAACAATCCTAAAGTTAGAATGCGAAAATCTTTTCATATATTCCCACGAATTTGGAAAGCAATCGGCGATGTTGCAAAGGGAAACTCTTATGATGATTACCGTGAAAAATTAAGTGAATTAGAAGAAAATAACCCAATCGCAATTAGACATCTTGTTCAAACGAAAGAAACAAAACATGTCGTTCCGGCTGAAGAAGTGTCCATCAGTATTCAAAATCATGATTTACCATTTATTATTAGTTCCATGTCATTCGGTTCTCAAAATGAAATTGCCTTTCGTGCATATGCAGAAGCAGCCGATCAGCTAAATATGATTAGTTTGAACGGTGAAGGCGGCGAAATTAAAGATATGATTGGAAAATATCCACATACACGTGGACAACAAATCGCGTCCGGACGATTTGGCGTAAACGCCGAACTACTCAATTCATCAAACTTAATTGAAATAAAAATTGGGCAAGGTGCCAAGCCTGGTGAAGGTGGACATTTGCCAGGTTCAAAAGTAACAGCCAAAATCGCCGAAGCGCGTAATGCTACAATTGGCTCTGATTTAATTTCACCTTCTAACAACCATGATATTTATTCCATTGAAGATTTGGCTCAAATGATTACAGAAATTAAAACGGCTAATCAGCTTGCGAAAGTAGCTGTAAAAGTTCCTGTCGTCCCTAACATTGGAACAATTGCTGTCGGTATCGCAAAAGCTGGTGCTGATTTTATTAACATTAGCGGATTTGATGGTGGTACAGGTGCCGCACGTATTCACGCATTGCAACATGTAGGGCTTCCTGTAGAAATTGGTGTGAAAGCCGCTCACAATGCTTTATTAGAAGCAAATATGAGACATAAAGTAGAAATTTGGGCTGATGGTGGTATTCGAAGTGTGAATGATGCCTTGAAAATTATGCTCCTTGGAGCAAACCGCATTGGATTTGGTACATTATCCATGATTGCAATTGGCTGTACAACTTGCCGCGGATGTCATCTAGATACTTGCCACGTTGGAATCGCAACACAGATTGAATCTGAAGCTCAAGCGAAAGAACACGGATTACGCCGCTTCGTCCCGCGTGAATTAGAAAGCGCCGTGGCTGGATTATTACATTTATTCACTACTTTTGGCGAAGAACTAAAACGATTAACAGGAAATCTCGGCTATACAAATTTACAAGAAATTGTCGGGCGTTCCGATTTATTAGAACAAGTTCGAGGCAAAAAATTATTAAACTTATGTAATTTACTACAAACGATAGAACATCCATCTGGTACAAAAACAGAACACGTACTAGAAAAACAATTTGAAACAATTCATTCTCCTCATTCAAAAGAATTAGTAGGCGTTGGCGTAGAGCAACGCGTTATGGGTGGTCTAGAATCTTGTTATCGTGTTCGTAGTAAATTATATGAAGACACGAAGCTTGAACCACTTACATTAAAGTATACGAATGGCTCGATTCCTGGAAATGGATTAGGTGCTTACAATAGTGAGAACTTATTTATACACGTAAACGGCGGCGCACAAGATGGTATTGGTAAAACTTCCTTTGGTGGTGGTATTTATATAACGAAAGCAAAAGGAAAAGACGGTCTATATTATAACGGTTCTGTCGGAAAAGGTTTTGGATACGGTGCACAAAAAGGGGCGCTATACGTTCAAGGTAACGCTGATGCTCGCGCTGGCATTCGCCTCTCTGGAGCAGACATGATAATTGGCGGACGCATGATAAAGCCACTCCGCGAAAAAGAACAAGGGAATATAGGAGCATACTCTAATATTAAAGGTTTCGCTTTTGAATATATGACAAATGGGCGCGCGCTTGTTTTAGGAGATCCTGGTCCATGGATTTGCGCTGGTATGACTGGCGGTGTTGTTTATTTACGCCATGATTCAAGCTTAGGTTTAACAGAACATGCCTTAAAAAGAAGAATCGCAAAAGGAGCAAATGTTACATTACAACCACTTAGTAAAAATGGTGTGCAAGATGTGACCGAGTTATTACTAGATTATATCCGTGTATTAAATGAACATGAGCAATACGAGGAAGTTGCTTTATTGACACCGTTATTCGATGATATGCAGCAACAGTTTTTTGAAATCATCCCGAAAAAAGAGCAGGCTGATCCATCTATTTCAACAGAGTGATACGCCTAATTTTCATCTTCAAGAAAAAAATTGACGAAGTACACTTCTCATAGTAATCTATAGTAACAATTTGAAACCTGCTGAAATTCAGCAGGTTTTTTTACTAAAAATTGATGTTTAAAAAGAATTAGGAAAAAGTATAAAATGAATCTTAATTTCTTATTAACGTCACTAAAATATCACTTGCTAACATATTGTAATGAATGTATAGTATCATGTTGTACATTCATTATGACAAGAGAAAGGATCTTATTAAGGGTATGAAACTTGGTGCTCGCATTTTAAAAACGGGTATTGCCATCACATTAGCTTTATTTGCTTGTATTTTACTTAACTTACCGAGTCCAGTATTTGCGGGAATCTCAGCTATCTTCGCTGTTCAACCGTCTGTATACCGTTCGTATTTAACTGCACTTGAACAAATTCAAGCAAACGTCATTGGTGCGGTATTCGCTATCGCATTCGCTACTGCTTTTGGACATAATCCTTTTATTATTGGATTAACATGTATATTAGTAATTGCTCTTACATTGCAATTACGATTAGAAAACACAATATCAATTGCTTTAGTAACAGTTATCGCTATTATGGAGTATCAAGGTGAAGATTTCTTTAGTTTTGCCTTACTTCGATTTGCGACGATTATGGTTGGAATTATTGCGGCTTCACTTGTAAATTTAGTGTTTATGCCGCCAAAATACGAAACAAAGTTATATCATCGCATCGTTGATAATACAGAAGAAATTGTAAAATGGATTCGAATGAATAGCAGGCAAGCTTCTGATTTTACAACATTAAAAACTGATATTGATCGTATGAAAGAAAAAATGATCAAACTAAACCATTACTATTTGCTGTATAAAGAAGAAAGAAGCTATACGAAAAAAGTAAAGTTCGCAAAAATTCGTAAGCTTGTTTTATTCAGACAAATGTTAGCGACGACAAGTCGTGCTTTAAGTACGTTAAAATCATTACATCGTACTGAAAACGAACTGCGCTATATGCCAGAAGAATTCCAGGAATCTATTCAGAACGAACTTGATTCATTAACACATTATCATGAACAAGTTTTATTAAAATTTATTGGTAAAGCAAAAAAACAACAATCTGTTGAAATGCTTGATGAAGTTGAAACAGGTAAACAGGAATTAATTGATATCTTTATGGAATATCAAAACAAGGATGATGAAGAGGCATATAAAACATGGCTACATCTCTTCCCTCTTATTTCTGCTATTATTAACTATAGTGAAGAAGTAGAGCATTTAGATTTACTTGTGGATAGCTTCTACACATACCATAAACCAGAAGCAGAACTCAAAATCGATGATAAAAAAGAAGACGAATAAAAAACAGCTCCTTTTACGCTAAAGGAGCTGTTTCTGTTATATGTTGAAGTTGATATAAATTGTGGTAATATCCTCTTTTTTTCATTAATTCTTCATGAGATCCTGTTTCTTTAATTTCACCATCTTCAATGTAAATAATCGTATCCACATGCGTAATCGTCGCCAATCGATGTGCAATTATGATCGTCGTTCGATCAGCAGCTAACGTTTGAAGCGCCTCTTGAATATATCGTTCATTTTCTAAATCCAAAGCGGAAGTCGCTTCATCTAATATAAGTAACGATGGATTCTTTAAAAACACGCGTGCAATCGCTACACGTTGCCTTTGCCCACCAGATAACTTTACACCGCGTTCCCCGACGACAGTATCATAACCATCAGGTAACTCAATAATAAAATCATGAATTTGCGCAGCTTTGGCAGCTGCAATTACTTCTTCCTCTGTAGCTTTCGGATTCCCATATAAAATATTTGCCCCGATTGTATCGCTAAATAACAAATTATCTTGCAGTACAATTCCAATATGACTACGTAAATTTCTCATATCATACTTTCTAACATCTATCCCATCTACATAAACTGCGCCTGAAGAGACATCATAGAAACGCGGGATTAAACTAGCAAGAGATGACTTCCCTCCCCCACTCGCTCCTACAAGTGCTACCTTCTCTCCTGGCAATATAGTTAACGAAAGGTTATGTAATACCTCTTTTTCATCCGAGTTGTAACGAAAAGATACATTATCAAATATCACTTCACCATTTAATTTTTTCGTTTGTACCGCACCTTGTACATTCACAATATCGTATTTTTCGTCTAACAGTTCAAACACCCGATCCATCGATGCGAAAGACTGTGTTAATGTCGTAGAGGAATTAACAAGGCGGCGAAGTGGACTATACAAACTATCCATATATCCAACAAAGGCAACCATAGTTCCTAAGGTTAACTGCCCCTGAATCACTTCATACGCCGCAAAACCGATCACGAGTAACGGCCCTAAATCTGTTAACGTATTTACTGCCGAAAATGTTCTCGCCGTCCAACTCGTATGTGTTAACGCTTTCGTCAAAAATTCATTATTTCTTTTTTCAAATTGCTTCCCTTCATACTCTTCTAATGCAAAGCTACGTGTCACTTGCATCCCTTGAATACGTTCATGTAAATACCCTTGCATCGTTGCTAACGCTTGTGAACGCTCTTTCGTCAATTTTCGAAGACGCCCGAAAAAATATTTCACTGCCACTACATAAATAGGTAAAATTAATAGCGCAACAAATGTCAATTTTATATTCATAGAAAACATAACAATAATAGCAATAGCAATTGTTGCCGTGTCTAACCAAACATTCATCAAACCAGTAATTACAAAATCCTTCGTTTGTTCTACATCATGAATGACACGCGAAATAATCTCCCCTGTTTTTGTATTCGAATAATAACGTAAACTCAACTTTTGTAAATGACCAAAAATATGTTTTCGCAAATCATATAGTATTGTATTTGCGATACGCTGCGCAAAATATTGACGATAATATTCAATCGGTGGTCTTAACACTGCAAAAATAAAAAAAGCAATCCCAATCGCTGTTACTAGTTGGGACGTCTTATCTTGAAGTGACCCTCCGCCCTGAATGACATCATCAATAATATACTTTAATAACCACGGCATAATGAGCGGGATGCCGAATTTAACTAGACCAATCATAATCGTAATAGCAATAAGCCATCGATATGGTTTAACAAATTGCAAATATCTTTTTATACCTTGCACATAATCCCCCCTCTAATAGGACAAACCTGCGGGGAAATCCCCTGCAGGTTTGTTTTAATTTCTGTACATTAAATATCTCTCATACCACATATCTACAAAGTCTGGTGCGAATGGCCCTTTTCTTTGATGAATCCATTGTGTTAGTTGTGCTACATTTCGTTTTAAAATCGTATCAATTACAGGTGGATATTGCATAATTTGACTATGTTTTTCATATTCATCTTCATCTAAAAGTGTATATGTCATATCTGGATACACTTTAATATCTAAATCATAATCAATATACTTTAACGCTTCAGAATCATATGCAAAAGGTGAGCTTAAATTACAATAATAATATACGCCCTCTTCCCTTAACATTCCAATCACATTAAACCAGTAGTTTGCATGAAAATAACAAATTGCTGGTTCACGAGTAATCCATGTTCGGCCATCTGATTCTGTCACTACTGTACGATCATTTGCTCCGATCACAAGACTTTGTGTCCCTTTTAAAATCGTTGTCTCTTCCCACATTCTATGAATGGAGCCATTATGTTTATAACTATGTATTTGTACTTTTTCTCCTTCTTTGGGAAATCCCATATATGCTCCCTTCCTTCAACTGCAAATGCCCTTTGAACTGCATTCACTTTTTTTCTATTATAACTTTTTTGTCGAAATTTTAAAACTAAAGCGATAAGACTCTATATTTCACACTGAATACCATATCCATAGTCTTTCTTAGGGAACGGGGCCAAACGAGAAAAGGAGAATAAAGTGAAACTTTAATGAGCCCTCACCAATCGGACTTTTATGGTCAGCCCGCCCCCCACCTCACTTCTTTGCTTTCGCTGAATTTTGAGGTGGGGGTCTTACTGCCCATTAAAGTGGGATAAAAAAAGTCCTTCCTCATTTCCATGTACAGAAGGACCTTTCACCTAAAGGCAACAATATATCTTATCCTAAATTTGAAATCACTTTTTCAGTTTCAAAAGATTGAATCACACTATTTGTTTGCTCTTCAAATTTCTCATGCAATAACTTGAGTGCTAATTCTGTTCTATATATTTCTTGGCGAATAAAATGTAATTCCTTTTTATCGCACGTATCCTTTTCGCTCATCTCAATTTGCTGATACTTCTCTAGGTGAGCTTGTAACTTCAACAACTCATCCATCGTTTCTAATTGCTCTCCTACCAACTTATCAAAATCGTTCATTACTTACCCCCTTTTGGATTTATTTATCAGTTATTATTTCCTCATTACATATTTCTAATCTTTAACTTCCTTCTCCTTTGACTACATTTGTTGACTTATTAGAAGTTATGTCGTTCGCTTTATTTTCATTACCAAGACCCATGCACAAAGAAAACACTTCTCCTGAATTAGAGAAGTGTTTTTCTTTCATTACTGATTTGAACTAGAAGATTGTGATTGTTTTGCAGCTGATTGTGCATTTTGTTTTTTCACAGCATGCACGTCTGTTTCAGTTGCAAATTCAGTACCATAACTAGCGTTTGCACTTTGTGCACCAGAAGCTTGTGCTTTCTTTGCTTCTGATTGCGCGTTTGCTTGTTTTACTGCTTGCACATCTGTTTCAGTTGAAAACTCTGTACCATAACTAGCGTTTGTACTTTGAATGCTAGCACCAGAAGTTGCCTTGTTATAACCTTGTTGTTTTTTACTCATCTTTCTCACCTCCACAACCAATAATGTAACCAATTCACTTAGAAGCTATCCGTGATTTTCTTTTTTTAATCTCCGTATATATCTCTTGTCACTCATTCAAACTATAGAAAATGGAGGTGGAAATATGTATATAGGACGCGATATGACTGAACTAACGATGGTTTCAAAAAGTGAATGGAAAGAAGATGAATTAGCTTATTTTCATCATTCATTACAACAGATTCTGCCGTATTTAAATGCAGAAGGTCAAAGTATTTACAAAGAAATTGTAATAGAAATTGAATCAAGAGGCGGCTTACAAGAAGGTGATGCTAGTTGGACTCATGGGACAAAAATTTCTTACGATTAAAAAAGTGTTCCCAACCTGGGAACACTTTTTTTGTTTATCCCGCTTTAATGGGCAGTAAGACCCCCACCTCAAAATGCAGCGAAATCAAAGAAGTGAGGTGGGGAATCAACTGCCCATAAAAGTCCGATTGGTGAGTGCTGATAATCAGTGGGGGATGAAGAACCCCCCACTGATTAAAGTTTCACTTTATTGCATTGTAATTTTCTCAACACAACTCTCATAAATCGTACGATGCGATTTAGAGAAAGGTAACTGCTCAAATGCTTCTTTCGATACAAATTTCAATGTATCTGTTTCAACAATATCACCAGTTACTTTTCCGTAAAATACGAATATATCCCAAGTACGATGTGTAAACGTATGTTGTACATTCATTGCGTATTCTTCAATAGAAATCGAAAGCTCAAATTTTTCTTTCATATAATCTATAAGCTGTTCCTTCTGATTACGAATCCCTTCGCCAAGTTCAATATTCGGAAACTCCCACATATTGGCTAATAAACCGGTACTTGGACGTTTATTAATGACGTAACGGCCATCTTCCGTTTGAAGTACTCCTGCAACAATCGGTACCATCGTAGGGGCTTTCGCTTTACTTTTTACTGGTAATTCCTTTTGAACACCTTCAGCATATCCCCTGCAATGCTCACGTACAGGACAAAGTAAGCATGCTGGATTTTTAGGAATACAAATCAGTGCTCCTAATTCCATCAAACCTTGATTAAAATAAGATGGATTTTCTGCCGAAATAATTTCACGCACAATCTCTTCAAACACTTTTCTCGTTTTTGGTTTTGCAATGTCATCCCATACTGATAAAATGCGAGACAATACACGCATTACATTTCCATCAACTGCCGGCTCTGGTATACCATAGGCAATACTTAAAATAGCACCTTTTGTATAGGGGCCGACTCCTTTTAATTTTTCAATTTTCTTTACATCACTTGGTACTATCCCGCCATATACTTCTTTTACTTCTTTTACGGCCGCATGTAAATTTCTTGCTCTAGAATAATACCCTAAACCTTCCCATGCTTTTAACACTTCTTCATCATCAGCATTTGCCAAAGCTTCTAGAGTAGGAAACTTCCCCATAAAATTCGCGTAATATGGTTTTACAGCTTCCACTCTAGTTTGCTGCAACATAATTTCCGAAACCCAAACACGGTATGGATCTTTATTTTTACGCCACGGTAAGTCGCGTTGCTCTTTTTCAAACCAACCAATTAAATCATTTTGAAACTGCTCTATGTTAAAATTATTTAATATTTCAAGTGTCAAACTTGATCCCCCTCATTTTTTTGCATATAAGTACTATTATAAAGATTTTAGGAAAAAATTTAAGTAAGATGACATAGGAAATAGAAGGCAAAGGACTTGAGGTATCGAATAAAAAGAGTTACATTAATAAAAAACGGAGGTGGATTTCTATGGACACAGCCACTCACCTTGTTATGGGCGTTACTCTAGGCAGCTTGGCCACGTTAGATCCAGCCATAGCACAAAGTGATATTGGGCCACAAGCAGTTATGCTCGCTACAATTGCTGGTTCCAATATTCCTGATATCGATACAGTTTTAAAATTGCGTAATAACGCTAAATATATAAGAAATCATCGCGGGATTACTCATTCCATTCCTGCAGTGATTCTTTGGTCATTCCTTATAAGTGGCATCTCTTTCGCCTTCTTTTCAGACGCTCCATATTTGCATCTACTACTTTGGTCATTTATTGCCGTCTTTCTTCATGTCTTTGTAGATATTTTCAATGCCTACGGTACACAGGCATTACGACCCTTCACAAAAAAATGGGTAGCGCTAGGTATCATTAATACATTCGATACCGTCATTTTCTTCATCCATATACTCGCAATTGCTTGTATGCTCGTAGGTTCCCATAAAGGGTATACTGCCTTAGCAGCGTATATATTGATGATTGTTTACTATATCGGACGGATTATGATGCATAGAAATATAAGAAGCGTTGTACAAAAACGTTTCAAACATGTTGAGAAGATAATTATTTCTCCTTCTTATCGATTTTATCATTATCATTTAGTAATCGTTACGACCAATTATTACTACGTTGCTAGATGGCATCGTGGTAACATCATGGTATATGATAAGTTCGATCGGGTACCGTTCCCAGATAATGCTATTATGCGCGCAGCTAAACAAGATGAAAACATCTCAGCATTTTTATCTTTCTCCCCTGTATATCGCTGGGACATTTTCGATTATGATCATTATTATGAAGTTCGATTCATTGATTTGCGATATCGCAGTAAAGACTATTATCCATTCGTTGCAATCGTTCAACTCGATCATAATTTAAATATTATTAGTTCCTATACAGGATGGATTTTTAGTGAAGAAAAACTTCGAAAAAAACTGGAGTTACTTCCACATTAAAAAAAGCGACTTCAGTCGCTTTTTTTAATGTTTCAAATGATCTTCTTGATTGATTAAATGGCTATATTTCGGATTATTTGTACGCATTTCATGAAGGCGTCCTCCATGATTATTAATCCATGATCGCACAACTTGTTCAGTCATTTCTTCTCCTTGATAACGACCTGATTTCGCATAAGTCGTTTGAAAATCTTCCCACAGTAATTCAACCCAAGCACGCGCTTGTGCGTAAGAAAGCTTGTCATTTTTGTCTAATAGTTCTTTCGTTAATGCTTCATAAATATCATTCATGTTCTAGTCTCCTTTACCTAATTATCCCTTCATTTCTAAAGGATAGTTTCTTCTATTTTGCACATTCTATAATTGATACTTCTTCAAGAGGTATCAACTGATGATGAGGAGGGCGTTCGCAATGGGTAAACAAGCCGAATTTTGGTCTGAGTCAAAAAACAACAGCAAAATCGACGGTCAACCGAAAGCGAAATCACGCTTCGCTTCGAAACGACCTAACGGCACAATTAACACGCACCCACAAGAACGTATGCGTGCTGCAAATCAGCAGGAAGAGTAGTAACAAAGTAACTTAACTTCCTACACGAGGTGATAAAGATGAGCTACCGTGATCGCTTAGATAGTCGTTCTGAATTATTTAACCATACGTGGACTCGTCCGAAACATGCAAAAGCGCAAGTTAACGGACAGACGCAACAAACCCAGTCTCTCATTATATTGGCGAATGAATGTAAAAAACGCCAATTTTAGAATCTCCTATCTCCTGTAACGCCTACCAAAGATGAAAACCAGAGAGATATTCGCTCTCTGGTTTTTATTTTTCTTGCAATAAAGAAATCGGTATTCCAATCTCTTCATTATCATTTTGCTTATGTCCCCAAGCAAATACCCCATTGAAATACGTAATTTCAAATAATATACCAGGTTCTTCTACTAATTCATATGTCTCACCGATATGGAATTTGTTTATGTCAGTCATATAAGCGCGAGCCATTGCTATCTTTCGCATTAATACATCGAACTCATTTACAATTCCAAGTTGCTCAGCTTTTATCGCTTGCTCTTTCAAAAGCCCAATTTCTTCCCTTAGCTCATATGGTGTCATTTCACTGTAGCGCTTTGGCATATTCATCTTATTCTCCTCATCCCTCTTCGCGTTTCATTTGCAAAAATACCTCTATTTCATCGATAGAGAATCCTTTGCGATATAACGCTTGTTTCATCTTATTTTCGAATGTCCATCCATCATGCTTCTTATATTTCTCATAATATTTATTCCCATGATAGTGTAACGCTTCTTGTTGCTTTTCGTCATCTTTTTCGTCTTTCAATTCTTCTAAACAAATTTGAATCACATCTCTAGAATATCCTTTACGAACCAGCATTTCGTCTAACTTTAGCTTCATTTGTAAAAAGGAATGCTTTTGATAAGATTTCTTCTTCTTTTCTATAAGAATTAAAGCATTCTCAATTTGCTTTTCCTTCGGATATTCTTGTAAACTATGCGTAATAATTAGATCCTGAACACCTTTATTTAACAACTCTCTTTTAATAACCGTTGGACCTTTTCGATTCACATTACTTTGCGTTCTCGTATATAAAATAGCATACTCTTTATCATTAATATATCGGTCATGTAATAATTTCGAAACGACTTCAGAGATGATGGCTTGTCCCACTTCTTTTTTTCGTAAAAAATCTTCTATTTCTAGTTTCGTTCTCATTTGATAGGATAAATAGGAGATTGCTTGTAAATATGCTTTTTGTACCTCTTCATTGTACAAAATATTTCCTAACGCTATTTCATCAATTTCTAAGCCCTTTTGTAATCCGTGCTTTATTAAGATTACTTCGTTCACACTAAATCCGTATTCTTCACCTTGACCTTTATCGATATAAATATTAAACCGTTCTTTCGATCGTTTTTGCACTTCTATTTTTGTAATGACAGCCATACTCTCACCTCTCTATTATTTTAACATAGTTAAGGAACGTTTTTGCTTTTCAAGAATATATATAATGAGGAGGAAATACTTGTGAAAATCGCAATTTCTGGTGGTACCGGCTTTATCGGTAAATACCTTTCTACTTTTTTTATTCAAAAAGGATATACTGTTTACATTCTCTCACGAAAAAAAACTGCAGAAACTTCCGATCCTAACCTTCAGTATGTACAATGGACACCAGATTTACAAACCTTCCCCCTCTCTTCTATTGATGTAGTTATTAATCTAGCTGGAGAGTCTATTAATAGTAGATGGACAAAGAAACAAAAGAAAGTCATTTTAAACAGTAGAATCCAAACAACAAAAGGACTCATTAAACAATTGCAGGCACTCCCTACAAAACCACACACATTTATTAACGCAAGCGCAATTGGATACTATGGAACGTCTGAAACCGAGTCTTTTACAGAACTGCATGTGACTCCTGGAAATGACTTTTTAGCAAATACAGTATATTCATGGGAACAAGAAGCATCTAAAGCACGTGCTCTCGGAATACGGACAATCTACGCAAGATTCGGAGTCGTATTAGGTCCAGACGGAGGAGCCCTTCCAAAAATGCTACTTCCCTATCAATTCTATATCGGAGGTACAGTTGGATCTGGAAATCAATGGTTATCATGGATTCATATAGACGATGTCGTTCGCATGATTGATTTCATCATACACAAAGAAGAAATTGATGGACCGCTTAACATTACAGCTCCTAATCCTATAAGAATGAAGGAATTTGGAGAAATCATTGCAACTATAATAAAAAAACCTCATTGGTTACCTGTCCCTTCATTTATGCTTCGTGCTTTATTAGGCGAGATGAGCATACTTGTACTAGAAGGGCAACATGTATTACCTAGTAAAGCAATTGAGTATGGGTATCAATACACATTTCCGTCAATAGACCATGCATTACAAAATATACTTTCGCATACAATGTAGTACTTCTACAACACAGTTTTACAGAGGGCCCTTTCAAAACTTTTATTTTCTAGCATCCGGAGCATTATTACACAAATAATCTTTCAGTTACTTTCCCTTACATTCCATTAACATTATAAAGTAACAGAAATGAGGTACCTATGAAAATATTGCTCAAACAAGCCATTGTCTATCCTATTACATCCCAAAAATTTCAAGGGGATGTACTCGTTATAGGAGAAAAAATTGCTGAGGTCAAGCCTTCCATTCAACCTACTCAAGATATGACAGTTATAGACGCACGTGCTCTTCATCTCTTACCTGGATTTATTGATGTCCATACCCATCTTGGTCTCTATGATGAAGGTACTGGTTGGGCTGGCAATGATGCAAATGAAACGTCTGAAGTTTCAACACCACATATCCGTTCTTTAGACGGAATCCACCCTTTGGATATTGCATTTCAAGATGCGGTACAAAATGGAATTACAACTGTTCACGTTATGCCAGGAAGTCAAAACATTATCGGTGGTACGACTTGTGTAATAAAAACAGCTGGAACTTGTATTGATCATATGATTATCCAAGAACCTGCTGGTTTAAAGATTGCCTTTGGAGAAAATCCTAAAAAGGTCCATAGTAATGGCACAAAAGAGTCCATTACGCGTATGGGAATTATGGGATTACTTCGGGAATCATTTTATGAAGCACAGCACTACGGGCATGAAGCTGATTTCCGAATGCTTCCTATCTTAAAAGCATTACGCCGTGAAATACCCGTACGTATCCACGCTCACCGAGCAGATGATATTAGTTCCGCTCTACGCTTTGCAACAGAGTTCAATCTCGATTTACGTATTGAACATTGTACAGAAGGACACTTTATTGTTGAAGAACTTTCAAAACACAATTTGAAGGTTTCAGTTGGCCCCACGCTTACACGCCGTTCTAAAATCGAACTAAAAAATAAAACATGGGATACTTACCATATATTATCAAAAAATGGAGTGGAAGTTTCCATCACAACAGATCACCCCTATACACCCATTCAATATTTAAATGTTTGTGCTGCTGTCGCAGTAAGGGAAGGATTAGACGAAAAAACTGCACTAGAAGGAATCACTATATTTCCAGCGCGAAATTTACGTTTAGAGGATAGAATTGGAAGCATTGAGGCTGGAAAAGACGCTGATCTTGTGCTCTGGACCCATCATCCTTTCCATTATTTAGCCAAGCCTGTACTAACTATGATTGATGGAAAAATAATTTACAAAAAAAATAAAAAAAACTAGTTTATTTTTTTGACTAGATAAAGTATTATACGATTATAAACTGAATGAAACCATAATCAATTTGTGTCGTGATTATCATTTTCAAATTGATGAATGGGGAAGGCAAATGGTGCGCCACCAGCGTTAGAAACTGGTTCTAGTGGGTTCGATTCCCACCCCGAAATTTTTTAAAGATTGATATAAAAATTTCGAGGGTGGGGTGTTTTTTCGTCATGCTACCCTCGTGTGAGGAGGAGTTAGTATGTTGAAAAAACGCGACTTACACGACAGCCACGTTCTATACGAGTTAATGGTGGATCCAGCTGTCTTCCCTTTTGTGCGTCAAAAGGCTTATTCTTATGAGGAATATTTATTTTTAACGAAACAAACGATTGAAGCTGAAGAGCGTGGGGAATTAATTTCACGCACAATTTTAGATGAATGGGGTAACCCTATCGGAACAATTACTTTATTTGATGTGCAAGAAAAAGCCGGATTCCTTGGAACATGGCTTGGCAAACCTTATCACGGAAAAGGCTACAATAAATTGGCAAAAGATTCATTTTTTAGCGAACTTTTCTACGAGTTAGATATTGAAACGATCTTTATGCGTATTCGCAAAATAAATATTCGTTCTATTAAAGCTGCAGAAAAATTACAATATGTAAATCTAGCAAACGAAACAAGAAAAGCCGTTTATGATGAAATTAACGCAAATGAAGAAGTATATAACTTATATGAAATTCCAAAAGATCAATATACACTTGCTACAATGCGAGATACAACGTTCCAAGATTCTCATCACTTAAAAGAAGCATAATCTAAATTTTCAGAAATAATAATTAACCATTAACATTTTGATATATACGTATATCACCCCATGTCTTTGGAAACGATAAATAGTGACTTTAGGACACGAGGTGATTTGTAATGGATAAAAAGAAACGTGATAAAGCAAAAAACGCATTATCTAGTACACAAGAAGTTCTTTACCAACGAGAATTTCGTAAAGCAGATCGCGCAGCGGGTTATCGCTCGAAAAGTATTTAAAGTGAGAATGAATAATTAGAAGTTCTCCCCCCTAATTATTCATTCTCATTACATATTTTTTCTACATGATAGAGTAGGAAAAAGGTTCCTTATTTATAAGGAACCTTTTTTATGTGGATAACGTTATCCACATAATTTATAGAATTGTGAATAAATTAGGCAAACCTTTCACCAGTTTATATATCGTAACGCACATCAAATGTTAGAATTGTGGATATTTTTCTAAAAATTGTGGATAATGTGGATATAGTTGTTAATATTCCGACTTTACTGTTTAATGAAAGCGCACTCTTCATGTGGATAAGTCTTTATCTTCGAAAATAATAAAGAACCCTCTTTAAACATACAAAAGAGGGTTTCATATTAAGTAAATGATTGTGCAAGAGCAGGTGATTTAATAGGTATATGATTCGGTTCTACATGGTTTTCTGCCAAAATTGTATCCACAATATGATCAGCTGGCTCTGGACGATAAATGCTTTTCATCGCTTCTTTCATTTGAAGAAGCCTCATATCATCTTGTAATAACGCCTCTGTTTTTGCAAAAACCTCACTATCATCACGAATGACAACTGCAGCCCCTTTTCTTTCAAAGTACATCGCATTTTCATTTTCTTGTCCTGGAACAGGCTTATATAAAATGACAGGTACTTGCAATGCTGCCGCTTCACTTAACGTAATACCGCCTGGCTTTGTAATCATACAAGAAGTAACACGGAATAGTTCATCAATATTTTCTACATAACCAAATACTTTTAATGCATCAGGATTTTTTTCCTGTAACCCTAACAAATCCTGTTTTAACGCTTCATTTTTTCCACAAACGACAACTACTTGTAAATCAGGTACTGACATAAATGATTGGCATAGTTCTTTTACACTTCCTAATACTCCATGAGCACCTGCTACAATTAGTAAAATCTTTTTATTCTTACATAACTGATATTTATTATATATAATATCTGAATTGATCTTTAACTCAAAACTACTACGAATCGGAATTCCAGTTTCAACAATTTGCTCCGCAGGCACACCAATATCAACCATAACTTTTTTTACGTGATCAGTTGCTACAAAATAACGATCTACTTCCCGATGAATCCATATTTTGTGCACACAAAAATCCGTTAATACGTTATACACAGGAATTGAAATACCTGTTTGCTTTTTTAATTCTGGTACAGCTATAATCGGAAAAGTATTAATAACAATATCCGGTTTCTCCGCTTGTAAAAGTAATTTCAAACGTTTTCTTCCAAAATTAGCATACCAAGATGCTATTTTTTTATCATAAATTTTTTCTACGCCATAATAAAACAAGCGGTACAATTCTTTTCCTATTGTATAACTTTTTAAATATAAATATTTTGTAATATCGGTTATAACCGGATGTGATTCTCCGAACAAATCGCATACAATTACATCTTTAATTCCTTTTTGGCGAAATGTTTGTTCTAATGTTTTCGCTACTTGCACATGACCGTTTCCGTAATGTGCAGTTAATATTAAAACCTTGGGGTTTTTTATCAAACAAATCCACTCCTAGCTTATTGTTTCTCCATATTGCATATACGACAATAGGAAAAACATTTTCCTTAAAAATTACATAAACAGACTCTAATATTTCTCTTTCAGCTATGTACCTGTCGTGGATATGCAAAGCATATAAGATTGACCCCTTAATCCTATCTGTGCTCATATCTTTACATTATACTTTCCTATAAGAGCTTTCGCAATAACTTACAAATGTTCTCTATTCCATGATACTCACTCTTTTACTTCTTAATTCTTTTTACTATTTTGATTTCCCTTTACAATTATGTAAATTTCTCCACTTATTCCTTACAAAAATATGGATATTCTATTTTCAGTATACTCTTTTCTCCATATATACTCTAGGTTTTATTGTAAAGAAAGCAAAAAGCCTAACCCAATATTTGGATTAGACTGCTTGTAAAATATGTCTTGCTTCTTCTACATTTTTTTCAGTAGGCGGTTCTACATTTGCGAGTGGATACTTATGCCCAAGTGCCTCCCATTTATATACACCAAGCTTATGGTATGGTAGCACTTCAACTTTCTGAACATTAGACAGACTTTGAATAAAACTAGATAGTTTTTGTAGATCCTCCTCATTATCAGTAATACCAGGAACTAATACGTGTCGTACCCAAATCGCTTTATTTTTATCCGATAAATAACGAGCAAATTGTAAAATATGTTCATTTGGTTTTCCTGTTAATTTACGATGTTTCTTTGAATCAATATGTTTCAAATCCAATAAAACTAAATCTGTGTACTCCATTAAAATATCTAGCTTATTTTGGAATTCTGGTTCTTCAGAATAACAACCACCCGAAGAGTCAATTGTTGTATGAATTCCAATTTCCTTACATTTCTTAAATAATTCAATTAAGAAATCTAGTTGTAATAATGGTTCCCCACCACTAACTGTTATACCGCCTCCGGAAGCTTCAATAAAAGGAAGGTAACATGTCACATCCTGCATTACTTCTTCGACTGTTATTTCTTTTCCTTTACCGATCTCCCACGTATCAGCATTATGACAATATTGACAACGTAATAAACACCCTTGTGTAAATATGACATAACGAATTCCTGGGCCATCAACAGTACCACAAGACTCTACAGAATGAATTCTTCCTTTTACCATGTTACTTCCTCCTTTATTGAAACAGCCTCCCTCTGCTATTTATAAAATGCAGAGGGACACTTTTTTCATTACATGCTTTCATGCATTGTACGGTTAATTACATCGATTTGTTGTTCACGAGTTAATTTAATAAAGTTTACAGCGTAACCAGATACGCGAATTGTTAATTGTGGATATTTCTCAGGATGTTCCATTGCATCCATTAATGTTTCACGGTTAAATACGTTAATATTTAAGTGATGTCCTTCTTTTACTGCATAACCATCAAGCATTGATACTAAGTTACGTACTTGTACTTCATCCTCTTTACCAAGTGCTTTTGGAATAATAGAGAATGTATTAGAAATGCCATCTTGTGCATCTTCATATGGTAATTTAGCTACAGATAATAATGAAGCTAACGCACCTTTTGTATCACGTCCATGCATCGGGTTCGCACCTGGTGCAAATGGTTCTCCAGTACGGCGACCATCTGGAGTGTTACCAGTTTTCTTACCGTATACAACGTTAGATGTGATTGTTAAGATTGACATTGTATGAACAGAATTTCTATATGTTTTGTGTTTACGAAGTTTATTCATAAATGTTTTCACAAGATTTACAGCAATTTCATCTACACGGTCATCATTGTTACCGTATTTAGGGAAATCTCCTTCAATTTCAAAGTCAACTGCAATTCCGTTTTCATCGCGAATTGGTTTTACTTTTGCGTATTTAATTGCACTTAAAGAGTCTGCTACTACAGATAGACCCGCGATACCTGTTGCCATTGTACGAAGAACATTTGTATCGTGAAGTGCCATTTCAATACGTTCATAGCTATATTTATCGTGCATGTAATGAATAACATTTAATGTGTTTAAATATAGACCCGCTAACCATTCCATTGTCATATCAAACTTATGCATAACTTCTTCATAATCTAATACTTCAGAAGTAATCGGTGCGTACTCAGGACCAACTTGTGCTTTAGATTTTTCATCTTTACCACCGTTAATCGCATATAGCAATGCTTTTGCTAAGTTTGCACGTGCACCGAAGAACTGCATTTGTTTACCAATTCTCATTGCAGATACACAACAAGCAATCCCGTAGTCATCGCCATAGTCAGCACGCATAATGTCATCATTTTCATATTGAATTGCTGATGTTTTAATAGACATTTTCGCACAGTAGTTTTTAAAGTTCTGTGGTAATTGTTTAGACCAAAGAACTGTTAAGTTTGGTTCTGGAGCTGGTCCTAAATTATCTAATGTATGCAAGAAACGGAATGAGTTCTTTGTTACTAATGGACGACCATCCAATGCCATACCACCGATAGACTCAGTTACCCAAGTTGGGTCACCAGAGAATAACTCATTATAATCAGGTGTTCTTGCAAATTTCACAAGACGTAATTTCATAATGAAGTGATCCACAATTTCTTGTACGTCTTCTTCTGTTAAAGTACCATTTGCTAAATCTCTTTCAATATAAATATCTAAGAATGTAGAAGTACGTCCAAGACTCATTGCAGCTCCGTTTTGCTCTTTAATTGCTGCAAGATATGCAAAGTATAACCATTGGAATGCTTCTTGAGCAGTTGTTGCTGGCTTAGAAATATCAAAGCCATGAGAAGCAGCCATTTGTTTTAACTCTTGAAGTGCACGTATTTGTTCAGATAACTCTTCGCGTAAACGCATTATATCTTCACTCATTACACCGCCAGTTAAATTTAAATCTACTTTCTTCGCTTCAATTAAATGATCTACTCCATATAATGCTACGCGGCGGTAGTCACCGATAATACGTCCACGTCCGTATGCATCTGGAAGACCCGTAATAACACCTGATTTACGAGCAGCTCTCATTTCTGGTGTATAAGCATCAAATACACCTTGGTTATGAGTTTTTCTCCAATCTCTAAAAATACGACTAAGCTCTTTATCCATTTCGTATCCATAAGATTCACAAGCTTGTTCCGCCATACGAATACCACCATATGGTTGTAAAGAACGTTTAAATGGTTTATCAGTTTGGAAACCGACTACTTTTTCAGTCTCTTTATTTAAATATCCTGGTTCATGTGATGTAATAGAAGAAACAATTTTTGTATCCATATCAAGAACGCCACCGTTTTCACGTTCTTTCGTTGTTAAATCCATTACTTGATCCCAAAGTTGTTTCGTTGCTTCAGTTGCTCCCGCTAAGAAAGATTCGTCTCCCTCGTAAACGTTTACATTATTTAAAATGAAATCGCGAACATCAATCTCTGCTTTCCATTTTTCACCTTTAAAGTTTTCCCATGCGTTTTTAACATTTTCTAATACTTGAGTCATCCTAATCTCCTCCATTTTTGATTAGTACAGGACTAAGATTTTTTATATAACAGCTTACACACTTAGAATACTACTTTTTTACGAAAGTGAACGAAATAGTTGTGACATGTTTGTGAAATATTGAGCAAACTACTATATACATAGTGTTAACTTCATTTGAAAGTCTTTAAAATTAACCCTTTCCTTAATTGTATTTTTTTGGTATTCTTATATGCGAGTCCTATTTTGTAATATAAAAACAATACCCATTGTAGAGCTGTAATACTCTTATCTCCTAATCTGTTATAGTTTTTATAACAGAACAAAAAAGTGTACATATGTTGTACACTTTTTTGTTACCTATAAAATATCTCTTTTTCTATTTCCATCATGGAATCCACCACGACTGCCTGTTAATACAATTAATTGCTCTAACCCTTCTATATGATCACCAATAATTCGAAGTACAGCTGGTGGATGACCTATTTTAGCAAAATGTTCACTGGGTCGAATACGGTTCATCTTATCGACTTCAACACGACTTACACATGCAACTTCAAATCCTGAAAGAATAGCTTTCACTTGAGCTACACACGGTGCCAGTAAAGATCTATATCCAATTTCTTTCAAACACTTACGACTAAACGCATTCGGTACAGCGATAAGAGAGCCTACGCCTAGATCCTTTCTATCACAAGCTAAATTTAATGCATATTTAAATGCAGTTACAAGATGAAGCGGTACTCTTAAATCTAAATAATGATTTAGATCATTTAATGCAACATCTGTTCCATCTGCAATAGCTTTCGCAAAAGGATATAACTCACTCGCTGGAATAACAAAATCGCCGTCTATAAATAACACAATTTCTCCTTTTGCAAAATACGTTCCAAGTGAGCGCCCCACATCATTTCCGAGTGCTTCTTTATATACGATTGTCGTTGCTCCCTTTTCTTTTGCAATCGTTGCTGTTTGATCAGACGAACCATTTACAACAACGATAATTTCAAAAGGTTCAATTTTGCGAAGTTCTTCTATAACGTTTCCAATTGTTTTCTCTTCATCTTGTACAGGAATAATGACCGATAATTGCTTTCCCTTATACAAATTCGATGTAACGCCCCATCCTTGATAAAAATCTTCAAAATCTAAAGTATGATAGACACTATCTCTTTTCCTATTTCCATCATAATACCCTCCGCGCTCATCGCTACCTACTATTCGCTCCGCTACAGCTTCTATATGGTCACCTATCATCCGTTTTTCAGAATGAGAAAGACCCGTGCCATACGCAGCATGCTCGGTCGGCCGAAATTTATTTGGTGTAATAACGTCAATTGCACAATGTCGACTAATTCTCCATTTGCTTTGAATAAGGCGTAAATGAGCGACAATAGGATTAACAAAACATTCATATCCAATGCTTTGAACAACTTCTTTCGTCAACGCATGAGGTACAGATAATAAAGAGTCAATTTTCAACTCCTCACTCTCTAACATTGCATTTAATATTTGGCGCCACACTGTCACTGAGTGCGGTTTTTGTTTCTTTAAAAATAACGCATCCAAATTATTTAAAACGATGTCGGCCTGATCATGTAAAATTGGATTTAGGAATAATTGTAACTTTGAAGTTTGAATAACAAAATCTCCATCTATAAATAGTAATACATCACCTATCGCGTGTTTTGCGCCAACTGCACGGCCCACATCATTCCCCAGTAGCTCTGTATACTTGATTACTTTACACCCTAAACGATCAGCAACCTCTTCTGTACCATCGTTACAACCGTTTGCTACTACAATAATCTCTACTGGATTTAATCCTTTTGCCGATTGAATAACGTCTGAAATCGTATCCACTTCATTACATACAGGTATAATAATCGATAGTGACTTAGCCATTGTTTTCTTCACGAAACCATTTAATAGTTTCTTTCAACCCTTGTTCCCACGTTACTTTCGCTTGAAATTGAACAAGTTCTCTTAATTTCGTTACATCTGGTCTTCTATTTGGAATTTCTTCAAAGCCATGTGGATATACCTCTTCGAAAGGAACTTGAACAATTTTTGAAGAAGAATTCGTTAATTTTTTTATTACTGCTGCTACTTCTTTTATACTCTTTTCATTCTCAGAACCTATATTAATAATCTCACCATTTACCTTCTCATCCATTGCTCGAATCGTTGCCTCTACCGCATCACTTACATACGTAAAACAACGTGTCTGCTTTCCATCTCCATATACGAGAATGTCTTCTCCTCGCAGTGCTGCGCGAATAAATCGTGGGATTACCCCTGCATACGGACCATCTTTCGCTCTTGGACCATAAATATTAAAATAACGAACAATCGTTACAGGTAAACCTTCTAAAGCGTATCCTAAACATAATGTTTCTTCTAACGTTTTACAAATTGCATAACTCCAACGTATTTTAGAGGTTGCACCGTATAATCGATCTCCTTCTTCAGAAAAGGGCGGCTTTGCCTTACCATATACTTCTGAAGTAGACGCAAAAACTACTTTCTTCTTTCCTTTTAGCGCTGCTTGTAAAATATTTCTCGTTCCATCAAAATTCGTTTCAATAAGCTCTATACTCTTTTCCATTGTCGTTTTCACACCTAAAATTGCTGCTAAATGAAACACTACATCATGTTGATTTACTAATTCATAAATAGAATTTTTATCTAAAACACTTATTGGAATAACCCGAATTTCTTTCATTAACTCATCATGATATTTATTTTTCCCTTTATAGAAGTTATCAACGATAGTGACATCATAACCTCTTTTCACCAGCTCTTCAGCTAAATGCGATCCAATAAATCCTGCTCCACCTGTGATTAAACATTTCTTACTCATACACTCACCTTCTTTATAATTCCACGTGTATCTACGACTTGCTTTATCCCTTTAAAAACCTTCCAATCGATATTAGAGTGGTCTGTTAAAATTAAAATACAATCCGCTTGTTTAACGACTTGTTCATCCAAAGAAACAGATTGATACACCTTATCTCCAAATTTTGCAGAAGAAATATATGGATCGTGATACGCTATCTCATATCCTGCTTTTATTAACAATTCAATAATTGGCAACGCTGGCGATTCTCTTAAGTCATTTACATCTTTTTTATATGCAATCCCTACAATTAAAACCGTTGCAGGTGATTGCACCACACCTTTTACTTTCCGGACCACTTTCTCTGGCATTTCCTCATTAATTACATGTGCCGCCTCAATTAATTGACTAATTGCTCCATTCTTTTTTATTCTCCACTGGAAATATAAAGGATCTACCGGAATACAGTGTCCCCCTATCCCTGGTCCTGGCCAATACGGCGTAAATCCAAACGGTTTTGTAGATGCCGCTTCAAGTGCCTCATAAAAATCAATTCCTAAACTTTCACATAGTGTATTTAACTCATTTACTAATGAAATATTGACTAAGCGCTGAATATTTTCAAATAGCTTACACATTTCTGCTACTTTTGGGGAGCTAACTGGAACAACTACATCAAATATAGTGCTATACAAAGCCTGTACTTTTTGTTTACACATTTCTGTTTGTCCACTAATGACTTTTGGAATCGTTTGAACTGAATATTGACTATTAGCTGGGTCAATTCTCTCAGGAGAATACCCAATATAGAAATCTTCTCCTACCTTTTTTCCTGTTTGAGAAATAATCGGAATAATAACTTCCTCGAGCGTACCTGGATATGTGGAACTTTCGAAAATGAAGGTTTGTCCTTTTTGAAGGTTTTGTTGTATATAATGCGAAGCTGAAATGAGGGCACTTAAGTCTGGTTCTCTTTGTTCATTAATTGGAGTTGGGACAGTGACAATAACATAATCACTATTTTGAAAATCAGCAATACCTTGATCCGGTGTATTGACTATTAATTTTTTTCTAGTCAATAAACTTTGTAACAATTTAGAAGAAACATCTGGAATATAACTTTCTCCCTGTATAATTGATTCTATTTTTCTAGTATCTTTATCTAATCCAAGCACTGTATGTCCTCTCTCTGCAAAATGAACTGCCAAAGGAAGACCAACATATCCTAATCCGATAATGGCAACTGTACTACTAACATTCATCTGTATTCTCTTCTTCCTTTCTCAATTGTTGAATGATATTTCTATTCCGCTCTCCATCTGTAAAACCCCCGCGCTCGTCTGTGGATTGCAATAAATATGCAATCGCCTCAAGTTGATCACCGAAAATACGATCAAATGCTGGAATACGCCCATTTACAAATCCATGTTGCTCTGGGCGTACTCGATTTGTTTTTATGACATCTACAAAGTCTACCGCTGTAATAGAAAATCCCTCCAAAATAGCTTTCATTTGAGCGAGTGGTGGAATGATAAGAGAATCATATCCGATTTTCTCTATTACCTTTTTATGCATAGCATGTGGTACTGCCGTTAATGAGTTATTCCATAAATCTGGTCGTTTCGCTACCAAATTCACAAAATATTTTCCCATGCTAATTGGGTCTGCCGGATGAAACATATCTAATAAACACTGTAAATCATTCAATGCCACATCATTTCCATCTTCGATAGCATGTAAAAATGGAATTAGTTTTTCCCCTGGAATAACAAAATCACCATCGACAAATAAACAAATATCGGCCGTAGCATGCATAGCTCCTATCGCTCGGGCTACATTATGTCCAAGCGCTTCCTCAAATTCAATAACAATGACATTCTCTAGCTTTGCTTGTTTAACTGTCTCAACGTCCGCTCCATTCGCAACAACTATAATTTCATCTACACCTGATTTTTTCACTTCTTGTATAACAGATCTTATAGTCATCTTTTCTTCTGATACTGGGATAATTGCACTATATTTCGCTTTTTTCTTTTGTAATAAAACTGGTTTATACTTTCCTATAAACTCTCTATCCCTATTTCCTTCCGAAAAGCCACCACGCTTACCATATATTTCGATTACGTATTGCAAAGCACGTAAATGATCCCCCATAATACGACTAGTCGCTTTCGGATAAGGAGAGCCAGGTGATGTACCAGTATGAACGGGACGCACTTTATTTGTATGAATGACATCGACAGAAGCCATATCAACAATATCTACTCCTCTAGACATCGCTATCGCTTGAAATAGTGCTGGATCCGCTAAATTCCACCAACCAAACTTTTGAATAACTTCCCTACTCATTGCATGCGGAATTGCGATTAAAGTTCCAACAACAAGCTCTTTTTTATTCAAATAACGATTCAACATAAATTTGCCAACTGTCGTATAATGCGGTCTCATCTTTAAATAAACGGACCATGTTAAATTATTCACAACAATTTGGTGACCTTGCTGAATGCCTTTTATAAAACGTTGTAGCTCTTTATTATCAATGACGATATCACCGTCTAAAAACAAAACAATGTCGCCTTTCGCTTCTCTTGCACCAATTGCCCGTCCAACATCATTACCAAGAGAATATTTATAATAAATGACATGGCAATGATGTTGTAAGGCTATTTCTTTTGTTCCGTCTGTCGATCCATTATCTACTACGATAATTTCATATGGTTTCAATTTCTCCACTTCTACTAAAACTTGTGATAAAGTACTCGCTTCATTATGCACTGGAATAATAACTGATACCCTCATACTTGTACCACGCTTACCCTTCCAAGCGAACATAAGAAATGATAGGAATACGTACAACTACATCTTCCGGTGGTCCATAAGAAGGAGAAGTACGAACACTTACTGCCCCGTCTGTCACAGATAACAGAATACCTGCAACAATTTCGGCCGCTGTCACAACTTGCACTAGCTCACCAACATGATTACGTAATTCTTCAGTAAATAACATATATAAGTCTCCTTTCTTACGCTTCTTTAATTGATATAATACTTGTAAATGGTAATAAAACTTCTGTTCCTATTCCTTCTTGCAGTGTTAAGAAATCATCACCAACTGCTACAATTACACCTGTTAACTGTCCAACTGTCACCGTAATTTCTACATTTTTACCTAAATACTGCTCTGCAATTTCTTTAAAAGGTGATGTATTACATTCTTTTAAAATGTTACAAATAATAGATTGAAATCTACTTGATTCAATAAATTCTTCCGTAGCTTGCTTGGAGTTTCTTTGAATAAACCTCGCGAAGTTTTGCGAAAACAAAAGTCGTTCCATAGCAGGCAATAACTTATTATCTAAAAAATAATCTAATTGTCTATTAAACAATCTCGATAACTTTTTCCAATACTTACCAAATAAACACATACACTTCTCCTCCTATTATTTTTAAATTATAAAAATATATCCATACATCTTAATGTATACAAAGCAGACTCTTTTTGTGATAGGTAAGACATACATTTTTCAACGAAACAATATGTTCTAATCACAAAAAAAAGACTACCTAAAAGGATAGTCTCTTACACTTCAATATTTCGTAACATCGTATAAATGTCATTATTCACTTTACCAAAAGATTTAATGTTGTTTTGAATGTTAGATAATAAAACAACATACACACTACCATTTTTACTAAATCCATTTAAACAGTTCCAGCCTGGCATTACACCGTGATTCGAATAACTTCCCGGGTCTACGTACCATCCAAACCCGTAATCTTTTTTTCCACCTGTAAACATTTGATCGTAGCTTTCTTTTGAAATCAACTTTCCAGAGAAGAGCGCTTCATTAAATAAATATAAATCATGGGCACTTGTATATATATCACCACAACCATAAAGTTGTGACATACTTGGAATATTAGGTGTTGTCATATTGTTATTTACTATTTTATAACCTGTCGATGGAAATCTTGTTTGTTCTAGCTCTCTACCAAAACCAGAATGTTTCATACCAGCAGTAGCAAAAATATGTTGTTTAATATACTCTTCTAACGGTTGTCCGCTTACCTTCTCAGCAATATAGGCAAGTATCGAATAGTTAGAATCGGAATACTTCCATTTCTCTCCTGGACTTCCAATGCGCTTTTGCTTTCCTATTCGTTTTATCAATTCTTCATGAGAAATATCCTCTGTTCCCTGCTCGTACTCTGGAATTCCTGATGTATGTGTTAGTAAATGTTTTAACTGAATGCCATTACCTTGAGGGAAATCTGGAATATATTTCGCAACCGTATCTTCTACGTTTAATTTATGTTGATCTTTTAATTGCATAATAGCAGTCGCTACAAAAGCCTTTGAAATAGAACCAATATAAAAAGTTGTCTCTGAATTATTCGGTACTTGTTTTTCTTTGTTCGCCATACCGTATCCTTTATTCAAAAGAACCTTTCCGTTCTTCACAATAACCGCTGTCCCGCTAAATCCTGTTTTTTGCAAATATTGATCTAATTGAGCGTTTTCATTAATTTCTTGAGGTGGTCCCTCAGCAGGCTGTTCTGCAGCTTGTGCTTGCTTCACTTGTTCTTCCTGCTCTATTTGTTTTTTTGCTTCTTGCTTCTTTTTTTCTTCTTTCTTTTTTAGCTCTTCTTGTTTCTTCATTTCTGCTGCTGCTTTTAAAGTTTCTTCTTTCTTATTATGCGCAACAATTTTTGTATACATGAAATATACCAGTGAAAATAGTAAGACGAGAATGATTGTTCTTTTTATGTATACACTCGGCCGACGTGATTTCCCATTCGCATTATTTTTTTCGTGATCCATGATTACTTTTTTCCCCTTATTCACCAATAATTTAATCTCTCTACTAAAGATTTATTTTAGTAGATTATGGATAATCCATTCTATGTCATCCCTACTTTATCACGCACTGCACATATTACCAACCTATATGTATAAAAAAGAAAAAGAAAATTTAAAAAAGTAAGATTCTCGTTAAATTTTTAACATAAAAAAAGAGGATATCCTCTAAAAACTGATGTTATCAATCTTTTTGGATATCCTCTTATCTAATTATTTATACGTGTTTTTTCATATCATCGGCAACAGATTCAACATTTGTACCTACGATAACTTGAACACTCGTGTTACTTAATTTCATAACACCTTTTGCACCAGCACGTTTTAATGCTGCTTCGTTTACTTGACCAGCATCTTTCACTTGTAAGCGTAGACGTGTTGCACAGTTATCAATAACTGTTAAGTTT
Organism: Bacillus cereus group sp. MG16; assembly: GCF_040459875.1. Taxonomy (NCBI): domain Bacteria; kingdom Bacillati; phylum Bacillota; class Bacilli; order Caryophanales; family Bacillaceae; genus Bacillus; species Bacillus cereus group sp. MG16. Next base: position 4,820,864 of record NZ_JARVHE010000001.1, read on the forward strand.
TCTTTTCCACCTAAAGCTGCTACGTAAGTTTCACCAATTGAACCTGCAACTGGAGCTTCTTCGCCTTCAGCCATTTCCTCTTCATCTTCACGACCAGGAGTTTTTAGGTCGAACTTCTTAATTAAGAAGTAGAATACTACAAAGTAAATTGCTGCGTAAATTAAACCGATTCCTGCTAGTAACAATGGTTTTGTTGCAATACCGAAGTTTAAGACGTAATCGATTGCCCCGGCACTAAATGAGAAACCATCATGAATGCCAAGTGTTGTTGTAATGAATAGAGACAGACCTGTTAATACAGCATGAATTCCATATAGTACTGGTGATAAGAACATGAATGAGAATTCAATTGGCTCTGTAATACCAGTTAAGAATGAAGTTAATGCTAGACCACCTAACATACCTGTAACCATTTTACGTTTTTCTGGTTTAGCAGCTGCAATCATTGCGAAACATGCTGCTGGTAAACCGAACATCATAACTGGGAAGAAACCAGTCATAAACATACCTGCTGATGGATCTTTTGCAAAGAAACGTGCAATATCACCATGAACGATATCGCCAGCTGCATTTGTAAAGTCACCAAGTACGAACCAGAAGTATGTGTTCATTACGTGGTGTAAACCAATCGGAATTAATAAACGGTTTAATAATCCAAATAAACCAGCACCAATTGAACCTAAGTTCACGATACCATGTGCCACTGCATCAATACCACTTTGAATTGTTGGCCAAATTTGACCGAATACCAATCCTAAAAGTAACATTACGATTGAAGTAATGATTGGTACGAAACGTTTTCCTGCAAAGAATCCTAACCATTCTGGTAGTTTAATCTTATGGAATTTGTTGTATAATAATCCCGCAACAACCCCTGCAATAATACCACCGAGTATGGCCATGTTTATTTTTGGCGTTAACGCCGCTGCTTTTGAAACCTTTGTCATTGTATCTGCTAATTTAGTTGGATCTACTGAACCGACTAAATCTTGAACACTTTTTAATTTATCATTTAACTCTGCTGCTGAATACGTCTTACTTAGAGCATTCGTTGTATTTTGTAAAACAAGATATCCGATTGCTCCGGCAAGTCCAGCTGCTCCACTACCGTCAACAGACAAACCGATTGCAACACCAATTGCAAAAATAAGTGCTAAATTATCAAAAATTGCTGCACCGGCCTGTGCCATAACAGGAATGTTAAATACGTCTTCTTGTCCTAAACGAAGCAATAATCCTGCTGCTGGTAGTACGGCGATTGGAAGCATTAACGCTTTACCAATACGTTGTAGAAACTGCAACATTTTAATTCCCCCTATCAAATTTATGAAATCGTTATCATTATAAGTACGCCTTAGAAAACGCTTTCTATTTACATAACCATAATAACATATAGTTGTATAGATGTGTAGTTTTTATTTTTGAATTTTTTATGGAGAAATCTCCTATTTCCAAACTGTTATATAAAAGGAAAATTCTCCTTTTTCACTACAAAATACGCGAAACGAAAGACCCACTATAGAACATGTAACTTTCGTTTTATCATTCCACTTTTTCATGTTATTATTTATTTCCGAGCATATCGGGAAAAGTAAACTTAGTTAATTCAAAATAGGAGCGTTGGTACTATGCAGTGCATTGAGACAAACAACTTACAACAGTTGTTAGAACAAGTAAAACCATATACGAAAAAAGGAAAGCTTGCTACTTATATCCCCGAACTAGGAAATGCCAATCCAGATGATTTAGGGATTGCCATTTTTCATAAAGAAACAGAATATATCCATGCTGGCAACTCACAAACACTATTCACTCTTCAAAGTATTTCAAAAGTAATTACACTTGCACTTGCCCTTTTAGATCGTGGTGAAGAATATGTATTTTCTAAAGTTGGAATGGAACCAACCGGTGATCCATTTAATTCTATTATTAAATTAGAAACGACAAGTCCTTCTAAACCACTTAATCCAATGATTAATGCAGGGGCACTAGCCATTACAAGCATGTTAGCAGGTAAAGATAATGAAGAAAAAATGGAGCGCATTCTTCATTTCGTACGTGAAATAACAGATAATCCTACTATTAATTATTCTTCTAAAGTTGCGAATTCAGAATTAGAGACAGCTTACTTAAATCGTTCACTTTGTTACTATATGAAACAAAACGGAATTATTGATTGTGATATCGAAGAACTGATGGATTTATACACTCGTCAATGTGCAGTTGAGGTAAACTGTATCGATTTAGCACGTATCGGTTTAATTTTTGCGATGGATGGATATGATCCATATAAAGAAAAACAAATTATCCCTAAGCATATTACAAAGATTTGTAAAACATTTATGGTTACATGCGGTATGTATAACGAGTCTGGTGAATTTGCGATTCGTGTTGGTATCCCCGCAAAAAGTGGTGTAGCTGGTGGCATTTTCGGCTGTGTAAAAGGCGAAATGGGAATTGGTATTTTCGGACCAGCTTTAGATGCAAACGGAAATAGTATCGCTGGTTTTAAAATTCTTGAACTTCTTTCTGCTCAAGAAGGTTGGAGCATTTTTTAATTTAGAACCATCCTGCTATACTAGCAGGATTTTTTTATTTCATAAAACCCTCAACTTTATCAGCTATCCGTCCCCTTACAAAAACCGTACTGAAAGTTTCTCTATATCATGCATATTTGCTCCTCCCTCCTGAATAATATAGTACAACCTAGCGCTATATGTGGAGGTGTGAAAGATGAAACTAATATTTCAAATGGGAAAACAGCCTGTTCTTGAAAAAACAATTCTTCTTTTTATATTGAGTATTGTAGAAAGCTTAAAGCTAAAAGTTGTTTCACTCGATGAAGCTCACCGATACATATTCAATTTAGAAGTACTTGAACTATTAATGGATCGGAACATCGATGATCAAGTACTTGAACTTATTCATTTCGGAATGGGACTTGAAGACATTCATCATGTGCTTCCTGAAGAACTTGAACATACAATCGAAGAATTAAAGTGGCTTTGTATCCAAGTATTAAGTGAGTACAGTATGCACGAAGAATCGGAACAATTAATTGAAGATATACGTTAAAAAAAGCACCTATTTAGGTGCTTTTAATGTTTTTTCAAACTATTTTTATACGCTTCAATATTTACTGGTAGCTCTTCCTCTTCCAAAGTATGTTCATTTACATCTTTATGAATGAACGCACCTTTAGGTGGTTGATGATCATGCCCTTTTTTCTTATGATCAAATGCTTTCCCGCGTCCCATACAAATCCCCCTTTCTTAAAAGAAATCCGTATTAGTATGGAGAAAAGTACGTCGATATATGCAATCCCTTGCTGTATTTCCAAGGAAATACTCGAACCTTGTTTTCTACTCTCCTTACAACAACTGATCTATCCCGATAAGAATTAATAACACGCCCGCAATAACCGTAGCCCATTTCCCTAAGTATTCTGCTAAATATCGTTTTCCTACATACGCAAAACCACTTATGCAAATAAAACTAAACACCCCAGAAATAGTTGCTGTAAGCCAAAGGTTCAAGTTTGTTACTCCAGCATCAAATCCACCTGCAATATTATTAATAGACAACGCAATCCCTAAAACAATTGCTTCTGAAAAACTAATTGTTTTAGAACCATCAAAATCTGCTTTTTCTGGATCACGTAAAATCCCCATAAGTACATTACCATCTTTAGAGCCTACGGTATTTCTTTGCCCCAAGAAAGGCTGGCACAAAATAAACACACCGATTATCCCTAAAACGATTGCTCCAATCAAGTTTGCTGTAAACTCTGAAATAAATAACGCAATCCAGTTCCCAAAAAATCCAGCTAATAAAGTAAATAAAAAACCAAAAAATGCGATGATAAAATTGTTGAACCACGAAATTCTAATTTTACGAATGCCATATGCAATCCCAACACCTGCATTATCTAAATTAGAAGCAATCCCAATTAAAAAAATTGAAAATAGACCTGCCGTACTCATAAATAGCCACCCCTTTTTCTCACTTTTCAATGCATCTTATGAAAATGTTGAGCAACTGTGCCTGTCTGTTTCATATACATGTAATAAATACTCAACATTTTTTCAACAATAAAAAGGAGTGCCTTCGCTATGCCTAAAGAAAATCCAAATGAGCGGCTTAGTAGATTAATAAAAAAACTTTTAAAAGAACGTGCCTTATCTATGCGCCAACTCGGAATGCTTACAAATATTGATCCCGCAACAATCTCAAGAATTATGAATGGTAAACAACCGCCAAAACAAAAACACCTACAAAAATTCGCAGAATGTCTGCAAGTTCCACCCCAATTGTTATTTGATGAAATGTATCCGGATTCTCCTCACATTAATAAAGAAAAGACGGATATGTACACATCTCTTGATACAATTCAGCAAACGCTGCAATCCTCTAACTTATTCGATTTCGACTACACAACAACCCGCGTAAAACAAGAACTCGAAAACTATGAACGATATGCGCAAACAACAGAGGGTGAAAAACGTATTCATGAAAGTTTTGCAAGCAAGTTAGAACAAATTGATAGCGCTGGTCCTTTCATTGAACAATTAACGGATATGTATCAACAATTTTGCAATGAAACGATTTCAAAAGAAGAGCGTGCAGTTCTTGGCGGCGCATTACTGTATTTCATTTTATCGACAGATATTATTCCCGACTATCTCTTTCCAATTGGTTATTTAGATGATGCAATTGCTGTTGAATTAGCGAAAGAGAAATTAATTGAGCTAAAACGAAAGACATAGAAAAATAAAGAACTATTTCAGTTGTTTCTATCCAACTCTGAAATAGTTCACTAAAAAATCGTACAAGTATACATACCTGTACGATTTCAACATACTAATCTATTTTTTTCGTATGACACCATTCGTATATAAATGCTGTTATTACTTTTGTAAATTCAATTAACTGTTCTATTTCTACTTTCTCATTTATTGAATGAGCTTCCTCTAATGTACCTGGTCCGTAAATAACGGCCGGAATATGAAATTCACTAAACCAACCACCATCCGTTACCGTTGCAGACATATCTAAAATTGCATTTTTAGAAAGAATTGATTCGTGTACTGAGCTAAGCGTTTTTACAGCTGCATGTTCACTATCTATTTCTAAAGAAGGAAAAATTTCGCCACGATCCACAATCATTGATTCTCCGCCCCACTTAAATTGTGGTGGATTTTCACTTAGCCATGGATCAGCAGCTGCCACTTTCCCAATATACTCTTCAATTTCTTTTATTATTTGTTCATGTGTTTCATTCGGATAAAAGTGTACTGTTATCCATAACCGGCACTCATCCGCAATAAATGCTGCATGTCTTCCACCTTCAATAACAGCTGGATTAATTGTTGTTGTTCCAGATGGATAGCCTTCATATGTTTTCATGACTGCCCAATGATGCTCTAATTCTTGTAAACTTTGCACAATTTTCATCATTTTTTCAATCGCGCTCGCTCCGAATAAACGACCCCCTGCATGGATCATTTGCCTACGTGTTGCATCATGAAACGTTTGGGGGCTTTTCACAGTAATCCATCCAGTAATTACGCCCCCCTGTCCTTGCATATGTAAATCACTCGTATCCACTACGACTGCAAAATCAGCTTCATATCCCCTTTTACAGCATTGAAGTGTTCCCGCCTCTCCAACTTCTTCCCCAATTACGGATTGAAAGATTAAATCTCCAGGTAATTCAATGCCAGCTTCTTGTAAAAGCTGAATAGCAAATAATGCTCCAGCCAGTCCCCCTTTCATATCTGCTGCACCACGTCCAACTAACCAACCATCTTTTATAAATGGCTCAAACGGATTCGTTTCCCACGCCTCATCTGCTGATATTTCCGCTACATCCATATGCCCATTAATAATAAGACTTTTATATGTGTCACTTTCTATTCCTTTTTTCACCCCAACAACGTTCGGGTCATTCGGATATACATCCCATTTATCAACACTAAAATTTCGTTTTCTTAAAAACTGTGCAACAAATTCTTGCGCCTCATTTGTATTTCTCGCCGGCGGTGCTGGTGTTTCAAAACGAATTAATGTTTTTGTAAGCTCTAGTAACTCATTTTTTCGTAGATCAATCTGTTCTAATAGCTGTGCAACTTCTTCATTCATCGCTAATTCCCCTTTGCATACGTAGTATGTTCCCAGCTTTATTTTCACAAAAAAAGAGACTGTTTACAATTTTACAGTCTCCAAATTAATCACTATTATAAACTTTCTATTTCTGTTGTCTTTGTCTTTTCAATATGCTCTAAGTTACCCCCCTTATTTCTTGTCGCACGGTAAAACAGTAAACAAACAATCATAAAGGGAATACCACAATACAATGCCATTCTTTGTTCTGGAATAAAGGCCATACCTACAATTACTGTTATATTTAATACTAACGCAAGCAGTGGAACGAATGGATACAGCGGTGTTTTAAATTTCAAGTCCTTCACATCCCCGCCCTGCTTAACATATGACCTTCTAGCTAATAAGTTAGATAGAGCAATAGATGCCCAAACTAATATCGCTCCGAACCCAGCAATAGAAAGTAGCCATAAATAAACTGTATCTTCCGCATAAATACCTGATAGTAATGAAAGGCAACCTACAATTGTACTTACAATCAATGCATAAATAGGAACACCATTTTTAGATAACTTACCGAAAATCGGACTAATCATTCCTTGATTAGACATAGACCATAGCATACGAGAAGTTGCATATAATCCTGAATTCGCAACGGATAATACTGCTGTAATAATAACGAAATTGATAATATCGGCTGCATAAGGAATACCAATTTTATCAAATACAACTACGAATGGACTTTCTATCACTCCTGCTTGTTGCCATGGGAATAATCCTGCAAGAATGAAAATAGATAATACAAAGAACACAAGTATACGCCAAACTGTATTATTAATTGCCTTCGGGATCGTTTTCTCTGGATTTTCACTCTCTCCAGCTGCAATACCAACTAGCTCTGTTCCTTGGAAGGAAAAATTAACAGCAATCATCGTAATTAAAATAGCGGATAATCCATTTGGAAACAATCCACCATAATCAGTAAAACTAGAGAATATTGGTGCTGGTTCATTTCCTTTCATATCTAGAAAACCAAACATTGCTGCCCCACCCAAAATAATAAATGCAATGATTGTAATGACTTTAATACTTGCAAACCAAAATTCAACTTCTGCAAAACTTCTTGAAGATAACGCGTTAATAGCAAAAAGTAGTACCGCAAACACTACGCACCAAATCCAAGACGGTACATCAGGAAACCAGCGTTTCATTAAAATACTAACTGCAATTAGTTCAATACCTATTGTAGCCGACCAGTTTAGCCACGACATCCATCCGACTACATAACCCGCTGCAGGGGAAATATGCTTCGTAGCATACGTTTGATAAGATCCTGCGTCAGGCATCGCAACAGCTAACTCTCCGAGACAGAGCATCGTTAAATACATAACAAATCCTCCAACAAGATAAGCTACAATCGCTCCTCCAGGCCCAGCTTCATGAATTGTATACCCCGATCCTAAAAAAAGTCCGGTACCAATAACTCCTCCAAGTGCAATCATAAATATGTGTCTGCTTTTCAATTCCCTTTTTAATCCTTGGTTTTGATCCATCATACAAATCCCCCCTTTTCCCTTTGGAAACCCATTTCATGTAAGCGTTTTTAAAATTTTTTATACGAAAAATAATTATTGAAAAGAGCAAAATACATAGTATTAATCACTACCTGTTATTAAAAGATCATCCCTCACTGTTATTAATAACTTTTTATCAGCGATAGCTTGTCCTTCTACTACTTCTAATGACTCGATATACCCACTGATTCCTACCTTAATTTCTACTTTCTGTTTATCTATTGTTTCAATTAACGCTAATTTCTCCCATTCGTATACGTAAGAACTTTCCGTAACAAATAACTTCTCAACTTTCCCGTAACAAGGACTATACACGCCTTCTATAACCGTCTTCACTTTATACACTCCTCCTTCTTATTAATTGGTACTGAAACGTTGCATATCCCTCCTTTAGAGATTTCAACTATTCTTTATGCAAAATGCGTACCAATCTTAAATTCCTATTTAAAATGAGGGTTCCTCACAAAAAAATCTTCATAACCGCAAATTTTTTCTACCGTGTAAGAAGTTTTAAAAGGAAAATCGCAAAAAAATTTTGCGGTTTTATAAGAATTTTAATAAAATTATAAAAAGTCAGTCTTCATAGGGTGAAATGAGGAGAAGATAATCTATGCGTACAGAAGAAATTAATTTGAAACAGATCATTGAAATGAATATGCTATATGAAACTTTGCTCAATGAACTCGATATCGGGATTCATATTATTAATGAGGAAGGTAAAACGATTATCTATAACCGTAAAATGATGGAAATTGAATCAATGGAGCGCTCAGATGTGCTATATAAAAGTCCTTTAGAAGTATTCGCATTTGAAGAAAATAAAAATAGTACTCTTATAGAAGCATTAAAATTAGGAAAAACAAACAAAAATATAAAACAAACGTACTTTAACAATAAAGGGCAAGAAATTACGACGATTAACGATACTTTCCCTATAATAGAAAATGGAAAAATTAAAGGCGCTATTGAAATTTCAAAAGAGATTAGCAATTCTAAACAAACAATGAAAACAAACCTTTCCCGAAAACAAAATAATAAGTTTACCTTTGATCACATAATTGGTGATTCTGAAGCCATTCAATCAATCATTGCGGAAGGAAAAAGGGTAATTCGTACATCCTCCTCTATACTTCTCGTAGGAGAGACAGGCACTGGGAAAGAACTATTTGCACAAAGTATCCATAATGAAAGCCAGCGTTCAGGCAAACCATTTATTTCACAAAACTGTGCCGCTATACCTGATACGTTAATGGAAAGTTTATTATTTGGTACGAACCGGGGGGCATTTACAGGAGCAATCGATAAAGCTGGTTTATTTGAAGAAGCAAACGGAGGAACTTTGTTATTAGATGAGATCAACTCATTAAGTCCAACACTTCAAGCGAAGTTACTGCGAGCTATACAAGAAAAAACAATACGAAGAATCGGGGGCACACAAGAAAAAGAAATTGATGTTCGTATTATAGCAACTATTAATGAAGACCCCCTTGAAGCTATTACACATAATCGATTACGGGAAGACTTATATTACCGATTAAGCGTCGTTACTTTATGCCTCCCGCCTTTACGTGAACGAAAAGAAGATATTTCCGCTCTTGTTCAGCACTTTATCGAAAAGTACAACATTCAATTTGGACTCGCTGTAACGGATGTAGATATACATGTAAGAGAATTCTTGTATGCATATGATTGGCCTGGAAACGTCCGAGAATTGGAACATATCATTGAAGGTTCAATGAACTTGGTTGAAGATGAAAATATTATTACGGCGTTTCATCTTCCTACTCGCTTTCGTGAACAAATAAAAAAAGAATTCAATACGCAACCTTTCCTAACTAATAACGATACTGATACACCTAAAACGTTAAAACACACAATAGAAGCAATGGAAAAGAACTACATCACTCAAATTCTGAAAGAGTATCACGGTAATATTTCACAAGCTGCAAAGTTTTTAGGATTAAGTAGACAAAACTTACAATATCGAATTAAAAAACTGCATTTACACATATGAAATGAAGCTTGGATGAGTGGATTACTAGCCCTCACCAATTCGACTTTTATTGCTTGTTAATGCAGCATAAATCTGCTTTAATGTACAAATAAACAGTTGGTAAAATATGTTATAATAAACATGTAACATACTAGAAAGGAACGATGTATATGAATAATGATAAAAGATTAAAGTTGTTACAATACTTAGCCTTCTTCCCTACCCTTCTATGTATGATGCTACTCATTAATGTGAATACCTATCCTTATGCAAAGCTACTAGCAACAATTAGCGGCTCTTTTGCAGCTATTATGCTTGCTGTTTTTTGGAATTTGAAGATACGGATGAAGAAAGAGAAATCTTCTTAACGCTAAAGCATAAAAAAATCGAGCCTACACAGCTCGATTTTTTACTGACTATTAAAACTCAACATTCTCCAAATACAAACCACTTGCCTCAGCAAGGCAATTAATCTGATTACGTTGTTTCGCCTCTAAAATGTGTGGAATCGCCTCTGCATCTAATTGTCCTAACCCAACTTCAATTAATGCTCCAACAATTTTTCGGACCATGTTATGAAGGAATCCGTTACCACTTACTCTAATTTGTACAAATCCTGCTTCTTCCATCACTTCAAGTGTATATACTTCTCGCACCATAGACTTTTTCTTTGATTTTGCATTTGAAAAAGCAGTAAAGTCATGTGAACCAACTAAATGTTTCGCAGCTTCTTTCATGCTTTTCACATTTAATTTTTTATTCACATGCATGCTGTATTTACGCATAAATGGGTTCGTATGCTCTTCATTCCAAATTTTATACAGATATGTTTTTGCTTTAGAATTGTAACGAGCATGGAATCGATCATGTACTTCTTCCACATTTGTAATGCTAATATCATTTGGCAAATATTGATTTAAATATTTTTTTACTTTATGTTCCACTAACTTCTCATCACTTTGAAAGTTAGCAACTTGATTCAAAGCATGTACACCAGCGTCTGTTCTACTACAACCGATAATTTCAATTTCTTTTCCGACCATTTCGGAAATGACACTTTCGATTTTTCCTTGAATCGTATTATCGTTATTACCAAGACGTTGCCATCCTTTAAAACGTGCACCATCGTACTGAATCGTTAATTTATAATTGTTCATTTTATTCTCCTTCATAGAAAATATTCCCTCATATCGTGAGGGAATATAAATACACTTTACTTTCTAACAAGCTTCACTACATTTTCTACATGAGCTGTATGCGGGAACATATCAACTGGTTGTACATATTCCACTTCATAGCTCTTCATTAACGCTTGTACATCACGTGCTAATGAAGAAGGGTTACAAGATACGTAAACAACTTGTTTCGGCTTCACTTTTAAAATTGTTTCCAGTAATTTATCATCGCAACCTGTACGAGGTGGATCGACAACAATTACATCTGGACGCCATCCTTCTTTTACCCATTTCGGTAACCATTGTTCAGCTTTACCTGCTTCATACTTCGTATTTGTAAATCCGTGACGCTTCGCATTTTTTCTTGCATCTGCAATTGCTTCTGGAATTACATCCATACCACGTACTTCCGCTGCATCATTTGCAAGCCAAAGTCCGATTGTACCAACACCACAATACGCATCTACAATTTTCTCATTTCCTGTTAAAGCAGCGGCTTTTTTCGCTTCATTATATAAAACAACCGTTTGTTCTGGATTCAACTGGAAGAATGCACGTGCTGATAATTCAAATGATAAATCACCAAGTGTTTCTTGAATTACTTCTTTTCCAGCTAATTTAAATGTTTTATCACCGAAAATAACAGATGTTTTACGCCAGTTTACATTTTGCATAATTGATTTAACAGCTGGCATCTGTTTTTGTACTTCTGCGATAAATTGCTCTTTATTTGGCAATTCTTCTTTTGTTGTAATCAGTGTAACTTGTACTTCCCCTGTTTGAACTGCAGTACGTGTCACAATTGTACGTACTAAACCTTTTTGTTTTTTCTCATTGTAAATAGAAACATTTAATTTTTCTAAAATACGTCTTACAACTTTTGTCGCTTCATTCGTTGCTTTATGTTGAATCATACAATGAGCAATATCAATTAACTGATGTGAATTTTGTTTATACAGCCCTGTAATAACCTTTTCGTCTTTACGCCCCACTTGTAGTTGGCTCTTATTACGATAATGCCATGGATTTTCCATGCCAAGCGTCGGACGAATTTTCTCTTCCAAACTGTTTTTCATGTACTTCTCAAATGCTTGTACAACGATATCACGCTTTTGATTTAATTGTTCTTTATAGTCTAAATGTTGCAATTGGCAACCGCCGCACTCTTCATATACCGGACATGGCGCTTTCACACGATGTGGTGAAGCTTTACGAATCTTTTTCACTTTTGCTTCAGCGAAGCCACGCTGAATTTTCGTCGTTTCAGCAACAACTTCTTCTCCTGGTAATGCCCCGGGAATGAAGACAACTTGTCTCTTAAAATAACCAACGCCTTCTCCGTTAATCCCAAGACGTTTAATTGTCACAGGAAACGTTTGACCAACTTCCAACTTACTCTCATGTTGCTTTTGTATCATTATTACACCTCTACTCTATACTTTTCCATAAATATAACGCTGCATAACTGCAGTATGGTTCACACTCTTGTTTCACGTTTTCTAAAAATGCATCATCAGGTTTCTCATCTAATTGAAATACACCTTGTACTGCACGCTGAATCCCAATGTCTGCTTTCGGAAACATATTTTTCCGTCCAAGCCCAAACATTAAAAAGTTTTGCACTGTCCATGCACCAATCCCCCTAATTGGTAACAATTGTGCTGTAACCCCTTCTTCTGTTTCGTTTTCTATTCTAGTTAAATCTAACTTACCACCTATAATACACTTTGCTAATCCTACCATATATTCAGCTTTTCGCTGACTAAACTTCTGCTCTCTCAATTCCTCTATTGAAATATTTGCTACTATTTCTGGAGTGGGGAAAAAGAATACACCGTTCTTCTCTGTTCCATATCGTTTCACAAACTGTTCTGTTAACACAGTAGCAAATTTCAAATTTATTTGTTGATGAATGATACAGCGAAGAAGACAAGCAAAATAATCAAATTCTAAAATAATTGGAGTATAAGCATATGTTTCAAATAGTGGACGTAATGATGTGTTTAAAAAATGATTTTGTATATCTTGAAACGGTTCATTCCAATGAAAAATGGCCCTCATTCGTTTCATGACTTTCTCTGAATCTCCTGTCTGACTAGAAATCCAAAACTGTGGATTTTGAACAGTACCAATCCCTTGCAGACGAACAACAATCTGTTCCTCGTCTATACAAAGCGGGACATAAATAACTTTCTCATCTAATTGAATGACGTTAAGAGGATCAAAAGATAAACGTTTTAATACTTCTTCAAAATGATACGGATACTCTAACGTAACATGTTCGCTCCACATACGTTTCCCCATCCTTTTTACACATCATTATAGCATGAGAAAACCGCAAGCATACATGCTTACGGTTGATTGCTTTTTACTAAGTCATCTAGACTTTTAAAATGATACCCTTTCTCGCGCAAATCATCAATGATTTTTGCAAGTGCTTCTGCATTATCTTTTGATATTGCATGAAGTAATAAAATAGATCCTGGATGAATCATCGTCATAACATTATTATGCGCATATTGCCACCCTCTTTGCTGATCTACTTTCCAATCCAAAAATGCAAGTGACCAAAATACATTATAGTAGCCCATTTCTTTCGTAAGAGCTAACGTTCTTTCACTAAATACGCCGCGCGGGGGACGTACATATTTCACTTCTTTTTGCCCAGTTACTTTTTTAATTTCTTCCGTTACACTCGTTAATTCTTCACGAAGTTTCTCATCGTTTACCGCTGTGAAATCAGGATGACTCCAAGAATGGTTTCCAATAATGTGTCCTTCATTCTTCATTCTTAACAATAAATCTTTTTGTGTTTTAATGTAATGCCCCGTTACAAAGAAAGTTGCTGGTACTTTTTTCTCTTTTAATACATCTAAGATTTTCCCTGTGTATCCATTCTCATAACCATTATCAAATGTTAAATAAATATCTTTTTTCTTCGTATCCCCTAAATAAAACCCGCCATTTTTTTGTAGTAAATCTGTATATAACTTTCCTGCATCTGGTACTGTTTCATTTTTAGGACGCGGGATTCCCCAGTTATGTGGAGTATTTGTATAAGCTAATGCCGAAACTGGAACAAGTGCCATCATAATTGAAAAAATGAGACCGATATATAACCATTTATGTTTCATAAATAGTCTCCTTTCCATATATAATCGTACTCGTAGTTTCTGTTGCTACGCATTCTTTCATGCTGAACATGTTTTTCTATATATACCAAAAAAATGCATCTCGAATCGTTCGAGATGCATTTTTGTTTACTTAAATACTGGCTCTTTAAAGCTAGCTAATTTTTCAAGTGATGTTTTATCAACATCTGCATGTAAGCTATTACCGTGAGAATCCATTGTTACAACTGCTTTAAATCCATCGATACGTAAATGCCACATTGCCTCTGGAATACCAAATTGTAAGAAATCAACATCTTTCACTTCTTTAATACATTCAGCATAATATTGCGCTGCACCACCAATTGCGTTTAAATATACACCGCCGTGTTCTTCTAAAGCTGCTAATGTTTTCGCACCCATGCCGCCTTTTCCAATGACAGCTCTAATACCGAATTTCTTCATAATATCACCTTGGTACGGTTCTTCACGAATACTTGTCGTTGGACCTGCCGCTTTAATTTGCCAATTGTCATTGTCATCTTTCACAACAACTGGACCACAGTGGTAAATAATTTGTCCATTTAAATCTACTGGACAATCGTTATCCATTAAATGCTTATGAATTGCGTCACGACCTGTATACATCATGCCATTAATTGTTACAACATCACCAACGCGAAGTTCACGAATTTGCTCTTCTGTAATTGGCGCTTGTAATACAATTTCACGCTGCTCCGTTTTTTCTTGTACTTCTTGCTCCAGTGTATCTTCACCTTCTTGATATAACCAATCCATAATTTCACCTGTTTCAGGATGGATTGTTACACCAAGGCGACGGTATGCCCAGCAATTATACGCCACAGATACGTAGAAACTAGCTGGCAGACGGTTATACACGCCAATTTTACAGCCAAGTAAAGTTGTTTCTCCGCCAAATCCCATCGTACCAATGCCAAGCTTATTCGCATTTTCTAATACATATTCTTCAAGCTGTTGTAATTCTGGGATTGGATTGACATCATCTAATGTACGGAATAATTGATTTTTTGCTAATTCGTAACCTGATGTGCGGTCTCCCCCGATACCAACACCAATTACACCTGCACTACATCCTTGACCTTGTGCTTGATATACCGCATGAAGAAGGCATTTACGAATCCCTTCTAAATCACGGCCAGCTCGTCCAAGTCCTTCTAGTTCACACGGTAAGCTATACTGAATATTTTTATTCTCACAGCCCCCCCCCTTTAGGATTAAACGTGCATCAATATAATCTTTTTCCCATTGTTCAAACTTAATAACCGGTGTACCTGGTCCTAAATTATTTCCACTATTGTCTCCAAAAAGAGAATCAACAGAATTTGGACGAAGTTTACCATCTTTTGTCGCCCGCTCAAGCGCATTATAGATAGCTTCCTTCAACTTTAATTGATTCACACCAACTGGTGTATAAATTTTAAACGTTGGCATCCCTGTATCTTGGCAAATTGGCGAGATTTTATCATCAGCCATTTTAATATTATTTGTAATTGTGCCAAGTGCCATCGCAGAACGAGTCCCTGCATTTTCTCGCTCTTTCGCTTGTTGAATCGCACGACGAACATCTTTCGGTAAGTTCGTTGACGTTTCAACAATTAGTTGATACATGCTTTCTTGAAGCTTTTCCATTGTTACTTCCCCCTCAATTGTGAACGCTACCAAAACGTTATGAGCTGAAAATTCCACTATTATGCTCTGCAGCTTTTTATTTGTTTCACGCTATTCAAGCATACATGAAATTTTTCACAACTTGATTATACCTCTTTTTCTATCGTCCTTCTATTATCCGCACAGAAAAAGGCTACCAAATTGGAATTGGCAGCCTTTTTAATATATTATTCGTCTTTTTTAAATTGCTCACATTTTAATTCTAATTCATCTAGCATTGCAAGAAGACGATCTACATCTTCTAATTCTACTTCTTCAGGTTCAATTGTATCAATTACTTCAATGAACATATTTAAACGTTCTTTTAAATATACTAATTGTGTATCTTTATCTTGAATTGCTTTTCCCATGAAGGCACTCTCCTTTTAATTCGAGTTGCTTTTATTATACCGCAAAAATGATTACAATGGGTATGTAATTTCATCAATTTTGTCACGGTTATTCACTATAATGTAAGCCCTCTCTCTTTTTCCTCTAAAAAGTTTCGCTTTATAAAAAGCACATATTCTTCTATTATAGAGGATGGACAAATTGTTATTTCAATAGTCAAAGGAGTATTTCATATGACGATATCACAAAAAATGAAGCCGATTACTCCTTCTTACGATCCATGGGAAGCGTATATGGACCTTGAAGAGTACGGCAAACTACTATTAACAAATGTTGAGTTTACAACAACGACGTTATGCAATATGCGCTGTGAGCATTGCGCTGTTGGTTACACGTTACAGCCGAAAGACCCGAATCCGCTTCCGATGGATCTTTTATTAAAACGATTAGATGAGATTCCTCATTTACGTTCTTTAAGTATTACTGGCGGAGAACCTATGCTTTCAAAAAAATCCGTCGACAACTATGTAACACCACTCTTAAAATACGCCCACGAACGAGGTGTTCGCACTCAAATCAACTCAAACTTAACTATAGATTTAGCACGTTACGAACAAATTATTCCCTATTTAGACGTATTGCATATATCTCATAACTGGGGAACAATTGACGACTTCGTTGAAGGCGGATTTGCAATGATGGAGCGTAAACCTACGTATGAACAGCGTGCAAAATTATTTGAACGTATGATCACAAATAGTAAAGCTCTATCAGATGCAGGTGTACTCGTATCAGCCGAAACGATGTTGAATAAACGAACTCTACCACACATTGAGCATATTCATCGTCAAATCGTTGATGAAATGGGATGTAAACGTCATGAGGTTCACCCAATGTATCCAAGTGACTTCGCGAGTAATCTAGAGATTTTAACAAAAGCTGAAATTCGTGATGCAATTGAGCATTTACTAGAAATTCGCGATGAAAATGTATGGATGTTATTTGGAACTTTACCTTTCTATGCTTGTAGCGATGATGAGCGAGACATTGCCACATTTAAAAAATTACAAAAGAGCAAAAATGTAACTGTTCGTAACGATCCCGATGGCCGTTCTCGTTTAAATGTAAATATTTTTGATGGAAATATTATTGTAACGGACTTTGGTGATGTTCCACTTCTAGGTAACATTCAAACAAATACGTTACAAGAAGCGTATGAAAAATGGAGCGCTTCAAAAACAGCAAAATCATTAAGCTGTCACTGTCCAGCAGTAAAATGTCTTGGACCGAATGTTCTTGTAAAAAACAGCTACTATCCAACCGAAGATTTCTTATCAAAAACAGCAAATATTACATTATAAAAAAACGTCAGCTTATAAGCTGACGTTTTTTATCTTATTGCGAATGAGAAGAAGAAATGAATTTAAAATATAAATGATCATGAATTGGGATAGCGGCTCCAATTCCTTGAGAAGTAATATTTTTTACAACGAGCCTTTTTTGATTTCCCTTTAATACAAGGTATACTTCTCCAAACGTTACTTTTCCTTTTTCATTTACTGCTGGTGTATAAGCATATAAATATCCAAGTTGACTCGGACTAATATTATACACACGCTCATGCCCTGTACCATAACCAATAGTCGTTTTAAATGAAAGTGGCAATTGTACTTTTTCAAGTGCTTTGAGAAGCATCATTTTTTTCACATCTGCAGCATCTTTCATATCTGCTGTTAAATCACCTTCAACCGTCTTTTGTGTTTCTTGCTTATAGCGTAGTGGATATAGGCGATCTCCTCCGCGATTATCGTACACATTGCGATTTACTTGTTTATATTCCCAATTAACCGATGTATCAATCGATTCATAATGTAAAGCCCATTGCCCTAAATAAATCTTTGCTCGGTACCCTACCGCAAGCGGCGCATTCGAAATTGTTGTTTCATTAAACATTCGAATTAAGTCCGGATTTTCAATTTTAATATTTGCTGTTTTTAATAATTCTTGAGCAAACTTACTCGGCTGTAAACGCGGTAAATCTTGCGCATCATTTGGAAACGTATTGTCTTTAGAAATATTTAAAACAGATGAAGGCATTTTTGTTTCTACTGTTGTCTTTGCAAAGCCACTGTTAGGAAATAATAAAATAAACGAGACCATAGTTGAAAGACATATGCTGTATACTCGTTTCACCTGTCTGGCTCCTTCCTACATAAAGGTATATATACTACTTCGTTTATTGTTTTCTCTGAGCACAATTGTTATGCCTATTTTTCATAATAAATAAAAACCAATTCCCATAATGACATACGCAGCTAATAAAGTACCGCCTTCAAACCAGTTTGTATCTCCATCATTTGAAATCGCAATCGTTAAAAAAACAGCTGTAATCATAGAAACAAGTTCTGGTATTGTAAATACTAAAGGCATCCTTTGCGTGAAAAACATAGAAAGCAGTACTAATACAGGAGCAACAAACATGGCAATTTGTAATGTAGAACCTATCGCAATCTCAACTGCAATATTTACTTTATTTTTATACGCCATAATAATTGCAGATGCATGTTCTGCTGCATTTCCAACAATCGCAACGATAATAACACCTATAAACAATTCTGACCAACCAAATGATTTTGCAACTGTCTCAAATGTATGCACGAGCGCCTCTGACACATAAGCTACCGCAATTGTTGCTATCGCTAAAATGAGTAATGCTTTCCCTTTCGACCACTCTGGTTCTTCCTCATGAGCGACTTCATCACTTTTATGCTGATATACACCACGGTGCGTAACTAACTTAAATAGCAATGCAGCAAGGTACATAATAATCATAATAATCGAGACACCTATACTTAACTGATACGTCTTTCCAGCGTCCATCTTCATTGAAAAAATCTCTGGAATAACAAATGCTACTACTACAGCAAAGATTAATAAAGCCGAATTATGCCTTGCATCATATACATTAAAACTTTGTCTTTTATATTTAAGCCCTCCCACAAAGAAGGATAGCCCTCCTACTAATAATAAATTTCCAAGTACAGAACCTGTTAAAGAAGCTAACACAACTTCAATTAATCCTGCCTGAAGTGCAAAAATCGAAATGATTAGTTCAACAGCGTTACCGAAAGTAGCATTTAATAATCCACCTATTCTAGGACCAGATACAATTGCCAAACTTTCTGTCGCTCTCCCCATAAAACCCGCTAATGCGATAATCGTAATACAATACACAGCAAACATAATTGTTTGAGGCCAATGAAGTGTTTTCCCAAGTACAGACAATGGTACACCTATAAGCGCCACGATAAGAAATATTTTATTAAACATGCTTTTCATCCTTCCATCGTATGTATTTCTCCTCGATATTATTATTATTCTTCTCCTAACTTGTCCGATTTCATCACAATTGCGTTTAAAAAATTGAATTGAAGAAAACAGTATGAAAGATGTTTAAATCATCTTGTTTAAATAAAGAAAATGTAAATTAAGAAAAGAGGTAAAAAATATGCACTTAAAAGAAAAAATCGCAACTATTATTCAAGGTCAACGTACCGGTGTATTATCTACAGTACGAAATGAGAAACCTCATAGCGCCTTTATGATGTTTTTCCACGAAGATTTTGTACTGTATGTTGCAACAGATCGACAATCAAAAAAGATAACAGATATTAAAACCAATCCAAATGTACATGTACTACTTGGTCGTGAAGGAAAAAAATTAGATGAAGATTATATCGAAGTGGAAGGCTTAGCCTCCATCGAGGAAGACTCCACATTAAAAAACAAGTTTTGGAGTAATAGCTTAAAGCGTTGGTTACTCGGTCCTGAAGACCCTAATTATGTACTAATTAAAATCAACCCCGATACAATTTATTACATCGATGGTGCCGGTACGACGGAGCCCGAGTTTTTACGACTATAAAGTGAAACAAGCCCACCTTTAGGTGGGCTTGTTTTGTCGAAAAGTTCTTCTGAAAAAAACAATAAAATAGGTGGAACTTTCTAAAGATTCTGTTATATAATAGTAGTAACTTAAATAAACTGTATTAAAACAGATTGAGAGGAGAAATAAAATTGATGAAAAGAGAAGAACGTAAAAACATGATTGAGTTTATCGAAAAGAAAAAAGGGATTGAGCGTGACGAATTATTGTTTATGACAGATGATGAAGTAGAACATATTTATAATGTAACGTACTTTTTATATGAAGAAATTGCAGAGTAGTATAATAATCCCCTCCTTATGAAAAATATAAGGTGGGGATTATTTCGTTATCTATCCAGCTCTTTGCGAGGCGGTAAAATCCCATTCACTTTATACGTGAGAATGATTTTCATGTATAATAATGTAAGATTGGAGGAATTTTACTATGAGTTCATGGCTCTTATTCGCACTATTATCAGCAATTACTGCTGCCCTTGTATCTATTTTCGGTAAGATTGGTTTAGATGGAATCGATGCCAATGTTGCTACGACGATTCGTTCTATTATCATGGCATTATTTATGGTAGGCGTTATTATTATACAAGGTAAATTTCAAAATATTGGCGACGTACTTCTAAATAAAAAAGCACTGCTCTTTATCACATTAAGTGGGGTTGCAGGTGCTTCGTCATGGCTATTTTATTTTCTTGCCCTTAAAACAGGAAAGGTTTCACAAGTAGCTCCTGTCGATAAATTAAGCGTCGTATTTTCTATCATTCTCGCTATGATTATACTCGGCGAAAAATTAAACTTTATGACTGGTATTGGTGTTGTCTTTATTACAGCTGGTGTACTATTTATCGCTTTCAGCTAAAAAACCGCTACTCGCGGTTTTTCTTTTTCTTTATGTAAAACCATACGACACATGTAACAACTACTGAAATGGATAAAATCCATATTCCATAATGATGCAAACTATACTCAACGAAACGCCACTTCTCTCCTAACTTCCAGCCAAGTCCAATAAAAACACTTATCCAAATAAGTGCACCACCGTAAGCGTACAAACAAAAACGCCAAAGTGTTAAATTCGACATCCCAGCAAAATACGCTGTTAAATGACGTACTCCTGGGATAAAATAACCAACTATTAAAAGAAATGGGCCATATTTTTCAAATAAAATATGTGTTTTTTCAATGTGATGTTCTTTAATTCTAATTTTCGGTCCATATTTTTTTAAAACAGGGAGTCCAAGTTTTAAACCTAATATGTAGCTTAATGTAATGCCTAACATCGCACCAGCAATCCCACTTAAAAACGCAGCAGTTCCTGACATAACGCCTTTTGAAACGTTATAACCAACGAAGGTCAATAAAAACTCGTCTGGTATCGGTAATCCAACAATCCCGCCAGCTAAAGCTATAATAATTCCAAAATACCCATAATGTGCGATTAACTCGCCAATATGTTGTTCCATTCGGAAGACACATCCTATACACGATCGTTATTCCACATTGTGCCCTTTCTATCTTTCAGACAAACATGGTATACATATTCACTATACATTGTTTTTATAATGAACTCTACTTCTATCCATTCCTTTAGCAGGCAGAAATTGAACTATTAATCAGTGACCTCACTCATTCTTAGTACACATCAATCATGTGCTAGACTCCCGCCTTCTTTCCTTATATCCATCTCCTCTTGAAGGACTAATCTTACTATCCACAAATACCATGATTAAAAAATAAAAATTCATATGCTTGTTTTTTTGTTACAATAAAGGAAAGTTACTTTTCGCAACGGTTTAACTCTCAGGAAAAATGATATACCTAGCAAAAACACAGTTTGGTCGATATAATGCAACTTCTACCTATTAAAAGAACATGCACCCTTTACATACAACATCATTTTTCTAAATTATACAGGGGGAACGAACATGACCATTGAAAATCAATTTATCCAAAAGGTTTACTATAAAACATTTTTAACAGAAGAAACTTCTACTCCAGTATCAGAAGTACTCGGTGAAGCATATATAAATGAATCTACAAATGAATTCTCCAACATTTCTAATATTCGCTTTGCTCAAGGTGAATTTTATTACCAAAATAAAGACTTTGAAGCAGCGATATTTAAATGGGAGAAAGTAAATAACGAGCTTGCACTTTGGGCAACCAAAAATATTGCAGATGCTTATTTTGAACTAGGATTCTTACCAAAAGCAGAAGAAATGTATCAATCTATCCAAACGGAAGATACAACTCTTACAATGGAAGTTTCCTTACAACTTCTTTCTCTTTATATCGAACAAGATCGTTTAGGTCTAGCATTTAAGACGATTAGTGAAGCTGTTGCATTTCAACCTGACTATCCAAATATTACTTCAATTGCTCGCTCGTTCTATGAAAAACAAGAAGATTGGAATAATGCCATCGAACTTGCCGTTCAAGAAGGAATTCGAACAAAATCATTACACTGGTTCGATACTTTAATTAATTATGTGAATCAAGGATTTACGAAACAAATCAAACCAGAATATTTCTATGAATCTTTAAAAGCTTTATATGCAATTGATCAAGTCCAATTTAAGGAATTTGTTATCGCTCTTTGGAACAGCTATCAAAATGAAAAATCACATCTACCTTGGATTCAAACAATCAATCATTTATTCTTACATATTGAGACAGACAACAATGACGATTGGCATGAAATTGTTGAACGCTATCAAGATACGTACTTTGAATTAATTACTGGTGAACATTTCATGCATGAAATGCAAGGACTTGTACCTGACTTATTAACAAATTGGTTTAGTTTAACGAGAGCAAAAGACGCCCTATTCGTCTCTGCTGCAGTGTTAGCGTGGAATGAAGTTTCACCTACAACTTTAGAGTCATTACTCGTAAAAAGTGCGGGAGCCCTACTCTCTAATTCAACAGCTGAAACAAATGTGAATATGGAAACTGTTTCTCATTTATTCGAAACAATTGCTGTATGGGCTGAAAAAAATGATGTAGATTTAAGTCATCAATTTACGTTACTCGTTCATGAACTATGTGATTTAAATGTTACAAAATTACTAATTTCGGGAACTAGTGACCATGATAAATTATCATTCGTCAATTCAATATTAGGAGAGAACATCTTAACTGAAACTATAACAACTCCTATTCTATTTAAAGATGATAGCCAAACTGAAATAACAGAATTCACTGCGTTAGATGTGCACAATATACCGAACTTTGATGAATTCCATCAAATAATGGCTACACCTGAACAATCAGAACTTGAGAACAAATGTATAGAAATTAAATTACCAAGTAGATTTTTGAGAAAGAATAAATTTGCATTTCTTGTTACACCATCTGTTCGAGGACAAGTGGATAAAAACAGCTCATATTTTGAATACTTACAAGCCGCAGATAGCCTTATTTACGTATTAAATTCTGCTTCATCGTTACATGGTGAAGAACTTGATACATTACTTTATTTACGTGAACAAGTACCAAACTTACAAATTCATTTCGTATTACATACAAATAGTGCGGATACGAATGAAAAACTAATGAGTAAGATGAAAGTCCATTTCCCAAATGCGCAGTTCTTCCCATACTCTCCTTCACAAGAGGGAAGCCAGCAACTTGGGGACGTGACAGAGTCTATTCTTTCTAATCTAGCAGAACGCGATATAGAACAAGAACGTATCGAAAAACTAATATGGTTTACTCAAAAGACAATCGCATACCTTGTAAATGAACGTGTGGAATTAGAAAATACATTAGTCAAATCAGTACGCTGGAATAAACATATCTCAGTAAAACTAAACGGATTTATTAACAATCTTACTGCTCTTGAAAAAGATAAAATTCGTTCTATTACAGAATCTTATCTTTTAACGAAAGAAGAAATCACAAGAGATATCCATTCTCAAATTCCTGAATTATTACAGAGCTGCTCTGACCTTGTTCAAGAAGATAGTGATTTCAAATTAGTTCATGAAGAATTAAATACTGCGATGAACGAACGAATTCAAAAACATGTACAGCAAGTGCTTCTCCCTAAATTTACTGAGTTTATTCAAGAGTGGATTGAAACAGCGCATAATGAATTTATTCAAGCTCAATCTTATTTAGATGAAATGAGTGAAACGTTTAATAAATTATATAAAGAAGAACGTATGAAACTTCCTTGCGATTTCAAATTACTAGATGATTGGCATCGAGATGTTGTACGTATGACAAATAGAATTACAGTATCGAATATCAATATTTTATTACGTTTTACACCGACACAATTTTTCTTAAAGAGTGCAGGAAAACTATTTGGTAACATGCAAAAAAATCAATCTATGCTTGCAAATAAATATAAACAATACATTGAAACGGAAGACTATACGGAAATTGCTCAAACGATTTCAAAACAATTCTTCCTTCAATTTGAAGTATTTGAAGGCGCATTAGAACGAGATATCATGATGTTCTTTAAAGATCCACTTAGCATATTGAAACAAAATGTAGAAGCCGCTCAACTTGAAATACAGGAAGACGAGCAAACATTAGCAACGTTAAGAAGCAATCCAGAAACTTATCACGATCCGTTAGCATTCTTTAAACTGCAACTATTGCAGCACAAATTCGTTTTAAGTACGCACAAAAACAATGAAGACGTCTATGAATTTAATGAGTCTCCTACGATTTAACATAAAAAACCAAGCAAACTGAAGTTTGCTTGGTTTTTTTACTTTAATTTATTATTTTCATATGTTCAAATGGATAATAAATTGCCGCTAATTCTCCTAATACATCAGCCTTATCAATGAGTCCTAAACCATTTCTACTATCTCTGCTTATTAAGCGATTATCTCCCATAACAAAAATCTTATTTTTAGGAACTGTAATCGGTCCAAAGTCTTCTGTTAAATTCATAAGTTTTTTTTCAGCTTGTTTTTTATTACTTTGCAAATACGCTTCCTCTATTACTTCATGATTCACATATAATTGATCATTTCTCACCTCAATGACATCGCCAGGCAAACCAATAACCCTTTTTACATAAAAGTTATCCGTCTTCACAACAATAATATCTTCTCTTCCATAACTTTCAAATTGCTTTGCCAACTTATTCACAATTACCTTATCCCCATCTTGTAACGTTGGCTTCATGGACGCTCCTTTTACAGTCGTAGGAAAAAACACGAAAATTTTTGCCAAAAACACCAACAAACATGCAATTGCAATTGTTCCAAAGAATTCACGCCAACGTTTTTTCTTTTGCATCATTCCACCATCTCATCATCTTTTTACTTTTATTATAAAGACTTCAACCGTATATTTTCCACAAGATTCTGAATTGTTCAATTCTAATATTACAAAAATACAAATAATAATATTCAAGAATGTATTATTTTGATATACTATACCTTGCATTTATCATTATATTTTTAGTTACTTAGGAGGACTTTTTCTATGAAAGTTATGCTTAAAAATGAAAATACCGGTCAAATTAAACAAGCAAAAATTGGTTTTAGTTGGACTGTATTTTTCTTTGGTTTCTTCCCTGCTATATTCCGTGGAGACTGGAAATGGTTTTTAATTATTTTAGTCGCTAGTATGTTTACATTCGGATTCTCTAACTTAGTCTTCTGCTTTATTTACAACAAGCTTTACATCAATGATTTATTATCCCAAGGTTATAAAGCAGCAGATGAATACAGCCTTTCTGCTCTACAACAAAAAAACATTGTAGCATAGTAACAAAAAAGATACTCTTCAAATAGTCTATCCACTATTCGAAGAGTATCTTTTTATATTCCCACATATACAATACACATTTGAGCCGCTACATATGTAAACCAAATCCAAAGTGGTTCATACTTTAATTTGCGCCCTCCAATATCTGTCACGCCAATAATAAAATCAGAAATCACAAATAGTAAACCACCAAAAGCTGGTATCCACCATATTCCTGTATTCTCATAGTATAAGGCGAATGCAAAGCAAGCCATTCCTCCAACCCACAATCCGTAAATTAGCGCTCCTATCGTAAACAATTTATCTTGTTTCTCATTTCGAATAAAAAAGAACCATCCTATAATTAGAAAGAGCCCATATACGAGTAAGCCAATCCAAAAACCATTCCATGAAATGCCTGTTTGCAAAAATGCTTTTACATAAAAACAATGCGCAAGCGCAAAAGTAATCATCCCTCCAATTAGCCTGTGACCAATTGGAATTAAACCTGCCATAAATAAATCCCCTACAGTTGATAACGTCATTCCTAGTGCAACCCACGTACTATAATCTACTGATGGATCTTGTAACCATATCCAAATTGCACTTGCTGTTAAAGAAAAACTAAGAATAAGACGCACCGCTAAAGGTAACGGCATATTATTTCTTTTCTTTTTTGTCTGTCCTATTGCATAAATTACACCAATTAAAAAAAGAATGATTTGTGCAATTAACACCATGTAAAGTAGATTCATAACACGTTCTCCCCAATAAATGCTTTTTGTATCTTTTTTCGTTATACCTAGTCTATTATCCTTTTTCTACATAAAAAAAGAAGAACAGTACTGTTCTTCCATTGTAATCGGTTTCCTGTTATTTATGCTACTTGTTTTTCTTGCTCCATTTTCTGCTTAGCTGGCGTACGATTCACCACGATAATTCCCGCGGCTACACATGCTAAACCAAATAATACAAATGAATGAATTGCTTCTCCTAAAATCATGCTCGATAATAACACACCAAATACGGGTATAAAGAACATGTACATTGATACTTTTCCAACTTTGTTGTACTTCATAATTGTATTCCAAATACAAAAGCCTGCTGCGGATAAGAAAGATAAGTAGATAAGCATAAGTATTGCATGTACACTGAATGTAAATGGCATAACTCCGACTTGCAAACCCCCTATACATAATAGCCCGATAGAACCAAAAATCATTTGGTATGCTGTCATATAGCCAACATCTAATGTTTTACTACCTTCTTTCGCCAATATATTCCCATACGAGTACAACATTGCTGCACTCAGAAGTAATAAACTACCAATTCCGAAATGGAATGACAAACTACCATCACTCGGTACATTTACTAAAACGACACCACAAAATCCGATAGAGACTCCAATTATTTTTTTCATATTGAGCGCATCGTCTTTATATAAGAAGTGCGCAAGTAAAATTTGAAAGAATGATGATGTTCCTGAAATGATAGCTCCTTCAATGCCAGAACTATAACTCATTCCAATATAAAAACATATATATTGAAGAAATGTTTGAAATAAGCCAATTTGTACTAACTGCTTCCCCGTTCCTTTTTTGAAGCTCATATCTTTTCCTAACGCTTTAAAGAAGAATAAAAGCATAACCCCAGATAAGAAGAAACGATAACCAGCAAATAATATTTGCTCCCCAACTTCTTGTGGCTGAATTCCAAGTTCAGCATAACTTAATTTAATAAAAGGGAATGCGCTCCCCCATAAAAAAGTCGCTACTATTGCAGCAATAAATACGCCAATCGGATGGGTAAAAAATTTCTCTGTCTTCACTTGTTGTCTTCCTTTCCGATCTTTTTTACGAACAATATTCATATATACCAAAGGAAGTGTGAAAACACAAGTTTTCAGTTTATATGCAAACAAAAACATATCATCTAACGAAAACATATGCTATACTATAGAATAATTACAACATAATAACTGTTAAAAACAGATTCAACAGAAATGCTGCTATCCATTATGGATGGCAGCTTTCGTCGTTTTATAGGGGTTTCGATTTTGATTATTTTTCTCAATAAGAATTTGGAAGGAGCGAGTAGTAATGAACTCAGAAGTAAAAACATTACAAGTACAAAAGTCTATTTCTCATCCCTCTTTATGGGATACATTAAAGAAACATTATGAACTTATATTTGCAATCGCATCTGGTATTTTCATTTTAGCTGGTTGGTTATTCACAAAGAACGATGTAATGAATGTAGGCATTACTTGCTATATCCTTGCTTATATAGTTGGTGGATATGCAAAAGCAAAAGAAGGTATTCAAGATACAATTGAGGAGAAAGAGCTAAATGTCGAAATGCTTATGCTCTTTGCTGCTATCGGTGCTGCAATTATTGGCTACTGGGCAGAAGGCGCCATTTTAATCTTTATCTTCGCACTAAGCGGTGCGATGGAATCTTATACATTAAGTAAAAGTCAAAAAGAAATTTCAGCGCTTCTTGATTTACAACCGGAAGAAGCATTACGTATTTCAAATGGAACTGAAGAACGTGTTCCTGTTGGACGATTACAAATTAACGACATTATTCTAATTAAGCCAGGTGAGCGCGTTCCTGCTGACGGTACGATTCATAGCGGTGAAACAAATATCGATGAGGCGGCAATTACTGGTGAACCTATTCCAAATGAAAAAAAATATGGTGATGAAGTATTTGCTGGTACTGTAAATTTACGCGGTGCTATCGAAGTTACAATTACGAAGCCGAGTGATCAAACATTATTCCAAAAGATTATTCGTCTCGTTCAAAGTGCACAAAGTGAAAAATCACCATCACAACTATTCATCGAAAAGTTTGAAGGAACATATGTAAAAGGTGTACTACTCGTTGTTGCGCTTATGATGTTCGTCCCTCATTTCTTACTAGATTGGAGCTGGAATGAAACGTTTTATCGCGCTATGATCTTACTTGTAGTCGCATCTCCTTGTGCACTCGTTGCTGCCATTACACCAGCAACGTTATCTGCTATTTCTAACGGCGCAAGAAACGGAATTCTCTTTAAAGGTGGCATACATTTAGAGCGTCTCGCTTCAGTAAAAGCAATTGCTTTTGATAAAACAGGAACATTAACAGAAGGAAAACCTACTGTAACAGATGTATATGTTCGAGAAAATATGACAGAAAAAGAAGTACTTTCTATTACAGCAGCAATTGAAAGTCATTCTACACATCCTTTAGCTGAATCTATTGTGAAGTATGCACAACATGCGTATGACATTACATTAAAAAAACCAGAAAACGTTGAAGATGTAACTGGTTTTGGGCTAAAAGGAACATTCGAAAACAAAGCTTATAAAATAGGTAAAGCTGATTTTATCGGTGAAAAAACAAAGACATTTCATAATGGTATTTCTGCTTCACTTGAAAAAGAAGGTAAAACTGTCGTTTATATTAGTGACGAGGATGGCATCCTTGGGCTTATCGCTTTAAAAGATACACTTCGCCAAGAAACGATAGCTGCTATTCGCGAATTACAAAGCATCGGTGTCGAAGCAATTATGATTACTGGTGATAATGAAGAAACAGCAAAAGCTATTGCCTCTGAAAGTAATATAAAGGAATATTACGCATCATGCTTACCAGAAACAAAGGTTGAAACGATTAAAAAGCTAAAAGAAAAATACGGGACAGTAGCAATGGTCGGAGATGGTATAAATGATGCCCCTGCACTCGCTACTGCTAGCATTGGTGTAGCGATGGGAGAAGGAACAGACGTAGCTTTAGAAACGGCAGACGTTGTACTTATGAAGAACGAGTTATCTCGACTTTCACAAGCAATTCGTTTATCAAAACGAATGAACCGTATTGTAAAGCAAAACGTAATCTTTTCACTAGCTGTAATTGCAATGCTCATTTGTTCAAACTTCTTACAATTTTTAGCTCTTCCATTCGGTGTTATTGGGCATGAAGGAAGTACGATTCTTGTTATTTTAAACGGGTTACGATTATTAAAAGGAAACAATTAAAACGGGTCCCTCATAAAGGACCCGCTTTTTTAATGGTAGCTATTATGTCCGTTCGCACTACCACTCGTCTTATGCTTTGGATGCGAACTGCTCTTTTGTTTATTGTTATTTTTATTGTTGTGATTCTTTTTATTATTACTCATGAAATATCCCCCCTGTTCCTTATTATTATGGAACAAGAAGTCACTTTTCATTACGGGAATTATTGTCACCCGTCCTATAATGATGGAGTAAACCATTAATTTCACCGCCAAGTAAAATTACCCATCCAGTTAAGTAAAACCATAACATTAAAATAATAATACCACCGAGACCACCATATGTATTGGCGTAATTCGCAAACTTATCTACATAATAAGCAAATGAGTACGATACCACAATCCATCCTACAGTAGCAAATGTTGCTCCTGAAATGACTTCTCTTCTTTTTAATTTTCGATCTGGTGCAAATGTATATAAAAAACTAAACAATGCAAATAACACGAAGAAACTCGCTACTAAACGCGTAATACTCCACACGTAAGAAAAACTATCCGATAAACCAATTGCTTTAAATACAGCTGCCCCAATGACTTGTCCAAACACTGGAACAATTAGTGCAAACACAATCATAAAAATAATCGCTAATGTAAATACAATTGATAACGCCCTCGTTTTAATAAAAGAACGTGTTTCTGTTACATCATACGCACGGTTAAAAGCATTCATCACCGCATTTACACCATTTGAAGCAAACCATAGCATTGATAATAAACCAAATGATAATAAACCACCATTTTGCTCATTTACAACTTTATCAACGTTTACTTCAATTAAAGACATTGCATCTTCGGGTACGTACGGTTCTAATAAGTTGAGCACACTTTCTGTTTGAAGGTCAATGAATCCAAGAAGCGTAATTAAGAAAACAAGCCCAGGAAAAATCGCAAGCAAGAAGAAATAAGCGAGCTGTGCTGCCAAGCCCGCTACATCATCGCGCATCGTTCGGTCATATAAATCTTTACCAAACGAATAAGTACGATTTCTTCTCACCTTTTCTAAAATTTTTCTCATATATGTTTAAACGCTTTTCTTCTCTTCTTTATCTTGCTTCAACTCAATGTACGCTTCAGTTTTTTTTTCCTCTACATTGGAGTCTTTCATAAATAGTTCACGCGCTTCTTTCATACCGCCATCTTCAGCAACTACCGGCTCTTCTTCTGCTTTCAGTTCATCTACTTTTGGAGAAACAGCTTGAATTTCAATCGTTTCTGGCTTCTCTGCTGGCTCAACCTTTTTCTTACTAAAAATTTCTTTCGTTTCTTTTAACGTCTCTACAACAGACGGCGTCAATTTTTTAATTTCTGCTACTTTTGCTTTCACTACATTTAAATCAGCAAGTTCGCGTCCTTTATCTGTAACAGTTTGCACTTTTTCTTTGATCTTTGCATTTTCACCAATTTCAATCATCTTTGTTTTTGCTTTTTCTGCAGTATTTTTTACTTTTTCACGGTTTTCTTTCTTCAACATAGATACAGCTACACCTGCAGCTACACCAATCGCAATGTTTCGAGCAATATTATTTTTCTTTGCCATATTCCTTCACCCTTTCATTTCTTATGTTAGAAAGTATTTCTTTCTAAGCTTCCTCATATTCCTTGTTCTTTTCGAATGAAAGCTAATAGCTTTGCACACCCTTCTGTTACAAGGTCATATACTTCTTGGAAATTCCCTGTATAGTAAGGGTCGGGAACGTCTGTCCAGCCACCGTCTGGAACAAAATCGGACAGCCTACCAATATAGCCTCCAGTTTTACCTAAACTTTTTAAATCTGCTATATTCTTGTTGTCCATGGCAATAATATAATCAAACTTTGTTAAGTCTTCTTTTTCTACTTGCCTTGCTTTAATTCCTTCAAAAGTGACTGCATTTTCTTTTAAAATTTTTTGTGTTCCTTTATGTGGCGGATGGCCAACATGCCAATCTCCAGTTCCTGCAGAATCAATGACAATTTTCTCTTCGAGTCCCTCTTTTACGACAAGATCTCGAAAAATCGCTTCTGCCATTGGAGAACGGCAAATGTTCCCAAGACAAACAAACAATACTTGAACCATATTTTTGTTTCTTCCTTTCTTGGTGCATTTCTTTATATATACTTATAGTATAAACAACCAATTATTAAATATAAAGGAAATCCCTACTAATTTAATAGGATTGAAAAGATTCATTAACGAAAATGATAAAAAATGTTAAGATAGCCTTATGTTATTTTAAAGGGGGACACTTCGGTGGATTTATCCGTAAAGTCAGAAGAAAACGTTGAATATATGGTCGAAGCTATTAAAGAAAAATTACGTATGGTTAATGCTGGAGCGATGAGAGCTGCTAGCTTTAATGAAGAAATGTACGAAGACTTACGTGACATTTATGAGCATGTTATGAAACGTGAAACATTCAGCATTAGTGAAATGCAAGCTATTACAGAAGAATTAGGTACATTAATTAAAAAGTAAAGGAGCCTCGTTTATGAGGCTCTTTTTTATTTCCAACAAATTCATGACAACTCTTCTCTTTCCCTCAAGCAACCGTAAAATATTGTACAATAGAAGTAGAACCTCACCTTAGATTTTTTCTCCATACATACTACTCACAAATAATAGCAACACTACCATTGCTAACTGTTTTTACTGGAGGTGCTTACTTATGAGCAATTGGTACAGTAAGACGAAAGATCAAACATTAATCGACTTAGAAACAAATGAACAACACGGTTTAACAGAAGAAATTGCAAGTGAACGTTTAAAGCAATATGGTTTTAATGAATTAGCTACAAAACAAAAACGCACTTTATGGCAACGTATTTTCGCCCAAATTAATGACGTCCTCGTATATGTCCTTATTATTGCTGCTCTTATTTCAGCCTTTGTAGGTGAATGGGCTGATGCAAGTATTATTGCACTCGTTGTAGTTTTAAATGCTGTTATCGGTGTCATCCAAGAATCGAAAGCAGAACAAGCTTTAGAGGCATTGAAAAAGATGGCGACACCTAAAGCTATCGTCAAGCGAGATGGTGAACTAAAAGAAATTCCATCTGAGCACGTCGTTCCAGGTGATATCGTTATGCTCGACGCCGGACGATATATCCCATGCGATTTACGCCTGATCGAAACCGCAAATTTAAAAGTTGAAGAATCTGCTCTAACTGGTGAATCTGTCCCTGTTGATAAAGAGGCAATCTACCACCCTTCCATGCAAAGTGATGAACAAGTACCACTCGGTGATCAAACAAACATGGCCTTCATGTCTACCCTTGTAACATATGGAAGAGGCGTCGGTGTTGCTGTTGAAACTGGTATGAAATCACAAATTGGTAAGATTGCAACCCTTTTACATGAAGCAGACGATGATATGACACCACTTCAAAAAAGCTTAGCACAAGTCGGAAAATATTTAGGATTTGTCGCTGTAGCGATTTGTATCGTTATGTTTCTCATCGGCTTTTTCCAAGGCCGGGATACGTTAGAAATGTTTATGACTGCTATTAGTTTAGCTGTTGCAGCTATTCCAGAAGGTTTGCCAGCTATCGTTTCCATCGTTCTTGCAATTGGTGTGCAGCGTATGATTAAACAAAATGTTATCATTCGGAAGCTACCAGCTGTTGAAGCCCTCGGTTCTGTTACAATTATTTGTTCAGATAAAACAGGTACGTTAACACAAAATAAAATGACCGTTACTCACTTTTATAGTGATAACACATACGATCACTTAGAAAGTTTAAATGTAAATAATGATGCACAACGTCTATTGTTAGAAAATATGGTGCTATGTAATGATGCGTCTTACAACAATGAATCACAAACAGGGGACCCGACTGAAATTGCTCTTCTCGTTGCCGGAAGCACTTTTAACATACAAAAAGATCATTTAGAAAAAATACATGAACGTGTTAATGAGCTACCTTTCGATTCAGATCGTAAAATGATGTCAACCGTGCATACATACGATAAAAGCTACTATAGCATGACGAAAGGTGCTATCGATAAACTCTTACCTCTATGTACCCACATATTTAAAAACGGTAAAATCGAGGTTCTAACAGATTCTGATAAAGATCAAATATTAGAAGCTGCCGGGACAATGTCTCAAGAAGCTTTAAGAGTACTTTCATTCGCATTTAAACCATACAATTCAAACGATGTGGATATAGATCATCTCGAAGAAAATCTCATCTTTATTGGGCTTGTCGGTATGATTGATCCACCGCGAACTGAAGTAAAAGATTCAATTACAGAATGTAAAAAAGCCGGTATTCGCACAGTTATGATTACTGGTGACCATAAAGATACCGCCTTTGCAATTGCCAAAGAACTTGGCATCGCTAAAGAAACATCTGAAGTGATGATTGGAACTGAATTAGATAACATTTCAGATACAGAACTAGCAAGCAAAATTGATCACTTACATGTATTTGCTAGAGTCTCTCCAGAACATAAAGTAAAGATTGTAAAAGCATTACGTGCAAAAGGCAATATCGTTTCTATGACTGGTGATGGCGTCAATGACGCTCCATCTTTAAAACAAGCAGATGTTGGCGTAGCGATGGGCATTACAGGAACAGACGTTGCAAAAGGGGCAGCGGATGTCGTATTAACGGATGATAATTTCTCATCTATCGTGAAAGCTGTTGAGGAAGGTAGAAACATTTATCGTAACATAAAAAAATCAATTCTCTTCCTACTCTCTTGTAACTTCGGAGAAATTATCACTTTATTTTTAGCCATTTTACTCGGCTGGGCAACACCACTACGACCTATTCACATTTTGTGGGTAAATTTAATTACAGATACGCTGCCTGTATTATCACTTGGGGTTGATCCTGAAGATCCTGATGTGATGAAGGAAAAACCGCGACATGCGAAAGAAAGCTTATTTAGTGGTAGCGTTCCTTTCCTTATTTTCAATGGGGTTGTCATTGGACTTTTAACGCTAATAGCCTTTATTGCCGGAGCAAAGTTCTATACTGGAGATACAAATTTATTCCCTCTTTTCCCAGAGCGAATTGATGAGGACGCTCTATTACACGCTCAAACGATGGCATTTGTCGTTCTTAGTTTTTCTCAGCTCGTTCATTCATTTAACTTGCGTTCAAGAACGAAATCAATTTTTTCAATTGGGATTTTTACAAATAAATATTTAGTCTTCTCCCTTCTTATCGGTGTTCTTATGCAAGTTTGTATCATCTCCATCCCGCCCCTTGCAAATATATTCGGTGTGCATGCATTAACGCTGCGAGATTGGGGATTTGTTCTCTTATTAAGTATCATTCCGCTTGTTGTGAATGAAATCATTAAATTAGCGAAGAAAAACTAAAAGGCAATGAGGACTATTCCTCATTGCCTTTTCATTTATCCCACTATTCACCGGGCAGTAAACATCCGATCGGTGAAGGCTAATAATCAGCGGGAATGAACAAAACCCCACTGATTAAAGTTTCACTTTATCCTTGTAATTCTTTTTTAATGTTCTCAGTTAATGTAGCCATACGTTTGCGACTTTCTTCACGCTCACGTTTGTTTTGCTCTTCAATTTGTTGTGTTTCTTGCATACCTCTTGAAATAATGTTCCAAGTTTCCTCAAGCGTTTCCATCTTAATACTAGAAGAACCTGATAACCTCGCTACTTCCACACTTTGCGTCGCGATATTTTGTGCATTTTTCTTCAGTAATTCATTTGTACGGCGATCAAGTTCAGCCATAGAATCTGCAACAAGCTTTTGACGCTTCGCATTTACCGCTTGAATGATACCATTTTTAAAGATAGGAATCGTCGTAATAAATGCTGTATTGATTTTACCAATTAATTTATTATTACCACGTTGAATCATACGAATTTGTGGTGCTGTCAGTAACGCGACCATACGTGCTTTTTCTAAATCATCGATACGTTGTTCTAAAATTTCAACAGAGTTTTTAAGCGACTCTAATTCAATACCTGCTAATTGATCATTATTACTTACACGCTCTTCATACATCGGAACTAACTCTGTATTTAAACGCTCTAATAACATTTCTCCTGCTACTACGTATTTTTCTAAG
The DNA here is from genome assembly GCF_040459875.1 of Bacillus cereus group sp. MG16. Taxonomy (NCBI): domain Bacteria; kingdom Bacillati; phylum Bacillota; class Bacilli; order Caryophanales; family Bacillaceae; genus Bacillus; species Bacillus cereus group sp. MG16. The sequence continues at coordinate 4,856,617 of NZ_JARVHE010000001.1, forward strand.
TCTAAATAATATTTTAAGTTTTGCTCATATAAACCATCTAACGTACCAATTGATTTTTTCATTTCATCTTGATACTTCGTAATTTCCACATACACCTTGTCAATTTCACGGCCCATCGTTTGATACTTGCTAAAGATTTGTTCAATCATTTTATCCGCTTTTTTGAACATACGTGAGAAGAAACCACTTTTCTCTTCCGCAAAGTCTTTACTATCGAATCGGTCCATAATTTTACCAAGTTGTTTTAATAATTCACCCGAATCTTCTATTTTTGATAATGACATTGTATGTAAAATTTGATCAGCAAAACGTGAAATTTCCATAGAAGGTTCTTTTCCAAGTTCAATTAATTCTAATTGATCTTTAATATCTACCGCATTATAAATACGTTGTACATCCGCATCCTGTCTAAGCTGCAAGCGAACATCTTGTGCTGTTTGCTCATTTAATTCTGTTTTCGAATCTAGTACGACTGGGTTATTCATATGGTATTCTCCCTTTCCTTATAAAAATGGACGAAATAGTCCTTTTATTGTTTGTGATAAATTTTTATAGGCTGATGAACCATGAAACTCAAGATCGAAATTAACTTCTTCAAGCCAATGTGAATCAAATGCCTCCGCTTCAATATACGGTTCAATGTCGTTTCTTCCTGTTGGATTGAAGTGGAATACATCTACTCCTATTTGATTTAAAAATAGTAATAAAACAGCATCAGAACGAGTCAATTCTCCACTCTTCTCATTATTAAATATAACAATTTTTGGTACATCTTGTGAATAATCAAATTTCTCAAGCTGCTCTAAAATATTCGGTGGTATTTGAGAAAGTTGTGCAAAAACATATAGCGCTACATCTTGTTTCGTCTCTTTTGCAATTGGTTTACACATTTCACTTTCACACGTATGGATGATTGCCTCTGCAATACCATGTTGTAATCCTTCTGGCAATCGTTTATGCGGCCACCAATGACTATTCATAATTAAATCTGGATGTAATTTCCCCCCGCGGTCTAACGCGTCTCGGTAATGATATTGGAAATTTGCTTTCTGTTCTTTCGTAAACGGAAATGTATTAATTAATAAACTATTATCAAATGATGTAACAGCCTTTAATCGTTGAAAATACTCTTTATCATTCTTTGAAACACCTGATATTTTCGCAAATAGAGATGGAATATAAATGTGTTTATTTTCAACAAAGAATGTCGGGCGTACGAACGCCTTTTCCTTCGTAATTAAAAAGAGTTCATCGTATGTTGTTTTTAATGTACGAGCTACAGGCGTATAGGAACGAAATTGCCACGGCTTGTACAGCAGTGAATTATCGTGGTGAAGTACTTGCTCAATTTCTTTTGAAGCTTGATACGCTACTGTTGCCACACGCTCGCGACGGCGGTCTGGAAATGGTTCAAGAGAAATGCGACCTGGATGAGACACAATAAAAGTTCTTCCTTCTTCATCAACATTCTCAAATCCATCTTTTCCTTCTGGATGATAATAAAGTACATCGCAGCCGAGCATAATAAGAAAATATAAGAAATATATACGGCTTTCTTGTGCATCACCGTACCAAACGATACGCGGCATTTGTTTCCTATAGTTAATCGTAGAGAACCACTTCGCTACGTAATTTTCGCTTAATTTAATCATGTCGATTAAGAAACGACGGAAGCCTTCTGTCTTTAAAGATTGATTATGTTGTTTCTCATATAATTTCAATACAGAAATAAATGTTGTATGTATATAATGTTGTAAATCAGGATTGTCTACTTTCGGCAAAAGTTGTTTCCCAGATAAGTGTGCCACTAGCCTATTTACTGTCAGACCATTCGGTGCTTCTTGATGTAATCCGAACACTTCTTGAATGTGACGAAGTTTTTCCGAATCAATCACTTTGTTTAAATTTTGTTCATGTAAAACTTCGATCCCTTTCGCTTCACTATAATCAAACAGCTCATTAAAATATTCATCTACATCATTAGGAACGCCAAGGATTCGACATGCTATATAACTAAATTTCATCTCATTCTCTGTCAGCTCATATTGTGGACGTTTTTCTAAAAGTGTTTCAAATTGCTTTACATCTGATTCATCTTTTAATGCATATGGTTGAAGTGTAAAACGTGAAAACACAACAGTTCACCTCCAAAAACATTTACGTTTTTTCTAAGTCTTTCTTCTATTATAAACTATTTTTGGTTATAAAAAATGGGCGCTCGTAAAACGAGCAAACCCATTTCAATTATTTATTGTCTTCCTTAGTAGCTGCAACTTCTTCTTTAGCTTGTCCAGAATTCTTCATGTAGTGAAGTATAAATGTTGCTCCAAATGCTACAACTAAAATAATGAAGAACACTGTATGGCTTATTTCAATATGAATAACAGACAATAACATTTTTGCTGCGATAATTAAGATTAAAATATATGCTGTCGTTTCAAGTTCTGGAATACGCTCTAACAACTTTAAGAATACACCAGCGATACCACGCATCATTAAAATACCGAGCATTCCACCTAATAATAGAATCCAAACTTCATTTGATACACCAAATGCAGCAAGTACGCTATCTACAGAGAATGCGATATCCATTAATTCAACCATCGCAACTGTTCCCCAGAAGACACCAAACATTCTGAAGAGAATACTGTTTTGGTTCATACCATGAGCTTCCTCTTCTTCTGCATTACCTTTTCGTTTATCAATAAAGTATTTAACTGAAAGCCATGCTAAGTAAAGTGCACCTAACACTTTTACCCATGCTAATTTAATTAAGAACATTCCAATTCCAATTGCGATAAATCGAAATACATAAGCTCCAATAAGTCCATAGAATAATGCTTTTTTACGTTTTTCTTCCGGAAGGTGTTTTACCATTACCGCTAATACAAGTGCGTTATCAGCAGATAACAATCCTTCAAGTACAACAAGTGTACCTATTAATCCCCAAGATACTGGATCCTGCAACACTTTAATCCACATGTCCAAATCGAAAAATTGAGCATACGTATCAAGGATTCCTTGCAAAATACTCATCTTACCTATATCCCCTATTCTTTGCTAGATTTATAGAAAGGTCAAAAAAAGGAAACGAATGTCGTTTCCTTTCTATGCATCCAAGCCATACGCTCTTACAAGCGCACCTAAACCACCTTGGAATCCACTTCCTACTGCATTAAACTTCCACTGTCCATTATGACGGTATAATTCACAAAAGACAACTGCTGTTTCAATGGAGAAATCTTCACCTAAATCAAAACGAAGAACTTCTTCATTCGTTTCTTCATTCGCTAAACGAACGAACGCATTTCCTACTTGTCCAAAGTTTTGACTACGGCCTTCCGCATCATAAATCGTAACTGTAATAGCAATTTTGTGCACATCTGCTGGAACTTTCTTCAAATCTACAACAAGTTGCTCATCGTCGCCTTCACCTTCACCTGTACGATTATCTCCTGTATGTAGAACAGATCCACAAGGAGACTGTAAATTGTTATAGAAGATAAAATCAGTTTCCTTCGTACATTTTCCGTTCACATCTAATAAAAAGGCAGATGCATCTAAATCGAAATCAGCTCCACCATCATAAGACTTAATATCCCACCCAAGACCAATTACCGCCTTTGTTAAACCAGGGCTTGTCTTACCTAAATCAATCTTCTGTCCTTTTTGTAACTGAATAGCCATTTATGTTCACCTCTATATTTTTATCTTAAAAAATATATCCATCAGTAAACATCTGTTTTACCGATGGATATATCAATCTATTACTCTACATCTAAACCGAAATTATTACATAGAGACGCTAATCCACCTTGGAATCCACTTCCGATTGCATTGAACTTCCATTCACCTGCATGACGGTATAGTTCACCTACTACTACCGCTGTTTCAATAGAGAAATCTTCTCCTAAATCGTAACGAATTAATTCTGCATTCTTTTCTTCATCTAAAATACGTACGAAAGAGTTAGAAACTTGTCCAAAGTTTTGGTTGCGTCCTTCTCCATCGTAAATTGTGATTGTGAAGCAAATACGTTCAATATGTGCAGGTACGTTTTTCAAATCCACTTTGATTGATTCGTCATCGCCTTCACCTTCGCCAGTTCTGTTATCTCCTAAATGCTCTACAGCACCATTCGCACCTTTTGGGTTATTATAGAAGACAAAATCCTCTGCTCCTGAAACTTTACCGTTAGCACCTACTAAAAAGATACTAACATCTAAATCAAAATCAGCTTGTCCATCATAACGATTCGTATCCCAACCAAGTCCTACAAGAACTTTTGAAAGACCTGGATTCGTTTTTGTTAAGTCTACCTTTTGTCCTTTTTTCAATGAAATTGATGCCATATACAATTCCTCCTCAGTTTATATTATTGATAACGTGATACAATCTCACTTAAGTTTTTATCTTGCGTGCCTTCTCCAACAGCTGAAAACTTCCATTCACTTCCGTAGCGATACATTTCACCTGCAATTAGAGTCGTTTTGCCAGCATAATTATCCGATAAATTATAGCGTGCTAATTCTTCGCCTGTTTGCGGGTTTTGAATACGAATATATGCATTACGAATCATCCCGAAATCTTGACGACGATTTACACAGTCATAAATATTTACAACGAATACTAAACGATTAATACGGCTCGGAACTTTATGTAATTCTACGAAAACTGTTTCGTCATCACCAGCGCCTTCGCCTGTTAAATTATCTCCTGAATGAATAATACTACCACAAGTAGAAAGCTTGTTTCCGAAGTAAACTAAATCGTTTTTATTTAAAAAACGATCCCCTTCTAACATAACAACAGATGCATCACAATCTACATTTGGTTTACTTCCAAATAATGAAGACAGAAATCCACCTGATTGCCCAATTGGATCCCAGCCTAAGCCAACCTGTAGTTTTGCTACTTTTGGTTGTCCTTTCGTTAAATCGATCTTTTGACCTTTTTCTAAAATAATAGGCATGCAGTTTCTCCCTTTCTACAAAGCATTTTCCAAATCGGAAAATATTGTATTCTTCCCTTATATTGTAGCATTATTTACCTAGTGATAAAAAGGATAAATTCTCAGTTATATGAAAACATTCATATAATTTACTTATGATGATGTAAGAAGTGGTAAATAGCACCAACCATTCCTGCACAATTACCGTTTTGCGCAAGTTCAATCTCACAATTACTATAAATCTCTTTATTTAAGTATTTACTAACCTCTTCTTTTACTTCTTTTAAAAACTCATTTCCTCTAGCTGTAATTCCTCCACCAATAATAATTGTTTCTGGATTAAAAATATAAGCAAGATTACTAATTCCAATCGCTAAATGTTTAAAGAACACCTCAACTACTTGCGTAACTTCCCTATCTCCTTCATCATACAGTTCGAAAATCGTTTTCCCATTCCAATCACCTTCTCCTTTATATTTTCGGACAAGATGAATTAACCCTGAAACGGAAGCAACCTCTTCAAACGCTTTTCCTTCTATTAACATATTTCCCCACTCACCAGCACTAAACGAATGCCCTCTATATAACTCTCCATCTATAAAAATCGCTCCTCCAATACCAGTTCCAAGGGTGAGCATAATAAAGTTTCCTTTCTCTCTTCCACTACCATTCCACTTTTCTCCAAACGCTGCACAATTCACATCATTATCAATGGATACAGGAACTTTTAATACATCTTGCAATCTATTCATAATAGGAATCATACTATAGCCCGGAATATGATCCACACCTCCCGTCACAATCCCTTTATTAACGTCAACAATTCCCGCCGTACTAATACCAATTCCCCAAACCTTATGTTCCCCCATTAATTTTTTTGATAAAAGAATGAGTTTTTGAATGATTTGTTCTCCGCCCAAATGAATTTCTGTTGGAACTGTTTTATGCTTTAGTACTGTTCCTGTTTCTGAAACAATTCCATATTTAATGTGTGTACCACCAATATCAAATGCAATATACTCTTTCATCTGCTGTCACTTCCTCTACTGTAATGGGTGTGAAATTCCCACTACTCTACTATTATAAAGAATTTACACTAGCTCTTTTCTCTCTTTAGAAATACACCACCTTTTTCTATATATAGTTTTTTTTGTATAAAACTCTTTTTCCTATGAAATATTACAAAGGGATGTATTTTAGATGGAATATTAATTTTTCAGGAGGAAATCAATGACGAAAATTTTCATTTTAGCATCAACTCTTTCTTTATCTTTTTTTAGTGGTTTAAATATTGGTAATGCAGCAACAGAAAACTTCTCTCCAGTAACAAATGCGATTGTACAAAATAACGATCATTTCGCAGAAGGTAACTCAAAAGATAATAATAAACCACCAGGAAACGGTGGTTCTCAGGACGATAGTGGTTCTGGTGGCAATGGTTCTGGTGGCAACGGTTCCAGCGGTAGTGGTTCTGGTGGCAGTGGTTCGGGTGGCAATGGTTCTGGCGGCAACGGTTCTGATGGCAATGGTTCTGGTGGCAATGGTTCCGGCGGTAGCGGTTCTGATGGCAGTGGTTCTGGTGGCAATGGTTCTGATGGCAGTGGCTCTGGTGGCAACGGTTCTGATGGCAGTGGTTCGGGTGGCAATGGTTCTGGTGGCAACGGTTCTGATGGCAGTGGTTCTGGTGGCAACGGCTCGGGTGGCAACGGTTCGGGTGGCAATGGCTCTGATGGCAGTGGTTCGGGTGGCAATGGTTCTGGTGGCAACGGTTCCGGCGGTAACGGTTCTGGTGGCAACGGTTCGAGTGGCAATGGCTCTGATGGCAGTGGTTCGGGTGGCAATGGTTCGGGTGGCAACGGTTCGGGTGGCAATGGCTCTGACGGCAACGGTTCTGATGGCAGTGGTTCTGATGGCAATGGCTCTGGCGACAATCATGGTAAAGGCGATAGCAGTTCTCAAGGGGGAAATGACTCTCATGGAGGTAACCGTGTTAAAGGCGATAGCAGTTCTCAAGGAGAAACTGACTCTCAAGGTGGTAACGTAAAAGATAACGCGAAAAAACAAGGCGATAAGTTACCGAATACTGCAACACATTATCCTGCATCTATTTTAATGGGACTTTCAACATTCCTAATTGGTATGTTACTATTCATTCGCCGTAAAAACGCAAAATAAAAACATATCATTCCATCTTAAAAATACATGAAACAAATTATAAAACTAAAAAGGACTTTGGATTGCATTTTATTATGCAGCCCAAAGTCCTTTTCATCCTTCCTATCCAAAAGAGCATTAATACGCTTTTCCCCAATACACCATTTGTTTCGCTTCTTTACCACAACAAATACATTCGTCAGCTAAATGCTCTTGCTCAAAAGGCATACAGCGAGAAGATACTCCGACTTCTTCTTTTAATTTCTCTTCACAAGCTAGTTCCCCGCACCACATCGCCTTAATAAATCCTTGCTTTTCATCAGCTACTTTTTTCATCTCTTCAAACTTCGTCACACTATACGTATTTTCATCACGAAATACTTTTGCTTTATTAAATAAAGACTTATGAATTTCCTCAAGTAGTGCTGGAATGCGTTCTTCTAATTGATCCATTGCTATAAACTCTTTTCCCTTCGTATCTCTTCTTACGAGTACAACTTGATTCTTTTCAATATCTTTCGGACCAACTTCTAATCGAATTGGAATACCTTTCATTTCATACTCATTAAATTTCCAACCTGGTGTTTTATTGCTAGCATCTATTTTTACTCGTGCAACGTTTTGAATACGTCCTTGTAATTCTGTTGCCTTTTCTAACACACCTTCTTTATGCTGAGCAATCGGTACAATAACAACTTGCACTGGTGCGACTTTAGGAGGCATTACAAGCCCATTATTATCACTATGAACCATAATCAGTCCACCTATCATTCTCGTTGATACGCCCCAAGATGTTTGGTGTACATATTGCCACTTACCGGTACGATCTAAAAATTTAATATCAAATGCTTCAGAGAAATTCGTTCCAAAGTTATGGGATGTTCCTGTTTGAAGTGCTTTCCCATCATGCATTAAGCTTTCAATCGTATAAGTTGCCTTTGCTCCCGCAAATTTTTCTTTTTCTGTTTTTTGTCCTTTAATTACTGGTATCGCTAAGTAGTCTTCACAGAAAGAAGCATATAGGTTTAAAATATTTAACGTTTCAGCTTGAGATTCTTCTGCTGTTTCATGAATTGTATGTCCCTCTTGCCATAAGAATTCCGTTGTGCGAAGAAATGGCCTCGTTGTCTTTTCCCAACGAACTACTGAACACCACTGATTATATAACTTTGGCAAATCATTATAGGATTGCACAATTTTTGAAAAGTGCTCACAGAATAAAGTTTCAGATGTAGGGCGTATACAAAGTCTTTCTGCTAATTTTTCATCCCCCCCATGTGTCACCCATGCTACTTCAGGAGCAAATCCTTCTACATGATCCTTCTCTTTTTGTAATAAGCTCTCTGGGATAAACATTGGCATATACACGTTTTCATGACCGGTTGCTTTTAACTTCTCATCCATAACTTTCTGCATATTTTCCCATAAGGCATAGCCGTACGGGCGTAGAATCATACATCCTTTTACACTTGAATAATCAACAAGTTCTGCTTTTTTTACAATATCTGTGTACCACTGTGCAAAGTCCTCTTCCATCTTCGTAATCGCTTGTACTTGTTCTTTTTCCATAGCCCGTCTTCCTCCTTCTAGAAAATACAAAAAAGCCCGCGTCCCTAAATAGGGACCGAGCTTTGCCGGCGTTACCACCCTGATTCATGCACAAAATTGCGCATGCTCTCTTTTTGATAACGGGAAATTCCCGCTGCATATGCAGAACGCAAAGGTAGGTTCCATGTTGTCTTTTTAAGAATCTTTCAGCCTGACGGATTCTCTCTCTGCTAAAAAGGTTGAACATATACTAGTCCTTTTTCATCGTTATAACAAAATAAATTTGTTGAATATCATAATATAAATTTCACTTCAAAACAAGAGTGAATTTTCTTATTTTTATATATTCTTTTCATTTTTTACAGTTTTATACGTAGCTTTTTCGTGATATTTTTAAAAGTTGATGTGCAATCATACCAATAAGTGTACCAAGTAGGACGAAGAAACCAATAAACCCATACCCCATTCCTTCCCATCCACCAATAACCATCATTGTAACAGGAAAGGATGCTAAACAAAGAAGTATTAAACTAAGTGAAAATATAATATCAAACTGCTTGTCTGAAAACCGTTTTTTTAGTAAATACGAAATAGCAAATACAAGAATAATCGTAATTCCGCCAATGATGTAAAAGATACCAAATCCATCTAGCAGATCCACAGTATTCCCTCCTTTCATTCATTCCCTTATACTTAATTATATGTTTAACTTTTCTGAAAATAAATAATAAATTTTATTTAAAAACATATTTTTATTACTAGGTATTAATAGTAATATATAGTAATAGGTTTTATATAATTAGGAGGATTACTTTATGGATAAAGCATTAACGAATCGTGTCATCATTTTATCATTCGACTGTTTATCAGCTTTAGATTTTCCTATACTACAAAAATTACCTCACTTCCAATCTCTAATCAAAAAGGGCACGGTTGTCGAAAAAGTAGAACCAATTTATCCTTCTGTAACATACCCAAGTCACTCAACAATCGTAACTGGTAATTACCCTAATAAACATGGTGTTGTTAGCAATACGTTACTTCAACCTGGACGTGAATCACCCGATTGGCATTGGTACCGAAAATCAATACAAGGAACAACGTTATATGATGAAGCACATAAAGCAAATTTAACGACTGCTGCCCTTCTATGGCCTGTTACCGGCAGAGCAAATATTGATTACAATTTACCAGAAATCTTTCCAAATAGACCGTGGCAAAATCAAGTTTTAGTTTCATTATTTAGCGGTAGCCCGCTATATCAATTAGATTTAAATCGTCGTTTCGGTCATATACGAAATGGACTGTCACAACCTGAACTTGATGATTTCGTACTTGCTTCTGCTGTGCATACAATCCAGACGAAAAAGCCTAATGTCATGTTTGTACATTTCACCGATTTAGATACCCAAAGACACTATCACGGCTTTGAATCCAAAGAAACAATAGCCGCAATTCATAGACATGATGAGCGACTAGGGAAAATTATTCAAGCTTTAAAAGACAGTGGACTATACGAAGAGAGCACTATTATCGCTCTTGGTGATCATAGCGCTTTAAGTGAAAACAACGCCATTCAATTAAATGTACTATTTCATCAAAAAGGGCTTATCTCTATAAATTCAAAAGGAAAATTAGTAGATTGGAATGCTTATTGCCAAAGTTGCGATGGGTCCGCCTATGTATATGTGAAAGACAAAAACGATACCGATACAATTCGAGAAATACAACTACTCCTTGAAGAACTGCTTCAAAATAAACAAAACGGTATTGAATTTATACTTCATGATGAGGACGCGAAGGAATGCGGTGCAGATGGCAATTGTTTATTCATGTTAGAAGCACGAGAAGGGTATTATTTCACTGAAAACTATACAGGAGATTTTATAAAAGAAATTACTGAAAAAGATGTTACGCCTAGTAAAAAATATACATTTGGTACGCATGGATACTCTCCAACAAAACCTAACTATGAAACAATTTTTATAGCTGCCGGGAAAGGAATAAAAAGCGGCATTACCATACCGTATATGAGACTTATTGATGAAGGCCCAACTATCGCTAGACTACTCGGTTTACACTTAGGTGAAACAGACGGATCAATTGTAGAGGATTTACTCCAATTGTAAAGAACTGTGTATATATGTAAAAGTTATGTAAAATTCATCATTGTTTCTCTTTTTATAATTTTTATTTTTGTACACTGTTAGTAGAACAAATTTGAGGGGGAACATTATATGAAAAAAATGTCCAGACAAGAAAAAAGCTGGATATTATACGATTGGGCGAACTCCGTATATTCGCTCGTCATTACAACCGCATTATTCCCAATTTACTTTAAAGCAGCTGCAAAAGAAGCCGGGTTATCTGGTGCAACTTCAACAGCATATTGGGGATATGCAAACTCGTTCGCAACACTTTTAATTTCTATACTTGCTCCTATTCTCGGCACAGTTGCTGATTATAAAGGATTTAAAAAACGATTTTTCACATTCTTCTTTGGACTCGGTATCGTATTTACAAGTATGCTAGCAGTCGTTCCAACATCTCAGTGGTACTTATTACTAGGATGCTATATGCTCGCATTAGTCGGTTTTGCTGGTGCAAATATTTTTTATGATGCATTTTTAGTAGATGTCACTTCTGAAGATAGAATGGATCGAATTTCTACGAGAGGTTTCGCTTTAGGCTATATTGGGAGTACTATTCCATTTATCGGTTGTATCACTCTTATCATTCTTGCTCAAAAAGGAACTATCCCTTTATCAGTTGGCATTGCTAGTCAAATTTCATTTGCGATCACAGCTCTTTGGTGGGGATTATTTACAATTCCAATGCTAAAAAACGTAGAACAAACGCACTATATTGAACGTCACCCAAGACCAATTACAATGAGCTTCAAACGCCTTGCTGATACTTTTAAAAATATTAAAGAATATAAAACGGTCTTTATGTTCTTAATTGCTTACTTTTTCTATATTGATGGGGTCGATACAATTATTACTATGTCCACCGCTTATGGAACAGATCTCGGCATTAGTGCAACAAATCTATTAATCATATTATTCGTCACACAAATTGTAGCTTGTCCATTCGCTTTATTGTACGGAAAACTATCGGAGACATTTACCGGTAAAAAAATGCTATATGTCGGTATTATTATTTATATCATTATCTGCACATATGCTTATTTCTTAAAAACGACACTCGATTTCTGGATTTTAGCAATGCTAGTTGCTACTTCTCAGGGCGGGATTCAAGCACTTAGTCGTTCCTATTTTGCAAAACTAGTACCTAAAGAATCTGCAAATGAATTTTTTGGATTTTATAATATATTTGGCAAATTCGCCGCGATTATGGGTCCAGTATTAGTCGGTGTTACAACGCAATTAACGGGAAAAACAAACGCTGGTGTCCTTAGTATTATTGTGTTGTTTATTATCGGTGGATTTTTATTAACTAAGGTCCCTGAAAATAATACATCCGTTACACCACCTAGTCCAAAAACTAAAACGCTATAAGAAAAAGATCCTCTTCATGCAAGAAGAGGATCTTTTTTATCTATAACGTCTTACAATTAAAAACTCAACAGCCGGCTTTACAACTATCGCAGCACATAACGCAAACAAAAGCGGTATGTTATGAAAATCAATCCATCTATTAAACCCTACCGATGCGAAAAACAAGCCAAAAATTAATACAACGAGTACATAATATGTAACATTGGCACTTGTTTTTAATACATGTTTTTCTAAATCCTCTTTCTCCTCAGTATCCCCTTCGACGCTATGTGATGCCAAACTTTTAAATAGATAATGTAACGCGATGCTACAAATAAATAGTGCATACCAGTTTACTTGAAGTTCAGTTAACCAATAGTAAAGTGCATACACTAACGTACCTATAGCAACTAATATAGTAACGAAAAGGCTTATCTTTTCTTTCCCCAACAACTACTCCCCCTACTGCTTGTACAAAAATAGTTTATCAACAGTTGTTCCTAATACTTCAGCTAAACGAAAAGCTAACGCTAAGCTTGGATCATATTTATTATTCTCAATTGCATTTATCGTTTGTCTAGAAACCTTACATTTATCAGCTAATGCGCCTTGTGAAATATTATTTTCAGTGCGTAATTCATAGATTTGATTTTTCACACCATTTCTCCTAACCTGTAAAATCGTTTTTACATCATCAGTATATAATTGGCTCATATAGTTGTCAAAAGTTCGCCAAAGAAAAAGGGAGCACTTCTGCTCCCTTACAATAGTTATTTCGACGCTAACGAATTTGTTAGTTCCTCTTTATTAGTGACATCTTCTTTCTTTATTTGCATGCGTAGAACTGGCCCTATTGCTAATAAAATAAGTGCCATTGCTATACAAAATACTGTAACTATTGAGGTCAGCTCCTTCAATCCTCCAGCTATTGAAGTTCCAATTAACATTGCTCCCATAAACAGCGGTAAAATTGTTCCATTTACTCTTCCAACCATATTTTCTGGTACAAGTTGAATCATAAGCGTACCGACAACGATATTAACACAGGCTAAACAAATACCTGTTCCAAATCTCATGAAACTAGTAATCCAAAATGATGTAGATAGCCCTTCTACTAAAAATGACATCGCTAATATGCCCATACCGAATACGAACATCTTTTTCGGGTTCACTTTTGAAGCGAAAATCGCAGCAACAATACCACCAATTAACATACCTATTCCATCAGCTGCAGCTAAATATTGAACTGCTTCCTTTTCCATTCCAAGGCGTTCTATTACAAGAAACACTTCTAATGGCGTTGTTAATCCAACAGCTAAGCCTATAATGGTGAAAGTAATTGTAATCATACGTAAATTTTTCGTATGAAGAACGTATTTCCAACCCTCTTTTATATCATTTTTTAATGAATCTCTTGCCACTTGCTCTTGTTCAACCCATTTCGGTAAAAATGAAAGAGCGATAGCAGATAACAAAAATAAAATGATTAAGCTATATAGCGACGTAAATAAACCAAGTTGTGTATACACAAGCGATCCTACCACTGGTCCAAAGATCAAAAATAATGACTGTAATGTTTGGTTAAATGCAATCGCATTTGCTATCTGTTCTTCTTTCACGTAGCGCTTAAATATACGCGAAGATGATGGCTGAGAGAACTGACCTACAATTGCGGAAATGAGTGTTGCAAAAAATATAGCCTGCCAATAATCCAGTTTTAACAACAAGACAATACCTATAATAGATAGTACACTTAACACATCTCCAGCAACCATCGTTCTTTTCGGATTCCAACGATCAGCTAGCGCACCACCGATAAACGAGAAAATAAAAATAGGTGCATATTCCATAACCGATAACAATGAAACGGAAACTGGATCATTATTCGTTCGCTCCATTATGAAATACAAAAGGGCCATATTTCTAATCCAAATTGCAAATTGTTGTAAAATATCAGACGCCATAACGAGCATAAATGCTCGGTTTTTAAATAAAGCGTTCATTTTCATTCCCCTTTCATAAACCGACCGTTCGGTCTAATTTATTTTATAGAAAAGCAACTGACTTATTATTCAGCTGCCATTCCTTTTAACAATACATCTATTGCCTTTTTATAAATACGTTTCAACTCTTTATAATCTAACTCGTAGTAAAGTACTCCAAGCCCTGATAATAATCCATGCACAATATACATAAGATCGCGCGTATTATCTTCACGAAACTCTCCAGACTGTATGCCTGCTTCAATTAGTTTCTCAAACATAACATATGATTCTCTAGTTAAATCTAATAGTTCATCCAAAATCTCTTTACTTACAACTTGGCTCATAGAGAATTCCTCTATTGCATTTGAAATTGGTTGCTGTATGTCCTCTACATGATATTCCGCGAGACCATATAATTTTTCAGTATTCGTACTATACGACTTCTCTTTTTCATTCCATTTTTCAAGCCAATCATACGTATGCTGTTTTACCACAAATAAAAATAATTCTTCTTTACTTTTAAAGTGATAATAAATACTTCCTTTACTTCGCTCTGTAATTTCACAAATCTCTTCCATAGATGTAGCTGCATAGCCCTTCTGTGAAAACAGACTTTCTGCTTTATATGCAATTTCTTTCTTTATCTCTTCTGCACTTCTTCTCATATTCACACCTCTTTAAACCGACCGTTCAGTCTAATAATAACAAATTAAAAACCTCTATTACAAGAGGCTATATTTCTTATTTAAGAAAACGTACTCTCAAACCACGTTCGAATCATATGTATAATTCCAATTTTAAATCCTAATTTAACAAGAAATACGCCTCCCGCAGCTAATAAAAATAACATTACTTTCCCCTTGTTTTTCACTTTCGGCTCCCTTTTCATTTCCATTCCCCTTAGTATATTAAAAATATTTAAACAAACGTTTGTTTAACTGTTTTTATGCATATGTAAGCCAACTAATTAAACGTTTGTTTAAAAAGAAATACGCCTATATAAGGCGCATTTTCATCAATCACCGCCACCTCCGCCACCATCGCAACTGCCTCCGCTATCTCCACCAGAAGACCCTCCACAATCATGTGAACCTCCATGCGAGCTATCATTATCAGATCCCGCAAAGAAAAATAATGGTGATGAGTTGTTAGATGAATTATGAATGTTATTTTGTTTTGTAAGATTTACCTTCTTTTTGTTTGATCGAACTGCTGTTAAGATTGTTCCAACTACAACAAATAATAGTATGAAAATAATAAATTCCATATAAAAGCCTCCCTTATTCCTCGAATAATTGAATGGTTCTCTCTAGATTTTCAAGCGAAATGAAGCGCGATTCACGAAGAATCTCTTTTCCATTATGAAATAATAAAATTGTCGGTCCAGTAAATACTGCATATCGCCCTGCAACCTCTTGCATGTCTTGCAGTAATATCTCTATTTTCTCTACGTAATCATAATTCTCTAATACGTAATTTACTTTCCTTAACATGACATCACAAACACCACAATTTTCCGTTTTAATAAACAGAAGTACTAATTGTTGTTCTTCAATATATGTTACTAATTCTTCTATTGTTTCAAAGTTTTTCATCTTATCCCTCTTAACGTAGTTTATGAAATACTTTATCTTGATACATACGAAATGCTGAACTATCTTTAATCTTTCTTTTTTCCATTACTTGCTGAAAACGTAGCGTTTTTGCCGTTAACTCTTCTTTTAATTTTTTTCTCTCTTCTTCATCATAACAGCAAGCAATTAAATCCTCTATTTTTAATATATCTTTTTGTAGTTCCATTTCTGGTGGAATCATGCCCGCGTTTTTTAAAATTTTATAACTCATTCTAAGTTCTGGAGGTACCATTGAAAGGTCTTCTAATTGTAGTGGTTTTCCTTTTCCCGGAATATGATCAAGGTCTCCATTCCGTATTGCTTGTCGAATTTTTTCTTCGGCAATATTCAAAAACACATCCACATTACTCCCTCCCTTACATATTTTTACTATTATTTTACATGAAATTTCATTATCTTGCTACGCTATTACAAATTGACCTCATACAATTTTTTCTCAAATTTAACTCCAAGAAGCCCTTTCCTCTCTAATCGATATTTTATTTTCATGTGTAATCTGTATTAGAGCCATTTCATATTGAGAAAGTCTTTTCGAATTCAATAAAGCGTTTACACCAAATCTTACATTTGATACGATTTAATCAGCTTCAGCTCCTTGTATAGACTTCGTGATGTCTGATCATTTTTTTCTAGATTCATTTTGATTTATTGGCGCATGCCTTTAAATATATCTTTTATTTTGAAAGACCTGCGGTAGTATGTCAACTGAAAAACAACAGAATTTTTAGTTATCAAAGTACTATTTATTTAAAAAAGACATCACGAAACTAGACCAGTAATACATGTAATTTACTGGAAATTAATTGAAAGGTAGCGATGACAAGTTTTATGTCACACTTTCACGCACCTTTCTGGCGTAAAGAGTTGGTGACTACGTAGTAGCGCATCCACCAATCGCACAAGTTTTCTTGCGGTTAGAACGAGTGCACGTTTGTGTTGATGTTTTGGTACTTCATTATATTTTTTCACGTAATATTCTTGGTAATCAGATACATGCCTTCTTACAGAGTTGGCGGCTTCAACTAAGTAATACCGCAAGTAATGATTTCCATTACGAGATAATGAAGTGTTTTCTGCGGTGAATCGACCAGACTGGTGCGTACGCCAATATAATCCGGCATATTTTGCTACCTTGGTTTCATCATCAAATCTTTCGATTTGACCAATTTCAGCGAGAATACCGGCGGCGAACACAGGTCCGACTCCAGGAATGGATTCAAGTGTTTGAGGCAATCCAGCCATGATTCGCTTAATGGATTTTTCTAGTTCTTTGATTTGTTGTTGATAGGTACGAATGACCGCAATAGATGTTCCGAGAAGGACATCGATGGAGTCTTCCACAACCTTATCCAAACGATAGGAAGAGCGAACAGCCTTTTGAATGGTTGATGCCACACATTTTGGGTCACCAAATCGGTTTTTTCCTTTCACTTGTAGGAACTCAGCGAGTTCCTCTAAAGGCATGTTGGCTAGCTCTTCTAGACTGAATTTTTCAAGGAACAATTCCATCATGGCGTTGCCAAATATAGAAGAGTCCACCTCTTGTGAGAACGTATTACATTTATAACTTAGGTGTTGTAAAAAATGTTGTTTTTCCTTTGTCAACATTCTAACGAGCTGATAACGAGATCTTGTCAATTGCTGTAGTGCCACATACTGGCTTTCTTTTACGATAGACATTTGATTTCTTCCGAACCGTAAATAGTCAGCGATGACGAAGGCATCAATCTCGTCTGTTTTATCCATGTCAGAATAGCTTTTCTTGAAGTTTGCAATTTGTTTTGGATTCATTAGAAAGACTTTTGCTCCAAAGCTTTGTAAGTCTTCATCATAGTGAAGAAACATAGATGGATGAAAACTATAAACAGATGTGGATTCTAAGCCGATTTTAAAGGTTTCAACCTCTTGAGTGGCTATACGTTGTAATAATCGCTCTTTAAGCGCTGTGGCACCTGGTAAATCATTATTGACTGAAAAGGAGTCTAGCTTTTCTCCTTCACCATTTAGAATACAAGCTTTTATATCAAACGAACTTACATCTAGACCAACAAATAATCTCACGTAAGAGACCTCCTTTCGATTTAGAATCATTTCTTGGACGCCTCGAGATATCTCTAGTGTGTACGCCGACCAACAACCTCGTGTATGAGAGCTTGTCCTGAATCGAAAGCCGCCCTAGAGCTACTAACATCTAGGTTCGAGGGTCAGGCTGCTCAGCCTGCGAGTAGGGAGTCCCGCACGTTCACTGAGAAACACTCTTTTTTATGTGGTATATCCACAGGAGAAATTAGAATTGTCCCAAATGATCCTACAATCATTATCTAGAAATATCTTGAGACATCCAAGTATTAATTTACGGGTCTCTTATTAAGGGAATTTAAAGCTGAAATAACAGCTTAAATATAATATACGAGGAGAAATGGCTATGAAATCAAAAAAATTCACACTGCTATTACTATCCCTACTACTCTTCTTACCTCTTTTTCTCACAAACTTTATTACTCCCAATGTCGCATTAGCAGATTCACAAAAGCAAGGTCAAAAAATTGTTGGGTATTTTCCTTCATGGGGCATTTACGGACGTAATTATCAAGTTGCAGACATTGATGCATCAAAGCTAACTCATTTAAACTATGCTTTCGCTGATATTTGCTGGAATGGAAAACATGGAAATCCTTCTACTCACCCTGATAATCCAAATAAACAAACGTGGAACTGTAAAGAATCTGGTGTACCACTGCAAAATAAAGAGGTCCCTAATGGTACTCTCGTACTCGGTGAGCCATGGGCTGATGTCACAAAATCTTATCCTGGCTCAGGTACAACTTGGGAAGATTGTGATAAATACGCACGCTGCGGAAATTTCGGCGAACTGAAACGATTAAAAGCTAAGTATCCTCACCTAAAAACAATTATTTCCGTTGGTGGCTGGACTTGGTCTAACCGCTTTTCTGACATGGCCGCTGATGAAAAAACAAGAAAAGTATTCGCTGATTCTACAGTCGATTTCCTACGAGAATATGGATTTGACGGCGTTGATTTAGATTGGGAATATCCGGGCGTAGAAACGATTCCTGGTGGTAGTTATCGTCCTGAAGATAAGCAAAACTTCACCCTACTCCTTCAAGATGTTCGAAATGCATTAACGAAAGCTGGTGCAGAAGATGGCAAACAATATTTACTAACAATCGCATCAGGTGCAAGCCAACGTTACGCTGATCATACAGAGCTAAAAAAAATCTCTCAAATACTGGATTGGATTAATATTATGACATATGATTTCCACGGTGGGTGGGAAGCTACTTCTAACCATAATGCAGCTCTATACAAAGATCCAAATGACCCGGCAGCAGATACAAAATTTTACGTAGATGGTGCGATAGACATTTATACAAATGAAGGGGTTCCAGCAGATAAACTCGTATTAGGTGTACCATTTTACGGACGCGGGTGGAAAAGTTGTGGAAAAGAAAATAACGGACAATACCAACCTTGTAAACCAGGTAGTGATGGAAAGCTCGCTTCTAAAGGTACTTGGGATGACTATTCTACCGGCGATACAGGTGTGTACGATTATGGTGATTTAGCAGCTAATTATGTTAATAAAAATGGCTTTGTTCGCGGATGGAACGATGTGGCGAAAGTACCTTATTTATATAATGCAACTACAGGTACATTTATTAGCTATGATGACAACGAATCTATGAAATATAAAACAGACTATATAAAGACAAAAGGTTTAAGTGGCGCAATGTTTTGGGAGCTTAGTGGTGACTGTCGCACAAGTCCAAAATATAGTTGTAGTGGACCAAAATTACTTGATACGTTAGTAAAAGAATTACTAGGTGGACCTATTACTCAAAAAGATATTGAGCCACCAACAAACGTAAAAAATATTGCTGTAACAAATAAAAATTCAAACTCAGTTCAATTAAACTGGACTGCATCTACTGATAACGTAGGAGTTACGGAATATGAAATTACTGCTGGAGAAGAGAAGTGGAGTACAACAACAAATAGCATTGCAATTAAAAACTTAAAACCTAATACAGAATACACATTTTCAATACTAGCAAAAGATGCTGCTGGGAATAAATCACAGCCTGCTTCTATTATTGTAAAAACAGATGATGCTAACACAACACCTCCTGGTGGAAATAGCAATGCTACCTTTTCAGTCACTTCAAATTGGGGAAGTGGTTACAACTTCTCGATTGTAATTAAAAATAGTGGAACGACCTCTATTAAAAACTGGAAATTAGAATTTGATTATAACGGCAATTTAACACAAGTTTGGGATTCTAAAATTAGTAGTAAAATAAATAATCATTACGTAATTACGAATGCAGGATGGAATGGTGAAATTCCTCCTGGTGGATCGATTACAATCGGAGGAGCAGGAACTGGCACTCCTGCTGAACTTGTAAATCCATCCATTAGCGAAAACTAAACGTAACTTCCAATAATTATTTCACTAAAGTTTGAATTTAGGTTTGATTCCTCTCTCCTAAATTCAAACTTTTAATTTTATGAAAAATCACAAATTAACATCATAATAACCTATTATAACTATATTTAGTTTACAATATGAAGTTCATGTGAAGTTCACCTGAATTTTACATGAATTTCCTTTAAGCTCTATTGTCTTCCTATACTAATCACATTATCCTTTACATATAGGAATTATTTTCATTCCATTTCAAACTATCTATATATATAAAGAAGGATAGTCGCCTATTAGGGAAAGGCATCTAGTATTATTATAAATATAAACATAACAAAAGAAAAAGCACGCTTATAAGCGCACCATAAGAGTGCTTCTTCATACAATTCTCATGTAAGAGTTCTCGAAAATCATGTTAATCACAAAGAAAAGGCATTAGCTTATTACAAGCTAATGCCTTTTCTTTATTCATATTGTTCAGCGTTCCATTCTTCTATATTCCACACTTTTGTTATCCATGCTTCATAAAAAGAAGGCTCATGTGATACAAATAAAACGGTTCCTTTATATCGTTGTAGCGCTTCCTGCAACGCCTTCTTTGTTTCTATATCCAAATGATTAGTTGGTTCATCTAAAATTAAAACATTACTTTTCTTTACGATAAGTTCACATAAACGTACTTTCGTTTGTTCTCCTCCGCTTAATAAACGAATAGGTTTTAATACATGTTCTTCTTGCAATCCACACTTTGCTAATGCTTGGCGCACTTCTTTCTTTGTCATATCTGGTCGCTCTGCCCAAACTTTCTCTAAGGGTGTTGTTTCTGAAGCAAACTCTTCCTGGGCAAAATACGCAGGATTTACTCGTTCTCCAACAGAAATTGAACCGCTTAGCGGCTTAATTTGACCTAATAATGTTTTTAACATCGTCGTTTTTCCAATTCCATTATGACCAATAATCGCTATCTTTTCTCCTTTTTTCACTTGTAAATTCAACTCTGGACATAAAGGATCACTATAACCTATCCTTAGTTTCTCAGCTTGCAATATACGACTCACCGGCTCCTCATAAACATTGAAATCAAAACGGGATCGAGTTACAGAATGAATCTTTTCAATCCTTTGCATTTTCTCTAATACTTTCTCTCGACTTTTAGCCTGTTTCGCTTTTCGAATTTTATTTTTTTGAATAAATATTTCTAACTGAGAGATTTCTTTTTGTTGTTTCGCATACGCCGATTGTAATTGTTTCTTTTGCACTTGGTAACTTTGCACAAACTTTTCATAGTTTCCTACGTATCGCTTCACTTTTCCTCCTTCTAGATGAAAAATAACATTTGTAATACTGTTCAAAAATAATTCGTCATGCGAAATGATCACATAAGCTTTTTCATATAGTCTCAAATATGATTGCAACCATTCTATATGAGCTGTATCTAAATAATTTGTTGGCTCATCTAGTAATAAAACATCAGCTTTTTCTAAAAGAAGCTTCCCAAGTAATAACTTTGTTCGCTGTCCCCCACTTAACTTCGATACATCCTTTTTCAAACCTATTTCAAATAAACCTAAACCGATTGCTACTTCTTCAACTTCTGTATGAATGTGATAGAAATTAGAGCTTTCCAATATAGTTTGTAATTCTCCATACTTTACTAACAGTTTTTCTACTTCTCCTGCTCCATTCATTTCTTCAGCAATTTTTAACATTTCGTATTCAATCGCATACAAATCAGCAAATGCACTTTGCAAGTATCCCTCAATTGTCATCCCTTCTTGTAAATCCATATGCTGCTGCAAGAAACCTACCTTCACATGCGGAAACCATTCAATGTTCCCATCATCATGTATAAGTTCTCCTGTTAAAATCCTTAGCAATGTTGATTTTCCAATTCCATTTTGCCCTACTACCCCAACATGCTCGCCCTTCAATATTCGAAAACATGCATTATATAAAATGGTTTTCTCACCATACGAATGACTTAAATTTTCTACCGTTAATATACTCATTATTTTCTCTCCTTTACTTATGATTCATAAGCTAAATAAAGAGAGCAACAGTATAAAGCCTTATTTAATTGTGCATATAAAAAATGGGTAAGGTGAATACACCTTACCCATTACATATTATCGTAAGAAAGGATTAAGGTTCTTTACCTGCTGTCTTCAATTTAGCTTAATCGATAAAAATGGGCAGACTTCTCCCATATCAAGCTAAAACCATTTGAAGAACAGTTGATAAAGCCATTTTATCCTTTCACTCCTTTAACATTTGTTATATTAAGAGTATAAACTACTCTGTTATATTCTATTCTCTACTTTTCCTTTTGTTCCTTCTCCCCTATATAAAAAAAGCCTCTTAACAGTAATTATACAAAAAACTGTTAAAAGGCTTTTTCTATTTTTTCATATAAGGAGCTAATACTCTCAAAATTTCTTCCTTATCCTTCTTTAACTCAAGTGATGTTAACATATCCATCGTTCTCGGCCTAGGTAATTTCACTTGTACCTCGCCAACTATTGATGCTGGTCTTTGAGATAAAATAAATACGCGATCCGAAAGTAAGATTGCCTCATCTAAGTCGTGTGTAACCATAACGATTGTTTGCTTCTCTTGGTGCCAAGAGTTTAAAAGCCAGCTATGTACTTCCATTTTTGTAAAAGCATCTAATTTACCAAAAGGCTCATCAAGTAGCATAATTGGCTTTTCACATAAATATGTGCGCAGAAAACTAATTCTTTGACGCATCCCTCCAGACAATTCATCCGGATAATGGTCTGCATATTCATCTAGTTCAAACTGCTTTAATTCTTCCATTCCTTCTGTCAGCCTTTGTTTTTTCGGCTTCCCTTCAATTTCTAACGGAAGAACGATATTTTGTAAAGCTGATCGCCACGGTAGTAATAAATCCTGTTGCGGCATATAACTTACAACATCTTGCTCTTGCATTTGCTTATCGTTATACATTACACTTCCACTTGTTGGATTTTCAATATTTGCGATCATATTTAATAGTGTGCTTTTCCCACAACCACTCGGTCCTACAAAGGAAACGAACTCTCCCTCTCGTATAGAAGCACTAATATTTGCTAATACATTCTTGCCATCGAAAGATTTCACAATATCTTTTATTTGTAATCCACTCATTTTTCACTTGGAAGGAACTCATTTGTAAAGGCATCTTTCACATCAATTTTCTTCTTAATAACTTTGTTATCATATAAGAAATTCATGTAATTCGTCCAAACTTCTTCCTTCTGTACTCCCCACGCTTTTGCATCATCTTGATACTTCGTACTTAGCCATTTTTGACTTTCTTGTACTAAATCTTTATTTACATCTGGAACAGCTTTAATTAAAATATCGGCAGCTTCTTTCGGTTCTTTAATTGCAAAATTATAACCCTCTGTCGTTGCACTCATAAACTTTTTCACAAAGTCTTTATCTTGCTTCGTATGTTTTTCACTCGTAATCATAACAGGACTATAGAAATCAAGTGCTGGATCTAAGTCTTTCACCATAATCGTATTTAACTCTTTTCCTTGGCGCTTCGCTTCAATTCCATCCCATCCGTAATAAATCCATTCAAATTCTGCATCACGACCAATTGATTTAAAGAAATCTGTTTGTCCTAAAATGATTTTTTCAACTTTATTAAAATCGGCTTGGTGCTTATCCATAATTGTCTTTAATGTCGCTTCTTCCGCTGGTCCTCCCCAGCCACCGTAACGTTTCCCTTCAAAATCTTTCGGTGACGTCATATTATCTTTCTTAAGCGATGCAAAAGCTGAAGTGTTATGCTGAATAATCGCACCTACAGATACAACAGGAATACCTTCCACACGAGCCAACGTTACATTTTCTTGTGCGCTTATTGCGAAGTCAGCTTTTCCTGAAGCTATCATTTGCTCCGCCGTCACATTATCACCAGGCTGAATGATTTCTACATCTAAGCCTTGTTTTTTATAATAATCTTTCGCTTGTGCTACATATAAGCCAGTATGATTCGTATTCGGAAACCAATCTAATACGACTTTTACTTTTTGATCTTTACTTGCACTTTCTTCTTTCTTCGCCGGATTACATCCAGCTACACCTACTGCTAATAAGGCAGCCAACATAACTTTTAAACCTTTTTTCATTTTCTGCCGTCCTTTCTATATATCCATGGTGCTGTTATTCTTGCCATAAACTCCACGATAAAATACAGACATAATGTCACCATTACAATAATTGCTGCAACACCAAATACTCGGGCTGTTAAAAAGGATTTCGTAGCCCTTGTAAGCATAACTCCTAATCCTTCACTGGCACCGAGCCATTCTCCAATAATCGCTCCCATTACGCTATATGTAACTGCAATTTTTAAACCGGAGAAAAAGTATGGAAGCACTGCTGGAAACTTTACTTTCTGGTAAACTTGCCATTTCGTTGCCTTCATCGTTTGCAACAACTTCAACATATTTTTATCTACCGTTTGAAAACCTTCTAAAATGCTAAGCGCAATCGGGAAGAAACAAACGAGTATGACTACCATTACTTTCGGTAGCATTCCATATCCAAACCAAATAATAAATAACGGTGCAAGTACAACGATTGGAATCGTTTGCGAAATAACAAGCAACGGATTTATTAAAATACGAAATAAAGGGATAACGTCCATAAGAATTGCAATGCTTGTCCCAATTAAAATCGCAAAGAACAGTCCAATTATAACCTCTTGCAGCGTCTGCATCGTATTCGGTAATAGTAAATCTTTCATTCCAATTAATTCTTGAACAATGGCAGAAGGCTTCGGTAAAATCCACGGTTCAATTTTAAATAATGAAACAGATCCTTCCCATATCGCAATGAGAAGGATAAGCCAAATTGCTGTAATTATTTTAGATTGCTTCTGGTTTTGCATATTCATCACGGTACTTCCAAACTTTTTCATCTATCGTTACACCAGTGCTTGGACGATAATGGATTTTAATAGAAGTAATCACTTCTTCTGCTCCAGCGTCCACACAAGCTTGTTGTGCACGTTTAATGATATCAAGAAGTACATCTAATTCTCCTTCCAGCGTCGTTTCCATTGCCCCTACTTCATAACGAACTCCCGATTGTTGTACAACCTCAATCGCTTTATCAACAACAGAATACACATCTTTGTTCTTTGCTTGTGGTACTACTGAAAACGAAATTGTAACTTGTTGTGACATAATAAAATCCCCCTTATGAAATTAAATTTTAAAACAAGAAAAGGCTTTCCTACTGCGTAGGAAAGCCTTGTATGCAAGTTATTATAGAATAACATATGCTACATCACTTTAAGTAACTCCCTACGCTGGCATTATCCAGATCAGGTTGAGGGTCGATGTTTGCTCACATCCTCTCAGCCAATTGGCTCCCCGGTCCTTAATTCGTTTTCATTGTAGCATGATTTATTTTATTGAACAAACAAAAGCATGTATAATCATTTCATTTAACTTTTGAATTCCCCAATTAACTCTTGTAACTCCTGTGAGAGCCAGCTTAAAGAACTGGCTAATTCAGCAATATCCTGTACAGACATTTCCTGTTCTTTCATGATTTCTTCAACATTACTACTACTATTCGCATACTTATTTGCAATAAGTGATAGTTCATTTACAACACGAACAATATTTTGGCTATTTTGCAATATATTATTTGAATTGCTAGAAACAACTCCAACTTGATTAGTAACAGTTTGTGCTGATTTCGAAATTTTTTCAAAGAAAGCACCACTACTTTCAACAAGTTTCATTCCAGACTCTACTTCTTTTGAGGTTTTTTGCATTGAAACAACAGCTTCTTCCGTTCCTGCTTGTGTTTCCCCTATTAATTTTGCTATATCTTTTGCTGATGCTTCCGTCTGCTCTGCTAATTTACGCACTTCATCAGCAACAACGGCAAATCCCTCTCCAGTTTCCTCAGCACGTGAAGCTTCAATAGTAGCATGTAAAGCTAGCGAATTCGCTTGATTTGAAATACTTGTAATTACAGTTACAATATCACTAATTTCTTTTGATCTTACTTCCAAAGAATAAATGATAGAAGATAAATCTTGTACTGCATTTTGTATTATGTTCATTTGATTCATCGTCTGTTCAATAATACCATTTCCTTTTTCTGAATGATGCTTCGTACCTTCAGACTCTTTCGTCATTTGTTTTGCAATATTAGTTATCTCTTCCATCCTATCTTCCATTTCATATACAATATCTAAATACTTTGGTACTGACGTTTCTTGCAATTGAACGCCAGCCCTTAACTCAACTATAGAACTTACGATTCCTTGGACTGCCATGCTATTTTCTTTCGTACTCACTGACAATTCTTGTGAAGATGAGGAAACCTGTTCTGCTGTCTGCTTCACTTTATCTATAATTCCTTTAAACTTCTCGATGGTATTATTAAAATACGCATTAATAATACCAATATCATCTGGTCTTTCCTCTAAGTTAATACTTAAATCACCTTCACCAACTCTGCGTAATCCTTCACGTAAATCCCGCAAGGGAGCAAGTGCGTTACGTACGATTAAGAATTGAATAACAGTTGCAATTAAAACAGAAATACAAATAAACATTAAACCTTGTATAATGAATTTTTCCTTTGTAATAGGAACAATAGAAGCATCTACATCGGCTGCAACAATTGCCACAATATTTCCGTCTCCATCTTTAATTGGCTCTAATATCGTTACCCATGATCCTAATAGATCTTCATATACTACTGTCATGTTTGCTTTTTTCGTGCTCATTACCTTATCGTATGCTTTCATCCAAAGATCTGGTTGTTTATAATATTCTCCCGGCCTTACTTCAACAACATTTGCTAAGTCTGTAGACAAGTCGACGATTAGTAACTCACCTTTTTCATTTTTTTTTGCTCCAACAATATACGTTTGTCCAACACTATTCAATTCTTCCGTTGCTTCATCTAATTTCTCTGTTAACTTCTCTCTCTTTTCTCTTTGTGCCACTGGGTCTTTTGTAACATCTCTCACTATTTCTTCGTCTAATTTATGTAATACCGTATCTCCTGTTTCAAAAGAATGCCTTTCAAATATAGACATCATGCTATTTTGAAACATGTTAAAACTTAACGCTCCCATAGTACCAACAAGCGTCAAAATAACTAACACAGTTAACAATACATTCTTTTGAAGAAATGATAGCTTGTGCCAATACTTTTTCATTCACATCACCTTTCTTAATTAACTTAATATAAAGGAAAACTATTAAAATAGAAACCTTATCAACAACTGATAAGGTTTCTCATTTGTTTGCAAATAAAAAAAGACCAATGAAAAAGCATTGGTCAAGACCAACCCTATCCGTCCGGTAACTGGCTAGCGTAGCCTTTCGGCCTTAGCTCCTGTAGTTTTGCGTCCTAATGTTTCCATCAGTTTGCCTTTCTCGCTGAACGAGTTGAACGATATGGGAGTTCTATGAGAATTACATTATTCTCTATCAAAGATTACAACATAAAAATTAAAATGTCCACCTATTTAGAGATACAAATGTAAAATTTGGCTGTATTATTTTTTCAAAATAATTTAACAAAGTACGTGAATGTTACATTTCTTGTGTTATATAATAAAAAATGTATATAACACAAGGATTGTTTTGAATATTTATTTTAATTTTCTTTTAAATTAAATTATTCGAATATATCTTAACTAATGAATTTCGGAGGTAGTTTATCATGTTTTGGCTACAATTTCTTACGTTACTACTCTGCATTTTTATTGGCGCACGTCTAGGCGGAGTTGGTCTAGGAGTAATGGGTGGCGTTGGTATGGCAATACTTGTTTTCGTCTTCCACTTACAACCTACAGCTCCTCCTATTGATGTCATGCTTATGATTTTAGCAGTAATTACAGCTGCTGGTGCACTCCAAGCCGCTGGAGGAATGGACTACCTTGTTCATCTGGCCGAGAAAGCATTACGAAAAAATCCAAAACGCATTACATTCTTTGCTCCAATTGTTACTTATCTATTTACACTTTGTGCAGGAACTGGTCACGTTGCTTATTCTGTACTTCCTGTTATCGCAGAAGTCTCTCGCGAATCTGGAATTAGACCGGAACGACCAATGTCAATTGCCGTAATTGCTTCCCAACAAGCAATTACAGCTAGTCCTATATCAGCTGCAACAGTTGCAATTTTAGCAATGTTAGCTGACTATAAAATCACCTTATTAGATATTTTAAAAGTAAGTATCCCTTCTACTTTTATCGCTTGTATGATAGCTGCATTTGTTGCTAGCAAAATGGGGAAAGAATTAAATGAAGACCCTGAATACTTAAAACGATTAAAAGAAGGAATGATTCCTAAGATTGAAGAGAAAAAAGAATTTGTTGGTGTAAAAGGCGCTAAATTATCAGTTATCCTTTTCTTAGTAGGAACTTTCCTTGTCGTACTTCTCGGTTCATTTGAAGCACTTCGTCCAGGATGGATAGTTGATGGGAAGTTAGCCCGTCTTTCCATGCCAAACACAATTGAAATGGTTATGTTAACGATCGCAGCTCTTATTATTATTTTCTGTAAACCAAATGTAGAAAGCATCGTGTCTGGTAACGTCTTTAAAGCGGGGGCAACAGCAGTTGTTGCTATTTTCGGTATCGCTTGGATGGGAGATACTTTCTTTAACGGAAACTTAAATATGATTCAAGGATCAATTCAGCATCTAGTAACAAGCGCGCCATGGCTATTTGCCATCGCATTATTCATTCTATCTATTTTACTATATAGCCAAGCCGCAACAGTACGTGCTTTAATGCCACTTGGATTATCACTCGGTATTCCACCAGCACTACTAATCGCGATGTTCCCTGCAGTAAATGGATATTTCTTCATTCCAAACTACGGAACAATCGTTGCTGCCATTAACTTTGATCGCACTGGTACAACTGGAATCATAAAGCTATGTTTTAAATCATAGCTTTATGATTCCAGGCCTAATCGCAACATTCACTTCTATCGGGATTGGAATGCTCTTAATATCAATTATGTTTTAAAGAAAAAGCACAAACCTACAAATTTACAGGGTTTGTGCTTTTTTAATCAAACGTTTGTTTAAATATTTTTAGCTGTCCATTCTGTTCTTTACTATTTTTGTGAAGTTCCCTTTTCCTACAAACTCCTACTTACTTCCTCTACTAATTTCTTCGTACTTTCATAGGCAGATTCCGCTAAACTAATCGCAGAAATAACTGAAACACCGTCCGCACCTGCTTCTATAACCGAAGCGGTATTTTCAATTGAAATGCCTCCAATTCCGACAATCGGTATTGTAATTCCTTGTTCTCTAAAATGAGCTAAACCTTTCGTTCCTTGCACCGCTTTCGTATCTTTTTTCGTACTCGTTGGGAAAATAGGGCCAACGCCTAAATAATCCGCTCCGTTTTCAATTGCCCAGCGCGCTTCTTCAATTGTATGTGTAGATACACCGATAATTTTATCCCCCATTTTTTCACGAACAGAAGTAATTCCTTCATCATCTTGCCCTACATGCACACCATCCGCATCTAACTCGAGTGCTAGTTCCACATCATCATTTACGATGAATGGTACACCATACTCCTTACAAATTGCTTGTAATTCTTTTGCGAAACAAATACGTTCTTCTCCTGTTAAAGCCCCTTCTCCCTTTTCACGAAATTGAAAAATTGTTATACCGCCTTCAAGTGCATCTTTCAATATTTGTAGTGGATCCTTCGTACAATTGTTACTTCCCATAATAAAATATACTGATAACAACCTAGACATTTCTGCCTTTGAAATACGCGACATTTATTTTCCCTCCTTACTATATAACCTCAATCTTCCCATACTTCTCTATATCACCCGAAGTGGTATTCGCTAACTGATTTAAAAATTCAATTTGGAAACTACCAGGTCCTTTTTCTACTGTCTTAGCAGCTGCCAGTTCCGCTGCTACCCCATAAAACGTTAATGCCGCTACCGCTGCCTTTACATAATCCTTTTCTACCGCTACAAATGCTCCTATTACAGAAGTTAGTAAACAACCAGTTCCCGTAACTTTCGTTAAAATAGAGTGACCATTTCGAATAACAATCGTTCTCTCTCCATCTGTAACAACATCTTCTTCTCCAGTAATTACTGCAACTGTATTTAGTTCATCTGCTGCCTGCTTTGCAATACTTACGACATTACCATTTCCAGCACCAGCGTCTACCCCTTTAATTTCCCATCTCTCATTAATAACGTTCGCTATTTCAGCTGCATTTCCGCGAATAATCGCTAATTCAATTTCAGCCGGAATATGTCTCGCAACTTCTGTTCGATACGATGTTGCTCCTGCACCAACTGGATCAAACAGTACTGGTACACTGTTCACATTTGCTGATTTACCGGCAAGTAACATCGCTTCTACTTCTTCCGGACGAAGTGTTCCCATATTTAATACTAACGCTCCAGCAATGCTAGCCATTTCTGCCACTTCTTCTTTTGCGTACGCCATTACAGGCGATGCCCCTAACGCTAACAAACCGTTAGCTGTAAAATTTGTTACAACAACATTTGTAATATTATGAACGAGCGGATTAGATTCTCTCACCAAATCCACTACTTTACTAATTTCTTTCCTATTCATCCTTCTCATCTCCTAACTATAGTTATGGGAGATACACAAAAAGGCACTTTGCGCGTACGCAAAGTGCCTGAACATGTGCTTTTACACTCTCCCTACGCTGGCATTATCCAACAGGTTCAAATGGTCAATGACGGACTAGTCATACTCTCAGTTTGTATCCACAAACTCCCATGTGTTTAGTATTCTTCTACTTCAAAGTCTACTCTTATTCTAGTAAAATAACAAGTTCTTTACTTTTCTATTTAATATAAAATCAACTAATAAAACAATACGCATAATAACTATCTATTTCTCACAGTCCCATCATGGTGCATATTATGTTCTGTCACGATCATTCACTTTCAAACAGATGTTATCCCATTAAAAAACGTTCAAATCTGGAGCGAAACTGAATCTCAAGAAGATGTATGCTATAGTTAACGTATGGAAATTTGAAAGGATGTTTTAAATATGTCAAAAAGCGTTGTAATCGCTGAAAAGCCTTCCGTTGCACGTGATATTGCTCGCGTACTGAAGTGCGATAAAAAAGGAAATGGCTACCTTGAAGGTAGTAAATATATTGTAACTTGGGCTTTAGGTCATCTCGTTACATTAGCAGATCCAGAAAGCTATGATGTGAAATATAAAAAGTGGAATTTAGAAGATTTACCGATGCTACCTGAGCGTTTGAAATTAACTGTTATTAAACAAACAGGGAAACAATTCAATGCTGTAAAAAGTCAGCTACTTAGAAAAGATGTAACTGAAATTATTGTAGCGACAGACGCTGGTCGTGAGGGTGAATTAGTCGCACGCTGGATTATCGATAAAGTTAAACTGAATAAGCCCATTAAACGTCTATGGATTTCATCTGTTACTGATAAAGCAATTAAAGATGGTTTCGCAAATTTAAAACCAGGTAAAGCATATGACAATTTATACGCTTCAGCTGTCGCACGTTCAGAAGCTGACTGGTATATCGGTCTTAACGCGACTCGAGCTTTAACGACTCGCTTTAATGCCCAACTGAATTGCGGCCGTGTGCAAACACCTACTGTCGCAATGATCGCTAATCGTGAAGATGAAATAAAGAATTTCAAAGCTCAAACTTACTACGGCATTGAAGCACAAACAACAAATCAATTAAAACTAACGTGGCAAGATGCAAATGGCAATAGCCGCAGTTTTAATAAAGAAAAAATTGATGGTATTGTAAAAGGTTTAGATAAACATAATGCTACTGTTTTAGAAATTGATAAAAAACAGAAGAAGTCATTCTCTCCTGGTCTTTACGATTTAACTGAATTACAACGTGATGCAAATAAAAAGTTCGGTTACTCTGCGAAAGAAACATTAAACATTATGCAGAAATTGTATGAACAACACAAAGTGCTAACGTACCCTCGTACAGATTCACGCTATATTTCATCTGATATCGTTGGAACACTTCCAGAACGTCTAAAAGCATGTGGGGTTGGAGAGTACCGTTCCTTAGCACATAAAGTATTACAAAAGCCTATCAAGGCTAATAAATCATTTGTTGATGATAGTAAAGTAAGCGATCACCACGCAATTATTCCGACAGAAGGCTACGTTAACTTCTCAGCCTTCACAGATAAAGAACGTAAAATTTATGATTTAGTTGTAAAACGTTTCTTAGCTGTTTTATTCCCAGCATTCGAATACGAACAACTAACGTTACGCACAAAGGTCGGCAATGAAACATTCATTGCACGCGGAAAGACAATTTTACATGCTGGTTGGAAAGAAGTATATGAAAATCGCTTTGAAGATGATGATGTAACTGATGACGTAAAAGAGCAACTTTTACCTCGCATCGAAAAAGGCGATACATTAACTGTAAAGTTAATTATGCAAACATCAGGTCAAACGAAAGCACCTGCACGTTTTAATGAAGCGACTTTACTTTCAGCAATGGAAAATCCTACAAAATATATGGATACGCAAAATAAACAACTTGCTGATACGTTAAAATCAACTGGTGGATTAGGTACTGTAGCAACGCGTGCTGATATTATCGATAAGCTATTCAATTCATTCTTAATTGAAAAACGTGGTAAAGATATTCATATTACTTCAAAAGGCCGTCAGTTACTTGATTTAGTGCCAGAAGAGTTAAAATCGCCTACACTAACTGGTGAGTGGGAACAAAAGCTAGAGGCAATTGCAAAGGGTAAACTGAAAAAAGAAGTATTCATTTCCGAAATGAAGAACTATACGAAAGAAATTGTTTCTGAAATTAAATCGAGTGATAAAAAATATAAACATGACAACATTTCAACGAAGTCTTGTCCTGACTGCGGTAAACCAATGCTAGAGGTAAACGGCAAAA
Organism: Bacillus cereus group sp. MG16; assembly: GCF_040459875.1. NCBI lineage: Bacteria > Bacillati > Bacillota > Bacilli > Caryophanales > Bacillaceae > Bacillus > Bacillus cereus group sp. MG16. The sequence goes on from NZ_JARVHE010000001.1 coordinate 4,889,794, forward strand.
AAGGAAAAATGCTTGTATGCCAAGACCGTGAATGTGGTCATCGTAAAAATGTATCTCGTACAACAAATGCTCGTTGTCCGCAATGTAAGAAGAAGTTAGAATTACGCGGTGAAGGTGCAGGACAAATCTTTGCATGTAAATGTGGCTATCGCGAAAAATTATCCACATTCCAAGAAAGACGTAAAAAAGAATCTGGAAACAAAGCTGATAAACGTGACGTTCAAAAATATATGAAACAACAGAAAAAAGAAGAAGAACCATTAAATAACCCATTTGCAGAAGCATTAAAGAAATTAAAATTCGATTAAACAAAAAGGTTCCTACCTCTATCGGTAGGAACCTTTTATGTTAGTGAATGATTTTACTTCCTTTTGCGTTCTCAACAAATTTTTCACTTGATTTGTTAATTGGTGTTTTCAGTAATAACGCAGCAACAATCATAACTACTACGAAAGCACTTAATACAAGTAAATCTCGCGTTACAATATCCCATAGCATTCCGCCTACTGTTTCACGAATTGCACTAATTGCATATGTGAACGGTAAGAACGGATAAATTGCTTGGAAGAATTTCGGTGTCATTTGAATTGGGAATGTTCCGCCCGACCCTGCTACTTGTAGTACAAGTAAAATGATTGCCATCGATTTCCCTACGTTTCCGAAAATAGAAACGAGTGAGTATACGATACAAACGAAGACTCCACCAATAAATAAACTAAATAATACAAACCAGAACTTATCGACTACGTACGTACCGAGTAAGAATATATCTCCCATTGATACGATAAACGCTTGTGAAAGACCTATCGTTAAGAATGTTAATAAACGTCCGAAGTAAATTTCATGGCTCTTATAATTCGCGCCCTCTTCATGTACTTCTACTGTTAATAATGAAACCATTAATAATGCGCCTACCCATAATGCAAGCACTGTATAGAATGGTGACATTGCTGAACCGTAGTTCGGCATTGCAAATAATTTATTCTCTTTTAAATTTACTGGATTCGCAAAATAATCACTTTGCTTCTCAACATCGTTTTTCAATAAGCGTATGATATCTTTTAAATCCTCTTCAGATTCAAAATCACGAATTTTATCTGCCAATTCTTTAATCTTTTTCTCAGTAGCTGGCATTTCAGCTTTAATGTCTGCTAATTTCTTTTTACCATCTACTAAGCCTTTTGATGAATCTTCTAGTATTTTTTTAACATCCGGAAGCTTTTTGTCTGCTTCTTTTAAAATTTGAGATGTGTTTTTAGACATCTCTTTCGTACGAGCAATAGCCGCATTGAAATTTGGAGTGATTTCTGAATCATATTTAGCTAAAATGTCACCAATTTGACCCGAAACACTCTTAGATACTTCATTAATACTCTCAATAACATCTGCTGCTGGTTTTTGCCCTTTATTAATAGAGTCAATTCCTTTATCAGTTAAATTGATTCCTTTTTGAAGACCATCTTTTACTTTATTTAATTTAGAAATAGTGTTATTCGTGTTCTTATCACTATTTACATCTGCTAAAACTTTATTTGTATTTTCCAGAACTGGAATCATATCATTAACTAAATTCCATGCTGCTTTGAACTGTCCATTTAAATCATTTAAGGCTACTTTTGTAGAGTCTAATCCATTAACACCTGCGTTGCTTAAGTCTTCTCTTGCTTTTCCAAGTTCTGTTTTTACTCTGCTGTAATCACTTACAGCCTTATCGTACTTTTCTCTACCACTGTCTAATGCCTCATTTGTTTGATTTACTAACTCATTCGCTTTTTTTATATCTTGATTTAAATTACCTCTAAGTTGTTGCGCATCTTCTTTTACACCTTCAGCCTTATCTTTCAATTGCTCGGCTGTACTTACTGCTTTTTCAAAATCAGTTACGAATGTTGCATTATAATCTGCTTCTGCTTGATTTACCAAGTTATTTATTGCATCTAACTTTTTATTAGTAGCATCTCTTACATCTTTTTTCACTTCTTGCCCTGTACCAATAATATTAGCAATATCTTTAACGCCACCATTTGCATTTTCGATAGCTGATTTAAGGTTTGTTAATCTTTCTATTCTCTTTTGGAAGAATTCTTTTCCAAAATCAGTTGATGCCGACTCTTTAAATTTAGTAAAGACATCAATTACATATGAAACACTATCCGCACGTCCTTGCAGCGTCTCAGAAACATTATTAAGATCTTGTTTCGCTTTTTCTGGATCAAAATTACCATTTTGTAACCCGTTTATAACACCTTGTGCATAAGTTGTTCCAACACGTATTGAGCTGAAAACATTATTTACAGTTTGATCAATATTTTTAGCAATATTCTTATACCCATCACCATTCACTTGCGGTAACGCTGGAATTTCTGGTATTTGCGGTATTTGTGGAAGAGTTATATTAGGTAACACTGGGAATTTAGCTGGATCTGGAAGTGTCAGATTAAAATCAAATGAAGGATTTTTTAAGTAATCCGTAATTTTCGCTGCAGCATCCAAGCCCTGCTTCGTTACAATTAAATTATTCTTAATAGTTCCCGGAGCACGATTCAATGTTTCATCATTTCTCGCAAAGAACGCATCTAAACTCTTAAGTGTATCCTGCCCATCATTAATAACACTTTCCACAACCGGCAATTCTTTCTGCGCTACTTTCACAACATCCTCTGCTCGAGTCGCATCATCTAACGCCTTATCCATCAGTGTATTCATTTCTGGGAACTGCGCTTCTAACTTAAATACAAGATCTTTTACTTTCTCGATACTTGGTAAGTTTGTTTCTAAATCGATTCCAAGGTCATTGAAGATTTTAAAAATCTCACCGTTCGCTGTTTTAACAAAGTTTTTACTAATTTCTTCTGTAATACCTGATGCACCTTTTGCTGTAATTTTCGGTGCAATCGCATTTACCTTTTCATTTACATAGTAATCAAGTTCTGGTTTCTGTGGATTTTCATCCAGAACAGTTGCAATCTTTCCAGAGAAGTCTTTTGGGATTGTAATGCTTGCATAGTAATCCCCGCGTTCAACTCCGTAAATTGCTTGTTTTTCATCTACAAATTTCCAGCCAAGATTTTTGTTTTTCTTCAGAGAATCTACAATCTCGTTCCCGATATTGATATCTTTTCCTCTTAAATTAGAGCCTGCATCTTCGTTAGAAACTGCAATGGGAACTTCTTTTGTATTTCCATATGGATCCCAAGAAGCTTTAATGTTAAACCATGCATATAACGATGGTAAAATCATTAACCCTACAACAATAACAATTGCAGCCCAATGTTTTGCTACATTCCGTAAATCTGTCTTATAAATACGCCAAATTTGTTTCATAGAAGTTATCACCTAATTATATATTTTTCCTTCTTTAGAAAATGATACATACATTTTGCAATTATATCACTTTCTACATCGTGGATTAACCAAAAACGAACTATTTTTTCCCATTAACTTTGACTTACTACATTATATAACGAAGTAAGTCAAAGTATGAATACAAAATGACCAAATCGGTTTTACATTCAATAATAACAAATATATAGGAAATGTCATAAAAAATACAAGTATTTTCTCTTGGAAATACTTGTATTCCTCAAAAAAATCCTCACAGCTTTTTATCATCTGTGAGGATTTCTTCTATTATATATCTACTTGTACTTCTACACCGAAATGATCTGAAATTACATTTCGGTTTGTACCATTAAAAATAACTTTTGAAGAACGAACTTTTTCACTTCGGTTACACAATATTAGATCGATTCGTAAATTATGTTTATTTTCATCCCAACCAGCAATCTCACCTTGGACAGTTGTTCCCTCATCCTTCTCTATTGCTAGTTCATATGTGTCGTACAAACCTTTTTGCATCATATATTCATAACCCTCCCCTTGCAAACGAGCGTTATTATTAAAATCACCCATTAAGAAGGAAAGTTCATTGCTATCTACACGCTCCATTAAACGATTCACTTGATCTTTAAATGATTCTTCTTCATCATTCCACCAACCGAGGTGGCAAGAGTAAAACGTGATGTTCTTACCATTGTAAGCAATTGTTGCACTTACAATTTTGCGTGTTTTCCAATACGTTGTATCCTTATTTTCTGAAATAAAGAACGTATCTTCTTTTACAACATTATGCTTCGTTATAATCGCTAATCCTTCTTCATACACATCATAACCAATATGAGAGAAATCCCAAGTAATATTGTAATCTTTTACATGTAACGCTTTTAACTCTTCTAATAGTAAAAGTCCAAAATTATCTTCTTTCTTGTTACCGCATACATTTTTAGCTCCTATCGACTGACTTACTTCTTGCAATGCGATAACATCGTACTCTTCTTCTTGAATGACTTTAGCAAGATATTTTATCTTTTCTATTTGATTTTCTTCTTGCCAAGAGTGACAGTTTAAAGTTAGCAATTTCATATTATTACGCACCTAACATATCTTGAATGTCTGACTTTAATACGTCAGCTTTCGGGCCATATACCGCTTGTACACCTTTATCTTTTACGATAAGTCCTAAAGCACCATTTTGTTTCCACTGCGCTTCTGGTGCAACAACATCTAAATCTTTTACTGTTACACGTAAACGTGTCATACAAGCATCTACGTCAGCAATATTTTCTTTTCCACCTAATAAATCAATAACCTTTGTTGCTAATGAACCATCTTGTACATTTCCTGTTCCTTCTGATGCCTCATCTTCATTATCAATATAGTTACCTGCACGTCCTGGTGTTGGTAAGTTGAACTTTTTAATTAAGAAATTGAATAATGTAAAGTTCAGACCGAAGAATACTAATGAAACGATAACGAAATTGATTAAATCTCTAGTTAATCCTGCATTAACCATCATCGGTGTACGAGTAATTAACTCAATGAATCCGAATGCGTGAACACGTAAGTTAATTAAATCTGCTAATGCGAATGCAAGTCCTGTTGTAATTGCATATACAACATATAATACTGGAGCAATAAACATGAACATGAATTCAATTGGTTCTGTTACACCTGTTAAGAATACTGCTAATGCTGCTGATAAGAACATTGGTTTATATTTTGCACGTTTTTCTTTATCAACATTACGGAACATCGCGAAAGCAATACCCATTAATGCTGCTGTTGAACCGATAACTTGTCCAGCTTTGAAACGAGCTGGTACAACATTATTTAATAGATCGTTATATGCTTTTGTATCTCCATTTGCTAATAAGTTATTTAAATCTGTAATCCATGCAAGCCATAAAGGATCTTGTCCTGCTACAACTTGTCCAATTTTCGAACCAGTTAACATCGTATATGTTCCACCTAGCTCAGTATAGTTCATCGGAATTGTTAACATATGGTGTAAACCGAATGGTAATAGTAAACGTTCTAACGTTCCATATACAAATGGTGCAACAATTGGTGCACTATCTTTTGAAGCTGCGATCCAGCGACCAAATTCATTTAATCCACTTTGGATGAATGGCCATAAAAGTGATAATACAATTGCAGTTACTGTAGACCAAACAATTACAACGAATGGTACGAATCGTTTTCCGTTAAAGAATGCTAATGCTTGTGGCAGTTTGTTATAGTTATAATATTTGTTATATAAAGTAGCTCCTAAGAAACCTGTGATAATCCCTACGAAAACCCCCATGTTTAATGCTGGTGCACCAAGTACAGAAGTAAAGTAATCTTTTACAATTAAGTCCCCTGCTAATACTGAAGAAACTTTCGCTTTTGAATCCGCTAACATTTCAGCGTTTACGCCAAATATAGCTCCTGTAATTCTGTTTGTTAAGACGAATGCTAATAGCGCTGCAAATGCACCACCTGCGCGATCTTTCGCCCAAGATCCCCCAATTGCTACTGCGAATAAGATGTGTAGATTAGTAATAATTGCCCAACCGATGTCTTCCATTACGCGAGCGATTGTATGAACTGCGTTAATATCCCCAGCAGACATTCCAATTAACTTACCGATAGAAATCATTAAACCAGCTGCTGGCATTACAGCTACAACAACTAATAACGCTTTCCCGAACTTTTGCCAAAAATCAAAAGACGTAATTTTCATCTGTTCTTCCTCCCCTTTATTTATAACAACATAATGATTTAAATTATAATTTCTGTTCCCTTTATGAAAACGATTCCTCATTTTAATTTGTTTTTATCCCTTTACGCAACCGTTTTCATAAATCTATTTTAATAAAAGCGTTTTCACTTTGCAATAGAAATTTATTTTTTTTATAAAAAAAAGATGCTCTAAGAGCATCCTTTTTTATTATGAAATGCGATAAACCCTTGTTTCATAAGGCTTTAAAGCAATTGTTGTTACTTCTTCATGTTCCGAAACTTCATAGTTATTTAAAAGCAAACGTTTGCGTTCTAGTGCAAATAAATCCTCATTATACACAGCTTCCTCTTTTGAGATATTACTAATTACGACTATTTTTTCATCGTTTAATGTACGAGTATATGCATAAATTTGCGGATCATCTTCTAAAAGTAAATCGTACGTACCATAATTCAGTACATCATGCTCTTTTTTCAGGGCAATCATTTTCTTATAGAAATTGAAAATAGAGTTCTCTTCATTCTTTTGCTTTGCAACATTGATTTCTTTGTAGTTTGGATTCATACCAAACCAAGGCGTACCTGTTGTGAAACCAGCATTTATCTCATCGTCCCAATGCATAGGCGTACGTGAATTATCGCGGCAAGAAGCCCATATAATTTCCATCATATCTTGATGGGATACGCCCTCTGCAATTTTCTCGCGATATAAATTTTTAATTGCTACATCATCGTAATCTTCAATGTTTGGGAATTGAACATTTGTCATCCCAATTTCTTGTCCTTGATAAATAAACGGTGTACCGTGCATAAAGAAATACATTGCTCCTAAAGCTGTCGCACTTTCACGCCAATATTGTTTATCATCTCCCCAAGTTGAAACGATACGTGGCTTATCGTGATTCTCAATATATAAAGCATTCCATCCTTTATTTTCCAACCCTTTTTGCCATTTCGTTAATACCTTTTTCAGCCCTACAACATCAAGATCTTTCTTCTTTTCTGCATCCCATAAACTTAAATGTTCGAATTGGAATACCATATTGAACTTACCTTGCTCTTCTCCAACCCAAAGCTCAGCATCTTCAATCTTAACACCATTCGCTTCACCAACAGTCATAATATCGTACTTAGAAAACGTATTTTCTTTTAATTCTTCTAATAAAGGTTGAATACCATCCACATTCATATGTTTATCAAAAGATGGAACATACTTTAGTCCTTTTGGATTTGGCATATCTTTAAAGCCATCTTCTTTTTTAATATGGCTGATTGCATCTACTCGGAAACCATCAATTCCTTTATCAAGCCACCAATTAACTGTATCGTATAGCACTTCTCGAACTTCTTTATTCTCCCAGTTTAAATCTGGTTGTTTACGCGAGAATAAGTGTAAATAATATTGTCCTGTTACTTCATCATACTCCCATGCCGAACCATTAAAAATACTTTCCCAGTTGTTTGGTTCTGCACCATCTTTACCATCATGCCAAATATACCAATCACGCTTCGGATTGTCTTTAGATGAACGAGACTCAATAAACCATGGATGTTCATCACTTGTATGATTAATAACTAAATCAATAATAAGCTTCATATCACGTTTATGAACTTCATCTAGTAAAGCATCAAAGTCTTCCATCGTCCCAAACTCATCCATAATATCTTGATAATCACTAATGTCATAACCATTATCATCATTAGGTGACTTATACATTGGACAAATCCAAATTACATCTATTCCTAAATCTTTTAAATAATCCAGTTTCGCAATAATACCTTGTAAATCTCCAATACCATCACCATTTGAATCCATAAAGCTACGTGGATAAATTTGATAAGCAACCGCTTCTTTCCACCATGTCTTATTCATAGTCATTCTCTCCTTTTGCATCCCATCGGAAATTTTATGCAAACGTTTTCGTAACACTATCATAACAAAATATGAATAGTTTGCAACTGTTTTCATTGAACTCTATGTAGTTTCTTTATTCTTATGCTTTATTTATTTCTCACAAAGGCAAATCTCATTCTCCTCATCTCCTTGTCCACGCACGTTACATATACTTTTCATATATTAATAAAAAGCACCGCTTATTTTAGAAAGGAGTGATAAATTGAAACAAACAAAATTAACAGGTCGTATCGTTGTTCCTTCAGACCCTGACTATGACGTAGCCCGAATGAACTTAAATTTAAGTATTCCAAAACTCCCTTGTATTATTGTGTTTTGCCAAAATAAAAATGATGTGTGTAACGCCTTAAAATGGGCACGCGAGCGTCATGTACCATTTCGCTTAAGAAGCGGACGTCATAGCTATGAAAATTTTTCTCTTTTAAATAGAGGACTTATTATTGACGTGAGTGAAATGCATCGTATTACTGTTCATACAGATAAATTAACAGCAACAATTGAAGCTGGTGCAAACCTTGGCACTGTTTATAAAGAGCTTTGGAATTATGGTGTGACAATACCGGCTGGTACAAGTGCAAGCGTTGGAATTGTTGGATTAACACTTGGCGGGGGCATCGGTATGCTTTCACGCTTATTTGGATTAACATGTGATCAATTAATAGAAGTTGAAATGGTACAAGCATGTGGTAAATTTGGAGCAAAAATCATTCGTGCAAGCGAACATGAAAACCATAACTTATTTTGGGCATGCCGCGGTGGCGGTGGTGGAAACTTCGGAATTATTACTTCTTTGACTTTTCGCGTACACCCTATAAAAAATGTATCAATCTTCTCCATTACATGGGAATGGGAAGATTTTATCGCTGCCTTTCAAGCTTGGCAAAACTGGGCGCCTTATGTAGACGAACGTCTCACTTCATCAATTGAATTATTCACAAAACAACAAAACAAAATTGAAGCACAAGGTGAGTTTGTTGGCTCTCCCTCTGAACTCCATTCCTTATTATCTCCTCTTCTTGAAACTGGTACCCCCTCTCTCTTTATAGATGAAGTTCCTTATATAAAGGCTGTTGAATTTTTTAACAGTGGTAACATCCCTGAAAACTTCAAGCGCTCCGGTTCCTACGTATATAAACCTATTCCTCTTAAAGGAATTCAAATCATGCAGTATTTTCTTTCACATGCACCAAATAAAGATGCGAGTATTTGGCACCAATCGCTCGTAGGTGCTGTTGAAAATATTCCGCCTACTGAAACAGCTTATTTCCATCGCAAAGCAATTATTGCGCAAGAATACATTACCTCTTGGAAATGTGATGATGAAGAAAATCGAAATATACGCTGGGTTAAAGATTTACGAGAAAGCTTAGATCCTTATACACTAGGTGACTATGTCAATTGGCCCGATATCGACATTAAAAATTGGCAAACTAGTTATTATGGCCCTAACTTTCAAAGATTACGTAAAGTGAAAACCATATATGATCCTTGCAATGTATTTCGCTTTCAACAAAGTATCCCACCCTTTCATACGTAAAAAGGAAGAACAAAATACCGTTCTTCCTTTCTACATTGAAAATCTTTCAATTGTCTGTTTCAATTCTGTTGCTTGCTTCTCTAAATCCTTTAATAATTGATCGATCGCTATCATATTTTTAGATTGTTGCAACGTTACACGTGCTACTTCTTGTGAACCAGCTGACGTTTCTTCAGCAATTGCTGCTACAGCCTTCGTCTGTGCACCTGTTTGATGAATGTGACTCACTTGTTCATTCATATAGCTACTAATTTGCTTCGTTGCATCCGCTACTTCCATAACACTTGATGACATTTCTTTTAAAATTAATTCGGTAGCTTCCCCACGTTTCGCCTCTTCTTTAGCTATTTTCACTTGTTCTGTCATTTTCGTTGCAACTTGTTGCACTTCCTCTTGCATATTCCGTAATAACTGCGATATATTTCTTGCAGAATGGTCACTTTCATCTGCAAGTTTACGTACTTCTTCAGCTACAACGGCAAAGCCCCGTCCATGCTCTCCAGCACGAGCAGCCTCAATAGAAGCATTAAGTGCTAATAAATTCGTTTGGCTAGCAATCTCACTCACAACAGATACAATATGTTCTACTTGTTTCATTCTTTCCTCTAACTTCTGTACATTTTGCATTGAATCTTCATTTTCTTTCGCCAATGTTTGAATACCTTGAATTAAAGACGTAAAGACACGCGTACTATGCCCTAAAGCTTGAACCATTTCTGAAGACAACTCATCAGACTGTTTTGCTTTCTCTTCTACTTCACTTGCAATAGAAGTTGTTGTATCAACAGCGGAAACAATCGCTTGAATTGATGCCGCTGATTGCTCAGCGCCAGAAGAAATCTCTGCAAGAGTTTCAGAAACACCTTGTGCTTGTTTCGTTGCTTCGCCTGTTTGTTTTCTAATTTGCTGTACTTGATTGTTTGTATACGAAAATGTTGTATCAATATTTTTTACCATGCCCCTTAAGTTCCCAAGCATCATATTAAATGCAACACTTAAAGATTTAATTTCATCATCAGTCTTCGGTAACGGAACATCTTCACGAATGTCTCCTTCAGCCGCTTTTCTCGCCGCCTCCTCTAACTTTCGAAGCGGTTTAATTAAAAATATGGCTGCTCCATATGCTAAAATTCCAGACCATACTACTCCTAATAGCATAACGATAATATTATATGCAGTTTGACTTACATAACTTTGAAAATAATCATATATCACATAAATAAAAAATATACTTGTTGAATATGTAATTAAAGCTAAAACTGTAGTGAATAGCATGAGTTGTGTACGTAAGCCAAAGGAAAATGCCTTCCTTTCTTTTTCCATCTCTTCTTTCCCCCTTTTTATAAGTAATATAAGTACTACCTATATATTATTATCCATATTTTCCTTATAGAAAGATATATCGATTTTTATTTTTTTATTTACATATTTATTACATTACTTTTTCTGTATATAAAATGGAAATAATGTATAATTTTATTTGGATGCCAATTACATATTCAACTAAATAATTTAAGGTTAGGTGATTCTATGTTAAAAATTTTATATCGGTTAAACGTTATAAACAGATTAATATTGTTAGTAGCAGTACCCATTCTTTCCATATTAATTATTAGCGTTGTAAATTATATAAATTTACAACACATGCACAAACAGCTTCAAACAGTATATGTGGATCGTCTACAACCCATTAAATGGCTAGGATCTATTGAGAGCAGCCTATACCAAGAGTTTAGTTATGTAAAGGAACTCATTATTACGGAAGACGAGAATCGGCGTACTACAATTTTAAATAAATTAAATGATACAAATACAGCAAGCGAAAAATTACAAGCTCAATACGAAAATACATATATAACAGGCGAAGAAGAAAAGCTACTTAACCAATATAAAGAAAAGCTAGAAAACTATAAAAAGCATCGTACTCAAATGCTTGATTTCATTAAAGAAAATAAACTTAATCAGGCGTATTCATTTTACCTAACTACAGTTGATCCTAATTTATCGGCTACAGTAGGTGCTTTAAAAAATCTTAGTGATTATAATGAAAAGTTAGCTGAAGGTCTGTATAACGACAGCGAACACTCTTATAAACAAGTGATAAGCATAACCATTATTTTATTCATTGCATGTTTAGTTCTTTGCATTCTTATCTCCTTATTTACTGCTAAATCAATTATCAATCCAATCAATTCATTACGGAGCATAATGAATACAGCTGGAAAAGGGGATTTAACCATTGCCGTACCAAAACAATATCATCATGAATTTGGTCATATGTTTAATAGTTTTGATCAAATGATATCAAACTTACAACAAATTATTAAAAATGTGATTCAAACAAGTGTAAAAGTGAAAAGCTCTACAAATCATATTGTTGAAACAGCAACCGTTTCCTCTTCCACTATGGATAACATCGCAAATGCAATGAAACAGTTGTCTCACCATATTAATGATCAGTCTGCAAATATTAAAGATAGTTCTACAGCAATGGATGAAATAGCAAATGGAGTGCAAAGCATAGCTGAATCTTCTACAACGATTTCAAACTTAGCTATTTCTACTTCTGATAAGGCGAATGTAGGAACTGAAATCATTGAAAAATCCATTTCTCAAATGACAACTATCCATACTGTCATGGATGAAATATATAAAGTAGTAGATCAATTGGTTGTTCGTACACAAGATATCGATAAAGCATTACAAACTATTACTTACATTTCTGAACAAACAAATCTATTATCTTTAAATGCCGCAATTGAATCTGCCCGCGCCGGTGAACATGGAAAGGGATTTGCTGTTGTATCTGAAGAGGTGCGTAAACTTGCTGAACAATCAAAACAAGCAGCTACAGATATTACAAAACTTAACTTGCTTGTACAAAATGATACAAAAGATGTAGTCAACGTTATGGGGAAAGGACAACAAGAAATTCAAGAAGGCATTCATGCTGTTCAAAATGCAAAATTAGCATTCCATAATATTGTGGATCATATTAATGAAGTTACAGATCAAATACAAGATATAACAGGAAGTGCAGAAGAAATGTCAGCAAGCTCAGAAGAGATAAATAGCGCACTTATTAATATCTCTTCAATTTCACAAAATATAGTTTCGGAGACTAATTATACATCCCAATCTTCACAATCTCAGTCAGTATCAATACAGGATATTACACATATGTCTCTTCAAATGCAAAAGCTTGTTGAAGAATTAGAAACGTTTGCCACTCAATTTAAAATCAAAAACTTGTAAATATATGAAAAACCACCTAAATTAGGTGGTTTTTCCATTTGAACTATACATTCAAATTTATTTATATAAGAACTGTCATTCGAAAAAAATAAAGGATTCTGACAATTTGTGACTAATAACAGAAATAAGGGGCAACATTTGTAAAATATATTTTTGACTGGGGGTTTTGTATGATTCAGGTTCGAAATCTAGTAAAATCATTTGGCTCACTTGACGTTTTAAAAGGAATTGATTTAGAAGTACAAGAAAAAGAAGTTGTCGTTTTAATTGGTGCCAGTGGTTCCGGTAAAAGTACATTACTTCGCTGTCTTAACTTTTTAGAAATGTACGATGAAGGTGAAATTCACTTACAAGGTGAACGAATTGATCCAAAGCATTCAAATTTAAACAAAGTCCGCGAAAATGTCGGTATGGTTTTTCAGCACTTTAACCTCTTTCCTCATATGACCTCACTAGAAAACATCATAGAAGCACCTATTCATGTAAAAAAATTAGAAGCAGCAAATGCAAAAGAAATTGGAAATCTGCTTCTGCAAAAAGTCGGCCTACAAGATAAAGCAGATGTAACGCCCCATCTCCTATCAGGTGGTCAAAAACAGCGTATTGCTATTGCACGAGCTCTTGCTATGAATCCTAAAATTATGCTATTTGATGAACCTACCTCAGCTTTAGACCCTGAACTTGTTGGAGAAGTATTGCAAGTTATGAAAGAACTTGCTGAAGAAGGAATGACCATGGTTATTGTTACTCATGAAATGAATTTCGCAAGAGATGTAGCTGATCGCGTCATTTTTATGGATGATGGAAAAATTGTAGAAGATGCTCCGCCAGCACAATTCTTTTCAGCTCCATCACATGAACGAGCGAAACAATTTTTACGTAACGTTTTATAATATAACTTCTGTTTCAAACGAAAAGAAATACATTCATACGGTGCACAACTAATCATCTAAATAAAATATTTCAATAACATACTTAAAACCATCCGTATGATCAATATATAGGAGGGGTTTTATGAAAAGAAAACTATTAACCATTGTTGCGAGTATTACATTATGCACATCCTTTATACTAGGAGCCTGTAGTAAGGAAAGTGCTACTACTTCTTCAAATGGTGAAAAAGAATTTCGTTATGCGATGAGTGGCTTATATAAACCTTTTAACTATAAAGAAAATGACGGAAAACTTGTCGGTTTTGATGTAGAACTAGGTGAAGCACTTGCGAAAAAAATGAATATGAAACCAACCCCTATTACAAATCCATGGGAAACGCTAATCCAAGGTCTCAAAGCGAAAAAGTATGATGTAATACTGGGCAGTATGGCAATTACAGAAGAACGCTTAAAAGCTGTTAATTTCTCAAATCCTTATTATCGTTCTGGTGCCCAAATTTTTGTAGCTAAAAAGAATACATCTATCTCTTCTCCAGAAGATTTAAAGGGTAAGAAAATTGGTGTTGTAAAAGCTAGTACCTTTAAAGACCTCGTTGCAAAATATACAGATCAAATTACAGAATACGATAGCGATATTACTGCACTTATGGACTTAGAGCCTGGACGTATCGACGCAGTAATTACAGATCAAATGGTTGGTTTACGCATGATCAAAGAAGGTAAATCAAATATAAAAGAAGCTGGAAAACCACTAAACCTTGATAAAATGGGAATTGCTATTCGTAAAGATGATAAAGAAATGGTCGAGAAAGTAAATAAAGCTTTAGATGAAATTATTAAAGATGGTACGTATGAAAAGATCAGTAAAAAATGGTTTGGGCGTAATATTCTTGGTGAAGAGGAAAAAACGAAGTAATTTAGCCCTTCAAAGTTTCCATAAATCATGCCCCACCTTGTGTGGGGCATTTCATTCTCTACTAAAATCTATACAATATGAGGTGAAACGCATGTTTGAAATTTTTATCTCTACCTATCCCACACTCTTAAAAGCTACTATTGTCACATTACAATTAACACTAACATCCCTATTACTCGGTTCACTAATTGGATTACTATTCGCTTTCTTTCGAATCTCTAACAATAAAGTTTTAAATAGTATTGCTCACGTATATATCGCCATTATTCGTGGTACACCTTTAATTGTTCAAATCGCCATTCTCTATTTTGGGATTACATCCGTTGTTGTTTTTACTCCTTTTTGGGCAGGAGCCATTGCTTTAGCAATCCATAACGGTGCATATATTACTGAAATTTTCCGCGGCTCTATCCAATCTGTCGATCGTGGACAAATGGAAGCTGCTCGCTCTCTAGGGATGCCGTATTCTTTAGCAATGCGACGTATTGTATTACCGCAAGCATTTCGTCAATCTATTCCTCCTTTAGGAAATCAATTTATTATTGGATTAAAAGATTCTTCACTTGTTGCTTACGTAGGATTGTCCGAATTATGGGGGTCAGGTTTATCAATCGCTGCAGGGAACTTCCAACAATTAGATACATATATAATCGTTGGTTTATATTATCTCGTGCTCGTTCTCCTATTCACTTACCTTGTTAATCTTTTAGAAAAACGATTACAGCGAAAAGAAACAAACTCTATACAGACTGCCAAAAAGAAAACAAAAGAAATTTCTCTTTGAACAAACTAACAGGTTAAGGACTATTTCCTTAACCTGTTTTTGTTTCTTCTCCATACTTTTTACTCCAATAATATTTTTCTATGTATAAGAAATTCATTATATTTCTACAGTCTCCCTCTTTACACATCATAAAATTATCCATAATATAGTAAAGATGGGTATGCACATCTAGACATCTTAAATAGTATAAGGAGGTCACTATGCTGGATTTAATTTATAAAGATTGGCTGAAACAAAAATATCAAATTTATAATCTTCAGCAACTTACAAGCTACATAAACAACTTAATTAGCCTGGCTGAAACATTAGGATTCTATCAATTACAAAAGGATTTACAACAATTATCTACAACGTTAAAAGATTCTAGCTCTGTCTACGATGTAGTCGAGCATATCACAGAAATGATGCTTTCCTTTAAACAGGATGATCAATTACTTAAAATTTATATAATTGGTACTATCCCTGAGGTACTTCAAAATGCCTCCATTCAAATTTTCGACAACATAAATAATGCTGATTGTGTTGTTGTATATAAAGAAACTATCCCTTCTTATTTCATACAACAGCCTATCATTTATTTTTATGAGAACGTAGATGATGAACAAATTATGCATCACGTAGTACAAGAGGTGTTACATACAAAATTACCTTTTGAAACAATCCAGAAGAGATTACAAAAATATATGTCAGTATCTCGCCAAACCCCTCCACTATTAGTAGTAACCGCTGACGACTTATTAACAAAATTTATAAAAACTGAATACACAACTTTACTAAACGTATATCATTTCACTAGCGGAAAGCACTTTTTCACAGAAAAAATCTATGAACAGTTTCCATTCTTCATACTAATTGTGGATTGGATGATGCCACAAATGGATGGTTTAGAACTTATTAATCGATTAAAGAGATTGTTGCCTAGTCGACATTTCCGAATTTTTATGACCTCTACTAAATCAACAGCCCACCACCTGGAGGAAGCATTTAAAGCCGGTGCTGATGATTTTATTGAAAAGCCGTTTTCACCTTTAGAATTTAAGGTTCGTTTGGCGCACTTATTAGAAGGAAGGAATGAAGGCTATTGATTATAGTTACAATTGTACAATCCATAGTTATCTTTTTAATAGTTGCTATTCTTATAGCGTATATATATTTAATTTCACTAAAATTACGTAGTAGAAATTTCAAAAGAAAAAATCATAAATGGAAAGAAGAAAATAGAAAATTTCTATATGAATTTATCATGCATAATAAATGCCATGATTTCAAAATTGAACATACAGCAGATATTCACGCACTAGAATCTCTCTGCATTAAAGCTACACAGCTCGTATCCGGGATTGATGAAAAACAGCGCATTCATCATTTATTACAAGTCTATTTGTTTCCCCATTATAAAGAAAAATTAGTTCACGGCACTCATATAGAAAAACAAAATATATTAGATATTATTTCTTTCTTCAAAATAAAAAAGTTTGAAAATGAGGTAAAAGATATCTGCACTCAAACATCTGGATCTATCCAGCATCAAGCATTTACTACATTAAGTACATTAAACACAAGGCAAGCAATTTTACTTGCTACAAGAGTCCATGACGCTATTCCCAACACTATGATTGCTTTAAGTATTTCTCAAACTGAAAATTTTTCTGTCTGGGTTGAATTTTTTTATACATTGCCTAAACAATTTCAATATGAAATTTTAAATGCAATCGGTACACGTGAAGAGAATAGCTGCTATCTTTTCCTCATTCAAAACTTAATGAATGAAGATGAGGAAATTATTATTCGCTCGTTACATGCTATTTCAAAGTTAATGCCGAAAACAGAAACAAAAGAGCACATTGAACATTTATTTAAAAAGGACAGTTGGCAAATTCACCTCATGCTTATTCGTGTAATAACCCCCTTTAAAGATGAAGGATACTTCCCTTATTTACTAGAACAAGCAGGGCATCAATCTTGGTGGGTACGTCGTGAAGTCCAACATGCAATTCAATATTATTCAAACTGGCAAGAAAAGTATATTGAAATTGCCTTACATCACCCTGATCGTTTCGCACGTGAAAGTGCATTAGAGGCTTTAGCACGAAAGGATGTGACAACATATGCATTATCTTGATATATTTTTAAAAATTTCACAATGGCTCTTCTTACTATACATGGGTGTTGCTATCTTATTCTATACAGCTATATTTCTGATTTCTGCATTCACCTTAAGAAAAAAAAGAGAACGTGATGAAAATAGGGAATTACTTCATTATTTACAGTCTGGTATTACTCGACCTGTCTCTATTATTGTTCCTGCCTATAACGAAGGAGTCACTATCGTATCAAGTGTCCAATCACTTTTAACTTTAGAATACCCTGAGTTTGAGGTAATCGTCGTAAACGATGGATCAAGCGATGATACATTAGAGCAATTAAAAGATCATTTCCAGCTATACGAAATTCAGAACGTGGTTAGATTACAATTGGAAACAGAGACTATTCGAAAAATATATCGCTCATCTGTTAATAAACAAATTATCGTTGTCGATAAAGAAAACGGCGGCAAAGCAGATGCATTAAATGCAGGTATCAATATTTCCAACTATCCGTACGTTTGTTCATTAGATGCTGATTCTCTCTTAGAATGTGATGCACTTATGAAAGCTATGAAACCAATTTATGAATCTCCAGAAAAAGTTATGGTAACTGGCGGAAGTGTTCGTATTGTGAATGGTTCTTACATACAAAATGGTCAAATGATCGAAAATCGTCTTCCAAAACAACCTCTTGCGCTCATGCAAATTATCGAGTATTTGCGTGGATTCTTATTTGGTCGCTTAGCATGGAGCAAGTATAATATTCTTCCTATCATTTCTGGCGCATTTGGTATTTTCGATAAAGGAGAAGTTATTCGTGTTGGAGGGTATCAACGAAAAACTGTCGGAGAAGATATGGAGCTTGTCGTTCACCTTCATAAAAAAGCTTTACAAGATGGAGAAGAAAAGAAAATTATTTATAACCCAAACGCAATTTGCTGGACACAGGCTCCTGATGATTTAACAACCTTCCGCAAACAACGAAGTCGTTGGCACCGTGGTTTAGGTGAAACCTTATGGCGCCATAAAGATATTTTATTCCGTCCAAAATATAAAGCTTTCGGTATGATTGCAATGCCTTTTTATTTATTACTAGAATGGCTTGGTCCTATTATTGAAATACTTGGCTATTTACTACTACTGTATCATTTACTATTCGATGAAATCTTCACAGAATATGTATTTTTACTGTTAGCTGCTACCGTACTATACGGATCATTTCTATCTGTAGGAGTTGTTTTATTAGAAGAATGGAGTATGAAAAAACAAAATAGTATTAAAGATTTTACACTCTTACTTCTCTGGTCGTTAACTGAATCATTTTGGTATCGTCCACTGACTGTTTGGTACCGATTTTTAGGACTGTTTCAAAGTCTTTTCCGAATTAAAGGTTGGGGGAAAATGAAACGTAAATCTCTTGAAAACCAATCTTCAGAACGTTTTTGGTGGCTACGAAGAATTGCCTTCATCCTAATTATTTTAGCAGTTATTTTCGGGATAGATGCAACAAAACACCGATTGCAACCAACGCTCCTAAAAAGCACTGCAGATAATATTTCATATGGTTTTAAAGCAGAGCGAAATAAGCAAACCCTTCAGCATTATACAGGAGGCAAATGGGAAGATTGGACAATTAAAGGTGTGAACCTAGGTATGGCAAAACCAGGGGCATTTCCAGGTGATGCTGCAATTACAAAAGCAGAATATAAAAAATGGTTGAAACAAATTAGCGAAATGGGTGCAAATACGATTCGTGTTTATACCATTCACCCTCCTGCTTTTTACGAAGCTTTATTTGAATTTAACCAACAAGCAAAACAACCTTTATATTTCTTCCATGGTGTATGGGTTGAAGAAGAACAACTGTTAGAAACAAAAGATGCTTACAAATCAAAAAATGAACTCTTTAAAAATATTGAAAGAACAGCCGATGTAATTCATGGTAATACAACAATCGCTGCTGAAAAAGGACATGCTTACGGTGAATATAATTATGATGTGTCACAATATTTAGCTGGTTGGATTCTGGGGATTGAGTGGGATCCTGACATGGTCATCGAAACAAATAAAAAACATGCTGATAAAACTTCATTTAAGGGGAAATATTTCGAAGCGAAGAACGCCAGTCCATTTGAAATTTGGCTAGCTGAAGGAATGAATCATATCGCTCAATATTCTATTAGCAAATATGAGACCGCTCAGCCTATCGCTTTTTCCAACTGGGTTACAACAGATTTACTAGATCACCCTGCTGAACCGTTCATCGGTGAAGATGCTGTATCTATAAATCCAAATCATATCTTTGCTAATAAGAATTACCCAAGCGGGGCGTTTGCCTCTTATCACGTGTATCCTTATTACCCTGACTTCTTAAATTTCGATCCAGATAAAGCAAATTTCAAAGACCATCGAGGGCAATCCAATAGTTACGCTGCTTATTTAAAAGACTTGCATGATTCACATGAAATGCCTGTTGTTATTTCGGAATTTGGTATCCCAGGATCCCGAGGTATTTCTCATAAAAATATACATGGAAAAGACCAAGGGCATATGAATGAAGATGAACAAGGAAAACGTAATGCAGAGCTCTTCGAAGATATTATTCAGGCGAAATTGGCCGGCGGTATTGTATTCATTTGGCAAGATGAATGGTTTAAATTCTCTTGGAATACAACTAAATATGATAATACGGAAGAACGACCACATTGGAACAACGTACAAGTTCCTGAACAACATTTCGGTTTGCTATCATTTGAATCCCATACTATTAATGTCGATGGTGATACGAGTGATTGGAAAACAAAAACAAAAATTGGAGATAAGAATGGTTACACGACTTTCGTAACACACGATGAGTCCTATTTATACTTATCCATTGATCGTCCAAAAGCTAGACCTCTTGAAGAGGAACCTATTACAATTGGAGTAAACATATTACCTGAACAAGGAAATAAAGAATTTAACGGCCTTTCTATGAAAGAAGGCGCTGATTTTAAAATTGATCTGCACGGTGGACAATCTAATCAAGTACTTGTTGATTCTTACTATGATGTATTCTCTTATGAATTTGGTTTCCAACGAAATCTAGTTCCTTATACAAAACCTGAAAAAAATAGCGGACAATTCTCCCCTATTTATACAGCATTAAGTTTGCCAATTACATTACCACTTACTCAGGAGCAATTGCCATTTGAAAAATTTAACGTCGGAGCATTAACTATGGGAAATAGTAATCCGACTAGTGCTGATTACAACTCACTTGCAGATTTTTCTACTCCTGCAAAAGAAAACATTGAACTTCGAATTCCTTGGATGGTATTAAATGCAAAAGCACCAAACATAAAAGAATTTATTGGTGATATTTATGCAAACGAAGAAATAGATGGTTTAACTACGAAACAAATTATTAACGCAATTGGATTTACAGTTCAAATTGGAGCTGAAAACATTACAATTGCACAAGATGGCGAATATGCTATGTATAACTATTCAAAATGGGGTGATGTTGTCGAATACACATCACGACTCAAGAAAAGTTACTACTACATGCAAAAAGTATATCAAGCTACAAAATAACAAAAAGCAAGCTACTTTTCAGTAGCTTGCTTTTTTCAAAATGTATATATATTTACTGATTTACTTTTTTAATACTCTCTTCTTCCTCTATATGTTCCTCACGATATGAAATATTATGAGGATCTAGCCCATTTCCTAAAGAACCATAGAAATGCTCTCTATGCGGATCCACTAATTCACTTCCTTGATAATACACACGTGGTGTATTCCATAGCGCTGCCAAAGCTTTTGTCATCGGCATCTCATGATAGCGTTCCGGCCACATTTCTTTAATTTTCTCTTTTACTAACGGGTAGTATTTAGAGCTCATAGCAGGGAACAAATGATGTTCTGTATGATATGAGAAATTGAAATGTAAAACGTCTACCCAACGCGGCACTGTTACTGATAAACAGTTTGCTAACGGATCATTTACTGGAACAATTGGATTTAAGCGGTGATTTGTTGCGATATATGCCATTACAATAAAGTTAGCAATTAACAATGGAATCACATATGCAAATAACCATTTTCCAGGTCCCATAATAAACAATAAACTAATCCAAACAGTCCAAGGCAAAAGAAGTTGAAGCCATACAGATTTTTGATTGGATGACTTAAACTCTTTTATAAAATGAAAGAACATTCGAGTCGAATGCAATGTAAATTGAATTGTTAGTGACAGAAAACTAAAGAATGAACGTACATGAAGAGGCATGCGATATACCCAGCTCAAAAACTTACTCTTTTTAAGCTTCTCAAGTGTAGGCCATGCATCTGGATCATTCTCTTCATGTTGTGTATGAACGTGATGCGTTGCATTATGCCACTTTCGCCAAAGTTTAGGACCTGTTGATAATGGCATAAATGCAATCGCTCCTAAGAAATCACGAAGCCATGCCTTTCTTACAACAGTTCCATGTAAAATTTCATGCCCTAAAAACCCAAGTGAAGCAAAACATAATCCAAGAACGATCGCAATTCCTAGATTAGCCCACACATTCAATTCAAATACACCAATCGATATTAACCCCGCCAATGCCACAAGTAAATAAGCCAGTCCGCCAAATAAACGAGTAGGAACTGGTTTAAATGCTTTTTTCGGCAAATGTGGTGATACACGTGCTGCATACCACCCAAACGTATGAAGCTCCTTCATCCTTTTGCCCCTTTCTTATGCCGCGCCTTGCGCAACTTACATATATCAATTCTTGCTTCCAGATTGATTTTACTAGGTGATTAAAAAGCATCTATTATAAGGAAAATATACTCACTCTATCGTCACTTATTTTTCGCTTTTATTATCAATGAAAAACATTTATCTTTTTACTCTCTATCAACCTTTCCACATGATGAATCATATCAATAGAATTTCCACATTGTCAACAACTTTTATGACCTAGTAATAAAAGTTGGTTATATTTTTATAATTATACTTTATTCCACTAAAGAAAAAACATAGATTTTATAAGGTTTCATTCATTATACATATACGTACTTTGCCATGCTATAGACTCTATCTTATTCAAGAACTCTCTGTTTAAACAACAAATATACTCATCTAAATCTAGCTTTACACAACTCCTATCTCTTCATACCGATAACGCCCATTAATTATATTAAAATAATTTTATCTTTCTTTTAAATAAAGTGAAACTTTAATCAGTGGGGGGCTTCATCTCCCACTGATTATTAGCCCTCACCAATCGGACTTTTATGGGTAGCCTGCCCCCACCTAACTTCTTCACTTTCGCTGAATTTTGAGGTGGGGGTCTTACTGCCCATTAAAGTGGGATAAAAATAGCCTACCTCTAAAACAACACACATGAATTTCATATCATATGGAAATATCAAAAGGAAAATTGTTCTAAATCAGGAGGTTTCCTTAATGACAAGCGATACATTTCCACAATTCCCATCATCTTATTGGATTGAATCTACCCAAATCCCAACTTTTCCCCCTTTATCTGAAAATATAAAGACAAAAGTTGCTGTTATCGGTGCTGGTATTACAGGTATTACTACTGCCTATTTACTTGCAAAAGAAGGCATCGATGTTGTGTTAATTGATTCTGGGCTTATTTTAAACGGGACGACTGGGCATACAACAGCAAAGATAACAGCGCAACATGATCTAATTTATGATGAATTAATCAATCATTTCGGTATGGAAAAGGCCGGGCTTTACTATGAATCAAATAATCATGCTCTACAATTTATTAATGAAACTGTGCAAACATATAAAATCGACTGTAATTTCTCAAATGAAGATTCATATTTATATACAACTACCGATAAGGGATTAAGAAGTTTATCGAAAGAATATGAAGCCTATCAAAAATTAAATATACCTTGTGACTATGTTCAATCTCTATCGATTCCAATTCCAGTACAATCTGCACTTGTCATGAAAAATCAAGCCCAGTTTCATCCCCTTCTTTATTTGAAAACACTTTTAGAAAAGTTTGTGGAGATGGGTGGAAAAGTTTATGAACAAACGACTGCTATGGATGTAGAAAAAGGAGATTCTCCACAAGTCATTACAAAGGGCGGACATCGCATTACTTGTGAATATGTTGTCTCTTGTTCACACTTTCCTTTTTATGATGCGAATAGCTTTTTCTTTACGCGAATGTACGCAGAACGCTCTTATGCTCTTGCTATTAAAGCAAAAACAGATTATCCAGGTGGTATGTATTTAAGTATTGATGACCCAAAACGCTCCTTACGCTACACAACAAGCAATGGGGAAAAATTAATTTTAATTGGAGGAGAAAGTCATAAAACAGGACAAGGAATAAACACGATGCTTCATTACGAAGCACTTTATTCTTTTGCGGAAGCAACGTTTGGAATAGATGAAGTTCCTTATAGATGGTCAGCACAAGATTTAATTACGCTAGATAAGCTCCCTTATATTGGACATATTAACGAGAGCAATCCAAATATATTTGTTGCAACTGGATATCGTAAATGGGGAATGACAACTGGAACTGCTGCCGCTCATTTACTGAAGGATTCCATTCTAAAAGTAGACAGTCCATATAAAGAACTGTATGCACCATCACGCTTCCATGCAAATCCAGATATAAAAACGTTCCTCTCCCAAAACCTTGATGTTGCGAAACATTTAATTGAAGGAAAGATTGAAACTGTATTACGTAAACCAGAAGACCTCGAAGTTGGTGAAGGATCTGTCGTACATGTTAACGGGAAACGAGCAGGTGCTTATAAGGACAAAGGTGGAAAATTACATATTGTCGATACAACTTGTACACATCTCGGCTGCGAAGTTGAATGGAATAATGGTGATTGTACTTGGGACTGCCCTTGCCACGGTTCCCGTTTTTCAATTGAAGGAGAGGTTATTGAAGGTCCGGCAGATCAACCGTTAAAACGAGTTGATAATGAGTAAATAAATAAAGAAGTTCAACAGGATTTCTGTTGAACTTCTTTATTTGTTATAAAACCTTTTCATATAAATCCCGATACAAGAAGGAAAATATTAACACCAAATAAAATAATATACTCATCTACAAATTAAAAGGGGTGAATACTATGCAACCTTCAGCTCCACCTCATCTAGAACCTACAAAAACTATCTTTTCAAACTCTATTACAAAACTTGTTGTTTTTATTTGTTGGCTAGCCATTCTAGCTGACGGCTATGATTTAGGTATTTACGGGGCCGTTCTGCCTAAGCTACTGGAAGACAACAGCTGGGCACTATCACCAGCTCATGCTGGTACAATTGCAAGCTATGCTTTGTTTGGAATGTTTATTGGCGCTATTCTAGTTGGAACGATTACAGATCTAATTGGACGAAAATGGATACTTATATGCTGTTTAACACTTTTTTCTATTACAATGGGCCTAGCTGCACTTGCTCCTTCTCCTGAATTATTTGGACTATGGCGATTTATCGGAGGAATTGGACTAGGCGGTGTCATTCCAACAGCTTCCGCACTTACTGTTGAATATTCACCAAAAAAGCGACAATCTTTTATTTACGCTCTTATGTTTACTGGCTATCCTTTAGGTATCGTGTTAGGCGCTATTTTGTCCATGTTTATGTTAGAAGACTTCGGATGGAGAATTATGTTTGGCATCGGAATGATTCCACTACTCCTCATTCCTTTCATTATTCGTTATTTACCTGAATCCATTCAATTTTTGTTATCACGTAACCGCCAAGAAGAAGTGGATAAAATTCTTAATCGTTTTCAAATTGAATTCCATGCAAAAGAGAAAACTCATCAACCCCCATCTAATATACGAAAGAAAAATGGATTTCTTACTTTATTCTCAAAAGAATACAAAAAAGCAACGCTGCTTTTTTGGATCACTTATATAATGGGGATGTTTTTAATATACGGTTTAAATACTTGGTTGCCTCAGATGATGCGACAGGCAGGATATCCTCTTGGATCTAGTTTATCATTTCTACTTATGCTAAATATTACCGCCGCTATCGGTGCATTATTTGCTGGAGCAATCGCAGATCGTATAGGAGCCAAAATTGTTATTAGCATCTCCTATCTTCTGGCAGCTGTATGTATTGGACTATTAACAATTAAACCATCTGTTACAATCATTTATCTTTTAATTGGTCTTGCTGGAATTGGATCGGTCGGTATTACTCAAATATTAAATGCATATGTGACACAATACTTCCCATCCCATATCCGAGCTACTTCCTTAGGCTGGGGACTTGGACTTGGCCGAGTTGGCGCAATTACTGGTCCTATTCTTGTCGGTATTATTATGACAATGCAATATGACTTAGTATGGAATTTTTACTTATTCTCATTTGCAGGTCTTCTTGCAGCTATATCTGTTTTCTTTATTCCTACAAAATAAAAAGAGCACAAACTTTGAACTGCACCCCAATTGTTAGACACAGTCTAACAATTGGAGGTGCAGTTTTTCTATGGCTAAATTTACAGCTGATGAAAAAATACAAATCGTTCTACGTTATTTAAACGGAAATGAAAGTTATCGAGAAATGGGTAAATCGATTGGTATAAGTGACACAATTATTTTGAATTGGGTAAACCAATATAAACAGAATGGTATGGAAGCTTTTCTAAAACGATGTACAAATTACACACAACAATTTAAACTAGACGTACTAAACTTTATGATTGAAAACGGTATGTCCTTATTTGAGACGGCAGCTATCTTTAACATTCCTGCCCCTTCAACGATTTCGGTTTGGAAAAAACAGCTCGAAACACAAGGAATTGATGCCCTTCAATCTAAGAAAAAGGGGCGTCCATCCATGAAAAAAGATTCAAATAAACAATTAAAACAACCTCTAGCTGAAGGGTCAGTCGAAGCACTTGAAGCACGCATTAAACAGCTTGAGATGGAAAATGAGTACTTAAAAAAGTTAAATGCCTTAGTTCAAAACAAGGAAAAATCACAAAACAAGATAAAGCGCAAGTAGTCTATGAATTAAGGCATAAATATTCGGTGAAGGCACTCGTGGAGCTAGCTACTATTCCTCGAAGCACGTATTATGATTTAGTAAAGAAAATGAATCGTCCAGATGTAGATGCCGATTTGAAAGCTGAGATTAAAGCGATTTATGAGGGAAATGAAGGTCGTTATGGTTACCGTCGCATTCGTGATGAATTAACGAATCGTGGCCAGAAAGTGAACCACAAGAAGGTTCAGCGCATTATGAAAGAGCTTGGGTTAAAGTGTGTTGTGCGTATGAAGAAATATAAATCCTATAAAGGAAAAGTCGGTAAAATTGCACCTAATATTTTAGAGCGTAATTTTTATACAGATGCACCGAATCAAAAGTGGGTAACAGACATCACAGAGTTTAAATTGTTTGGAGAAAAACTGTATGTATCACCTGTATTAGACTTGTATAATGGTGAAATTATTACCTATACAATTGGTTCTAGACCGACGTATTCACTTGTTTCAGAGATGTTAGAGAAAGCATTAGAACGTTTACCTGAAAACCACCAACTACTGATGCATTCGGATCAAGGGTGGCATTATCAAATGAGACAATACGTCCGTACACTTGAATCAAGGGGGATCGTACAGAGTATGTCTCGAAAAGGAAACTGTTACGACAACGCAGTAATAGAGAATTTCTTTGGGATTATGAAGTCGGAGTTCCTCTACATAAAAGAGTTTGAAAGTGTAGATCATTTTAAAATAGAATTAGAAAAATATATAGATTATTATAATACGAAACGGATTAAGGCAAAATTAAAAATGAGCCCGGTACAATACCGGACTCATTTGGATCAAGCTACCTAATGAAATAACCGTGTCTAACTTTTAGGGGGCACTTCAACTTACTTGTGCTCTTTTTCATATACCGCAAACAACATATCTCGAAACAATGTATTTAAACTCTCAATATCGATCCCTGATCCCTTTTCAATTCCTTTTACATATTGCTGATAGTAATGAATTTGTTCTTCTAAAAATTGATTCAACACATCAATTTTTAATCCAATATCTAATTCAGTACCTGCCTTTTTCTTTATTAACAACTGTTCAATTTCATATAATACGCTACGCTCCAATGATAATTCTGTAATTAATCGATCGAATTCTACAGGAGGCAAAGTTGTTTTCTCCTCTAGCCACTTACAAGCCAAAATAGGACGCAATACATAAAAGTACTTTTTTAGCTTTACATTCTCACCTTGCAAAAATTCACGATAATTTTTTGAAGCCATATGTAAGTAATGATATATCGTTGCTTTCGGATCGAAGTTCTTTTCACTCATTTGCTGAAGCTGTTCTGGAAAATTAGAGTTTTTCAAATAAAAAATGGGTGATCGAATCCATTCGAGTAAAGCTGGGTTTGACTTTGCAAATAGTTGTAACGCTTTTTTAATATCCCATCCGCTTATATCTAAATCATCACTAATCGGATACTCAATTACATCTCGTTTATCATGAATGGATAAATACCATTCTATCGGGTGCATATAAACGAATCTAACATCATAATCACTATCTTTTGATGGAAATCCCCATGCACGACTCCCTGACTCCACAGCGAATAAAATTTTCACATCATTTTCTTTCTCAATTCGTTCTAACTCCAACTTAATTTTCTCTCTCATTTCATACCCTCTCCATTTTTTGATTATTTCCTTGGAAATTCGACAAATATATTACTAAGTTTACTACATACTAAAATAGCTGTCAGAAAATTTCCGACAGCCTGTCAAAATTCGTTATTTTTTACTTGTTCTTTTCAGTTACACTAACCGCAATTCGTTCAAACTCTTTTTGAATCTCCTCTTTGTATGCATCTACTTTTGAAAAGTCCATAGCAGCAATATAAATTCGTTCTAATTTATCACGAACTGATTTCGCTTTCGCTAAAAAAGACATCGCCTCGTTCATTTTTGCTTTATATTGAATAGAGACGTCACGAATTTCTTCCGCATACTTCTCATCCGTCCCTGGTGTTACAATAAGGGCATACATATCTATAATTTCATCACCTTCGCGGCTCGGAAAATATTCATGTGGTGCGGTGCTATCGAAAATCGCAAACCCTAATTCTCTTACGATCACCATATCAAGGCTATTTGGATCAAACCCACAATGATATACTTCAACTTCAAATCCTTTTTCTTCTGCTGCCTTAGCTAATTTTTTGAGCATTGTTGATTTTCCAGAACCTGGGCGTCCTTTTATAAAATAACGATGTGGTAATCCTTCTGTTAAATTAGGAACAAAATCAACTGCTCCTTTCGGTGTAGCTGCTCCTAAAAACCGATGTTTCACAAGCGATTGTTTCCCAACTTTATCTGTAAATAATTTCTGAATGAGCTGCTCGGTTAGTTCGTTCGCTTTATTAAAATCAATATTACTAATATATATTTTCTCCCACTCATCATGTATAACTAATGCCTCGTTAAAACGAGCGTAAGCAGCTTGAAAAGCTTTGCTTGCTTCTGAAACAAATCGTTCAATTTCCACTTTCTGCTTTCTTAACTTATCTGAATCCCAAGCAATTCCTAAATTAATATACTCCTCGACAACTCCTGGCATTTTTGGCTCAATAACATGCGGTGATGTTCCATCAACAATTCCTACTTTTAACTTCGGGATAATGACACCATCAACCGATTTATTATCAGAAGAACAGTGTAAAAATTCAATATCATACCCCTTTTCAACCCATTCACGACCTATTACCTTAATTAAAGAAGATTTTCCCGTTCCAGGTCCACCCTTTAAAATAAATAATCTGTTTAGTCCTTTTAAATTCTCTTCATATAAATTATGAAATCCTCTAGCTGTATTTCCACCAGCATAATAATTCAATACATTCCCTGTCACTGCACTCACTCCTTCGCAGCATTCTATTTACATAAGCTACAATATGCGAGCAACTTTATTTGGGTGAATACCTATTTTGTGTTGCACAGAAAAAGGAAATGAATTACAATTTTATTATCACGAAAATTCCGAACTTTAAATTGAATATACCTTTATCAAGAGAGGCAGAGGGACCGGCCCTTTGAAGCCCAGCAACCTCAGTTTATACAAACTGAATAGGTGCTAATTCCTGCAAAATGCATTGCATTTTGAAAGATAAAACGTAACTATTGTGTGCAAAACTCATCTTTCTTGATTATGAAAGGTGAGTTTTTTATATTTCAAAATATATACTTGGAGGTATTTAAAGTGAAAGTAATTGACCTATCCCAAACATTTGAAAAAAATATGTCTCAATTTCCTGGAACACCAAAAATCAATTTAGAAGCCATTACAAGCGTTGAAGAAACAGGTTATCAAGTTACAGATTTTCATTCTGTCGTTCATGTTGGTACACATTGTGATGCTCCTGCTCATTTCATTTCAGGCGCAACGACTATTGATCAATTGCCCCTAGACCAATTTGTAGGTGAAGCTGTTCTTATCGACGTAACTCATGTACAAGAACGAAAACTACCTAAAGAAGTATTACACAATGCTGACATAAAAGAAGATGATATTGTCATTTTCCATTCCAACCTATCTAATAAATGGAATACAGAAGCGTATGAACAAGAAGCCTTTTATCTTTCCGAAGAATTAGCTGAAGAATTAGTTCAATTAAAAGTAAAATCTGTCGGTTTAGATTTCATTTCTCCTGACGAGGTAACGACAGAAACATCGCCAATTCATCACATACTACTTGGGAATAATATTTATTTAATCGAAAACTTAACAAACTTAGATGCCATTAATGCAAAACGTTTCTTTTTCTCAGCGGCACCTTTAAAAATTAAAAATAGCGACGGTGCTTTCGCAAGAGCATTCGCTGTAATTTTTTAAACAAACTATACAAAAAAGCAAAGATCATCATTGACCTTTGCTTCTATTTCTTTTATTTAAACTAAGAAAGAATTGCTCAACGCGAGGACGTAACCAAGCTAAATAATCTTTCTCTTTCTTCTTTGTACAAGCTATTTCTTCCCCATCGACCATTCCGACAAGCTCTAGCTCTAACAGTTGCCTCGTAAATGCTAACATATTTATTTCTTCTTCCGGATACTCTTCTTTTAATTTCTCCTCAATTTCCCCTAATAAAAAACCGTCACGCATCATTGCCAATGCATCAATCCAAAGTGGCGGCATTTCATATTTTTCTCCTGTAATTGTATCTTTTACAATATAATTCTTTTGCTCTTTTCGAAATTGAATCGCGTGTAAGCATACAGTCGAATTTAATGTTAATTCCATCATACCACCTCTTTCATAATATCTGCATAGAAAAAAGGATGCGCGTGCACCCCTTCTTTTTCTAACACTACCGAACCGTTACATGAATAACAAATCTCATGTCGATATTTTCCTCCATTATAAACGAAGTATTTTATAAAAAAAACCCTTCTCGAAACATTTTATAAAATGTTTATATTTACGCAACAAGAACACTTTTCTGAAAAATATTTTCTTCTAGCGCATTATGCTATCGGTAAAAAAATCTTCACCTTCATTCCTAGCTCTCCGCTACTTTGAATCGCAATACTTCCTTGCTACTCCTCATGATCAATACAAAAACTCTACATATTATCTCATTAAATTATAAGTATGAAATTACTTTCAGAGCAATCTGTAACCTTATAACGAGAAAAGGAAGGAGATTTCCCCTTCCTTTTCATCACAATTTATATCCACCTTACTCGATCATGTAGCAATCCATCCGTAAAGTCATTTCCACCAACTACAAAATCATTCATATATAAATTCAAATATTCTCCGTACTTACTTTCTGTATTTAATAATAATTCCTCTACATAATAGGCACCTTGTTTAAAGTTATCGAACAGTAAACTACACAAGCCAGCATAAATGCCACATCCTACTTGGAAGTATGTCGCATTCGTTTTATATTTATGAAAAACTTGACTGCTATTCATCACGTTATACATATAAGTCTCGCTATTTTCATAAACGAGTAATACACCGACTAGATCCTCGCCCGCAATCTCTTCTTCGGCTGGATTAAATACTTTACGATTCCAATTCCATAGATCTTCTACCTTATCTAAGTTCTGTCTAATTATATTTGTTGTATACTCGTTAATTCGGTAAAGAAACCCTACTTCCATGTTAAAGTTTTTCCCTAAAATTAAAACTTCCTCATGCGGCATCAAACAACCATAAAATTCTTTCTCTCCCAACTTTACTTTATACTCTGAAGCATATACATCTTCATAAAAGTAAAGAGGACGATGATGACTCATATACATCGGATAACTCCATATCGCTTCATCTAGAAATCGCTCTACTGCCCATGAAGCATACAGTGTATGAGGCTTTATAAGTGCTGTATCATTCAAAAATGACGTATCATGTTCTACTATATAGCATGCTCTTGGCTTTTCATTCGGGCGTTCCTTCATAAGTTCAACAACCATCCATTGAACGACACCTGGATTCATACCTGAGCCTATAATTGCTTTTGTATTTTTAAATTTATCTTTTTCCTTCTCAAATCTCGTATATCTTTCCGTAAGCTGAAAGCCGATTAAACTATCGTCCTGATCTACTGCCTCGTTTTCCAAAGCTGAATTAATATAACAAATTCCAAGTTCATTACAACAGCTTAATACTCTGATCGTATCTGCCCCTGAAACATCAATCACAACGCTCGTACTACTTTCTTTTAAATGTTTTTTAAATGTCACTACATCTTGGAGATCTATTTCGGATAAAAACAATTGATCTTCCAAATTTGGAAACAACTCGTCATAATACGTCCTATCTTTTTGTTTTATATCTACCAAATAAAATGTAACATTCTTTATCACTTCATAAATCGGGTCTTTTTCATTTACTATCGCTTGATTTAAAATCGCTAAAACTGCTTTTGCTGCTCCACCAGCACTACCAAGTAATGTAATCGATAACGAATTTGGAAACTGCTCCACCAACAAAACCCCTTTAATATATTAGTTAAGCAGTTCTCCCTCAAAAAAATAAATTGAATACATCAAAAGATAGCTCGTACATATTCTTTATAATTTAGTACACAATTTCCTCTTCAACAGTCATACTAACATATTTATATTCAATTCATTTTTCCCCTCATATTCAGATCAAGCTAAACAAATAGGCTCGACCTTTTCTTCTGCATATAAAAGAAAAAGCCAGCCCTTTCAATTAACTTACGGACAATGGACAGATTTTACATGTTGAATATTTACATACATTTTCGCATCACGCGCTTTTAATATTTCAATATGCCCTTCATCAATCTTCGCCATCTTTCCGATTTTATTATATTCCTCACCTAAATCGAACACCATAATTTTGCCAGACATTTTAATAAGTTGTTCTTCAAACGTTCGAGCTAACGTAATATTTAAGGGATTCACGGGGAGTTCATTTTTATTGAGGGCGTAAGGCACTTGATTTTCTTTATACGGAATTAACCATTTCAAGTGTTTTAAAGATATATATACAGTTTTATAAACTGGACTATAAAAAACAATATAATCGTTCATTACACTTGTAACATACCCATGTATTGGAGCATTTCCTGCTACATAAATTTCCGTAAAAATCCCTTTGGAAGTACTTAATACTTTCCTCAAAGAAATTGAAGGTGACTCTCTCTTAATTACAGAATCCACATCTGGTTTTGAGATTTCTTCATCATGTGGTCGTAAAAATTTATAATATTGTACATGGTATAAAGATATATATACGTAGTCTTGTCCATTGTAAAGAACAACGATATCATTTCCTACGTCTATTAATACACCTTTAAACCTTTTTTCACCAATTAATTTAACATATATATTTTCTCCAATACTTTTGTTTAACTCATTCATCTATATCCTCCTTCCTATGAATTTCTTCTTTCCTGTCTTTCATTTCTAAAAAAATAATCAGGGCAAAGTTCTGTTTTAATAGTAAGTAATTCCTTTTCATACTATTGAAATAAGAAATTGTTCTTCTCTTTCCCTCATAATGCCCCTCTTATTTATTAAACATTATTCATCTTCATTCTTTTTACATTTAACTACTTGACTCACACTCTTAATATGAGACTTAACTACATAAATCACTTCATCGCAGTTTACTAGTGTAATGCAACCATGGTGTACCTCACTTAACAAACCTTCCACACATTCTGGACCACCACGATTAATTTTTACCCACTTATACTTCAAGTCTTTTAATATATCTAGAAAAGTATCCTCATCAGAGCAGAAACATGAACTATAGCAATCGCCACATTTACTTTCTTTTACTTTCTTAACTAGACTCTTCACATGTTTCAAGTGATAATATACTAATTCACCATGAGGTAATTGTAACGTTAGATAATCTTTGCCTAACGATACGAGCTCACCAACTCGACTTTCTGGTCCGCGAAGGTTTACTTTTACAGTCTCACCAACTAAACATTTAATTTGGTCACAGCATAATACCAATTTTGTATCCCCCTTTCTTATTATCTTCCTCTACTTGATTGTCTTTGTGCACGAGCACGACCTGAATTATTGCTACTTTCCTTACTATCGTCGCTCTCATCGCTCTCTCCGCATGCTAAAGCATTATAGTTAACACTTTTAATATGCTTTATTGCAATTAATATAATTTCTTCTTTTACGATTAATGTTACGAAGTCACAAGAAACCTCTTGTAAAATGCCTTCCACTTTCTCTGGACCACCGCGATTAATTTTCACCCAGCAGTATTTGAAACTTTCAAGCAATGCTTCAAAGTCTTCTGCACAAGCGCAATCTTCCCACTCGCAATCACTTGATCCACATTCTTTCGCATTTTTTGTAATGCTTTTCAGATGACTAAGTTGATAGTAATAAAGCTCACCTTTTTCATTCTGTAATACGAAGTAGTCCGGACATACTGATATTATTGTTCCTTTTTGAGATTCTGGACCACCCCTGTTTACTCTCACAAAAGATCCAATTAAGTCTTTCAAAAAATCACAATGAAATAAACTCACGAGAAAACCCCTTCCATTAATTTATAAGCTTTTGCACTGATAGTATATGTATCTGTACAGGTTACGTTCTCTATGTTTGTCCTAGCTAGAAAAAAATATGCTTTTAACATGGTAGACTACTACCTATCAAAATTTGAAGAAAGGCTAAGAACTCCTTATGCTTTTAATATCTTTAAACAAAAAATCCCTTATGAAGATACATTTCTGCATATCTTCATAAGGGATTTCCCATAGTTTAATCTTCGTCTTTAACATCCATATCTTCTGGAATTGGTTCGTTCAATATTTCTTCCACTAATTGCTTATATTTCTCCATTTGTTCTAAATGTGTATTGAATTGTTCTTTATTTAATAAATACTGCTCTCCATCAAATAGTGCACGAATTTTCTTTTGCTGAATTAACTCTTCAATATACGACTTTGGTAAATTCAAATACTCCGCAGCTTCTTCTACTGTTATATACAACTCGTTCATTCCTTTATTATTTTTTCCTATATACTGTATCTTACTTTATTTTTGTAAACAAATAAAAAAGATTTTGTAAATGCAACCTAAAAAGCAGGTAGATGCATTCCATATATTGTATAATAATATATAGTAAGAATTTTTTAAATATAGAATGGTATTACCCATTTACACAAAGGAGAGTTAACATATGGCTACTCGTCACATCATTACAATGTTAGAAAAAACATTACAAATTGAAACAGAAAACACAATTTCTCATTTAACTGCATCTTTATCTGATCGTATTCTTTCTCAAAGCGTAGCAATACAGGAAAACAATTGTTACCATACAATTGGAGAATGGTACAAAAATCATTTCTTATTCCAACAAGATGATTTCCTTTGGGCTAAATACGT
Organism: Bacillus cereus group sp. MG16; assembly: GCF_040459875.1. NCBI lineage: Bacteria > Bacillati > Bacillota > Bacilli > Caryophanales > Bacillaceae > Bacillus > Bacillus cereus group sp. MG16. The sequence goes on from NZ_JARVHE010000001.1 coordinate 4,925,132, forward strand.
TTTCTATGACGCATATTGTGAGGAAATAAAAAAACAAGGTCATCTTACAAAACGTGTTCGCCAAATATTAGAATCATTAGCTCGAATGCATGGAAAACAGTACATTGCTTCTATATTAAACATGCCATTTCCTAACGAACGAGCTAAAGGAACAGCATAATGTAATACAGTTCTGCGCCAGCAAAACATAGATTCATTATTTTCTAGGGAGATTTATAAATAAAACGTTCATGTCACATGAACTGATGAAACCGGTGTCATTATAATGATTGAAAATATAGTAAACAGGAAAACCCCCATTTATCTCTCTCGTCATTTGAATAGAGAAGTAAATGGGGGTATACTTGTTCCTTTACTATTTCATCATCTGCTTAATCAATTCACGATTTCTCTTCTTAAATACTTCATTATGCGAAGAAACCATTCCATACTCACTTGCATCTGGCTGAATAAATTGTTTCGCTTTATTTACAGCATTTCCAGCATCTTGGAATGCTCCCGCAATTAAGTGTAATTTTCCTTCATGCTTTAAAATATCCCCAGCGGCATATAATCCGTCTACTGAAGACTCACTATTTGCATTCCCTGCAATATAAAAATTATCTATAATCGCAACGTCTAACTCACTATTTTCTAATAATGTAATGTCACGTTCATATCCATGATTAATAATAACTTCATCAACAAGTAAATGAGAAACTTCACCTGTCTCATGATTCGTTAATTCTACATATTCAATCGCTTCATGACTATCACCAGCAATTAATTTTGTAATCGATGTATTAAAGAAACACTCAGCTGAGCTGTTCAGCAGTTGCTTCACTTGTGCTTCATGACCAGATAATTCTTCTTTTCTATATGTTACATATACTTTTTTCGCGATTGGTTCTAATTCATTTGCCCAATCAACGGCAGAATTTCCTCCGCCGGAAATAATGATCGTTTTATCTTTGAAACGCTTTAAAGACTTCACTGTATAATTTAAATTCGATACTTCAAATCGCTCAGCACCTTCAATTGATAACTTTTGTGGTTTCAATATACCACTTCCAGTTGCCACAATAACTGTTTTTGAAAAGTGTTCTTTTCCATCGTTTGCTTTTAACGTAAAAGTGCCATCTTTATTACGAATAATCGATTCTACTTTTGTATTTAATACAACTTCCGGCTGAAATGTTAACCCTTGTTGTACAAGTTGCTCAATTAATTTATCACCTGTAACTGGTAATAGTCCTCCTACATCCCAAATCATCTTCTCTGGATAAACATGTATTTTTCCACCTAGCTGTGGTTGAAATTCTATTATTTTCGTTTTCATTTCTCTGAGTCCACTATAAAAAGCTGAATAAAGCCCTGCAGGTCCTCCGCCTATCACAGTTACATCAAACAATTCTTCTCGATTCATTCGTGCTCACTCCTCAGCTACTAATCATTGATTATCATTCTCAATAAAATATAACCTGTTTCCGCAAAATTTACAATTAAAATTACTATTGACAATACAACTAGATAAAATTATATTATTTAATGAATCAATAGTGATAATCATTATCAATTTGTTAATAATTAGAAAATTTGAGATTACATCTTCTTTTATTAGTATGGTTAATACTATATTGTGACATCTCACATTCGAAATTTTTAATAAACATTTTGTATTACCACTACTCTTTCAAAAAGATTGCAGTTAAACAAATTATTGTATACACATATCATCTATTTAAAGGAGACAGACGATGAAAAAGTTATTTATTTCACTAACAGTTCTTTTCGTCCTTGTTATGAGCGCTTGTAGCAATGGCTCTACAGACAAAAAGAACGATGCAAAAGGTAGTAAATCAGAAACCATTACATACCAATCTGAAAATGGTAAAGTAGAAGTTCCTGCAAATCCAAAACGCGTTGTTGTTTTATCATCATTCGCTGGTAACGTAATGTCATTAGGTGTAAATCTTGTAGGGGTAGATTCATGGTCTAAACAAAACCCACGTTTTGATAGCAAACTTAAAGACGTTGCTGAAGTATCAGATGAAAATGTTGAAAAAATCGCTGAACTAAATCCAGATTTAATCATCGGTTTATCAAATATTAAAAATGTTGATAAGTTAAAGAAAATCGCACCTACTGTAACATACACTTACGGAAAAGTTGATTACTTAACACAGCATTTAGAAATTGGTAAGTTATTAAACAAAGAAAAAGAAGCAAAAACTTGGGTTGATGACTTCAAGAAACGTGCACAAGAAGCTGGTAAAGAAATTAAAGCAAAAATCGGTGAAGATGCTACAGTGTCTGTTGTAGAAAACTTCAACAAACAGCTTTATGTATACGGCGAGAACTGGGGTCGTGGAACAGAAATTCTGTACCAAGAAATGAAATTAAAAATGCCTGAAAAAGTAAAAGAAAAAGCATTAAAAGAAGGTTACTACGCATTATCTACTGAGGTATTGCCTGAGTTTGCTGGTGATTACTTAATCGTAAGTAAAAACAAAGATACTGATAACTCATTCCAAGAGACAGAATCATATAAAAACATCCCAGCAGTAAAAAATAATCGCGTATACGAAGCAAACATGATGGAATTCTATTTCAACGATCCACTTACATTAGACTTCCAACTAGACTTCTTCAAGAAGAGCTTTCTTGGTAAATAATACAAACATGAGGAATTCTTAAATTAAGAATTCCTCTTCCTTTATTCTATGAAAAGAAAAGATGTGAAACGAATGACAAAAGAACATGACCATACACGTTCTATAGCTTTTACATACAAATTAATTTTAAGCATAATTGCATTCTTTCTTATTTTTATGGTAGCAATGGTATTAGGTGCTGCAGATACTTCAATAAAAGACGTATGGTCAGCACTCACTTCCTCCGCAAAAGGGGATAAAATATCTATTATTCGCGAAATACGTTTGCCCCGTGAAGTTGCCGCTATTTTTGTAGGAGCTGGACTTGCTGTTTCTGGAGCAATTATGCAAGGATTAACAAGAAATCCACTTGCAGATCCTGGATTACTCGGGCTATCTGGTGGAGCAAATGCTGCGCTTGCACTAACACTTGCTTTCAATCCTTCCATCAGCTATCTTTACTTAACATTAGCTTGCTTTATCGGTGCTGCAGTTGGCGCAATTATGGTATTTGGAATTGGTATGGCGAAAAAAGGCGGGCTCTCCCCTCTTCGAATTGTATTAGCTGGTGCTGCCGTTTCAGCATTTCTACTCGCAATTTCAGAAGGAGTCGGCATTTACTTCAAAATTTCACAAGATGTATCACTTTGGACTGCTGGAGGCGTAATCGGAACTACTTGGAGCCAATTGAAAGTTATTATTCCAGTCATTTCAATTAGTATCTTTATCGCTATCTTACTAGCAAAAAAATTGACAGTTCTTAGTTTCAGTGAAGAAGTGGCTATTGGACTAGGTCAAAAAATTATTGTTATTAAAACCATTCTATTTATCATTATTATCTTACTTGCAGGTGCGTCTGTAGCACTTGTCGGAAATATGGCATTTATCGGTTTAATGGTACCTCACATGGTACGCCCAATTGTCGGTCCAGATTACCGATTTGTTATACCGATGTCAGCAATTGCTGGTGCTTCCTTTATGCTACTTGCAGATACAATTGGACGTACCATTAACGCTCCGTACGAAACACCAGTTGCTGCTATTGTCGCAATTGTAGGATTACCATTCTTCCTATTCATTGTACGTAAAGGAGGAAAAATGTTCTCATGATCCCATCTATTCTAAGAAAACAACGTCTTATTATACTCGCTTTACTTATACTAACCATTACAACTATTGTAATTGGAATGGGGCTCGGTTCAGCATCTTTATCTTATGAGCGACTACTCCCAACACTACTGGGACAAGGAACTTTTAAAGAAGAATTTGTTTTATACTCTTTAAGGCTACCTAGAATTATCATTACATTATTAGCTGGTATGGCTCTCGCTTTATCAGGAGCTATCCTGCAAGGAATTACCCGAAATGATTTAGCTGAACCTGGTATTCTCGGAATCAACTCTGGGGCCGGTGTTGCTGTTGCTATTTTCTTTTTATACTTTCCAATAGATGTAGGCTCATTTCTTTACTTACTACCTGTCGTTGGATTTATCGGAGCATTTCTAACAGCTGTTCTAATCTACTTGTTTTCATATAGTAAATCAACTGGACTTCAGCCGGTGCGATTAACATTAACCGGTATCGGTTTTGCATTTGCACTATCTGGAATGATGATCGTCCTTATTTCATCCGCAGATCGTATGAAAGTGGACTTTATCGCCAAATGGATTGCCGGTAACATTTGGGGAGATGACTGGATCTTCGTTTTAGCAATGCTTCCATGGTTAATCGTATTCATTCCGTTCGTTTTCTATAAAGCAAACCGATTAAACATTCTAGCATTAAACGAACCGGTCGCAATTGGCGTTGGAATTGAAATTGAAAAAGAACGCAGATACTTATTAGTGGCAGCCGTTGCGCTTGCAGCTGCAGCTGTTTCTGTAACAGGAGGAATTAGCTTTATCGGACTGATGGCTCCTCATATCGCGAAATCTTTAGTAGGTCCAAGGCATCAAATCTTCATGCCTATCGCCCTTTTAATCGGCGGATGGCTATTACTATTAGCAGACACAATTGGACGAAATATCGTTGAACCTAACGGTATCCCAGCAGGTATTGTTGTCGCTTTAATTGGTGCTCCTTACTTTATGTATTTGTTGCTTAAAAAAGCGTAGAAAGACCCTCAAGAGTCAAATCTTGAGGGTCTTTCTTGTTTCATTCTACTGTTGCCCATACCCTTCAAACTTCTTCGCCAAATTCTCCATCTCGTCTTCTGGCAATAGCTTCGGTTCCCCAATGCTTTTCGTTTGATAATAAATTTGCGCACAAAACTCAATTTCTTCTGCAACGGTAAATGCCATTTTTATATGGTTTGCACCCGCAATTAAACCGTGATTCGCAAGTAAAACGGCACGGCGATCAATCATCCCTTCAAAAGCCGCCTCTGCTAATTGCTTCGTACCAAATGTTTCATACGGTGCACAACGAACATTAGGACCTGCGAAAGCAATTAAATACGATACTGCGGGCAGTTCCCATCCTAATGATGCAATCGTCTTCGCATAAGGAGAATGTGTATGCACAAGCGCATTTATATCTTCACGCTTTCTATAATAAATAAGGTGCATATCGAGTTCGCTTGATGGTTTTCTCTCTCCCTCTACTACATCGCCATCTAAGTTTAATATAACTACATCTTCAGGCTTCGTTTCATAATAATCTAAACCACTTGGGCTAATGGCAACAAGACCTTGCTCCCGATTGAAAATACTAATATTACCGCCTGTCCCCTTTGTTAAACCGCTAGAAATCATTTTCTTTCCATACGCTACAATTTCTTCTCTCTCTTTTTGTAATAACATATACATCCCCCTAAGTATGAAGCTTATGATGACTGACTTTGTATCTATCTACTTATTAAAATAGCTTTTTTAAGTTCTCCGTAAACGGTGCTTTTACAATCCCTTTTTCCGTAATAATCGCAGTTACATTTTCATGTGGCGTGACATCAAATGCTGGATTATATACTTTACTTTCTTTCGGAGCAGAATACTGTCCGAAACGATTAATTACTTCAGAAGCATCTCTTTCCTCAATCGGAATTTCTTTTCCTGTCGGTGTTTTTAAGTCAATTGTCGGTGTTGGTGCCGCTACATAAAACGGAATGTTGTAGTATTTTGCTAAAATAGATACGCCTAATGTTCCAATTTTATTTGCTACATCACCATTTGCTGCCACACGGTCGCATCCAACGATTACCGCACCAATCTTCCCTTGTGACATGACCATAGCTGCCATATTATCTGTAATGACAGTGACGTCAATTCCCGCTCGCTGCAATTCTAATGCTGTTAACGTTGAACCTTGTAATCTAGGACGTGTCTCATCTGAATAGATTTTCAAGTCCCATCCTTTTTCTTTCGCTAAGTACATTGGAGCTGTCGCAGTACCATACTTAGTCGTCGCTAACGCACCTGCATTACAATGTGTTAATACTCCCATTCCATCATGGAATAATGTTAGTGCATGTTCTCCAATGTGACGGTTAATTTCTTCATCTTCTCTATGAATCTCTTTTGCCTCTTCTAATAATCTATCTTTCAACTGGGCGATTGATAAGTGTGCGTTCTCTGTCGCGACTGCCTCCATTCTTTCAAGTGCCCAAAATAAGTTTACTGCTGTCGGTCTTGATGTTGCTAAGTATGCACATACCTTTTTTACTTCCTCTATCAATTCTTCCACCGTATTTTGAGTAACTTCCTTGGCTCCTAAATACACACCATAAGCTGCTGAAACACCAATCGCCGGCGCTCCTCTTACTTTCATTACTTGAATGGCATCCCACACACTTTCAGCTGTTTTAAAAGATTCATAGACAACTTCATTCGGTAATAATGTTTGATCTAATAAAACTAAAGCATCATCTTTCCACTGGATTGGTATTAATTGCTCTTCCATCATCTTCTCCCCTTACTTCGCGTAGTGCATTGACTGTTCTTTTAACGTTTCTACAAAGCTTGTACCTGTTTTATATTGATTCGCTCGTAAAATAAATTTCTTTGCAACTTGAAGACAAATACGTTCCGCTCTAGCACGTGCTTCCTCATTCTCAATACAAGTAATGTCTTTTACTTTCGCTAGCCCAACAATACGACGAATTAACTCAAGACCCGTCACCGCAGCTGTATCCTCTAATACAGATTGTAAATAGATTTCGTTAAAGCCTTCTTCCTTCGCCATAATCTCTGTGACATGAATATCCCAAGCGTCTAAAAACTTCTTCTTAAATAAATCAATTACCTCTATTATTGTCGATTGTAACCAATCCATATACGTATCTTTCTCAGCTCCATCTGACATCGTTGCATCTGCATTTACCCAAGCAAACATTAAATTCGCCATTACATTCCCAACGTCATATCCCATTGGTCCATAAAAGGCAAACTCAGGATCGATTACCTTTGTGGAATCATTTTTTACAAAAACAGAACCAGTATGCAAATCACCGTGAATAAGCGCCTGTGCATTCGTCATAAAAGAAAACTTAAGTTTAGCTACTTCTATACGAAGCTCTTTATCACTATAAATATGTTCTCTAATCCATCCATCATTTAACGGAAATAACTCATTACGCTTATTATGATTTGTAAATGGCTCAGCGTATACGAGTTCTTCTGTAATCTCACATAACTCAGGATTTATATAATTCTTCACAAGCTCCTTCTTCTCTTTATGATTCATTGCAACATCCGATGTTAATAAGAGTGTATTTACCATAAAGGTAGTTAAATCATCCGCAAGCCTCGGAAATATTTCATGATTTATAAGTGCTGTACGTAATATTGTGTGATCCGATAAATCCTCCATTACGCAACAATTCATCACACTATCAAACAAATACACCTTCGGAACAAGTCCAGGTGCTAACTCTTCCTCTAACTGCAAAACATCTGATTCTATACGAATACGATTCGTCGACAACTTAAACTCATCTGAAATACGTGCTGTATCCCCAGCTTGCTTTACAATGACAGAAATGTTCTTCTGTTCATCCCAAACGCGGAATACATAATTTAAATTACCATCGCCTATTTCTTTACACTGTAACCCCTTTGCATGTTCAAACTTACATAATTTCTCTTTCACATATACAATCACATCGCTAGCTTCCATTAAAAAATACTTCGTGAACTTAGACATGGTTTCCCCTCCACACTAATTGTAAGCGTTTTCTAAAAGCTATAAAAAATAATAGGATTAAATCTTTCATCCTATAATATATGTTCTTCTTTTTGAAATGTATATCTAGGTTTTATTATATCTTGTTAATATCTTGAGTCAATGTTTCTATATCATTGCAATATACTTCCTAATTATATATTTGAGAGGACAAAAATTGTTCAAAAAGATTCTAGTTCATTTTATTTTATTTATCACACAATTCTTTGTAAAATAGAAATACGCAGTTCCTTTTCAAAAAGACAACTTCTAAGAAATATTTCCTTCCTAAGAATTTATACTTACATCATATCTCTAACATACACACTACTCTTTCAAGCACTCATTGAAAATTTATAAACTTAAAATTACCTTTCCATTCCCTGTTATCCTTAATTGAGAATAAATATTAATTAAATTGATATAAAGTTCGTTTATTCGCTTGACAAAATAACCACTTCTATATGATAATTAATATCGAATTAGAATTATTATAGTTAATTAAAAAATATATTTTATGAGCACACTATTTTTTGATGCTCAAAACCAACATTTAGGAGGAATTTTAATATGTTATTAATCGGCACAGAAGTAAAACCGTTTAAAGCTAATGCTTACCATAATGGAGAATTTATCCAAGTTACTGACGAAAGTTTAAAAGGAAAATGGAGTGTAGTTTGTTTCTACCCAGCTGACTTCACATTCGTTTGCCCAACTGAACTTGAAGACTTACAAAACCAATATGCAACTCTTAAAGAGTTAGGCGTTGAAGTATACTCTGTATCTACAGACACTCACTTCACTCACAAAGCATGGCATGATAGCTCAGAAACTATCGGTAAAATCGAGTACATCATGATTGGTGACCCAACTCGCACAATCACTACAAACTTCAACGTTTTAATGGAAGAAGAAGGTCTTGCTGCTCGTGGTACATTCATCATCGATCCAGACGGCGTTATCCAATCTATGGAAATCAATGCTGACGGTATCGGCCGTGACGCAAGCATTCTTGTTAACAAAATTAAAGCAGCTCAATACGTACGTAACAACCCAGGTGAAGTTTGCCCAGCTAAATGGCAAGAGGGTTCTGCTACACTTAAACCAAGCCTTGACCTTGTAGGCAAAATCTAAGGAGTTCGATCAAAATGATACTAGATGCAGATATAAAAACACAACTATCCCAATATCTTCAATTAATGGAGAACGATATTTTACTTAAAGTAAGCGCAGGAGACGATGACGTATCTAAAGATATGTTAGCTCTAGTAGACGAATTAGCTACTATGTCATCTAAGATTACAGTAGAAAAAGTTGAATTAGAGAGAACACCAAGCTTTAGCGTAAACCGCCCTGGTGAAGACACTGGTGTCGTATTCGCTGGTATTCCATTAGGACACGAATTTACTTCATTAGTGTTAGCTTTACTACAAGTAAGTGGACGCGCTCCAAAAGTTGAACAAAAATTAATCGATCAAATTAAAAACATTCAAGGCGAATATCATTTTGAATCTTATATCAGCCTAAGTTGTCATAACTGTCCTGATGTTGTACAAGCTCTTAACGTAATGAGCGTTCTTAACTCTGGTATTACACATACTATGATTGATGGCGCTGCATTCAAAGAGGAAGTAGAAAGCAAAGACATCATGGCAGTACCAACAGTTTTCCTAAACGGCGAATCTTTCGGCAGCGGTCGTATGACACTTGAAGAAATTTTAGCTAAAATGGGTAACGGTCCAGATGCATCAGAGCTTTCTGATAAAGATCCATACGATGTTCTTGTTGTTGGTGGCGGCCCTGCTGGTGCAAGTGCAGCAATTTATGCAGCACGTAAAGGCATCCGCACTGGTATCGTTGCTGAGCGCTTCGGCGGTCAAGTAATGGATACTATGGGCATTGAGAACTTCATCAGCGTAAAACGCACTGAAGGTCCTAAGCTAGTGGCAAGTCTTGAAGAGCACGTTAAAGAATACGACATCGATGTAATGAATCTACAACGTGCGAAACGTTTAGAGAAAAAAGAACTTATTGAAGTGGAACTTGAAAACGGCGCTATTCTGAAAAGTAAGAGCGTAATCGTTTCAACAGGTGCTCGCTGGCGTAATGTTGGCGTACCAGGTGAAGCTGAGTTCAAAAATAAAGGTGTAGCATACTGCCCACACTGTGACGGTCCATTATTCACTGGAAAAGACGTAGCAGTTATCGGCGGAGGTAACTCTGGTATTGAAGCGGCTATCGACTTAGCAGGTATTGTTAAGCACGTAACTGTTCTTGAATTCATGCCAGAATTAAAAGCTGATGCTGTATTACAAGAACGTCTTAACAGCTTACCAAACGTAACTGTTCTGAAAAACGTTCAAACAAAAGAAATTACTGGTACTGATAAAGTAAACGGTATTTCTTACATCGATCGTGAAACTGAAGAAGTTCATCACGTTGAATTACAAGGTGTATTCGTACAAATCGGTCTTGTGCCAAACACAGACTGGTTAGGCGAAACAGTTGAACGCGTTCGCGGTGAAATCGTAACAGACAAGCACGGCGCTACAAACGTACCAGGAGTGTTTGCTGCAGGTGACTGTACAAATAATCCGTACAAACAAATCATCATCTCTATGGGTTCAGGTGCAAACGCAGCTTTAGGTGCATTTGATTACTTAATCCGTAACTAATTATATAGACGTGAGTAAAAAAAGCGGGTGCCTTGGCACCTGCTTTTTTATAATCTTAATGTATAAATTAAAAATCTCTCATTCCCATTCTTCTCATAAGCACCTGGCAATCTCACTTCTTTCTTCAGCTCAAACGCAGTCTGATTTTCTAAGAAGAAAATATAGTCCTCAGAAGGATAATACAAAATAATATCCACTTCTCTCTCTATTTCCTCTACCGAAAGCAAAATGTTATTGACTACATTCATAAACACTTGTACAGAAAATGGATTAAAGAAATAAAAACGGTTATCACGTGAATCAATCTCATATTCTTGTGCTAAACAGCATTCAAATCGAATTTTGTCTTTACTGTTTCTTACCTTTCGGGCATAACGATCAAGATTATCCATCGCTTCTTTATAAAACTCTTCATTCATTTCAATTCCAACCGCTGAAGCACCACACTTATGGTGCATGTAAAAGTTTAATCGTCCTTTTCCACATCCAAAGTCTACAATCTGGTCGCTACTTCTTATTTCATATTGATTCAATAACTCATCTAATCCGCTATATGGCGTCGGTTCATAACGATGATAATGCATAGACTTGTTAAATCCTTTTTGCTCACCGACTGTTTTTATATGTAAAACTGCATCGTAATATTGTTCGTTCATTCGTTTTCTCCTATTAAGAAATGGTACTTATTATTATACACCATGTACTGGATGCTCATTTTTCATCAAATTAATAGGTACGTGAAATTATATCGACGATTTTCTCATTATATCTATCGTAATTTCAAATATATCAACGATTTTTTCAATATATCGACGTTTCGACAAAGGATATCGACTTAATGACAAATTTCTACAAAAAGACAGGAGCTCCCTAGCCCCTGTCTTCTAACACTTTCAATACAGTTTGTTTTAATATTTCTACCCCATCCATAATACAACTATGATCGAACTTCATATACGGATGGTGTAATCCAGGTTGTAGGTCTGCTCCTAATCCAAGCATGACAGCTTTTAAATGTGGTCTCTTCACTGTGTAGTAATGGAAATCATCGCTTCCTGTCGTATAAAGTGGTCCCGTACATTTATCTTCCCCATACACTTCAAGAATACCTTTACGCATAAATCGCTCAGCTTCTTCTGAAACTTCAGCTCCTGGCGCGAGATCAATCCACTCATATGAAGTTTTCGATCCCATCGATGCAGCTGATTCTATGACATGCTCTATTTTTTTCTTCAATTCTTCTAATAATGTATTACTCTCCGCTCTGACATCTAAGCTAAAATGCCCGTTACCCGGAATAATATTTAAATTATCACCACCAGCTTGGCACCTCGTCATCTTTACTGAATAGGAACTTTGCGGTGGTAGCCATATGTTTTTCAAACCGATATTAATCATGGAAATAACATCAATCGCATTTATCCCTTGATGTGGGCGTGCTCCATGTGCATCTTCTCCGTGAATCATACCCTCTAAAAATCCTGCTGCTCCGTGACGAATTGATGGGGCAGCCTGTTTCAAAGATAGTTCTTCAATCGGGCGCAAATGAACACCGAATAGGAAATCCGCATCATCCACAGCACCTTTCTCTACCATTTTTAAAGCGCCATTCCCTTTCTCTTCTGCTGGCTGAAAAATAAATCTAACTGTACCACTTTTCCATCTCATATTCTTTAATTGTAAAATAAGTCCCATTACAATCGTCATATGAGCATCGTGACCACACGAATGATTCGCTTTAAATTCTCCATTCACTTCTTGCCAAAGTGCATCCATATCAGCGCGAATCGCAATAATAGGATTTCCGCTTCCAATTTCAGCAATCACGCCTGGGCAATCATCAAATATTTTATATGAAATTCCTTCTTCTTTTAAAAAGTTAGTAATATACGCTGTCGTTTCATACTCTTTCCAACTCACTTCAGGGTTTTCATGTAAATGCTGAAAAATTTCAGTTAAACGCTCTTGTAGTTCTAATGTTTTCAAAGCTACATTCTCCTTCCCAAATTCCAAACCATTCAGGTTAATTATACTTATGAAAAACAGATGTTTTTATGAACATATTGAATTTTAAGAAAAAAGTCAATTGTTTATTTTTAAACACTAAAAAAGCTTACTCTACATCTATATTACAAACTAAACAAACAACTAGAATATTACTTATTTTCTGTCTTTTATGTTGACGCTTACATATATTTTTAGTTATCATAACCTAATAAACGTCTATTTTACGACAATTCTAAAAATACAAACAAACATACATAACAAGGAGGACATTTATGAAAAAAGAAATACCTTTTGGTGTAGCCATGATCCCTATTATCATTACAGTTGCAGTTATGATGGTTACAATTGTTGTATTAAAACAAAGCCCTCACGTCCCACTTATTATCGGTACAACCGTTGCTTCCATCGTCGCTTGGCGTTACGGTTACAAATGGAACGACATTGAAGAAGCAATGTATAAAGGAATTCGCCTCGCATTACCCGCTATCGTTATCATTATCCTAGTAGGTTTAACGATTGGTGCTTGGATTGGTGGTGGAATCGTCGCAACAATGATTTATTACGGTTTAAATCTATTAACTCCATCACTATTTTTAGTTTCAATTACAATTATTTGTTCTATTGTTGCATTAGCTATTGGTAGCTCTTGGTCTACAATGGGAACAATTGGTGTTGCAGGAATGGGCATTGGCCTTAGTATGGGAATCCCAGCTCCGATGGTTGCCGGTGCTATCATTTCCGGTTCTTATTTCGGCGATAAAATGTCACCGCTTTCAGACACAACAAACTTAGCCGCAGGATTAACAAATACAGATTTATTCACACATATTCGTCATATGTTATTTACTACAATTCCAGGTTTAATTATTACTCTTATCGTTTATGCGTTCTTAGGAAGAAGCTTCGGTGCTAACAATATTGATGCCAAAAGTATCGAGCAAACATTACAAGTATTGCAGCAAAACTTTGTTATCTCACCTTTCCTATTAATCATACCTGTAGTTGTTATGGTATTGGTTGCTAAAAAAGTTCCTGCCATACCAGCCATTCTCGTCGGTATTATTTTAGGATTTTTATCACAAGTCTTTATTCAAGGTGGTTCTGTCTCCGCATCTGTCGGTGCACTCCAAGCTGGATTTGTTATAGACACTGGAAACAAGCTAGTAGACGAACTATTTAACCGCGGTGGCTTAGATTCGATGATGAATACAGTCTCTATGACAATTGTCGCTATGACTTTCGGAGGAGTATTAGAACATACAGGTATTCTTCGCTCCATTGTAAATCAAATTTTAAAATTAGCGACATCAGCAAAAGGGCTTATCGCTTCTACTATCGCATCTTGCTTTGCAACAAACCTTACTTGCTCTGAACAATATATTTCAATTGTCGTCCCTTCAAGAATGTACGCAAATGCATACACGGAAAAAGGACTACATTCAAAAAACTTATCCAGAGCATTAGAAGATGGTGGAACATTAACTTCTGTCTTTGTTCCTTGGAATACGTGCGGTGTATTTATTCTCGCAACACTTGGCGTAGGTGCATTTGAATATGCCCCTTATGCTATTTTGAATTTCATTGTACCTATTATCTCAATCATTTACGGTATAACTGGTCTCACAATTACAAAACTATCAGACATTGAAAAAGCAGAACTACTAAAGAAACAAAAAGCTCAACTAGAAGCTTAAAAATAGCGGTAAATTCAGTTCATATAGTGCGCGAGGTCGCCCTTGTTGATAGGGCATTTCCTCGCCGCAAATATGAGCATACCCGTAATCAACTAATTTCTTTAACAACCTTTCTGTCGATCTTCGAGTCACTTGTAAGTACTCAGAAAGGTCAGCTGCTGTAAACTTCAATGACGGATGCGATTGACTAAATTGAATAATTTTTGACAAGTTGGCCGGACTAAGCTTCGTTTCCTTCGCTATTTTCATTAGTTCCGGATTATCATTTTTCAAACTTTGTACTCTCTGTTCTTTCGGGAACGGACCAAATAAATCTTTATCACTTGTTAGTATATAAAAACAACGATCTATTGGATTATTCTTTGCAAAACTTTGAGCAATTTTTGCATTTTGCTCCGCTTCTTTCACAGTTTTTCCGTAACCAAATCCAATAGCTATCGTTCCTTCTATACTCGCAAATAAATTATTTATTATATTTGTTTTTATAATGGATTCGATATCACCACGAGTTGTATACAAAATGCATGTCATTTCATCCACTTGTTTAAATGAACCATGTAGTTCTTTTGAAATGACATCTAGTTTTTCAAGCAAATTCGTTCGTAATTCTAAGGAAGAAATAATACAAGCACCAACAGTAGCTGAATAGCTTTTTGCTAACTCAGCTTTTATTTTTGCACCTTTTAACCCATGTATAATGGACTGTGTTGGATCAATCATTCGCTCTGAAGGAACACCTAGTTTTTGAAGCTCGTCGTAAACAGCGTGAATACTAGTTAAAGCTAAATGAGCCTCTCCAGATTGATATTTAGCTACATGAAAATCGATAACTCTATTTATTTCATCTTTACTCCACAGCATATTTTCATAATCAAACACTTGTGGACTTTCTTTTATACCGATATCATGGAACACATTTGTAATAAACGAGCGGTCTACTAAATCGATAGAAATGTTATGTGGTTGAATACTTTGATGATACATGATAGAAAGAATGGAAGATGCGACAGTCGTCTCGTCTTGCTGTAAGTACGTACTTGGAATTCGTAATTGTTCTCTTATTTCTTTTGCCATATAATAAGGTAAAGCACCTGAGAAAAAGATGACATCACAAGGCTTTAAACGCTTTAATAGTTCAGAAGATTCTGCCGGATGAAGGTAAATATATGGATCAATTTCTATTTCTTCTATTTTATGAGCAATAGGTAAAAGTGTCTCCATAAACTCTTTTGAACCGACAACTGCAATTTTTATCATCATTTCTCTAACTCCTTATCATTAATTAACGACTATTTAATGTCAACTATATCAAATGTACAAAACCATTGTAAACAGGAAGGGGTCTCTACCTAATGAAAATTACAGCTATTCATCTTTATGCAATTCGTTTACCGCTTCGCGATCCGTTTGTTATTAGTTACGGTTCTTATTCTGATATGCCTTCTATTATTGTCAAAATGGAAACAGACGAAGGCATTATCGGTTATGGTGAAGGCGTCGCTGATGATCACGTTACAGGTGAATCGTGGGAAAGTACTTTCCATACTTTAAAGCATACACTAGCTCCTGCTCTTATCGGGCAAAATCCAATGAATATCGAGAAAATACACGATATGATGGATAATACAATTTACGGTGTTCCTACTGCAAAAGCTGCAATAGATATTGCTTGTTTCGATATAATGGGTAAAAAATTAAATCAACCTGTATATCAATTAATTGGTGGACGATACCATGAAGAATTTCCTATCACTCACGTATTAAGTATCGCAGATCCAGAAAAAATGGCCGAAGAAGCTGCCTCTATGATTCAAAAAGGTTACCAATCTTTCAAAATGAAAGTCGGTACAAATGTAAAAGAAGATGTAAAACGAATTGAAGCAGTACGTGAGCGTGTAGGAAATGACATCGCAATTCGTGTTGATGTAAACCAAGGGTGGAAAAATAGTGCAAACACATTAACAGCATTTCGTTCATTAGGTCATTTAAACATCGACTGGATTGAACAGCCTGTCATTGCAGACGATATTAACGCAATGGCTCACATTCGTTCTAAAACAGATCTTCCACTTATGATTGATGAAGGATTAAAGAGCTCTCGTGAAATGCGCCAAATTATTAAATTAGACGCGGCTGATAAAGTAAACATAAAACTAATGAAATGCGGCGGCATATATCCAGCTGTAAAACTTGCTCATCAAGCTGAAATGGCAGGCATTGAATGCCAAGTTGGATCCATGGTCGAATCATCCGTTGCCTCTTCCGCGGGATTCCATGTCGCTTTTTCGAAAAAAATTATTACGAGCGTTGAACTTACAGGTCCATTAAAATTCACGAAGGACATCGGAAACTTACATTACGACGTACCATTTATTCGCTTAAACGAACAGCCAGGACTCGGCATTGAAATAAATGAGGATACATTACAAGAACTCACCGTCTTTCAAGACGTTGTACGCTAAAGGAGGACTAACGCATGACAGTTCTATACGAGGACAGATTAAAACAAAATAACGAGCTATTTCACGTTACATTACTATCACTAGAGCACATCGAACAAATTTTATTATTACAAAACGTTGTAGTTGAAGCACTAGAAGATAAAAGTCGTCTACAACCACTCTCCCAAGAAGAATTTCAATACATTCTAGAAGGAAACGGCATGATGATTGGTGCTTTTATCGAAAACGAACTCACCGCATTTCGCGCCCTACTCGTCCCTCCTATCGACGATGAACATTTAGGACTTGATATCGGCTTACCAGAAAGTGAACTACACCGCGTCATCTATCAAGAAATCTCAAATGTTCATCCGAACTGCCGAGGAAATGGGATGCAAAAAATATTAGCCACAGTCATCATGGACGAATTACAAAAAGAAAACAGCAAATATGATTATGTGTGCTGCACCGTTGCACCTTTTAACATTCCAAGCTTAAAAGATAAGTTTGCACAAGGGATGGAGATTGCTGCATTGAAGGAGAAGTATGGTGGGAGTCTGCGGTATGTTTTTGTGAAGGAATTGCGCGGAGTTAAAAAACAAGATTGGACGGATATTAAGATCGTTCCGATGAGTGATGCTGGTGGACAGCAGGCGTTGCTTTCGGAGGGTTATCGTGGGTATGAGATGGAAAAACTAAATAATACTTTTTTCGTTAAATTCTCCAAATAATCACCTATTATAAAAAAACAAATGACCAATGCATCTTACTTCCCATTGGTCATTTGTTTTAATGTACCCATAATCTATAAATAATTTTACTTATTCATTGAGTGGGTATTTTCCCTCTGAACATTATCTACATTATCTACTATAGATTTATAATACGGTTTCTGAGAAAATCGTTTATAATCACCTACCACATAAAATTCCTTTTTGGCTCTTGTAACTGCAACATTTAACAAATTAGGCTTCGAACATGACCAATTAGCCGCACTATCGCTATTCATATCTGTGCCAGTTATAAAATAAACAACATCTGCTTCCTTTCCTTGAAATGTATGAACAGTACCTATAGAATTTTTCAAGAAATTTTTAATTAACGTACGAGAGATGTTCATATCCTTCAATTTACTTTCCAACTCTTGTTTCATACTATCCTTTACTGCAGTAAAAGGAGAAATTATATATACATTTGGCGGTTTTGAAATATTTGTCCATAGGCGCACAATATGCTCTATTACTAATTTTCCTTGTTGCTCTACAAATTGGCGATCTGTGGTCAAACCTTTACAGTCAAACCACACACTCTTTCCTCGCTCTTTTTGAGCTAATACCATTTTATTTTCGTAAGCTATTTCATTAGCTATTGTAAACATTGGATCTAAACACCTTCTATGAACCCATAATGGTGTTCCAATCCATTGTCCAGAATTATTAAATGTACCATATGGATTTGCTAAATCTGCCAATGTTTGAACAGAACTTCCCATATCAATATATTTATTATCTATACTAAAATATTTTCTAATATCCCCTAAAATTGTTTGGTCGATTGTGACAACTGGCTCAATTTGAATAGGATCTCCAACTACTATTACATTCTTCGCTCTCCATATAGCACCAGCTGCCTGTTGCGGACTTGCCTGTCCTGCTTCATCTATAAATAAATAATTAATGATATCCTTTCCTATACCTTTATACATAGAACTAAAACTTGCAAAAGTCGTACTAATTAAAGGTGTAATTAAATGAATTGTTTCCCAAATTTTTTTTAAATACCTTCTATTATCCGCATCATTCAAATCTAACTTTGTACGATTATTAAGTAATCGTATAGTAGATTTAATCGCTTTAAAATTGAACGCAAGTAGTAACTTATGAATTTTCATAGCCTTTAAAAACAGCAAGCCTCTTTCAAAGTTCAATTCATCAGTAAGCCAAATTGTATTTAGTTGACGATATTCATATGCCTCTTTTGAATTTGACCAATACTCTTCACTTGGTAGTACTACACCCTGTTCTTTATAATAATTTTGTTGCTCTATAAAAATAGAATTCTCTACCTTTATTTTCTCTATTATCTTCTTACTATCTTTTATTTGTTCCCCTTTTAAATAAGCTTCTTCCTGTTTCCCCTTTAATTCACAAATAATATCATTTAATTCCTTTTCTAACTCCAGTTTTTTAACATTTTCCTTTCCCAAAAGCCTTTTAAAAAAAGATAGCTTAGGCACCATTTGAATTTGTTGCTCTGTCAGCTTTCTTTGCACTTCTAAATACTCGCATCTGTCATCTATCTTTGTTTTCTCTTCTTCAAATATAAGGATTTGTTCTTTCTTTTTTTCTAATGAGTCATTCAAAGATAAATTCACCTTATAATTATTAGAGAATTTTTGAAGTTCTTCTTTTTTCTTAAGGATCGATTCAAAAATATTTTGAAAATCTTCAACCGCATTTTCCCAGTTTTCTAATGTTATTATTTTGCTCTCTTCTTCTAGTTGCTGTATAAATCCTTTACCATTCTCCTTTGATTTATACAAGGCTTGACCAAAGCTATAAATATTTTCTGACTTCCCAAGAACCCCTGAAAATAGGCCCCATGTTTTTATCTCATCTCCTAAAAGATCTTGTGCTACCGATGAATACATTTCTAGTTCGCTTGCCTCTTCAGCATACAAAGCATCATAATGATTCGGTTCCTTTTCATTAGACGTACGTATTACTTCTTTTTCTTTTGGTAAATCCTTTGAAATATTTTCAACAGCCCCATTATTACTTGATGCAACTACCATTGAATATTTTGTTAGATTAGGATTCAATATGTATATTGGATAATGATAGTCGTCTACTTTAATTGTTTTCTCTTTTTGAAATGCTTGGGTAGGATCTTTCAACTTTATTATTTCCTTTGCCCTTTCAACTACAATATTTGCAAAAATATCTTTTAACAATGTAGTTTTACCTGTTCCAGGTGGCCCATTAACAGAACTAATTTGTTGATTACTATTTAAAATCTGGTTAACAGCTACTTGCTGCATCAATGATAATCTATGTTCTACAGGTGATGGCCAACGTCCATCGGGTATATGGCTAGGTTGTAAAATCGTTTCGATATATTCCCGATTCTCATTTATATCTATACGTTTTTCAGTATTCACTCCCTCAATAAACTGACGAAGCGCTTCATTTTCCCCTTTTTCCAGTATATTAACCAAATCTCTTAAATAAAAACTATTAAAGTTTTGAATAGGAACTTTCTTATCCGCTTTAACTACTTTCAATTCCAAATAATTCATATTACTATCTTCTACTTGATAAAAATAACGTTGATAAATTTGCTGAACTTTGATTAAGGCCTCGCTTGTTAATCCATTAATAAAAGTATTTTTTATCTCTTCCTCAAACAACTTTAATTGACCTTCAAATTGAACAAGAAGATTACTATAATAATTTTCCGTATTCTGTGTCATCCTTTTCATTACATACATAAGTAAAGGAACAAATATTGAACCTGTAATATAGTTCCCTTCATCATCTACAGAAAAAGAAAAGCCAAATAATATTTTATAATCTTTATTAATAACCTCGTCGCTATTCTTTAAAATTCCCCTTATAAAATCAACTAGTTTGTAATGTTCAAAACAAGACATATAGTACTGATATTGCACTTTATAGTTCTCATCATCTTTCAATTGATTTTCTTCCCACGGATATTCCTCAAGTTGTATTAACTGTGTTCTATTTCTATCTTTATTATCTTTAAAATAACTCTTTTTTATTTTTTCTTCCTTACCAGGAACTTCACTTGGATTTAATGACTCTATCAAACGCCACGCTTCAAGGACTGATTTCACATTGTTTGTTTGCATTTTCTCACTCCCACCACAATAATATTCCATTTTAATCCATTTACATTTTTGATAATATCACAATGCACTTAAAATTAATAACTCTATATGATTCAAATAATAATATTCATTTGGACAATACCTCGGGTTGGGAACTCCTACTAAACCGTCATCTTCCAACTAGATAACGCTAACCAGTTCTCCATTTCCTTATAATCGGGCATTATCTTCCCGACAAGACGCCAAAAAGAGCGATCATGATTTAAATGAACCATATGACACATTTCATGAACAACTACATAATCAATTACTCGCTGTGGTGCCATCGCTAGCTTCCAATTGAAGGTTAGTTGTAAATTCGAATCACAAGTACCCCACGTGCGACTACTATCTGTAATACGAATAGAACGTGGTTTTGTTTTAAAGTTACTTTGATGCGCTTTAATACTCTTCTCTACTAATGACTTACACTGCTTATAGTAAAATCGTTTTAAAGCTTGCTGTATTTTCTCATCTTTAAGATCTTTCACACAAATATGTAGCTTATCCCCTTCAAACACTGCATTGTCTTGCGTAATATTTGTATCTTGAGAAATTTGTATCGGATACGTACTTCCTAAATACAAAAAGCCTTCTCCTTGATCATAATCCTTTTCCTGTGGTCCACGCGCTCGCTCCGCCATTTCCTTACGTGTTGTCTGAATCCAATCCCACTTCTCTTCTAGCAACTGGACTAAATATTCAACAGGTGTCCCTTTTGGAGCTTGCACCTCAACATTCCCGTAAGAATCCACCAAAAAACGCACCGATTTTTTCTTTTTATAAGTTATATGAAAATTAATTGTTTCGCCTAAATATGTATGTACCATTTCATCACCTAGCATATTATTTTTACAAATAAAAAAGAGTAGGATACGAACACCCTACTCTACCTATTATATCATTTACCGCTTTAACGGAATCATTATCCTCTATACTTTACAGCTAATCCTTTAATGAAATTCCTTGCGTATCTATCGCCGCACTCTTTGTAATTTTTATGGCCTTTTTTTCTTAATAGAGCGCCTAGTTCTCCCTTAGTCACCGTAACGCCTACGCTATCTAATATATCAAGTACATCCTCACTCGTTAAAGATAGTGCTATTTTCATTTTCTTTAGAAGAAGGTTATTCGCACTTTCTTTGCTTTGTACAGGTGCCGGTTGCCCTGGTTTCGGATCTTGCTTACCTCTTTTTAAAGTAATAAATCCATTTAAAAACGCCTCTAACATCATCATATCGCATGTTTTTACGTACTCATCTTCTTCCACATCAGGGTTTTCAGGTTCGTGCTGAGGCGCTCTCTTTATTTTTGTAAGCATATCAACTACGTCTTCTTTCGTTACTTCCATTCCGCCAAGTTTAAAAATTTCTACCATATCTATATCTTTTATATCTAAAGCATATCTTACTCTTTTTAATATATCGTTGTTGCTCATTGCCATTGTGTTTCCTCCTGAAATGTTGATTATAGTAATGCTTTTAGCATGTATAAATGAATGTCGTTAAGTTACTACTTTAACATTTTAGAGGAAGGTTTTGTAGTCTTAGGTGGATTCATGCTAGTTAGGATTAAATCTAGGAAGAGATCGGAATGCTTTTTAATTCCTTTTTTCTATAAAATATATCTTAATTTTTTTATAACAACACACAGGTATTAATTAGTATAATAGAATAACAGCATTTTAAGGACTTTCAGTTAAATGGAGAATATCCAGTCTATATTTTTAGCGAAAGGGCAAGAATTTTTTAAACTCTTTCTATGTTATTGATAAAAAAACATACTTTACTTTTATGATTGGAGTTTGTTGTACATGTTAGAAAAAGGTGCAGACCGAGTGAACAAAGTAGAATTAATGGACAAACATCTTGATTCTCACCAAGGAAAAATAACCAGTACCGAGATTTGTAACATTGTAATGTCCATTTTCAAATTTGATTTAACAACTAAACCTGTCCTATCAAAAGAATGGATAATGGCAAGATCAGGTTCCTCAACTGAGAACATTGCTATAAAGGCCATAGATTCTACCCTCAGCCATTATGGAAGAAAGGCCACAGGAATAGAAATCCGCCAACTTATCAATCAAATTTTTGGTATTAACTTAGATGCAATATCCTCTTTAGAAGGGGCAAGAATTTCTTTATTTTCTAAAAATCAGTGGGTTGTTCGTGATGAACAAGACTTATTTGTTGTTCATACTGGATTAGGGGATGTCGATGTAAAGATTTTTCCTACTGACTATTTCACTGAGCAAACTGGATTAGAAGAATTGCCGAAGGACCTAAAGCAATCATTAACAAACTTTGGATTCTCTTGCGATGAAAGGGCAGGATGTTACTATTACTCAAATCCATCTGGAGAAGCAATTCCAGACGAATTTAAAGGGCAAGTCATCGGAACAATTCTTAAGGTAATTCACAATTCATATCAATCTTTATAAAAAAATCATATAGGAAATCCCTATATGATTTTTTTATTAGTGAATAAAACAACCTTATTTTCCAAAAGACGATAAAAATTTAACTCTATCTCCCATAGGAGGAGTATTATTATCGACTAAGGCAACCTCTAGAATTGCTGGCCCATTTACATTCATTAAGTTGTTTATAACATCTTGATTGATATCTTCTAATTCATTGACTCTATAACTTGGTATATCCATAGCTGCAGCCATCGCACTAATATTGATTGATTCCTGTTCAAAGGATGGATGAGTTCTACGGAATTGTAATGAATGACCGTGATATACCATTCCTAAACGAGCATTATTCATCACAACAAATAAAATAGGTAAATTATATTCCTTCGCCGTCAGTATTTCCAACCCGTGCATGAAAAAGCAGCCATCACCAGTAATACATACAACCGGACGCTCCGGTTCAGCCAGTTTTGAACCAATCGCAGAACCAATTCCGCTTCCCATTGCACCAAAATGTACATTAATATTATAGGAGTCAAAATCTATGACCTTCATGTGATGAATAACATACGACATAAATTCACCAATATCAATGGTATATCTAGTAGTTGACGGTAAACATTTTTGAAGGTTTAGGAGAACATTTTTCGTATTATATTCCTCTATATTCTCTTCCTCTTTCTTCTTTTCAACGGTAAGTTCAGCGCGATCCTTTTGCAACCCTAAAGCCTTTAATTCTTCTATTAACATTAATAAACTTAAATTGATATCGCCTAGTATTGGAATATCCACTTTGTACTTCCGATTGAAGACAGATTGGTCAAAATCCATTTGAACAGAGAAGCGATCTTTTATTAAGTTTCCATTATAATTATTTGTCGCAGTTTCCCCTAAACTGGAGCCCACAATTAATAATGCTTTTCCATCCCCTTCATTAATCAATGCAGAGGCAGCCTCATGACCTGCAAATCCAAACACTCCGACTAAAAGCGGATGTTCCTCAGGGATATATCCCTTAGCTTGTGGAGTTGTTATAATTGGCCAATTCAGCAATTCTGCCACCTCTATTAATAACTCAACAGAGTTTCTTATTCCCTGTCCTGCAAAAATATAACCCTTCTCCCTTTTTACCAATTCTCTAGCTGTTTCTTTTATTTTGTCTAGGTCAGGAACAATAGGAAGCCTTTTTGGAAGTGGTGGCATTTCAACATTTTCTATATTTTCATGTTGAATATCAATCGGTATCGCAATATGTACAGGTCCTGGTACTCCCGATATAGCAATTTCAATTGCTAGTGCGACTTCTTTAAGTACATCCTTTACATCATTAACCGTAACGCTATATTTTGTAACAGGCCTGAAGACTGGTTCTACATCTAATTCTTGTGATGCATTCAAACCTACCGTACTAAGAGGTATGGCACCTGTAATGAATAAAACAGGTAAATGCTCTCGCATAGCATTAGCAGCACCTGTTACAAGATTTGTGGCACCTGGTCCGCTACAACCAATACACACACTTAGCTGATTTGTGTATTTAGCATAAGCGGCAGCCATGTAGGATGCCGCCCCTTCATGCTTCGCTACGACTGGTGTTAATTCAGGCATATCATAAAGTTCGTCAAAAAACGCATTTACAGAACCAGCTGGGATACCAAATATATGTTTAACTTCATTAGCTATTAAATATTCTAATACATTTCGGGCTGCTTTCATGTGTATGCTCCATTCATTTTTAATTTATTTCTCTATTTAAAAAAGTTTTTCGATGTCTTCAGCTGCCATAGGACGGCTGAAAAAATACCCTTGCATCAAATAACAATTTCGTGCAGATAAAAATTCGACCTGTTCCTTTGTCTCAACACCTTCAGCAATAACATCAAGTTTCAAATTCTTAGCCAGCGTAATAATAGTATTCGTAATAGCTGCATCATCTTTTGTCATATCCTGTACAAAGGATTTATCAATTTTTAACGTTGAAATAGGCAATTTTTTTAAATAACCTAAAGATGAATAACCAGTCCCGAAATCATCAATAGCGAGGTTGATTCCTAAACCTTTTAATTTCTTCATTGTTTTTAAAGTTGATTCCGTATTTCTAACAATTAAATTTTCAGTGAGTTCTAGTTGTATATACTTCGGAGATAGCTCTACTTCCTCTAAAACATTTTTGACCATAGCAAATAAATCACTTTGTTCAAATTGACGTGCAGATAAATTCACAGACATACTAATTAATGGGGAACCTTGATCATGCCATTTCTTTAATTGTCTACAGGCCTCTTTTAGAACCCATTCACCTATCGGGACTATTAATCCAGTTTCTTCAGCTATTGGGATAAATTTATCAGGCGGTATCATCCCATGTTCTCGATGGTTCCATCTAATTAAAGCCTCTACACCCTCAATCTTATTCGTTTTACCATTTATTTGCGGTTGATAATAAATCACAAGTTCTTCTTGTTCCAATGCCTTATACAAATCATTTTCTAGCTTGATACTTTCAAAAGTTCTCGTATCCATTCCTTCACTGAAGAAATGATAGCTACTTCCTGATATTTCTTTCGATTTGTACATAGCTGTGTCTGCATTTTTAACTAAGATTTCAGTCGTATCACCATTATCAGGAAATATACTAATACCAATACTCGTTTTCATATAGATTTCATTGTCTACTAAATTAAATGGCCTTGAAAAAGAATCAATGACACGATTTACTACCTTTAACACTTCTTTTTCACTTTTGATATTCGGTAAATAGATAGTAAATTCATCCCCGCCCTGTCTTGAGACCGTAGCACTTTTAGGAACACAAGCACTTAATCGATTTGCAACTTCTCGCAAAAGCAAATCACCGAAGCTATGCCCGAGCGTATCATTCACAAACTTAAACCTGTCTAAATCTAAATACAGAACTGCTAATTTTTCAGCATGTAATTGAGCATATGTCAGCCCTTGAGTTAGCCTGTCCTTTAGTAGAACTCTATTAGGTAAATCTGTTAAACTATCAAAATAAGCATGATATTTTATTTCTTCCTCCATTTGTTTCCTTTGGGTTACATCTTTAAAAGTAATAACTTCTCCGACAATCTCGGTCCCTTCTTTTATAGAGGAAATTACATACTCCACTGGAAAACTGGATTGATCTTTTCTAAAAAATTGCTCGGTTTTATCGTACAGATTCCAGTCCTCATCGCAACCTGATGCCACCTGCTTTTTCTTTCCTTTTTCAATTCCGTTGAAAACCATACTGGATGGTTTTCCTATTAATTCATTTTTTATATCATAGCCTAACATGGAGGCACCAGCTGGGTTACAAAAGGTAATATTTCCATCAAGGTCTAAACCGAAAATTCCTTCTCCAGCAGAATTTAGAATCAATTCTTTCTCACGACTAAGCTGCTGCAATTCCGTTATTACTCGTTCCAGTTCCTTATTTTTAAACGTAATTTCTGAGGTCCTCTCTTCGATAATAACTTCCTGTTTTTCCATATATAAAAGGTTTGATAGCGTGGAAGCAGTTGCATCGACAATAGATTGCGACAGCTGTATTTGTCCTTCAGAATAACTAAAATCACTATCTCCTAGATTGACCACAGATATTTGTCCTAATACCTCTCCCATTGAAACCAACGGCAACATAAAGAGTCCCTTCATACCAAAATTACGGCAAACATCATGGTTTGGGCGCGGATCTGCATAAACATCTGGAATCCAGATTGGCTTTTTTGTTTCAATGACCTCTTGCGTGACCCTATCATTACTTTTATCAAATTTTATCTTATCATGTGTCTTGATCCAATCTTCTTCTGTCCATTCTGAACCCTTACTTAACTTCACCGGTCTAATTTTCTTCTTAGCTAAAGGCTCTAGTAAATGAACCCCGATATTATAATTGTCTAAAACTTTTCCTAAATAGGAAAAACAAGTATCAAGACTTTCCTGCATGGAGGAACACATAGATAAGTCCCGTGTCACATCCAGCAAGAGCTGTTTTTCAGCAATAAGGTTTACCTTATGAGTTAAATTGTTCGCATTTTGAATCGCAACAGCCGCCATATTCACATATGCCTCAACCGTTTGAATTTCTGACTCTGTTAAGTTCATAGGAATTCCGTAATCAAATAAAAAAACTAGACCAAATAATTCTTCTTCAAAAGAGATAGGAAGAACGAATAAAGATTTAATTCGAAACCCTTCCACTGCTCTCGGATCTGGCCGACTATCCTTTGATGTATCAGGTATATAGATGGCTTTTTTTGTTTCAATTACTTCTTTCGCCAGCAGGTCAATGTCTGTATCAATGACATGCATATCCAACGTCCATCCATTAATAACTTCCGGTTTTCCTACATACCCTCTAAAAGTCCCATCTTCCTGCGGCAAATAAATACCAACAGAATCGCATTGAACGATTTCTTCAGAAATTGCTATTGTGACTTGCTCTAAAACTTCACGCAAATCCAGCTTTGTATTAATCATTTTAGTTATATTCGCAAGTCGAGAATACCTCGTTTGTTCCTTCAACATAAAAACGAACTCCATTTCATTGAAATTATCCATTTATATTCAAATTTTAATCCTTATTTAAAACCAATAAATACTATCATTTTACTATGTATTTATTACTAATTCGACAAAATATTTCATATTTCTCACTATTATAATGGTTTTTATAGATTTAATATAGGAATTATTTGCATAATCATTTAATATTTTCATTACTAAATTGCAAGATACATACGTTGTTATTACTAAAAGCTACACAAAATTTTCCACTCTCAAAAAATTCATTTACTTATAATACAACTCAGCTTATGTAAAATAAAAAACAGATGGAAATCTCTCCCCATCAGGGGCTAGATTTCCATCTGCCTATTCAAACTATCTCTACACGCCAGCCACAAACTCCATATATACAGAGTATACGCGGGAACACAAAGATGTTGGTTAGTTCAATACATTTATAAAACTGTTTTTTCCGTTGCAATCTACAAAAGAACTTAAAACTAAATAAATATAATCCACCCCCTCGACTTCAGGGAGTTATACCGTTTCACTACCTTCTACTACATTAGCACTCGCCTCAAACTTATCAAGCAACGCACGCACTTCATCCGTTGACTTCGTGCTCATCAATTGATTTCTTAATTCAGCAGCTCCAGGGAATCCTTTTACATAAATTTTGAAAAAGCGATGTAGTCCTGTGATGGAGCGTGGTAGTACTTCAGCATATTGATCTTGAAGATCAAGCTGTAGTCTTAAAAGATCTAGATGTTCTTTACTGCTATGCTCTCTTGGCTCTTTTTCAAAGGCAAATGGATTTTTAAAGATGCCTCGTCCGATCATAACACCATCAATACCGTATTTTTCAGCAAGTTCCAGCCCAGTTTTACGGTCAGGAATGTCTCCGTTTATCGTTAGGAGCGTATTTGGTGCAATACGATCACGTAATTTTTTAATCTCCGGAATTAGCTCCCAGTGTGCATCTACTTGGCTCATCTCTTCTCTTGTACGTAAGTGAATAGAAAGGTTTGCGATATCTTGTTTGAAAATATGCGTTAACCAATCTTCCCATTCGCTTAACTCTTTAAAGCCAAGTCGTGTTTTTACGCTGACAGGTAGTCCGCCTGCTTTTGCAGCTTGAATAAGTTCTGCCGCAACATCTGGACGTAGAATAAGGCCACTACCTTTCCCTCTTGATGCTACGTTCGGTACAGGACAACCCATGTTAATATCGATGCCTTTAAATCCTAGTTCTGCCATACCAATACTCATTTGACGGAAATATTCAGGATTATCTCCCCAAATATGTGCTACCATCGGTTGTTCATCTTCTGTAAAAATTAAACGGCCACGTACACTTTTCATACCTTCTGGATGACAATAGCTATCTGAGTTTGTGAACTCTGTGAAGAATACGTCTGGGCGACCAGCTTCACTTACTACGTGACGGAAAACAACGTCTGTCACATCTTCCATTGGTGCAAGTACGAAAAACGGCCGTGGTAAATCACGCCAAAAATTATCTATCATTTCAAATTCAAATCCTCTCACTATGAATGCAATTTAAAACTCTCAATAAACCAAAAAGCAGATGGTATAGATTTTCCTATATCAACTGCCTTTCTATTATACCAACTTAAGCCAAGCCACACACTCCACATGAGTCGTATGCGGGAACATATCGACAGGTTGTACTTCCTGCGTTTTATATCCGCCTTCTTCTAGTACTTTTAAGTCACGTGCTAATGTTGCTGGGTTACATGATACGTATACGACGCGTTTTGGTTTCATGTCGATGATTGTGTTAAGTAGTGCCTCATCACAACCTTTACGCGGTGGATCTACGACCATTGTGTCAGCGATTACGCCTTCTTTATACCATTTTGGAATAACTACTTCTGCTTCTCCTACACCAAATTCAGCGTTTATCATGTTGTTTAGTGCTGCGTTACGCTTTGCGTCTTCGATCGCTTCTGGGACGATTTCAACGCCGTACACTTTTTTCGCTTTTTGTGCTAGGAATAAGGAGATTGATCCAATTCCACAATAGGCATCAATTACTGTTTCATTGCCATCTAATTTTGCGTATTCTAACG
The DNA here is from genome assembly GCF_040459875.1 of Bacillus cereus group sp. MG16. Classification (NCBI taxonomy): domain Bacteria; kingdom Bacillati; phylum Bacillota; class Bacilli; order Caryophanales; family Bacillaceae; genus Bacillus; species Bacillus cereus group sp. MG16. The sequence goes on from NZ_JARVHE010000001.1 coordinate 4,954,652, forward strand.
TTTTATCGTATAACACTTTCGTTTGTTCTGGGTTTACTTGATAGAATGAACGTGCTGAAATCGCAAATTTAATATCGCCGATAAAGTCATAAATATATTCTGATCCGTACAGTACTGTCGTTTTGTCTCCGAAGATTACATTTGTACGTTTCGGGTTTACGTTTTGAACAATTGATTTTACTTCTGGGAATTTCGTAGCAATTTCTTCAATGATTGCTTTTTTGTTTGGCAGTTCTGCTGTACGAGTAATGAAGACAAGCATAATCTCCCCTGTTACTTGTCCGTAACGAGCCATTACGTGACGAAGTGTTCCTTTGTTACGCTCTTCGTTGTACGCCGAAATACCGTGTTTTTCACAAATTCGTTTTACTTCTTGAATCAATGTATCGTTTTCTTCTGCTTGAATTAAACATGATTCCATATTAATAATGTCATGCGTTCCTTGACGATAGAAACCAGCTACAAGTCCGCCTTCACGTTCTCCAATTGGTACTTGTGCTTTATTACGGTATACCCACGGATTCTTCATGCCAAGTACAGGATGAACAGGAACATCGCTTAGTCCTCCAATGCGCTGCATAACGTCGCGTACTTGTTTTTCTTTCGCTTGTAATTGTCCTTCATATGTTAAATGCTGAAGCTGACAACCGCCGCATTGATTGTACACTGGGCATTCGGCATCTTTACGATATGGGCTCTCTGTATGAAGCTTCATTAAACGACCGAATGCGAAGTTTTTCTTCACTTTAATAATTTTAATTTGCGCTTCTTCACCTGGTAATCCGTTTTTAACGAAAATAGGATAGCCTTTTACTTTCGCAACACCGGCACCATCATGTGTTAAATCTTCAAATACTACATCTATAAACTCGTTTTTTTCAACTGGTGGCGTCATTTTTGTACTCATTTTCCGACCTCTCTTTTTCATAACACTGCGTTACATTTTATCATACTTATATGGTCTTTTTCTATTGGAAGAAAAAAAGCTATTGACGATAGTTCTCTGTTAATGTTACGCTACTACTAATTTAATACGGACGATGTTACCTCATATATACTCGATAATATGGATCGAGAGTTTCTACCCGGCAACCTTAAATTGCTGGACTATGGGGAAAACTAATGAATATTAGCCTATGTGCAAAAAAGGACTCATATTGATTAGCTTTCTCTCATAGATGAAAGTGAATCCATATGGGTCTTTTTTTATTTTCATTTTTCTAAAAGGTCAGACATCTTACGTATGACATAAAACCTCTTTGTTTTATTTTTAGTAATACAACGAGCGTTTTATGTACAAACTTTATACGAACTTCTGAAAGGGGCAACTACATGCAATATGTAATGAGCATTATCGGTATTCTTGTCGTTTTAGGTTTATGTTTTGCTTTGTCAAACAACAAAAGTAAAATCAACTTCCGTGCAATTGCTATTATGATTGGTTTTCAAATTTTAATCGGTTGGTTTATGTTTGGCACAAAGATTGGTCAACAAATCATTATTTTCATTGGTAAAGTTTTCAACAAACTAATTAAACTTGGTACGACAGGTGTTGATTTTCTCTTTAATGGAATTCAAAGAGACTTTGTCTTTTTCTTAAACGTACTATTAATTATCGTATTTTTCTCAGCACTACTTTCTATCTTTAGTTATTTAGGTGTTTTACCATTCATCGTTCGCGTTGTCGGCGGTGCGATTTCAAAAATTACTGGTTTACCACGCGTTGAATCGTTCCATGCGGTAAACTCTGTATTCTTCGGTTCAAGTGAAGCGTTAATAGTTATTAAAAATGATTTACAACATTTCAATAAAAACCGTATGTTTATCATTTGTTGTTCTGCAATGAGCTCAGTTTCTGCTTCTGTTACAGCATCATACGTAATGATGTTAGATGCAAAATACGTACTAGCGGCTCTTCCGCTAAACTTATTCTCAAGCTTAATCGTTTGTTCGTTATTAACACCTGTTGATACGAAAAAAGAAGACGAAGTAGTTCAGAAATTTGATCGTACTTTATTTGGAGACAGCTTTATTGGCGCAATGATTAACGGTGCGCTTGATGGTTTAAAAGTAGCTGGTATCGTTGCAGCATTAATGATCGCCTTCATCGGTGTGATGGAAGTTGTAAACTACGTAATTAGTGCAGCTTCAGGGGCAATGGGACATGCTGTTACGTTACAACAAATCTTCGGTTATATACTTGCTCCATTCGCATTCTTAATGGGGATTCCAACTCAAGATATTATCCCAGCTGGCGGAATTATGGGTACGAAGATTGTATTAAACGAGTTTGTAGCAATCCTTGATTTAAAAGGTGTTGCAGCAACATTATCTCCACGTACAGTTGGAATCGTTACAGTATTCTTAATTAGCTTCGCAAGTATTAGCCAAATTGGCGCGATCGTTGGTACAATTCGTGCTCTTTCTGAGAAACAAGGAAGCGTCGTATCGAAATTTGGTTGGAAAATGCTATTTGCATCAACACTTGCTTCTATTTTATCTGCAACAATCGCTGGATTGTTTATTTGATACAAAATCACCTTACTCGTTGAAGTAAGGTGATTTTTTTATCTATTGTTACTTTTCTCATTCCATCCATTTTCCTCAAATGTTATGATGAACAAGGGTATGTCCCCACCGCTCTTACAGCGGTGGGGATTTTAATGTAAATACACAATAGAAGGTGATTTCATGAGAAAATACGCAGCAATCGCTTTATGTACATCTGCCATTCTAGCAGGATGTAATACTAACAATGTAAACCAAGATCCTAAAAAAGAGAAAAAGGTTCAAGAGACTAAGAAACAAGAAGTGACCGTACAAGAACAAGGGAAAATTTCTTATCAGCCTATTACACACGAAGCTACAAATACTACCATCCATATGACAGATATAAAAGATGCTTTAACTGAAGTACAATATAAAATTTGGCGTACTGCTGATGGAAAGGAACACACTAAATCTTTTTCTTCTAAAGAAAAGGAGAAACAGTTTACACTTCCTTTTGATATAAAAGAATTTGAAGGAAAACGTGGTGAGTTTCAAATTGAAGCAATAGGCATAAAAGAAGATGGGAAAACCATTCCACTCACAAAATCTGCTATTACTTTCGAGCAAAAGGTTCCCGTTCTTATGTACCATGCAATCGATGATTATCACGGTCAAGGTATTAAAGACTTATTCGTATCACCTGCTAACTTTGAAGCCCAAATGAAATATTTAAAGGACAATGGTTATACACTGTTAACGTTTGAACGCTGGGGCGATATAAATAAAGTAAATAAACCTATCTTTGTTACATTTGATGATGGTATGAACAATAATATGAATGCATTTCATGTTTTACAAAAGCTAAAAGACGATACGTTTAAACCGGCGGCAACAGAATATATGATTGTTGATAACGTTGATGTAGAAGGAGCATTGTCTACTTCTGAAATAAAAGAAATGGTTGGTTCCGGCATTTTCTCGGTGCAATCTCATACTGCAACACATGCAGACTTACCGAAAATTACAAACTATGAGGAAGAGTTAAAAGGTTCAAAAGAAAAGCTAGAAAAAATAACAGGTAAGCCTGTTATCGCGATTGCTTATCCATTCGGTCATGTAGATGATAAGGTTGTTGCAGAAACGAAGAAGTATTATCAATTTGCGACGACAACAAAATCCGGAAAATTCATTACAAAAGGTGAACCCGATGAATTGTTAAAAATGAAGCGTGTTCGCATACACCATACGACGACCGTAGAACAGTTTGCTTCTTCGATTAAATAACGATGAGGGCTCAATATATTTTGAGCTCTCTTTTTACGCTATATTTATATATATTTTTTGAATTTTCTTGTATTATATATAGTAAGAAATCTTTCAAATTAAAGGAGATTATACATATGTCATTTGAACAAACGTTAGAGAAATATGCTGCCCTTGCAGTCAATGTTGGTGTTAATATTCAACCAGGACAAACATTATCAATTAGCGCACCTCTTGAAGCTGTACAATTTGTACGCCTCGTTACAGAAAAAGCATATAAATCTGGTGCAAAACACGTATATGTGGATTGGAATGATGAGACGTTAACACGCTTAAAGTTCGATCTAGCTCCTGAAGAAGCATTCGCTGAGTTTCCATCTTGGAAAGCACACGCTCGTGAAGAATTAGCAAAAGAAGGCGCTGCATTTATGTCTATTTATGCAGAAAACCCTGATTTATTAAAAGGTGTAGAACCAACGCGTATCGCAACAGCTCATAAAGTAGCTGGTGAAGCAATGAAAGTATACCGTGATTACGTACAAGCTGATAAAGTAAGCTGGTGTGTCATTTCTGTTCCTACGAAAGAATGGGCTGCGAAAGTATTCCCTGACGTTGCACCAGAAGAACAAGAAGCAAAACTATGGGATGCTATTTTCAAAGCTACTCGTGCTGATTTAGAAAATCCTGTGGAAGCATGGAAAGAACACGATAAAACATTACATACAAAAGTTGATTACTTAAACGAAAAGCATTATAAAGCTCTTCACTATACAGGTCCTGGAACAGATTTAACGATCGAACTTCCAGAAAAACATGTATGGGCTGGTGCTGGTAGCTTAAATGAAAAGAACGTACCATTTATGGCGAACATTCCAACTGAAGAAGTGTTTACAATGCCACTTAAAACAGGTGTAAATGGCCAAGTATCTAGTACAAAACCGTTAGCATTTGCAGGTAACATTATCGATAACTTCACGTTAACATTTGAAAACGGACGTATCGTAGATTATAAAGCTGAAGTTGGAGAAGAAGCTTTAAAACATTTAGTAGAAACAGATGAAGGTTCTCACTTCTTAGGCGAAGTAGCTTTAGTACCTCATGATTCACCAATTTCAAACACAAATATTTTATTCTACAACACGCTATTTGATGAAAACGCATCTTGCCACCTTGCAATCGGAAATGCTTATGCATTTAACTTAGTTGGCGGAAAAACGATGTCTAAAGAAGAACTTGCTGAAAATGGCGCAAACGCTAGTATTACACACGAAGATTTCATGATTGGATCAGCTGAGCTTGATATCGACGGCATTACAGCTGATGGCAGACATGAACCAATCTTCCGTAAAGGTAATTGGGCGTTTTAATAAAAGCAAAAGGCTATCTTCCACACTGGAAGATAGCCTTTTATGATGCAGATGAAACCTTAAGCCCAATTACTCCTAACACGATGAAAAGAATACAAAATGCTTGGAATAGGCTAATGTGCTCTTTAAAAAAGTACACACTAATAATCGTAATAAGTAACGTCCCAACACCAGACCAAATTGCATAAGCAATACTTAAATGAATCTTTTTTACAACGATGGCGAACACGCTGAAACAAATTCCGTAAAATACAAAAATAAGTACACTTGGAATGAGCTTTGTTAAACCGTTTGATAATTTCATCGCAATTGTTCCAGCTACTTCAAAAATAATTGTTACAAGTAATAATAGCCAATATACCATACTAGAATCTCCTTCTCTGTTACCTTATAGAGATTCTAGTATACTACTTATAGTCCTAATGAAATATATTTAATTTCTAAATATTCCTCGATACCGAAATGACCACCTTCACGACCAATGCCACTCTCTTTAAAGCCACCGAACGGCGCTTGTGCAACTGATGGGAGGCCATCATTTAAACCGATAATACCATACTCTAGTGCTTCACTAATTTGGAATGCTTGGCTAATGTCTTTCGTGAAAATGTACGCTGCTAAACCGTATGGCGTATTGTTCGCACGTTCAATTACTTCTTCAACCGTTTTAAATTTCGCAACAGGTGCAACTGGTCCAAATGTTTCTTCATTCATACAAAGCATCGTATCATTCGCTAATCCAATTACAGTTGGTTGAATAAAGTGTCCATCTAGCTCTGTAACCTTTTGGCCACCATATAAAACTGTTCCACCTTTTTGAATAGCATCTTCAATATGTTCTTGTACTTTTGAAACTGCATTCTCATCAATAAGTGGTCCGACAGTCGTTCCGTCACCGAAACCATCTCCTACTTTCAACTTCCCTACTGCCTTTTGAAACTTCTCTGCGAATACTTCGTAAACTTCTTCCTGAACAAATACTCGGTTTGTACATATACACGTTTGTCCTGCGTTACGGAATTTCGAACCGATTACTGCCTCTACTGCTTTATCTAAGTCTGCATCATTCATAACAATAAACGGTGCGTGACCGCCTAACTCAAGTGAAACCTTTTTCATCGTTTGTGCCGCACTAGCCATTAACTCTTTCCCAATTTCCGTTGATCCTGTAAAGGACACTTTTCGAACACGCCCATCCTCCATCCACGTATCAGCAATTGCTTTCGCACTACCTGTTACAATATTTATTACGCCTTTTGGAATGTCTGCTTCATGAGCTAATTCAGCTAATTTTAACGCAGTTAACGGCGTTTGACTTGCAGGTTTTACAACCGCTGTACATCCTGCTGCAAGCGCCGGAGCTACCTTTCTCGTAATCATAGCAGCCGGGAAGTTCCAAGGCGTAATAGCTGCCATAACGCCAACTGGTTGCTTCATGACTAAAATACGTTTATTCGGATGAGAAGCAGGAATCATTTCACCATATACGCGTTTTCCTTCTTCTGCATACCATTCAACAAAACTATTTGCATAATTCACTTCACCAAGCGCTTCTGCAAAGGGCTTTCCTTGTTCTTTCGTCATGATCGCTGCAATCTCTTCTTTATTTTCCTCAATAAGTGTGAACCATTTTTTTAATTTCGCTGCACGATCTGCCGCTGTTAACTTAGACCATAATTTAAAAGCTTCATGCGCAGCATCAACAGCTTGCTTTGCCTCTGTTACCCCGCCCTTTGGTACAGTCGCAAATATTTCCTTCGTTGCTGGATTATTTACTTCGATTTGCTCTTGCAATGTAATCCACTCACCATTTATATACATCGCCTTTTTCTCTACATTTACAAACGTCGCTTTTTTATCCAATATTCTCTTCCTCCTCTATAAGTTTCTTTATTTTCCTAGTCGCAGCAGATTGACTTATTTTTAAAAACTCCGCTACTTTATAACTCGATCCATATGTTTTATATGCTTTCAAAATAATATTCCGTTCTACTTCTTCTAACATTTTATAGAGACTTTGACCGGACTGTTCAACCGTTGATTCTTGCATCGCTATTGGTAAATCTTCTATCGTAACGATATCATCGGCAGTTATAACAATTCGCTCAATCACATTTTCAATCTCTCTATTATTTCCTTCCCACGGGTAACCAACAAACATTTGTAATGTGCTAGGCGCTAATTTTACATTTCTACCATATTTCTCGTTAAAGTGTTGTAAATAATGATAAATAAGTGGCAAAATGTCTTCTGTTCTTTCCCGTAGTGGCGGGATTACAATGGGAATGACATTCAGACGATAATATAAATCTTTCCGAAATGTTCCTTGTTTCACCATCATACTTAAATCTCTATTTGTTGCCGCTACAATTCTAACGTCCACCTTTTTTAATTCTCTTCCGCCTATAGGGCGAAACGTTTTTTCTTGCAACACTTGCAAAAGCTTTGCTTGAGTTTCAAGCGGCATTTCGCCAATTTCATCTAAGAATAGCGTTCCTTTATGCGCTGATTCTAATAGTCCCTTTTTCCCTTCACGATTCGCACCTGTAAAGGATCCGCCTGAGTATCCAAAAAGCTCTGATTCAATTAAATTTGTCGGCAATGCCGCACAGTTAATTTCATAGAAACTTTCATTCTTCCGGTTACTCACTTCATGTAAATGACGCACCAATCGACTCTTTCCTACTCCTGTCTCACCTAAAACGAGAACCGTACTATCTACCACGGATACTTTCTTGATTGTCTCGACTATTTTTTGCATAGCGATACTTTTAAAAATAAGTCCTTCATGTTCATATGTTTCTCTCAATTCTTTTTTATATGTTTTTAACTGATTATCCATTTCTTCTACCTTTTGACGTAATTGATAGAGTTCTGTAAGATCACGAGAGTAACTAATTACTCTTCTTAAATTGCCCTCTTCATCAAAAACAGGCCTTGTACGAACGTGTAAATACTCTCCTGATTTTGTCGTCTGAACTAGTTCGATTGGCCTCTTTTTTTCAATTACTTCTAACGTTGCTGATGGGTAAAAGATACCATCTTTCTGCAATTCTTTTACATGTTTACCTACTAACTCTTTTGCAGCCAATTGATAGTGCCTTTCACATGTACTATTTACACGTACAACGATTCCCTTTTCGTCCGTCACAAAAATTTCGTCAAACGCATATTCAAATACATCTTGTAAATCCATTAACACTCGTTCCTTTTCTGCAACCATCCTAGCCACCCCTAACTTCCAATCCGTCGATTCACTTCACTACCTTTATTATAAAGTGAATTTTCTGCATTTTATATAGAGTCAGCTAGAATGTTTGCTGTTTTATTATTTAACTTTTAAACACGAGCAATATTTGCTTTCTCATAACAGACTTGCAACGATTCTTCAATGATTGTTAATCCTTCTTCCAGTTGCTCATCTGTAATCACTAATGGCATTAGCACACGAATAACATTACCGTATGTTCCTGCTGATAGTAGAAGTAAGCCACGTTTATTTGCTTCTGCGCATAAATTAGCTGTTAACGTTTTATCAGGTGCTTTCGTCTTACGATCTTGAACGAGCTCAAATGCACACATTGCTCCTAAACCGCGCACATCACCGATGCAATTATATTTATTTTTCATCTCTTCGAATCGGTTCATTACGACTTTTCCTAATTCTATCGCTCTATCATTTAAATTCTCTTTTTCTATTACATCAAGTACTGCTAATGCTGCCGCACATCCTAGCGGGCTTCCTGCATACGTTCCACCAAGTTCTCCTGGTGCAGACTCATTCATAATTTCTTTGCGCCCAATAACACCACTAATCGGTACACCAGCACCTAATGATTTAGATACCGTAATTAAATCCGGAACGACATCATAATGATCAATGGCGAAATATTTTCCTGTACGGCTAAATCCAGTTTGAATTTCATCCGCTACAAATAAGATGCCGTGTTCTGAACAAATATTGCGTACTTCTTGCACAAACTTCTTACTTGGGACGATAAATCCACCTTCCCCTTGAACAGGTTCCATTACAACGGCTGCAATCGTTTCTGGTGCTACTTCTGATACGAAGAAATTCTTAAACTCTTCAATCATAAAGTTATCGTACTGCTCTCCCGTTAATCCTTCTGGGCGGCGATATTCGTACGGGAATGGTGCTTTATAGACTTCAGGCGCAAATGGACCAAATCCAAATTTATATGGTTTTACTTTACTTGTCATCGTCATTGTCATTAATGTACGCCCGTGGAATCCTTTAGAAAATGCGATAATACCAGTTCTTTTTGTATATTTACGAGCGATTTTCACAGCGTTCTCGACTGCTTCTGCACCACTATTTAAAAATAGTACTTGCTTATCAAAACTTCCCGGCGCTAATGCCGCAAGTTTTTCTGCTAATTCAATATATGGCTCATACATCATGACATTAAAGCCAGTATGAATGTATTGATCTACTTGTTTATGGAGCGCTTCTTTAACAGCTGGGTGACAATGTCCTACGTTAATTGTTCCTATCGCTCCAGCGAAATCAATGTACTGATTACCATCAACATCAGTAACAAGAGCACCATTTGCAGATTGTACAAACGTTGGGATGCCGTTACTTACTCCTTTTGGTACTATATTTTGGCGGCGTTCTAGTAAAGACGCTGCTTTCGGTCCAGGAATTTGTTCATTTACTTTAGCAAATTTTTTTATACTCATTACGTACCCCATCCTTTTCTTTACATTGTTTTCTCTTTTCATTGCAAAATGTATGCCAATATTCTTTTCTAGTATTCATCTATTTCGTCATAAAAAATAAGTCTATAAAGACTCAAAACGAGTCTTTATAGACTTATTTTTCTTACACACTAGACTTTCCTTGTTCCCAAACAAGCTCACCTGAATGCGAAATAAAGTCCCCAACAGATTGTACTACTAAATCCGCAAGTGGTTCTAATGTTTGACGATTCCCTGTACCAGATAGTACTCCTATTGCATAGCAATCACCATTTTTCGCTAAATATAAATCAGTCGGTGTATCCCCAACGACCGCTACTTCACATGCCTTTAAATGAAACCTCTCACAGAAGGATTCTATAATTCTTTTATCGGGTTTTTGTGCCGCAAATGTATCTGAAGCTACAACATAATCAAAAAAGGTCTCTAATTGATACTGTTTTAAAAATAATTCTGTCGGTGCGAAATCATCAGCTGTAACAACACCTAAAATAAATCCTCTATCCTTTAAGCTTTGTAAAATTCTCGGTAAATCTGCCGTCATTTTCATGTAAGAACGATGCTCGTACATAAGGGCAAACAGTTTTTCACTTACCCATTCATGCATTTCCTCTTCCTTAGATGACGTAATATACTTACAAAGCCCCTTTGCCACATCAAGGCTTGTTCCTGCCGCTATTGCGCTACGTGGGTGAACAAATACCCCATCCACACCGATTTCTTTTAATAAAGTCGGCTGCATTGATTGTGGCAGTTGGTATAATTTTATACATTCAGCCACAAGTTCTTCAGCCACTTTTATCCAAATTGAATGAAAATCCATTAATGTCCCATCTTTATCAAATAGTATTGCTTTTACTTTCTCCATAACACCCCACCTCTCGTCTCTTATCTCCTCCATTGTATCAATAAAGTATGGATATAAAATAAACGAATTGTAAAAATACCATGAAAATCAAACTAACTTCCAATTTACAATACAAACCGGATTGTTTGACTATTACGTAACAGAAGCGTAAAATTACTCTCATCTTATTGAAAATTAGCTAATTACTTAACCTCATTAACTATCATGATAGTTTCCTAATTCTTTTTTTAGTAGGAGATGTTTATATATGGTTGAAGAAATATTTTATAAGAAAACATTAGAAAATCTGTTTTTAGATCCTGTTCAAATTACACTTTGGGATGGAAACACTGTACAGTACGGTGAAGGGAATCCTCAATTTCATATTACATTCCACAAACCTCTTGCCAAAAAAGAGATAATAAAAAATCCCTCCATCGCATTTGGTGAAGCTTATATGAATGGAGATATTGAAATAGAGGGTAACCTTGAAAAAGCGATTGAGTCTATTTATAAAAACAAAGACAGTTTTTTAGGTAATAGCAAATTACAATACCTTACAAGCAGATGGAATTTTTCAAAACGAAAAAATAAAGAAGATATCGCCTATCATTATGATATTGGGAACGATTTTTATAAATTATGGCTAGATGAAACAATGACATACTCTTGTGCATATTTCCAAAATGAAACCGATTCCTTAACAGCTGCTCAACATAATAAAGTAAATCATATTTTAAAAAAGTTAAACCTTCAAAAAGGAGATACTTTGCTAGACATTGGTTGCGGATGGGGTGAACTCATTACAGCTGCCGCAAAACAATATGGTGTGAAAGCAACGGGAGTCACATTAAGTGAAGAACAATATGCAAAAACTCTAGAAAGAATCGAAAAAGAAAATCTCACAGATTTAGTTGAAGTAAATTTACTCGATTATCGTGATATTCACGAGCGAAAGTTTGATAAAATTGTTAGTGTAGGTATGATTGAACATGTCGGGAAAGATCACATTACAGAGTACTTTGAAACGGTCAATGCATTACTCAATGATGGTGGTATTTCCGTTCTTCACTGTATTACTTCTCCTACAGAGGGCGCTACTAATAGTTGGATTGAGAAATATATATTTCCTGGTGGATACGTCCCCGCCGTTAATGAATTAATTACTAACATAACTAATCAGCATTTCTTTATAGTTGATGTTGAAAGCTTGCGCAGACATTACGGTAAAACACTTCAACACTGGGCAGAAAACTTTGAAAATACACTAGATGAAATACGTAAAACAAAAGATGAGCGATTTATTCGTATGTGGCGCTTGTATTTAAATGCTTGTGCAGCTTCGTTTTATACTGGTAACATTGATTTACATCAATTTGTATTTACAAAAGGGATTAGTGATTCCATTCCTTGGACACGTTCATATATGTATAAATAAAAAAGGATGCCTTTACAGGGCATCCTCTTGATGTTCAGGAACAAATAGTTCCAGACAATGATACATATTTTCGAATTCCATCGGTGCATCTCCACCATATTCACCATCTAAATTAATCATTAGTTTATCTGGTGAATGCACTTTAATTCGGTTCGCTTGTGTGTATAGTACTTTTGGATTGTTAATATGTTCACCACGCTGCGCTTGTGTTGCAGCTTTAATTAAGTCGGCAATCGAACCTTTTTTCAGCACTAATAAATCAAATAAGCCATCGTTAATCGATGCATATGGTGCTACCTTTTCAAAGCCACCCACTGAACGAGTATTCGTAATTAAAAACATCGTAATTTCTTCTTGTAGTAATTTTCCATCATACTCAATTTCAACATATGTTGGATGTAGTGATGGTAGCATTTCGATACCTTTTAAATAATAAGCAAGTTGTCCTAATACAGTCTTTAGCTTACTTGGTACTTCATATGTTAATTCTGTAATACGACCGCCACCAGCGATGTTAATAAAATATGTATCGTTTGCTCTACCAAGGTCTAATGGCACAGTTTTTCCTTCACAAATAATATCCGCTGCTTCTTCAATAGAACGAGGTACACCGATTGCACGTGCAAAGTCATTTGTCGTTCCAACTGGAATAATTCCAAATTTCGGACGGAATTCATGACCAACTAGACCGTTTACGACTTCATTTAACGTGCCGTCACCACCAGCCGCAATAACAACATCAAATTTACGCTCTACAGCTTGCCTCGCCGCCACCGTTGCGTCTCCAGGACCCGTTGTCGCATGACAAGATGCTTCATATCCAGCTTGTTCTAATTTTTGTAATACTTCCGGTAAGCTCTTCTTAAATAGCTCACGCCCAGAAGTAGGATTATAAATAATTCTTGCTCGCTTCATCATTTATTAGCACAGGAAATTTCTTTATGTATCGACAAAGAACATACCGAACTTCTATTCAGTATTCCCATGCCTACCTCCTCTCATCTTCCTATCCTTCTTTTATCTCGCTCAAACAGGCAGTAAGAACCCGATTCGTGTAGCCCATCAAAAGTAAATATTCATTTCAATGGTTTTGTTTTATTTGACAAAAAATTTATGTCCATCTATTTCCTCACAACAATTTACATATAACGAATAATAATTATCTATTATTTCATGAGATGAAAAAACCTCTATTTCTAGATTTATCATTATTCCCACCTTTTTGCAACTATCATACCATAGTTGCTATACAAACATTTTTCCACTTTTGACAGTTAATCAAACGTTTGTTTAAATAATTTTCTCTCATTTAAACAAACGTTTGATTAACCTAGAAAAACACCCATGTACGGGTGTTTTTCTGCTTAATCTTTAAAAGTTACTACTATTATCGCTTATTAATCTCTTCAAGTAAGATTTTGTTAACAAGCGGTGGATTTGCTTGTCCTTTTGTAGCTTTCATAATTTGACCAACTAAGAAGCCAATTGCACGGTCTTTACCGTTTTTAAAGTCTTCGATAGATTGCTCATTATTATCAAGAATTTCTGTTACAACTTTACGAAGTGTACCCTCGTCAGAAATTTGAACAAGGCCTTTCGCTTTAACGATTTCTTCTGGGTCTCCACCTTTTTCAATTAATTCGTTAAATACTTTCTTCGCAATTTTAGAAGAAATTGTACCTTTTTCAATTAATTGAACCATTTTAGATAAACCAGCAGGCGTTAATGCAACGTCTTTTAATTCTTTTTGTTGTTTGTTTAGGTATGCAAGTACTTCACCCATTAACCAGTTTGATGTTAATTTCGCATCAGCACCGTCTGCAACAGTTGCTTCAAAGAAATCAGACATTTCTTTCGTTAATGTTAATACGTGTGCATCATAAGCTGGTAAGCCTAATTCTGCAACGTAGCGAGCTTTACGTGCATCTGGAAGTTCTGGAATAGAAGCACGAACTGCTTCTTTCCACTCATCGTCGATGTAAAGTTCAACTAAGTCCGGCTCTGGGAAGTAACGGTAATCATCAGATCCTTCTTTCACACGCATTAAGATTGTTTTCTTCGTTGCTTCATCATAACGACGTGTTTCTTGTTGGATGATACCACCAGATAATAATTCTTTTTCTTGGCGAGCTTGCTCAAACTCAAGACCTTTTTGTACGTAAGTGAAAGAGTTTAAGTTTTTCAGTTCCGCTTTTGTACCGAACTTCTCTTGTCCAACTGGACGAAGGGAAATGTTCGCATCACAACGCAAGGAACCTTCTTCCATCTTACAATCAGATACGCCAGTGTATTGAATGATTGATTTTAACTTCTCTAAGTATGCATATGCTTCTTCTGGCGTACGCATATCTGGCTCAGATACGATCTCAATTAAAGGCATACCTTGACGGTTGTAGTCTACTAATGAGCCGTCAGCTGTATGCGTTGATTTACCAGCATCTTCTTCTAAATGAAGACGTGTAATACCGATACGTTTCTTTTTACCGTCTACTTCAATTTCAATCCAACCATTTTCACCAATTGGCTTATCAAACTGAGAGATTTGGTAAGCTTTCGGATTATCTGGATAGAAATAGTTTTTACGGTCAAACTTCGTTTCTGTTGCGATTTCACAGTTTAATGCCATTGCAGCTTTCATTGCAAAGTTAACTGCTTCTTTATTTAAAGTAGGAAGTACTCCTGGGTATCCTAAGTCAATTACACTTGTTTGTGTATTTGGTTCCGCTCCGAATTCTGTTGGACTCGCAGAGAAAATTTTCGAATTTGTTTTTAACTCAACGTGAACCTCTAAACCAATAATTGTTTCTAAATTCATCTATGCTCGCCTCCTTACAGACTTGCTTTTTTTGTATGATGGTCTGTTGCTTGCTCAAACGCATGTGCAACGCGGTAAATTGTCGCTTCATCGAAGTGTTTACCAATGATTTGTAAACCAAGTGGCATGTTGTTAGCACCGAACCCACATGGAACAGAAATCGCTGGAACACCTGCTAAGTTTACTGGGATTGTTAAAATGTCATTTGCATACATTGTCATTGGATCATCAACTTTTTCGCCCACTTTAAATGCCGGAGTTGGCGTTGTTGGTCCAATAATAACATCGTAGTTAGCAAATACATTTTCAAAGTCGTTTTTAATTAATGTACGTACTTGTTGTGCTTTTTTGTAATATGCATCATAGTAACCAGAGCTAAGAGCAAATGTACCAAGCATAATACGACGTTTTACTTCATCACCGAAGCCTTCGCTACGTGTGTTTTTGTAAAGATCCATTAAGTTATTCACATTATCAGAACGAACACCATAACGTACGCCATCAAAGCGTGAAAGGTTAGCTGATGCTTCAGAAGAAGATAATAAGTAATACGTTGCTAGAGCGTATTTAGAGTGTGGAAGAGATACTTCCTCCCAAGTTGCGCCCATACCTTCTAATACTTTTAAAGCAGCTAGTACTGACTCACGAGCTTCTTCGCCAACACCTTCTCCTAAGTATTCTTTCGGTACAGCAATGCGTAAACCTTTAACGTCGCCTGTTAAACCAGCTAAGTAGTTTCCTACTTCAACGTTAGCAGAAGTTGCATCCATACGGTCAAGACCTGAAATAGCTTGTAATAAGTATGCATTGTCTTCTACTGTACGTGTAATCGGTCCGATTTGGTCAAGTGAAGATGCAAATGCTACTAATCCGTAACGAGATACACGTCCGTAGGTTGGTTTTAAACCTACAACGCCGCAATATGCAGCTGGTTGACGGATAGAACCACCCGTATCAGAACCTAGAGAGAATAATACTTCTCCTGCTGCTACAGCTGCTGCAGAACCACCACTAGATCCGCCTGGAACGTAATCTAAGTTCCATGGATTTTTCGTAGCGTAGAAACCTGAGTTTTCATTTGAAGAACCCATTGCGAACTCGTCCATATTTAATTTACCGATTGTAATTGTGTCAGCAGCTTTTAGCTTTTGCACAACTGTCGCATCATAAATTGGATCGAAGTTTGCTAACATTTTGCTTGCACAAGTCGTACGAAGACCGTTAGTTACAATGTTATCTTTAACACCGATTGGCATACCGAATAATAAACCATTATCTTCAGCACCAATTTTCGCGTCTAATTCTTTCGCTTTCGCGCGTGCGTTTTCTTCATCTAATGTAAGAAAAGCTTTTACGTTATCTTCAACATCCGCAATACGTTTGTAAGATTCTTCTACTAAATCCGTAACGGAAATTTCTTTGTTGTTTAATTTCTTATGTAACTCTGATACTGAATGATCAAATAATGACATCGAAATTCCCCTCCTCTATTCTAATACTGCTGGAACACGGATTTGATTATCTTTGTGATCCGGTGCATTTTTTAATACTTCTTCAACTGGTAAACCTTTTTCTGGTACATCTTCACGCATAACATTTTTCATAGTTAATACATGAGTTGTTGGTTTTACATCTGTTGTATCTAATTCATTTAACTGTTCTGCAAATGTAACAATTGCATCTAGTTGTTTTTGAAATTTTTCTGCTTCTTGATCAGTAATTGCAAGACGTGCTAAATGTGCTACGTGCTTTACATTCTCAACGGAAATTCTTGACACGGCTAGGCCACCTCCATAATATATCGTTCAATCTACAATACTATTGATGATACCAAATTTTCAGTACTTCAAGCAAGTCAACACACGGCACTTACAGCATTTTTACATAAAAAAAGAAAGGCAAACGCCTTTCTTTACGATTTACTCTTTATCTAACGGTTTATTTTTCGGAAATCTCTCGTTATCTTCTTCATTATCACGAATTGTTTTTTGTAATACAAAACAAGACATCGTTAAAAATAATGTTCCAATTAAATAATATCCTTTTACACTAAGCGTTTCATCTAGCGTATAAATTCCAATTAGCATACCTGAAAGCGCGCAAACAAATGAAGTCCATGCTAAAAACGTGAACGCTTGCGTATTACGTCTTCTCATCGTTCTCCCCCTCGTTAGCTGTACATCTATTATAGATAAGTATATTTACTATGATGAATTTTTATGTAAATTCTAGTTTTATATTTATAAATCTTTCATAAAAGAATAATATTTTAAGATGAATTTTCTGTTTAATCCGAAAAAACAATTAAAATCATTTACATTTATTTCAATTCTACATAAAATAAAAATAAATATTACGAAACTCGAAATATACGGGAGTGGAATTAATTGTTGCAATACGAACATTTTTTAGACTTACTGCTAGATAATGCCAAGAAACTTTTCTATCCTGAAGAATGGGTAAGCTTAGATTTAACACTTTCTAAAACTGAAGTATTTTGTTTACTTTGGATGGAGCGAAATACAGATATTACAATGACAAAAATCGCTGACCTTCTTGATATACCGATGAGTACAACGACAGGTGTTGTAAATCGTCTTGTAAAAAAGGGATATATTGAAAGATACCGTGACGAAAATGACCGACGCATTGTATTAATTCGTTTAACAGAAAACGGCGTATTGCTCGTTCAAGAAGTAAAACAAAATGCAGCCCATTATTTTAACCTAGTGACCGAAGCATTATCGGAAGAAGAAAAAGCATTTTTACTACAAATCTTCCAAAAGATTATGAATCACATTGCTACGTCACAACAAAAAACAGAAGAAAAGGTTTCAACACCTAAAATGAAAAACATTCCGATTGAATAAAACCCTAGCTGGGTTTTTATTCAATCATTTATTTCGCCACTCGTAATATTTGATACTCGAAACAAAGGGGATATGAATGATGAGAATTATTTTGTATACAGGTAAAGGCGGCGTAGGAAAAACTAGCATTTCAGCGGCAACTGCACTTCAAAGCGCAAAACAAGGATTAAAAACTTTAGTAATGAGCACAGACCCAGCTCATAGTTTAGGAGATTCATTTGGTATAAAACTATCTTCTGAACCATTAGAAATTCGTGAAAACCTATGGGCACAAGAAATTAATACGATTTATGAGATGGAAAAAGGCTGGGGGAAATTACAGAAATATATTACACTACTCTTCACTTCCAAAGCAGCTGATGATATTACAACAGAAGAGTTAACGATGTTTCCTGGTATGGAAGATTTAATTAGCTTACTTCGTGTACTCGATTATTATAAACAAAACACATATGATGTTATTATCATTGATTGTGCCCCAACAGGAGAAACATTAGCCATGCTCAGTTTTCCAGACATGCTCGGCTGGTGGATGGAAAAACTCTTCCCTATTAAAAGAAAAGTTTTAAAAGTTGTTCGCCCTGTAGCGCAACCACTTCTTGGTGTCCCCCTTCCAACCGATGATATTATGGACGAATTAACAAATACACTTGAACAACTTGGAGAAATGAGAGATATTTTATCAAACCGAGACGTAACAAGTATCCGCATCGTTGTAAATCCCGAAAAAATGGTTATTAAAGAGGCTCAGCGTAGCTTTACGTATTTAAATTTATACGATTATAACGTAGATGCGATTATGATTAACCGCGTCATCCCTAACACTGTCATCGATCCTTATTTTCAAGCTTGGAAAGATACTCAAAAGAAATATAAAACATTAATTCAAAATAGCTTTGATCCGCTTCCTATTTACGAAGCTCCAATGTTTGAACAAGAAGTTGTTGGCTTACCTATGTTAGAACGCGTTGGAGATGCTTTATTTAAAAAAGATTATTGTCCTACTGAAGTAAAATTTAACGGTCGCACTCAATATGTAAAAAAAGATGGCGATGAGTATATTTTCGTTCTGTCCATTCCCTTCTCTAACAAAAGTGAACTTGCATTAAATCAAAAAGGTGACGAGCTTATCATTCGTGCTGGCTCTGTTAAACGAAACATCACATTACCCAAAACGTTAACACACCTTTCTATTCAAGGAGCAAAATTCGAAGATGATGTACTAAACATTCGATTTGGAGGTGTCGTGCATGCATGAGGAATTAATAAGGAAGGTAATTCGTACAAAAATAAAAATCGGTATGCATATATTAGAAGAGTTACCTGCACCAATCCAGCAATCAGCTAAGCAAATACTAAATATTTTACAAGAGGAACTATCTTCTTATGCTACCGAACAACCACAACATAATAGCAATTTAAAAAGTATTGTAATTGAATAGTTATATCCTTGTAGAAGTCCTTTTCCTATAGGCTTTCTACACCTTTATTGGAGCTGATGTAAATTGATAAAAACATTTTCTGTAAGACACTTTACTCCTCTTACAATCTGGCTAATTCCCTTTTTATTTTTCATTCATAACCTTGAAGAATCTTTCCAAATGCCACAATATCTTGCTAATCAATTTTCAATTACTTTTATAACTAGTCAACAATTTTCCATTGCGATTTCTATATTGACTCTCTTTGTTTTACTTATCGTCTTTCTATATCAAATAAACATCTTGTCTTCTATATACTGGATTATTTTTATACAAGGGGCAATTTTCTTCAACTCTGTTCAACATATTATTTTATTTTTCATTTACCGTTCTTATAACCCTGGCGTAATATCCGCAGTTTTCATTGCCATCTTTTCTATTTTCTTTTTTTCATCCCAAAAACACTTAATTCATAAAAATAAATTCTTAATTACACTCGCTTTCAGTTTATTTTCTTATCCTATTATAATTTGGATTACCTTACTATTCGCTAGCTACTTTCATCCATAAAAAAGACCAGGAAAACTCCTGGTCCATTACTCTACTTAACAAACATTGGATTCTATGTTATACAGAATTGGAAGGTACAGAATTAGGGTTTGTTTTGTTTGTTAAGTAGATTATATGTTGAACGAACTAACAGCGGAGGGGTTCCTTCTGTTAGTCCATTAAACCCAATCATTATTTTACGATTTTTTCAAGCTCATCAAGTGAAAGATCTACTGAAATTGAACCATCATTTGTTTCTTTCTTAATTGCATCTGTTACTTCTTTTGAATGATATAATTCAATTACTTTTTTCAGTGTTGGATCATCTTTATCTTTCGTACGAGCTGCGAAAATATTAATATATGGCTTCGCATTTTCATTCTTTGGATCTTCTAAGAAAATTGGATCCTTCGCTGGATCTAATCCAGCTTGACCAGCAACACCGTTATTAATAACTGAAGCTGCTACATCTTTTAATACACGAGGTGTTTGCTGTGCGATAACCGGTGTAATTTTTAACTTCTTCGGATTTTCAGCAATGCCGCTTGGATCTCCAAATAGACCAAAGTCTTTTTTAAGCTTTAATAACCCAGCTGCATCAAGAAGTTTTAATGCACGTGCTTGGTTCGTTGGATCATTTGGAATCGCAATTTCTGAACCATCTGGAATTTCATTTGCTTTCTTATGTTTTTCAGAGTATAAACCCATTGGTGCAATTTGCGTTGTACCAACAGCTGTAATATCTAGCTTATGCTCCTTTTTAAATTGCTCTAAGAATGCAATATGCTGGAATGAATTTAATTCAATATCTCCATCAGCTAACGCTTTATTTGGCGTTGTGTAATCAGAGAACTCAACCAGTTTAACTTTAATTCCTTCTTTTTCAGCTTTTTCCTTTACAATTTCCCAAGCGTTTCCATCCGTTCCAGTTACACCAATACGAACTGTTTTCTCTTTTGTTCCTGCATCCGAGCAGCCACTTAACGCCGAAATTCCTACAATTGCTGATAATGCAAATGCTAAAATTTTCTTCATTTCCTTTTCCCCACTTCCTTTTTATGATCTGCGTAAAAAGACTTTCGCAAAGTAGTTTCCTAAATTTTGAGCTAACTGTACAAGAATGATAAGTAAAACGACCGTTACGAACATAACTGATGTATCAAAACGTTGATAACCATATGTCATTGCTAAATCACCAAGACCGCCGCCACCGACAAGCCCAGCAACTGCAGAAAATTCAATTAAACCAACTGTCATAAATGTAACACCTAAAATTAATGGCGCTAACGCTTCTGGTACAAGGATTTCAAAAACAATTCTAATTGGTGAAGCACCCATCGCTTGAGCTGCTTCGATTACCCCTTTCGGAACAGAAACAAGATTTGTTTCAACCATTCTAGCAATACCGATCGCTGCAACTAACGTCATTGGAAAAATTGCTGCCGCCGTTCCAATCGTTGTTCCAATAACACTTCTTGTTAGCGGACTTAAAGCTACTAAGAATATGATGAATGGAATCGGACGAATTGTATTAATAATGATATTAAGAATAGAAAAGACCCATTTATTTTCTAAAAAGTTTCCTTTTCTCGTTACATATAAAAGTAAACCTAGAGGTATACCAAGAATTGTAGCAAATATAAGGGTTACAATTACCATTAAAAGAGTATCCCCCGTCGCATCTAATATGCGCGGCCAAAATATACTCCAATCAACTCGCATGAGCTTCTACCTCCTTCAGCTGCACTTGCAGTCTTAGATGTTGTAATGCTTTTTGAATTTCCCTCTGTTCACCTTGCAATTCTACAAGAAGATTTCCAAATAGCACATTTTGAAGTTCAATAATATTTCCGTACAGTACATTTACATCGACATTATAGTTTTTTGCGATATATGATAGTACTGGCTGTCCTGTCTCCTCACCAGTAAATGTTAGACGATAAATCTGACCACCATTTTGAATTTTTGCTAAAACACTTTCCGGTAAATGATCATTAATAACAGAACGTACAAAGTTTTGAGTCGTCTTTGTTTTTGGTTGTGTGAAAACATCAAACAGTTTTCCTTCTTCAATAACTTTTCCTTTCTCCATTACAGCTACACGGTGACAAATTTCTTTCACAACATGCATTTCATGTGTAATAAGAAGAATTGTTAAATTATATTCTCGATTTACTTTCTTTAATAAGTTTAGAATTTCTGTCGTTGTTTCTGGATCTAAAGCTGATGTTGCCTCATCACATATAAGAATATCTGGTGATGTTGCAAGTGCTCTAGCAATACCAACACGTTGCTTTTGTCCGCCTGATAGCTGCTCTGGGTAATTGTTTGCTTTATCTTCTAACCCTACAAACTTCAGCAATTCATTTACTCTTTCTTTTATTTCATTCTTTGGTACTTTTGCTAACTTTAATGGATAAGCAATATTCCCAAATACTGTTCTTGAATTAAATAAATTAAAGCTTTGAAAAATCATCCCGATTCTTTGTCTTAGCTTCCGTAATTCTTTCGTCGATAATGATGTAATCTCTTTATCATCTATTGAAATCGTTCCTGCCGTTGGTCTCTCTAACATGTTTACTAGGCGTAATAACGTACTCTTTCCAGCGCCACTAAAACCAATAATGCCAAAAATTTCGCCTTTCTCAACTGATAACGTTACATCCTCCACCGCATGAACAGATTGCCCACCTGTTTCATATACTTTACTTACATTGTTAAAAGAAATCATTTTTCCCCCTCCTATATGCTGTGAAAACTTGAAGCAGAGCTCTCGAGGTAAAATAAAAAGTGCTCTCCTTCTTATCAACCATAAAGATAAGAAGGAGAGCACTTATATGTACTCGTTCACATCTTCTCATCTTCCAAGCCTTTCATAGACTTGCTGGAGTTAGCACGGTATTAAAAAAACCCGTTGCTGAGGTATCGTAGGGCCAGTCCCTCCACCTCTCTGGATAAGAATGTATCGATTTAATTGTCGTTTAATTAATTCTCATTATAGAACTCAGAATAATAAGAGTCAATACATTTTTTAGAAAAATATTAATTATTTCTTTATTAAAATTTTCAGATGAAAAATTCAATAAAAAATAGTAATCTTTAAAGTTATGTAAAATTCTCCTCTTGCATATTTTTTAAAAGGATAATCTTCTCTACTAATTGAATACCATTATTTGAATATGAAATCGGAGGAAGATAAATATATGAAAACAGCTCTTTTACTCATTGATATTCAAAATGATTATTTTCCACACGGCAAAATGGAATTACGTAATCCAGTCGAAGCAAGCGCATATGCCCGTCGGCTACTACAGCTCTTTAGAAAGAAAAACGAACCTATTTTTCATATCCAACATGTAGCAATAAAAGAGGACGCTACTTTTTTCCTACCCAATACAGAAGGTGTACATATTCATGAAAGCGTACGCCCACTTAAAGAAGAAACCGTTATACTCAAACATTATCCAAATAGTTTTCGAGAAACCGATCTTCTAGAGCAATTACAACGTTTAAATATTGAGCACCTCGTCATATGCGGGATGATGACTCATATGTGTATTGATGCTACCGTAAGGGCTGCCTTTGATTTCGGCTTGCAATGTACTGTTATACATGATGCTTGTGCGACAAAAGATCTTTCTTTTAAGAATGCTACGATACCAGCTGTTTATATTCATAATACAATTTTAGCTAGTTTAAATGGCGTATATGCAAATGTAATGAGTACAGAGGAGTTTTTAGCTACAAAAAAACACTCTCTTCAGTGAGCAAAACCGAAAAGAGTGTTTCTTGTCAAACCATAGATTTTCTTTCAAATTGTATTATACAGGAAATCCTTAAAATGAATACAAAAAAATGTGACTAATAAGTCAACTTTTCTCATTGTTTTATTTCTATTTACATGTTTATCCCGATATGAATAGGTTTTAGCTAGTTCCACTTACCAAATAGTAATATATGGTAAGTGTTTTTTAATGCAAATTAACTAATTTCTCCTATTATTTATCTGTTTGTTTTTGTTTCTTTTTCAAATACTCCGCACGCAATTTTTCAATTTGCTGCTTTTTATCAAATTTGACAGGCGTCTGTTTTTCATGAAACTTCGCGACAGCTACCTGACCTTTGTAATCCAATTGATATTTTCCCACTTTGTTCACCTACTTTTCTTATCTTTAAAGAGAATCTATTCAGCAAATATAAATATACCTCATTTTGCTGAAGTAAACCTTATTACTTTATTAGTTTTTCTACTGATTACTATGTTAATCCACATATAAAAAATTTTTCAAAAAAAGAGATCTTCGCAGACTGCGAAGATCTCTTCTACTATTTCTTATAAAGTTTCAGAAGTAGTTTTTGCTTGCATGTGAAGCGCTAAGTAGTCAGGACCACCAGCTTTAGAGTCTGTACCAGACATGTTAAAGCCACCGAATGGTTGGTATCCTACGATTGCACCAGTACATCCACGGTTGAAGTATAAGTTACCTACGTGGAAGTCTTCACGTGCTTTTTCAATATGATCACGGTTGTTAGAGATAACTGCTCCTGTTAAACCGTATTCTGTATTGTTTGCAATTGCAAGTGCATAGTCAAAGTCTTTTGCTTTACAGAATGCTACTACTGGTCCGAAGATTTCTTCTTTCATTAGACGAGCATCTTCTGCAACGTCAGCAACGATTGTTGGTTGGATGAACCAGCCTTTAGAATCGTCTCCTTCGCCACCTGCTAAAATTCTACCTTCTTCTTTACCAATTGCAACATAGCTCATTACTTTATCGAATGCAGCTTGGTCATTAACAGGACCCATGTTTGTACCTAATACAGCTGGGTTAGCAACTGTTAATTCTTTCGTTAATTCAACAGCACGATTTAATACGTGATCGTATACATCTTCGTGGATTACTGCACGAGAACATGCAGAACATTTTTGTCCTGAGAATCCGAATGCTGATGCAACGATAGATTTAGCTGCTAATTCAAGATCTGCTTCTTTATCAACAACGATTGTATCTTTACCGCCCATTTCAGCGATAACGCGTTTTAACCAAATTTGGCCTGGGTTTACTTTCGCTGCGCGCTCATAAATACGGATACCTACATCACGAGATCCAGTGAAGCTAATGAAACGTGTACGAGGGTGATCTACTAAGTAGTCACCAACTTCAGAACCATTACCTGGTACGAAGTTTACTACGCCAGCTGGTAAGCCAGCTTCTTCTAATACTTCCATGAATTTCGCTGCTACTACAGGAGTTGTACTAGCTGGTTTTAGTAATACTGTGTTACCAGAAACTAAAGCAGCTGTTGTCATACCTGCCATAATTGCGAATGGGAAATTCCAAGGAGAAATGATAACACCTACTCCTAATGGAATGTAAGAGAAACGATTATATTCAATTGGACGGCTTTCTACTGGAATTCCGTCTTTTAATTTCAACATTTGACGACCATAATATTCCATAAAGTCGATTGCTTCTGCTGTATCAGCATCTGCCTCATTCCATGGTTTACCTGCTTCTTTTACAAGAATAGCAGAGAATTCATGTTTTCTACGACGAACGATCGCTGCAGCACGGAATAAAATGTCTGCACGCATTTCTGGCTTTGATTTTCTCCAAGTTTGGAATGTTTCATCCGCTACTTGCATTGCTTTTTCAGCTAACTCACGGCTTGCTTTTGAAACACGACCAACAAGTTCCTCTTTATTTGCAGGGTTTACAGAAACAATTTTGTCTTCTGTAGTGATTTTTTCTCCCCCAATAATTAATGGATAGTCTTGCCCAAGATAAGATTCTACTTTCTTTAAACCTTCTTCAAACGCTAATTTGTTAGCCTCCACTGAAAAATCTGTAAATGGCTCATGTTTGTATGCTACTACCATTATTTTTAGCCTCCCCTTAGAAAAACGTTTACATTTTACAACATTATTCTACACGATAATTTAGATTTATTCAAATATTCCTAGACTTATATTTTAAAAATTAATTAATTTTTAAAATATAATAAAAAAACAGAGTTATACAAATGTATAACTCTACAAAATATGAGTATATTCCAAAACGTTTTTGCTAATCAATAAAATAGTTACTAACAAAAATAAAGTCCTTACATATCCAACACCTTTTTGAACTGCAAACTTCGATCCAAAATAAGCGCCAAAAATCATTGATAATCCCATAATAATACCGTATTCAAAATGAATTATGTCTAAAAATAAAAAAGTGATTAACGATACGATATTACTAACAAAATTCAAAAGTTTTCCAGATGCTGCCGCTTGAATAAAATCCAAACCAATTAATAAAAATGCAAAAATTAAAAAGGATCCTGTTCCTGGTCCAAAAAATCCATCGTAAAACCCTATCATTAAAATAACAAAGAAAAATATTAATGTTTTTCTTTTCGTCATCTTCTTATAGGTAGATACACTTCCCCAATCCTTTTTCGCAATAATATAAATGGCAATAAACACCAACATCACAAGCACTAACGGACGTAAAATATCCGGCGGAATAAACTTTACTACTAAAGCACCTGCGACCGCTCCTATAACAGTTAACGGGATTAACTTTCCTACAATTTTAAAATCAACCTTTCCCGATCGAATAAAGTAAATCGCACTCGTAAACGTCCCCATCGTTGCAGCTAATTTATTCGTTGCAATTGCCGAAGCTGGTGGTAAACCAACAAACATAAGTGCCGGAAGCGAAATTAATCCACCACCACCAACAACTGAATCAATAAAAGCTGCTAAAAAACCGAATGCAATTAATAAAATAATGACTTGAAAACTTAATTCATCCATGCCCTTTACCCCTTACCCCATTATTTATAACATTTTAAATTATAACAAAATTAACCAAGAAAAAAAGCCGTTCCATAAAGGAACGGCCCTTCTACTTAATCTAAAATTTTCACATACGGTTCATCTTGCTTCGCTTCACGTATAATAATCGCTTCTGGACGTTCTACAGATTTAATCGTTACTTGTACTTTCATATAATTCGGGAAGTATTCCATAACAAGCCCAGCTACATATTGTGTAAAGCCAATTATTTCTGCTTTCCCATTAAACTGGACAGGAATATTGAGCTTTATTTCTCTTAATTCATCGTCTCTATACATACCAGTCCCGATAACAGCTGTATAGTCGCCTTGGAAATAATCGCTTAATTTTGCCTTGAAGTTTGATACTCTCGCCAAGTCTTCACGTTTATTATCTGTTTTCGCTTGTTCAGATGGGAACAAATAATATTTCTCATTAATTTGTTTCCAATCCTCAACGGTTTCACTACCTTTTTCAACATTCGCATAAGAAACAAAGTTCCCTGGTACGAGTGAGGACTTCGGAGCCTGACGATAAATTGCAAATGTTATCGGAAGGTTTTTTGTTTCAGGATCTTGTTGATGCATAACTTTCAAGATTTCTGGCACCATTTTTTTCCCTTCAGCTAACATCTTTTCATTCGAAATTGCAGCCTCACGCGGGTACCCATGCTCTTCCTCATAATAATGAACCGAATTCATCGCTAATCCAACTACAATGCCACTACGCTCATTTTTTTCGCCTTTGTTCACATAATAATCATGCTCTAAAATATTTGAAATATATATTGGATTTTTTTTATTTTTCACTTCTAATGATTCGGATCCTGTACCTAATGCAGGATTTAACCCTATGTTCGGGAATTTAACCGCATCTTTTTTTAATGTATCTTCTAGTTCCTTTTGTTCTGCATCTGTACGTTTTCTTTTAACAAGCATCTGTATATACTGAGTTGTTAGGGATTTTCCGCCTTTGAAAACATTATCTTTCGTACTAAATGATTCTTTCGCAATACGCATTAATCCTGTTTCAAATTCATCTATATCAAGACGATTACTTACTCCTTGCACAACTAAGCCACGTGCGTTTCCTCCCTCAAATGGAATAGTCGTCTTATAATATTCATCCGAAATAGAGTAATTCGGGACGATTGCTTGCTCTTTTGCTTTCCCCGATTTCTCAACCACTTTTTCATCTTTGTCGGCACCTGCACTACACCCGCTTACAAGTAGGCCAAGGCTTAATACCGCTAATGCTATTTTTTTCATGGTAAGTTTGCACCTCTTACTTATTTAGCTCTTGTAAGAACCTCTCTTCATTCCAAACCTCGACATTATGTTTCTCCGCTTGTGCTAATTTCGAACCTGCCGCTTCACCTGCAACAACTAAATCTGTACTTTTACTAACACTTCCTGTTACCTTTCCACCTAATGCCTCAATCTTCTTCTTCGCTTCACTACGTCCCATAACTTCTAATTTCCCTGTTAAAACGACAGTTTTTCCTGCGAAGTACGACTCAACGTTTTGTAAATCAGCAATTTTCATGCCTTTATATGTCATGTTCACGCCGTATTCTTTAAATTGTTGTAATAACTCTAATACGTCTTCATTATCGAAATACGTTACTACGGATTGAGCCATTTTTTCACCAATTTCATTAATTGCTTTTAGTTCTTCTTCCGTTGCCTTCACAAGCGCATCCATCGTTTCGAAATGCTCTGCAAATGTACGTGCCGCTTTCGCTCCAACATGGCGAATACCAAGACCGAATAATAATCGCTCTAATGAGTTTTCTTTAGAATTCTCAATTGCTTGTACTAAATTCGTTGCTGATTTTTCTCCAAATCGTTCTAGCTGTAATAATTGCTCTTTCGTCAACGAATATAAATCAGCAAATGTACGAATATAATCTGCCTCAAAGAGTTGTGTAATGACACGTTCTCCAAGTCCATCAATATTCATTGCATTTCTTGAAACGAAATGGATTAACCCTTCTCGAATTTGAGCAGGACAAGTTGGATTTATACAACGAAGTGCTACCTCTTCTTCTAAACGAACTAGTTCACTCTCACATGCTGGGCAATGCGTTGGCATATGATACTCTTCTTCCTCACCAGTACGCTTATCGAAAATAACATTCACAACTTCAGGAATAATATCTCCAGCCTTCTTCACAACAACGTAGTCACCAATTCGAATATCTTTTTCACGAATTAAATCTTCGTTATGTAAAGAAGCACGACGAACGATCGTACCAGCTACTCGCACTGGCTCTAGCTCTGCAGTCGGTGTTACAACCCCTGTACGACCAACACTTAATTCAATGCCTGTTAATCTTGTTACAACTTCTTCCGCTGGGAATTTATAAGCAATCGCCCATCTTGGACTTTTTGCTGTAGTGCCTAGACTTTCTTGAAGAGCAACATCATCTACTTTTATAACGATCCCATCAATCTCATAATCAAGATGCGGACGTTTTTCTTGCCATTCTTCTACATAAGCTATAACTTCTTCAATTGTTTCACATGTGCGTCGATTTGGATTTGTTTTGAATCCAAGTTCACCTAAGAAATCAAGCGATTCACTATGTGATAGGATTGTTTTTTCTTCTACATTCGCAAGACCGTATACAAACATAGATAAGTTACGCTTCGCTGCAATTTTCGGATCAAGTTGGCGGATTGAACCTGCTGCCGCATTACGCGGATTTGCAAATACATCTTCACCATTTTGCTCTTTTTCTTCATTTAACTTAACGAATGAACGCTTCGGCATATAAGCTTCGCCTCGTGCTTCTAACGTTACTTCTTCATTTAAACGAAGCGGGATTGCTTTAATCGTTTTTAAATTTTGAGTAATATCTTCACCTGTTACACCATCACCACGTGTTGCCCCTTGAATGAAGCGTCCTTTTTCATAATGAAGTGAAACAGCAAGTCCGTCAATTTTTAATTCGCATATATATCTTACATTCGCATCATCAATTCCTTGACGTACTCTTCGGTCAAAAT
Organism: Bacillus cereus group sp. MG16; assembly: GCF_040459875.1. Classification (NCBI taxonomy): domain Bacteria; kingdom Bacillati; phylum Bacillota; class Bacilli; order Caryophanales; family Bacillaceae; genus Bacillus; species Bacillus cereus group sp. MG16. Next base: position 4,984,271 of record NZ_JARVHE010000001.1, read on the forward strand.
CACGTAAATCTCCTTCGTTAAATGCATTTCCTAAACTTAACATCGGTGACTTGTGTGTTACTTTTTCAAATATATCAAGAACCGTTCCCCCAACGCGAACAGAGGGAGAATCTTCACTCATAAACTCTGGGTTCTCTGCTTCTAATTTTATAAGCTCCTGCATATTACGGTCATACTCCGCATCAGAAACAGAAGGATTGTCTAACACGTGATATTGATAGTTAAATGTATTTAACAAATCACGTAGTTCTTCTATACGTTTTTTTGCTATCTCTTTTGACATATCCTCATTCCTTTCCTATTGTTTCGTCACAGGTGCAAATTTTGCTAACAAACGTTTAACACCAATTGGGCTTGGGAACGCAATATCTAATTCTTTTGCATCACCTTCACCTTTTACACTTACAACTGTACCGATTCCCCATTTTTGGTGGGAAGCTTTATCGCCTACTGCCCAGCCGATTTGTTCGCCGCCTGTCGTCTTAGCTGCAGGACGCGCGAAAGCTGAGCGAGAACGTGTTGTAGTTGTCGTTTTACTGCTACTTGCCGTTCTTCCTTTTGCACCAAACGAAGTTTCACGCTTCGGCGCTGTTTCATTTAATGATTCTACTAGTTCTGTCGGGATTTCTGTAATGAATCGGGATGCGGCATTCATACTTGTTCTACCAAATAAAGTACGCATTTGTGCATTTGATAAATACAACTCTTCTTCTGCACGAGTAATACCTACATAAGCAAGACGACGCTCTTCTTGCATTTCATCTTCTTCCATTAGAGAACGAGTATGCGGGAATATTCCTTCCTCTAAACCAACAATAAAGACAACTGGGAATTCTAATCCTTTCGCTGAGTGCATCGTCATTAAAATAACTTCCTCACCAGCAGTTGGGTCTTCATCTACACGATCAATATCTGCAACAAGTGCTAAGTCTGTTAAGAATGCAACAAGGCTCTTATCTTCGCTTTGAGATTCAAATGTTTGCGTAACAGATAAAAACTCATCTAAGTTCTCTAGACGACCTTCCGCTTCTAACGTACGCTCGTTTTTCAACATGTCGCGATAGCCTGTTTTCTCAATAACTTCTTCTACCAATTCTGTAACAGATAAATACTCTTGCATATTTACCCAGTTGTGTAATAAACCTGCGAATTCCTTTACTGCCTTTGTAACCTTTGCACTTACTCCAACATGCTCAATCTCATCGAATACAGCTGTTAATGAAATTCCATTTTGTACACCGTAATTAATAATTTTGTCGATAGAAGTCGCACCAATTCCACGCTTTGGCACGTTAATAATACGTGCGAAACTAATCTCATCATCTGGATTCCCAATTAAGCGTAAATACGCCAAAATGTCTTTAATCTCTTTACGGTCGTAGAACTTCGTACCGCCGACAATTTTGTAAGGAATATTAGATTTCAGGAAAATCTCCTCGACCATACGAGACTGCGCATTTGTACGATATAACACCGCAAAATCAGTATATTTTCGTTTTCCCATTTGAATATCGTCGCGAATTTTTTTCGCAACAAAGTATGCTTCGTCCTTTTCCGTTGCAGCACGATAGTAAGAGATTTTGCTTCCAACTTCATTATCTGTCCATAATTTCTTCGGTTTACGATTCGTATTTCTTTCAATGACAGCATTCGCTGCATTTAAAATATTTTGTGACGAACGATAATTTTGTTCTAACAGAATAACTTGCGCATTCTCATAATCTTTTTCAAATGACAAAATGTTAGAAATGTCCGCACCACGCCAGCGATAAATTGACTGATCTGAGTCACCTACAACACATAAATTTTTAAAACGTGCTGCCAAATGTTTAACAAGAAGGTACTGCGCTTGGTTCGTATCTTGATACTCATCCACGTGAATATACTGGAATTTACGCTGATAAAACTCTAGTACTTCTGGAACACGTTCAAATAGTTGAATCGTCGTCATAATTAAATCATCAAAGTCTAATGAGTTATTTTTCAAAAGACGTTTTTGATATTCTGTATATACATCGCTCGTTAATTTTTCATATGGATCAGCAATTGTAATTTTCTTTGCATATTTATCCGCAGATAACAATTCATTTTTCGCATTACTAATACCAGCTAAAATAGAGCGTGGTTCAAATTTCTTCGGATCAATATTGCGCTCTTTCATAATTTTTTTGACTACAGTTAACTGATCACCTGAATCTAAAATTGTAAAGTTACGATTAATACCAATGCGATCGATATCACGTCGTAAAATACGTACACACATAGAGTGGAACGTAGAAATCCAAATATCTTCTGCTTCTGGTCCGACAAGTGTATCAATACGCTCGCGCATTTCACGAGCCGCTTTATTTGTAAAGGTAATAGCTAGTACATTCCATGGTGCTACTCCTTTTTCACCAAGTAAATACGCAATACGATGTGTTAACACACGTGTTTTACCACTGCCTGCGCCTGCCATTAATAGAAGTGGTCCGTTCGTTGTTTGTACTGCTTTTTGTTGCTGCGGATTTAAACCATTTAATAATCTATCTGTCATACTCATATATGCCTGCACCTACTCTCCTTTTACTGCTTTAACCGTTTTTAACGCTGCTTTTATATCATCATAAATAATATTTCCAACAACTACTGTATCAGCATACTGCGCCATTTCCTTCGCTTGTTCAGCATTAGAAATACCACCGCCATAATATAACTTAGCTTGTTTCAATTCTGCTTTCACATTTTTAACAAGTTCAACATCTCCATACGTACCGCTATATTCTAAATAAAATATCGGTAAACGTAATAGCTTGTCTGCTAAACGCGCGTATGCAATTACATCATCTTCTGTTACATCACACTTTGCATCTGTAAGCTGGGCTACTTTCGCTTCAGGATTTAAAACACAATATCCTTCCATAAAAATTTCGTCCCAATCCATAATATCCCCAAATTCTTTCAAAGCCTCATGATGAACGCCTGTTACCCATTCCACCTTTCGGCTATTTAAAACGCTTGGGATATAATAAAAATCGAATCCTGGTGTAATTGCTTCCACATCAGAAACCTCTAACACACAAGGAACTGCATATCTACGAATGCTAACTAGCATGTGTAGTACATTATCAATTGTCACCCCATCACTTCCGCCTACAATAACAGCATCTGTTCCAGACTCACAAATCATTTCTAAATGTTCGTCACTTAATTCCTTATTCGGATCAAGCTTAAATACATGTTTCCATCCGGAAATATCGTACATGAAAACACCCTTTCTTTTCTCAAGTTGTATATATTTCTGTTTAAAATAACAGTTTATTTTCATTAGGATTTTTTTAGTTCACCTTAAATATTTGTTTAAAGCGGAGAATTAAGTTTGAAATCCCCTCTTCCACATTTTTTAAACGAGAGGATTTAATTTTGAACTTCCTTTTATGCATTCTTTCATTATAACAAAAAAAGCTACTTACACACACGCACAATCCAACATCTTTTTCCACGTCAAATGTTGGATTACATATCCGAAAAATCAAAAGGGATACTAATAAAAGAAATAGTATTATCTATTTCAACTTTCATAAAAGGAGTGTTTTTCTAATGAAGCAAAATATCGGTACAATAAATGCCCTAATTCGAATTACACTCGGACTTGTCCTCTTCGGTTGTAGTGCAACGAAACTCGTGCGCAAACCTTGGTGCACTTGGTCTAACATTTTGCTATGGATTGGTGCAATGAAAGTTGCAGAGGGAATTGTTCGTTTCTGCCCTATTGTTGAAATGTGGAAATTCGGAAAATACATGAACATGGGGGCATTTAAAATGCCTAGCATGGATTTTGCTAAAAAGGGACATACTAAAAAAGAAGCGAATCAAACTTCCAATCACGACAAACCACAGTCAAATGGAAGTTATGACGCTTCTGACAAAGAGATTGAGTCAGCGATTGAAGATATAATCCTGGCAAAACCGCTTTGAATCATTTGTCACGATGCAAGATGCTCTCAAAGGGACTTAGCTGCTGCAGTGGGCGGTTAAGTCTTCTTTATTTTACCACGAAACAGAACATACATTCTCATTTTAAGTATTTAAATATACATAATCAATAAAATTCAGAAAATTAGGTGTAAAACCCTTGCTTAAAATGATATAAAAGTGATATCATTTTTATATCAGGAGGCGATCATATGAAAGAAAAACAAGTATTTTACGTTAATGGTTTTCTTGGGATTATTGGAATTTTAATTTTAGCCGCTATCGGTGTATTTTTCCTTGTACAAGAAATTTTCATAGGAGCAGCATTAACTATTATTTTAGCTGCAGTTCTTGCTACAGGTATCGGGATTGTTCAGCCAAATCAAGCAAAAGTCATTACGTTTTTCGGTAATTATTTAGGAACAATTCGTCAAAACGGTTTATTTTTAACGATTCCGTTCGCGTTCCGTCAAACTGTATCGTTACGTGTTGAAAACTTTAATAGTAAAAAATTAAAAGTAAATGATGTCGACGGCAACCCAATTGAAATTGCAGCTGTTATCGTATATAAAGTTGTTGATTCTGCAAAAGCAATGTTCGGCGTTGAACATTATGATCGATTTGTAGAAATTCAAAGCGAAACGGCAATCCGCCACGTTGCAACGAAATATCCTTATGACAATTTTCAAGATGAAACTTGCATTACGTTACGTGGAAACACTGAAGAAATCTCTGAAGAATTAAAACGTGAGTTAGAAGCACGCCTTGAAATTGCTGGCGTAGAAGTATTAGAAACTCGTTTAACACATTTAGCTTACGCAACAGAAATTGCCCATGCAATGCTACAACGTCAACAAGCAAAAGCAGTATTAGCTGCTAGAAAAGAGATTGTTGAAGGTGCTGTGAAGATGGCCAAAGATTCAATCCATATGTTAGATGAAGAAGGCGTACTAGAACTCGATGACGAGCGTAAAGCAAATATGGTGAACAACTTATTAGTTGCCATCGTTTCAGACAAAGGTGCGCAACCAGTTATTAATACAGGAAGCCTATACTAAAAGGTTGTAAATCCTTATGGCTAAAAAGAAAAGCTTTCCATTACGTATTGATCCTGAATTACACGCAGTCATCGAAAAATGGGCGAATGATGAGTTTCGTAGCGTCAATGCACACATCGAATATTTACTTCGAGAAATGGCAAAGCAAAAAGGGAAATTAAAAAAGAATAAAGATGCATAAAAAATCCCGCTGAGGAATCAGCGGGATTTTTCACATATTAATTTCTCGTCATCTCATGCCCAATTGCACGATATCCTATATCACTTCGGTAAAATAGACCATCACTCTCAATTTTACCGATTTCTTTATATACTTTATCTTTTGCTTCTTGTAAACTATTCGCCTTACAAGCAACAAATAGTACACGGCCACCGTTTGTCACAAAGTCACCATGTTTCATTGCTGTACCCGCATGGAAAACAATTACATCTTGCAATGCATCTAGCCCTTTAATAATTTCACCTTTTTTATATGCTTCCGGGTATCCTTTCGAAGCAAGCACAACACCAATTACCGATTCCTCTGACCATTGTAACGTTAACTCACTTTCATCTAATACAGCGTTACATACATCCACTAAATCATTTTCTAAACGGGGTAATACAACTTCAGTTTCAGGATCGCCAAAACGTGCATTAAATTCAATTACCTTTGGACCATCATTTGTTAAAATAAGTCCCGCATATAAAATTCCTGTAAACGATCGATTTTCTTGGATCATCGCTTTAGCAGTTGGATGTAACACCGTTTCAATCGCCTCTTGAACTGCTGACTCCGAAATTTGTGGTACTGGAGAATATGCACCCATTCCGCCAGTATTTGGACCTTTATCACCATCAAAAGCTCGTTTATGATCTTGTGCAATTACCATCGGATGTACAGTTGTTCCATTCACAAATGCCATTAATGAAAATTCTTGTCCATCTAAAAACTCTTCAATAACAACTTTCTTACTCGCTTCCCCGAACTTTACATCTTGCAGCATTTCTTTCACAGCTTGTAATGCCTCTTCAAGTGTCATTGCTACCGTTACACCTTTACCAGCCGCTAAACCGTCTGCCTTAATAACAATTGGTGCACCAACCTTTTCAATATACTTTACTGCTTCTTCATAGTCTGTAAAAGTTTCGTACGCTGCAGTTGGAATATTATATTTTTTCATAAGCTCTTTTGTAAAAGCTTTACTACCTTCAATAACAGCAGCCGCTTGATTCGGACCAAATACGCGAAGTCCCTCTTCTTTAAAACGATCAACAATTCCATTCATAAGTGGAATTTCTGGTCCAACGAAAGTTAACTCAACATGATTCTCTTTCGCAAATAAAACTAATGCATCAAAATCATTTTCATCAATATCAATTGGTGTTGCAACATCACGCATACCTTCATTACCTGGTGCTACATATACCTTTTCTACTTTTTCAGATTGTGCAAACTTCCAAGCTAAAGCATGCTCACGCCCACCGCGTCCAATTACTAAAACATTCATATTTCATCCCCCAATATTTAAATAAGTACAAACTAGAAGCTATGCTCCTAGTTTGTTTTTTCATATCAATCAAAGTTTAAAAAGGAAGGTTATCTTAACCGGACTTTTTAAACTTCCTCTATTAGTGTTTGAAATGACGTACGCCAGTGAACACCATAGCAATCCCATACGTATCCGCCACTTTAATAGAATCTTCGTCACGGATTGATCCGCCTGGTTGAATGATTGCTGTAATCCCTGCTTTTGCTGCTTCTTCCACTGTATCTGGCATTGGGAAGAAAGCATCAGATGCAAGTGCGCTACCTTGTGCTTTTTCACCAGCTTGTGTAATTGCGATTTTTGCAGAACCTACACGGTTCATCTGTCCAGCACCGACACCAATTGTCATATCATCTTTTGCTAAAACAATTGCATTTGATTTCACATGCTTTACAACTTTCCAAGCTAATTTTAAATCTTTCCATTCTTGCTCTGAAGGTTCACGTTTCGTTGGAATTGAAATTGTACTTTCATCTAATGATAACGTATCTTCCTCTTGAACGAGAAGACCACCTTGTACAGAAGTTAATTTTTTGCTTGCGCTTGTCGCCTTTTCAATATTTACAGTTAATAAACGTAAGTTTTTCTTACTTTGTAACACTTCTAAAGCTTCTTTCGAGAAAGAAGGTGCGATAATAATCTCTAAGAAAATTTCGTGTAACTTTTCAGCTGTAGCTTTATCAATTTCACGATTCGCTGCAATAATGCCTCCAAAAATGGATACTGGATCCGCTTCATAAGCACGTGTGTATGCTTCATGAATATCCGTACCTACTCCAACACCACATGGATTCATATGTTTTACTGCTACTACTGCTGGTTCTGTAAATTCTTTCACGATACTAAGCGCTGCATCTGCATCGTTAATATTGTTATACGATAATTCTTTGCCATGTAATTGTTCTGCGTATGCAACAGAAGAAGTTGCTGCGAATGGCGCTTTATAGAAAGTTGCTTTTTGATGTGGGTTCTCGCCATAACGTAAATCTTGCTTTTTCTCAAATGTCACAGTTAATGTTTCAGGACTTTCTTCACCCATTTGCTCTGTTAAGTAGTTAGAGATTAACGCATCATATGCTGCTGTATGGCGGAATACTTTCGCTGCTAATTTACGTTTCGTTTCTTCTTTTACTTCACCGTTCTCTTTCAGTTCTGCTAATACAACATCGTAATCTACTGGATCTACAATTACCGATACAAATTTGTGATTTTTCGCAGCAGAGCGAATCATTGTTGGGCCACCAATATCAATATTTTCAATTGCATCAGCAAATGTTACATCAGGCTTAGCGATTGTTTCTTTGAATGGGTATAAGTTAACGATAACAAAATCAATTGGCTCTATACCTAACTCGTTCATTTGTGCTACATGCGTTTCATTATCGCGAACTGCTAATAGACCACCATGAATATTTGGATGTAATGTTTTCACACGACCATCCATGATTTCTGGGAAACCAGTTACTTCAGAAATACCGATTACTTGTAAGCCATTTTCTTCTAGTAATTTTTTTGTACCGCCTGTTGATATAACTTCGATCCCTTGTTCTAGTAAACCTTTAACAAATTCTACTACTCCTGTTTTATCTGAAACACTTACTAATGCACGCTTTTTCATTTACCCTTCACCCCTGGTTGTATGTTAGTTAACAGTTGGTTCTTTCGTAGATTGAACAATTTGATTCACTGTATTTACGTATAATTTATGTTCAACTTGTTGAATTTTCTTTTGTAAGCTTTCTCTCGTATCCCCTTCAGAAACAACTACTGCTTCTTGTGCAATAATTGGCCCTGTATCCATACCTGCGTCTACATAATGAATCGTTACTCCAGTTACTTTCACACCTGCTTCTAACGCTTGACCAACAGCATCTTTCCCTGGAAAACTCGGTAATAGTGATGGATGAATATTAATAATCCTTCCGCCGTAAGCTTCTAGTAAAGTTGGTCCAATTAAACGCATATATCCAGCTAAAATAACATAATCAATTTCATACTCTTCTAGCTTCTTTAATATCTCTTTTTCAAACGCTTCTTTTGACTCATATGCTTTCGCTGAAAAAGCGAAACACGGGATATGATGATAATGTGCTCGCCCAACAGCGCGTGCTTCTGGTTTATCACATACTAATAAACTAATTTCCGCATCCAATCTTTTTTCTTCTACTGCATTAACGAGAGATTGAAAGTTAGATCCGCTTCCAGAAGCAAAAACTGCTAATCTACTCATAGCGCTGTGCCTCCATTAAAAGTAACGCCAGCTCCTTGTACAGTGCGTCCAATAATACGAGCAGTTTCTCCTTGCTCTTCAAGGAGACGAACAACATCTTTTGCATCTTCTTCCTTCACCGCTACTACCATACCAATACCCATGTTAAAAATATTGAACATTTCTTTCTCTTCCAGCTTGCCAACTTCTTGAAGTAAACTAAAGATCGGCTGAATTTCCCAAGATCCTAATTCAATTTCTGCACCGATTTCTTCTGGTAACATACGTGGAATATTTTCAATGAATCCGCCACCTGTAATATGTGCCATACCGTATACTTCATATTTCTTCAATAGTTCTAAAATAGGTTTGACATAAATTTTCGTTGGTTTTAATAATTCTTCACCAAGAGGTAGCTCTAAGCGTCCGTAAATGCGATCTAAAGATAGTTCTCCATCTTCTAGTAATACTTTTCGTACTAAAGAATAACCGTTACTATGAATACCGCTAGATGCTAAACCAATTAATACGTGACCAGCTTCAATTTTTTCACCTGTTACAATTTTCTTTTTATCAACGATCCCAACTGTAAAACCAGCTAAATCGTATTCTTCTGTAGAATACATTCCTGGCATTTCAGCTGTTTCTCCACCAATTAAAGCACAACCTGCTTGGCGACAGCCCTCCGATATACCTTTGACGATGTTTTCAATTTTACTAGGTTCAGCTTTACCACAAGCAATATAATCAAGGAAGAAAAGCGGCTCTGCTCCTTGGACAACAATATCATTTACACACATTGCTACCGCATCAATACCAATTGTGTCATGTTTATCTGCCATAAAAGCGAGCATCAATTTCGTTCCCACGCCATCTGTTCCAGATACTAATACAGGTTCTTCTAATGCAAATTTTGATAGGTCAAACATACCTCCAAAACCGCCTAAACCGCCTAGTACTTCTTTTCTCATTGTTGTTTGTACGTGTTTTTTCATGCGAGATACCGCTTCATATCCAGCTTCAATATCTACTCCTGCTTGCTTATATGCATTCGCCATCGTTATCTACACCTCGTCTTTTAATTTCTCCCTATCCTGTGCGGGCCGTTTTAAGAAAGAAGCTAGCTTCTACATCAAAAAGAAGTAGAAGCTTCTTTCTTCTTATTTCATACTTTCTAAAAGCTCTTGCTCATAATCATAAAGAGCTGTTGGATAATCTCCATTGAAGTACGCCATACATAGGCCACCGTATTTCCCTTCATATGGACGTCCAATTGCATCTACTAATCCATCTTCACTTAAAAATGTTAATGAGTCTGCACCGATCATTTCACGAATTTCTTCTAACGTATGATTTGCTGCAATTAATTCTTTTCTCGTTTGAATATCAATGCCATAGAAACATGGATATTTCAAAGGTGGTGAAGCTATTCTTACGTGAACTTCTGTCGCTCCAGCCTCGCGAAGCATACGAACAATTCGTTTACTCGTTGTTCCTCGTACGATAGAATCATCAATCATAACAACTCGTTTCCCTTCAACTACACCTCTTACTGCTGAAAGCTTCATCTTAACCCCTTGCTCTCGCAGTTCCTGAGAAGGTTGAATGAACGTACGTCCAACGTAACGATTTTTAATTAATCCTAACTCATATGGAATGCCTGTCGCCTCCGCATAACCAATTGCTGCTGAAATGCTAGAGTCTGGTACACCAGTAACAACATCAGCTTCAATAGGAGCTTCTGCCGCCAAACGTTTCCCCATGTTTTTACGTGCTGCATGGACATTAACACCAGCGATATTCGAATCTGGGCGTGCGAAGTAAATGTATTCCATACTGCAAATTGCATGTTCTACATCATTTGTAAAACGATCTACGTGAATTCCATCATCATTAATGATAAGTAATTCACCCGGTTCTACATCACGAATGTATGTTGCACCTACTACATCAAAAGCACATGTTTCTGATGCTACAACGTAAGCATCTCCCATCTTTCCAATTGAAAGGGGACGGAATCCATTTGGATCTAGCGCAACAATCATTTCATTTCCAGTTAGTAAAAGATATGCAAACGCACCTTTCACTTTATTTAGAGCTTCTTTTACACTTTCAATTAACGAATCTTTCGTACTACGTTTAATAAGATGTAAAAGTACTTCTGTATCTGAACTTGTTTGAAAAATACTTCCCTCTGCCTCTAATTCACGACGAAGCATTTTTGCATTAATTAAATTCCCGTTATGAGCTAATGCCATACTATGATCAGAAAAACGGAATAGTAATGGTTGAACGTTAGCCACTTCACTTCCACCAGCCGTCGCGTATCGTACGTGTCCGATTGCTGATTTTCCGTTCAATCCTTCTAGCTCTCCTCTTGAAAACACTTCTGATATTAAGCCTAATCCCTTGTGACCGACGATTTTTTCTCCATTATTTACGACAATGCCTGCGCCTTCTTGTCCACGGTGCTGTAAACTGTGCAATCCGTAGTATGAAACTTGTGCCGCATTTTCATGCCCCCAAATTCCGAAAACGCCACATTCTTCGTTTAACCCCTTTATTTCAGCAAGCATGGGATTGCCCCTTTCCAAGCCGTTCTCATTTCATCTACATTTGCTGTAAGTAACACTTCATTTTCTTCATTATGAATTGTCACCTCATTTGTATTTGTTACTTCTCCAACTTGAATTGCTTCTACCGCTTTCTCGAACGCTTCTTTATTTTCACGTTTTACAGTTATCACGAAGCGAGATTGTGATTCCGCAAATAATGCCGCTGTTGCTTCCCCGTCTAATTTCACAGTAGCACCTAAGCCGTTAGCACCAATTGCACTTTCTGAAATCGCAACTGCTAAACCACCTTCAGCAACGTCATGTGCAGATTGAACAAGGCCAGCTTGAATTGCTGCTAATACTTGTTTTTGACGTTTTAATTCTACGTCTAGATCGATACTTGGTGATTGGCCGAAAATTTTGCCGTGAAGCATTTTCTGTAATTCACTTCCACCAAACTCAGCTTTCGTCTCTCCGATAACATAAACTAAATCGCCAGCTTGCTTAAACTCTTGTGTTGTTACATGTTTTAAATCGTGTACAAGTCCAACCATCCCAACTGTCGGTGTTGGGTATACCGCTTCACCACTACGTTCGTTATACATTGATACATTTCCGCCAATAACTGGTGTTTGTAATGTGCGACAAGCTTCACTCATACCATCTACTGATTTCTCAATTTGCCAGAAGATTTCTGGTTTTTCTGGGTTACCGAAGTTTAAGCAATCTGTAATTGCAAGTGGCTCCCCGCCAGAACATACGATATTACGTGCTGCCTCTGCTACTGCAATTTTACCGCCCACTTCTGGATCTAAATAAATGTAGCGAGAGTTACAATCTGTCGTCATTGCTAATCCTTTTTCTGTACCGCGTACACGTACAACTGCTGCATCTGAACCTGGTGTAACAACTGTGCTTGTGCGAACTTGATAATCATATTGATCATAAACCCACTCTTTACTTGCAATCGTCGGTTGTTGTAATAGAGCGAATAACGTTTCTTTATAATTTTCTACTTTTGGTGTTTCCATTTTCATCTGCTGGAATTCAGCAAAGTATGCTGCTTCTTGTGATGGTTTATGATAAATTGGCGCTTCTTCTGCAAGAGCATCTGCTGGAACTTCAGCTACCATTTCACCTTTATGGAATAAACGAAGCATTTTGTCTTCCGTTACTTTCCCCATCGTAACAGCTGCAAGACCATACTTCTCAAATAAATCTACTATTTCTTGCTCTCTACCTTTTTTCACAACAATTAACATACGCTCTTGTGATTCAGATAGCATCATTTCATATGGTGTCATTCCTGTTTCACGCTGTGGTACATCATCTAAGTACATTTCAATACCCATGCCTGCTTTACTTGCCATTTCTGCAGAAGATGATGTTAAACCAGCTGCACCCATATCTTGAATTCCAACAAGTGCATCCGATTGAATAAGTTCTAAGCAAGCTTCAATAAGAAGTTTCTCCATAAATGGATCTCCTACTTGAACTGCTGGACGCTTCGCTTCTGAGCTTTCAGATAACTCTTCAGATGCGAATGTAGCACCGTGGATACCATCACGACCAGTTGATGCTCCTACGTACATTACTGTATTTCCAGCACCGTGCGCTTGCCCTTTTTTAATGTCCTCGTGGTTAATTAAGCCTACGCACATTGCATTTACAAGTGGATTTCCTTCATAACATGGATCAAACTGTACTTCGCCACCAACAGTTGGAATACCGATACAGTTACCGTATCCTGCAATTCCTGCTACTACTTCTTCGAATAAGTATTTCACACGTGGTGATTGTAATTCTCCAAATCGAAGTGAGTTTAATAGAGCTACTGGACGTGCTCCCATAGAGAATACGTCACGAATAATACCGCCAACACCTGTTGCTGCTCCTTGATATGGCTCAATAGCAGAAGGGTGGTTATGACTTTCCATTTTAAATACAACCGCTTGGTTATCACCGATGTCTACAATGCCAGCACCTTCCCCAGGCCCTTGCAAGACGCGCTCACCTGTTGTTGGGAATTTCCGAAGTACTGGTTTTGAATTTTTATAACTACAATGTTCAGACCACATAACAGAGAATAATCCTGTTTCTGTATAATTTGGCAGACGGCCTAAAATCTTTTCAACCATGGCGAACTCTTCGTCTGTTAGCCCCATTTCCGCATATATGCGCTCTTCTTTAATTTGTGTTGGATTTGGTTCAAGCATTAACGACATATGTTTCCCTCCACTGTTTTAAGATAGATTGAAAGACTTTTAACCCTTCAGCACCGCCAAGTAGTTCATCTACAGCACGCTCTGGGTGTGGCATCATACCAAGTACATTTCCTTTTTCGTTTACAATACCAGCAATATCTGAAACGCTTCCGTTCGGGTTTTCTACGTAACGAAATGCGATTTGATTATTCTCTTCTAATTGTTTAAGAGTCTCTTCATCACAATAGTAATTCCCCTCACCATGTGCAATTGGAATATTGATTACTTCATCTTTTTCATATTGTGATGTAAACATCGTTTCATTATTTTCAACACGTAACTGAACTGTTCGACACATAAATTTTAAGTTTTCATTTCTCATTAATGCTCCTGGTAATAATCCTGATTCAACAAGAATCTGGAATCCATTACATACACCTAAAATTGGCTTTCCTTGCTCAGCAGCTTTTTGTACTGCTTTCATTGCATTTGCAAAGCGAGAAATAGCACCGCAGCGTAAGTAGTCACCGTAAGAGAAACCACCTGGTAGTAGAATTGCATCATATTCATCTAAATTCTCTGTATCGTGCCAAACGTAATCTACTTCTTCGCCAAGCTCATCTTTAATTGCATGGAACATATCGACATCACAGTTCGAACCTGGAAATACTATTACGGCAAATTTCACTGTGCGACAACCTCCTCAACTTCATAACGGAAGTCTTCCATTACAACGTTTGCTAATAGTTTTTCACACATTTCCTTTACCTTGCTATCTAAGTCAGTTACCGATTTATCAATTGTTAGTTCCATGTACTTTCCAATTCGAACATCCTGTACTTCTGTGAATGAAAGGCTATGAAGTGCTCCTTTTACTGCTGTTCCTTGTGGATCTAATACGCTTTCTCTTAATGTTACATATACCTTAACTTTATACATGTGAAATTCCCCCTAAACGTTTTAAAATCTCTTCATAAGCATCTGTTAAATTTCCAAGATCACGACGGAATACGTCTTTATCAAACTTCTCATTGCTCGTTTCATCCCATAAACGGCAAGTATCTGGTGAAATTTCATCTGCTAAAATGATTTCTCCTTCATCCGTTACACCAAACTCTAATTTGAAATCTACTAATCTTACACGACAGCTTGCGAAATGATCAATCAACACTTGATTGATTTGTAGAGCCATATCTCGTAATACGCTTACTTGCTCTGGCGATGCAACGTTTAATACACGAATATGATCTTCCGTTACAAGCGGATCTCCTAAATCATCATCTTTGAAGTAAAATTCTACGATTGGTTCTGCAAGTACAGTTCCCTCTTCCATTCCTAATCGTTTTGAAAGACTTCCTGCAATTACATTTCTTGTGACAACTTCTAAAGGAATAATACTCACTTTTTTAACAAGTTGTTCTGTTTCAGATAGCTTCTCAACAAAGTGTGTTTTAATTCCTACTTCTTGTAACTTTCTGAACAATAAAGTTGTAATCTCATTGTTCAAACGACCTTTTCCTGTAATCGTCTCTTTTTTCTCCCCATTGAAAGCAGTCGCACTATCTTTGTACTCTACCCAAACCATATCTGCTGATTCTGTACGATAAATTCTTTTTGCCTTACCTTCATACAGCAATTCTAGCTTTTGCATTTCGCAAGCCCCCTGTAGTTTGAAAAATGTGAATAATTTTTTTATAAAGAATGGCACAGAATGACTCTATTCTGTGCCATATGAAATTTTACGCTTCGTTTAATCCAAGGCGTTCAAAGATTGTATCAACGTGTTGCATATGATGCTCATAGTTGAAGCATTCATTAATTTCTTCTTGTGTTAACTTGCTCGTAATACGCTCATCAGCTTCTACAAGCTCTTTAAATTGTACTTGTGTTTCCCAAGCTTCCATCGCTTTAGGTTGTACGATATCGTAAGCTTCTTCACGTACCATACCTTTGTCAATTAACGTAAGCATTACACGCTGAGAATAAATTAAGCCATATGTTCTTGTCATATTACGTTTCATATTCTCTGGGTATACAGTTAAGTTCTTAACGATATTACCAAAGCGATTTAACATGTAATTTAACGCGATTGTAGCATCTGGTAAAATTACGCGTTCTGCTGAAGAGTGAGAAATGTCACGCTCATGCCATAATGGAACATTCTCATAAGCTGTCATCATATAACCGCGGATAACACGAGCTAAACCAGTCATATTTTCAGATCCAATTGGATTACGCTTATGCGGCATTGCAGAAGAACCTTTTTGACCTTTTGCGAAAGCTTCTTCAACTTCACGTGTTTCACTCTTTTGTAAACCACGAATCTCAACTGCCATCTTTTCGATAGACGTTGCGATTAATGCAAGTGTTGACATGTAATGAGCATGGCGATCACGTTGCAATGTTTGTGTTGAAATTGGTGCTGCTTCTAATCCTAAGTTTTCACAAACATACTTTTCTACGAATGGATCGATATTTGCATATGTACCAACCGCACCAGATAATTTACCAACACGAACTGTATTAGCAGCTTGTTTGAAACGCTCTACGTTACGTTTCATTTCTTCATACCAAAGACCAAGTTTTAAACCGAATGTTGTTGGTTCTGCATGAACACCGTGTGTTCTTCCCATCATGATCGTATATTTATGCTCTTTTGCTTTATTAGCTAAAATACTTACGAAGTTTTCTAAGTCTTTTAATATGATTTCATTCGCTTGTTTTAAGATGTAAGATAACGCTGTATCTACTACGTCTGTAGATGTTAAACCGTAATGAATCCATTTACGTTCCTCTCCTAATGCTGGTGTTTCTGATACAGCACGAGTGAATGCAACTACGTCATGACGTGTCTCTTTTTCAATTTCATAAATACGATCAATATCAAATGATGCATGCTCACGAATTTTCTTAACATCTTCTTTCGGAATATCGCCAAGCTCAGCCCATGCTTCACAAGCTAAAATCTCAACTTCTAACCACGCTTTAAATTTGTTCTCTTCCGTCCAAATTGCACCCATTTCTGGGCGTGTATAACGACTAATCATCTTTTTCCCTCCAACAGTTGTTCTTGATGGTCCCAAATATGCAAACTCTTCGCTTTTTCTAGAGCGACTTCAATATTATCATTTAAAATATTAACATGCCCCATTTTTCGCTGCGCTTTTGCTTCTTCTTTTCCATACAAGTGTAAATAGCACCCGGTTAATCTATTCACTTGTCTTAGGACCCCTTCTATATGTTCGCCTAAAATGTTTACCATGACAACTGGTTTTAACAAATTTGTTTCTCCAAGAGGTAAATTACAGATTGCTCGAATATGTTGGCCGAATTGACTCGTTTCACATGCATCCTGTGTATAGTGTCCTGAATTGTGAGGTCTTGGTGCTAATTCATTAATGTAAATCTTACCATCAGCTGTAACAAACATCTCTACCGCTAGTGTTCCCACAAGTTCTAGTTCATCCGCAAGCACTTTTGCATAAGCAATAGCTTTTTGAGAAAGTTCTTCTGTAATGCGAGCCGGAACGATGGATTCATGCAAAATGTTATTTACATGAATATTTTCCGCTACCGGAAATACTTTCGTTTCACCACTTACACTACGAATGACAATAACTGATACTTCTTTTTCAAAAGGCACCCATTTCTCTAAAATACACTCTGCTGCATTCGCAAGCTCTCGCGCTGTATCAACGTCATCCTCACATCTTAAAACAACTTGCCCTTTCCCATCATATCCGCCTGTCGTCGTTTTTAAGACGGAAGGATATGATAATTCAGCGATTGCTTCAGTAAGCTGATCTTGATTTTGAACTAATCTATACGTTGCTACTGGTAATCCTGCTTTCTCAATCGCATTCTTTTCTGTAAAACGATTTTGTGTTTTACTTAACAACTGACTGCCTTGCGGTAAGTAAGCATGTTTTTCAAGCCATTGTAAACATCTATAATCAATATTCTCAAATTCATATGTGACAACATCACTGATCTCCGCTAAATGCTGAATTGCTTTTAAATCGTCATATGATGCAACAATTTCAATATCAGCAACTTGTGCACATGGTGAGTTTTTTGTAGGATCTAAAACAGCAATTTTATATCCCATCTCCTTAGCTGCCAATGCCATCATTCTTCCTAGCTGGCCGCCTCCAATAATACCGATTGTTTTTCCAGGTAAAATGATTCTCGTCATACTAGCTCACTACCTTCGCGCACATCTTTTTCAATTGCTTCTCTTCTCAATTCTAATGCATCATATATGTCATCATGGAATGATCCAAGTATTTGTGCAGCAAGTAAACCAGCATTTGTTGAACCAGCCTTACCAATTGCAACAGTTGCAACTGGAACCCCTCCTGGCATTTGGACGATGGATAATAATGAATCTAAGCCGTTTAACGCTTTTGATTGAACTGGAACTCCGATTACAGGAAGATTTGTCTTCGCTGCAACCATTCCTGGTAAATGCGCTGCTCCACCAGCTCCAGCAATAATAACTTTCAATCCACGTTCACGAGCCGTCTCTGCATATTCAAACATATAATCCGGAGTCCGATGAGCGGATACAACTTTTTTCTCATACGGTATATTTAATTCATCTAAAATGTCACAAGCATATTTCATTGTTTCCCAGTCTGACGTGCTTCCCATTATGACTCCAACTAGTGATTTCATATTAGAATCCCCCCGATTCAAATAAAAAAAGCCTGAAATAGAACATTTTCTCTTTTACTATGAGAGAAAGCGCTCTACTCAGGCATACGTATCCCTTGTGAATAGAAAAATACCGAGTGACTTTCCCTCATAGTCTAACGAATAACGGTCGTTAGGTAGAGACTTGCAGGCCATATCCCCGCGATTATATGAGGTCTTATATATTATTCTTTCTATGGCTATATTAACAATATTTCATAAACAATGTCAACAAATAATCGAATGTTTTTTTGTTACTCATCAATAACGTTCGTGTTTTAGTTATATTCAAAAGAATAATTGTAACTATATGCAAGAAGGATAAGCAATTAGAATATATATTTCTAGAGATCTACCATACACAAAACGGTTTGTATATTAATTCCGTATGCTTTTATATAAAGTGAAACTTTAATCAACCTTCAACAATCGGGCTTTTACGGGCAGTTGATCCCCCACCTAGCTTCTTTGCTTCCGCTGAAATTTGAGGTGGGGGTCTTACTGCCCGTTAATGCGGAATAAAGCATATCGTTTCTATTCCTTTGTATCGCAATCATTACTGTAATGATTGAATACTTATTTTCATTCTTATATCATCCCGCTTTTCTTACTCTCATTATGTAAAATATATACTTGTAGTAAGAAATAACAGTTACCCTCAATAGCCTCATTTTCATTCTTTTCTCTCATTAAGATTACTAAATTTACGGATTATGACATTTGATATATATAAATAAACACAAAAAAACCTAAGTCGAAACGACTTAGGTTTTTGCTTGGCGACGTCCTACTCTCACAGGGACAAGGTCCCAACTACCATCGGCGCTAGAGAGCTTAACTTCCGTGTTCGGTATGGGAACGGGTGTGACCTCTCTGCCATCATCACCAAACTATTGAAGGCATATTCCTTCAAAACTAGATAACATTGCTACATATTATATGGTTAAGTCCTCGATCTATTAGTATTCGTCAGCTCCACATGTCACCATGCTTCCACCTCGAACCTATCAACCTGATCATCTTTCAGGGATCTTACTAGCTTACGCTATGGGAAATCTCATCTTGAGGGGGGCTTCATGCTTAGATGCTTTCAGCACTTATCCCTTCCGCACATAGCTACCCAGCTATGCCCTTGGCAGAACAACTGGTACACCAGCGGTGCGTCCATCCCGGTCCTCTCGTACTAAGGACAGCTCCTCTCAAATTTCCTACGCCCACGACGGATAGGGACCGAACTGTCTCACGACGTTCTGAACCCAGCTCGCGTACCGCTTTAATGGGCGAACAGCCCAACCCTTGGGACCGACTACAGCCCCAGGATGCGATGAGCCGACATCGAGGTGCCAAACCTCCCCGTCGATGTGGACTCTTGGGGGAGATAAGCCTGTTATCCCCGGGGTAGCTTTTATCCGTTGAGCGATGGCCCTTCCATGCGGAACCACCGGATCACTAAGCCCGACTTTCGTCCCTGCTCGACTTGTAGGTCTCGCAGTCAAGCTCCCTTATGCCTTTGCACTCTACGAATGATTTCCAACCATTCTGAGGGAACCTTTGGGCGCCTCCGTTACACTTTAGGAGGCGACCGCCCCAGTCAAACTGCCCACCTGACACTGTCTCCCGGGTCGATAAGACCCGTAGGTTAGAATTTCAATACAGTCAGGGCGGTATCCCACCAGCGCCTCCACCGAAGCTAGCGCTCCGGTTTCAAAGGCTCCCGCCTATCCTGTACAAACTGTACCAAAATTCAATATCAGGCTACAGTAAAGCTCCACGGGGTCTTTCCGTCCTGTCGCGGGTAACCTGCATCTTCACAGGTACTATAATTTCACCGAGTCTCTGGTTGAGACAGTGCCCAAATCGTTACACCTTTCGTGCGGGTCGGAACTTACCCGACAAGGAATTTCGCTACCTTAGGACCGTTATAGTTACGGCCGCCGTTTACTGGGGCTTCAGTTCAGAGCTTCGCTTACGCTAACCCCTCTCCTTAACCTTCCAGCACCGGGCAGGTGTCACCCCCTATACTTCGCCTTACGGCTTCGCAGAGAGCTGTGTTTTTGCTAAACAGTCGCTTGGGCCTATTCACTGCGGCTTTCCGTTAAGAAAGCACCCCTTCTCCCGAAGTTACGGGGTCATTTTGCCGAGTTCCTTAACCAGAGTTCTCTCGCACACCTTAGGATTCTCTCCTCGCCTACCTGTGTCGGTTTGCGGTACAGGCACCTTTTATCTCGCTAGAAGCTTTTCTTGGCAGCGGGGAATCAAAGACTTCGCTCCATAAGGAGCTTCCCCATCACAGCTCAGCCTTTACGATAAGCGGATTTTCCTACTTATCAGCCTAACTGCTTGGACGTGCACAACCAATCGCACGCTTCTTCTATCCTTCTGCGTCCCTCCATTGCTCAAACGATAAAGAGGTGGTACAGGAATATCAACCTGTTGTCCATCGCCTACGCCTGTCGGCCTCGGCTTAGGTCCTGACTAACCCTGAGCGGACGAGCCTTCCTCAGGAAACCTTAGGCATTCGGTGGA
>NZ_JARVHE010000001.1:5010000-5012500 GCF_040459875.1 Bacillus cereus group sp. MG16
GAAAATAGCAAACAAATTCCACCAGCGAAGAAAAGGCGAATAAATAACAAAGTAAATGGCTGAATAGATTCTAACGCCCACTTTGTTGGCGCAATGGCTGTCCCCCATAATATAACAGCCACTAATAACATGCATATTTCTTTCATAATCCCCCACACCCATCAATAATATATATTAATTACCTTAATTATAGATTTTTTGATGAATAAAATCCTTTAAAAGTGAAAAGACATTGTATAAATTGAAACTTTAATCAGTGGGGGTTTACTTCAGCGCATGTCACATAGCTCAAAAGCGTTGCGAAATGTTGGCTTGTACACGATGAAACAAAGTTACTTAAACAATAACAGGATGGCTACTGTAAAAGAAGGAGATACTGCCATGCAAGCCAATACGAATGATTGGGGCGTTCAATCAAATTCTATTCAAGCGATTCGCAGAGCCTTATATGCAGAAGTGAAGAGCTTTTTTAAAGCGTTGGAACAATGGAAGAAAAATCCTGAGTAGTTCACAGGGCATCCGAAGTTTCCAAATTATTCTCGTTCCACTGACAAACGAATCATTGAAATCTATCAAGTCCCTAAAGTGGATAATAACGGGTATTGGATGGTTCCGATGAATGTGGCATTCAGAAAAAATTGGGTTCCATTAAAATACGTATGCCGATAAATTTAAGACATAAAAAAATCTTCTACATTGAGATTGTACCGAAGCAAAAAAGTCGGTTCTTGAGGTGCATTATACATATGAAATGCATGTTTCTCAAATGAAGAAACCATCCACGACTACGAGTAACGCTTTGAATTGCGATTTAGGTGTAGATAGATTAGTAAGTTGCGTGACAAATCGTAGGGTAGCATGAATACTAGAGCGTCAAACTGTCTAGCGATAGACGAAAAGACCTAGCGCTCGAGCTCAAGCCCCCACTGAAAGGCTTTGTCTCACTGGGGGTAGTTGACTTTAAAACGTCTCTATTTCATCCTTTTCTCTCATTAAGATTACTAAATTTACGGATTATGACATTTGATATATAAAAATAAACACAAAAAAACCTAAGTCGAAACGACTTAGGTTTTTGCTTGGCGACGTCCTACTCTCACAGGGACAAGGTCCCAACTACCATCGGCGCTAGAGAGCTTAACTTCCGTGTTCGGTATGGGAACGGGTGTGACCTCTCTGCCATCATCACCAAACTATTGAAGGCATATTCCTTCAAAACTAGATAACATTGCTACATATTATATGGTTAAGTCCTCGATCTATTAGTATTCGTCAGCTCCACATGTCACCATGCTTCCACCTCGAACCTATCAACCTGATCATCTTTCAGGGATCTTACTAGCTTACGCTATGGGAAATCTCATCTTGAGGGGGGCTTCATGCTTAGATGCTTTCAGCACTTATCCCTTCCGCACATAGCTACCCAGCTATGCCCTTGGCAGAACAACTGGTACACCAGCGGTGCGTCCATCCCGGTCCTCTCGTACTAAGGACAGCTCCTCTCAAATTTCCTACGCCCACGACGGATAGGGACCGAACTGTCTCACGACGTTCTGAACCCAGCTCGCGTACCGCTTTAATGGGCGAACAGCCCAACCCTTGGGACCGACTACAGCCCCAGGATGCGATGAGCCGACATCGAGGTGCCAAACCTCCCCGTCGATGTGGACTCTTGGGGGAGATAAGCCTGTTATCCCCGGGGTAGCTTTTATCCGTTGAGCGATGGCCCTTCCATGCGGAACCACCGGATCACTAAGCCCGACTTTCGTCCCTGCTCGACTTGTAGGTCTCGCAGTCAAGCTCCCTTATGCCTTTGCACTCTACGAATGATTTCCAACCATTCTGAGGGAACCTTTGGGCGCCTCCGTTACACTTTAGGAGGCGACCGCCCCAGTCAAACTGCCCACCTGACACTGTCTCCCGGGTCGATAAGACCCGTAGGTTAGAATTTCAATACAGTCAGGGCGGTATCCCACCAGCGCCTCCACCGAAGCTAGCGCTCCGGTTTCAAAGGCTCCCGCCTATCCTGTACAAACTGTACCAAAATTCAATATCAGGCTACAGTAAAGCTCCACGGGGTCTTTCCGTCCTGTCGCGGGTAACCTGCATCTTCACAGGTACTATAATTTCACCGAGTCTCTGGTTGAGACAGTGCCCAAATCGTTACACCTTTCGTGCGGGTCGGAACTTACCCGACAAGGAATTTCGCTACCTTAGGACCGTTATAGTTACGGCCGCCGTTTACTGGGGCTTCAGTTCAGAGCTTCGCTTACGCTAACCCCTCTCCTTAACCTTCCAGCACCGGGCAGGTGTCACCCCCTATACTTCGCCTTACGGCTTCGCAGAGAGCTGTGTTTTTGCTAAACAGTCGCTTGGGCCTATTCACTGCGGCTTTCCGTTAAGAAAGCACCCCTTCTCCCGAAGTTACGGGGTCATTTTGCCGAGTTCCTTAACCAGAGTTCTCTCGCACACCTTAGGATTCTCTCCTCGCCTACCTGTG
>NZ_JARVHE010000001.1:5017500-5022500 GCF_040459875.1 Bacillus cereus group sp. MG16
AGCACCTAGTTGATGAGATATTCAATATGGCGAAGCTAGATGCTAACGAATTTCCACTAAAAGAAGAAGAACTCGACTTTTCTGAAGTTACTAGAGAAGTTTTGATTGAATTTTTACCTGAGCTCTCAAAACATAATATTGAACTACAAATTCTCATACCAGAATCTACTTTTCCTATCATGGCAGATCAACTTAGCCTTATACGAATTATAGGTAATTTAATGAAAAATGCTATTTACTACGGAAAGGATGGGAAAACAGTAGGAGTCGAACTATTAGAAACCGATACAGAATATGAACTTCTTATTTGGGACAAAGGCCCTGGTATTCCAAAACATGATTTGCAAAACATATTTGAGCGAATGTACCGAAGCGAACAATCAAGAAACTCCTCTTTTGGTGGTAGCGGTCTCGGACTTTCTATTTCTAAAGCGCTCGTTGAAAAGAATGGCGGGCATATATGGGTTGAAAGTAATCCATGGGAAAGAACCACTTTTGGATTTTCCATTCCAAAACACAATACTTTTAAGAAATAGTTAAGAAATGATTAATATGCAGTTAAACCTTCCTGCTTATCATGTAAGTAAGAACTTATAGAAAGTAGGTGTCTCCTATAAATACAATTATAAAAACAACTAATCTTACTAAAGTATATGGCAATCAAAAATCCGTAGATAATCTAAATATTAACGTTCAACAGGGAGAGATTTATGGATTCATAGGACGTAACGGTGCTGGTAAAACAACAACCATTCGTATGCTACTCGGTCTTATAAAGCCTACAAGTGGAACTATCGAAATATTCGGAGAGGACTTATTTCAAAATCAAAAAGATATTTTAAGTAGAATTGGTTCTATCGTTGAAGTTCCAGGTTTTTATGAAAACTTAACTGCAAAAGAAAACTTATTAATTAACGCAAAGATAATTGGGGTTCACAAAAAGAATGCTATTGAAGAAGCGTTAGAAATAGTAGGTTTGCATCATGAAACAAAAAAGTTAGTAGGAAAGTATTCTTTAGGCATGAAGCAGCGTTTAGGAATTGCACGCGCCCTTCTCCATTATCCCGAACTACTCATATTAGATGAACCAACTAACGGACTAGACCCCATCGGGATTAAAGAAATGCGAAAACTTATTCATTCTTTAGCTCAAGAAAGGAATATAACGATACTCATTTCTAGTCACATATTAGCCGAGGTAGAACAGTTAGTTGATCGTATCGGAATTATTCACGAAGGAAAGTTACTAGAAGAAGTTTCTCTTGATACGCTACGCAAAGCAAACCGTAAATACATAGAATTTCAGGTGAATAATGACAGTAAGGCTACGATGCTATTAGAAAATCAATTTCAAATTTTCGATTATGAGGTACACGATGAAGGGAATATTCGCATTTACTCTCATTTCGGGCAACAAGGATACATCAATAGAACGTTTGTTCTAAATGATATTGAAGTATTAAAAATGATGATGAGCGAAGACAAATTAGAAGATTATTTCACCAAGCTAGTTGGAGGTGGAACAATTGGTTAACCTACTCTATACAGAACTATTAAAACTAAAACGTTCTAATATGTTTTTAATTAGTATTATTGGGGCTGGTGTCGCGCCTTTCTTAGTCGTAGTAGCTTCTTATATACATATAAAAACAAAGCAGCCAACTCCGACTATTTGGTTCCATCAATTATTCACTGAAGTTAACTTATACACTACTTTAGTTATAGGATTCCCCTTATATGGAGTAGTAGTTGCTTATCTGTTTACCCGTGAATATGCAGAAGACACATTAAAAAATTTACTAACTATCCCCGTGTCACGCATTAGTTTTATTATAAGTAAGTTCATCATTCTTTTCCTTTGGATCATGATGCTAACTTTAGTTGCTTGGTCGCTTACTTTAATATTAGGGCTATTGGGGAACTTCCCTGGTTTTAACACTGCTTTACTTTTAGGTTCTTTCCTAAAATTTTTAACCTGTGGTGGACTTCTTTTTCTATTGTCTTCACCTATTGTTCTATTAACTCTTATAATGAAGAGCTATGTACCGCCTATTATATTAACAGTCATTATTACAATGACTAATCTTATGCTCGTAAATTCCAAACATAAAGATTTATTTCCCTGGACCGCCACTTTAGATATCGCAAATAATGAATTACAACCCACATATCCACCAGAGTATTCTTATATGATCATTGCAGCAACAACGATTTTCGGATTTATCGCAACACTATTCTATTTTAAGAGAGTAGACATTCATTAATTTTCAGGAGTGAAACTATGAGCGATATCATTATTGCCTTCATACTCGGTATAGTAGAGGGGTTAGCTGAATTTTTACCTATCTCTTCTACCGGCCACCTTATATTAGTCGGGCATTTATTAGGCTTTGAAGGAGAAAGAGCGAAAACGTTTGAAATTGTTATTCAACTAGGCGCAATTTTAGCTATTGCAATTTTATATCATAAACGTCTCGTATCTTTATGTAATATTAAGCCTCTTCTACGGAAGGAGAAAAAATTCAACGCGTTCCATGTATTTCTTGGCGTATTTCCGGCAGTAGTTGCTGGTTTACTACTACATGATGTTATTAAAACTTACTTATTTCAGCCATATACTGTTGTGATTGGACTTGTAGCAGGGGCAATTCTTATGATCTTTGCAGAAGTAAAAAAGCAAGAGGCAACCGCCTGCTCACTGGACGATTTAACATACCATCAAGCATTAACAATTGGATTATTTCAATGTTTAGCAGTATACCCTGGTTTTTCTAGAGCAGGATCTACTATTTCTGGGGGGCTATTAGCAAAAGTAAATTATAAGACTGCATCAGAGTTCTCTTTTCTAATAGCTCTTCCTGTAATGGTTGGGGCTACAGGCTTAGACTTACTAAAAAGCTGGAAGTATTTAAGTGTCGATGACATCCCTATGTTTGCAGTAGGGTTCATTACCTCTTTTATAGTAGCAATGCTAGCAGTAGTAACTTTTCTGAAGCTTTTAGAGAAGATAGGTTTAAAACCTTTTGCATACTATCGCATTTTGTTAGCTGTCTTATTTACACTTTTCGTATTGCTATAGATTTATATAAGTCACATATTATTAAACCGATATTCAAGTTGAAATATCGGTTTTTTATCCATTTCACCTCTGTCTTACTTGAATATAGCATAGTGGCAATCCCTCTGAATATCCTTCAAGCACTTTTAGCCTTTACCGTACGGCACAATTTAAAAATTAAACATCCCTCCATTAATCTAGATGTCTACTGGACAATGCTGTATAGGGATCGTATATTTTTATAAACCATATTCATTCCAAACTATCTTGCACGGTTAGTAATTGATGAGTTAAAAAACGCAATATGCCCCAGTCACATTTATTATGAATTAGAAACTAAACCAATATCGCCAAATAACGATTATAGTTTTATATTCAATGCGTATGATGAACCTGTATCCATCATTAAGACATCAGAATACAACGTTCGTCTATAATTGAAACAGTATATAATATTGTTTACTAAACACAAAAAAACACAAGTCAAAAGACTTGTGTTTTTAGTTGCTTGGCGACGTCCTACTCTCACAGGGACAAGGTCCCAACTACCATCGGCGCTAGAGAGCTTAACTTCCGTGTTCGGTATGGGAACGGGTGTGACCTCTCTGCCATCATCACCAAACTATGAAGGCATATTCCTTCAAAACTAGATAACATTGCTACATATTATATGGTTAAGTCCTCGATCTATTAGTATTCGTCAGCTCCACATGTCACCATGCTTCCACCTCGAACCTATCAACCTGATCATCTTTCAGGGATCTTACTAGCTTACGCTATGGGAAATCTCATCTTGAGGGGGGCTTCATGCTTAGATGCTTTCAGCACTTATCCCTTCCGCACATAGCTACCCAGCTATGCCCTTGGCAGAACAACTGGTACACCAGCGGTGCGTCCATCCCGGTCCTCTCGTACTAAGGACAGCTCCTCTCAAATTTCCTACGCCCACGACGGATAGGGACCGAACTGTCTCACGACGTTCTGAACCCAGCTCGCGTACCGCTTTAATGGGCGAACAGCCCAACCCTTGGGACCGACTACAGCCCCAGGATGCGATGAGCCGACATCGAGGTGCCAAACCTCCCCGTCGATGTGGACTCTTGGGGGAGATAAGCCTGTTATCCCCGGGGTAGCTTTTATCCGTTGAGCGATGGCCCTTCCATGCGGAACCACCGGATCACTAAGCCCGACTTTCGTCCCTGCTCGACTTGTAGGTCTCGCAGTCAAGCTCCCTTATGCCTTTGCACTCTACGAATGATTTCCAACCATTCTGAGGGAACCTTTGGGCGCCTCCGTTACACTTTAGGAGGCGACCGCCCCAGTCAAACTGCCCACCTGACACTGTCTCCCGGGTCGATAAGACCCGTAGGTTAGAATTTCAATACAGTCAGGGCGGTATCCCACCAGCGCCTCCACCGAAGCTAGCGCTCCGGTTTCAAAGGCTCCCGCCTATCCTGTACAAACTGTACCAAAATTCAATATCAGGCTACAGTAAAGCTCCACGGGGTCTTTCCGTCCTGTCGCGGGTAACCTGCATCTTCACAGGTACTATAATTTCACCGAGTCTCTGGTTGAGACAGTGCCCAAATCGTTACACCTTTCGTGCGGGTCGGAACTTACCCGACAAGGAATTTCGCTACCTTAGGACCGTTATAGTTACGGCCGCCGTTTACTGGGGCTTCAGTTCAGAGCTTCGCTTACGCTAACCCCTCTCCTTAACCTTCCAGCACCGGGCAGGTGTCACCCCCTATACTTCGCCTTACGGCTTCGCAGAGAGCTGTGTTTTTGCTAAACAGTCGCTTGGGCCTATTCACTGCGGCTTTCCGTTAAGAAAGCACCCCTTCTCCCGAAGTTACGGGGTCATTTTGCCGAGTTCCTTAACCAGAGTTCTCTCGCACACCTTAGGATTCTCTCCTCGCCTACCTGTGTCGGTTTGCGGTAC
>NZ_JARVHE010000001.1:5027500-5035000 GCF_040459875.1 Bacillus cereus group sp. MG16
TATCCCCTTTACGAACTAATTTTCCTAGACGATGCCTCTACTGACAATAGCGTATCTATATTTGAAAAGCTGCTCTCAAATGAAAATAAACACCACCTGAAAGTTCAGCAGATTATTAATGATAAAAATTCTGGTTCTGTATTTAAACAATGGATAAAAGGTGTCTCTGCAGCAACCGGTGATTATATTTGGATTGCTGAGGCCGATGACTTATGTGATCAGACATTTTTAGAAGAAGTAATACAAGGGTTTCATATAGATAGTGATGTTGCCTTAAGTTACACACAATCAAAACAAATAGATGCACAAGGAAATATCTTGGCCAATCATTATTTGGATTACACAAATGATATTGATAAAGAAAAATGGCAGAGTTCTTATATCCGAAAAGGGTTAGATGAAATACAAGATACGTTACTTATCAAAAACACCATACCTAATGTCTCAAGTGTAGTTTTTAAAAACATAGATATAAAAACAATAACAAAACAATTGGAAAAGTTTAAAATAGCTGGTGATTGGTTTTTCTATGTTTCTCTCCTTAAAGAGGGGAACATTTATTTTAATCCAAAACCTCTAAACTATCATAGACGACATACAAATAGCGTAACAAGAACAGAAGATTCATATTCCCATTACAGTGAAGTTGTACAAATGCAGAATTTCATTAAAGACACCTTTACTATCGACGACATTTCAAAAAAGAAAATGTATGCATATAGAAAGTACCTTGAAACATATTTGAAGGTTTAATTATATATTTTCTTTATCATCAGTATCTCTTGTAAGACATTACTATTATTTAAGGGGTGTTACTCTTTGAAAGAATTTATAGAGGCAAATAAACATTTGATTTCTCAAATTGCACAAAAATACAATGTAAGTGCAAATATCCACCCAGAGGATCATATCTTTCAATTCCTTGTCACAAATCCAGTCTTTCCATCTAAAAAAGAAGCAATAGATTATTATTTTAAAGATGGAAGAAAATCAGCAGAAACACTCTTAGATTTAATTACTTCCTTTTATCCTCCTGTAGACACTCCAATTCAATTATTAGAATTCGCATCCGGATATGGCTGCGTAACACGTCATTTATTAAATCAGCAAACGAACTTAGGTATAACTACTTGCGATATACACGAAGAGGCTATTACTTTTATTGAAAACACATTACATACTTCATCTCTATTATCTCACCCTGAACCAGAACAAGTAAAATTAGCCTCGTCTACGTATGATATCGTTTTTTGTCTATCCTTTTTTTCTCATATGCCTGATACAACTTGGTTTCGTTGGCTTCAGACATTGTATAACGCTGTTTCCCCTGGCGGCTTATTCATTTTCACAACTCATGGATATCAAAGTAAAAAGTACTTCGGCTTTCCCGCTTTAAATGAACGGGGTTATTGGTTTCTTCCCTCTAGCGAACAACTCGATTTAGATGTTCATCAATACGGGCAAACGATCGTTAGCCCCTCTTACGTATGTGACAAAATTAAATTATTACCTTATAATCCTATTATCAAAAAATACACTGAAGGTTTTTGGTGGGAACATCAAGATCTTTGGGTAATAAAAAAAGAAATAAAATAATAAACCACGCTCTACTTATACAGAAGTAGGGCATGGCTTATTATTTTTTACTATATAAGAACTCTTCAATCCATAGCTTATTTAATCTAATTCCACTTTTGAAATCCACTTTCGGTTCCCAATTACATTCTCGTCTTACTCTATCTATATTTAAAATGATTTTTTGAACGTTTTCTTGCTTTTGTTTATAGCAGATAAAGTCCACTTTTCTTTCCGTTAATTTCTCCAATTCTACTATAATTCGTTTTAAAGAGAGACCCTTTCCGCTGCCTATATTATACACACAAAATTTCAAGTGATTTAATTGCGATAGTTGTATAGTAACTTCCACTAAATCATCGATATAAATATAATCTCGAATAATTTCTTGTGGATTCCCATATATATTAATCTTTTCATTACTGAGATGCTGATACAAAAAACAATTTATTGCTCCAACTTTCTTTAACGGGTTTTGATATTTTCCATACGGATTAGAATATCTACATACAACATAGTCCATTCCATATTTTTTCTTATAAAAGTACAAATAATTTTCAAGCGACACCTTTGTTATTCCATAAGGAGAAAGTGGTTTTAATGGATGTTCCTCATCAATAGGCAGATATTCCGGTTCACCATAAACTGTGCCTCCAGAAGATGCTAATACGATTTTTTTAATGGGGAAATTTTTAGCACTTTCCATGAAATTAAGAAAAAAAAGGCTACTGTTTATATCTCTGAAAACATCTTCAATTGAAGTTGTTACATTAGACGTTGCAGCTAAATAAATAATAATATCCACATTCACTAAGGCTTTATATATATCTTCAACATTTGCTAAATCACCTTTAATAAATTCAACCTCACTTATAATATTTTGAGGAAAATTATTTATATGTCTGGAAAATACTTTTACATTTTGGCCTTTTTTCAATAAACCTAATGCGAGGTTAATACCAATGAAACTATTTCCACCTACTATTAAATAATTATTCTTCCGCATAATATCCTCTCTAGTAATAAGATTTTTGCTTATCACACCTGTAAATACAAATAAATGAACTTGGACAATTCTATTATTCTTTCTCTTATAATTGTATGCTTATTATACATTTTCATTATCTTTATTTTCTGTTTAGAATCGCTGTCTTATCTAAGATGACCGAAAAACACTCATAATATTTACTCATTTCCATGAATATATTGGATTAGTAAAGCCTTCTCCATAAATAAAACTTTCAAAAAGGAGCATTAAATTTATGAAGAATGTAAATCAAGAGCTGTTAAATCATGTAATTCTACATAAAGACCGAATTCCACATTTCCATAAAGACTTTCCCCTGATACTATTCTGGAGCCACAGAAGCGGATGTACTACATTAGCTAATTGGTTCTTTTTTCAAATTGGATTATTTACTGAAGCAAAAAAATACCATGACTTTATTCATTACTATGAATTCTGGGTGTATAAAAACAGCACCAACTACATACCAGAGTTACAAAATGGTCTTCTAGCAGCAAAAAAAGATGTTTGTAAACTTGTGCGGAATCCCTATACAAGGGCTGTCAGCTCATTTTTATTACTTGCTGACAATCCATATGCTAGCCCTCAATGGGAAAGTATCCGCCAGTATTTGTATAATGACAAATATAGTAAACGAGGAATATCATTTAAACAATTTTTATATTACATTCGAGCATTCGGTTCCAATTCCGTAGCAATGGACATACATTTCAGTCAGCAATACGTTCCAGGTGAAGAAAATTTTATCCAACACTATATTCCTTTAGAAGATTTTAATACACAAATCACCAAGTTAGAACACACGTACGATTTACTTAAATCCCATTTAGCGCTACTTACAAGCTCAGATCATCATCGCGCTCATAAGATGATTTATACAGGAAACTATGCGGAACTCAGCCTTACAGATACAGCCTTCCCTCGCTTTCCAACATATGAAAGTTTTTATGATAAAGAAACAATGGAGTTAGTTACAGAAATATATGCACAGGACTTTGAAATGTATCCTTACATAAAAGGAGTATTTTAAGTCGATACATCATTCTCCAATGAATAAAAGTGAATGTATCGCATAGCATAAAGTGAAACTTTAATTAATGTGGGTTCCCTACTTTTCACCCGCCCTCTTTGATTTCGCTAATTGTTGGCGTATGTCATATGGATTTTTCACACGGGAGTGATGTCATGTGGAAGGTAATTTAAAGCACAATACTGGATACTGTGTTATTTGCGAGAAAGAAGCTATATTTATAGAGCATAATGATTGGCTTAGAGATCACTATTTATGTTCTACATGCCACTCTATACCGAGGCAACGAGCTTTAATCCATGTTTTAAATACATTTTTCCCAAAATGGGGTTCCTACCATATCCACGAATCCTCTCCTGGAGGGATTATGACTCAGCTACTAATAAAAAACTGTAAAAACTATACATATTCTCAATACTTTAAAAACTACCCTCTTGGTCAATACTTTCAAGGAATTAGATGTGAGAACTTAGAAGACATGACTTTCCAAAATGAATCTTTTGATTTGTTCATTACGCAAGATGTCTTTGAACATGTAATGGAGCCAAAAAAAGCCTTTAAAGAAATAGAACGTGTATTAAAGCCTGGTGGCGCTCATGTGTTTACTGTCCCTTGGTATCATACACTCCCAAAGACTTTACAAAGAGCAAGAATAAATAAAGAAGTAATTGAGTATATGGAAGAGCCAATTTATCATGGAAATCCTATTGATGAGAATGGGGCTTTAGTAACATTTGATTGGGGCCAAGATATGATTGAATATATTTATACCCATGCAAACATGTATACAATTGTTTATTTACAAAAGGATAGATCACTAGGATTAGATGCTGAATTTCTACATGTTTTTATTAGTAAAAAACACGAATATAATTTGGAGGTTAACAAATGAATAACTTTAAGTTAGGAAGTGATTTTGATAACCTTGTTAGTCCACTTTCTGATGTTGAACTTCTAAATCTATTTATACAAAGTTGTTCACAAACAAAGATAAATGGCATCCCAGTACCTATGTTCCCTCCTGAAGAAATTCAACAACAGTTTGTAGGTGCTTCCTATAAACATGCTCTTTATGAAGCATATTTGTTTTATAGCCATGTAAAAACATATGCCCAAAATTTGGGTGTTCCCTTGAATAAAGAACGTAAAATTTTAGACTTTGGTTGCGGGTGGGGAAGAATTATACGCTTTTTTTTCAAAGATGTTCGCGATGAAAATTTACTTGGGATTGATGTAGATCCAGCAATGATTAACATTTGCAATGAAACGTTAGGAAGAGGAATATATAAAACCGCCAATCCACAACCTCCTGTAGAATTTATTAGTGACAATTCATTGGACATCATATTCGCTTATTCTGTATTCTCACATTTATCCGAAGAAACTGCAGAACATTGGATAAAGGAATTTTCAAGAATTCTTCGTCCAGGTGGAATCTTCATCGCTACAACACAAGCACGCTATTTTCTCGATTACTGTCAACAATTCAAGGAACACCCTGAATTTATTCAAACGAGTTGGCATAAAACTTTATCTCAAGCTTTTCCAGATATAAATCGGGCCATCTCGGATTATGAAAGCGGCAATTTTGTCCACAGTCCTACAGGAGCCGGAGACGTTAGAAATAGTAGCTTCTACGGAGAAACCGTTATACCTAGAACTTATATTAAAAATCACTATGAGAAGTATTTAAAGCTACGGGACTTTTTTGATGATGCAAACCGATTACCCCAAGCCCTATTTGTTCTCCAAAAAGATTAACTCTTTTCTTACATGGTAATGCACATAATTTTATAATGAAAATCACTTTTCATCTCAGCCATATATATTAAATCACCCAAGATTCCTCTATCGAGCAAACTGTAAACTCGATTCAAAAAATCAAAAGTAACTTCCCACCACTTTGAACTACGAAGAACATAAGGGGGATATACCTTGAAAATTATTGCTTTTTACTTACCACAGTTTCATCAAATAAAAGAAAATGACCGCTGGTGGGGAAAAGGTTTTACTGAATGGACAAATACTAAAAGTGCACGGCCTTTATTTTCAAAACATTATCAACCTAGAGAACCTTATCAAGACTTTTATTATGACTTAACGGACCCATCCGTAAGAAAGTGGCAAGCAGAAATCGCTAAAGCACACGGCATATATGGTTTTTGTTATTACCATTACTGGTTTAAAGGAAAAAGGCTATTGGAGACACCCTTTAATGAAGTACTTAAGACGGGCGAACCAGATTTTCCATTTTGCCTTTCTTGGGCAAATGAACCGTGGACAAAAACTTGGGATGGTCTTGATAGTCATATATTAATGCCTCAAAATTATGGAGAGTTATCGGATTGGAAAGAACACTTCGACTATTTATTACAAGCTTTCCAAGATGAAAGGTATATTCGTATAGATGATAAACCACTATTCATTATTTACCGTCCTGGGCATATCCCTGACTGTGAGCAAATGCTTAATTACTGGAATACACTCGCACAAGAAAATGGTTTGAAAGGTATATACTTTGTAGAAACATTAAACAGCTTCCCACTTCCTAATATAAATGGGTTCGATGCTAGCATTCAATTCGAGCCTTTTTATACAATTGCTCATGATAGCTCTTCAGACATAAATAAAACAATATATGAGTCTGGTAAACAAATAAACGCTTGGGATTATGATAAAGTTTGGATGTATATACTAAAGCGATCTCCTCCAGAGAAAAAAACATTTCCCGGTGCCTTTGTTGACTGGGACAACACAGCACGCCGCAAAGACTTAAATAGTAGCATCTTCCTAGGCTCTACTCCTGAGAAGTTTACGATATATTTAAGTAAGCAAATCTATCGTACCTATTCTCTTTACAACAGCGAGTTTTTATTTATGAATGCTTGGAATGAATGGGCAGAAGGTACTTACTTAGAACCAGATAAAAAGCATGGATTCGCCTATTTAGAAGGAGTTAAGCAAGCAATTAGTAGAGGTATGAAAGCATACAAAAAAGACGAGTCATTTTGACTCGTCTTAAGCTTGCTTGGCGACGTCCTACTCTCACAGGGACAAGGTCCCAACTACCATCGGCGCTAGAGAGCTTAACTTCCGTGTTCGGTATGGGAACGGGTGTGACCTCTCTGCCATCATCACCAAACTATTGAAGGCATATTCCTTCAAAACTAGATAACATTGCTACATATTATATGGTTAAGTCCTCGATCTATTAGTATTCGTCAGCTCCACATGTCACCATGCTTCCACCTCGAACCTATCAACCTGATCATCTTTCAGGGATCTTACTAGCTTACGCTATGGGAAATCTCATCTTGAGGGGGGCTTCATGCTTAGATGCTTTCAGCACTTATCCCTTCCGCACATAGCTACCCAGCTATGCCCTTGGCAGAACAACTGGTACACCAGCGGTGCGTCCATCCCGGTCCTCTCGTACTAAGGACAGCTCCTCTCAAATTTCCTACGCCCACGACGGATAGGGACCGAACTGTCTCACGACGTTCTGAACCCAGCTCGCGTACCGCTTTAATGGGCGAACAGCCCAACCCTTGGGACCGACTACAGCCCCAGGATGCGATGAGCCGACATCGAGGTGCCAAACCTCCCCGTCGATGTGGACTCTTGGGGGAGATAAGCCTGTTATCCCCGGGGTAGCTTTTATCCGTTGAGCGATGGCCCTTCCATGCGGAACCACCGGATCACTAAGCCCGACTTTCGTCCCTGCTCGACTTGTAGGTCTCGCAGTCAAGCTCCCTTATGCCTTTGCACTCTACGAATGATTTCCAACCATTCTGAGGGAACCTTTGGGCGCCTCCGTTACACTTTAGGAGGCGACCGCCCCAGTCAAACTGCCCACCTGACACTGTCT
>NZ_JARVHE010000001.1:5040000-5042500 GCF_040459875.1 Bacillus cereus group sp. MG16
ATAGAAACACCTCATTAACATGTAGTTTTCAATCATTGTAGCACTGGCACTAAGGAATTCAAAAATTTATGCTTCAAGCCTTATATACTACAACCTAAAATAAATCTATAAATAGAAAAACGATAATCAAAAGTATTACCTTCTGATTATCGCATATATAAATCTAATTATACTTAAATATATCTTCCCACGAACTTCCATACGGTATTCCAATACGTATTTGAATCTATCTTCTCAGCTTCTCCATGTCCAGCACCTGGAACAATTAATTTTTCTTTTTCTACTTTTGCAGCATTATATACTTCATCTAACATTTCAAAAGGAACGAATGTATCCGCATCCCCATGAATGAATAGCATCGGTGTTTTACTTTTTGCAACTTGTTTAATAGCTGAAGCTTCTTCTAAATCATATCCAGCTCTTAATTTTGTAACTGTATTTGCCGCATTCATAACAGGAAACTTCGGCAAGTGGAATAGATCTTTTAATTGATACGTAAATTCATCAACAACAGTTGAGTACCCACAATCTTCAATAATAACTTTAACGTTAGAAGGTAAATCCTCACCTGAAGTCATCATTACAGTTGCCGCGCCCATCGAAACACCAAATAGTGCTATTTCAGCATTAGGATCTTTCTTTACAATTTGTTGAATCCAAATCAAAATGTCTTTACGATCATGCCAGCCCATACCAACATAATCCCCTTCACTATTCCCGTGCCCACGAAGATCTGGTGCTATGACATTATAGCCTTGTTCATAAAAGTTACGAATATATTTCGTCATTTCTGATGCCCTACCATTGTATCCATGAACTACAATCGCCCATTTATGACTAGATTGTTCATTCATATATTCATAACCTGTTAAATTCAGTTTATCGAAAGAACGTATAGTTAATGTGTTAGGCTTATACTTTGATACGAAGTTCGCATTCTTCTCTTCATTTGTAGCCAATGCATCTCCCGATGCATTTACCGTTTCTACTAAATGAGGATTATCTTCCAAAAATTCTTTTTCTTGTTTCGCATTCAACGCATAGTTATAAAAATAATTTCCAACTAACATATACACAATCGCTAGAAGGATTAAAACTACTATAGTAATTATACCTATCTTTTTCATATTATCTCCTTTTTAAAAATTAAATATCCCTATATTAAAGCACTCAAAAAATAACGGTACTATTTTAACACACCAATAGATTGCTTCCACAAAAAATAAAATAGAAAATCTGAAACTACACATCGAAAATGATGAAAGAAATTGAATACAAAAGGATAACTCGAGGCTAATAAGAAGTTAGAAACACAAAAAAGACGAGTCATTTTGACTCGTCTTACAGTTGCTTGGCGACGTCC
This sequence comes from Bacillus cereus group sp. MG16, assembly GCF_040459875.1. Classification (NCBI taxonomy): domain Bacteria; kingdom Bacillati; phylum Bacillota; class Bacilli; order Caryophanales; family Bacillaceae; genus Bacillus; species Bacillus cereus group sp. MG16. Next base: position 5,041,364 of record NZ_JARVHE010000001.1, read on the forward strand.
TACTCTCACAGGGACAAGGTCCCAACTACCATCGGCGCTAGAGAGCTTAACTTCCGTGTTCGGTATGGGAACGGGTGTGACCTCTCTGCCATCATCACCAAACTATGAAGGCATATTCCTTCAAAACTAGATAACATTTGCTACATATTATATGGTTAAGTCCTCGATCTATTAGTATTCGTCAGCTCCACATGTCACCATGCTTCCACCTCGAACCTATCAACCTGATCATCTTTCAGGGATCTTACTAGCTTACGCTATGGGAAATCTCATCTTGAGGGGGGCTTCATGCTTAGATGCTTTCAGCACTTATCCCTTCCGCACATAGCTACCCAGCTATGCCCTTGGCAGAACAACTGGTACACCAGCGGTGCGTCCATCCCGGTCCTCTCGTACTAAGGACAGCTCCTCTCAAATTTCCTACGCCCACGACGGATAGGGACCGAACTGTCTCACGACGTTCTGAACCCAGCTCGCGTACCGCTTTAATGGGCGAACAGCCCAACCCTTGGGACCGACTACAGCCCCAGGATGCGATGAGCCGACATCGAGGTGCCAAACCTCCCCGTCGATGTGGACTCTTGGGGGAGATAAGCCTGTTATCCCCGGGGTAGCTTTTATCCGTTGAGCGATGGCCCTTCCATGCGGAACCACCGGATCACTAAGCCCGACTTTCGTCCCTGCTCGACTTGTAGGTCTCGCAGTCAAGCTCCCTTATGCCTTTGCACTCTACGAATGATTTCCAACCATTCTGAGGGAACCTTTGGGCGCCTCCGTTACACTTTAGGAGGCGACCGCCCCAGTCAAACTGCCCACCTGACACTGTCTCCCGGGTCGATAAGACCCGTAGGTTAGAATTTCAATACAGTCAGGGCGGTATCCCACCAGCGCCTCCACCGAAGCTAGCGCTCCGGTTTCAAAGGCTCCCGCCTATCCTGTACAAACTGTACCAAAATTCAATATCAGGCTACAGTAAAGCTCCACGGGGTCTTTCCGTCCTGTCGCGGGTAACCTGCATCTTCACAGGTACTATAATTTCACCGAGTCTCTGGTTGAGACAGTGCCCAAATCGTTACACCTTTCGTGCGGGTCGGAACTTACCCGACAAGGAATTTCGCTACCTTAGGACCGTTATAG
>NZ_JARVHE010000001.1:5047500-5075000 GCF_040459875.1 Bacillus cereus group sp. MG16
TGATGCTGCATTACGAATCGTATTATGCAGATCGATTTGCTCTTCTTGTGCCTGCTTCGTTTTATATACAACTTTACCACTTTCGTCAGTAACCAATATTTTTAAAGCTCTATTTCCTCGCTCTAAATTTTGATTCTCCGTTTCGATCATATTGGATATAGCTTCTAATTTATTTTCATGCACCGAACTATTTGCTGCTCTTTGAGCTTGATAATTAATTTGTTGCATACCAGACCGATAATCGACAGTCGCTTTACGATTCGCATTCTCAAAAAATGGTGCAGCTCCCTTTGCAAAAAAAACTCCTAATAACGCACAAGCAGCAAAAGTAGTAATCAGTTGAATTCTTATACTCTTTCGTACGCTCTTTACTAATTTCTCAATTAATTGTCTTGTTTTCCTTATATAAGTAAACGGATTAAATATCTTTTTCAATCTTATACCCCACTCCCCATACTGTTTTTATATATCTAGGTTTCCTTGGATTCTCCTCAATCTTTTCACGTACTTTTCGAATATGCACCATTACAGTATTATCAGACTGGAAAGATCTTTCATTCCACACCTTTTCATAAATTTGCTCCGCGCTAAAGACCATCCCCGGATTACGGGCTAGCAATTCTAAAATTGAAAATTCCCTCGGGGTCAGCTTCACTTCTTCTCCCTCTACAATAACTTTATGGGTTGAGATGTTTATTTTCATCTCTCCAATTTCTAGCTCGTCCTCGTTTTGTATAGCGAAACCATTCATTTTCATATAACGGCGTAACTGAGATTTAATTCTTGCGATTAACTCTAACGGATTAAATGGTTTCGTTACGTAATCATCCGCACCCGTTGTTAACCCTAAAATCTTATCCATATCTTGCGTTTTCGCGGAAAGCATAATGATCGGCATTTCTTTTTCTTCCCTTACTTTCATACACATATGAATGCCATCTACTTTCGGCATCATAATATCTAATACGACTAGATGTACTTCATTTTCTTCTAGTAAACGTAATCCTTCTTCTCCGTCCCCTGCTTGCAATACTTTATATCCTTCATTTTTTAAATAGATTGTAATAAGATTTCTGATTTCTTTTTCATCATCTACGACAAGTATTGTTTCGTGTGCCACAATATCTCCCCCATCATTTTTTTAATCCCTAACTTCTATTATAGGAAAACTTCTGAAGAAAAACGCTCGGAAATCCTTAAGTTTTTCTGAAGACGCAAAAAAGGTCTAGACTCCCCTTAAGTCTAGACCTTTCAAAAAACCCCTTTTATTTACGAACGTAGATGAAATATAGTACGAATAAAACTCCCATAACATACATAATCGGATGAATCTCTTTACGACGACCGCTTACTACCATTGTAATTGGATAGAAGATAAACCCGATTGCAATTCCCGTTGCGATACTATACGTAAGTGGCATAGAGATAATTGTAAAGAATGCTGGTACTGCAATCTCGAATTTCTTCCAATCAATTTCCCCTAAGGAAGAAACCATCAAGATTCCTACAATAATTAAAGCTGGTGCCGTTACAGCTGGCGTTACAACACTTAGTAATGGCGAGAAGAATAGTGCCAGTAAAAAGAATCCTGCTGTTACAACTGCTGTAAATCCAGAACGTCCACCCGCTGCTACCCCTGCAGAAGATTCAATATAAGACGTTGTTGTTGATGTACCTAAGATTGCACCAATTACAGTTGCAATCGCATCTGCAAATAATGCTTTTCCTGCACGTGGTAATTTATTGTTCTTCATTAATCCAGCTTGATTCGCAACCGCTACAAGTGTACCTGCTGTATCAAAGAAATCGATAAAGAAGAACGTTATAATAACAATCACCATTTGAACAGTGAAAATATCTCCGAAGTGCGTTAACGCCACACCGAACGTTGGTTCTAGACTCGGTATTGCTCCCACTACAGCTTTCGGAGTATCAATCAATCCTGTTGCTACTCCTAAGATTGCTGTAAGAATCATACCGTAAAATACTGCACCATTTACTTTCTTAATCATGAAGATAATTGTCGTAACAACTCCGAAGATTGCTAGTAACGTCGTGCCCTTTGTTAAGTCCCCCAACCCAACAAGAACAGCATCATTTTTCACGATAATTCCAGCATTTTGGAATCCAAGGAAAGCAATGAATAATCCGATACCTGCCGCTACTGCAAACTTTAACTCTGATGGAATTGCATTAATGATTTTTTCACGAATACCTGAAGCTGTAAGAATAATAAAGATAATACCTGACATTAACGTTCCAGCAATTGCTGTTTGCCATGGAATACCCATCGTTAACACTGCTGTATAAGCAAAGAACGCGTTAATTCCCATACCCGGCGCCAAAGCAATCGGATACTTCGCGAAAATCCCCATAATTAACGAACCGATCGCTGCTGCTAATGCTGTAGCAACGAATACTGCACCTGGATCCATTCCTGTACCTGCCGGTAATCCTTTAACATTTCCAAGTGACAGCGTAGCAGGATTGACAAATAGTACGTAAGCCATAGATAGAAATGTCGTTAAACCTGCTATGAACTCTGTTTTGTAATTCGTGCCGAGTTCATCAAACTGAAAATAGCGTTTCATCTTACGTTTCCCCCGTTATATGATTACTCGCCGTAATCTCCTAGCCCTCTTTTATCTATTAAAAATAAAAAAGGCTTCCATTGCATATACATGGAAGCGTTCTATGAATAAAGATAAGATTCCCCTCATCTTTATAAAAACGCCTCGTAGTCAAGCCATTTACGGTAGCTAGGTAGAAACTTTCGGGCCATATCCCCGATATTATACGACGGCATAATATTCACTTTTCGTTTGAATTACATACTCATATTAACTCTTGAAAGTATTTTTGTCAATTTAAATACGAACATTTTTATTAACTTTTATATTTTCGTTCGTATTAAACTCAAAATATAAAAGATCCATCTATTGCATGAGCAATAGATGGATCTTTTATTATAATACTATTCCCACTCAATCGTAATAGGTATGGGATAAGTATTGATATATAGCTACTTCATCTATTTTTTAATTATTTGGTGGGGCAATTGGTGGTGAATAAACATATTATCGAGCATTCAACGAATTTATGCAAACTAAATAACAAGCAAAATCCCCAAATCTCTTTCTATCACTTTCAATAGTCCCCAACTCGTCAAACCACACCGAACTCCAATTTTGTTGTTTCATATAATTTGCAATTACTTTTAGATTTATCATAAATGTATTGTGTTGATGTGTTCGGGAATCATCAATGTCTCTACGCCCTTCTAACGTCTGTATACTCCATTCAGCACGAGTATTCGCATAAACGATGGCAGATTTAATCATATCTTCCCAAAACTCCTTAAAATCACTATCACTGGTATTAGCAGACTGTAATATATGAGAGTAAATTTCTTCAGCTTCTTGAAAAGTCAAACTATCTTTTTCTTCTAAATATGTTTTATACGTCAACATAAACCTCTCTCCATCCCCCATGTATAGTATCCTTTTCAAAGGTTGAATATCTTTTCTTTTCAGTATCATATTTTAAAACCGGAATGTTGCCGCTTTTTTCAACAGTACCATCAATATAAAAATGACTTTCTCCATCCCAATAAACTTTTCCAAGATATTCTTTTTTATTTGCTATCTCCACACTTGAAATATGCCCTGCAATAACATCTTTATAAAAATATCCTGTCTCAGCTGGGTACTTTTGTGTGAAATACTCTTTAGGAGTACCATGTTTCCACAAATCTTCGGCTTCTTCTAAAATACCAGCATGGACAAATATTTGTTGGTCTGTTTCAAAGTAACGAAGCTGTTTAGAAATATTCAGTAACCATTTCAACAAATCAACATGTTTCTTCTTAATAGCTTCCTTTAATGCCTTACTTACTTTTTCATATGAATAGGTTAAAGGCTGAAAAGTATCAAAAATCTCTCTATACTCCTCAACAGTAAGGAAACTTTTAAATGTACATATATCTGGCTCCTGAAATAACAATTTAAAATCATCCTCTTGGGAATATAACCAATGAAGGAATACTTCATCATGATTTCCTAACAAAACAATCACTTGATCCTTATGATTTTCATGTAATTCTTTTATGCAATATAAAACCCTACATGAATCATTTCCTCCATCCACATAATCACCTAGGAAGATAATTTTATTTTCTTTATTCTTTAAATCAACATTTTTCAACGAGTCAATCATTTGATTGTAATAACCATGAATATCGCTAATTGCATATATCGTAGCCATTTATTTATCCCTTCTTTTTTTTATAACTTGATTTCCATTGAAAATTATCTTCGTATATTCGGCAGTCTCTATTTTTATATTCCCTGACATCTCCTCAGCAATTGCCGTATCAGCACCACTCCACATATGAGCATAGTGTTTTAAAGTAATCTCAGGGCTTGAATGACCCATACGTTGAGATAAAACCAGCACCGACACATTAAATTCATTAATAAGATATGAAGCATGAGAATGACGCAATCCCTTTGCTTGTATCTTTTTCACTCCTGCGAATTTAGAATATCGCTCAATAATTCTTGATATCGTTGATTTAATCATCGGTAGACCATCATAACTAAAAACAAAGTCATTTTCCTTACCTAATCCAATCTCTGTTTGCCTACTTTTCCAGTCATTTAAAATTTTGATAGTATCATCATCCAGTGCTACTATTCTCTTTCCATCTTCTGTTTTCGTATATGAATTCCGTTTCCAATCCGATCTGTTTTTCAGAATAAGCATATGATGAATCCGTATACGTTTCTTTATTAAATCAATGTCATTCCAATATAAAGCTGTTCCTTCATTCACACGAATCCCTGTCATATAATAGACCCACAACATAACGAAATTTAAGTGTTCATAAAAATCACCAATATAAATTTGATTTATCACTTTTTCAAATTCTTGTTTCGTCCAATAGGGTACAATAGCTTTTCCTTTGTTGATTGCCCTAACCTTTTTTGAAATATTGTATTCTAAATATTGCATTTCCACAGCTTTATCTAAACTTTTACGAAATGTTCCAAAAACTAGACTCGCATAGGATTGAGCATACCCAGCTCCTCCATTTTCTTGACTTGTTAATAACCATGTACGAAAATTTTGTACGTCCTCCACTGAAATAGAACGGAGAGGAATAGAAGCAAACCTATCTCTTATCTTTTCCAATATTCTTTGCTTAATAGAAAAGGTACTTTCTTCAACGTCTGTTTGATAATACGGTATATACACAGTATTCATAAATTGCTCGTAAGTCATTTTATAGTTAGCGTAACTATTGACTTTATGATATTCTCTCTTTAATCGAGTTAACTCTTTGTTAGCTTCGAACGCGGAAGAAAAAGGCTTTCCATTAACATCTTTTCTTCCTTTTTTTCGTATTCGTTTCCCTGTAATCCGATCAATGCCAAATTCTGATTGATAAAAGAAATTCCCTTTATCATCAACATATACACCAGGGTATTTCGTTGTTTGCTGCGTTCTATTCTTCATTAGGAATTACTCATTTCTGTTATAAGAGAAACTCCTAAAATGGTTTCAACCACATCCCTCGGTACTCTTCCTAGTCTTTTATTGTTATAATACGGACAACCTTTTTGCACCATGATTGCTTTTGCTTGCCTAATTAGTGAAATAGCTTGATATTTCTTATATCCTAGTTTAATTAAATCATCTTTACATATTGTTGTACCCATTACAACAACCCCTTTCCACGCTAATATTCATCCTCACTCATAAGTTCTAAAACACGTTGCTCAATTAATGTTTGGTCGGACTCAGTGATTTTTTCTTTTCCCATATGTATTAGCTCTTTCAAATAAAGCTCAGCATATTTTTCACCATACACACGCCTAAATGATTCATAGAGCATACTGATTGATTTTACTGTAGCATTTTCAACCCAATTTTTCTTTTTCTTTAAAGTGAGCTTTTCACGCTCTACTTTTAAGGGAATTGCCTCAATACCGTCTACAAATTTTTGCCACCATCTCATCGTAGGAAGTCTATTTTTATTATGTAAATCACTAGCACTCTTAGGTTGTGTCTTGAAACAATAATGAGCTGATAAAATACCTTTAACTATGATATTAAGTGGTTTCCCATTTGATATTTGAAGAGCAACTTGCATTGCTTTATTTCCAGTCAGCTCTAGTTCCCATCTGACCCACTTTTCAATATTTACAACTTCACCTGCATTATCTCTTCTTTCTTGTTTTTTATCATAGATTCGTAATATTTGCGGAGATGCACCAATATACAATGTAAAACCTGTCAATTTCCCATCAAGAATCCTACCACTATTTATTTCAATAAATTTATGACTTTTTGTACTTAACTGTCCTCGTTTCACATAATCCTGCAACACTTTTACAGATGGTGTAGCATCATCAAAAATATCTAAAGCCAAATCTATTCTTGATACTTTACCTTGTATTTCTAAAATAACTGATACAAATTTGTACCAATGCCAACCATCAACCCTCGACATGTATTCTTCATATTGTCTACACGCTTGTCCAGACATATCTATAAGAACACTACTGTGACTTCGTGAGGAATGAAGTTTTATATTCGCAAAGCTAATGCACATATCGTAAGTAGGATATGGAGACCCCTTAATCTCTGAAGAAAATTCAGAGATTGGGATTCCTAAAATTCCATCAGCGACTGCCGGTAACTCACTATTTGGAATCGAACAACGAAGGTAATCAATTAAGCACTGATTATTTCGCTTTTGACTCATGTACTTCACCAATAGTGTAACTATCAGCTTCAATTTTGAGTTCTGAATACTGCCATGTATCGATCATTGGCTTACCTTGTCCGACAAATGTTTTCTTTTGCACCTTTCTAGGTTTTACTTTAAGATCCGTAAATGAAATTGGAATAAATTCACCATCTTCATAATCATCAAAGATAGGTAGGCTATCTTGTTTTTCAATAACTACAGTAATAGGCGAGCCAATTTCAGTACCACCATTTTGTAATACAAGCTCAATAAATGGTCTATCATAAACTTTAAAAGTTATTGCATACTTACCTGTTTCAACTAGCTCTCCATTTAGATTCTTTTCTTTTTCAATTCGAGTAGCAAAACCATCTTTTTGTACTAACATTGCTGTAGGAACTTTAAATTGTTTAATGTCAAAATGAAAATCACCTAATTCGACATTTTCTGAGTCATTTAAAGAATGTAGTCTTGACGATTTTAAAATTAATTTCCCCATGTTTCCAACCCCTTTTTATCATTTTTCAATCCCGAACTCTCGGGATTCCGAGTAAGCTTCCAACCTTAGAGCCCCAACCGATTGAACCATTTCCATTGAGGGTATTACACCCGTGTTACTCAACGGGTGGCTTCGCTAATCTTAGTTATTTATAAGAGTTGAGCAAAGAACGCTCAACTGGACCTCACGTTTCACGAGCGTTTCTTGCCACTCCGTTTGGCGACCCCAGTCGCCACCGAAACCCTCGCAAAACGAGAGGTTATATTGAAATGTTTAGCTGTAATATTTTAATTCTGCAATAAAATCAAATTCCTTATAGTCAAGAAATGGAGTCTCTAGATACTTAGGCTTGCTCCAACCTAATCCATCAAGAAAAATATATCCTGTCCCTTGACCGCTAACTGTCTCCAATCCTTCTAAATCTCCAAACACCATCCTGTAAGCTTCATTACTCATGTTTCCTAGCGCAATTCGAACACTCAAATTGTCTCGAAGCTCAGTCGGAATATTAGAAGCGTTCGGCTGCTGAGTAGATAGAATAACGAACACACCCATTTCACGCCCTTTAAGAATGATCTCAGTTAAATTTGACATGGTTTCAGCAAAGGTTTTCTTATCAGCTCCAGCTCTAAATGCACCTAATTCATCAAACACTAAAAATATAGGCTCCAAACCATAGTCAACATATGAAGCTCCGTAGACGAAATTTTCAGGATTTTCTTTGTAAATAACAAACCTCTCCATCATTTGTTCTTTTACTTCACGAGTTAATCTAGCAATATTATTGGTTTCACTAGCAACATATTCTTTACCCCAAAAATGTTGAATACTTGATAAATCCGAGCGTTTAGGGTCACAGATATAAACTGTGGCTCGCATTTTTTTCATTTCAATAATTAAGTAGTTCAAAAACGTTGTCTTTCCTCCACCTGTAACTCCAGCAAGAAGAAGATGAGGTTGTTTTAATACATTCCAAGTAAGGTTACTGTTAAACGGAATATAAATACTATCGTTATGAGCTTTCCCTTGATCACTTGCCATCACTATACGTTCATCTTGTTTTTTTCTAAAGTAATAATCACAATAAGAAATTTTATCTACTTTGTTATAAACAGTTGAGCCAACCAATGCACTCAGTCCTGTATCGAGAGAACTTATCTTATCGTTAAAAACATCAGCATTTTTATAACCACGTACAATCAGAGTCTCCTCGTCCTCACAAAAACCAAATACTGCACTGTTTGTCACAACTTTTACACGTTCAATATTATTTTCTGAGTCCTTTTTTTCTATCATTTCTGTTTCATACAACTTATTAGCCTTTATAAAATACAAAAGTTTTTCGGCAATTTTAGAAGGCTTGTTACACTGCCTATAATAGAATTTCCAAATTTTAAATAAGAGATAGACTAATACAGGCAATAAGATAAAATCTGTAGTTGCATAAAAAAGACCAAAAAAATCGATAGTAGGAAACAAAGGAGCTAACAGTACAACTAACCAAAAAGAAATTAACGATCCAATGACACACGTCCAAAATAAGACGTTTATATGATTCTTATCGCCTGTATAAGATATAAGTTTAAAATCATCTTTTATACTCCTCTTTTTAATACTTCGAGTTACAAAACGGAATAAATTTTTCATATATTAACTTCTTTCTTCTCAAATTTAGAATGAGGAAGAGAGAAATTCCCTCACTCAATTCCGTTTAGGGTATTCCTTTTTGCTTTTAAGGCTAATCTTCTTTTAAACAAGCCCTCAACATACTTTACTTTATTATTTAATGCTACTAACACTCGATTGGCTTCTTCCTCCGTAAAGGCATAACGATTTGTTGAAAGATTACTAATTAAGTCAATTTCCTTTAATGTTCTTGCCAAACGTTTTGTTACTAATTTTTGAAATCTTTCTTCCTTTATTTTCATGAAAATCCCCTCTTTCTCTCTTAAATTAATCTTCAATTACAATTTCCCCATTATCACCAATGTGATAATCACCGTTTCCGATAGCTACAGATTCCATATACTCACCTAAATACTCAATGAATTCAAGTTGTTCCTCATCTGACAAATTTTCAAACTCTTCTTCAAGCATTTCAATTAATACCTCCCTCCGAATTTTAATCACGCAAACAAACACCAAATTGCGTTAAATGAATATTAACACCAAAAATACATCAAGTCAACATCAGAAAAGCATATAATTGCGTGATTTTTTATCATCTTACTATTACAAATAATTTTCCACTCTCAAAAAAGGAAAAATAAAAAGGATAATCTTAAATGATTATCCTTTGCTTTATAGTATTTATTTTTCTTTGTTATTCTTCTTTTCCATTAGTTCAACTTGATTTTTTAGTGCATATCCAATAGCAAAACCTTGAGTTACTTTCCCTCCTCCAGATTCTTCACTAATCAATTTTTGCAACTTTGTTAGGTTCTCTTTTGCTTCAATCGATAATGTAATTGTCATTCTCATAAAATTACCTCCTATAAATAAACATTCTATTACGTGTCATTTTACCACCAATGTGGTGATTTCACAATTTAGTAGAAGAATAATTGAATACGCTCTTATTAATAACCCTCCCCAAGAAAAAATAAAAAAAGAAGCATTCATTATTTTATTTGCTTCTTTTTCGCTTTTCATTATTACTGAGTAACTGCTTTATTAAGGATCTCTCAAGAATGATGAGTTATCTTTCGTGCACATTTTTAAAAAACCAGATGATATGTCCCTTTTAGCATAATCCACATCTGGCTTATACAGATAATATTAAATTAACTTAAAAATTTGAAAGAAGTGAGGGTATGAAAGTTTTTGGAGAGAATGTAAGAACCGCTCGCAAAGATCGTGCTCTTTCCCAAAAAGAATTATCGGCAAAATCCGGTATTAGTAGGTCTTCTATTTCAATGATTGAGAATAGTAAGATTGATATTTACTTTGAAACTGCTAATAGACTTGCAAAATCATTAGATATTAGTTTACCTCAATTCTTTTCTAGAAATTTTAGTAATGGAAAAACAATAACGTATATTGAGGATAATTTTCTATCAATCTTTTCTCAAAATGTAACAAGTCTATTAAAGAAAAAAAATAAATACCAGACATATTTATATTCATCTACTACTCTAAGTCCATCAACAATTAATGAGATATTGAAACAAAAAGTAAATCCTAAATTATCATCACTTTATCAGATTGCTGATGCGCTAGATACCACTGTGAGCGAACTAATTACTAGAAAAGGGGGATAAAAATGATTTTTACACCTTACGATGATGAAATCAAAGTAATAAATAATATTCACAAACGCAACAATAATGAATACACCTTATTGCGATTAACACCGACAATGATTGATAAAAATAACATTGATGCAAATGCACTCTTTCGAGATTTACTCTTCAATAAAAATATAGTTGATTATGAAAGTCTTGCAAATGGGGCAAGTAACGGGGTAATGAACAACGCCTTATTCTTGTGTAATGATATGCAGCTAGAAACAAAAATGAATTTTTATCGAGTTGCTAATACACGTGGCGATCGAAGATTTTCAATTTACGGAATTAAAAAACTCCTTAATAATCGGAAAATTAATGTAGGGGATTTATTATATCTTACTGTAACAGTTGACCAGAATCCAAAAGTTGTAATTATCAATGTAACGAATAATATTCCAACAGAACTAGAGTTAAAGCAAGTTTTTGGTATTGATGATATTGCCGATTCTGCAAGTAGATTACTTCCTTTAGTTAAAAAAATTGCACAGGCAGGATATCATAAAAATTCTAAAGGTATTGGTAAAGTTTCGCCTAAAGACGCCGGCGATACCCTTGAAGCATTACTAGGTATAAAAACAAATAATAGTCCAGATGCAGATTTTGAAGGGAAAATCGAAATAAAGACTAAAACCGCTAAGACGCTAGATACATTATTCACTCTCCGTCCGCAATTTGATGGAACTACTATAGCAGAATATGAAATAAAAGATAGAAGTAGAGTCTCAGCATTTGCTAGATACTATGGGTATGAATCTGATAAACACCCAGGATATAAAAGCCTTTATATTACTATCGGTTCAAAGGAAGCCCCACAAAATTCCCACGGTTTTTATTTAAATGTCAATGAAGAAGAAAGGAAAATTGAATTATGGGGTAAAGATCCAAATTCCAATAAAGTAGAAATCACAGCCTATTGGAATTTCTCCGATTTGCAGAATGAATTATATAGAAAGCATCCAGCAACTCTATGGGTAAAAGCTAATCAACGAATGATGGGAGAAACAGCTGAGTTTAATTATACCGAAGCAGAACTATCTAGATCCCCTCAATTCTCAACATTTCTTGCCTTGGTTAAATCGGGGGGAATAACCTATGATTGGAGAGGCTATATATCACCTGAAGGAGCGTACACAGGAAAAAATCATGGGAATGCTTGGCGGATTAGAGGAAAATATAGATCCTATCTATTTGGAAACATCGAAAAAATAGACTTATTAGAATAAAAAAGAAAAACAGGGAGCTCATGCTCACTGTTTTTCTTTTTTATCTATATGATTATTTTTCACCTAATTTGATGGCTTTCATAGCTTCTGTAGCAATTGCTTTTGCTAATAACGGTGGGACTGCATTACCAACTTGAGTAAATTGAGGAGTTTCCTTTGCTCGCATACTTCCACCAGTAGTTCTTTTACCTAAAAACTCAAAGCTATCGTCAAAAGACTGTAATCTTGCCATTTCTCTTACAGTTAAAATCCTATTGAAAAATGGATGGATATAATCATCAGGGAGTGTAACCATGGTTGGGGCTATACTCTCTGAATTAAGTTTTGTCCGAATTCCTTTTTTTGTAAATAACGCATCAGCCATTAAATCACTAATATTACCACTGATAAATAAGTTATTAAGAGTTTCAGCATCATATTGCTTATTTAATTCATGTTTTACGTTATTCCAGAATTCAATTGTATTTTCAATAGTAGTCTTAAGTCTACGACTTAAGGAACTTATTGCCGCGTCAAAGGTAATATCAATAATATGTTTATTTTCAATCATACTAATAAGTGATAATTGTTTATTAGTATTGTTTAACCATAATTTTGTAATATTTATTGACTTGTGAAAATCATATTTTTCCAATGTCTTTTGAATAAACTCTGCATTTTTTTCGCTATTAACTTGATAAAGTGTTTCATAGAATAATTCCGGAGCTTCTTCTAACAGATTTATTCCTTCTTCTCTTAACCTAGTCAAAGCTCTTTTTCTATTTTCACCTTGTTTATAAAGTGAAAACCTTTGTATCACAGATTTATCATGATTAGAAGTTTCCATATTGGTAATTTTTGTTTTTTTAACAGGTATCCCAGTAGTTACATTCGGTGTTCTTCCCCCAGTTGATTCTTTAGAGTAGTGGGTAGAATAATTGCAACTTTTATAAAGGTCACCAAGTGCATCGTAAACTGTAACAATACTTTCCTGAGGATCAGGATATGAAATTGGATAAACTCCATTTCTATAGGCAAGAAAAATCGCTCTATTTCTTTGCTGAGGAACTCCATAGTTAGCAGCATTTAAAACCTGTATATCTAATACTTGGTATCCAAGACCTTCTAATTCAGTTCGAAGAATAAACGGAACTAGATTCTGTCCACTATAAATGCGACCCTCCTCTAAAACACTTGGAAAGTCTAACATCTGCATATCTAAAATACCTGTCACATTTTCCATTACGACATATTTTGGATCTATATCTTTAATTATCCTAAGATACTCGTGAAACAGCATGTTTCTTGGATCATTTGAATCACGTTTTCCCAAACGGCTAAATCCTTGGCAAGGCGGGCCTCCAAACATCACATCAATTTTGCCCGGAGAAAAAATATCTCCATATTTCAGAGAATTTATTTTTTCAAAGATAAATTCTGATGAAAGCTCTTTAATATCAGCTAACTCAAAATAAGTATCTCTTCCTTGTAATAAGCCAAGCTGTTCGTGACGATTCATATACGTTTTCTGTACCATAGGGCTTTTGTCACTAGAAAAAACAATATCAAACCCTGCTTGTAAGATTCCCTCACTGAATCCGCCCGCGCCACAGAATAAATCAATTGCGTACGGCATGGCTGTCCACCTTTCATAACACTTAATGTTGACATTATAGCAAAAAATCAATATCAAGTCCAGGGTTATTTACTGGGAATTTTACGTTAAATTCATTGTCAAAGCACGAATATAACAAAGTCATTCACCTAAAATAACTTTGTTAGGTTACATGAATAGTTCTCCATATTCATACATTTCATATATAATTTTATTAAATTTTTAAAGTAATAAATATTTATAACCCCACCTAAAATTTTTTGGTGGGGTTATTGGTGGGAATCCATGTAAGATTGATTCGCTTTTATCCATTTTACAACAATTATAACGTTGTTAATCCTGAGTTTTCACTCCAATTATTGTATTCCTTCTATTCCCACTCAATAGTTGCTGGTGGCTTACTCGTTACATCATACACGATACGGTTAACGTGTTTTACTTCGTTTACGATACGTACAGAGATTTTCTCTAATACGTCCCAAGGGATACGTGCCCAGTCAGCTGTCATACCGTCGATAGATGTTACTGCGCGGATACCTACTGTGTAATCGTAAGTACGCTCGTCACCCATAACACCTACGCTACGCATACCAGGAAGTGCAGTGAAGTATTGCCAGATTTCGCGATCTAAGCCAGCTTTAATAATTTCTTCACGTAAAATCGCATCAGATTCACGAACGATTTCTAATTTCTCTTCTGTGATTTCACCTAGTACACGAATACCAAGACCAGGACCTGGGAATGGTTGACGCCATACGATTTCATCAGGAATTCCTAGTTCAGATCCTAATACACGTACTTCATCTTTAAATAAAGTGTTTAAAGGCTCAATTAATTTGAACTGCATGTCTTCTGGAAGTCCACCAACGTTATGGTGAGATTTAATTGTTTGTGCAGTTGCTGTACCACTTTCAACGATATCTGTGTACAGTGTACCTTGTGCTAAGAAGTCCATTCCTTCTAACTTAGAAGCTTCATCATCAAATACGTAAATGAATTCGTTACCGATAATTTTACGTTTTTGTTCTGGATCTTCTACACCTTTTAACTTGTTCATGAAGCGTTCTTTTGCATCCACTTTAATAACGTTCATATGGAAACCTTCGCTAAATGTTTTCATAACGCCTTCTGCTTCGCCTTTACGAAGTAAACCGTGGTCAACGAAAATACATGTTAATTGATCACCGATTGCTTTATGAATTAATACTGCTACAACAGAAGAATCTACACCGCCACTAAGTGCGCATAGTACTTTTTTGTCTCCAACAGTTTCACGGATTTTCTCTAGTTCTACTTCAATAAAGTTCTCCATGTTCCATCCTTCAGAACAGCCACATACGCCGAATACGAAGTTTTTAATTAAATCGTTACCGTGCTCAGAGTGACGTACTTCTGGGTGGAATTGTACACCATATAAGTTTTTCGCTTCATTGCTCATACCAGCAATTGGGCAAGACTCACTTGTTGCATCTACTACGAATCCTTCAGGTAAACCAGTTACTAAGTCACCATGGCTCATCCATACAACTTGCTCTTCCGGAAGGTTCGCATATAATTTTGATTCGTTCTCTACTTTAAGAACCGCTTTTCCGTACTCACGGTGGTTTGCACGTTCTACTTTACCACCGAATTTTTGTGTCATAAGCTGCATACCGTAACAAATACCGAAGATCGGTAATCCTAGGTCAAAGATTTTTTCATCACAATGTAATGCACCTTCACCATATACACTATTCGGTCCACCAGAGAAAATAATCCCTTTTGGATTTATTTCTTTAATTTCTTCTGCAGTAATTGTATGCGGATGAAGTTCACTGTATACACCGAACTCACGAATTCGACGTGCTATTAACTGATTGTATTGACTTCCAAAATCTAAAACGATAATTGTATCGTGTTGCTTCTTCAAAATAATCACCCCAACGTTAGTTCTCGTATATAAATATTTTCACCAATTAGGCGAAAAGCATTACCAATATAATAAAAAAAGCCAGTCCTCCGCCTCTAGTCTCATAACAAAGAAAAGGCAGGGGTCTGGCTTTATAAAGAAAGATAGTCTCCGCTCTTTATAAATATAAGACACACTGCCTTCATAGTCAGGTTGTTTACGGTAACCCGGTAGAGACTCTCAAACCATATCTTTGAGGATATATGAAGGATCGTTTTATATTATCTTCCTAGATTCTAACAATGAAGTATCAATATGGTCAAGAGAGAAAGCGACAAAATTCTACAGAAATTCATTTCCTTTTCTAAAAAACGTCCATTTCTATATAGAAATGGACGTTTTTTAGAAAAAGATTACATCACCCCGCCCATGCCAGGCATTACCGTTGTAATTGGTCCTAGTTTGTCAGCTACTACAGCTAAAGTCGTATCATCAGTTTCTTCCTATTTTTTTACCTATCCGTATAAAAATTTCATCAACCTGTTCTAGCTCTTACGCTGACATAAATACACTCAAACAAAAGAGTTAATAGACACTATAAAGGCCTATGCAAGTTATACATAAGCTTTTTGTTATTCACGATTAGCTATTTTTCAAGTCCTAATCCTTAAAGCAATTATTAATAAGATTAAATATAATAATCAGGCTTTTCGTCCATTTTAATTAAAAATTCTTCTAAAGAATCCGCTATTTTCTCATCTTCAGAGTAAATAGGACATTGACCTAATTCATTTTCCTCTTTAAATTTAATTGTTAAAAAGTTAAGTTCTGTTGCTTCGAAAAATACTAATGATTCATCATCATCTACATCATCTAGGTTTGGATTATATTCGTAAATATCCTGTCTTAAGCGAAAATCCGCAACTGAAATTGGGTCCATAAATCTGTTAAAAAACATTCTTTTATCAGACTTTAAAAAACCACAACCTATTTCTTGATAAAAACGTTGCAGTTCTTTTGGGAGTTTCATTTGTAATAAGCTTTCCGCTTCATCTATCTCTTCTTGATATATAGGATAAAAAATAGGTTTTTGTTTAGAACGTACACTTCTGTCTGCTACAACATATTTTTTCAAAAAGTTAAACATAGCGTTAATACCTCCGTTATTTACTTTTTCTTAAAAATCTCTTTTGAAATACCTTCCTTGCCATGAATCCCACCTTGATGTTCAGTAGGAAATTTAGCTGGGTGTATATTCCACCACTCATGTTCTCCACCGTGTGCATTTTCAATAAAATGATGTGCATCATACGGGTCATCTACATGCCTTAGTGGTATTCCTCTTCTAGAAAGGATTTCTTCTTCATAAGTAGGCCATTTTTGGTTAGTCTCCAGTTCCCACTCTTCTCTTAAATCATCTTTTAATCTAGCAAATTCGCTTCTTCTTTTTGCAACTTCTTCTTTGCTTAATCGTTCATAACTATTATTTTCTATGTGTTCTTGTAGTAACTCCCTCTGTTTTTCAGGGATTTTCCTATTTGTAATTTCTTCTACTTGGCTAAGGTATTCTTGGAATCTAGGTGTATTTAAATTACCAGGGTCAGCAAACATAAATGTATTTCGTGCTTCTTCTAAAGAATTAAAAGAAGTTTTTGGAACATCTCTAAAATCACCAGCATAGGCAAAGGGGGCTCTCACTTGTAATTTATTTGAAAAATGAGAAACACTCTGTTCTGCTTTTATCCCTAATGTAGTTACTTTCCCTGCTCTACTTATTCCTTTATCCCCAATCCAAGTCCCATAAAAATACTTGTGCCCCATTTTGTACGACTTTCCGCATCACCATGCCAAAAATCATTCATAAATGAATCCGAAACAGTATTCCAAGCGGTAGAAACTGTCTCTATAGGGTGACCTATAGCATACTTAATATTTTCCTTTGTTACTGTATCGTCTAATGAATCAAATCCTTCTACAATCTCCCCAATAACTTGCCCAGAGCCAACATATATACCATCCCAAATTTTTCTCAGCATAGATTTTTCAGAAGGTTTGCCGCCCATTGCTCCTGCTTCTATCTTTTCATTAGATAAACTTCTATTAACTAAATTACCATCATAACGCTCATCAGCATTACGAAACTTTTCAGCAGCGTGCATTAGTTCTTCTGCAATCTTATCAAATTCCCTAAACACATTAAACATTTGAGGTTTCGTTTCATTCAAAATATCATTATCGTGACAGTAATTAATAAAACTACCTAATAGAACCTCATAATTTTGATATTTACCCTCGTTACATTCCCGAACTTACAGCCTTCAAGAAATTCCTTTTATGCAAATTTTAAAAACACAAAAAAGACTACCTCCTCTCATCAAGGAAGTAGCCTTCTACTAATTAACTATTTATACATTGCACAGCTTCACAGAGTGATGCTTATTACATCATTCCGCCCATACCGCCCATGCCCATGCCGCCCATGTCAGGCATTGCTGGTGCATTTGGTTCTGGTTTGTCAGCTACTACAGCTTCAGTTGTTAAGAACATAGCTGCAACAGATGCTGCGTTTTGAAGTGCAGAACGAGTTACTTTAGCTGGATCTACGATACCAGTTTCAAGCATGTTAACCCACTCGCCAGTAGCTGCGTTGAAACCAACGCCTACTTTTTCGCCTTTTAGGCGCTCTACAACTACAGATCCTTCTAGACCAGCGTTGATTGCGATTTGGCGAACTGGCTCTTCTAGTGCGCGAAGTACGATGTTGATACCTGTTGCTTCGTCGCCTTCAGCTACGATAGAAGCTACTTTCGTGTATACGTTCATAAGTGAAGTACCACCACCTGCAACGATACCTTCTTCTACTGCTGCACGAGTTGAGTTAAGTGCATCTTCAATGCGAAGTTTGCGCTCTTTTAACTCAGTTTCAGTTGCTGCACCTACTTTAATTACTGCTACGCCACCTGCAAGTTTTGCAAGACGCTCTTGTAATTTTTCACGATCGAATTCAGAAGTTGTTTCTTCTAATTGCGCACGGATTTGACCGATGCGAGCTTCGATTTGTTCTGTGCTTCCTACACCTTCAACTACAGTTGTGTTTTCTTTCGTTACAACAACTTTACCAGCGCGTCCTAAAGATTCAACTGTAGCAGATTTTAAGTCACGGCCTAATTCTTCAGTGATTACTTCGCCACCAGTTAAGATTGCGATATCTTCTAGCATTGCTTTACGACGGTCACCAAATCCAGGAGCTTTAACAGCTACTACATTGAATGTACCACGAAGTTTGTTCACTACTAATGTAGCTAACGCTTCGCCTTCTACATCTTCAGCAATGATAAGAAGTGGTTTACCTTGTTGTACCACTTGCTCTAATACTGGTAAGATTTCTTGAATGTTAGAAATCTTTTTGTCAGTGATTAAGATGTATGGGTTATCAAGAACTGCTTCCATTTTGTCAGAATCAGTAATCATGTAAGGAGATGCATATCCACGATCAAATTGCATACCTTCTACTACGTCTAATTCTGTTGTGAAACCTTTAGATTCTTCTAAAGTAATAACGCCGTCGTTACCAACGCGCTCCATTGCTTCAGCGATTAATTGACCTACTTCTTCGTCAGCAGCAGAAATAGCAGCTACTTGTGCGATAGAAGATTTACCTTCGATTGGTTTAGAAATCGTTTTTAATTCTTCTACTGCAGCAACTACAGCTTTTTCGATACCTTTACGAAGACCCATTGGGTTCGCACCAGCTGTTACGTTTTTAAGACCTTCACGAATCATAGCTTGTGCTAATACAGTTGCAGTTGTTGTTCCGTCACCAGCTACATCATTTGTTTTGCTAGCAACTTCTGCTACTAATTTCGCACCCATGTTTTCGAATGCATCTTCTAATTCAATTTCTTTTGCGATTGTTACACCGTCATTTGTAATAAGTGGTGAACCGAATTTTTTCTCAAGAACAACGTTACGACCTTTTGGTCCAAGCGTTACTTTTACTGCATTTGCAAGAGTGTCGACACCGCGAAGCATCGAACGACGTGCTTCTTCACTAAATTTAATATCTTTTGCCATAATAATTGACCCCCTTGGATTTTTTAAGATTTATATAATTAACCGATAACTGCTAAAATGTCACTTTCACGTAAAATCAAGTAGTCTGTACCTTCATATTTCACTTCAGTACCTGCATATTTTGAGAAGATGATAAGATCACCTGCTGCTACCTCTAAAGCAACACGCTCACCATTTTCAAGCACTCGACCAGTACCTACTGCAATAACTTTACCCTCTTGTGGTTTTTCTTTTGCTGTGTCTGGTAATACAATACCACTTGCTGTTTTTTCTTCCGCTTGAACAAGCTCAATTACAACGCGATCACCTAATGGCTTTAGCATGAACAATAACCTCCTCATTTTGTTATGTAAATTTTATTTATTAGCACTCAAGTCACCCGAGTGCTAACACACTTATAATAATAAATAATCTCAATTTCTTTTGCAAGTAAAAAAATCATAATTTTTTCGCAAATTACGCTATAAATTTTTCTATATAGAGTTCTTCTTCTTTTACCTTTACTATATGAATCGTTGTTTCCACTACTCGTATGTTACAATATGAAAGGACACCCTAAGTTGTTTTCGCTACACACACAACTTTCTCCTGTCTTCTATTATAATTTCAAATAAGGATTTACAAAAAAAACATAATTTAAGTAAGGTTTATATCGTAGGTAGCATATTTACATGTTATCCTACCTTATCTCATACACTAGAGTTAGAAAGGATGGTTAAACCATTTGAAAAAACAATATTGGTGGGTTATCGTTACATACATTTTAATGCAGTTATCATCAATTGCTGGATTACCACTTCTTCTGAAAACTGGGCTTTATGATAACAGGGGATTCACTAGGGAAGAGAAATTTCAACTCATAACTGGTCACTGGGCGATCATTAGCTTCTTTATTGCATTATGTATCGTACTTTGGTTACTTAGAACAGATATTCGCGACAGACATTTAGATACAAAGCGTTCTACTGTTCCAGCTACGATTGGTTGGATTTTTATCGGGTTCTTCTTAGCATTTTTCTCGCAAAGTATTGCTGGTATGATCGAAATGTATGTATTAGGTATTAAACCTGGATCTGAAAATACAGCGAGACTTATGGAGATCGCAAAAACGACACCTTGGTTCCTTATCGTCATCTCTATAATAGGACCTATTTTGGAAGAAATCGTATTTAGAAAAATTTTATTTGGTACACTTTATAAGAAGTTTAACTTCTTTATTGCCGCTATCATTAGTTCCCTTGTATTTGCGGCGATTCATTTTGATTTTACTCACTTATTGGTATACACTGCTATGGGTCTCGTATTCGCCTTCTTATATGTAAAAACGAAGCGTATTATCGTTCCCATTGCAGCTCATGTTGCAATGAATACATTGGTTGCAGTTGCTCAAGTGTTAGTGAGTAACGAACAAATTCAAGAAATGATTAAAGAAGCTGAAAAAATGCAAGGCTTTATCGGAGGATTTTTAGTATGAGAAACTCACCATTGTTCATGGCTGTATTGTACTTCCTTCTAGGATGTATCTTTACACACCTCGCCATCAGGAACGTAACAGATACAATCTGGAATATGTGGACAATACTATTTGCAGTTATGGCAACGATTGATTTTAATTTGGCACTTCGCCTTATCTTAGTTAAATTCACAAAGAAAAAACAATAATAAAACGCAGAGGTCGCTTCCTCTGCGTTTTATTGTGGATAATTCTTCAAAAAGTAAACTAGTGTTTGTAGTTCTACTGCTAAATCAATATGATGAATTCGTATATTGTCTGACACATTTAAGCGCGCTGGTGTGAAATTCAAAATACCATGCACGTTTGTTTCTGCCAATCTATCGGCTACAGATTGCGCTACTGTAGCGGGTACTGTTAATATTGCCACTTGTATATCAGATGATAAACGTTCTTCTAATTCATCTAAGTGATATACAGGGATGCCTCCGATTTCTGTTCCAACTTTCTCTTCACTAACATCAAATGCCATTTCAATTTTTGTATTATTGTTTTTCGTGAAATTATAATGTAAGAAAGCGGTCCCTAAATTACCTACTCCAATAAGCGCTACACGTGTTATATCATCTTGGTCGAGTGTTTCACGGAAAAATGATAATAAATAATTTACGTTATATCCATATCCTTTTTTCCCTAATGCCCCAAAGTATGAGAAATCTCTTCGAATCGTTGCGGAATCAACCTTTACCGCTTCGCTTAATTCGGCTGATGAAACACGTTGCTTACCAGAAAGAGATAAGTTTTGGATAAATCGATAGTATAGAGGCAATCTCTTAGCAGTGGCTTGTGGAATTTTTTGCTGCTCCATATAACCTCTCCTCTCTTCCTATCTTTATTCATATGCTTTAATCAAATACAGAAGTTTAGCACTTATTAAATTCCTTGTATAATAGAAAGAAGAAGTATTCTCTCTGTATTTTAAACTATACACTATTTTTAGTATGATTGAGAAATATAAACATGGCAAAGTTAAGAAATTATTTGAGGTGAAAACATTGATTTTATTACAAGTAAACGCGCTTTCAAAATTATACGGTGCAGAAACGATTCTTTCAAATATAAAATTAGAAGTTCAAACGAAAGATCGTATCGCATTAGTCGGACGAAATGGCGCTGGAAAATCTACATTATTAAAAATAATAGCGGGTGAGCTATCTCATGATGGTGGAGAAATTATAAAACCGAAAGATGTCTCAATTGGATATTTAGCTCAAAATACCGGTTTAGAAACATCTTTAACAATTTGGGATGAAATGTTAACCGTCTTTACACACTTGCAGCAAATGGAGACAAAACTTCGAAGGCTAGAGCAAGAGATGGGGAAAGAAGAAAACTTTTCAAACGAGGCTACATATGAAAGATTATTAGCTGATTATGATCAATTACAATTAGATTATAAAGATCAAGGTGGCTATCAGTACGAAGCAGATATCCGTTCGATTTTAAGTGGTCTTGGCTTCCCAGTTGAAACGCACCAGACGACGATTTCTACATTAAGCGGTGGACAAAAAACACGATTAGCTCTCGGTAAATTATTATTAACGAAACCAGACTTACTTATTTTGGATGAGCCTACAAACCATTTAGACATCGAAACATTAACATGGCTTGAACAATATTTACAAGGTTATCCTGGAGCAATACTAATCGTTTCCCATGACCGTTATTTCTTAGATAAACTTGTTACACAAGTATATGAAATTTCGAATAAAGAAAGTAGACGATTTGTTGGTAACTACAGTAAATATTTAGACTTAAAATCAGCACTATACGAGCAAGAAATGAAACGTTATGAAAAACAACAAGATGAGATTGCTAAGCTAGAGGACTTCGTTCAAAAAAATATAGCTCGTGCATCTACGACAAAACGTGCGCAAAGTCGCCGTAAACAATTAGACCGTATGGAACTATTAACAAGACCATTAGGGGATTCTAAGTCAGCTTCCTTCCACTTCGATATTGAAAAACAAAGTGGAAATGATGTGTTACAAGTAAAGGACGCAACTATCGGCTATGATAAGGATCCAATTATTGAACATGTAACAATGCGCTTAACTCGCGGAGATAGCGTTGCTTTAGTTGGTCCAAATGGAATTGGAAAATCCACATTATTAAAATCGATTGTGAATAAGTTACCATTATTACATGGTGATGTTTCTTTCGGATCCAATGTATCTGTTGGTTATTATGATCAGGAACAAGCTAATTTAACATCTTCTAAGCGCGTTTTAAATGAGCTATGGGATGAATATCCACTGCAACCTGAAAAAGAAATTCGCACGATACTAGGTAACTTCTTATTCACAGGAGATGATGTACTAAAGCCCGTCTCTTCTCTTAGTGGTGGACAAAAGGCTCGGTTAGCTCTTGCAAAACTTATGATGCAAAAATCGAATTTATTAATTCTCGATGAGCCTACAAACCATCTTGATTTAAATAGTAAAGAAATCCTAGAGAATGCTTTAATCGATTATCCTGGTACTCTTCTATTTGTCTCACATGACCGCTATTTTATTAATCGTGTAACAACGACTGTGGTTGAGTTATCAACAGAAGGTGCACAGGAATATTTAGGGGATTACGATTACTACGTTGAAAAGAAAAATGAAATGATTGAACGTGCAGAACTTGAACAGCAAGAACAGCAAGAAAATCAGGCACCTGTTCAAAAAACTGTAGCTCCAGAAAAATTAAATTATCTCGAAGAAAAAGAGCGCAAAAAGTTGGAGCGTCAACGTACTCGAAAAATCGAGGAACTAGAACAAAATATTGTACAATTTGAAGAAGAAATTGCTACGTTAGAAGATCAACTTTGCTTACCAGAAATATATGCAGATTATGAAAAGGCTAGTGAAATTACAACGAAAAAGCAAACACTACAAGAACAACTTGATGCTTGTATGGCAGAATGGGAAGAATTGCATTTATAAGAGTATAAATAAGAAGGATGTCTCATCAGTCGGGATTTTTGACGATGAGACATCCTTCTTATCTTTTAGCCATGGTCAACCTCTATTGCATAAACGATTCGACACGAGGTATCGATTTTCCGACAAGGTTTGACAATGTTAGCCTCCCTTATAATAAGGGCATATTTCAAAATGTTTTTTAGAGATACCTTCTTCGTTTTTATTTCCCGAAAAAGGATAGATTCAAAGGTCAGACTTTATCTGTTTTATCCACAAGTTTATACACATATCCACCTTTATAAAATAAACATCTAAATAACTTTTCCACATTATCCACAATCAACAAAAAAGTTATCAACATTTTATATACACAATAAAACCCATATTATCAACAGATAATATGGGTTTTATCCACAAGCTGTGGTTAATTTTGTGCATAACTATGCTTCAATATCTAATCCTGGATTTGCATTTAAAGCTAATGTAGCACGTTTTCCTTGTTCATATGCAATTGTACCTGCCGCTGCAATCATTGCTGCATTATCTGTACATAAAGATAGAGGAGGAATAATTAGCTCTACATTTTCTTTTTGTGCAAATTCTGCTTCTAAACGTGCACGCAGTCCTTTATTCGCAGCTACTCCACCAGCAAGAAGCACTTGCTTTACGTTATAAGCATCCGCTGCACGAGATGCTTTCGTTACTAATACGTCAATTACACTCTCTTGGAAACTTGCTGCTAAATCTTCCGGTGCAATTTCTATCCCGCGTTGTTTTGCGTTATGCACAGTGTTGATAACTGCTGATTTCAATCCGCTAAAACTGAAATCATACGAATCCGGTTCTAGCCATGCACGAGGTAAATCAATTGTTGGTTCTCCTTCATGTGCAAGTCGATCAATATGAGGACCACCTGGATATGGCATAGATAACGTACGAGCTACTTTATCATATGCCTCTCCTGCTGCATCATCTCGCGTTTCACCAATTACTTCAAATGAACCATGTTCTTTCATATAAACAAGCTCTGTATGCCCACCAGAGACAACAAGTGATAGTAATGGGAATTGAACTTCTTTTACTAAGCGGTTCGCATAAATGTGGCCAGCGATATGATGAACACCAACTAGGGGGATATCATGTGCAAATGCCACTGCTTTCGCTGCGTTCACCCCTATTAGAAGCGCTCCTACTAAACCAGGTCCTTCTGTGACAGCAATTGCATCAATATCATCAAATGTGATATTCGCTTCTTTTAACGCTTCTTCTAATACAACTGTAATTTCTTCTACATGATGACGGGACGCAATCTCTGGTACAACTCCGCCAAAACGTTTATGACTTTCAATTTGTGATGCAACAACATTCGCAATAATTTCCGTTCCATTTTTAACAACCGCTACTGCTGTTTCATCACAACTTGTTTCAATACCAAGTATAATCGTATTTTTTTCCATTATATATTCACCCACATTACGAGACCATCTTCCTGATTGTCTGCATAGTATCGTTTACGAATTCCACCATTTTGAAATCCGTATTTTCTGTATAACTGTTTTGCTACTTCATTTGATACACGTACTTCAAGTGTCATCGTTTTTACACCTAGAGTTTTCGCCTCGGAAATAACTTCTTTTAATAAAGCATCTCCTAGCTTTTGACCTCTGTATTCTGGCAAAATAGCTATATTTGTTATATGTGATTCATCAATAATTATCCACAATCCACAATACCCAATTACACGACCATCTTTTTCTAGCACAACATAATGTGCATGTTCATTCATCGTTAACTCACGGTGAAAGGCATCTGCAGTCCAAGGAGTTGAAAAAGATGCTTCTTCAATGGCTACAATTTGAGCAATATCATCAAGTTCCATCTTTCTAAATATCATATCCATCCTCTGCAAGCTCCTACTTGTTTTGACTTTCTAACCACTTTGTTTCAGCTTCAGCTAAACGAAGGTAACTAGGAACAAATGAATGTACATCTTGTTCTTCTTTTTGTAATCCTAAGAACGCTAGCTCACTTGGTCTTGGGTTATTTTTAGTGAAAGGAGCAAAGACAGCTTGATTGCCTAAATGTTCGATAATTGTTTCTTTGTGTAGTTTCACATCGTTACCAATAAATAAAACAGGCTTTCCTTTATCTTTTAACATTTGCAACCAGTCTACAATAAGGATGATTCTGTCTTCCTCTATAGAAGTTAAATCCTCTCCTTCATATGTATATAAGCCAGTATAAATTTGTCCACGTCTTCCATCGAATAAAGGACAGATTAATCCATCAAAATTAGCTCCGTTTGCAGCCACTACTTCTAAACTTGATACACCCACAATTGGTATTTGAAGTGACCAAGCTAATGTTTTGGCAGCTGTCACACCTATACGAACACCTGTATATGATCCTGGTCCAGCAGCTACAACTATTTTAGTTAATTCTTTTGGTTTTACACCACATTCTTTTAACAGTTGTTCTACAGCTGGCATAAGACGCACAGAATGATTTTTTGTTAAATTTGTAATGAATTCCCCAATTACGTTTCCTTCTTCAATAAGGGATACACCCATTACATAATTTGAAGTATCAATTGCTAGTACTTTCATCTTGTAATAGCTCCTCACATAATCTAATATAGCGATCTCCAATTGGCTCGAGTACAATGTTTCTTGTGTCATCTCCAGCATGGAATAAACTAATTTGTAGCTTCTCATTTGGTAAATATGCTTCTATTAAATGAGCCCATTCTACTACCGTAATTCCTTCACCGTAGAAATACTCATCAAAACCTAAGTCTTCTTCACTTTCAGCTAAGCGATACACGTCCATATGATATAGCGGTAATCTCCCTTTATATTCTTTAATAATATTAAAGGTAGGGCTATTTACAACTCTTTTCACTCCAAGACCTTTTGCTAGTCCCTTTGTAAAAGTCGTCTTACCAGCCCCTAGATCTCCTTCTAAAATAATTACATCTTGTGCCTGAGCAAGTTCACCAAGTTTTTCTGATAATCTTTGTGTTTCCTCAGATGATTTTGTTGTTATTTCATATTTACTCACAGACTTCACCTACTTTACTCACAATGTTCTCTGCTCTTTATTATACAGGTTTTGAATATATAAAAAAGTCCTTAGGAGTTTTCCTAAGGATAGTTTGACTGTCTTTATTAGTTTTTTGTTAAAACAAATAAAAAAATACGAAACAACATGTTTCGTTCTTTTCTTTATATAAAATGGCGGTCCCGACCGGGGTCGAACCGGCGATCTCCTGCGTGACAGGCAGGCATGTTAACCACTACACCACGGGACCATTTGGTTGCGGGGACAGGATTTGAACCTGCGACCTTCGGGTTATGAGCCCGACGAGCTACCGTGCTGCTCCACCCCGCGATGATATAAATAGCTTGGCGACGTCCTACTCTCACAGGGACAAGGTCCCAACTACCATCGGCGCTAGAGAGCTTAACTTCCGTGTTCGGTATGGGAACGGGTGTGACCTCTCTGCCATCATCACCAAACTATGAAGGCATATTCCTTCAAAACTAGATAACATTTGCTACATATTATATGGTTAAGTCCTCGATCTATTAGTATTCGTCAGCTCCACATGTCACCATGCTTCCACCTCGAACCTATCAACCTGATCATCTTTCAGGGATCTTACTAGCTTACGCTATGGGAAATCTCATCTTGAGGGGGGCTTCATGCTTAGATGCTTTCAGCACTTATCCCTTCCGCACATAGCTACCCAGCTATGCC
>NZ_JARVHE010000001.1:5080000-5267500 GCF_040459875.1 Bacillus cereus group sp. MG16
GGCTCGTAAATGGCTGGGCTAGCTGGATTCGAACCAGCGCATGACGGAGTCAAAGTCCGTTGCCTTACCGCTTGGCTATAGCCCATCGAAATACTTATCTTATTTTCAAAGACAAATGTTATTGTACCATAATGACCAATAAAAAACAACTGCCAATTAGCAGAAGTTAAAATGGCGGTCCCGACCGGGGTCGAACCGGCGATCTCCTGCGTGACAGGCAGGCATGTTAACCACTACACCACGGGACCATTTAATCTTTACATTAATGTCATTTTACTTTTCATTATAATATTATGGTGGAGGATGACGGGATCGAACCGCCGACCCCCTGCTTGTAAGGCAGGTGCTCTCCCAGCTGAGCTAATCCTCCGAAGTGGTGACCCGTACGGGATTCGAACCCGTGTTACCGCCGTGAAAGGGCGGTGTCTTAACCACTTGACCAACGGGCCAATATGAATGGCAGAGAAGAAGGGATTCGAACCCTCGCACCGCGTTCGCGATCTACTCCCTTAGC
The DNA here is from genome assembly GCF_040459875.1 of Bacillus cereus group sp. MG16. Taxonomy (NCBI): domain Bacteria; kingdom Bacillati; phylum Bacillota; class Bacilli; order Caryophanales; family Bacillaceae; genus Bacillus; species Bacillus cereus group sp. MG16. The sequence goes on from NZ_JARVHE010000001.1 coordinate 5,080,515, forward strand.
AGGGGAGCCCCTTGAGCCACTTGGGTACTTCTCTGTATGGCTCCGCAGGTAGGACTCGAACCTACGACCGATCGGTTAACAGCCGATAGCTCTACCACTGAGCTACTGCGGAATAATAAAGACAATTTGTATCTTATAAAAATTCTCATCGTAAGTCAAGAAGTTTTTTCACAACATCTTGTACAAACGTGACATGTTTATAATATACTGGATTGCGTTTTCACTGTCAAGATGTTTTCTTTATCAAGATTAGTTTCCCTTTACACTTTCCGCAGACATATCTTTTTGTATTTATTTGATGCTTCCTTACATATTGAAGTGAGCATCCCATACATTCATACATATAAACCTTTTTTCCCTTCTCTTCATTTATCATTCGTTTACAAAAGCGTGGTGCATCAACTGCCTTTAATAATTCTCGAAAATCCTTATCCCGATGCTTATACCCTCTTCCCGCAATATGTAAGTGATAATGACAAAGTTCATGTTTAACAATCCCAACTAATTCTTCTTTCCCATACATTTCATAATATCGATAATTCAGTTCAATATTATGTGTATTCAACAGATAACGTCCACCAGTTGTACGCAACCTACTATTAAACATTGCTTTATGTAAAAACGGCATTCCGAAATATTGTAGTGATACTTCTTCCACTAGCCGCTGTATTTCTTGCTCATCCATTTTCATTCCTCCTAAACAAAAAAATATTTTTACACTTTTCTCCTCTCTTATACATATATTAAATAGTACATATACCCATCCTCATTCAAGAAGCGTGGTTTCTAAAAACATAGCAAAAATAGAAATCCACTCACCAACCTCTCATCAATAGTACTTTACATTTATGAGAGTAGGATTAAACAAGGAGGGATTCCTATGCCTACATGGCTCAAAAAACAAATGCAACGCGCATATTTTGAAAAAAACCGGTATCAAATTAAATTACTAAATGAATGCTGGTTTTATTATAGCAAAATACATCAAAGTTCCTAATCCATTACACGTTTTATCCTATAAAAAAAGAGCAGTTTCATCTGCTCTCTTCTCTTACTATTCAATCGGCAACATAGATAATGCAACGCGACCTTTTTTCGTATCAATATCATCTACCCATACTTTGACGATTTGTCCGACAGATACAACATCTAACGGATGCTTCACGTATTGTTTGCTTAGTTTAGAAATATGTACTAAACCATCTTGTTTCACACCTACATCAACGAAAGCACCGAAATCAACAACGTTACGAACTGTTCCTTCCAGTTCCATACCACGTTTTAAATCTTCTAATTTCAAAATCCCTTTTTTCAGAAGCGGTTTAGGCAACTCATCCCTCATGTCTCGCTCTGGACTAATGAGTGCATCTATAATATCAACTAATGTCGGTTCTCCAACTCCCGTTTCTTGCGACAACTTAGAAATCTCTACTTCTTCTAAACTCTTTTGTAATTGCGGTTGCCCTACGTCATCTTTTGATAAACCTAGACTCTTTAATAACAATTCAACATTTTTATATTGTTCTGGGTGAATACCTGTACGGTCTAACGGATTTGCCCCTTCTAATATACGTAAGAAACCTATACATTGTTCATATGTCTTCGCACCTAGACGCGGTATTTTCTTTAAGTCTGTTCGTTTTGTAAATTTCCCTTCTTCTTCACGCTTTGCTACAATATTTTTCGCAACAGTTTTTGATAAGCCTGAAACATATTGCAACAACGCAACTGAAGCTGTATTTACATTCACACCGACTTGGTTAACTGCTGTCTCTACTACAAACGTTAATGATTCATTTAATCTTTTTTGAGACACATCATGTTGATATTGTCCAACCCCAACTGATTTCGGATCAATCTTTACAAGTTCAGCAAGTGGATCTTGCAGACGTCTACCAATAGAAACCGCACTTCTTTCTTCAACCTGTAAATCCGGGAATTCCTCACGTGCTAAATCAGAAGCCGAATACACACTCGCACCAGCTTCGTTTACAATAATATAGAAGACTTCTCGTTTCACATTTTGTAATACATCAACTATAAATTCTTCCGATTCTCTAGAAGCTGTACCATTCCCAATCGCAATCATTTCAACTTGATATTTATCTATAATTGAAAGAACTTTCGCTTTTGCATCTTCATATTTACGCACTGGTGGATGCGGATAAATAACATCAATATATAGAACTTTCCCCGTATCGTCTACGATAGCTAATTTACAACCCGTTCTATATGCAGGGTCTACAGCTAACACAACCTTTCCTTTCATTGGAGGTTGTAATAACAAATTACGTAAGTTCTCAGAGAAAATATGTATCGCTTGTTCCTCAGCTGTTTCTGTTAATTCTTTTCGAATCTCCCTTTCAATAGAGGGTTGAATTAATCGTTTATAACCATCCTCAATTGCTAACTTTACATACTGTGCACTTTTTGAATCGTTATCACGAATTACTTTCTTATATAAGAAAGTTACTATCTCATCTACTGGTGGAACAACAGAAACTCTCAATATATCTTCTTTCTCACCTCGATTCATCGCTAATACGCGATGCGGCACGACTTTCTGCAACGGTTCTTCATAACTGTAATACATTTCATATATATTTTTTTCATCTTTCTCTTCATCTTTTACAGCCGAAGACATAACACCTTTTCGAAAAGTAACATTCCGAATCCAACTACGATATGCCGCTTCATCTGAAACGATTTCTGCAATAATGTCTTGAGCACCTTGCAATGCTTCCTCTGCAGATTGCACTTCTTTCTCGGCATTTATAAACTCTATTGCCTTCTGATTCGGATCTTCTTTCGTATATAACAATAACCATTCAGCTAATGGCTCTAACCCTTTTTCTTTTGCAATCGTTGCTTTCGTTCTTCTCTTCTCTTTATACGGACGATATAAATCTTCTACTTCTTGCAACTTTGTAGCTTTCACAATTTGCTGACGTAATTCTCCTGTCAGTTTCCCCTTCTCATCAATAAGACGAAGAACCTCTTCTTTTCTATCTTCAAGCTGCATCATATATTGCCATCTCTCTAAAATTGTACGAATTTGCACTTCATCTAAAGAGCCTGTCCATTCTTTTCGGTAACGAGCAATAAATGGAACTGTGTTACCTTCTTCTGTTAATTGAATAACATGACGAACTTGCTTTTCGGTAAAGCCTAATTCCTTCACTAACATTTTCATTAACGCTTGTCGATTATCTACCATTTCCATATACACAACCGTAACCTCCTCTATAATAAAAAAAGTTGCCCTTCAAAGAGAGCAACTTAAACTGCCGATTTAAAAATCTATTAGTCCTAAACTAATTTGTAGCGCTTCATCTACACGAATCATCATCACTTCATCTAAGTGAGTGATTTTGTCCGTTAAGCGCTGCTTATCGATTGTTCGAATCTGCTCAAGTAAAATAACAGAATCTCTCTCAAAACCGTACTTTTTCGCATCAATTTCCACATGAGTGGGTAATTTCGCTTTTTGAATCTGTGCAGTAATAGCCGCTACAATCACCGTTGGACTAAAACGATTTCCGATGTCATTTTGAATGACAAGAACCGGACGAACGCCTCCTTGCTCAGAACCAACAACTGGGGAAAGGTCTGCAAAATACACGTCGCCGCGTTTTACAATCAAAATATTACCCCCCGCTAACTAAGCGTTCTACTGTATGAGCTGCTTCATACTCTGCTAAGAAAGCTTCAGATGCAATACCAAGATTAATTTTTCCCATTTCAATGTACCCACGTCGCATTGATTCATGTTGGTAGCGTTTCTTCGTCTTATGTTGACGCAATAACAGTTGTGTTGCCTGGCAAATTAGTTCATGGCGATTCTTATTCTCTTGTTTTCCAATTCCGTCCAATTCCGTTACCATTTGCTTTGGCAACCGAACCACGATTTCAGTAGTTACACTTGATTCGGACACAAAAATACACCTCCACCGTCAACTACACACCCAAATATATATATGACACCTATTGTAATAATACCATTGTATGGAGCCTGTTGCAAAGACTTCCTTATTCCTTGCTTATGTTTTCCAATTCACAAACAAAACATTCATATTCTTTTATTTTTTATCTCATTACAACAAGAAACGGAAGAGTTTCCACGTTAAATTATGTTAAAAGTAATGATAAGTAAAAAGCCTCTCGTCAAAAAACGAACTTATTCTTAGCCAAGGAAAAGTCCTCTCACATGACAAGAAGCAAATCATACTACCTTCTATATATCATTCAAATAATTGATTACTTCCACAACTTTACCGTTCCGTATAAATATTCTCGGCACACGGAAACTAATCGTTGTAATAATTTCATAATTAATAGTCCCTGAATATTCCGCAACCTCTGTAGCGCTAATATATTCATCTCCTTGCCTTCCAATGAGTGTAACTTTCGTACCAAGAGGCACTTTACAAGGAAGGTGAATCATGAATTGATCCATTGTTACTCGCCCTACAATCGGTACTCTTTTACCATTTACAAGCACTTCAAATCCTTGTAATCTTCTAAGCCAGCCATCTGCATAACCAATTGCAACGGTCGCAATCCATTCTTCCGTCTTCGTTCGATAAGTGACGTTATAACTAATTCCATCCCCTTTAATCACCTGTTTAATATGAGCAACTTTCGTATGCAATGATAGCGCTGGTTCTAATTTAAACGGTAAAAAAGGGCGTATTTCTACAGATGGAGATAACCCATACATCGCAATACCAATTCGTACTGCATTAAATGTAATCCCTTGAAAACGTAGCGTTGCAGCACTATTAGCTGTATGAACAAACTTAGGATCCACTCCGAATTCTTTCAACCAACTTAACTGCTCCAAAAATGTGTTATATTGCTTATCAAAGTAAGAAGTCTCCACCTCATCTGCCGTTGCAAAATGTGTATAAACTCCTTCCAATTCTAAGAATGGTGCACCTTCTAAGCTTTTTAAAAATCCTTTTAATTCTTTACGTTCACGTATTCCAATTCTCCCCATACCACTATCGAAATTAATATGGTATTTCATCGTAGACGAACCATCCCAAAGTTTGATTGCTTCATCTACCCATTCCTTTTGAAAAACAGTTAATGCTACATCATTTTCAGCAGCTACATTTATATCACGAGGAGGAGAAGGACCTAACACTAAAATCGGCGCAGTAATACCAGCTCTTCGAAGCACTAAAGCTTCATCTAAGAACGCAACTGCTAACCTTGTCGCCCCCGCTTCTAATGCTGTTTTAGCCACCGGTACATAATCGTGCCCATATGCATTCCCTTTAACAACGGCAAAAATTTCTACATCACTCGGGATAAATTCTTTAATATGTGTAACGTTGTTATAAATGGCATCTAAATCCACTTCCACCCAAGTGTCACGGTAAAATGGCGCTTCTTCCATAAACACACTTCCTTATACACGATATGCGAAGCTTATTCTTTTATATGCTTCTTTTATGAAATCCACCCTTCAAACTAAGAAAAGACGTGGTGCACATATATCACCACGTCTAAGAAGTTTACTTCACTTGCTTCTCTGTAACTGAACGAGCAACCATTAACAGCTCCTTCGGCTCTAAACCTTTAGACACGAGCATATATTCTACTCCGTTATGCGACCACGTTAAAGAGTCTTTCGTCAACGCTCCAATTGTAAAGCCAAGATCAACCAATTCCCCGCTCACACTTATCGCTGACGAAGCCTCTGCAACTTTTGCCTTTTCTTGTATTAAAGTAAAGGATTTCTTACTTCCAGTGTATGTGAGTATCGCACGCTTGCCACTGTCTGTCTTCAACTCTTTTTCATCTTTCAAAGTCATGCCTTGCGGCGTATCACGCGGATACAAAATAGCAAATGGTTTGTCTTCTTTCGCTGTCGTTTGAACATCTACTTGCGCTCTAGACATATTTTGTTTCGTATCAAATGCACCTTTATCAAATTTCGCGTCGAATTTCACTTTAGAGAAATCTACTTTCACAAGAACATTTTGATCATTATCCATTAACTTCACCGAAACTGGTGTTAAATCACTTTTCTTCAATGTAATCTCTTGTCTCGGCAACATGTTTTGATGCTGATAGTTTGTTTTTGTTTTAAAGATATAATACTTATCTGTTTTTTCAAAAGTAAGGTTTTTCTTATCCTGCAAAATATCCCTCACAAGGGATTCGTATAAATAAGCCTGGCTACTATTTTGCGGCCAATCACTTTGGAAACGGAAACTCTTATTAAGCGCTGGCGTTAATACAAATACACCTTCTTCATTTCTTAAAATAATTTGACTTTGATCTTTTTTCGCATTCTGCAAATTCACACGATAAAAAGAAGGTTCCTTATGCCATATTTCTACCTTATACTCCTGAGGCTCATTCCCTGTTTTAATAGATAATTTCGCTTCAGCTTGATAGCTTTTCAACCCTTTTACTTTCGCCTCTAAATCTCTCACAACATCATCTTGTTTCTTTTCCATACAACCGGCCAACACAAAAACGGTTAATAAACCGACAAGAACTAAAAACAGACGCCTTTTCATCACTTCAGCCCCTTTGCCCCTATAAATGAATGGAAGATGTACCTTCCTTATCGCTACCACAAATATATGAGACAAAGATATAAAATATGCAGACTAGCGTGACGAGCTTTCTAAAACAACTTGAGCAACAGCAAATTCCTTACTATGACTAATTGATAAATGAACAATATGCTCTGTACTTGTAATAAGAATCGGCTTACCTCTATCATCATTTCTTACTTCAACATCTAAAAAACTCACTTCTTTCCCGATACCAGTCCCTACCGCTTTTGAATACGCCTCTTTCGCTGCAAATCTTCCAGCTACAAACTCTGTAAGGCGACTTCCCTTCAGCCCCTTAGCAACATTACGTTCACTTTCAGTTAAAATACGTTCCATAAATTTAAGCTTTCCATCTAGCATTTTTTCAATTCGATTCAATTCAATAATATCGATTCCAATCCCTACAATCATTTCAAAATCCCCTTCTTCTATTTAGCTTTCTTTTTTCATATTGTAAGAATAACAGAGAATCTTTCTGATGCAAAAGGAGTGATACTCACCATATGCTAATACCATCCACCCGCATTTCCTTACAACCAATCACCATTGCTTTACTTCTCATACAATTAATCATGATTATATTAGGTGATTTCCCCCTCTTTCCTATGGCAGCTTCTAATGAATATATCGCTAAAGGAGAATGGTGGCGCCTCCTAACTTCCCTGCTCGTACATGTAGACTTACAACATTTTCTTTTTAATAGTATTTGTTTATTCGTGCTTGGCTCTTGTATTGAAAAACAACTAGGGCACTTGTCTTTCATCATTATTTTTTTCCTTTCTGGCATTCTCGGAAATATGTCCTCTTATCTTATTATGCCTCATGAATATATTCATGCCGGGGCATCTGGTGGCATTTTCGGATTGCTAGGCGCACAGTTATTTCTATTGTATAGCCGATATCGTTCTTCCAATCCAAGAGACATCGCTATTTTTTCAATTATTATATGTATATTACTACTATTCACTTTCTTCAATCCCTCTGCCAACCCTATCAGCCATTTAACAGGATTGATCATTGGTGGTATTTGCACTCCTCTATTAATAAAAAAACTCGATGGTGCAGAGCTCATTTAATATAAAAGCTCGCACCATCGACAATTTCCACATCTGTTTGTTCACTTAAATCTCTCATGAGTTGAAATAAAGACTCATCCTTCATCTTCGCTTCAATCATACAATCAATTTGCGGAACACTTCCTTTTATCTTTTTTAAAAAAGATAAAAAAGTATCTACATTAATAAAGTCTGCATGTGCCCTTGGGTCTTTTCCCTCTCTAGGACTAGAAATGTGCATTTTCACCGGTAACAAAGACGATTCCCACGTATGTACAACACGCGCCCAATCTTCATGCCAATCTTCTCGATCATGATTCATCATATGATGATGTAAATCAAATACAACGGGAATGTCCAACTTTTCTCCTAAATATAATGTGTCCTCGAGCGTAAAAGTTGTATCATCATTTTCTAACATAATCATTTCCTGAATACCTCTTGGGACGTTAGACCAATTCTCTATAAAACGCTCTAATGCGAGCTCTTTATCTTTATATCCGCCCCCAACATGCATTACACATCGTTGCTTATGTTCAATTCCCATACCTTTTAATAATTTTCTATGCATTTGTAATGTCTTGACAGATTGTTTAAAAATATTCTCCTCGGGTGAATTAAGTACAACAAAATGATCTGGATGAAAATCAATACGCATATTCATTCGAATAGCGTAATCACCTAACACTTTTAAATTTTCTTTTAAGGGACGAATGTAGTTCCACTCTAACAACTCCTCATGATTCGCTAAAGGAATCAACTTGGAACTAAGTCGAAAAAAGGATATATCATGGCCTTTGTTATGTTTTAATAACCTTAAGCAATTTTCCAAATTCGAATTAGCAATTCTTTCAAGTTTACGAATCGCCGCTTCCCGATCATCTATTTTTTGAAACTGCGCGTACGTCATCGTTTGAGATGGAGATGCGTTTTTCAAATGTACACTCATCGCAACATACCCAAGTCTTACAAGCATGTAGCACCTCATTTCTACACAAGTTATTATGTAGTATGTACAATTACAGAAATAAAAAAAGAGAATGCCGGAAAAGGGCATTCTCTTTTTTACTATTAAGCTTGTGGCTTACGGCTATGATGTTTTCTTTCGCCGCGTCCGTTTGAAGATCCTGGGCGACCTTGACCTTCTCCACGACGACCACGGTTGCCGCCATCACGATTGCGATCACGGTTACCGTCACGATTACGACCATCACGATTGCGGTCACGGTTACGACCATCGCCACCGCGTCCATCACGACTACGATTACGGTTACCATCACGGTATCCGCCTCCGTTACCGCCGCGTTTTTTAGAACCGCCACCTCTTGCAACAACTGGTGGTTCTGATGTTAAAGCGATTGGAGTTGTATCTGGCTCTTTTGTCATCATTTTTAAAGCAGCAGCTACTACTGTTACGGAGTCGTTCTCTTCTAACATTTCTTCCGCAATACGCTTGTAGTATGCTAAGTTTTCATTTTCAATTGTGTTTTGAAGTTTTTCAGCGATTAAACGTTGTTGACCTTCTAGTGCCTCGTCAAGTGTTGGTGCATCCATGCGGTCCATTTTACGTTTTGTTGTACGCTCGATATTTTTTAATTGTCCAGATTCACGTGGTGTTACAAATAGCATTGCAATACCTTTTTTACCTGCACGACCAGTACGGCCAATACGGTGAACGTATGATTCTGGATCTTGTGGAATATCGAAGTTGTATACGTGTGTTACACCTGAAATATCAAGACCACGTGCAGCAACGTCTGTTGCAACAAGAACTTCAATAGAACCTTCTTTGAACTTACGTAATACAGACATACGTTTCGCCTGAGTTAAATCACCATGGATACCTTCGGCAGCATAACCACGTAAATTTAATGCTTCTGATAATTCATCAACACGACGCTTTGTACGACCGAATACAATCGCAAGCTCTGGAGATTGAATGTCTAATAAGCGTGTCAATACATCAAACTTTTTCTTTTCTTGCACTTCTAAATAGAACTGCTGAATGTTTGGCATTGTTACTTCTTTTGCTTTTACTTTAATGTGTTGAGGCTCAGTCATGAAACGCTCAGCAATACGACGGATTGGATCCGGCATTGTCGCTGAGAATAGTAATGTTTGGTGTGTTTCTGGCACATCTGTTAAAATTGCTTCAATATCTTCAATGAAGCCCATGTTTAACATTTCATCCGCTTCGTCAAGAACAACTGTCTCTACGTTTTGTAAGCGAAGTGTTTTACGGTTAATATGATCTAAAATACGACCCGGCGTACCAACAATAATGTGTGGGTGTTTTTTTAGAGCACGAATTTGGCGGTTAATATCTTGACCACCGTAAATTGGTAAGATACGAACGCGTTTATGTTTACCAATTTTGTATAGCTCTTCTCCAACTTGAATTGCTAATTCACGCGTTGGCGCGATAACAATACCTTGAACCGATTCTTTATGTGTATCCACTTTATCTAATAGTGGTAATCCGAATGCTGCTGTTTTCCCTGTACCTGTTTGTGCTTGCCCAATAATATCCTTACCTTGCAATGCATGTGGAATTGTTTCAGCTTGAATTGGCGTAGCCTCTTCAAAGCCCATACTTTCAACAGATTGCAGTAAAGAATCACTTAATCCTAATTCTCGAAATGTTGTCAATGTTACTTCTCCTTTTCTATCCTATACTTATCATTTAAAAAAAGGCGTTTTCCGAATTTGCGGAAAAGCCCTTTTCCTGAATGCTCACGTATATAAACGGGCGTATATTCTTCACGAAAATACTTCTAAACGTTATTACACTTTATCAATTATAAGTTTTGTATGTGTAAAAAGCAAACCCAACTGTTACCTTATTTTCATATTCAGAGGTTTTTTCTTCACTTTTATTTTTTTATATTTACTGTAAGCGCTTATTATAAGTTTCTTCTTTTTTCGTTGCTATCGTCCCTATTTATATACACCAATTATTTCAACATCGTAATTACTTCTTCCAATTTCATACCGCGAGATGCTTTTATTAATACAACATCTTTTGCATCGACTACTGCTTGCAACTCTTTTACTAACTCTTCTTTATTATCATAAGCCTTTACACGTTCGTTAGGGAAATTAATTTTCGCTCCTTCAGCAATTTGAGCCCCTAATTTACCATATGTGAACACATAGGAGATTTTTGCTGGATCGATTAATTTACCTACCTCATAATGAAACTGTACTTCTTGATCTCCAAGCTCTAACATATCGCCGAGAACAACAATTTTTTTAGAGAATCCATCTAAACCATTCATTAGGTGGAATGCTGCTTCCATAGCTGTTGGACTTGCATTATAAGCATCGTTGATAATTGTTAATCCACTATTTGTTTTTACAATTTCCATACGCATGCCTGTCATTTGAAGTGTTACTAAACCTTCTTTCATCTCTTCCCACGTTACACCAAAATGTTTCGCAATTGCCATAGAAGCAAGCGTATTATACACATTGTGTTTCCCTAATACCGGTAGATAGAATGAAATGTTTTCTTCTCTATTCATTTTAAAGTGTGTCCCAGTTGCTTGTAACGTTACAGTCGTTGGATAGTAATCATTTGCTCTAGCATCACCAAACGTAACTGTTTCAGCTATTAAATTCATTTCAGGAACACGATTCGTTAATAATGGCTCATCTCCGTTATATACGAACACTCCACCTTCTTGTAATCCTGTCACAATTTCTAATTTTGCTTCAGCAATTGCCTCGCGAGAGCCTAAGTCCATTAAATGTGCTTCACCAATGTTCGTAATGATAGCTGCATTTGGACGAGCTAACTTAGATAAGAATTCAATTTCCCCACGGCTTGACATTCCCATTTCTAATACAGCTACTTCTGTATTTTCTTCTAAGTTTAAAATAGTAAGAGGTAGCCCGATATGATTATTGAAGTTTCCTTCTGTTTTTTGAACTTTGAATTTAGTCGCAAGAAGACTTGTTACAATATCTTTTGTAGATGTTTTACCGTTACTACCTGTCACACCAATCACTTTAACATCCAATTGGTCGCGATAGTTTTTTGCTAACATTTGTAATGCTGATAGCGTGTCTTCTACAAAAATAACCGGAAGATTCTCAGGTGGATTTGCTACATCTTTCATCCATAATGTCGCCACAGCTCCATTTTCAACAGCTTTATCTACAAAAGCATGTCCATCGAAACGTTCACCTTGAATCGGAACATATAAGTTTCCTTTTTCGATTTTTCTCGTATCAATAGACACTCCTTGTATAGTAATTCCCTCATACTGCTCTGCTAATCCCGTACCATTTGTCATTTGTTCTACTTGTTTTAACGTTCGATTTATCATAAAAACACTCCTTACATAGAGGAAGCACTATTCCTTCGAATAGTGCCTCCTCCTTTTTTTGTTAGATTGTATATTTAATTTTTTGTTTTTCTTCGTGACGCTCCATTGCTAAACGAATTAGCTCTTCAATTAATTCCGGATACGGTAATCCAGTATGTTGCCATAGTAGAGGGAACATACTAAACGGCGTAAATCCTGGCATCGTATTCACTTCGTTAATGTATACTTCTCCATCTTTCGTTAAGAAGAAATCAGCTCGCGTTAAGCCAGCACCATCTAACGATTGGAATGCAACAATCGCATCTCGCTTAATAACATTAGACTCTTCTTCTGTCATTTCAGCTGGAATAATTAACGCTGTATCACCATCGATGTATTTCGACTTATAATCATAGAAGTCTTTTTTAGGTACGATTTCACCTACAACTGAACATTTCGGTTCATCATTACCTAGTACACCAACTTCTACTTCACGTCCAACGATATTTTCTTCCACAATAATTTTACGGTCAAATTGGAATGCCTCTTCAAATGCATTCTCAAGTTCTTCACGATTTTTACACTTATTAATCCCAACACTTGAACCAAGGTTTGCTGGTTTTACGAAGCAAGGGTAACCTAATACTTCTTCTACTTTTTCATATGCTGTTTCACGATCTTTTTCCCATGCACTACGAATAAATGATGCATATTTTGCTTGTTTCAATCCAGCTTCTGCAAAGATGTTTTTCATAACAACTTTATCCATACCAGCAGCAGATGCTAGAACACCATTTCCTACATAAGGAATATTCATTAATTCTAATAATCCTTGTACCGTTCCATCTTCACCATTTGGTCCATGTAGTAATGGGAAAATAACGTCGATAGCATTTTCCTCAGCATTTGCAGATGGAATGATTTCTGTGCTTAATGATAGCGGAGAAATCGCATTTTCTGCACCGCTCATTTTTAGAACTTCAACATCTGTTACTTCACCTTCAATACGCTCACCGCGTACCCATTGACCTTGTTCTGTAATATAAATTGGATGAATCTCGAATTTATCTTGATTTAATGCTTTAATAGCAGCAAGAGCCGTTTGTAGCGAAACTTGATGCTCAGCTGATTTTCCACCATATAATAAACCTAATTTAATTTTTGTCACTGAAATCACCCTAACCAATTGTTTTCATTTTTCTATTTTAGCACTTTTTATAAAAATAGGTAGTTCCTATTTGAAATAAAATGCAACTTCCACAAATAATTAAATGACACCACTTATTGGTTTTCTATACTTTTTCCACTTAACTTTCTTCATACATATATAAAGTGAAACTTTAATCAGCCCTCACCAATCGGACTTTAATGTGCAGCCCGCCCCCTACCTAACTTCTTTGCTTTCGCTGCATTTTGAGGTGGGGGTCTTACTGCCCATTAAAGTGGGATAAAATTGTAAACCAATCTAGTTATGTACCTAAAATATGTAGAAATCCCTGTTTTGTGTATGTCATCTAATTATTAAGAAGATTGTTTGGTTAGTGTGCCTTTTTGCCTTTGTTCAACGAGACGATCTAAAGAAATATATACAACACCTGCAACTACACATCCTATAGCCAAAATTGTAAATAGGAAGTGACCAAGTAATCGATCTAATAAAAACCCCCCAAGAAGTGGACCAAATGCATTTCCTGTAATCCACTGCAAACTTGCAGCCCCCATATAAGTCCCTCTTAAATGCTCAGGGGCCAAATTCGCTACAAACGTCATCTGTACAGGCGACATAATCATCTCGCCTAATGTATATATGGCATACACAAACAGTAACGTTATTAAAATAATTGTAGCATTCGTATCTAATCCTCCAAACCACTTCGGTAACCAACCTATAAAAAACAAACCTATCCCGAACAAACATGCACCATATAACATCGTCTTTCCGACAGGTTTATCTGTGGCCCATTTTGAAATTTGAAATTGGAACAACACAACTAATAGTCCGTTTAACGCCATTAAATATGGGTATGGATTGTTAGTTCCAAAAATATCTTTCATTTCATTATCAAAGTGCAATGGCAACATACCTTCTGTTTGAGAAAATCCCATCGAAATAATGATACCTGCTAATAAATAAATCATGAGTGCCTTATCTCGCAATACAATTTTCCACACCACTCCTGATTCCTTTTCGTTATCCTCTTCCTTATTCTCAATCTTTGGCATTGTCTCTTGAATAAGAACGAATACAAGTAATGCATAGAATAACATCGTAGACGAGGCAATAATAAACACAAGGTTCTTCGACAACATAACTACTGAAGCTCCCATTATCGGGCCAATTGCAGCACCTATATTATGCCCCATCCGCAACAAACCATATGCTTCTGTTCTTTTTTCTGGCGCTGTTACATCCGCAACCATCGCTGATGCAGCTGGATGAAATAGCGAATTGCTTAACCCTAAAAAAATTGATAAAATCGCATACGGAATAAATCCTTCTATAAATAAAAAACCGAGCATTAATAATGCATTACTCACCATCGAAAATATCATAATCGGCTTTCTTCCATATATATCAGCGATTCTTCCCCCTATAATGGATCCAAAACTCGCAGCAATTGGAGAAAGCGCCATAATAACTCCAACCTGTAATAATGAATCTACCTTATCTTTTAAATATAATGCAAAGAAAGGCATCAACATCATCATTGCAATTCCATTTAACGTCTCACCAATAAACCGAATCCATACGTTACGGTCCATCTCCCTTAATTCACGCCACGTATTCTTCATCATTTCACCCCTTTAGTTCACCAACAATTATCTTATAATAGATTCAGAAAAATGTAAATTTTCAAATAAAAAAATCCATTCCAACAGAATTAGAATGGATTTTCCTACTTATAAATTTGCTACATCATCTTCGTCTTTACTATTATTTAAAGCACTATGTTTTCGGCTATATAAAAAGTAAACCGCAATACCAATAACCATCCATACGCCAAAACTAATCCAAGCCGTTCCAGATAATTGAAGCATTAAGTATAAACAAAAAATTACCGTTAACGCTGGTAAAAATGGTACAAGCGGCGCCTTAAATGCTCTTGGTAAATCAGGATGCGTTCTTCTCATTACAATAACAGCAACAGCTACAAGTGCAAAGGCTGATAAAGTCCCCATATTTACAAGATGCGCTAACACATTTAAATCTATTAATCCTGAAATAAGTGCTGCAATAATTCCCGTTGTCCACGTATTTAAAAACGGTGTTTTAAATTTCGGGTGAACTTTAGCAAGACGTTTCGGCAACAATCCATCTCTACTCATTGCATATGAAACTCGTACTTGCCCATACATCATAACTAACATTACTGTTGTGATTCCGGTAATTGCGCCTACTGAAATTACTCCCGCTAAACTATCTTGTCCAATAAATTGAAGTGCAAAAGCGACTGGATCTGATATATTCAACTGCCCGTATGGAACAATTCCTGTCAAAATAAGCGAAACGATAATATAAAGAGCCGTACAAATTAATAAAGATGCAATAATACCAATTGGTAAATCACGTTGTGGACGTTTCACTTCTTCTGCTGCCGTTGAAACTGCATCAAACCCTATAAATGCAAAGAACACTGTAGCAGCTCCAGCCATTACACCATCTAAGCCAAATGGCATAAAAGGCGTCCAGTTTTCAGGTTTCACATAATTAAAACCAGCAAATATAAAAATAAGAACAACCGCTAGTTTAATAAATACCATAATATTATTTACACGTGCACTTTCACGAACACCTCTAGATAAAAGAACCGTCATCACTAAAATAATTAGAACTGCTGGCAAATCAATTATTCCACCCTTTCCTGTACCAGGGGCTGAGGAAAGAATGGTAGGAATATGAATTCCAAATCCCTTTAATAAAGATTGGAAGTACGCGGACCAACCATTTGCCACAGCAGAGGTTGCAAGTAAATACTCAAGCATTAAGTCCCATCCAATTAAAAATGCGAATACTTCTCCCATCGTCGCATATGTGTACGTGTACACACTGCCTGAGACAGGAACTGAAGAAGCAAATTCAGCATAACAAAATGCAGCAAAGGCACATGCTAACGCGGCTATCGCAAATGATAATATAATAGCTGGTCCAGAATGTTTCGCTGCTACCACGCCCGTTAGAACAAAAATACCCGTTCCAACAATTGCCCCGATTCCAAGCATCGTTAAATCTAGTGCGCCCAATGTTCTTGCTAACGCCTTTTGTTTACTCTCTTGCATTAACTTTGCAATAGGCTTCTTTTGAAAAATTTGCTTCATAGCATGCTCCTCCAAGTTTTAAATTTTCTGAAAATTTTTAATTCGCTTTTTCATTTTACTCATAGTACTTTTTCCAGTCAATACTTTTGTCGAAATAAGTAGAAACTCTTATGAATATGCACGATTTTTATCATTCTTTCTATATATCTTTCTATAACTTTTTTTGGTATTATTATACATGTCGATTCCATGAAAAAGGCATGCTCTGTTATTGAGCATGCCTTTTTTTACTTATTTCACAGTATATGATCCCTCTTCAATCCAGCTATACATATATTTTTCATCTTCTGTTTCATGTGCTTGTTTTACAATACGAAGCGGACGGAATGTATCTATCATAACAGCTAATTCAAGCGTTTCTTTTTTCCCTATACTCGCCTCTGTTTTCCCAGGATGTGGCCCGTGAGGAATGCCGCTCGGATGAAGTGTAATAGACCCTTCCTCCACACCTTTTCGGCTCATAAAGTTACCTTCTACATAGTACAGTACTTCATCACTATTCACGTTACTATGATAATACGGTGCCGGAATAGATTCTGGATGATAGTCATATAAACGTGGTACGAAAGAACAAATAACGAAATTGTGACCCTCGAACGTTTGATGTACTGGAGGTGGCTGATGAATACGACCTGTAATTGGTTCAAAGTCTTCTACATTAAAGACCCACGGATATAAATAGCCATCCCAACCAACAACATCTAACGGATGATGTCCTAAAACATGTTTATGCATATATCCCCTCGACTTTGTCATTACGACAAACTCACCTTTTTCATCATACGTCTCTAATTTTTCAGGACCACGAATATCTCTCTCACAAAACGGACTATGCTCTAGCAATTGTCCATATTCATTACGATAGCGACGCGGTGTTGTAATTTGACTATTTGCCTCTACAACAAGAAACTTAGTCTCTCCTTCATCCGGAATAACACGATAAATCGTTCCAATTGGAATTGTTACATAATCGCCTTTTCGATAATGAATCGTTCCAAACATCGTTTCAATTTTTCCTGTTCCGTAATGGACAAACAACATTTCATCGCCATCACCATTACGGTAGAAATAGTCCATTTTTTCTGTTGGGCTCACTACTCCGATTAATAAATCCTCATTCCCAAGTATAAAGTTTCTTCCGCTTACTGCATCACCACTTTTTTTATTTTCTTTCGTGCGAAAGTGACGATGAGAAAGAGCAATATCTTCTTCATACTGCAACTGACAAGAATGAGATAATGCCGCATGCCCTACTTCCGTTGGCATATAATGATGGTACAAAATAGATTGCGTACCAGAAAAACCTTTTGTTCCCATTACCTGCTCACGATAAAGCGACCCATCTTTTTTACGGAATTGTACATGTCGTTTATGAGGTAACTCCCCCATGTGACGATAAAACATGCCCATCACCTGCTTCCCTTTCTATTTTGACCGTATTACGTAATGTACCTAAACCAGTAATCGTAAGTTCTACCACATCACCATCTTGTAGCCACTCTTCTGTGCCTAGTTCTAAAATGCAACCTGTTCCTACTGTTCCAGAACCAATCACATCGCCTGGATATAACGTAACGTCTTCCGAAGCACGTTCAATCATTTCAGCAAATGTATAGTAAATATCTCGGAAGTTCCCTTTTGATAATAGCTTTCCATTTACATGAGCAGTCATCTCTAACTCATAACGGTCACCATTACGATAAATATCTAGTTCCTCTTTCGTAACAAGGTACGCTCCTAATGAAGTTGCAAAATCTTTTCCTTTCGCTGGACCAAGTCCTACCTTCATTTCTGTTGCTTGTAAGTCCCTTGCACTCCAATCATTCATAATACAATAACCAAAAATATATTCCTCTGCTTGCTCACGAGAAATATTTCTTCCTTCTTTCCCAATTACGCAAGCAATCTCTAACTCATAATCAAGTTTTTTAGATTTCTTCGGACTAATTACAACATCATCTGGACCAATTACAGCACGGTGGTTCGTAAAATAAAAAACCGGGATATCGTACCATTCAGGTACAACATCTAACCCTCTTCGGCTACGTGCCGTTTTTACGTGCTGTTCAAATGCATAAAAATCCCTAATACTACTCGGATTAGGAATCGCTGCTGCTAATTGCACTTCCTCTAAAGAATATATGCCCTTTTCCGGATTATTAATATTACGCAACACTTCTACATACTCATCCGCTTTCTCTAAAAAGGCGAACATAGAAGAAGGTAATTTTCCACCACTAGCAAGATTCATATCGATTACTTTGTCACCTTCAAGCCATCCAGTTCGCATTTCTTTTGAAGGAAGACGAAATGTAACAAATTTCATCATGATTCCTCCTTATGAAAATGAAATTTCCACCAGCAAAAGAATTTCTGCTGGTGGATATAAATTTTATAAATTTCCGCGACGCTCTTGTTCTCTTTCAATTGATTCAAATAACGCTTTAAAGTTTCCTTCTCCAAATCCACGAGACCCTTTACGCTGAATGATTTCAATAAATAAAGTTGGACGATCTACAATTGGTTTCGTAAAAATTTGTAGTAAATAGCCTTCATCATCGCGATCTACTAAAATCTTTAATTCTTTTAACTTATCAATTTCTTCATCAATTTTTCCAACTCGTGCAGTTAATTCATCATAATAAGTATCTGGTGTATCTAAAAACTCCACACCATTTGCACGAAGCGCTTCTACTGTTTTAACAATGTCATTTGTTAGTAAAGCAAGATGCTGTACACCTGCTCCATTGTAGAATTCTAGATATTCTTGAATTTGTGATTTTCGCTTTCCATCTGCTGGTTCGTTAATAGGGAACTTAATACGACTTCCATTTGTCATAACCTTCGACATTAATGCTGAATACTCTGTACTGATATCATCATCATCAAAATGGATCATTTGTTTAAAGCCCATAACGTTCTCGTAATAACTAACCCACTCTTCCATCTTTTCAACATTACCAACTACATGGTCTACAGCAATTAAACCTGACTCTTCAAATGGAATATCAAACTCAGCCTTTTGGAATCCTGGCATAAATGTTCCTTTATAATTTTTACGCTCTACAAGCGTATGAATTGTATCACCATACGTACCAATAACTGCTTTTTTCAATGTACCGTTCTCATCTGTTAACTCTACAGGCGGAGCAATTGCGACGGCACCACGTTTCACTGCTTCTGAGTATGCTTTATCAACATCGTCAACAAGTAATGCCACATCTTTCACGCCATCACCATGAGTCTTTACAAACTCTGCAATACGATTGTCACTACTTAAAGCCCCAGACACAACGAAACGCATATTTTTTTGCACAAGAACATAAGATACTTTTTCACGATTACCAGTTTCTAATCCAGAGTAAGCCACAATTTTGAATCCGAATGCTCTCGCAAGATAATAACTTGATTGCTTTGCATTTCCTACGTAAAATTCCAAATGATCTACATCACGTACTGGAAAAAAGTCCTCCATTTGTGCAGCTAGCGTATCCATAGATTTTTGTTTCATAAAATCCTCATCCCCCTGTAAATAGATTAAATGGTTCATACTTAAAACCAACCGAAAACGCTTCCAACATCAATTAATAGAAATTAGTTAGCAAGCTAACAAATTCTGACCTTTAAAATTTTCTATCTTTTCTGTCAAATTCCTCTTTTTTTCTTACATATAAAATTCGACTTTTTTCTCTTTAAAATAAAGGGGGCTATTCATACTTGAAGGGATATAGAAGAAAAAATAAAAAAGACCCCAACATATTAATTACTTACTAATATGCTAGAGTCTTTATTTTTTTTGAATGATTGTATTTATATGTCTCATACTAATACTTTTGCAAGCAATAGAATAAATGATGTTAATACTACCGCTCCACCTAATGATCCTAATAAATCTGTTTTTGTTACTTGTAACACTTGTTCACTGTTCATATTCCTCATTCTCCTTTCGTTTTATAGGATTTAAAACCTCTATTACACTAATACACTTGATAGAAATACGATTAATGCTGTTAATACTACCGCTCCACTTGCTGATCCTACGAAGTCACCTTTTGTTACTTGTAATACTTGCTCCTTCATGTTTTTCATTCTCCCTTCATTTGTTTTTTGTTACAAAATTTCTATTATACTAATACGCTTGATAGAAATACGATTAATGCTGTTAATACTACTGCTCCACTTGCCGATCCTACGAAGTCACCTTTTGTTACTTGTAATACTTGCTCTTTCATATTTTTCATTCTCCCTTCATTTGTTTTTTATTACAAAACTTCTATTATACTAATACGCTTGATAGAAATACGATTAATGCTGTTAATACTACTGCTCCACTTGCTGATCCTACGAAGTCACCTTTTGTTACTTGTAATACTTGCTCTTTCATATCTTTCATTCTCCCTTCTCTTCTTTTGTTACAAAGTTTTTATTATACTAATACGCTTGATAGAAATACGATTAATGCTGTTAATACTACCGCTCCACTTGCTGATCCTACGAAGTCACCTTTTGTTACTTGTAATACTTGCTCTTTCATATTATGTATCCTCCTTTTAATAAGTTATCTATATGTAATTTCTAAGAAATGTTTATTTCATAGTTTTTATGTTGACGTTACATTAAATTTAATAACGTAACGTTTGTAACATTAATGTAACATAACTATTATTACGTTGCAATATAATTACGTAAATTTTATTACACTTTTTTTACGTTTTTTTATAAACACCCTTAAAAACCTTGTTTTAATGCATTTTTTACTACCTTCACGTTTGTAACATTCATGTAATATTACCGTCATATAGCGAAACATCCCCATATCCACCTCTACTTTTGTTACAAATTAACATAAATCTTTCATGAATAAAGTGGAATCTATCAAATTCTTACTGATAGTTCATGCGGGATAAAATACAATCTTTCCAAGATAAGTTTATATGTTTCCTCCATATAACTATGTATAATAAAAACAAAGAGGTGGTCATTTTGAAATTAATCGCATTAGATATGGATGGAACACTACTATCATCTAGTCTTGAAATCTCCAAAGAGAACTTACAAGCTATCCAAACTGCAAAAGAGGCTGGTCATATAGTCATGATTTGTTCTGGTCGTGCAAAAGAGGATGCTTTGAAATTATTGGAAGAATATAAACTATCTCTTCCAGTTGGAGCGAGCAATGGGGCAATTGTTTATGTGGATGGAAAAGTAATTAACTCGCGTTGTTTACAAAACGATAAAGTATACAAGCTTGCAAAATTACTAGAATCTGAAGGTTTTCCTTATAAGCTATATACGAATAAAGGAGTTTATTCTCCATATACATGGCAAGATCAAGTCATGCAAGCGTTCGAAGAGAACAAGCATGCACTAGATGTTACACTTGAGGAACTTGAAAGAATTACAGAGAAACAAAAGAAATCAAACTTAATTACTGATTTCCAAAAGATTGAAGATGTTGTAAATAATCCAAAATTAGAAATATCTAAATTCTTCATTTTGACGTTTAATGCAGGGCATCGCGCACAGCTATTAAGTATGTTACAAGAAGACACTGATATTATGGTTACAGCATCTGCTCCTACTAATTTAGAAATTATGGATAAGAATGGACATAAAGGAAATGGACTGAAACAAATGGCAGCCCATTTTAATATACCAATTGAAGATACAGTTGCTATCGGTGACAATTTTAACGATGTACCCATGTTACAAGTAGCTGGTTTATCAGTGGCAATGGGAAATGCTGAAGAAGATGTAAAAAAACTATGTGATGTTGTAACATTAACAAACAATGAACATGGTGTTGCTCATGCAATCGAGCAATTTGTATTGAAACAAGCTTCATCTAGTAAATAAAAAAAGGACTCTTTCTATTTGAAAGAGTCCTTTTCTTTTATACATGATGACAAGCAACAAAATGCTCCTCACCAACATTACGAAATTCAGGTACCGTTTGTTTACAAATATCTGTTGCAAACGGACAACGTGTATGAAAGCGGCAACCTGAAGGTGGATTCGCTGGGCTTGGAATATCACCCTCTAATATAATTCGCTCTCGTTTCACTGTTGGATCTGGTATTGGCACAGCGGATAACAATGCTTTTGTATACGGATGAAGTGGATTTGTAAATAACTCATCACGTGGCGCTGTTTCCACAATCGTTCCTAAATACATAATTCCAATCTTCGTACATAAATGCTCTACTACGCTTAAATCATGTGAAATGAATAAATAAGATAGTCCCTTTTTCTCCTGTAACTCGCTAAATAAATTAATGATTTGTGCTTGAATAGATACATCTAGTGCTGCCACAGGTTCGTCAGCTACAATAAATTCTGGATTTAATACCATAGCTCTTGCGATAACGATACGTTGGCGTTGTCCACCAGAAAACTCATGAGGGTACCGGTCAATATGATATGGGGCTAAGCCACATAACTCTAATACTTCTTTCACTTTTTCACGAACATTTTCTTTCGTCGCTAATCCGTGAGCTAACATCGGCTCGCCAAGCGCTTCCCCAATTCTCATTCTCGGATTTAACGAGCTAAATGGATCTTGGAAGACAAGTTGCATATTAGGACGATGTTTTCTCAATTCTTCCTTAGATAAAGAGTGAACATCTTGCCCTTTAAACTTCACTTCCCCTTCCGTTTTTTGGACGAGACGTAAAATTGTTTTTCCTATCGTCGTTTTTCCGCTTCCCGATTCACCAACGAGGCCGAATACTTCACCTTTATTAATAGTAAAACTTACTCCATCAACTGCTTTTACATGTCCAACCGTTCTACTAAATATGCCGCCTTTAATTGGAAAATATGTTTTTAAGTTCTTTACTTCTAATAATGGTTCACTCATTGTTCCGCACGCTCCTCATATAACCAGCAAGCAACTTTATGATTCTCATCATGTACATTCAAACTTGGCGCTTCTTCTTTACATATTTCCATACAATGCTCACAACGGCCGCTAAAGTAGCAAAACTCATCCAAACCAACTAAATTAGGAACTTGCCCTGGAATAGAATATAGTTTATCTATTCGTTTACCCATCACTGGTTTTGATTTCAACAAACCTTTCGTATACGGGTGCTTCGGATTTTGGAATATTTCTAGTACTGGGGCTTCTTCAATAACTTTCCCGCCATACATAACGACAACATAATCAGCCATTTCCGCTACGACACCTAAGTCATGTGTAATTAATAAAATCGACGTTTTAAATTCTTCTTTCACTTGTCTTAGTAGATCTAATATTTGAGCTTGAATCGTAACATCAAGAGCCGTTGTCGGTTCATCTGCAATTAATAACTTAGGATTACAACTAAGTGCAACAGCAATCATAATACGTTGTAACATACCACCACTTAGTTCGTGTGGATAAGAATGAACGATTTCATCCGCACGAGCTATGCCGACTTTACGAATTAACTCAATCGCCTTCTTATATGCTTCATTTTTACTAAGCAGTTCATGCTCCCTTAACGTCTCTACAATTTGTTCCCCTACAGTAAAGACTGGATTTAGCGATGTCATCGGTTCTTGGAAAATCATCGCAATATCATTCCCTCGTAAACTACGAAGCTCTTTCTCTTTCATTCCTAAAAGACTTTTTCCTTCATATAAAATGTCTCCGCCTACTACACTACCTGATTCAGCAATAAGTCCCATAATGGATAAAGCTGTTACACTTTTCCCGCAACCTGATTCACCTACAACACAAACAGTTTCACCTTCTCGAACAGAAAAACTAACATGATTCACAGCTTTTACTGTCCCTTCTTCTGTCTGAAAGTGTGTTTGTAAATCTTTCAGCTCTACTACCGCTTTACTCATATTCCCTCACCTACCGTCTCATCTTTGGATCTAACGCATCACGAAGTGCATCACCAAGTAAATTAATGGATACAACTGTTATAAAGATTGCAAAACCAGGCGGAATCCATAACCACGGACGCTTTTGAAAATCAATTAATGAGTTCGCTGCGCTAATCATATTCCCCCATGAAGGTGTAGGTGGGACAACGCCGAGACCTAGGTAGCTTAGTGCGGACTCTCCTAAAATAGAACCTGCAACGCCTAATGTGGATACAACAATTAATATCGGTAAAACATTAGGAATTAAGTGATAGATAATTTTCCGGTAATCTTTTATCCCTAACACATCAGCAGCTTGCATAAACGCTTGCTCTCTGAGTGATAAAATTTGACCTCTTACAAGGCGTGCAAGCCCTGGCCAACCTACTAAACTTAAAATAATCATAATGACATACAAACGATAATCAGACGGTACTTTCCACTCTGATAAAATCGCACCCATTATAATAAGTAGCGGTAATCCTGGCATCGACATTAAAATATCGGCAAGACGCATAATAATATTATCAACGATGCCACGATAAAAACCTGCAATAGCCCCTAATACAGCCCCTAGTATCACTGATAAAACCATTGAAGCTAGGCCAATCGTTAATGAAATTCGTCCCGCTTGCATAAGTCTCGTTAAAATATCTCTCCCTAATTGATCTGTACCAAGCCAATGAGAAAAACTAGGTGGTTTATTAATTAACGCAACTTGTATTTTCCCTGATGCATATGGTGAAAAGAACGGACCGATAAAACAAAATATAAACATAAAAATTAATGCATACAATCCTACGAGCGCCATCTTATTTCTTTTTATCTTTTTAAGAGCTTGTCGCCATGGCGATGATTCATTTTTTCTTCTATTTTTTTCTTTCTTCTCTTTAATTACTGTAACAGTTTCCATCTCATTCCCCCCTTACTTCAACCGAATTCGCGGATCAACAACTGCATATACGATATCTGCGAAAAAGTTTGAAACGATTGTTAAACAAGAAAGAAACATCGTAAATGCCATCAATACTGTATAATCACGGAAATTTAGTGCTTCCAATTGAATACCGCCAATCCCTGGCCAGTTAAAAATTTGTTCAATAATAATCGCTCCAGAAAACAATCCAGGTAACTCAAACGCAAGCAATGTAATAGCCGGTAAAATGGCGTTTTTTAATGCATGTTTATAAATAACAGTCTTCTCTTTTAACCCTTTTGCTCGTGCCGTTCGTATGTAATCTTGTCTTACAACCTCTAACATACTCGTTCTAAAGTAGCGAGTTAATGAGCCCACACCAAGAAGAGTCAAAATAAATACCGGTAAAACCATATGCTTTGCAACTTCTATCACATAAGCGAATCCAGTTGAATTACTACCAACATCAATCATTCCACCTATTGGCAATAAATTAAGATCTACTGCGAACACCTTAATTAGAAACAGACCTATAAAAAATGAAGGAAATGACATTGCTGCAAAGATACCAATTGTTACAAGCTTATCGAATAAAGAATGTTGCTTCGTCGCTGAAAATACACCGATAATAAGTGCGATTAGCCAAATAAAAAACAATGCAACAATTGCTACAATAAAAGAGTTCCAAATAAATTTATTTAATAGTGATGTTACAGGTTCTTGATATTGAAGCGAAAAACCAAAGTCTCCTTGTAACGCATTACCTAGCCAGTGAAAATAGCGTTCAACAATTGGCTTATTTAATCCGTACAATTCCCGAAGCTCTTCCGCCCTTTGCGGTGTAATCTTAGGATTCGAATCAATATAATCCCCTGGAAGAAGTGCAAACAGGAAGAAAATAACAACTGACGTTCCCAAAAGTGTAGGAATCATTTGTAACAACCTACGAACGATATACGTTTTCACCCTTTTTCTCTCCAATCTTATGCTTAAAATAGAAGAACATTTTTTCGAATCAGCATATTACTAGCCGAATGAAAAAATGTCTTCTACTTATACATTCTTCTCGTTATTTCTCAATAGATAATACTGGTGAGTTCGAACTAATACTGTCATACTTCTCAGGATCAATCCCTTTAATGTTTCCATTGTAAGCTGTGATGACTCTGCGATAATTCAATAAAATTACTGGCGGATCATCGCTTAGTTCTTTGTACAGTTCTTTGTAAATTGGTTTACGTTTCTCAATATCTACAGTTTCAATTCCTTTTTTAATTAATGCATCTACTTTTTCATTTTTATAACCTAAGGTATTATCATCACCTTCTGAGGAGTAACCACTTACAGTTTCACTTGGATCTGTTGTAATTGGTGTTGCAACTGAAGCTAAATCATAATCGCCTTTTTTCACTTTTGACAGCATCGTATTGAAATCCATAAATTCAGGATTGAACTCAACACCTAATTCTTTATAGTTCTCTTTTGCTATCGGAATAAACAAATCACCGTCTTTTGCTGAACTTGCACCATAATACGTTAATTTAAGCTTTTGACCATCTTTTTCACGAATTCCGTCTGAACCAGCTTTCCATCCAGCTTCATCTAATAATTTCTTCGCCTTATCTAAGTTATATTCGTACTTATTAATCCCCTCTTCTGTATAAGCCCAAGATGTTGGATGAATTGGAACATTAGCTACTGTACCGTATCCTTTGAAAGCTGTATCTACATATTTTTTACGATCCAAACCATAAATAAGAGCTTGACGAACTTTCTTATCTTTTAAATACGGTTTTTTACTATTCATTCTTATATAACTAAATGAAGAAGCCGTCTCTATTTCAACATTTGCAAACTGCAAACTCTTCACTTGTTCTAAAATTTCATCCCCGTAACCTACTCCTGTATAATCTATCTCACCTGTTTGGAATAATTGGAATTTTGTATCTGGTGAAGTAATCTTATAAATAAAGTTTTGAATTTTTGGTTTACCTGCATAATAATTTTCATTTGCTGTAAAACGAACTTCCTGTCCTGGGATATATTTTTCAAACTTATATGGTCCCGCAGCTATCGGTTTCCCATATAACTCTTTTAAATAATCTAAACTAGTATTTTGCTTATATTCTTTTCCATAATAAGCTTTTGATAATACTGGACCACCTAAAGCAATTAGCGCTTGTGAGTTAACTTTTTCAGTCGTAACTTTAATTGTTTGTGGATCAACAACTTGAATTCCTTCAATAGACGTGGCTTTTCCTTCTTTATATTCCTTACCACCTTTAATTGCATATTGTGAAATATCATCGCCACCTTCATAAGCTTTATCATGTAGAAGTGATAATGTAAATGCTACATCGTCAGCAGTTAATGGCGACCCATCACTAAATTTCAAGTCTTTGCGTAAATGAAATGTATATGTTAATTGGTCTGAAGAGACATCCCATTTCTCGGCAAGATCTGGTATAGGTTTCCCTTGTTTATCTGTTGTAACAAGAGAGGCGAAAATAACCGATGTCACATTGCCATCCCAACCGTTCTCTTGAAAGTAAGGTAGGAAAACTCCCCCCGGCTTTGAGATACCAGAAATAAACGTATCTTTTCTATTTTTCGCCTTATCAGGTACTTTCGTCTTATCTGTAGCCGCAATTTTTTCAACTTTTATATTTTTTAAATCCTGCTGTTTAACCGGTTCTGTAGAAGCCGTATCTTCCTGTCCCCCACAAGCAGATAACACAAGCGAACTACTCAGTAATACCGAAAATACACCAGCCCATTTTTTTGTCTTTTTCTTCATTGTCCCCACCCTAACTTTTTAATAGTGATACCCTTTGAACTTATTACTTTATGTATGCCTCCCACAGCAACATTTATAGCCAATCGGAAAAGTCGGTTTTAATCGTAAAAAAATAGATGTTTTTGAGGGGTAACAATCCTATTCCGACCTTTCCGGTAGACTTTATGGTTATTAGCTTATATCTTACGTTATATTTTGTCAATTCTTTCTAAATAAATATTTTTAAAATTTTTCAAAAATTATTATTCTATCTTTAATTTAGGTAAACTTAACAAGATACCGTTATAGTTATCTTCTTGCAATCCTTGAATGCGCGCATGATGTGCAGACACAACCTTGCTATTATTTAAGAAGATTACAGGCGGATCTTCACTTAACTCCTGGTACAACTTTTTATAAATTTCTTTTCGTTTTTCAATATCTAATGTTTCTAGTGCCTGCTTCGCTAATTCATCTACTTTCGGATTATGGTATCCATCATAGTTTCGTTTACTTGTTGAAACAAACTCTTCAATCGTTCCACTCGGATCATCAATCATTGGCGTAGATACCATCGCTAAATCATAATCACCTTTTATCACTTTTGAAATCATCGTATTAAAGTCCATATATTC
This sequence comes from Bacillus cereus group sp. MG16, assembly GCF_040459875.1. Lineage (NCBI taxonomy): Bacteria > Bacillati > Bacillota > Bacilli > Caryophanales > Bacillaceae > Bacillus > Bacillus cereus group sp. MG16. The sequence goes on from NZ_JARVHE010000001.1 coordinate 5,108,959, forward strand.
TGGATTAAACTCTACACCAAGCTTTTTATAATCCTCTTTCATCACCGGGATCATTACATCATTTATTTTACTTGCAGAAGAAGCAAAATAACTTACCTTCAATTTTTGGCCATCTTTTTCGCGAATTCCATCTGAACCAGCTTTCCATCCAGCCTCATCCAATAATTTCTTTGCTTTCTCTAAGTTATACTCATATTTATTAATCCCTTCTTCTGTATACGCCCAAGAAACTGGCGTAATCGGTACATTAACGAGTGAAGCATAACCTTGGAAATACGTATCAATAACTTTTTGACGCTCTAATCCGTAAATAAATGCTTGGCGGACACGCTTATCTTTAAAGTATGGTTTCTTATAATTCATTTTAATGTAACCATAAGAGCTTCCTGTATATACATTAATATTGGCAAAACCTAAATCCTTTAACTGTTCAATCGTCTCCGTGTTTGTCGTAAAACCATCAGAATCTACTTCCCCGGCTTGAAATTGTTGTAGCTTTGTATCACCTTTTGAAATTTTATAAATAAAGTGCTCAATCTTCGGTTTTCCTTCAAAATAATTTTCATTAGCTACAAATCGAACCTCTTGACCAGGAATATATTTATCTAACTTATAAGCTCCTGCTCCCATCGGTTTTCCATACAACTCTTTTAAATACTCCAGGTGCCCTTGTTTATACTCTTTCCCGTAATAAGCTTTAGATATAACTTCTCCACCGATTAATGATAGTGTTTGAGCATTTACCTTTTCAGTCGTAATCGTAATTGTTTTCGGATCAATGAATTGAATTCCCTCAATAGAGGTTGCCTTTCCTTCTTTATACGCTTGCCCACCCTTTATTGCTGTTTGACTTATATCAGTCGCTTCACTATAAGTTGGATCGTGTAATAGCGTTAATGTAAATGCTACGTCATCTGCAGTTAGTGGTGATCCATCACTAAACTTTAAACCATCTTTCAAATAGAACGTGTATGTAAGCTGATCCTCCGAAATATCCCACTTCTTCGCTAAAATTGGAATTGGTTTTCCTTCCTTATCGAGTCCAACAAGAGGTGCAAAGATAGCTTGCGTTATATTACCATCCCATCCATTCTCCATAAAGTGCGGAAGGAATATCCCTCCAGGACTCGGCATTCCAACTACAAAAGTATCTTTTCTTTCTTTTGCTTTTACGGGACTTTTTGCTTTGTCGCTTGCCTGAATAAATTCATCTTTTACTTTCGGGACGTTCCTGGCCTCGTTTGTACTCGCTTCCTCTTGACCACATCCGGCTAGTAATACTGATACACTCAAAAATGTAGCAATTGCTCCTTTAAAAACATTTTTCATTGCACTATCACCTTTACCTTCCTAATTTTTAACGATGTAGGAACATAGGACTCCTTTCTACAACTATATGAATTATTCCTATAAAAATAGTATGAATTGATTTCAAGATTATTCCTTTCCTTTAAATATGTCAATCGTTCTCTTTTATTTCTTATTAAAAAATTAAAAATTCACTTCTATTCGTTCCGTATGAAACATAGAATACTAATAACCAATTACCAAAAAGGGGGCGAAAACATGGACAACCTATTCCAATACGTCCTTCACTACGTATTATTAACAATTATGATAGTTGGGGCGCTATTACTATTCCCGTTCTTCCCAAAGTTCGTCCTCTTTTTAGCTTTTTTTATTATGCTCGGGATCGCTATTATCATTTCAACAAAGGAAGATACCAAACAAAAAGAAAACAGAGTTCAGCGTGTAAAGCTGTAACTCTGTTTTTTTCAGTCGTAACGTATTCTTGTTAAACTAATTATGAAAAAGACTCCTGCAAATAAAATGAGTATACCAATATATCCTCCTATATCTGCCAATGTACCTCCCCTTACAATTAACTCCGTAAAGCCACGCATCGCCCAAGTTTGCGGAACAAAATTTGCTGCCGTCTGCATCCATGCTGGTTCAATTTCAATTGGCCAATACAGGCCACCAATCATGCATGTTGAAATCACAACGATATTACCTAATGCAGACTGTTGTTCTGTTGTTTTCACGATACTTGCTAATAATAAGGCTAGGCCAATGACAGCTAATAATAATACGGAAACGAGTATCATAACCCCTAACAAATTTCCCCACTGCACATTAAATAAGGAATGCGTTAATATCATTAGAACACCAAATTGAATCCATCCTATTAAGAAGAATGAAAGGATATATCCCGTTAGTATTTGAACTTTTGAAACTGGCGCTTCTAATAAACGAGACCAAACACCAAGTTGTCTAGCTTTCAAAATAGTCCCCGTCGCACTTAACATAACAATCATAACGAATAGAATTGAAAAGCCTGCCGCTCGCCCTGTAACGTTATTTAACTTTTGATCATCATGTGAAATTGACTCTTTTTGAATCGAAGCAGGTTCTACTTTTGTATAAATTTCTTTATACATAGGTTCCCACGAAGCGTTACTTTTCTTCTCAAAATCTCTCGCTGCACTAACTTCTATCTCCATTTTTTTTAATGCACTTGCCAATACTTGCTCTACAGAAGTTCCACCAGTAAAATCAGCACTAGCTTGAAACTGAATATTTTCTACCCTTCCATCTAACATATTCTTTTGAAAGTCTTTCGGAATAAGAACTATGCCGGATGATTTTTTGTTTTCAATCTTCTGTTTGCCTTCCTTATACGTTACCTTCTCTATAGAAATTAAGTCACTTTTCTTTATGTCCTCGTAATACTTGTTAGATAATACAGAATCATCTTCATCTACTAAGCTAACATTTACTTTCTTATTCCCACTTCCACCTAAAAGTCCGCTGAAAATGAGTGTAAAAATAATAGGCATTCCAAACATAAGTATATAACTTTGTGGTTTTATTAAAATTTGTTTTAACTCTAGCCAACAAAGTGCCCAAACCTTCTTCATCATTTCTCCCTCCTATCTCGTACGTAAACGTAATGTCCCTATCATAACGGAGACAATTCCTGCACCACATAAACTAAAAATAACAGGGAGTAACACATCCCAAGATGTTCCCGACATAATATTTAAAAAGCTTGTAAGTGCCCATTTATTCGGAGCAACATTCGCAATGGTTTGAAGTGTATCAGGGAATACGTAAATTGGTAACATCGATCCTCCTAATATAGCGAGTATTTGAATACCGATTCCTCCCATTACATCTGCCGTTTTTTCCTCACGAATAAAAGCGGCAATTAACATAGATAAACCCGAAACACAAATTGCATAAGACATTCCCACCGCTACTATTTGAGATAAGTCTCCGCCCCATTCCACATGAAACATAAAGTGTGTAGCAACTATAAATATCCCAAATTGTATACAAGCAAATAATAATGTACCTAAAAACTTCCCGAATAAAATTGAAAATGAACTCGTCGGTGTACTGAACAAACGCGCCAACGTCTCAGTTCGTTGCTCTGTTACAACTGACTTTGCACCTACTGTTATGTTATATAGTAAAAACATGACTAACATCGCTGCGGCATAATATTGCATCGCTGCAACTGTTTTTTTACCTATCGTTCCTTTTTCAATGTTATCTGCACCCGAAGTTGCTACTGTTTGTAAATCTCCACTTACTTCTTTTGCAACTTGTTCCACATTACTATGCTGAGAATTTGCTAATTCCGTCACAACACTTTTAGTAGATACCGCAACTGTTTGAACACGCTCTGAAAAAGAGCGGACCATTGATTCAGCGATTTTCGCTTGTATATCTTTTGATGGGTCTATAAACACCTTTGGTTCTTTTAATTTTCCATCTTGTACTTGTTCGCTCCATTTATTCGGGATGACGATTCCCACATCGATTTTCTTTTCCTTTAACATATCTTCAAGCTCTTCCTGAGAATTAACTATCTTTACTTTCACATCATCTTTTAATTCTTTAGATTGCAATACGTCTTTTTGAAAGACATCTGCAAACTCATCATTTCCTACTTGATAATAGCCAATCACTGTTTTGGGTAGTCCACCATTATCAAATATATTACTTAACGCTGAACCTAAAATCGCTGTTAATAAAAGCGGCATAATTAACATCATCATAAATCCGCGCCGATCAATTAAACGTATTTTTAAATCTTTCCATGCAATAATAAAACTTTTCATCTCGCACTAACCTCCTTAATCACGAAGTGAACGTCCTGTTAATTGTAAAAAGAGTGCCTCTAAATTCGGTTCTTGCACTTCAAGCTTTAAAATTTGAGCGTTGTTCTCCACAACTACTGACACAACTGTACCAATGGACTCGCCACCATTTAGCCCAATATCAATCGTACTATTATCTTCATCAAAAATAATTCGTTCAACAACAGAGAGTGCTTTCAACTTTTGTAGCAGTTCCGTACTATAACGATTTAATTGCAATCTCACTATAAACCCATCCGCCAGGCGATTACATAGTTCCCTTTTCGTTCCTAATGCAATTACCTTTCCATGATCAACAATTGCAATTCTTTCACATAAATACTCTACTTCTTCCATGTAATGACTCGTATAAATAACTGTCATCCCTTTTTCATTTAACTTTTTAACAGTCTCTAAAATATGGTTTCTCGATTGCGGATCAATCCCAACTGTCGGTTCATCCATAATTAACAACTCTGGCTCATGCATAAGTGCTGCACCAATATTAATACGCCTTTTCATTCCACCTGAAAATGTTTCAATTTTATCTTTTTCACGGTCCTGTAAACCGACGTAAGCTAATACTTCCTCCGCTCGCTCTTTTGCAACTTTTCCATTTAAACCATACATTTTTCCCCAAAAAACCAAATTTTCCTTCGCTGAAAGTGTTGGATAGAGCGCAATGTCTTGTGGAACAATACCAATTTTCTTTTTCGCCTCTAATGGATATTCTTTTACTGATTTCCCACCAACTTTTATATCACCACTGTCGTATGAAATTAACCCGCAAATCATTGATATCGTCGTTGATTTTCCCGCACCATTTGGACCAAGCAATCCAAATGTTTCCCCTTTCTTCACCTCAAAAGAAACATTCTTTATGATTTCCTTCTTACCAAATGATTTCGTAATATGATCTATGACTAACATACTGATTCAGCCCCTTTGCATTCATCTACACTTTCATTGTAGAAAAATTCCTTCTTCTCTCCATCATCCTTGAGATAGAAATACAAAATAAAAAAGCAGCAAATTCTGCTGCTTTTTCACACTTATATATGCCAAAAGTCATGTGTACATCGTGATGCCATACCTTACTGCGTATATGGCTGCTTGCGTTCGATCTCTCAGTTCTAACTTACTAATTAAATTAGAAACATGATTCTTAACAGTTCCCTCTGTAATAAATAACTTTTCCGCAATCTCTTTATTATTTAACCCAAGTCCAATTTCCCTTAAAACATCTACTTCTCGCTCAGTTAATTGCGCTAATTGTTCTGGTGTGGTGCACTCTACTGCTACTTTTGTCTTTTTTAATTCTTTTATGATTTGCGCTGTTATATCCTGAGGAAGCACAGCCCCTCCACTATGCACCGTTAAAATTGCTTGAGCGATTGCATCTGTCTCCATGTCCTTCAATAAATAACCACTTGCTCCTTGCTCCAATGCTTCAAAGATAAGCTCACTATCACTAAAAGTCGTCAACATAAGTACCTTTATATGAGGGAACTGTTCTCTAACTAAACGTGTTCCTTCAACACCATTCATACGGGGCATCCGAATATCCATCAAAATAATTTCAGGATGTAACTCTTTCACCTTTTGTATCACTTCGTCTCCATCTGTAGCAGTTCCCACTACTTCAAGTTCCTGACGTAAATTTAATAACATCGCTAAACCATCACGAATGAGTGATTGATCATCAACAATCATAATCCGAATCATACAGTTCCCCCTATTAACCACGTTTTCTCCTGAAGTGGAAATTCAATCTGTAACCGAAAGCCTTTTTCTATCTCACTCTCAAATTGAATAGTTCCACCATGTTCCTCTACTCGTTCTCTCATATTAAGTAAACCAAAACCTGGGCTTACCTCGTTAACTCCCACGCCATTATCCAAAATACATAGTTTAACTTTTTTCGCCGAACAAGTTAAACTCACTTCACATAAACTCGCCTTGCCGTGCCGCTTTGCATTTGTTAAAGACTCTTGCATAACCCGGAGCAGTGTAGGCTGTAGTGACAGCGGAATCACAACCGGATCTCCTTGTAATTGAAACGATACTTGTACTTTCGTCGCTTTAGAATATCCATGTAACATTTCACGCATATTCTCTATTATGTTCCCTAGTTTACCTTCTTCTTTTAAGGCATGTACAGACGCTCTCACCTCTTGAAGTGATTTCCTGGCTAGCCCATGACATGTATGTAAAACCTCTTCCGTAGCGTCCGACTTTTGTTTCCACAAAGCCTCTGCCAGTTGTAATTGGACAAGTAAAGCTGTCATATTATGACCGACAGTATCATGAATTTCTCGGGCAATATCATTTCGCTCTCGAACGGCTGTCAATTCTTCTACCTCTTTGGCATATAGACGTAATTGTTCATGCGCTTCTTTTAGAGCTGTATGAGACAATGTCAATTCCTCATATTGCTCATCTACCATTTTCCGAGCAGCTGTAAGTTTTTTTATTAAACTTCCAGCTAAAGCACTAAAAACGATGAACATAAAATTAATGGCATTACTCTCCAATTCTAAACTACCTGTATGTTGATACGCATGTAATATATTTATAAACCAACAAAGAAAGAAAAAGGTAATAAAAAAGTACATCATACTTCTACGAAATTCATGAATAAATAGCCCTACTGCATCAATTCCAAATATAATTAAATATAAACATGTCTCGGGAAATAAAAAACCTAATAAAGCTGTGACTATCCCATTTGCTAATAGTGTATAAAAAACAAGTTTTTTACCTCCATTCACTTTTACTAGCAAAATATGATTCACAATATAAATAAAAAGTGCTGTACCCACAAAAAATTGCAAATGTGCTGTTTCACGTGAAACATGATTTGCATAAACAAAACAAATCATGACGATTGTAACAATTCGCGCGTATCCTAACATAAAATTCTCCTCACATTTTAATAACCTAAAGTGCATCTCTTCATTATAATAACAAGAAAATTATACCAATTACTTCTCTTTCCTTACACAAAAAAAAGCAAGCCCCCCTCAAAACATGAGAAAACAACTTGCTCTTTCATTCTAATCTCTTTACTCCATGATATTCTCTAACTCATTATATAACTCCGCTCGTAACAACTCTTTCTTCGTTTTTTCTTCATACAATTGTTCAAGCATTTCAACATCAACTACTTGTTCCATCTTACACTCAAGCGTATATATATCTTCTTCAACATGCATTAACTCGATTTCAATCTCCTCAATATTCCTAACTTCTTTCTTTTTTACAGGGGCTGTTTCAATATTTTTTCTTCCTTGTCGTTGCTGCTTTATCACTTGCGTCTCGAGCTTTTCCTCCCACTTTTGACGCGCCCATGCATAGTTCCCTGCAAACTCAAATAATTTACGCTCATCAATCCAATACGTCTTTTCAAATAACTTATTTAAAAAATAACGATCATGTGAAACAGCTAAAATCGTTCCATTATATTGTTCAAGAGCTTCCTCTAAAACTTCTCTTGATTCAATGTCGAGATGATTTGTCGGCTCATCTAAAATTAAAAAATTGATATCTTGATACATAAGTTGTGCAAGTCTTAATCTCATTTTTTCTCCACCGCTCAGTTGCGTTACTTTCTTAAACACCGCTGGACCATAAAATAAAAACTTAGCTAATATATGTCTCGCTTCCCCCTCTGTTACAGCTACACATTCCCTGAAAGCCTCCAATACGTTACTCTTCATATTTCCGTACGCATGCTGGGATAAATAACCGATTTTCACACTACTTCCAATTCGAATTTCTCCAGCGTCTGGTTCTATTTCTTCTAATAATAACTTTAATAGCGTTGTCTTTCCTGTACCATTACGACCAACAATAGCTGCACGCTCTTGAAAACGAACATGTAAGTTTGCTTCGTTAAATAAAAGATGTTCCGCAAACCCTTTACTCACTTCTTTCATTACAACAACATCTTTTCCACTTCTCTCTTGCCCTTCAAACTGAAGTCCCATTTGTTTTCGTTCTAAAATAGGTTTCTTTAGTTTTTCCATACGTTCCAGTGCACGTTCCATACTTCTCGCTCTCTTATGCAATCCTTCATTCGGAGGATTCGCCTGATTTGCCCATTCACGTAGTCGCTTAATTGCTTCTTTCATTTTCTTTATTTTCTTTTGCTGTTCTTGATAAGCCTGAAACTCCTGAAGCAACCTTTCTTCCTTCTCTTCACCAAACCGAGAATAGCTTGTATGATACACGTTAATCTCTCCATCTTCTAAATCAAAGATCTTCGTTACAACTTCATCAAGGAAATAGCGATCATGTGAAATAACCATAACTGTTCCGTTGTATTCTTTTAAAAATTGCTCTAACCATTCGACTGCAAATAAATCTAAATGATTGGTTGGTTCATCTAATAAAAGTAAATCTGGTTTCTGCAACAGCATGTATGCAAGGCTTACTTTTGTTTGCTCCCCACCACTTATCTCCACAAATGATCGTGGGAATAGTTCTGTCACCTGTAAACCATTTGCTACCTTCATAATGTTCGCTTCGATTTCATAACCACCAAGAAACGCAAACTTTTCTTGGATGATTCCGTATCTTTCCATTAATTTTTGTAAAACAGAAGATTCCTGTTCTTCCGCCATATCTTTTTCTAAAGTACGCATTTCTCTTTCTAATTCCTTTTCTATTTTAAAAGCGGAACTCAATACTTCATATACAGTCATACTCTCATCAAATTTCGGAATTTGTGCCACATGACCAATACGTGTACCTTTCTTCATATGAATGGCCCCTGCATCCAAACTTTCCATTCCAGTTAAAAGCTGAAAGATTGTTGTCTTCCCGCTACCGTTACGACCAACTAATCCAACACGTTCACCATTCTTTATTTCAAGCGATATATTTTCAAATATGATGTTTCCACCAAAAGATTTCGTTACATTATTTACACTACAAATTGTCATTTTCCGTACTCCTTTCAATATAAAAAACCATGGGAAAGAAACATTCCCCATGGTTTTCGGCATAGAAAAAGGAAGCTAAATAGCTCCCTTTTCACACGTTTATTAAAAATGGGTGAAGAGATTTCTATCGTTCTATAGCTACTATGCAATTGTTAAAAAAGGACAGACGTATCCCGTTAACAACTACATCATGAAAAATCGCACGACAAAAATAGATAAAATCTAAAAATTTGGCACGTGCAGCTAAAGAACGTTTCATCTCATTCACCTCTTTCGTACGGAATTTAATACTTACTTCTTTATTATACTTTCCCATTTCATGTTTGAATAGTCATTTTTCTGAAAATAATGAAGATAGACTAAACATTTCAATAAGTGACATCAAATCTTACAAAACTGTTATGTTCACGTAATGGAAAGCGATAGTACGAAAAGATGCCTCCCTATACAATAAAGATGTAAACAAGAGAGACAACAAAAGGAGGAAACAATCATGATGAAAGAAATCGTAAAAGCAATCTTTGAGGTATTAGTGAACGGACAAGCAGTTGTAAAAGAACTAAATGAACTATAAAAAGGAGTGAAAGAATATGATGAACATGGTAAAAATGATTTTACACGCTCTAGTTGATGCAAAAGCAGTTAGCCAAGAATTAAACCAACAATAAAAAAGGGGGAAACGAATATGAAGAAAGCCATTATTGTCATCGCAAGTACAGCAATTGCCTTATACACAATAAAAAATAGAAAAAAGAAGCATAATAAAAACGATTTATATTATCCATACACATTATTAAAGAAAAAATAAAAGACAAGGTACCCTATCTTAATGAGGATATCTTGTCTTTTATTTTTTATATTCCCTTTAAAGGATTTTCTTCTCCTTTTCCCGAATGTATTAAGCGGGATTTTTACACATATTTTAAAGGGGCATATATACAAATGGATACACAACAACTATACTTTTTAAACGATATCGGCAAACAAAAACCAGAAAGCATCCGGAATAGAAGCGCTGCATGTCCTTTTTGTGACAGAGAAAATTTAACGGATATTTTAGCAACTGAAGGCTCAATTATTTGGCTAAAAAACAAATTTCCTACATTAAAAGATACATTTCAAACGGTGCTAATCGAAACAGATAATTGTGAAGATCATATTGCGACATATACAGAAGAACATATGCGATCGTTAATCCGTTTCTCCATTAAACATTGGTTAGATTTACAGAAGAATGAAGAATTCACATCTGTAATTTTATACAAAAATCATGGTCCATTCTCAGGTGGAAGTTTGCATCATGCACACATGCAGATTATTGGAATGAAATATGTAAACTACCTCGATAACGTAGAACACGACAACTTCCAAGGCGTAATTGTTCAAAAGAACGAACACATTGAACTCAATATCTCAGATCGTCCTATTATCGGTTTTACTGAATTTAATATCATTATTGAAGATATTGGATGCATAGATGAACTAGCAACTTATATTCAGCAAACTGTACGTTACATACTGACAGATTTCCATAAAGGATGTAGTAGTTATAACTTATTCTTCTATTACTTAAACGGAAAAATCATTTGTAAAGTTGTTCCTAGGTTTGTCGTTTCACCATTGTATGTAGGATATAAAATACCGCAAGTTTCCACCAAACTAGAAGACGTGAAAATACAACTAGCAGCATATTTCACAAAACAAAACGACGCGATTATCCACAAAAAATAGAGTAGGTATCAAAAACCTACTCTTTAATTACACCTTTATTTCGATAGTACACATCTTCTAATCCGATGTTATACTTCATATTATTATCCGTCCACTCTGGCCCTAAATTCCCTGGCCACCCAGATGTATTTGCTATATATTTTAGTAATGCAAAATCCGTCAAACCTTTTTGCACCCCGCGCTTATATCCTTTCATTAAATGCGGCATTGCAATTTGCGCGTTTGTACGTGGATCTTTTAGCTCATCATCCGTTAAATGATCCGGCGCAAGTCCACCACCGCGATGCAATTGAAACAATCCGAATGAAGTTCCGTTATCTCCAACACTTCTTGGATTTAAACGGCTTTCATGTTCGGCAATTGTAAGAGGTATCCATTCTGGAAGATTGACTTTCTTTGCTTCCTCTATAATAATTTGTTTCATCTGTTTTGCTTCTTCTGAGTCAACATAGCTTGTCTCATTTACTAATTTGCCCATTCCTTCAGACTTTCCTTGGAAATATAAGTACACCCCAAGAACAACTAAAAATCCTACAAAGAATTTCTTCACTACCTCTACCTCTTTCTCCGCTGAAATTTGTCCCCTTTCAGCCTTCTTCCCTTTACAATTACCCACATTCTATCATTCTCTTACTCTTTTATCATAGCAAATAACTATACATATTATCATCATGCTTTAGACCGATTTTGTGAAAAAACAGCTGGTAAATACGTGCAAAAATGTAACTTTCATAGACTACAACGTATTTCTTGTATATAATTGTAAATTGAACTCTACATATAGAATAGGAGCAGACCAAATGAAAAAGTGCATAATACTCTTGTTCAGTATTTTACTTCTTATACCTATCCACATCTCTGCACAAACGTCATCAAAACCAAAAGTACTTGTTTTATATAGTACAAAAGAAGATAAAATTACAAATAATATTCAAATTCTTAACACTCAATTAGGACATTTTACAAACGATATAACTACGAAAAGTTTAAACAAAGCTCATGAAATTACTAATTCATCTTCTTATACACATATTGTCTATATCGGTGAACAAAAAGAAGAGGTTCCTACTGAAGCAAAACAACTTATAGAAAATTTCTCAGGCCCAGTATTAGTTTTAGGACAAAATGTTGAACAATTATCTAATCGTTTTTCATTCATTACCCTAAAGGATAATGATATACGAACTAATAAAATCGAATATCCAAGTAATAAATTAAAAAACACTCTAGAAGAAGAACGTTTGATTCAATCTTTTGATACAAACGGAACTGTTCTTGCTAACGCTTTAAGCTCAAATAACAAGAACCCACTAATCGTTCAACATGAAACATCTTACTACGTTGCAACACCAAATCTCTTTGACTGGATCTCTCATTACGTCGGTGAAATGCTATTTTCTTACTTTGGACAAAAACCAACGACAAATAAAGTAGAAGCTTATTTACGTCTTGAAGACGTTCATCCAGCCGCAGATATAAATCAATTAAAAGAAATTGCTGAATTACTAAAAGAGAAAAAGATGCCATACATGATCACTGTTATACCTGTATATACGGATCCAGAAACAGGTAAAACACTACATTTAAAAGATAAACCCGAACTAGTCGATCTTTTACGCTCTATGCAAGATGATGGTGCAGCAATTATTATGCATGGTTATACCCACCAATTTTATGATAGTGAAACTGGTGAAGGTTTTGAATTTTGGGACGTAAAAACAGACCAACCAATTCGTCAACCAAAGCATGAAAAACCAAAAACAAAAGATGATTTCCCTAATATAGAGGCATATAATACATACGTAAAAAAAGGGGAAGAATTTGAAGAAAAATATACGACTGATCATATTGAAAAAGGCATTCAAGAACTTGTAGATGCCAAATTATATCCTGTCGCATTTGAAGCACCTCATTACACGATGTCTCAAAAAGGATATGAAATATTATCAAGGTACTTTTCAACTTATGTAGGACAACTACAGCTAAGTGATACAACTTGGAAATCCATGCACTCACCATTTTATACAAGTACCCCCTCCTTTTTACATGGCATGAAATTAATGCCTGAAACAGTTGGATTTATTGAAGAAGATAAGCCACATGCTATCGCTAAAATGAAAGAACGTGCTATATCTGTTGCAAAACTATCTGACGGCATTATCGGTGCATTCTATCATCCTTACTTAGGTGCGAAACCATTAAAAGAAGTACTAAAAGATCTAGAAAGTATCCCAAATATAGAATGGATTGATTTGCAAAAAGAAACAAATGAAGTGAAAATGAAAGATATTCATATTACTACTAATAAAGATGGCATTCACGTTGAAAAACCAACAAGCACTAGTGACGTAATGGATTATATAAAACAATATGGATTCTTCCTTATACTTGGTCTCTTCGTCCTTGTCTTCCTCTTATTATTAAGACGTGCGAAAAAATTAGAGTCCTAATACAAAACCACCAAGCAAAATGCTTGGTGGTTTTTTTAACTTAAACCAAAACGTGGCATATTATTAATAACCCATTGATTATGTTCATAAATAAATTCAACTTCCGCTTTTTCCGTTACATTATCATAATCATTATACGTTTCTACCTGCGCTTTTATTTTTCCATCCTTTAACTCGGCAGAAATAATTTTTGTAAATTTAGTTGCTGCTTTTGACCCTGGATCTCCAATAGCATAGTGCATTTTTCCATTTAACTCTTTCACATACTTACTCTTCATATACTCTGCTATAAATGATTTTGAGAAATACGTAGATAGCGTAGTCTCTAAATTATCCTTCGTATTATAAATAGGGTTCACTAATTCCCCGTATGAAAAATCCCCTACTCGTTTTGGATTTCCTGTTAGTGCAGCCATTTGAACATTAGTAAGTTCCTTCTGTGCATTCCATACTTTCTGTAACATAACGTCGTCTGCTAGCTTCTTATCTTTTACTTCATTTGATTTCTTTTTATCTAGATTCATGATAGTGCCATTATCCGTATAGAGGTACATATCTCCTGCTACAAAATATAAATAAGATTTAGTTGGTTCAACCGCTTTATTATAAATTACTTTTTCCTTTCCTCCATTCATTCTCTTCTTATATACTCCATCCTTTTTTATATAATAAAAAGTGTCCCCTTTCACATTCATCTGCAAGGCATCCTTTACCAATAACTTTTCATTATTTTGTTGAACGTCTATTTCATATATGCCATGCTCAGCTTCATTTATTTCAAAAGGTAACGAAAAGTCGACAACAGCATATAATTTTTCATTATCATATGTAGCACTAGATATTGTTGCATAATTTTCTTTTGACCAAGTTTTATTATCTTTTGTAACTTGTGTTCCACGATTTTTATTCCAATGTAGAATACTATCATCTATCGTTTGAGACCAACCAGAATTTTTAAATGCCGCTTCTTCTTCCTGTCCCGTTTTCAAATCCATTTTACAATCCCTACAATATCAAAACCACCATGCTCAGAATATTTTTTCGGATAAAATAAAGTTTGATCTTTTATATAAACATAATTTATATCCGCTTTTAACGTGTCTAGCTTTTTGTTAGATATATCATACTTCATTAAAGAAGATAATCCCGCATTCTTATCTTCATCCGTATGAATAAAATATAAAACCTTGTTTTTTATATTTATGTAAGAAGCATTTACACCTTCCACTACACGTTCCGAAGTCTGAAATTGATCTTTCGTACGATAAATGCCTCCTGTATTTTTATTACCATTTACTGCATAGTAAACCCATCCATCACTCTCTGCCATCTTCCCTTTATTAGAACTGTTTCCAACCGTATTTCCATTTTTTTCATTTTCTTTCATCTGTTTTTCAACTACTGGATCAATTTGTTCTTCTTTATTTTCTTGTGTTACGTTTGAATTGATAGTCTTTTTTTCTGCTTCACATCCAAACGCTGCAAGTGTAAATGTACTGATCATCATTGTAATAGCTATTTTTTTATATGCTCTCCCCATTTTCTTCCCTACTTCCCTCATCAAATTAAACATATCATAAATTATAGAAAATATTAGAAAAAATATCCATAATAAAAAGGATAAGAGTAACGCTCCTATCCTTTCAAATAAAGTGAAACTTTAATTAGTAGGGTTTTGTCCATCCCCCACTGGTTATTAGTTGAACCAATCGGGCTTTACGGGCAGTTGATCTCCCACCTAATTCCTCCGCATTAGTCAAATTTTGAGGTGGAAGTCTTACTGCCCGTTAATGCGGGGTAAAATTGAATCGTATTTTCATATATCGTTTTCATAACCTTATCAACAGACATGTTTTTTATAACACTAATTTCCTTTAGTACATCTCTAATCATTCCCGGATGCGTCATAACATCGTCTTGAAATTCCCACGGTCCATCTGTTTCTACCATCATATATTCAAGAGGATAATACGAAACAATTTTTCTAATCTTCTCCTTATGTAAAACATCTGGTGTAATAGAAATATAATAACCGTTCCTCATCATACGTTTCATTGTTGTTTCACTTCCTTTAAACCAATGAAAATGTGCACGTGAAACTTTATATTTCTCCAATAAATCACATACAATATCAGCATCTTCATATACTGCATGCAATATAATTGGTAAATCATATTTACTAGCTAGTTCAACAAACCGTTGTAACACTGATATATACGAATTGATAGCAATGCGCTCATCTTCTTTTCTTAAATAATACGGTAAGCCAACTTCACCAATCGCAACTATATCATCTACATGCTCTTCAATTAATTTATAAATTTGCTCACATTCTTCTTTATGAATCGGTTGCTCCGGATGAAAACCTATTGCTGGATGTACAAAAGGATATCGTTTTGCTAAAGATAAAGTTTCTTTACATGATTGATAATTCATAGATACTGCAATAAGCCCCTTTATCTCTTTACTATGCTCCACATCTTTAAGTAATTTACTTTTCTCTTCATCCTTATATTGGTCAACATGTATATGACTATCAATCCACTTCACCTTTATTCCCCCATAAAAAAACAAGAAAGGATCTCCCTTCTTGTTTTGTCATCTATATTATTTAACAATTAAGTTTGTTATGATATCAAATAACCCAATACATACTACGGCAACAGTAAAGTAGCTACAGAAATCTTTAATTGGAAACTTCACTACTTCTTCTTTACGCATCCCATTCTTCTCCCTTCTTACTATATCCCTAATTATTTTTATCTATTTGTATCTATTATGCAAAAAATATGACAAAATTACTATCGAATTAACTTACGTAAACCTTACAATGTTGTAAGGTTTATAAAAAGGGCCTCATCTCCATACAGATGAGGCTATTAAAAAGTAGTTGGTTTTTCATTCTTCATTCATATTACAAACAGAAAGTAATACAGTGAGACTTTCTAATTACACTATATAAAATTCACTATCTTTTAACCATCGAATTACATTACAGAAGACTTACATGTTTGTAAGCTATGTGTAATGTAATTCGATAGTTTCTCTTACTGACATCTCGTACAATAAAGTTAGCAAGTAAGCCAAATAAGAAGAACACTCACATAACCAAATTACATTGCTAGTAGCTACTCTTCTTATACCTTTCACTCATGCTACTACAATGTACCCCCTTCCCCTTTATATATTAAAAAAAGCCTTAGTCCATATGGACTAAGGCTTTTTTGCACACATCAAAATACCCCTACCTAGTATTTTTATTTTCGACAAAAAATAGGTGGGGGTATAATTCGCTATCTCATCACTAAAAGTTTACTCTTTGCATTAATGGGAATATTTACAGCTTCAATTTCTTCAATTGACTCGCCGTAGCGTCCTTTTGCGTACACCTTTAATGTTTCATCTCTCTTTAACATATGCTTAACAGTCTTCTTTATTTTTTGTTCTCTTCCACGTTCGTCAAATGCAATAAATTCATATTCATACCACTCATCGCCAATATGCTGACCAATTGTATTCACAACCGTATAGTATTCTTTCGTCTTATAAAATGGATTATATTTATCGATAACCGGTCCAAGTTTCGTAGGTAGTAACATTATTACTATGACTATCATCACTATTATAGTAGTGATCATTTTTTTCTTCATAATAAACATTCCTCCTCTGCAGGATATATATACATCCATTTTAAAAAGAAGGAATACAATCTACTATTGAATCTCATTACATTACACTTACATTTTTGTAAGAATTAAAAAAAGGTGAACGAATTTACTCGTTCACCTTTTAGCTCGCTTTAAAGCCCCCACCAAGTACATCACGTACATCATGGATAACGACGAAAGCATCGTCATCTACTCGGCCGATAACTTGCTTTAACTTAACAAGCTCTTGTTTATTAATAACAACATATAAAACTTCTTTATTTTTACCAGTATATCCGCCGCGCCCTTCTAATACAGTAACGCCGCGTGTCATGTTTTTCGTAATAGCCTCACGTATTAACTCTGGTTGATTTGAAATAATTGTAACAGCCGTTTTTGTGTCCATTCCTTCTACAATGAAATCAATTACTTTCGCTCCGATGAATACTGCAACAAGTGTGTACATCGCTTTTTCTTGCCCTATTATAAATACGGAACCAGCAATTACAACGATATCAATAATAAGTACACCTTTACCGACGCTCCAACCTAAATATTGATTTGCTAACCGTGCTAAAATTGCCGATCCTCCTGATGTACCTCCAGCTTTGAACATACAGCCTAATCCGATACCGACAAATACACCAGCAAATAGTGCCGCTAATAACGTATCACTATTTACATGATACTCAATATGTTCCGTAACATATAAAAACAAAGATGTTTCTACAATCCCTAAAATTGTATAAACCATCGTTTTCTTATCAAAAAATTTATAACCAACAGCTAGTAAAATTGCATTTATAGCAAAATTCACAATCCCCGGCGACCAATCAAATAAATAGTACGTAACAACCGTTAAACCAATAATTCCACCCTCTGATAGACGGTTTGGAATTGCAAAGTAATTAATACCAATTGCGAATAATAATGAACCAATTGTAATTAGTGTTATTTCCTTTATACGTTGATTAACCATAGTTCATACCCTCCCCCCATTTGACATTGTATCACTATCTCCTAGAGGTTTAGAAGTTGTTTTTATTCTGCATTTTCCCTCTTAAAAATCAAGATATTATGTTTAAACAAAGGGGTGATTAATTATTCATATTTGTTCTCACTGTACGGACAAATCGCTCTACATTCCCTTTCTGAATACACTTAGCTCTAACCGTTTCATGATTACAAGTAAATTCAAAATACGGACAGAAATCTATGCTATCTATATGCAAATATGAGTACTCTTTACATGTTGAAGGATAGTAAGGAAATTTCCCGTAAAACAGGAGACGTCTAGTAGTGGCAACAAAAATTCCATGTTGATAACATAGCGTGAAATTATCCTTCTCAAAGATCCCTACCACAAAGGCTACAATATTTTCGTCATTCTCTAGATACTTTTTCATACTTAATAAAAGTTCACTCATGCATACCCCTCCAAAATACTATTCTTGAAAAGAATCCATGGATTATTACAGACCGGTTTAACTCCTTTATAAAGTATGAAACGCGTTTCCTGTCAAAGGTATTTCAAAAAAATAATCCGTTATGCACTTATACACATAACGGATTAAAACTACACTGTAGATCGCTCCACAAGTTCATATGGAATTTCCACCTTTTCTTGTTTAGAACTTTCATCATTTGTTTGCCGATAAAACATTTCAAAGGCTTTTTTACCTATTTCCTTTAAATTTTGATCAATAGTTGTAAGTTGTAACACTTGCGAGATAGGTTGATTATCAAAGCCAATAATCGCTAAATCCTCAGGAACTTGAATACCTAATTTTTCAACTTCTGTCATAACCCCAATCGCAACTTCATCTCCTGCTACTATTAATGCTTCAGGAAGATGTTGCATCTCCTTTAATTTATGAGCCACTCTCACACCATCTTCTAACGTAAAACATTCTGTGAAAATCCATTCTTCATTCACTTCTTCATCTATAGATTGCAATTGACGCTTATACACATCAAAACGCTTTTGACTACTCGGTCCTAGCTTTCTCCCCGTGCAATAACCAATTTTTTTATAACCTTTTTCAATAAGGTGATTCATTCCTAGCTGGAAAGCTGCCGAATGATTTGTATATACACTTGAGATATTTGAAATATCATTGTCTTCACAAGCAATGATTGTACCGTATGAAGCATACGGTTCTATCATTTCCCAATCATTTGCACGTGAACAAATAATAAGGCCATCTAATTGTTTCGTTTTTAACATATGTAAACTTTTCATTTCTTCTTTTTTATTATAGTTTGTTTGGCAAAGTAGCACCCTGTAGTTATGAGTTAACGCTCCCTCCATCATTCCCCCTACCATTGCATCGAAGCTCGGGTGATTAATGTAAGGGAGAATTACACCAACAATATTCGTCTTTCCTTTTGATAAATGAACAGCATTTGCGTTTTGTGAGTAATTCAACTTCTCAACTATCTCTATAACCGCTTTCCTTTTTTCTTCACTTACATACGGATGATCATTCAACACTCTCGAAACAGTCGTAACTGAAACTCCCGCCATCTTTGCAATATCTTTAATATTAGCCATACACTCACCTCTACTTTTAAATTAATAAATTCCATGAACATATGTCAAACCTTCTCATCATTACACCTTCATTCATTTTTCTTACAAAAGTGTAATTTCCCTGTAAGCTAATTCGATAGTTACTCTCCGCTATTTTTCATACAATTAAGTCAGAAACAGGGCAACCATTATTCGAAAAGGAGCGGATTTATATGATGAACAAAGTGAAATCAAACAATTTTTTAAATACAATGGGCATGGTATTTTCCGCTCTTATCGATGCAAAAGCTGTTGCCTCTACATTAAACAAGTAAGGAGAATATACGATGAATAACATTACTTTTAACAAATTAGATTTTTTAGGACTAGCTAGCGGATCAGTTCTTCTTACTGCTTTTATTTACGCCGCTACGCTTGTATAACTTTTGTGTCCCCTTTCCCCTTCATTATAAATAGTAATAGAAAAGACGACCGTCTATGCCCGGTCGTCTTTTCTTACTTTTGATTTGATTGCAAAGCTTCCTTTAGCTCCTCAAACCTCTCATTTAATTGATCTGTCATCATTTTCATAGCTGTTTTTCGATCTATTTGTTCTTCAGCATCAATTTGAATTGGGTCTCCAAAAATTAATTGTGCTCTTTTTCCTTTTATTAATTCTTTTACACTTGAGGGACCAATATAAGCTGCCGGTATTAATGGAACGTTAGAACGCATCGCAATTGTCACAGCACCAGCTTTTAACGAAACGTCTTCTGTCGATCTCGTTCCACTCGGGAAAATCCCTACCACTTTTCCTTCTTTTAATAAGCGTGATGGAATTTTAAGTGTACTCGGTCCTGGATTTGCACGATCTACAGGGAATGCATTTACATTTTTAAAGAACCAATTTTTGAATTTCCCTTCAAATAATTCTTTTTTGGCCATGTAATGAATCTCTGTTGGGTACATCCCTGTAGCTAACATTAATACATCCATAAAACTTGTATGTGTACACGCAACAACATACGGGCCACCTTCTGGTAGCTTTTCTCTTCCTTGCACTTCTACTTTCCCAGCTGTTTTAAATATATATTTCAACAAAAATGTAATTGGTTTATACATTGGTTTCGTTCCTTTCTGAACATCCGAAGTATAGTCATTTTCTTACCTTAATTATAACACTAAGTTATAGGAGTTGGTAATAAAAATGAGTATTAATTGTTAATTTTCAATTCTTACAAAAGTGTAATTTTCTTGTAAGCTAATTCGATAGTTACTTCTTGCGATATTTCATACAATTAAGTCAGAAACAGGGCAACCATTATTCGAAAAGGAGCGGATCAATATGATGAACAAGCTGAAAACGAACAATCTTTTAAATACAATGGGCATGGTATTTTCCGCTCTTATCGATGCAAAAGCTGTTGCTTCTACATTAAATAAGTAAGGAGAATGCATCATGAATAACATCACTTTTAACAAATTAGATTTTTTAGGATTAGCTAGCGGCTCTCTTCTTCTTACTGCTTTTATTTACGCTGCTACGCTTGTATAACTTTGTGTCCCCTTTCCCCTTTATATAGAAGAAGACGACCGTCTATGCCCGGTCGTCTTTTTAAATGTTTTTTTCTTTTAACTCTTTTAAAAGCTGTATCATTTCAGCTTGTTGTTTTATCTTCTTACGACCATTTCGATTAATTGCTGCAAGCTCACAAGCAACTCCAACGGCAAAGAAAAACAATAAACTTTCTAACATATGAAATCCTCCAATTGCCTATTAAACAGCTTGACGTAATTGCTCTTCTTGTAACATCTTCTTATTTATATTTTCTTCTTTTCTCTGACAAACATTATTGCGAATAAGCGCTGCAATAACAAATAAAGTCCCTACAATATCAAACATCGTGATTTGATATCCTTGCATCATCATAATTATTAAAGTCGTAATAGGCACACAGTTAATAAACAAAATCCCATTAATAGATGATAAAATCTTCACACCGTAATTCCAAGCAAGTAATGCTACAATTCCCGGTAATGTCATCATAAATAACAAATCATATTTCACGACAGAAATCGTTCCCATACTCGGAACTGAAACATATCCAAGCGACGTAATAAGTACCGTTATAATTCCTGTAACGGTCGTACCGAATACACACGTCAATGTAGAGTAACGTAATGTCGACCAATCGCTACACGTTTGACCACCCATCGTATAAATAACCCAACCTACAACTCCAACAAATATACATGCTAGTGAAAACATGTTATCTTTCAATGTTAAAAAGAAACTCATGTCGCCCTTTGTAATAACAAATACAGTCCCTACAAAAGCGATAATCATGCTCGTTATCATATATTTTTTCGGTTTTACATGCTTATATCCCCATAAAATACAAATAGAAATCATCGGCATAAGTGCTTCCATAATGGAAGCTACCATCACACCTGATTTTCCCATTAACATTTGACCTAAAAATACAAGTACATTATATACAGTAAACGCCATCGTTCCGAAAAAGACGAGTAACTTTCCTCTTCCCTCTAAACGAAATGCCCGTTTTCCTTCTTTCATTAACAACAATACAATCAGCATTATCGCCACCGCTCCATAGCGAATAAGTGAAAAGTAAAATGGATCTATGTATTCTAACGCATGATCAGCAACTGGAAACATTGCTCCCCATGACATACTTGCAATTAAACACGCTAAAGCGCCTATTATCATTTGACCTTTTCTCACCGCAATCCCCCACTTCTTTCTATTTGCACAAAGAGAATTGTAAAAGAAAAAATATATCACGTAAAATGATTCAAAATGATGTTAACTATCATTTATAATGATAGTTAACATCAAGGAGGATCGTATTATGGAATTAAGAGATTTGCAAATCTTCCAGAGCGTTGCTGAACAAGGTAGTGTAAGTAGCGCAGCAAAGGAATTAAATTACGTACAATCAAATGTAACAACGCGTATTAAACAACTGGAGAACGAGCTGAAAACACCGCTCTTTTATCGTCATAAACGAGGCATGACTTTAACAGCTGAAGGAAGAAAAATGCTCGTTTATGTTAATAAAATTTTGCAAGATGTTGAGGAGCTAAAACAAGTATTTTTAGATAGTGAAACACCCTCTGGCATATTAAAAATCGGTACTGTCGAAACAGTAAGTACATTACCTACCATTTTATCTTCTTACTATAAAAGCTATCCGAACGTCGATTTATCATTACAAGCAGGTCTAACAGAAGAATTAATTAGAGAAGTACTCGATCATCAACTAGATGGCGCTTTTATATCAGGGCCAATAAAACATCCCCTTATTGAACAATATGATGTTAGTACAGAGAAATTAATGCTTGTAACACAAAATAAAGCTTTTCATATAGAAGAATTTACAACAACGCCTCTACTCGTTTTTAACCAAGGTTGTGGATACCGTTCCAAACTAGAACGATGGCTGAAAGACGAAGGTTTGCTACCAAAAAGAATTATGGAATTTAATATATTAGAGACTATATTAAACAGTGTTGCACTCGGCCTTGGAATTACGCTCGTACCACAGTCTGCTGTCCACCACCTTTCTAAAGCAGGGAAAGTACATTGTCATGCAATCCCTGAAAAATACGGCAGTATTTCAACGGTTTTCATACGCCGCAAGGATAGCTATATGACAAATTCAATGCGTAGCTTTTTAAAAACAATCGAAGAGCACCACCACATTAATATGCTTTAAAAGACATTCTTACACGAATGTCTTTTTTTCTTACAAAAGTGTAAGTCTTCCGTAAGCTAATTCGATAGTTGCAGGCGATCATATTTCCTATAATTAAGATATAAAGCAGGGCAACAACAATTCGAAAAGGAGCGGATACGCATGATGAACAAAATGAAATCAAACAAATTTTTAAATACAATGGGCATGGTGCTATCCGCACTTGTCGATGCAAAAGCTGTTGCAACTACATTAAACAAATAAGGAGAGATTATAATGAACAACATTACATTTAACAAATCAGACTTTATCGGACTTGCAAGTGGAGCGACTCTTCTTACAGCTTTCATTTACACACTTGCTAAAGGTCTTGTTTAACACTTTGTTTCCCCAAACCCCTTTATATATAGAAAAAGCTGCTCGTCTTATAGACAAGCAGCTTTTTAGTTTGTCCCGCTTTAATGGGCAGTAAGATCCCCACCTCAAAATTCAGCGAAAGCAAAGAAGTTAGGTGGGGTCGGGCTGCCCATTAAAGTCCGATTGGTGGGGGATGAAGCCCCCCACTGATTAAAGTTTCACTTTATTTCATATATAATTTGACCTGTTTTCGTCATATCATATCCGCCAATCGCTTTTAGTTCATTATGAAATTCTTCCGATTGCAGAATGTCTTTTACAACTTCGATCAACTCTTCATTTTCTTTATTCTTCAAAATCACTAAATCATACTGCTCTTTCATGATTGGAATAAAGTCTACATTTACAATTTGCGAAAACTTTTCTGATCCTACTCCCACATCAGCTTTCCCATTCGCGACTTGCGTAGCAACACCAAGATGATTCGATTCTTCCCATTCATATCCACTAATACGTTCTTTATTTAAATTTTGAATGCGCAATTGTTCATCGACTAACACCCTAATACCAGAACCCTTTTCTCGATTTATAAATCGTATAGATGATTGAGATAAATCAGCCCATGTTTTTATATTTTTAGGATTCCCCTTTTGCACATAAAACCCAACGTTCCTTGCTAATAAATTAATCATCGTACATGGTTGTCCTACTAAAATACGTTTTACGTAAGGAACATTATATGTACCCGTTTCGCCATCAAACAAATGCAAGCTAACGATACTTCCTTCTCCTTGATACATTTTTACTAGGCTCGTTAAACTACCTTGATATGCCCTTAATATATTTGAACTTGGCAGGCGATTTTCTATACGTTTTGCCAACATGTCTAACGTTAGTTCTTGTCCGCTAATAATACATGTATTCGAGATACTATTACTGTCATTCTTTACAGAAGTAACTTGTACGTTACCTGTTTTCATTTGCTTAATATATTGTTCTAAATCTGCTGCATCAATGCGCATCTGTCTACCAATTCTATAAGAAGGCAGTTCTCCTTTTTTAATTAAATCGTATACAGTTAATTTTGATACTTTTAATCGCTTCGCTACTTCTTCCGTTGTGTAGGAATGATGATCCATAGACGATTCCTCACTTTCTTTCTTCATTGTAACAAAGAAAAGAATATTTCTCCTATATTTTAAAAATAACTACATCGTTCAAATTATATTCAATTATAACTAGTTATAATTAGTTATAATTAGTTATATTTAGTTATAATTAATTATGTAAAAACGAAAGGGGATTTTTTATGAATAAGTTTACATTACAATCCATCGGGGCACTTATCCTTTCTTTTCTTCTTATATTTAGTGTTGCATGTACAAGCGGAGAGAAGAAAGAGAAATCAACCGCTAAAGAAGGAAAAACAGTTGAACTTACTATATCAGCAGCTGCAAGCTTACAAGATGCGCTAAAAGAAATTGAAACAAAATATAAAGAAAAAGAACCTAATATTAAACTTTCTTTTAACTTCGGCGCTTCTGGTGCACTTCAACAACAAATCGAACAAGGTGCACCTGCTGATTTATTCTTCTCAGCAGCCGAAGATAAATTCCAAACTCTCGTTAAAAAAGGATTCATTAATGAAAAAGAGGGGAAAAATCTCCTTGGAAACGAACTCGTTCTAGTCGTCCCAAAAGATAGTTCTCTTACAAAAATTCAAGATTTAAAAGATGAAAAAATAAAAAAAATCGCACTTGGTACACCTGAATCTGTACCTGCGGGAAAATACGCAAAAGCTTCTCTCACACATGAAAATCTTTGGAATGACATTCAAAATAAAGTCGTATTTACAAAAGATGTTCGCCAAGTGTTAACATATGTAGAAACAGGTAATGTTGATGCTGGTATTGTATACAAAACAGATGCTCTTATTTCAAACAAAGTAAAAATTGGTGAGACAGCAGCGGATACTTCTCATGAGCCAATTCACTATCCTTTAGGTGTTATAAAAGAATCTAAACACAAGAAAGAGGCGACTTCATTTTATGAGTATTTGCAGTCAAAAGATGCACAATCTATCTTTAAAAAATACGGATTTACAGTCCTATCATAATTGCCATGAGCTTTGATACTATTTTATCACCAATCTTTCTATCTTTACGAGTAGCTGCATGTGCCACCATTATCGTTACCATTTTAGGAACGATAATCGGACGAGCGCTAGCACGCTCCTCATGGAGATATAAAGTAATATTAGAAACTATTTTCTTACTACCAATGGTACTTCCGCCAACTGTAATCGGCTTTTTTCTCATTATCATTTTTGGAAATAACAGTCCCATTGGAATGTGGATAGAATCAATATTTCAGCAATCTATTATGTTCACATCTACTGCTGCTATCATTGCTTCTACAGTTGTTGCATTTCCGCTTATGTACCAATCAGCAAAAACAGGATTTTCTATCGCGAATGTACAAATTGAAGAAAGTGCTCGTGACCTTGGTGCAAGTGAATATCAAGTTTTTCTACACGTCACACTTCCGCTTGCATTTCCTGCCTTACTAAGTGGAATGATTTTGAGCTTTGTTCGTGCGCTTGGTGAGTTTGGTGCTACGCTCATGTTTGCCGGAAACATTCCTGGTAAAACACAAACTATCCCAACTGCCATTTACATGGCGATTGATGCAAGTAATATGCAGCTCGCCTGGACACTAGTAGTTATCACTATTAGTATGTCCCTCCTATTTTTGCTATGTATTCAGCTTATTAATAAAAGAATTACTGACTCTTAAGGCAGCTCTTTTTGAAGCTGCTTTTTTATTTCTTAGGAAATAAAAATATACCACCGGGAAATAACTGAATTTTAAATTTTATTTAAATATACATTCTATTTGAATTTACTTTCTAAAATAGGCAATTTCCTGTTATTATATGGAGGTGTTTGAAAAAATGAAGAAATGAAAACGCATTTATATCGTGAATTCTTCATCCTGTTTTAGCGATCGGTAATCTTCTACTCTAGTAGTGGGGCATTACCGATCGTTAGAACGATATGTAATTATATTGGTATAGCAAAACGAAGGGAGTCTTGTAATGGACATTTTATTAGCGCTTCTTCCTGCAATTGCATGGGGAAACATCTTATTAGTAAGCGTAAAAATGGGCGGTGGTGCATATAGCCAAACGGTAGGTATGACAATCGGTGCTCTATTCTTCGCAACAATTATGTATGTATTTACTCAACCAGCTTTAACAATGACAATCTTGATTGTTGGTTTTATTTCAGGTTTATTCTGGGCTTTAGGACAAGTAAACCAATTAAAAACAGTTGAAAAACTAGGCGTTTCAACTACTGTAACAATTTCTACTGGTATGCAACTTGTTGCAACTTCTATCTTTGGGGTTATCGCTTTCCGTGAGTGGACTACTACTACAACGATCATTCTGGGAACGATTGCAATCCTATTAATCGTAGTTGGTGTTGTATTCACATCATTAGATGATAAAGAAAATGCTCAGCCACCAGGACAATTGAAAAAGGGACTTCTTACTTTAATTGTTTCTACTTTTGGCTATCTTGTATATGTAATTATTATTCGTTGGTATAATATCGATGGTTGGTCTGCTATTTTACCACAAGCAGTTGGTATGTTTGTTGGTGCGGTTGTACTGACATCTAAACATAAACCATTTAACAAATATGCAATCCGTAACGCTTTATCTGGTTTACTATGGGGAACTGGAAACTTATTCTTACTTCTTTCATTACCACGTGTCGGAGTAGCAACAAGCTTCCCATTATCTCAAACTGGAATCGTTATCTCAACATTTGGTGCGATTGTCTTCTTAGGCGAAAAGAAAACGAAACGTCAATTGATCTTTATTGCACTAGGTAGTGTTTTAATTATCGGCGGCGCTGTATTACTTGGTATGACAAAAGCATAAACTTATAATCTATTAGTAAACCCCTGAGGCACATATGCTTCAGGGGTTTTTTAATTCTAATTATTTTCTAGATATAATTATTTGTATGTTTTTGGCCCTTATAATTATTCTTCCACTCTAGCAAACCCGCTACACATATAAAGAGATTAATAACAGCTAATATTAGCATAACATATAACCCAGTGGAGATATAAATTGAAATACTAACTACATTATATAAAATCCATAAATGCCAGTTTTCTAGGATTTTTCGACTTAGCATAAATTGAGCTACTAATCCTAGTACAGCATTTAAAGCGTCTAAATATGGACTTGTTGATTCTAAGTAATGGACTTGATAATACCCCCAACCAATCCATGCAACTAAAATAAAGATTATATAAAAAATCCAACCTTGCAAATCTAAACGAACTGTTGCTTTTACCTCTTCCTCCCCACTACGTGCAATCCAATGATACCAACCATATACATTAAATATAAATTGAAAACCTGCCAATACTGCCATTGCATATAAACCTTGTGTAATAAAAATATAGAGAAATACCGCAACGGTAATCATACCGAATAAAAAGTTGGATACTTTTTCTCTTGCTAATAGCCAAACATTAATAATTCCCATGACCGATGCAAAGATTTCAATATAGCTCGATTGAATATACAATCCAACCAATACACAAATAATACTAGTAATGAGTAAAAAGAGCGGACTTCTAATCATAATCATCTCTCCCCAGATGTGTAATAAATTCCCTATCACCAGTATAAGGAATCACTCTCCCTTTCACCATTAATTTCCTACTTTTCATTATCTATTCCATCTACAATAAGCCTTTTCTTTTTACAAAATTCTCTTAAAAATGGTATCGTTTTTTATAACATATCTCCACTAGAAAGGAATAGAGGATATGCTAACTAAACATCGAATTCTATTTATTGGT
This sequence comes from Bacillus cereus group sp. MG16, assembly GCF_040459875.1. Classification (NCBI taxonomy): domain Bacteria; kingdom Bacillati; phylum Bacillota; class Bacilli; order Caryophanales; family Bacillaceae; genus Bacillus; species Bacillus cereus group sp. MG16. Next base: position 5,137,356 of record NZ_JARVHE010000001.1, read on the forward strand.
GCTGGTCGTATGGCAGAAGCTATATTTTCTGGATTACTTAAAACAAGCAAAGAATACATTGAAGAGATTATCGTTTCTAACCGAAGTAGCGTAGAAAAGCTAGATCAATTACGAGCGCGATATAATGTGTCTACTACAACAGATTGGAAGCAACATGTTACATCTGTTGATACGATTGTTTTAGCAATGCCGCCTTCTGCACATGAAGAATTATTAGCAGAGTTATCTCCGTTACTATCGAATCAACTTGTCGTAACGGTAGCTGCCGGCATCGGCCCATCTTATTTAGAAGAAAGACTTCCTAAAGGAACGCCTGTTGCTTGGATTATGCCAAATACAGCTGCTGAAATTGGTAAGTCTATCTCCTTATACACGATGGGACAATTCGTAAACGAGACTGATCAAGAAACCCTGCAATTGCTTTTAGGGGGCATTGGTACTTCGCAACTTTGTACCGAGGAAGAAGTTCATCAACTTACTGCAGTTACTGGAAGTGCACCAGCCTTCCTTTATTACTTTGCTGAAAGTTTAATTGAAGCAACAAAAAGTTATGGAGTCGATGAAGCAACCGCAAAACACCTTGTCATTCAAATGATTTCTGGCTCTGCTTCTATGCTTGAACAAACACAAGATCCAGCTAACCTCCGTGAACAAGTAACAACGCCAGGTGGTTCCACAGCTGAAGGTCTCAAAGCTTTATATGAATATAATTTTTCAGAGGCAATTCAAAAAGCAGTAGAAGCGACAAACAAAAAAGCTAGGGGGAAATAATATGAGTTTAACAAGTTTAAAAGACTATACAACATTACATAACGGTGTAAAAATGCCTTGGTTCGGCTTAGGTGTTTTTAAAGTAGAAGATGGTTCAGAAGTAATTGAGTCTGTGAAAGCAGCAATTAAAAATGGCTACCGCAGTATAGATACTGCAGCAATTTATCAAAATGAAGAAGGCGTTGGCCAAGCAATCCGTGAATCAGGTGTTTCACGTGAAGAATTATTTATTACATCAAAAGTATGGAATAGCGATCAAGGGTATGAAACAACACTTCAAGCATTTGAAACTACATTAGAAAAATTAGGACTAGAGTATTTAGATTTATATTTAGTACATTGGCCTGTAAAAGGGAAATATACTGAATCATGGAAAGCGTTAGAAAAACTTTATAAAGACGGCCGTGTTCGTGCAATTGGCGTGAGTAATTTCCATATTCACCACTTACAAGACGTATTTGAAATTGCTGAAATTAAACCAATGGTCAATCAAGTGGAATACCACCCACGTCTAGCACAAGAAGAGTTGCACGCTTTCTGTAAAGAACATAATATCCAGCTTGAAGCTTGGTCACCGTTAATGCAAGGACAACTACTAGATAATCCAACGTTGCAAGAAATTGCGACAAAATATAATAAATCAACTGCGCAAATTATTTTACGCTGGGATTTACAAAACGAAGTTGTAACAATTCCTAAATCAATTAAAGAACATCGTATTATTGAAAATGCAAACATCTTCGACTTTGAATTAAGTGCTGATGATATGAAAGCAATTCAAGCTTTAAATGAAGATCGTCGCGTTGGTCCAGATCCAGATAACTTTAACTTCTAGTAGAAAAACCACTGCCATATGCAGTGGTTTTCCATTTAAGAAAACCGAAAATTTAAACTATATTTCATTCAGTTGACACTTCATCATCCAAGGTGTAAGATTTTGAATTATCAAAGAAACACAAAAATTAATAAAGTTTATTCGTTTACTCATTGTATCAAGAGAGGTGGAGGGACTGGCCCTTTGAAACCTCGGCAGCAGGTTCATTTTTGAATACTGTGCCACTTCCTGCAAGCTTTATAGCTTGAAAGATAGAATGAGGGACTTCGTTTATATACGGGTGCATAACTTGTACGTAAAAATCCCTCTTTCTCAATATGAAAAGAGGGATTTTTTATTTTTCATTTCCCTCATCATCATCCAAACTTAATTATTTAGGAGGAAAATCAAATGAAAAAAAAGTTTGTACCCGGTATTGCATCAGTTGTAGGAGTAAGTATTTTATTAACTGGTTGCGGTAGTTATAAAAACGAAGCAAGCGGAGCAAATGCAAAAGACGAGGCGCCTAGTAAACAGGTTTTAAACTTATCTTCACCTACCGAAATACGAACAATGGATACAGCTCGTGCTACAGATACTGATTCTGGTCAAGTAATGAGAAATGTATTTGAAGGTTTGTATAACCTTGGTGAAGGTAATAAACCTGTCCCTGGTGTTGCAAAATCTCATGAAGTAAGTGGCGATAAAACGAAATACACATTCCACCTGCGAGATTCAAAATGGTCAAACGGTACTCCTGTTACAGCGAAAGATTTTGTCTTCGCTTGGCAAAGAGCTGTCGATCCAGCAACAGCCTCTGAATATGCATTTCTATTCTTTGATATTAAAAATGCAACAAAAATTAACAACAAAGAACTTCCAGCCGACCAACTTGGTGTAAAAGCAGTTGATGACCATACATTTGAGGTAGAATTAGAACGCCCTGTTCCATATTTTATTAGCTTAACAGCGTTCCCAACATTTCTACCAATTAACGAGGAATTCTTTAAAAAACAAGGTGATAAGTACGCTTTAGAAGACAATACAATCTTGTACAACGGCGCTTTTACACTAAGCGATTGGAAGCATGAACAAAGCTTTAAATTCAAGAAAAACCCTACCTATTGGGATAAAGATACTGTCAAACTAGAGGAAATCAATTTTAACGTCGTAAAAGAAAAATCAACAGAAGTAAACCTATTCGAATCAAAACAATTAGACCGTATAAAATTAACATCCGACTTCGTTGATAAATATAAAAAAGATGCGAACTTTAAAGAACGCCCGAACGTAGGCGTACAATTTTTACGTATGAACCAACAAAACAAAGTACTACAAAACGTGTCTGCACGCCAAGCAATCGATCAAACAATTGATCGAAAATCCTTTGTAAATACGTTATTAAATGATGGCTCTACACCAACCTTTGGTCTCGTTCCAAAAAACTTTGCAAAAGGGCCTGATGGAAAAGACTTCCGTACTATAAACGGAGATTTAACCAAAGTTGATACAAAATCTGCACAAGAGTTATGGAAAAAGGCGAAACAAGAGCTTGGTTCTGAAAAGATAACATTAGAATTATTAACAAGTGATGCTGACCTTGATAAGAAAACTGGTGAGTTCTTAAAAGGACAACTAGAAAAGAATTTAGATGGATTAACAGTAAATGTGAAACCACAACCACGTAAACAACAAGTTTCACTTTTATTAAAAGGTGACTATGAAATTGGTATTGACGGCTGGAGCCCTGACTTTGCTGATCCAATTACATTCCTTGAATTGTTTACAACGAATAACCCTTACAACTTGGATCATTACTCTAATAAGGAGTTCGATGAAACAATTGAAAAAGTGAAAACGACTTTAGCTGGTGATGAAAAAGCTCGCTGGGAAGCATTACTAGCATCTGAGAAAATATTATTTAAAGACTCTGTTATCGCTCCCCTTTACCAAAAAGGCGAATCTTATTTAGAACGTTCTTATGTGAAAGGAATTGTGCAAGTAGACTTTGCAGGCCAATTAAACTTCAAATGGGCACAAATTGAAAAATAAAGTGAAACTTTAATCAGCCCCAACCAATCGGGCTTTTACGGGCAGTTGATCTCCCACCTAACTTCTTTGCTTCCGCTGAATTTTGAGGTGAGGGTCTTACTGCCCGTTAATGCGGGATAAAAGGCAAGCTGAATCGATGTTTTTCTATCTACAGTAATTATTTTATTGAAAAAATGTATTAAAAGCGGATTCTCAATAAGAGGAAATCCGCTTTTTTAATATATTATTTTAAAAAATTAATGCTCAACTTTTTATTATTGACATATAGTTCTCTCCAGTGTTAATATTCTAAATAATCAAAGAAACGAAATATTTCACCATCATAATATAACGTCTACTACGTCGAAGCATATAATGATAAATTATAGTTCAACATGTATATACATATAGAACACCTGATTACCTACATGTACATATTTATAATAGGTTTTCTCTTCTTCTATAGATACACTTCAAAACATGGACATTATGACGTTACGAACAACACATTTAGGGAGGAACGAACAATGAAGAAAAAAGTTGTACCTGTTGTTGCATCTGTTTTAGGGGCAAGTCTATTACTAACTGCTTGCGGGGGAAATAAAGATAACGCAAGCGGAGCGAAAGCAAATGATAAAGCACCTGATAAACAGGCAATTAACTTATCATTTGCTTCAGAAATTCCAACAATGGATGTTGCAAAAGCAACGGATGGGGAATCCATGAACGTAATGCGTAATGTTTTTGAAGGGTTATATGCAATGGGAGAAGATAATAAACCGATTCCTGGTGTCGCTGAGTCGGTTGACGTTAGTCCCGATAAAACGAAATATACATTCCATCTGCGTGATTCAAAATGGTCAAACGGTACTCCTGTTACAGCAAAAGACTTTGTCTTCGCTTGGCAACGTGCCGTAAACCCTGATACAGCAGCTGAATATGCATTCTTATTCTTCGATATAACGAATGCGAAACAAATAAACCAAAAACAATTGCCGATTGATCAACTAGGGGTCAAAGCTATTGATGACAAAACATTAGAAGTACAACTAGATCGTCCTGTTCCCTACTTCTTAAGTTTAACGACATTCTCAACATTCTTACCAATTAATGAAGAGTACTTAAAGTCTCAAGGCGATAAATACGGTTTAGAAACAAATCATTTAATTTACAACGGTGCCTTCACATTAGATAACTGGAAACACGAGCAAAGCTTCCAACTGAAGAAGAATCCTAACTATTGGGATGCTAAAACGGTGAAATTAGAAGAAATCAACTTCAATGTCGTTAAAGATAAGTCTACAGAAGTTAATTTATATGATTCAGGACAAATTGATCGCGTTGCTTTAACTGCGGAGTTTGTTGATAAATATAAGGGCGATCCAAACTTCAAAGAACGCGCTGAAGTTGGCATTCAATTTTTACGACTCAATCAAAAAAATGAAACATTAAAAAATCAACATGCACGCCTTGCTATTAACGGAGCAATGAATAAGAAAGCATATGTAGAAACAATTTTAAATAACGGCGCTGTTGCAGCTGAAGGAATGGTTCCTGCGAAATTCGCAAAAAGTCCTGATGGCAACGACTTCCGTAAAGAAAATGGAAATCTAGTGAAAGATGATGTGAAAACAGCGAAAGAAAACTGGAAAAAAGCGAAGCAAGAACTTGGTACTGATAAAGTAACAATTGAACTCTTAACAAGTGATAATGCTTTAGCTAAAAAGACTGGTGAATATTTAAAAGGTGAACTAGAAAAGAACTTAGATGGATTAACAGTGAATTTAAAACCACAACCACGTAAACAACAGTTAAAACTACTGTTAAGTGGTGACTATGAAATCGGTATTGATGGCTGGGCCCTGACTTCGCTGATCCAATTACATTCTTAGATTTATTTACAACAGATAGTGCTTACAACTTCGATAAATACTCTAACAAAGAGTACGATGAGCTAATTCATAAAGTAAAAACAGATTTAGCTGGTGATGAAAAAGCTCGCTGGGAAGCAATGAAGCAAGCTGAAAAAATTCTATTACAAGACGGTGCTGTCGCTCCTTTATACCAACAAGGTCGTTCTTACTTACAACGCTCTTTCATTAAAGGACTTGTAACAACTGACTTCGGTGGTGAGTTTAACTACAAGTGGACAGAAGTTGCAAAATAATAAGTGCTAATAAAAAGGTATCCCACCGAGGATACCTTTTTATTTTATGCTTCTTTAACTACAGAGCTTCTTCTTCCCTTTACCATTCCTTTTATAGCTAAAGTCATCACTGCTACTGATTGTGTAACCAATACAATAATTAATAACGAAATAATATTTCTCTCTAAATTAACTCCTCCAAATATTATTGTATAATAGCCATTCGCTGCATATGTTGCAGGAAATAATCCGCCGATTGTTTGATATGTTTTAGAAAGCATCTCATGCGGTACGATTACACCCGAACTTACAAGTTGTAACGATAGTGAGATAATATTAAAAATCATACCTGCGTTTCCAAACACAGTTAGAAACATTTGTGTTAATGAAAGAAATGCAAAGAAAACTATCGCTTGAAATATCCATACACTCCATACCGTTTCGTGCATTTCGATTTGGAACCCTTTCATTAAACCAATTGTAATACATGCAAGTAAAATTGATACTGTACCGTTTATGATTTGTCTTGATAAGAAATTAATCCAACCGCCCTTTACTTCTTTTGCAACTTTTGATAGTTCCATACTCATAATCATTGCTCCTACAAATGAAGCTAATACGATCATTAGCGGTACCATATTCACTGAAAATCCTTTTGCATCATTTACTTTATGAACTGTAAAACCAATTGAATCTTCAGTTAACCCTTTTATCACTTCTACATTCTCAGGTCCTACAGCTTGTAGCTTTCCAACAATCGCTTGTTTCTTATAATTTGCTATCTCTTTATTTACATTATCTCGAATTTGTTTTGCAGCTCCTTCCATCATTTGCTTTGCCATCATGGCATTCGCTTGATTAATATAGAAGTGTAAATTTGTCTTTCCTGTTCCATTTATATCTTTTGAAAAAGAAGCAGGAATTTCAATAATCATATCGTACACATGGTCATTCATTTCTTTGTTTGCTTTTTCTACAGACCGTTCTGCTTTCACTTGAAATGGTAAATTTCTCTGTAAGCCTTCTGCTATTTTACTACCTATATTGACATCTTCATTCACAATAGCGATACGCATTTGATCTGCTCTTTCATTCACTCCATCATACGCTGTTAACCACACGCAAAAGAAAATAAGTTGGAATGATAATGCCACTACCATTCCTACATACGTACCAGGTCGTTTTAAAAATTGTTTTAATGATTCCATCTTCTCACTCTCCTATCTAGCAAGCAAGTACATGCTTGCATTTTATTTTAAATAAATACTAGGGTCTTAATGCCCTAGCATATAAAACAATATTATTTTCAATAAATTTCTCATCATCAACTTCTGTCAGGCGATCTGCAAAACGTAATTTAGATAAGAAATATCCAAAATTAATCCAGATAAAGTTCATTACTTGCGCTTCAATATTCGTATCAATAATGTTTCCTTTTTCCTGCATTTTTGCAAAATAGATACTTAATTCTTCTTTTAGTCCTTGTGGTATTTTAGCAATTTCCCCGTCTAATTCAGGAAATTCTCCAGCCTCACGTATACCAATAGCAATAATATCTTTTACCCCATCTAAAAAATTATGATAATGCCTTGCTAAATTTTTTAAATCCGTTTCTAATTCCCACACAATTTCTGTTTGTAAAAACTGTTTTAAATGCGGTACATATGAAAATTCAGCAACCGCCGCTTCAATAACACCCTTCTTACTTTTAAAATTGCGGAATATCGTTACTTCATTAACACCAGCACGCATTGCAATTTCTTTCGTTGTCGCTGCTGTATATCCTTTTTCTTTCACTAGTTCTATCGCTGCTTGAATAATTTTTTCTGCTGTCTTTGAGCGCGCCATAAAATCCTCTCTTCTTCATGCAAGTGATCACTTACATTTAGATTATATAACTTTTCTAACAATTGTCAACAATCCTCTTCCCCTTCTTTTTGCATTGAACTAAAACTCATCATAAATATAAACAAAAACATTAAATATGTTCTCCATGTCAAAGAAGGTGTATGCCCTGACCAAAGATAGCTAACTAAATAATTAATTCCCATAATACAAGACGATATTACTAAACTAATACTTATTAGTTTTACATATTTGAGCATATCTTTTCTCCTTGCTTTTTATTTTTCTAATTCTTCAAATTGTAGATTCACTGGTTCTTCTAAAAGTGTTTCATAAAAGTTCTCTGCCAAATCTGTTGTAGGAATTTTTTCATCTACTTCATCAAATCGAATACTATCTAGCCACACACAACCTTCTCCTGATAATAAAACACCAAATGCAATACCAAGCGCTCCTTCTTTTATATCTAATACAACCGAGTACGATTGCCAATTATTCGTATTTTTAATGGGACGATTTTGCATATTATCCATAGCAAGCGGTTCTGTCTCTTTTCCGTCTACTCGCATCCACAATCCTGCCCAATCTCTTACATTTTCACTCTTAACAAATGCTGTAAAACGTAATCTCTTCCCTACATATTTATCTGCTCGGAACATTTGCATTAATGTTGAAAATCCTCCGTGCGTAACATTCTCTTTTGCTTTTATGTATGCAGATACTTTCCCTTGATGGACAACTTCATAATCTAAACCCATCTCATATTCAGCAGGATGACTTCCACTTAAGATCCATCCTTTCGGTATACCTTTTTGCATTGAAACACCCTCTCTTTCTATATAAAATGACTGGAAGTACTTTCGATATTTCTTTGGTGGCAATTGAAACATTCTTTTAAAAGCTCTCGTAAATGCCTCCTGTGAGGAAAAACCATATTGCATTGCAATATCAATAACTGCTCTTTCAGTCGATACTAAAGTCTGCGCAGCATGAGTTAACCTTCTCTTTCGAATATAATCCGTTACACTCATCCCAACATATCTTTGAAAGATACGATGAAAATGGTACATCGATACTGCACTGTGAGATGCCACTCTTTCTGTTGTAAGCTCCTCATGTAAGTGATTCTCTATATATTCAATTGATTTTTTTATTATCTCTTTATACTCTTCATGCATTTTAGTCCCTCCCTCACAACTTCAATTTACCATATACATACAAATCTTTTTTGATTTAAATTGCGGATTAGCCATTGTGACTACAGAATAATAATTTATTTTCAACACATACATAATTACATGTTTTTGGGAAAAACTTGTATAGAACGAATTTACATAAGGAGGAATTTATAATGAGAATTCTACTATCAGTTTTATTAGCTCTTATGCTAGTACCTGCATTAACAGGATGTAAAGCTCCTGCAAAAGAAGATACAACTTCTAATAAAAAGACGACTGAAGAAGCAAAAAACGAGGCTCCTGCAGATTTAAAACTAAACTTCAATGAATTCGATTTAAAGGCAGACTACCAAGATACAAAGAAAGACTACGAAGCAGACTATAAAAATGTAGCAGCTGACAAGAAAATGGAAGCAAAAATTGAAGATCATAAAGCAGATGTAAAATTAACAGGAGACGAGGCTATCACAAAATTAAGCCCACTTCTACAAGAATTAAAATTTGATAAAGATACTCCTGACCAAGAAGTAATCGATCAAGTAGTGAACGTGTTCAAACTTGATAAAGACTATCAAAAATTTGATTTAGAAGTTGTCTTCTCTGATGGAACGAAAAAAGAATATAAGAGAGAAATAAAATAAAGAAGTAGGCAGTTGCCTACTTCTTTATTTTTGCATATCTTAAATCTGGTTTAGATCCAACATAATATTGAAGTCCAGATACCGTTTGTTTTTGTAAATAGGAATCCGACGGGAATATAATTGGAATTAATGGTGAATCTGTAAACATAATATCTTCCGCTTTATGCAATAAGTCAAAACGCTTATCTTCATTTTGTTCAACTTCTGCTTCCTTCACTAAAGCATCAAATTCTTTATTATGCCATTTTGCATAATTGTTTGGACCATCACCTGCATATAAATCTAATTTAGTAATTGGGTCTAATAGAGAACCGCCCCATCCCATATAAGCTAATTGGAAATCACTTTGCTTATATGTGTCGATGTAACTCTTCCACTCTTTATTTTCTAATTTAATATCTACGCCAAGATTTTTCTTAAACATTTCTTGCATTGCTTCTGCTACTTTTTTATGTTGTGTATCTGTAGTGAACTTTAATGTTACTTCAGGTAATGTAGACCAGCCTTGTTCTTTCATGCCTTCTTCTAATAATTTTTTCGCTTCTGCTGGATCAAATTTAACGTAACCACCTTTTTCTTTACGGAAATCACGCCCACTTTGTGTTTTTGCTCCTTCTGGAACGAATGCATTTGCTTCTTGTGCATTGTTTTTATACAGTTTTTCAACAATAAACTTACGATCAACTGCTAACGAGAATGCTTTACGTACCTTTGCATTTGTGAACGGCTCTTTTTCTACGTTAAACGAATAAATATAAGATGAGAATCCTGCAACACGCTTGTATTCTTTATTTCCTTTTTCTTTCTCAATCATCTCTTGTGGTAAACCACTTAGTACATCTAATTCTTTTGATTTGTATAATTGGTACGCTGTTTTAGAATCTGGAATAATACGAAACTCAATTTCTTTTAATGTTACCTTTTTATCATAGTATTCTTTATTTTTTTGTACTGTAATAGCCTGATTATGCTTCCATTCTTTTAATGTGAATGGTCCGTTCGTAATTAACTCTTTTGGATCTGTTTTTAATTTATTATTATCATCAATTGATTTTTTAGATAATGGAATGAATAATGAGCTTGCTAACTTTTGTTTAATAGAAGACACTGGGTGCTCAAGTGTTACCTTTAATGTTTGAGGATCAATGACTTGAATGCCAACTTGTCCTTCTTCACCTTTTCCAGTATTGTATGCCTCTGCCCCTTTAATAAAATACATTTCTGTCGCATTCATAGAACCCGTTTTCGGATTTAATAATCGCTTCCATGCAAATTCAAAATCATTTGCTGTAATAGCAGAACCATCTGACCATTTAATATCTTTCTTTAAATGAATTGTATACTCAGTTCCATCAGCATTTACTTCTTCTTTCTCTGCTAATTCATTTTGATATTTACCATCACTATCTTGCGTATATAAGCTTGAGAATAAATGTCCAATTACATAACCTGAAGTACTATCTGTCGCGATAGCGGAATCAAGTGTATATGGATCGCTACCAATATTCGTTACTAATCGATCTCCTTCTCCCTTACCAGCACTCGCCTTTTGCGTCTCTTTCTTACCGCAAGCGACAGAAGTAATTGCTAAAACAGTCATAATGACAAACAGTAAAAACTTCTTCATCCTACATTCTCCTTTAACCTGAAATTTTTGGTGTTGATGCCAATAGTGTTTTTGTATAAGAATGTTGTGGATTACGGAATACTTCGTCCGTATTTCCAAATTCAACAAGTTCTCCTTTGTATAAGACAGCTACTTTTTCACATAAATAGTGAACCATCGGTAAATCGTGCGCGATGAATAAATATGTATAACCTTGTTCTTTTTGGATTTTTTGCAGCAGATGTACAATTTGAATTTGCAATGAAACATCTAATGCTGAAATTGGTTCATCAAGAATTAATACTTCTGGCTCACACAATAACGCTCTTGCAATAGCAATTCGTTGACGTTGTCCTCCGCTAAATTCGTGCGGATAGCGATCAATATATCGTCTATCTAATCCCACACGTTCTAGCGCATCACCTGCTACTTTATCCTTTAATCCTTTATCACCTAAACTGAATGAAATATAACCTTCCGTTACGCTATCGCGTACTTTCCAGCGCGGATTTAATGCTGCTGTGGAATCTTGAAAAATAAACTGTACTTTCTGTAAGAAATCACGTTTATGAGCTGCCTTCAACTTGTGAACGACTTGACCGTTATAATCAATTTCACCAGACGTTGGGCTCTCAATCCCAGCTATGAGCTTACCAAGTGTTGTTTTTCCTGAACCACTTTCTCCAATAATGCCAAGCGTTGTGCCTTTCGGGATCGCAAGTGATATGTCTTTTAACGCTGCGATTTCTTTATTTTTACTTCCATACGTTTTCGTTACTTGCTTTACAGTAATTAAATCTGTCGTCATGAGGCATTCACCTTCTCTTTTGATTTCGCTTTATTATGCTCCAGAACATGTTGCCAGCAATGTGAACTATGCTCCTTGGAATATGTTGTTCTCTCTGGGAAACGATGAATACATTCTTTTATCGCTACTGGACAACGATTTACAAAAGGACAACCAAAGCTATTTAACGTCTCAATGGAAGGTGTCGTCCCTTCTATTGCACGTAATACTTTTTCGGAATCGTCCATATTGGGAATTGCTTGTAATAAGCTTTTTGTGTATGGATGTTTAGGAGAACCTATCACTTCCTCTATCGTTCCTTTTTCAACAACACGTCCTCCATACATCACAACTACTCGATCCGCTACTTCACGTACAAGTGCTAAATCGTGCGTAATTAGTAAAATACTCGTATTTTGCTTTTCCTTTCTTTCCTTTAATAACTCCATAATTTGCTTTTGAATTGTTACATCTAATGCTGTCGTAGGTTCATCCGCAATAACGAGTTTTGGGTGGCAAGCAAATGCGATTGCTAAACAAATACGTTGCCTCATGCCTCCGCTTAATTGATGTGGGTACTGTTCAAAGCGTTTCTCTGCTTCATGTATCCCTAAATCATTTAATAAGTTAATCGCAATTTCTTTTGCTTCTTTTTTCGATTTCTTTTCGTGTTGCAAAATCACCTCTGTAATTTGCCTTCCCACCCTCATCGTCGGATTTAAAGATGAAAGTGGATCTTGAAAGATAAAAGCAATATCTTTCCCACGAATTTGATTCCATTCTGATTCTTGTAGATTCGTTAATTCCTCTGATTCAAAAGATATATTTCCATCATCAATATGAATTGATTCTTGATTTAAGCCGATAATAGATTGTGCTGTAACACTTTTCCCTGAGCCACTTTCTCCTACAAGTGCAACAATTTCACCTTCGTTAATAGAAAAGGAAACATGTTTCACAATTGCTTGTTTACTATTCTCTTTTTCAACGGCTAACGTTACGTTTTCTAAAGATAAGAGCTGTCCCATGCTTTTTCTCCTTTCTATTCTGTTTTACGATTTTTGGATCAATTGCATCTTGTAAACCATCACCAATCGCATTAAATGCGAACATAATAAGCGCAATCATGATTGCTGGGAAGAATAGCTGCCACCATTCCCCGCTTAGTAATGTCCCAAGTGCATCATTCGTCATCGTCCCCCAGCTTGCTGCCGGTGATTGCACTCCTAGTCCGATAAAGCTTAAAAATGATTCTGAAAAAATAGCTGCTGGAATTGTAAATGATAAATTTACGATAATAATGCCTGTTAAGTTCGGAATTAAATGCCCGTATATAATTTTCATATGTGATGTACCTAATCGCTCCGCTGCAATAACAAACTCTCTTTGTTTTAAAGATAAAACTTGCGCCCTAACGAGACGTGCCATACCAATCCATCCTGTTAATGCAAGGGCGATGATAATGGTAAAAAGACCTGGTTTCATAACAATTAATAGTAAAATAACAATTAATAAATATGGGATACCGTATAACACTTCGATTCCTCGTATAATCCACTCATCAATTAATGTCCCAAGGCGATTGCGCCCTCTCACATATCCACTAAACCCTCCGATTAGCACACCAAGTCCTATATCAAGAGCAGCTGCCACTAATCCAACTGTTAATGAAATTTTCCCGCCGGCCCAAGTACGTGCCCATATATCTCTTCCCAAATCATCTGTTCCGAACCAATGCTCACTACTAGGTGGTAAGTTTGTTGCCTCTTTTACTTGTTCACTCGCAGTAAATGGCGTTAAACTTTCACCAACAAGTGAGAAAACAATAATGAGTAATAACGTCACTGATCCTAAAACTGCGATTGGATTCGATACAAACTTACGAAACACTTCTTTCTTTCGGCTAATCTTTTGCTGATCTTTATTTATTGTTAATTCTTTTTTCTCTTCATTTGTTAATAACTGGTCATTAATTTCATAAGCCCCCATCTAAACATCTCCCTCCTTACGTAATAGAACGAATACGTGGATCAACAATACGATGAATAATATCTGTAATAAAAATACATACAATTAAAAGTGCACTATAAAAAATGGTTGTTCCCATAATCACTGGATAATCTCGATTAAAAATACTATCTACAAAATATTTTCCGAGACCAGGAATTGAAAAAATCTTTTCAATAACGAAAGTACCTGTTAAAAGTCCCGCCATTAATGGTCCAACAAATGTAAGTACCGGAACAATTGCATTTCGAAGAGCATGTCTTATAATAATCTTCTTAATCGGTATACCTTTCGCTCTCGCTAACTTAATATAATCACTCTGCAGTACTTCGATCATATTAGAGCGAACAAATCTTGTAATCACTGCGATTGGTCCTAACGCTAATGCAAAGGATGGCAATACCGTATGTTCAAATGTACCCCAAGAAGCTACTGGTAAGAGCTCGAATTGAATAGCGAATACTTGTATAAATAGTGGTGCTAAAATAAAGCTCGGAATAGAAATACCGAGGATGGCAAGTAAACTTACACCGTAATCAATTACCTTCCCATGATAGAGAGCAGCAAATGTACCCGCAGCAATTCCGACTAGCAATGAAATAATAAGTGCTTGTAAACCAATAATTGCTGATGGACCAAAACCAGTTGTTATAATTTCTGATACACCTTGCCCGGTTGATTGAACAGATTCACCAAAATCAAAATGAACTACGCCGTCTAAATAAGCAACATATTGCTTCCATAACGGTTCATCAAGGTGATACTTCGCTCTCATGTTTTGGATCACTTCTTCAGGAAAGATTTTTGCATCTGATGAAAATGGATCCCCCGGAATAATATGCATAATTAGAAATGTCACCGTCGTAATAACCCATAGCGTGAACACCATAACTGATAATTTTTTAATTACATACACTTCAATAACCCCCTAAACACATATATTTACTTAGTTTTATGAACGTACTTTTTCCATTACTCCCTTTTCTCTTTTTAGAATACAAAAAGCCTTGATCTTAAAAAATAAGATCAAGGCTTAATAAACAAAGGCCCATCACTTATCTTTCAAGACTTGCTTGCTGGAATTAGCACGGTGTTCCTATTACAGAACCCGCTGCTGAGGTGTCATAGGGCCAGTCCCTCTACCTCTCTGGATAAGTAAATTGCTATATTATTATTTGGTTCAAATTGTATATTTCGAATTATAATTCTGAAAAAATGAAAAGTCAATCAAATTGGATATATTTAGAAAAATCAGTTTTTAATAGTGTATTTATCTAAATTACAGTTTTTCGCCTATAATAAAAAAAAACGATATGAAAGGAATTATATGATGGATCCCTTACTTCTAGCAACTATAGGATTACCATTAACAATCGTTATACTTGTTATCATTGGATTTTATAAGCTTTTCATTAAAAAGAAAAGCATTACCTCTTTTTACACCCCCTTTGATAATATTACCGGGCAAACTATTTCCGAATTTCACGAAGAACAGAAGATATTAGTATCCGAGGATGAAGATGGAGATGGCAAGAAGAAAAAATAACCTTGCATAGGCAAGGTTATTTTTTCGTTTCTGCTTGAAAACGTTTATAGTATGTCGATGCTGTTGCAAAATTAATTTCTATATCACGAATCAACGATGAATCTTCTTCTTTAGCTAACTTCTGTAATTTTTTCATTGCTTGTTCCGATTCATTCAAGAAACCGACATATACCTCATGTTCTTGCTCTTTCGACTTCGGAACACGAATTTCTTTTCGTATATGATCAATATCTTCTAACATGCTCGTTGTTACCTTTTGCACATCTTCTTTATATGTAGCAGTCGTTATTTCCTTACCGCCCTTTTCTTTTGCCACTTCAAATAACTGCAGTGCATTATTAATTTCTTTATTCATTTTCAAATCGTATTTTTCATGTACTGCACGGTATTCTTTCATTTCTTCTGTTTGTTCTGTAGATTGCTCTACCTTTTCTTTCGGTTCTTTCGTATCCTTATTTCCATTACATCCTGCTAGAAGGATCATACTTCCCATTACAGCAATACCCAAAACCTTCTTCATCTCTTCTTCTCCTTTTATCTACAGCTACTACTCATTATAGTTTCTTTTATCTCCACTTGTTATTATACCGAGAACATCCTACTTTTTACACTTAAGACGACATCGTAATATATATACCAACATGTTTGTCACAGTATCGTCACTTTATACAAATAACTTTTGCACTGCTTTACTACAGCACCTTACAAAACTATATGAGGTATTTCAAAGAAATGAAAAAAGAACTGATTCAAATATTCCCTTTGAATCAGTTCTTTTTTGTTAAGCCTCTAAATTTTGTCTTGCTTGCAGTTCAAACTGCTTTTCACTTCTTCTAGCCATAAATAAATAGCATAGTACCGCACCAATTTCACAAAGAGCTATTACAACACCCATCGGTAATGCGGTATTACTTCCACCAATGCCTACTAGAGGTGCAACAAGCGCTCCTGAAATGAACTGTAATAAGCCTAATAAAGCTGATGCTGTTCCTGCAGCTTGTTTTTGATTTCTCATCGCTAATGAGAACCCAGTTGTTGAGACAACCCCAACACTTGATACGACAAGGAATAACGAGCATAAAACACCAATTAACCCTATTCCTAGCAAGATTGTCAGTAGTAAAGATAAACCACCAACAGCTGCAATAATGATACCAGAGACAAATAATGTCTTCTCATTCACTTTCCCCGCTAAACGACCCGTAACCTGACTAGCAATAATAATACCGATACCGTTGATTGCAAAGAATAAACTAAATTGCTGTGGTGATGCCCCGTATATATTTTGCAATACAAATGGTGATCCCGAAATGTAAGCAAACATTGCCGCTGTTACTAATCCTTGTGACAATGCATATCCCATAAACAAACGATCCTTTAACAGTTTTCCGTACGTCGCTAACGTCCCTGACAAACCGCCTGTTTCTCTTTCTTCAGGAGGTAATGTTTCACGTAATACGAAAGTAGCTGATATTAACATAAATACACTTATTGCTCCGAGAACGATAAAGACACCGCGCCACGTTGTAAACTGTAATAATTGTCCCCCTATAATCGGTGCCAAAATAGGTGCTGCTCCGTTTACTAACATAAGTAGTGAGAAGAATTTCGTCATTTCAGAACCTGAATACATGTCACGTACCATTGCACGTGATATAACAATTCCGGCTGATCCTGAAGCTCCTTGTAGGAAGCGTAATAACACTAAAGTCCAAATAGATGGTGCAACAGCACAAAGTAAAGAAGAAGCAACATAAATAATAAGAGCAATAATAAGAGGTTTGCGTCTTCCGTAAATATCACTAATTGAGCCAACAAATAATTGTCCTACTGAAAGCCCAAGCAAACAAGCTGTTAATGTAAGCTGTGCTAGAGATGCACCCGTTTGCAAGTCATCCGTTAACTTCGGTAACGAAGGCAAATACATATCAATAGATAACGGCCCAATTGCCGTAAGTGTTCCTAATACAAGAATCATCCATAACCTGTTCATCTTTACAGGCTTATATATTTCCTGATTAACTTCATTCACTTTTTCCGTTCACCCTTTCCTATAACATACTAAATCGTAACAATTATAGTTACAACATAAACATACGTCAAGTATAGCTCATTTTCCTGTTTAATTCTGTAAAAAAAGCGATAGAATTTCTATCGCTTTACTTGTTCAAATTACTATTTGTAAATTTAGATACGGAAGACATCGCCTCTCCTGTATCTAAATATGTGATTTGAATTGGATCTCCCACTTCTGTAAACATAGCATATGGGAATTTCTTCACAGGTATCATAAATACTTTTTGTTCATTCTCTAACAGTACGTACACGATTGTATTTTCACCTGATTTTTCTTTATATACACGTTGTACAGTGCCTTCTTTTTGCGCCTCTTTTCCATTTGAAGTCGGTCTAAATGAATCTCCGCTTCCACTCAGCGCATTTTTATAATTCTCAAGCGCTTCTTTTTGCGTCGAACCTGTTGCAAATATTTTCGCATTAGAAGCATAGATAACCGTATGGGCACGTACTAACCCTCCATCATCAATAACAGGTACAATCCAAGAAGGTTTACCATACACGTTATAAATAACCGGCATCGTTCCATGCCACTTTTCTCTCTTAAAGGAATTATCCACGACTTCCGAAGCAGCTGAACCATCCATAATTCCCTTTACTTCTTTTCCGTTATAGTAATACAACTTACCTGTACGTGCATCAATAAGTGAGTAACCTAACGCAGAATCTACTCCTTCTTTCGGAGAAGTAAAATCAGTAAAGTAATATAGTGTTCCATCCTTACCGAAAATCGGTGTAACTCCTTCTTTCATTCCCCACTCAGTCGGGATCTTCATATCAGTTTGCGAGAATTTTGTATTCCAAAATCCGTGAATATATTTACCGAAGTACGTATTTAACGTAGATGCAGTCTCGTGATTTAATACGCCATCAACAAATTTAGGTGCCTTTCCTTTATCGTATCTTTTCACTTCGCCTGTTTGTGCATCTACTACTACAACGCCCTCTACCTCAAATCCAGATCTTCCTGAAATAAATTCACCGTACGTCATTGTATAATACGGTTTCCCTTTATCATCCACTTCAAATTTAGGTTTTCCTTTAAAGATTAAATTTGGTTCTGCTTGCCTTACCACACGCTCTAAATTATTTCCGAAAAACATGCTTGGCACGTATTTCATTTTATAACCAAGGTGCAGCTTTGCTTCTGCATCAGGATTCGTACCTGACATCGTGACGTACCCTGGAATTGTCTCAGCTTTACGTGCTTTAAAAAATCCTGAAACTTCAATCGGTGCTACATATAAAGCCTCGCCATTTACCATTTGTGGCGTTAATTCTCCTAGCTCAAAATAAGCTACTTTCGGAATATCCCCAAATACTTTTTTCATCTTATTCTCCGCTGTCTTTGGCGGCACTGTAAATGGCTGATCATTTTCAGTAAATGGCTCTGAAATATCTTTCTCTACCTTTACAACAGAATCATATTTCTTTTGCGAGATTACTATATCGTGCAAATAACCAAAGTAGCCGTAACTTGCAAGTAAAACAAGCATTAGAAGTCCTTTTAACGTACCTTCTAATTTACCTATTTGATCTTGGGAAAATAAAACAAGCCCAATTAAAATCGCTACTGCAACAGAATAATGAGTAAGAATTGAATCTGCTCGATCATCAATTAGCCAAAAATATTCATAGATTGCAATACCTATCCAAAATAAAACTGGAATAACTAAAATAGATGATTTCTTACCCTTTACAACCTTCTCATCCCCTTTCTTATCCACTGCTCGAAGTTTACTACCGCTTCTTCTTGTCCATGGAATCAAAAACAAAGTGAGAATAGCTAAAATTAAAAATTTCATCAAAGGCAATGTCCCCTTTTCTTTTGTCTTCCTCTTTAGTATAACAAATAAAGGTTATTCAGGTAAAAATGGGAATTGTTATATTTTTTTACTACTTAATACAACTCTGCTCACTACATATAAGATAGATGCAATATAAAAAATCGTGCCGATCGTAAAGAAATCTACTAAATATCCTGTTGCAATAATTGCTACCGCTCCTCCAATCGATGTCCACACATGATATTTTCCAATCTCATAACCAGCATTTTCTTGTACAACTTTTCGTGCTAACGAAGTCTTCTCCGTATTACGCTGCACAGCCCCTAAAATACCCATTAAAATTTGAAGAATGTATACATGCCATACTTCTGTTGCAATAGGAAAACAAAGCATTAATATTGCCATAGACCAGGCGTATATAATTAGTAACTTTCTATCACCTACTCTATCAGAGATTCTTCCAACTAACGGATATACTAGAGCTGAAGTTAAGGCAAATAAGCCATATGCCCAGCCAAACTGTGAGAAGCTATTTCCAACATTCCGAAGCAATAGAATGTAAAAAGGAAATACCATACTTCCAGCCATCATAATCATGCTTTGTGAAGCTACAAATCTTCTATATGTCATTTCGTATACTCCCTATAAAATAAATTCACAAATCTCTCTTTTGGATCCACTTCTTTTTTCTTCTGAAGAAACTCTTCTATACGAGGATATGCTCTCCTTAACTGTTCTTTCGATGGATAAGAATAATACGGTAAATAATAACTACCGTTATGCTTTAACGTAACATCAATCATCTTCTGAATAACATCCTCTGTTTTCTTTATCTCATTTTCAGAACGCCCTTGATTAATTAAAAGAACCAGTGCAAACATATCATCTTTCGCATAGGATAAAACTGCATTTTCATTCTTTTCCACGTAACGAATCGTAATATTGAGCAAATTAAACTCTTCTTCATTTAATACGTTACGTAAATCATCTATGTATTCCGTGAAAGAATCTATAGGCACAAAATATTCTTGTAACACCTCTGTCCTATTCGGATTTTCATATTCCATAAAGGCACTATCTGACCTCATAACATTATTTCGCGTCTCATACTTTCCATCTGTACGTTCGAAATAACTTCTTTGTATATCCCAGAATGTATTTTTTCCCCAATCACTATAGCGTGATAATCCAAGTAAAAATTTAGGCGCTGCTATAATAGTTTCTTCTTTTAATTCACTATACTCCTCCCTCATATTTTGGTTTTGTGCCAATGTATAATCTGTCACATACATTTCTCTTAAAAATGAATTTGGAGCAACAGAAATACGAGCTAAGTGCATACGAACATTAGCATCTTTTTTCACTTTTTCTTTGAAATAAGACGTGTATTCTTTATAATCTAGCATTTTCGTGTGCGTTTCATATAATTCATCATTTGTTAACTTTAAGGTCACATCTAAAATGACACCAAATAACCCGTAACCGCCAATGACATAAGGAAATAAATCTGCATTCTCTTCTCTACTTACATTACGCACCGTACCATCCGCCATTAGTAATCTAAACGACTCTACTGTATCAATCAATGCTTCATGACGAATATCACGACCATGTACATTTACACTTAATGAACCGCCAACCGTAAAAATATTTTGAGATTGCATAACTTGAACTGCAAGACCATATGGATTTATTTTCTTCTGAATATCATTCCACGTGACACCACTTTGAACTGTAATGCGCTTCTTCTCTGGATCAAATTCTAATATTTTATTATACCCTTTCATATCAAGCATCGTACCATGTGGATAATACGTCTGCCCGCCCTGACTATGTTGCATACCAGCAATAGAAATCTTCTCTCCAGAAACATTCGCATCTTGCACTAATTTTATTAACGATTGCTCATCAGTAGCACTTTCAACACGTTTTATTTTTGTCGGAAGCAATTTACCTACATCACTCATAATAGGATGATCGAGTTGTTTTTTATATGTATGTACAGACGTTGCAAGCAACACTGTATATGCTACAATGGCCACTACTATCTTTCTTTTTTTCAAATGACACTCTCCTTGTTTGAATTTCTTTCACTACATATTGTACCTATTTTTCTAAGAAGAAAATATGTTAGTAACGAAAAAAGAGAGATGCCCTTACTTTTTTGGGCATCTCTCTACAAATCAATCAATTCGTTGCTGGTAACTGTATTGGATCAAATTTTTCATACGATGTATATTTTATATCCGTCATAAAATGTGCTTTCTCCTTACTATTTCTACTCACAACTATATCCATTCTCAATGACTCATATTTAAAATCTTTTGTAATCATATATTCTGCATCTATCTCTTCTACCTTTGCATTTTGTGCTTCTAATGCTTTCTTCTGCGTTTCACCTATACTACCTAAAATACTCTCTGCATCTTTTCCTTTTAACCTGAGCTTTAATTTATATTTGTCTCCGCTTTTTTCTATCTTCATTTTTTGTACAATTTCTGGCGGGATTTCTACATTCTCTTTCACACTCTTGGCTGCATTCATCCCACTAATATTTAATTTCTCCTCTGGTATAGATATAACTTCACCCGTATTAGGATTCTTCACTTGACCAACAATTTTATCATTTACACCATAAATGATAATATCAGTACCCGAAACATTCATTTCAGCACGAGAACTCTTTGTTTTTGGCTCTATTTGTATTTTAGCCTTCACTATACTCAGTTCTTGTCCGTCAGCCTTTATGTCCATATTCTGCATCAACGTTACATACTCTTCATTTTTTAAGTTTTCATACGCCTTATTAAAAACATCCTTTGCGGCTAATTCCTTCTCTTTCTTTACTGATGCCGTTTTGGGTCCATCAGTCTTTGATACTTTATCACTACTACACCCTACCCCTAAACCAATTGTAAGTAACAAACTAGAAGCTATCATGATTTTCTTCATATAAATCCCCCTTTACCAAATAATACCACCAATTTTTCTTTTAAATCCATATGATTTTCAATTTCATTATTTAACATGTTTGGTGAAAATTTTAAATAGGATATAAATAACAACAACTAAATTCAGGAGGTCATTATGAAAGCAATTATTTGCACACAGTATGGACCACCTAACGTTCTTCAGCTTCAAAATATAGAGAAACCTATACCTAAAAAGAACGAAGTATTAGTTAAAATTCACGCAACAAGTGTATCGACTGGAGATTGTAGAATACGCGGATTTAATAGCCCTCTATTATTTTGGATTCCTATGCGACTTATATTAGGACTTAGAAAACCGAGAAACCCTATACTTGGCGTAGAATTAGCAGGAGAGATAGAGGATATCGGGACAGATGTAACTCAATTTAAAAACGGGGATCAAATTTTTGCATTAACAGAACTCAATCTTGGTGGTTATGCCGAATACACATGCGTGCATGAAAGTGGATTAATAACATTAAAACCTACCAATGTAACGTATGAAGAAGCGGCAGTTATTCCTTTTGGTGGAACTTCAGCGTTGCATTTTCTGAGAAAAGGCCGGATAAAAAAGGGGCAACAAGTTCTCATATATGGTGCCTCTGGATCAGTAGGAACAGCTGCCATACAACTCGCTAAATATTTTGGTACGACCGTTACGGCTGTTTGTAGTAATTCAAATTTTGAACTCGTTCAATCTTTAGGGGCTGATAAAGTAATTGATTATACGAAAGAAGATTTTACTAAGGGGTGCGAGCGCTACGATATTATATTTGATGCAGTTGGGAAGTATAAAAAATCCCTTTGTACAAATACATTAACACCCAATGGAAAATATGTATCTGTGAATGGAATGATGGCAAAGGTAAGTAAAGAGGATATGATTCTACTAAAAAAACTAACTGAAACAGAACATTTAAAGCCTGTTATTGATAGAACTTACCGATTAGAAGAAATTGCTGAAGCTCATATGTATGTGGAAAAAGGGCATAAAAAAGGAAACGTTTCGATTACCTTAAAATAAAATATATTCAGAAAATAACATTGACAATTCCTGTTGTAAGTTTTACTATTAGTACTACATTCAAAAAACTACATACACATACTCTTATCAAGAGTGGCGGAGGGACTGGCCCGATGATGCCCGGCAACCGAGCTTATAACGTATAAGCTAAGGTGCTAATTCCTGCAAAACGAGTTCTCGTTTTGGAAGATAAGAGAGGAATCTATTTTGTCTATTCGGCACCTCTCTTATTTTTGAGAGGTGCTTTTTATTTTGGAACGTATATTTAAGGGGGAATTATAGATGAAGAAAGTATTATTAAGCATTGTAAGTGGGGCTGTATTATTATTAAGCGCATGTAGCGGGAGTTCAGATAAAGAAGTAAAAGCGTTAGATGAGAAAAAGATTACTGTCGGTGTAACAGGAGGGCCACATGAACAAATTTTTGAAAAGGTAAAAGAAGTAGCAGCGAAAGACGGTCTCGAAATTGATATAAAAGTATTTAATGATTATGTAGCACCGAACGTATCCCTCGATGAAAAAAGCCTTGATGTAAATAGCTATCAAACAAAATCATATTTAGACGTATTTAAAGCTGAACGTAATATGAAATTAACCGAAGTATTTTCAACAGTAACATTCCCTATGGGCGTATATTCAAAAAGCTTAAAGGATGTAAAAGAATTAAAAGAGGGCGATGCAATTGCTGTACCAAATGATCCAACGAATGAACTTCGAGCTTTAAAACTATTTGAAAAAGCAGGAGTTTTAAAAGTGGATCCAAAAGCGACAGAAAAAGCGACTGCAAAAGATGTAATTGAAAATCCAAAAAATTTAAAGATCGTTGAATTAGAGGCATCTCAATTACCAACACAACTAAGTGAAGTAAAAGCAGCTGCCATTAATACAAACTTTGCATTAGGTGCAAAATTAAGCCCTGCGAAAGATTCTATCTTCCGCGAAGGAAAAGATTCACCATATGTAAACTGGGTCGTTGTTCGTACTGAAAATAAAGATGATGCTGTTGTAAATAAATTAAAGAAAGCTTATCAATCTAAAGAAGTAAAAGAATTTATCGATAAAAAATTTGATGGTTCTGTTTTACCGTCTTGGTAGGAGCTGACGATAATGATTGAATTAAAAAATGTATCCAAAGTATTTACAACAAAAAAGGGGAACGTGGAAGCTCTTAAGTCTACTTCCCTCCAAGTAAAAAAGGGCGAAGTATTTGGAATCATTGGATATAGCGGCGCTGGCAAAAGTACATTAATTCGCTGTGTAAATTTATTAGAAAAACCAACAACAGGAAATATTATTGTAAACGAGCAAGATTTAACAACACTGTCTACAAAAGAACTAGCAAAAGCGAGACAAAAAATCGGGATGATTTTTCAAGGGTTCAATTTACTTAAAACCGTTACCGTCTATGAAAATATCGCACTACCTTTACGCCTTGCTGGCATTCCAAAAGTAGAAATTGAAAAAAGGGTAGAAAAGTATTTACGTATTGTCGATCTCTTTAATCGAAAAGACGCCTATCCAAGTGAACTTTCTGGTGGCCAGAAACAACGTGTAGCCATCGCGCGTGCACTATCACATGAACCGGAAGTGTTATTAAGTGATGAAGCAACGAGCGCTTTAGATCCAGAAACAACTGATTCTATTCTTGACCTATTATTAAAGATTAATGAGGAAATCGGGATTACAATTTTATTAATTACACATGAAATGAATGTCATCCAGCGTATATGCGACCGAGTTGCTGTTATGGAACATGGAGCAGTAGTCGAAAGTGGGACTGTGAAGGATATATTCACAAACCCACAACATGTAACAACGAAGAAATTTGTAAATAGCGCATTTGCAGCAAAAATTCCAGAAGATGTACAAAAAGAACTTCAAACTACTGGTGAAATTGTAACTCTTTCTTTTATAGGAAATTCTTCAGGAGAACCAGCATTAGCTGTCGCTACAAAACGATTCCAAGTATATCCGAATATTTTATCCGGTAATATTACTCAATTAAAACATGAAGCATACGGGAAACTTATCATTCATATGCAAGGGGAACAAAATGAAATCAACCGTGCTTTATCATTTTTACAAGAACAGGGAATCATCGTAGAAGGAGGTAGAACAGACCATGGAAAACAAGTCCTTTTTGGATGAATGGGGTAAAGTTATATGGGAGGCGACCATACAAACTTTTCAAATGACATCTATTTCATTACTCATCTCGATCCTTATTGCACTGCCACTTGGTGTCACACTTGTTTTAACGAGACCTGGTGGACAGCAAGAAAACAAAATCATTTATCCAATTCTTAATACAATTATTAATATCATTCGCTCTCTTCCATTTATCATTCTATTATTCTTCATTCTACCTTTTACAAAATTTCTAATGGGAACATCCATTGGTGTACAAGGTGTTATCGTACCGCTTGTCGTCTTCACTGCTCCCTATATCGCAAGATTGATGGAGACCGCATTATTAGAAGTCGATCGTGGTGTGATTGAAGCTTACCAAGCGATGGGCGTTTCTACTATAAAAATTATTTGGCACGTCATGATGAAAGAAGCTCGTCCCTCCCTTGTACTTGGATTAACAATTGCAACGATTGGCTTAATCGGCGCAACAGCAATGGCTGGCCTTGTAGGTGCTGGTGGGCTAGGGGACTTAGCATATCGCTTCGGACATTTACGCTATGAACCTGAAGTAATGTATGCAACTGTCTTTATTTTAATTATCCTCGTTCAAGGATTACAGTCTTTAGGGAATGGTATTGCACGAAGATTGAAGAAAGATTAAAAAAGAAGGTATCTCACCAGGGTGAGATACCTTCTTTTTACCTTTTGAATCCACCTTCTGAATGAATAACTTGTCCAGTAATCCATTCCGCTTCTTCACTTACTAAAAACTTAATAAGTCTTGCTGCATCCTTTGGTTCACCAATTCTACCAAATGGAAACATCGGTTTTAATCCTTGCTTTATCTCTTCAGTCATCCAGCCTGTATCGGTTGGACCTGGGTTAATTGCATTCACTGTTATTCCTAAATGAGCTACTTCTGCTGACAACGTACTAGTTAGAGCATCAATAGCTCCCTTCGTTGTTGCATACGCTAGTTCTCCCGCCATAGGCCCTTGGAATTGTCCCGACGTCATATTCATATTCACAATTCTACCACCAGATTTCTTATCAAATCCTCTGGCAAATTGACTACTTAACAATGTAGTCGCACGAACGTTTACCATGTAATGCTTATCCAGTTCTTCAGCAGTCAAATTAGAGAAATCATTATTCGTAGAATATGCTGCATTATTAATTAATATATGGGGGTAGCCTAGTTGTTCAGTAACTTTATTTATAAGCTCTTTCGGTGCATCATTCTGAGTTAAATCTAACTCCATACTCGATACTTTCACACCATTTTTTAGTAACTCTTCTTGTAATTGTATTTGTTCACGTTGATCAACGCCCCAAGGCATCTCTTTATCGTAAGCTGTCCAATATGTAAAAAATATATCGTATCCTGCTTCAGCTAATTTTTTACAAGTTGCTGCACCAATACCATCTAGACGACTTACACCTGTAACAACTGCTACTTTATGTTTTAATTGATTCATCATATACTCCTCCAATTTTAAAGGACGCATATTTTATATAAGAGATATGAATTTCCCCACATACGTATCTATCCTTACAAAGGGGATGCACAAGCCAAATATGCAATCCTTGCATGATTTACAGATAGCTAAATAACCCCTCACTTATGAGAGAAAAATTCATCTATCTAATTTCTAATCATTACAAGTTCATCCACATATTGAGTCCTTGTCTCCTTTCCATATACCTCTATTTCTATCTTAACAATATGATGTAATATTTTAAATGATAAAAAATAAAAACCAATATTCCATTCCAAACTTCTATCAAATTTATTATATTATAATATTTAAATAATGGGAATAATTTTAAAAAAAACACTGGTAAATATTGACTAGCCTTCTTATAATAAAACGTGGGGCTAATGTGAGAGTTTAGTTTTATACAAATAGGGGGAAGAAACATGTCAAAAAAATTACTTTCTTTATTTTCAGCAATAATCGTAGCAGCTTTTGTAATAACCGGCTGTGGTCAAAGCGATACGACAAATAAAGAACAAAAAGAGAATGCAACAAAAGAAAGCAAAACAGAAAAAACGGATACGACGAAAGAAAATAAACCTGAAGATAAAAAGACGGAAAATACCGCTACTAGCTCCAGCGATTATTCTAAACTTATTTCCTACATGGAAAAAGAAACAGGTGGTAAAACAAAAGTTCTTTTTGAAAATAAGGAACCACAAGTCCATAAAGCTGAAGATGTTTCAGTATCGATGAACAGCTATACATTAGTTGAATTAAATGGATTCCATACGGACTTTAACATTCCATTTAACCGTCAAACAGAGGGCGGAGTTATTCTTGTGAACTATAGCGTAAAAAATAGTTCAGCTAAAGATATTTATTATATGCCAGCATTGGACATGTCATTTACTGGTGCTCAGAAAGTATATAGTAACTATAAAGACTTAATTCCAAAAGAAGATCAGCTACCAACTAAGCTTGCTCCAACGAATGATTACTTAGTAAAAGCAGGAGAAACTATTTCTGGTTATATCGCGTATCCATTTGGAAAAGATGATCTAGAAAAAATTTCAAGTCTCTCAACAGTCTCAGTCACAGTCCCAACTGCACAAGCTAATAAAGGAAAATTCGATGCTCCAATTGGAAGCCCTGGAAGCTTTTCATTAAGTTTAAACAAACAAGGTGCTGAAAAGGTTGCAACAGATAAAGCTTTCTACCAAGATAAAGCTACAGCTAATAACATGGGCGATAAAAAAATGTTAAAAGAGAAATCAAGTATTAATAACAGCCAAGAATTAGGTGCTGTTCATGTTACATTAGACGGATACCAATTTACTCAATTCACACCAAATTCCGTCGAAGCACCACGCTTTGCAAATTTCAAAAATGGTATTGTTCTATTAACAGTGAAATTCAAGCTTGATAACAAAGATACTCAAGACGTTTCATTATCTCCTATAAGCTCTACATTAAGAGTGAATGATGGTACACAATATACAATTAATGAAGGTATGCTACTAAATTACGACTATAACGCTTCAGTCAAAACGGGAACATCTGGAGAGTTACTGCAAGTATTTATTTTAGATCAAGAGCAGTATGAGAAGATTTGGAAAGACAAAAGCTTTGAGATTGAGTTAGGACCTATGAGAAATAAAGAAGCTAAAGATATTTCACAAGGTAAAAAAGTTAAGTTTACATTACCTAAATAAATTACTAAATATATAATAGAAAAGGCATATAACATATGATTGTTATATGCCTTTTCTATTTGTATCAAGAACAAAACTTTCATTTAAGTGTATACATTTATGATTACCTATCCGTTGTATAAGTATAGGGAGGAAAAATGATGGGAAAAGAAAATATATTGACCTCCTATCTTATCAATTTAGGGGAGGAAGTGTTCAAACTATTACTAGCGAAAGGGGCTATAAAAGAAGACGCAGAAGACATCATCCAAAATACTTTCTATAAAGTATATACGTTGCTAGATGACCTAACAAAGAATAACATACGTCCATGGTTTTTTAGGGTTGCATTAAACGAATACATTGACTTGAAGAGAAAAAAAGAGCAGCAAAACATCTATTTAACTGAAGAGATTTATTCAAAACTACAATATACAGACCGAGAATTAGATGCTGTTTTAAATAAAGATGAGATTTTCTATCTATTAAAAGATATAAAACTAGAATATAAAGAAGCCTTCTTTTTAAAATATTATTATGATTTTTCATATGAAGAAATCGCCCTAATACTAGATATTCAAGTGAACAGTGTTAAACAAAAATTACATCGTGCACGTAAAACAATTCATTCTACAGTAGGAGGAAAAACTTAATGGATACTTCTTTAAAAGATGCATTAAAAAAAGCTAAAAGGAAACAGTTACTTAAAATCATTATTACTTCTATTATCGTTGTAATCATGCTGATTCCTATAATGTACAAGGTTGGCAATTACTTCGCAGCGAAAAGTTCTACGAAGCTGCACGAACATCTCTTTTTACATAACGCAATTGCAGAACCGAATGTGCAAATTGATTCTCAAGTAACGAGTAATTCTTCTATGTTTGGCGGCAATATCGTATCTAATCGCTCTAAAAACATTAACGGTTACGTAGTACGATGGAATACACTGACAAGCTCTTACGATTGGTTTCGCTCTAATATCGATTACAACGAGTTAATACCAGGATCTTATTGGTCTAGCTCTAGTAAAGAGGCTTATAATTATGATAAACAAACGAAAAATAAAGTTGCTACATTTTATAATCCGGCTATCAAAGAATATCATAATGGAGTCAAAAATGAATTAAGTGCCGTTTCAACAATGGAAAACTATGTAGCGGAAGTTGCTATCTCTTTCAATCAACCTTATACATTAAAAGAAATTCAAACAAAAATACCAGACAACTTAAATATCGTATGGCTATATATGGTCTCACCTATTAAAGACGAAAGCAAAGGTCCTGCCGGTATGCAAGTTTACGGATTTGCCCCAGAAAAAGAGCCTGAAGAAGCGTACAAAAGGTTCTTTGACTCTCTTAAACAATACGATGACGATGGATATGACGAAGATATCCAGAAGTTTTTAAAAGCAAACAAGGACAAACCATTTGATCAAGTGAAAATCTTAGGGGTTATGCTAACTGGAAAAACGGAAAACTTTAAGCCATTAGAAAATCAAGAATTTATTCGTGGTGCTTCTGTAGGGGTTACTGCACCAATTGTTCCTTATATAAAACCAGAGAAATAATAAGGAACCCCCAGATGAACTTAAAGAACATACATGAACCTGTTTACTACGGGAGCTATCCGCTACAATAGATAGCTCCCATCTCTCATTTATTGCTTAATTTTCAAAAATAAACTTCATAATATTTTAGGTGCAATTTTATAAATAAAAAATCATATATTTGTTCACATTATATCCATTGTGAATTTTTTCACAATGGATATATAATAAACTTGTAAATACAATATTGGAGGGATTTCAATGGTTATCAATTTTTTAAGAACTGATAAACGTGCTACTTTCATATTATTATTTTTACGACTTTACATAGGGTATACATGGCTCGCTGCTGGAATAGGCAAAGTCTTTGGACAATCTTTTGACGCAAGTGGTTTTCTAAAGGGTGCTATCGCTCAAGCATCCGGTGACCATCCTGCAGTACAAAGTTGGTGGGCAAATTTTCTTCAACATTTTGTTCTTCCAAACGCAGACCTATTTAGCTTTTTAGTTCAATGGGGAGAAATTTTAGTAGGTCTAGGTTTAATTTTAGGTGGATTAACAAAAACAGCTGCATTTTTCGCAATCATAATGAATCTTTCATTTTTATTAAGCGGAACTGTTAGTGTAAATCCAAACCTGCTTATTTTGACTATGTTCATTTTAGTTGCAGGACAGAACGCTGGACGTATTGGATTAGATGGCTATGTTTTCCCAAAACTTTTCCGTAAAAACAGCCATGGAACATATAAATTAAGCAAAACTGCGTAGTAACGGTTTACTCTTAAAATATAAATAAGAAAAAGAGCCTGCGTATAGGCTCTTTTTTGTTTACTCCAAATTTAAACTCTTAACGAGCCACGAAAACCTCTGGCAGCATAATAAGAATCTGCCCCATTGTGATACACGAAAACATGCCCGAAGCGATAATCGCAAAATAGCGCACCACCGAGTTCTCTAATATCTGAAGGTGT
This sequence comes from Bacillus cereus group sp. MG16, assembly GCF_040459875.1. Lineage (NCBI taxonomy): Bacteria > Bacillati > Bacillota > Bacilli > Caryophanales > Bacillaceae > Bacillus > Bacillus cereus group sp. MG16. The sequence goes on from NZ_JARVHE010000001.1 coordinate 5,168,409, forward strand.
TTGTACCCAGCTTGATGATTTCATATCAAAATCTCCAAGTTGTTGTAACTCTCGATATTGTTCTTCAGTTAATAGTTCAATACCCATAGCGGCTGCCACATCAATAGCGTTATTTTCTGGTTTATGCTTCTTTCTTGATTCTAACGCTTCAAGATCATAACAAAGGCTTCTACGACCTTTAGGACTCTCCTTTGAACAATCGCAGAAAATATACTCGTCCCTCTCTTTGTCATATCCAACAACATCCGGCTCACCGCCAGTTACTTCCATTTCGTTAAGTGACCATAACTTTTCAGGGTTAGCATTCAGCTTTACCTCAACTTTAGCCCATTCAAGACCTTCATGGCGGTTCATGCTTTTCTCAAAACGAGCTTGTAATACTTTTATTAGTTCTTCACGTTGTTCTACAGATAACTCATTTTTATTCTCTGTCATATTCGTCCTCCGAATTAAGCTTCCTTATAACCACTTAAATCTTCTCAATAATGGTTTACTTGCAGTTTACAACAATCTGGCCCGATTGCACAACGAATAATCCCTGTGCGGATATCCATTATATAGTACTAAAACCCTCCATACTTTCTCCAAGAATATAATGTGAAAACCACATCAAATTCTGCTTCATAATAGCTACATTCATTCCTGGCTGATCAGGACTATATGCCATTCCTTTAAATATCATTAATTCTGTATCAACTTCCATATCTCTTAATCCTTGATGTAGCTCATATGCATTTGTAACTGGAATTCTTGCATCCTTTTCGCCATGTTGGATTAAGGTAGGCGTACAAGCTGATTTAATATACGTCATTGGTGATGTTTTCGTATATATATCTGGATCATTCCATGGAGTATTTCCTAAATGCATCCTAATGAAGTAAGGGATATCTGTATTTACGTAATGAGTACTCCAGTTCGTAATTCCGCCCCCAACTGAAATTGCCTTAAATCTGCTACTAAATGTAGAACAGAAAGCTGATATATATCCTCCGTTACTCCATCCCATAACTCCTACTCTATCTTTATCTACCATCCCTTGATCAACTAGCTTATCCACCCCTGATATAACATCATCGTAGTCAGCGATTCCCTGTTTTCTATAGTTTGCTTTTAAAAATTCATTATCATAACCAGAACTTCCTCTATAGTTTGGTTCTAAAACGATAAAGCCCTTTTCAACAAACTGTTCAATCGGATATTTCTCATTAAAGCAGTCTGAAAATATCGGAAAGGATGCCCAAGCCGGACCACCGTGAATTACTACTAATAAAGGATACTTTTTATTTGCATCAAACTCTACTGGTGTTGATAAAACACCCTCTATTTCAAGACCATCACTACTTTGCCATGAAATGTTTTCCCTGTTGCTTTTAAGCTTCCCTTCGAAAAAGCTATTTTCATTCGTTATTTTTTTATTATCCAAATAGATTTCAAAAGTTTCATTTGTTATAGCCTTATTATAGGTTATATGATTTCCATCTCTTGTTATAGAGGCATCCATTATAAATCCATCTACTTTTTCGCTTAATGTTTCTACAGTGCCATCTTCAGCTAGCACACCAATAAGGTAATTCGTTTTATCCTGCCATCTAATTAAAATCCCTTTAGCTGTCCACTGTAATGGCTTAACCGTACTATCAAAGTTTGTTAGAGGTTGAAGTACCTCTCCCGTATTCATATCATATATCTCTAATGTACTCTCTTGTATATGATTTCTATAGTAATCCTTCTCTCTTATGCTTGCTGAGTAACATATTTTGCTGCCCTCAGGAGAAAAGCAAACGCTCCCGCCCAACAACTTATCTACATTCATCTTTTGCAGTTCCTCAGCTTCAACATCTAATATATATAGATCACTATTCATATAATCGTTTAGACTTGGTGTAGCCATACATACAACCTTTTTCCCGTCATTTGAAATATCAAAGTTATGTATATAAAAATCCTTACCATCAGTTAATTGATAAACACCGTTAATCTCTCGTTCCCCTTTATCATTTTGTATCACTTTTTCTATTTCAACGTAGCATAAACAATTATTTTGATGTTCCTTACCTACATGTTGAAAATCTCCATATAGCTCCTTACGTTTCTTTATTTCCTCACATTCTTTTGACTGTGCAATATAATAAAAACCTTTACCAGTATGATCCCATTTGAATGTACTGATCCCTTCTTCCTCATCAGTAATTTGCACCCCACCATAACCATCTAATGACTTAACAAAGATTTGATTTTTCCCATTACCACCAGGGCTAAAGTATGCAATATCCCTAGAATTTGGAGACCATAACGGGCATGTACTATCTATATCCCCATTTGTTAATGGATAACTCTGCCCTTTACCTTTTTCATATATCCATACATGATTTCTATATGTATTGTCTTTCCAGTTAACTGTCCTCTTAACAAATGCTACATTTTTGCCATCATCACTTATGTTTGTACTTGATACGGCCGGTAATGAAATAATCTCTTCTATACTTAAATATGTTTTTTCACTCACTTTCATCAATATGCCCCCTTGTAATGTCCATAAATCTCTCGTCTCTTTTTGTCATAATAAAGGAAATTGTTCACAGATACTTAAAATAATAACGGAAAATTCAGATAAATAAAAGTGAAATTCCATCAGTGGGAGTCTTATAGCCTACGAATTGTGGAATGAAAAATGGACTAAGAATTTAATCTTAGTCCATTTATTATTTTATATCCATTTTGTATGGAATGTACCTTCTTTATCTACTCGTTTATACGTATGCGCTCCAAAATAATCGCGCTGCGCTTGCAACAAGTTTGCAGGTAGTTTGGCAGTACGATAGCTGTCATAATAAGAAATTGCTGCTGAAAATGCAGGTATCGGAATGCCCTGTTGTACCGCCATTGAGATAATTTGGCGTAATCCACCTTGATATGACTCTACAATTTCTTTAAAGTATGGATCAAGTAAAAGGTTCGGTAGGTCAGTGTTAGTCTCATAAGCCTCTTTAATGTTCTGTAAAAAGGCAGCACGGATAATACATCCGCCTCTCCAAAGCATAGAAATGCTGCCAAAATCAAGGTTCCAATCATATTCCTCAGAAGCTGCCTTCAATTGCGTGAATCCTTGTGCATAAGAACAAATTTTACTCATATATAAAGCTTGGCGCACCGCTTCAATTAATTCGGCTTTTTCAACTCCAATTGCCGTTTTATCTTTAGGGCCAGATAAAACTTTGCTTGCGTTCACACGCTCTTCTTTTAAAGCAGAAATGCAACGTGCAAATACAGATTCCGTGATAATAGGCAGAGAGATACCTAAATCAAGTGCGCTTTGACTTGTCCATTTCCCTGTACCCTTTTGTCCTGCAGTATCAAGAATAACATCCACTAATGGCTTACCAGTTTCTTCATCTTTCTTCTTGAAAATATCGGCTGTAATCTCAATTAGATAGCTGTTCAGTTCACCTTTATTCCATTCAGCAAATATTTCATGGAACTCTTCTGCAGTCAAATCTAGTGTTTGTTTCAAGAAGAAATATGCTTCACAAATTAATTGCATATCTCCATACTCAATACCATTATGAACCATCTTTACATAGTGTCCTGCCCCATTAGGTCCGATATAAGAACAGCAAGGCTCGTTATTCACTTTTGCAGAGATGTTTTCAAGCATATCCTTTACTTTTTCGTATGCATCCTTCTGTCCGCCGGGCATAATAGATGGTCCCTTCAATGCACCCTCTTCGCCGCCTGACACACCTGCCCCGATGAAATTGATTCCTTCTTCGGCAAGACGTTTGTTTCGGCGAATTGTATCGACAAAGTATGTATTACCACCGTCAATTAAAATATCACCTTTATCGAGGTGAGGGACTAGAGAATCAATCGCTTTATCTGTAATTTCCCCCGCATTAACCATTAATAAAATCTTTCTAGGTGATTCGAGTGAGTTAACAAACTCTTCAACTATATGAGTACCAACTAAGTTTTTACCACGGTTTTCCTCAATGGTTTCATCAACTTTTTCCTTTGAAATATCATATAGGGCAACAGAATACCCTTTACTCTCAAAGTTAAGTGCGAGGCTTTTTCCCATAACGCCCACACCAACAACTCCAATTTGTAACTTTTCCATATTCTATCGTTCCTTTCCATGTATGTTACTCTGTATTATAGTATATATACCTAAAATAACATTTTAATCAAATAATCCAACTTTTTCATTTCAATAGGCTCTGCCAGTATTCGTGCAAAAGGTTAAAGGGACACGGCACATCACTATCAAGTTAAAAAATAAAGAGAAATTTTCATCCTTATTAATCAATCATGAAAAATAACTGGTTAATTATGAAAAATCACATTAAACAGCTTCCGTATCCCTTTTACTGTTTAGAAAGATCTATACAAATAAACTTAATAATAAAGTAAACCCTAATCCGGCTACAGAAACGATAGTCTCAAGTAAAGTCCATGTTGCAAATGTTTCTTTCATGCTTAAACCAAAGTACTCTTTGAACATCCAGAAACCAGCATCGTTCACGTGTGAAGCAATTAAACTACCAGCCCCTGTTGCAAGGACAACTAAAGCAAGGTTAACATCAGATTGGCCTAACATCGGAATCACTAAACCGACAGTTGTTAATGCAGCAACCGTAGCAGACCCCAATGAAATACGTAAGATGGCAGCGATAATCCATGCGAGCAAGATCGGTGATAATGAAGTTCCTTTGAATAATTCGGCTACATAGTTACCAACGCCTCCATCAATTAATACTTGTTTGAAAGCGCCGCCTCCACCAATAATTAAGAGCATCATCCCAATATTCGAGATCGCTGTTGTACAAGATTCCATAACGTTTTTGATTGGAATATTTCTTGCCAATCCCATTGTATAGATCGCAACTAGTAAGGATATCAACATAGCAGTATCCGCATTCCCAATAAACTCGATCGTTGCTAGTAAACTATTATCTTTGAATCCCATTGTTTTTTGCAACAAAGTAATAATTGTAGCGACTGCCATTAAAAGAACAGGCAGTAAAGCGGTAAAAACACTGATTCCAAAACCAGGAGTTTCTTCAAGTTTAAATACTTTCTGCTCACCTAATGATTGTATATTACCGGTTTTTGTGAACGCCTCAGGTACTAGTTTTTTTGCAAGTTTAGTAAATACAGGTCCAGCTAACACAACCGTTGGAACCGCTATCATAAAACCGTAAAGTAATACTTCACCGATGTTTGCATGCAATTCACCAGCGATAGCAGTTGGTCCTGGGTGTGGTGGTAAAAATCCGTGTGTTACAGATAAAGCAGCTGCCATCGAAATACCGAGATATAAGATAGAAACTTTTAATTCTCTTGAAATTGCAAATACAATCGGAATTAATAATACTAATCCTACTTCAAAAAATAATGCAATCCCGATAATAAATGAGGCAGTCACAACAGCCCATTGAATGTTCTTTTCACCAAATTTTTTCACAAGGGTCATGGCAATGCGTTGTGCACCCCCAGAATCTGAAAGCAACTTACCTAACATCGCACCAAGTCCAAAAACGAGTGCTAAGTGCCCAAGTGTTCCACCTAATCCCGCTTCAATGGTTTTAAAAATCTTTTCTGATGGCATTCCAAGTGCTAAAGCAACCCCGACAGATACAATGATTAATGAAATAAAGGTATTTAATTTAAAGCGCATAATCAGTAAAAGTAATGCTAAAATCCCAATTGCTACAATGACTAATGGCATCGTAGTTCCCCCCTAATCTTAGCTGTATTTGTATTTATCCCACTATTCGTGGGCAGTAAGGCCCCCACCACCTCGAGATTTAGATAGAAGCGAGGCGTAGGAGATTACTGATGAAAGTTTTACTTTATTAAATTTCTTTGATAATTTGCAATTCGTGTATAATCATCTTCTAACGCCCTTGATAGGTTAATAAATATAGGCAGTAATTGTCTGTATTCTTTTGTTGCTTCTTCTTTCGGTGTATGTTTGTAGGTACTACCAACCATTTCGGAAACGATTTCAAAAGAATCAATTTTTCCTGTGGCATAGAGACCTAATATACATGCACCTAGACACGAGCTTTCGTAGCTCTTTGGAACAACGACTTCAGATGCGAAAATATCGGACATCATCTGTCGCCAAACGTCAGACCTTGCGAAGCCGCCTGTTGCTTGAATACGAGTTACAGGACCATCCATACATTCTGTTAATGCTAAAAATACAGTGTATAAATTATATATAACGCCTTCTAAAGCTGCACGAATCATATGTTCCTTCTTATGTGACATCGTTAAACCGAAGAAGGAGCCACGTACATCTGGATTCCATAATGGTGCACGTTCCCCTGCGAGGTATGGATGGAATAATAATCCGTCTGCACCAGGTCTCACGCGTTCAGCTATTTTAGTTAATACATCGTATGGATCAATTCCTAGTCTTTTCGCAGTTTCTACTTCTGATGAAGCAAGTTCATCACGAATCCAACGAAGGACCATTCCTCCATTGTTTACCGGTCCACCAATTACCCAATGCTTTTCCGTTAAGGCATAACAAAATATTCTTCCTTTTTTATCTGTTTGTGGTTTATCAATGATGGTCCGAATAGCACCACTTGTTCCAATTGTGACAGCAATCTCCCCTTTCCGAATTGCGTTCACACCTAGATTAGAAAGCACCCCATCACTGGCACCAATGACAAACGATGTTTGGGAATCGATACCAATCTTTTGGGCTAAATCTGGATTGCAGTTGCTGAATATTTTGGTGGTTGGTACGAGTTTAGATAATTGAGCTGATGTTATACCAGCAATTTTTAAAGCTTCCTCATCCCAATCTAGCGTTTTTAAGTTCATCATACCCATGCACGAGGCGATGGAATGATCAACAACATATTGATCAAAGAATTTTTTGAAGATATATTCTTTAATTCCAATATATTTTTTCGTTCTAATCGCAATTTCCGGATGGTCATTCACAATCCATGTAATTTTACTTAATGGTGACATTGGGTGAATAGGTGTTCCTGTTCGTCTATAAACTGCATGGCCATTCAATTCATCTTTGATTTTATGTGCCCATGCCTCACTACGATTATCTGCCCAAGTGATACAAGGTGTCAGCGGCTGATCATTTTCATCCATAGCAATGACACTATGCATAGCACTGCTAAATGAAATAAACGATGGTTTTTTATCTGAATGCTGTTTCGTTATATTTGATATTGCTTGTAAAACAGCTTGGAAAATCTCTTCCGGATCTTGTTCCGCCGTGGATATATCCGGTGTGCGAAGTGGATAACCAATATTCTCGGTTTGAATGACTTCGCCTTTCTCAGTAAATAAAACTGCTTTCGTACTTGTTGTACCGATATCTATACCTAACATATAGCTACTCATGTCCTTGCTCAACTCCTTTAGATAACATTTGTTGTGACATCCAGGGGTCTTCGACTTTCCCTTGAACATCATCAAAGTTTTGATGTAAGGCCTCAATCATGAGGGCTCGATCTTTTGATTCAATTGCTTTTATATAAAGCTCATGATTTTTAATAATCCGTTCAAAGTCTTCGTACTTTTCCTTGAAACGAGTACGCATTGATAAAAGGATTAAGCTTTCCATAACAGGCTTTAAATTATTCCAAATCATCAGGATGTAGGAATGCTCAATGGTTCGAATAATCGTTTCATGGAATAAGAGATCTTGATAAGAAAATTCATCAGAATCATGATATTTAATGGCAATTTTCATCATTTCCATTATTTTATTTAGTTCTCTTACTAAATCATTTGTGTCTATCTTTCCAAGTCGCTCAAAAATAAACGTTTCTATAAGTAAACGAACATCATATATTTCTTCGATTTCTTTCTCGGTTAAACCAATGACAACTGCGCCCATTCTTTCTAAACGAATAATATTTTCAGAAGCTAGTAATTTTAATGCTTCACGAACGGGTGACCGACTTACAGAAAAATCGGCAGCTATTTTATTTTCTGACAGGATGGTACCGCTTTCAATTGCGCCTGCAATAATGCGCATTCTCAATTCGCTCGCAACACGATCACCTGTAGAAGCTTTTGAAAGCCATTTTTCAGGATAAAGAAATTCCATTGATTTCGTCATAAATCCACCTCGTGTTAATCAAGTATACTTGTATACAAGTATTATAACTCGGATTTTTAATTATGCAAGCGCTTTTATTGTTCGCGTTGGTTCTATTAGAGGAAAACCCATAATTATTAAGCTAACAAATCAAGTCACCCCAAAACTATTATTGTTGATAAAGAAGATTTAGGAAATGGAAAACGAAACAAGTGGTATGAAAGACAAATAATTATAGAATCTATGTAAAAAGAAGCAGCTACCTTTAAATGGAGAGGTAGCTGCTTTTTTAGTTGTTCATATTCTGCTGATGCTTTGAAATTAATTTAGACATATAGACAAAACCCTAAATTACGTATTGTCTTGTAACTCCATGAATATCTATTCGCGCTATTGTGTTTATACACTGCTCATTGATAGTTTCCCGATTAATTCTCAATAACATCATGTAACCTCTCAGCAAACTCTTTATGATGCACTGTGTTATAACCCACATGATGTCCTGGAAACTCTGCGAATTCTGTTCCGAGGTGTTCTGCTAAGTTGAATGCGCAATGATAAGGAAAAGATTCTCGTGAAATACTTCCACCGGCTGGAAGTACCTGTATCGATGCAGGTTTTAATAGGGACTTTAATGCATCGATATTTAAAGTATAGCTGAGAATTCCCGGGATTTCATACTCAGTGAAATACATCGAATTGCCGAGTAGTCGCTCTGTTAGCATATCCTTCGATGGTTCGGAATTACTATCATCAATATTTGACAATAACTTCATGACCTCACTTTGATGATTCCCTTTAAGGTCTTCCATGAAATTTATAGCCTGCTTCAATTCATTTTCAGGTAAAAGTTGTAATAAAACCGGTTCGTGTGGGATTAGTAACTGTACCTGCTCAGGATGACGTATGCACAAATCAAGTCCGATAACAGCACCAGAACTACTTCCGAATACATAAGCCGGTTCTTTGGTCAGATTAGCTAGCAAGCGATGAGCATCTTCGCTATGCGTGTGCACATGGTAATCCTCATTTTTATTGACGAGATTGCTACGGGAATGACCACGACGATCGTAAGTAACAACGGTATACCATTTAGCAAGATGGTCGGCGACATTATGGAACTTGTCGGCATCACCACCCCCACCATGAATTAAAAGAAGAATTGGACCCGAACCACGCACCTCATAATAGATGCTTGCTCCAATTACTTGCAATATTCCGTTTTTTACTATACTCATTTGTACATTCTTCCTTTCTTTTGTCATCTCCCTTAACATTACATGATTGGTGAATGATATAAAATGCAGGAAATAACTAAGAAACAAATTCACCATAAGAAAAAGTAATGTGTGGCTTTAAAATAAAGTTTGATTAAAAATATTGTGTTAAACCGTATTCTATGATGAATAAAAAGAAACCATTTTGAAAAAGTCTAATCAAAATGGTTTCTTATCCAAAAGGTTTATGTTTATGTTTATGTTTATGTTTATGTTTTATAAAAAAGTTTGATCATAGCTTATTTACAATTCTTTGATTAAAGAGATAAAGCATCGCACCTTTTTTATAAACGTCTTAACTTTATTTCAAAACTACACTATTGTATAGTGATAATAAAGTTATTGAATTTTGATTAAAAAAGATACGAGCCTTACTACATTCTATATGCAGCAAGGCTCTTTAAAGTTGTTTCAAATTATATCCATCTGCTTATGTAATGCTTAAAAAATGAATAATAAAGTTGTTTACTTCTTATTAAACTAACGCCCCCGTTAGTTTAAGTGTAACTCTTCACAATCATTTGATATTATATAGATAAATAGAAATATAAATCAGAATTTAGTTTATAGTTATAAAAATAAGTTATTTATACCCTTATAATTCTTCAGAAAGGAGAGTGTATGAAAAAGACTATTGTTTTTGTATTAACGATATTTATATTATTCTCAGGATTCGCAACACAAAGTTATGCGTTGTCAGATTCGAAATCTGTGGCAATACAAGCATTGCTAGATGATGCCTGTCGTACGTCAGGTGTGCCTGGAATGTCACTCTCAATACTTGCTGATGGTGAAGTGTTCTACTTTTCTTCTGGGTATGCAGATCTTGAAAAGGGACTGTCTGCAAGTGAAAATACACTCTATGAGTTGGCCTCGGTGAGTAAAGCTTTTACTGGTATGGGGATTTTGCTAATGGAAGAGCAAGGGCTGCTATCAATGACTGACCCTATCCAAAAATATTTACCTTGGTTTACGTTAAAGTATGAAGGTAAACCTGTTGATATGCAAAACCTTACACTAAATAACTTTCTTCACCATACCAGCGGCCTAACAAATATTAGACATACTCAAAATATTCCACAAGGTAATACGCCTGATATGTTGCAAAAGACTGTGGAAACGCTGGTAGATGCAGAATTGGCGTTCTCTCCTGGTGAACAATATAACTATGGAACTGTTAATTATGACGTATTGGGTTTGGTTATTGAGATTGTATCAAGACAAAGCTATGAAGACTTTATGAAGGAGCAGGTATTTCTACCCTTAGGTCTTCACCAGACGTATGTTTATAAAGAAGATGCTCAAGCCACTGGACAGTTAGCACAGGGTTACCGTTCTTCCTTTTTTATAACAACTCCATTTAACGCTCCGTATTATACTGGGAATAAACCTGCCGGCTATATCATTTCTAATACAAAAGATATGGCGCGTTGGATGGGCATACAGATGGGTATCATGCAGGACATACCCGAAATATTTCACAGGGCCATCGAAAAATCACATAGGGGTGATATGTCTGTTTCGGCTGTCAATGATATGTATTATGCGGCAGGTTGGTCGGTAAACGCCGAACAAACGTTTATAGAACACACTGGGGGTAATCCAAATTTTAGTACCAAAGTAGCCATACTGCCAAATGAAAGAACAGCCATCTGCTTACTGAGCAACGGCGCAAATACCAATATAAACCTGGTACTACAAGTTAAAAATATATTAAACGGCAATCTAACTCAGTCATATGAGATAAGTGGCACACAGCTTTTGGACATCATTTTGTCGTCTACCACAATTATTCTTTGCCTATTAGCCGTTCTGTTATTTTTCTTAGGATTAAGAAAAGGGAAAACGAATGAGCAGCAGCCAATGACAAAAAAGAGAACAATCGTAACAATTATTTTCCTAATCGCTACGATTGCCCAGTGTATAATGTTTTTTGCCTTCGATTGGTCAACGATACTTATTTGGCAAACATATAGTGTTCTTACAGCTTTAATTTCGTCGACATTATTAACAGCAAGCATTACTTGGTTTGTATATACTCACCGATTAGATGCCTCGGTCCGAAAATAAGTACAATGTTAAGTAAATAAATCTTAATTTATCGATATCCTTAATTAAAAAAACAGAAGACACCTCGGTGTCTTCTGTAATGTCATCGGCACTTCTCCTAGTTAAACCCACTTGCTATTTCTTCCACTAACCTGCCTCGTTAGTAGAAGAAGGATTTTTAAACTACTATATTATTTTTTAAATGACTTTATTGTAAATTAAACAACTTTATTATCTCTGTACAACTATATGTAACTTTAAAATAAAGTTTGATCAAAAACGTTCGACAAATCCATATTTTACGGTAAAAGAAAAGAATCCATTTTGAAAAAAGATTGATCAAAATGGATTCTTTTCTTTTTGAATGAACATTCCTTTTTATAAAAAAGTTTAATTAAAACTCACATAGAATCCTTTAATCGAAAAGGAATAAAACGGTGCAACTTTTTTGTAAACGGTATAACTTTCTTTAAAACGGTACATCTTTTTTATAAACGGTACGACTTTATTTCAAATCCACAATTGTGTAGGTATTGACGAGAATAAATCATCTTTGGAGATTCTTGAACAAAAATTAAAGTTGCCAAGGTGGAACCCTTGGACCTATTCAAATTTCTACAAAAGCTGTGCAAAAATATGGAACGGTCCAATTAATAGATGTTTATGGGGGCAACTATAATGTGTTTCCATTGGGTTGAGTTAGGAATATCAATCTGAGAATGGGACTGGCATCAGTCATACATTTTATGCCTGAATTTTTTGAAAAAATAACGAATAACGAGTTTGACCCACATACAAAGTGGCCCTTGGATAAGCAAGTCATGGTTATCAAATGTTTAATAATCGTGAGGACGACTGTATAAAAGTCGTTTTAAAACCGTTATCCTATTAGTTTAAATGGATGAATTGAAAGTTAGCATAATTGCGAACCCTAAGCGAAATGTTGAATGGACTTCCACACTGTGTATAGAAGTCTTTTTGTCTTTTATCATTTAGATTATTGGATAATTCAGCTCGTAACTTGGGTAGCAATAATATGGTGGTCTCAGTCCTATTTTTGGCATGGGCCAGGAATCCTCCATATAGACCATCCTTACTTTTTCATTTGAATGGTTTACTAGCAATAGCTTTACTTCTGGATTAAATTCATATCTCAAAATGGTAACCCCCTTCCATTAGGAATGTGTGGATTCTCCCCCATCAACATGAAGAACTTGACCAGTAACAAAACGAGAATCATCAGAAGCAAGATAGACAAAGGTTGGTGCGAGTTCAAATGGATGGGCAACTCGTTCCATTGGATTAAATGCTCCATATACAGCGACTTGGTCTGACGAGAAACTTGCTGAAATAAGTGGGGTCCAAATTCGGCCGGGGGCGACGGCATTGACTCGGATCCCTTGTTTCACGACATTTTTAGCCAAGGCACGTGTCCAACCAACTATTGCGCCTTTTGTGGCCGTATAATCAATCATTTGCTGCTCACCTACATACGTCACCACTGAAGAAGTGCCAATGATTGAGCTGCCTGGTTTTAAATGAGGAAGCGCTGCCCTTGTTGTGTAAAAATGAGAGTATATATTAACTTTGAAGGTGTCATCGAATTGCTCATCTGTAATGTCAAGCAGACTTAGTTGTTGGAATTGGATACCAACGTGGTTACAAAGAATATCGAGACGTCCAAACGTATTTACTGTTTGTTCTACAATGGAGATACACTGTTGTTTGTCTCGCAAGTCCCCAGGCATTAGAAAACAACGTTGTCCGAGTTGTTCAATCCTCGTTTTTGTTCTATTTGCATCCTCATGTTCATCTAAGTATGAAATAGCAACATCTGCGCCTTCTTTAGCAAACGCAATTGCTACTGCTGCACCAATACCACTGTCACCCCCTGTAATAAGTGCTACTTTTCCTGTTAACTTTTCACTCCCTTTATAGTTCGGGTTTTCGATAATTGGAAGGGGTACCATAAATTTTTCCACTCCGGGATGGCGCAGCTGGCGCTGTTCAGGTAAACTTATCGGAATTTCTTCGTAACGTGTGATTTTCCCATAGTTAGGGTACATGGGATAAGGTTGAGTTTTCATGTTCGCTTTAAACATTTGTTGCATTTGCTTTATTTGGTCTAATTGACGACTTTGATCCTTTTGATCCATGGAAACCTCCTATAGAAATAATTTTCTTCTATAGAATGTTTATGTTGTTCACTACAAATAAATTAAAAAAGTTTGAAAAAAGTGGTTTACTTTCAACACAGAAGCTTATTCTTCCTCAAAAGAGACACCTTTTTTCTTTATTGAACTGACCTTTAGGACAAGGAGCTTTACTCAATATTCTACCCCTTTAACGGATCAACTTATTTTTACTTAACAGTTCTTTAATCCCGGCTACCTCAAGAATAGTACCTAAAAAAATAGGTCAACCAGAAAAAACCGGCTAACCACATAATACGATTTGACCCTATTGCTGAATAACAAAAAATACGTTTTGTTGTTCCACAAATTCTTAATATCATGAAGTAATTCTGTAGAGATGTTCAGTTTCCATTAACCAATCTCGGCGAGCAACGAGAGTTCTAAATGTGATAAAGTCGCTCTTTTTGCATCCTCTTTCAATTGATTCCATGGACTGTTTGTAGAACCTTCTGATACCTCGAAAAGTTGATTCACGCTCTCTTTTTGATTTTCATTAAGTAAGTTATGATAAATCATACGATAAGACCTTTTTCGAACATCATTGGCTGCATCTTTTAAAGTATTGTAGATGGGAAGTTCATATTTTTGATGTATTAGCTCTTCAATTGCTACATTGACTAGGTCAGCAGGTTCGTCTTTACTGTATGCGAGTTTATTCATTGTATCTATCAATTACTTTTTGACCTTCTTGGCTAAATGGTCGAATAAAAAGACTTCTATACAAAGTATGAAGTCTTTTTGGAAAGAGAAGAGGATTACGGTTTTAAAACGACTTTTATACATTCATCCTCACGATTATTAAAAATTCGATAACCATGACTTGCTTCTTCAAGGGACATCTTGTGTGTGATAATATCTCTTGGGTCAAATTCGTTATTTGTTATTTTTTTAAACAATTCTGGCATAAAATGAATGACTGGAGCCTGTCCCATTTTAAGATTAATATTTCTAATCCAAAATGCACCTAATGGAAATAGATTATAGTTACCCCCGTAAACACCAGTCATTTGCACTGTCCCATACTTTCGGACAGCTTTAGTAGAAATTTGAATAGGTCCAAGGGTTCCGCCCTGCAGTTTGAATTTTTGTTCCAGAAACTCTAGGGGTGATTTCTTTCCGTCCATACCTACACAATCGATGACGACATCTGCCCCACCATGTGTGATCTCTTTTAAATGTTCGCCCATATCAGGGTATTTTGTGAACTCAAATACCTCAACATTGTTCATCTTTTTCGCATGATTGATCCGGTAATCCAAGTAATCAACTGCTATTACACGCTTTGCACCTTCCATCCAGGCAAATTTTTGTACCATCAACCCAACAGGTCCGCATCCAAGAACAATAACTGTATCGCCTGATTTTACACCTGCATTTTTTACACTCCAATAAGCTGTTGGCAGAACATCCGATAAAAAGAGCAGTGACTCATCCTCCAATTCGCATGACTCCGGGATAACAAAGGGAGTGAAGTTTCCAAAAGGGACTTTTAAATATTCAGCCTGACCACCCGGATGGTTACCGAACTTCTCAGTATAACCAAAGTATCCGCCAGAATCATAATGAGGGTTTGAGTTATCACATTGGCTTTCCATTTCATGTTGGCAATAAAAGCAATGTCCACATGAAACATTAAAGGGAACGACAACACGGTCTCCCTTTTTTACTTTTGTGACTTCAGGTCCAACTTCTTCCACAATACCCATTGGTTCGTGGCCAATAATATATCCTGGGGGTAATGGCATGTTACCTTGATATAAATGCAAATCAGATCCGCAAATAGCAGTAGAAGTAATCTTAACTATAATATCGTCTTTTTTTTCTAATTTTGCATCCTCTACTTGATTAACCTGTACATGATTTGGTCCTTGATAAGTTACAGCCTTCATAAATGCAGGGCCCTCCTATTTCTAATACTGTTAACACTCTTAACTATTGTCAACAAAGAAAGTAAATAATATACTTAGTCACTCTTAGCGTAATTGTTTTATGTAAGTTAAAGAAGTCGCACCGTTTTGATTACGAAGTATTGGTGATAGCTCTCGAATTAGTTATTGTAAGTGTATATAGCGTGAATTAATTCGGGGAAATATTTGGATTATTCTTTGAGGGAAGAGGTATTTCATTTATTCCTTTACTCAAATCTTCACTGCTATTCTAACTTATTTAATAGAATTTCAGCCTTATGCTTAACCCCTTTAGAACTGTGTTTAGCTTTCATCACTGTAACCCTACTCTCCTCAATACTTTTCAGCGACTTACTTGTCCACGTACCACTATCATTCACAAGGTTTACTAACAATCTATCATAAATCGATTTCCAATCATTTATTGCAAGTGATGATAAAATTAGCATTGATAAAGAGCGATCTTCTCGCTCAACTTCAATAATATTGAATTTCTTCCCACTTATCATATATACTTCTGCAATCACATAACGTCGTTTCGTGATATTATCACTCAATTTCGTAAATCTGCGGTCTCCAATTCCCTCTGGTAACACATCTATAAATGCTCGTATCGCACTTACTTCTGGATATTGCTCCATTATTCTAAGGACATTAATGAAATCTTGCAATTCACCTTGTACTTGAATTTCAGATAACATTTGATGTTCTATTCCTCTTGCTAGTTTTTGACCTCCAGTGTCTGCTGTAGATCGAATTGAATCATTGCTGCCATAGTATTTCTTAGTATTTTCATCTTCTTTCGTTCGCTGCTTTGAGGAACTACTTTTAATTCGTTTGATTTTGGGTACCGATGTATATTCATGTTTCAACTGATTCATTTGTACAAGATCAAAGTCTTCTGTAGAACCATCTACTTGTTCATCTAATGTAAAGCCCTCTTCATCACCCTGTCTATTTAGAAAACGATAAGTGTATTTCTTTGCCTCATTGGATTTCTCTTGATTTTGTATTTCTGGATGCGAAATCGAAATATGTTGGTACGGAATATCTTTATTTTTCACATTAACAATTTGTAATACTGTACACGTGTTATTCTTCTCCTTTACACGAGCTGTTATTGTAATCGGTTGTGTAAAGTTCCATTCGAACTTCAAAGTCTTTTCCTGCAACCAAGTAAATGCTATATTTTCATAGGCTTGTCGTAGGTCTCGATTCGTTAGCAACCACACCAATTGATAAATGAACGTTGTCTTTGTGTATTTCAATTCATATTGTGATGAAAAGCTAAGATGGATTTTATTAGGTTCATATGTTTCTGTGAAGAACTGAGGAAATGAATTCGATTCAAACAAGCGATATAAAAGGAAGCCGTTCGGAGCTAAAATGCTACGCAATACTTCAATGACTGGTAAAATCACATTCTTTCCATCAAAAGAGAACACGAAACTACGGGAAGTTGCAGGATCACTGCTTCCTTGAATAGACCAAGGGCGTTCGTGAAATTTAACTTTATTAGGATAAATAGTCATATCGATTTCTTGTACACTTTCAGAAACTTGACTAGCCGTTATGATGCCATCAGTATAATAATGTTGGATTGCTAAGCATGGTAATGTACCCCAATCCATTAATATACCTTCTGTACGACCTTGTGAGCGAAAATAAGCTTTGATTATCATTTTATGATCATATCGAAATGGCTCACCAATCCATATTAGTTGTGCTTTTTCACCTTTAGCAAAAGGCCAAGCTAGTTTAACCTGTTGTTTGCTCATAACTTTTCACTTCCTGTTTTGTTCGTAAATACTCTTCCAAATACGGTTTTATTTCGTGAAAATGATGTGACTTAACAGCGCCAATACGCTGTACTTTCCATAATAAAACTGGTTCTTGCTCCAGCAACATACGATCAATAATTTTACAGCATCGTCGAATCTGAAACTGTTGTATAGATTCCGTAATTTTATTTAGATATTTTTCAGTTTGTGGCAGCTTATCAAGATGTTTCTCCAAATTTGATAAGATTCCTAGACGTTTCCCAATTATCGAAATCGTGATACGTACGGGCTTTTCCAGTTCAATTAATTCTTTGTAAAGCTGTTTAATTTTAGAAAGATATTCTCGATCACGTACGTCCCAATTGACAATTGATTTTGGCTTTTCCTTCGCCTGAATTATAGGTAACTGTTCAAACAGCCATTCTTTATCATTTCGATATAAGTAAATATATTCTTTCGGTAAACATTGACGAATTTGTGTTCTCGAGTAACTTGGATATTGCTGCATTCCTTTTAATAATTGCTTTCGATACATATGTAACATTGGTGGGAAAACTTTATCAGGTAATTTCTCTATTTTCTCAAAGGCAAGATGTCCTTTAACTGTTTTCGAATCCACGCCAAGCATTCTAGCTAATGCTCTTATACTGTAGGTTCCATCAACTGCTAATTCATGTAATTTAGCCTTCCAGACATCTCCATATGCTTTTGTACGTCCAATACGATATTTATCTTCAGATAATCTATCAGGACCCTTTCTAGCGTAAATAAAGCCACAAGAGCATTCAAACGTGCCAATGGGTGCATTTGATTTAAAATCCCTTGTAACATTTACTTCATGAATCACAAATTCCTTATAATGATTAGCTGCTTTATTTAAACAGGGCCATGGGCCACTACCGAAAGGACCTGTATCAGCTTCAATTTGTAAAAAGGACTCCAAATCTTGTTCTAAGAAATAAAGAATAAGCAAATGACGGAAAGGATGTACATGACGTTTTAGATTGCGTGTAATGACCTTCAGCCAATTGTATTCATCATTTACATTGATTGCTGATTCGTACTCATCTAAAAAGCCTTTTGGGAACTTTGATTGAAATGCTTTGTATAGCTCCTTTTGCCGAATTCGATTAGACGTTGTTATTAAATTACGCTCCCGTAAAAGAACACGATATTTAAGATTAATAGATTCTCTTGAAAATTGATGTATTGGAACTTGCAGCAGTTGATAAGCCATCTTTGCTAAAGCAATTTGAATGGCTATAAACTCTTTTAGTTCAACTTCTTGAATCATTGATAAGTTCATTAGCTTTTTATCAAATCGAATAAACTCAATTCGACTTTGCTTTGAAAAATCGATAGGATACTTCATTAATTTCAGTTCATGATGTGCACAGAAATCAATCCCTTGTAGCTGGTGCTCACGATGAAAATAGGGTTCTCCATGTTGCTCAATATCATTAGTTGCACACTCTGGGCAATAAAAGAGTCCATTCTTTCTGCAAATGCTTCCTGCAACTATGCCAAGTCTTGTATAAAGTCCTTTTCCATCTACTTGAACATCTTGTAGAAGTTCTTTCTGGCGTTGCTTGGAAAGAAACGAAGCATAGTAAGGGTAGATCGTATGCTTAGCTAATAAGCTTTCAACAGAATAGTTGGAGCCTAATTGCTCAGCTAATATAGAAAAATGACTACCAATCTCTACACTCGGTATTACAGAACGACTTTGAAACACTTCTTCCAATGTATCTTTGTAATCAATATTTCCACTGTAAAAGTGATATCGCGCAATCGCCGAATATATCAATTCATCTGGATATGGATCCGTAAAGAATGGCAGCATTTGATTCCCTCCTAGTAGAATTCCTTCAAAGGATTTTTAATGTATCCATTTGCTTTCAATAATTCATGAGGATGTTGCTTTTTGTCCAATGCTCGCTTTCTTAGCGTTAGTAATGGTAAAACCTCTGCATTTTTCACTTTTGGCTTATCTTTTTGTTCCTTCTTTTGTTGATTTAATGCAATCGCCTGCTGAATTACATCTGATTTAAGCTGGTGAAAATCAATATCAAGTGGATTTTCACCGACTATTTTTTGTACGAGTTTTTTAATGTCGTTATCTTTCAAACTATCAAAAATACCTAGGGCTGCCACTTCGACACTTAAAGTTTCTATAGTGTCTTGGCGTTTATACTGGATTGTATTTTGGCGTTCCCTAAACGCTTCTTGAATACGCCCTGTAACTTCTGTATTTCGCTTATGATTCAGCATTATTTCATCAAGGTTGATCATGATATCTTCATATTTCGTCATTTCAGCCAAATTGTTCTTCTGAATAGCTGTCATCATCGGTTGAATCATTTGCATATCGTCTTTGGCAGTCTTTTTTAATACTTTTGGTGTAATAATTTCATTCGGATTATCCTCATCAAACAATGCTCTTTCTTGTGCTAGAATAAATAAGTTTACAGCAACAGAAGTTATCCCTTGGCATTCATAATAAAATGCCTTTTTCGTTTCCTCTGTAAGCTTGGATTGGGTTTTTAAGCACTGTAATTCCCAAAGCGTTTCTAGGAAGAACTCCCATTCTTCACTATCTTCCGCCATACGATCCCAAATAACTGCTTCACTTGCAGCACGTCTTGCCTGTCTGAAGTTTCCTTTGAATAGTTTTTGCGCTTTAGAAGTACCGATTAAGACTGTTGGAATACCAACTGTATTGGACAACGTTACAAAAAAATTAAGCATTTCTTCCTGATCGTTTTTAGAATGTAATAAGTGCTGGATTTCATCAATTACTAGAACACCGATACCATACATGCTTGCCAGTGATGTCATATGCAACAGCATTGTCGATGTCACCCGGTTTAGGTACCCGAATTTTTCAAGATATCGTGTTTCTAGTAAATCATCAATCGCTTTAAAGAAGCTTTTACAAAGGGTAGATAAGCTTCCGTCATAAGGACAGTCAATTTTGAGCCATACAATTTGGGTTCGATTAAACGGTTGTCCCTTATATTCTTCATGCTTGATCACCTGTGGATACATAAGCAAAAGACGTTCAATTGCTGTTGTTTTACCAATTCCAGAAATACCGATAATGGATAAGCTATCGGCAGTTGAACGAATATAATTTAGTCGTTCATCTATATATTTGTGAGCCGTTTCCTCTTCCTCACGCAATTCATGCAACACACGAACACGTTCTAGAAATGTTCTATCTAATGGGTTACGCGCTAAATAACCTCGCCGAATCAATGTAGACAATCGACGTTCTACCTCGAAATGAATCGGTAACGGCTGGATAAAATTTTTCACACGTTTTAAGACGTGGTAACGAATATTCGTTTCACTTAACTTATCTTGATCACTAATTCGTGGGGTCACCATAAATCGCTCTAGCACATCATCCTCATTGAATATAGGTGGAAGAGCTTCGATGAAGGGATTATTGGTATATTCACTTAAAAGTTGCTCCTTATAGACACCTTTCTCAAAATCTCCTTTTAAGACAACCATGTCATTTGTCTTTCCCAAATTCCTCATCTCGCTTCTTCTTTAGTTTTTCCATAAGACGTGAGCTTGATTTCTTAGGTGGTGTTTCATCAATCTTCTCTTTTGTAACGAAGTCGATTACTTCAGCTGCTTCACTAACTTTATTAGGTGATAAATCAAACTTTTCAGTTTCACGGTTTAACTGTTTTTCAACATCCTTGTTATCACGAATAGCAGCTATTTTAGCTTTCTTACTTGTTGGTTGATTAAAAGATTGTTTTTTGTTCTTCACAGCTTTTTTAATAATTTCTTCCAATGCAGCATCAGTATTTACTGTGAGCTGAATTTGATTTGTTCGTTCCATTTCTTCTAGTTCATTCCGAAGTTGTTGTTGGAAGACAATTTCTTCTAAGAAGTCACCTTTATATTGCTGACTAGGTTCTAATAAAATACATGTTTCAAAATCCATTCCGTTATCGTGAGGAATATAGATTTTTTCAATATGTCGCGGATCATAAACGATTTCTAAACTTCTATTTTTCAACTTCAAATACCATTGCTCTTCAATCGCTTGGCGAGAACCATATAGAAGGTTTTTAAACTTGATTCCAGCTCTTGAAACTGTCGCTTTTCCTCTTGGAAGCACGTTCAAACGAAGTACATTTCTATCAACTTTTCTTAGTCTTCCTTTACGATTTTGAATGCCCCAATTCCATAAGTTAATTGGCGTTGGCACTAGTCCATCAGCTACCATTTCTTTTTCAACAGGATATTTATCAATGACCTTTTGGTTATGATACAGCGCCATTGTAATAATTAGAGATGTAAATTCCTTTAAATTCAGAGTAGCATTTAAGCGATAATCCTGATCTCCTCGTTCTCGATATTCCTTTTGAATTGCTCCGGGAGCTTTTTGCTTTACCTTCCCATTAAACGTACGGAATTTCCTTTCAACAATCCCTTTCAAATCCCCACGATAAGCTGTAGTATTCTCAATTTTAAGATTAAGATTATTAATTAAATTCTCTACCGAATACCCTTCAAACTCACCTCGGTCAGCAATAATAATTTCAGGTAAATGATGTGTTGGCCATTGCTCAGGAGTAATATCAATTCCATATTGCTTACAAAATTCTACTTTATCTGCGATCATATTATCTAAAGCCATCATTGCACCAATCCATGATGGACCTTCTAGTCCAACATAAAGACCTGTAATAATACGTGAATACACATCAAGTACTGCATAAATAACTGGTCGCCCAATTACTTTATTTACATCAAGCGAACTAACCAAGTAAATATCCGCAATGGTAGCATCAACTTGAAATCTAGTACCTGGACCATTTGTTTCCGATTTAGAGTCACTTAAAATAGGGCGATATTTCAATTCATATTCTTTTGTACTTTTACGGAACTGAATATCTTTTTTTGGGTCTTCAAGTTTTTTAAACCAATAGTAAAATTGATGATATGAGGGAATTCGAGTGGCATCCCAAATACGGTACTTCATCTCACCATTTTCCTTATAGCGATCAGAATAGAAGTCACGCAGAATGAAATTATAAACATCTTTCAACGAATAGTTATTTGAAGCTCGGTAATACTTGTTAATGGCGTGTTCAAATTGAACTTTTACTTCATCCGTAATATTAATACCTGTTTGATATTCATTACTGATACTCACCTTTCGTGGGCGACCTACCTTAGCTTTATTTAAAGTTTTTGTTTTACCTTTTCCTCCCGAATTCGAGTAATCAGGGAGCATTGCATTTTTCGTCATACCTCGCTGCCAATAACGGCTAAGTAGCTTTTTTATTTTCGTAGAACTTGTTCCACTTTCATCTGCAATTTCTTTTATTTTCTTTTCACGACCACCTTTTTGAAGCAATGCTTCCATGTGTTCTAAACAATAATGTTGAATAATCGACCAACCCTCATCTCTTTTCTGAATTCGAAGGTCGGATAATTCACTATCTATTATTACTTTTGCAAATGGATCGCTAATCAGAAGTAATTCACCTTGCTGGATTTCCTCTATTAGATTCGAATATAATTCCTTTTTCGGCATGGAACTAATTGCATCAATATCAACAATAAACACATGAAACTCTTCCATCTCAATGATACGAATCCGTTTAGAATCTACTGTATATTGAAGTACTTGATTAATATAAATCATCCATATTTCACCTTCTTCAAGTTGCTTTCATCAATATACTTAATTTCAATCGACTGCTCTAAATCCAATGGCTTTTGCAAATCAATGACAATAATTTTTCTAGCAAGTAAGTGATAAAAAAGCGTAACACCACTACCAATTGGCAGGTGTGTATCTATATCGAATTCATTTGTAATTGTTCTTATGCTTGCCGAACTATCTAGCAATCTACTTAGTAATGACATAACCAAGTCTTCAATGTTTTTCGCATTCAATTCTTGAAACACATCATAGCTACAAATATCATAATAATCGTGAATATAGCTAATGTTTCTCGCAATTATTTTATTGATTTCTTCTTCTGTTACAATACCCCAATCAATTCCTTTACGCTTCCAATATTCTCTTTCAATTTCGAACTTCTCAAGTACATTCTCTTTTAATAACTCATCTTTCATTTTAATTGTACGTGCGACTTCATGAATCCCTTGCCCTTTATTAATTGTCAATAAAAAATCCGTTGTCATTACAATAGGCTCTCCGTTTTTCGGATTTCTAGGATGCTTTATTCCAAGTTCATCTGCTATCAAAAGCGTTTCTTCTTGAGGTAATAAAGGAAACTGCTCTCTTATATCTGTAATAACATCAGAAAATTCAGTCAAGTAAAAGTAGTTTCGCTCTAAGTCTGATAAAAATTCGTGCTGTCTACTAGTTTTAATGCCTTTTAACCTCGTTGACCGACCTAATGAGGAAACATCTTGAATCTTTAGCCATGGCCGGTAGTCTGTACCTGTTCCTGTACCACGACCTTCTTTGATCCATTTTTCCACTGTAGATGTTCTTTTTCTTTTGGACATAAAAACACCCCTTTAGACAATCATATCCAAAGGGGTAAAACGGTGCAACTTTTTTATAAACGGTTAATCTTTTTTTAAAACGGTCAAACTTTTTTATAAACAGTTAAACTTTATTTTAAATCCACACTATATTTACTAACCTACTAATCTCCTACTCAACCGTAACAGACTTAGCTAAGTTACGTGGCTTATCAACGTCACACTCGCGGTGAAGTGCTGCGTAGTATGAGATAAGTTGTAATGGAATAACTGCTACTAGCGGTGCTAGTGCTTCGTGTACAGCTGGTAATACGAAGCTGTCACCTTCCATTTCTAAGCCTTTCATTGAGATGATACATGGGTTAGCTCCGCGTGCTACTACTTCTTTCACGTTACCACGAATTCCAAGGTTTACGTGCTCTTGTGTAGCAAGTGCGATAACTGGTGTACCATTTTCGATTAAAGCGATTGTACCGTGTTTTAATTCTCCTCCAGCAAATCCTTCTGCTTGGATGTAAGAGATTTCTTTTAGCTTTAACGCTCCTTCTAATCCTACGTAGAAGTCTACGCTACGTCCGATGAAGAAACAGTTACGAGTTGTTGCTAAAAATTGTTTTGCTAATGCGTCCATTTCTTCTTTTTGATCACAAAGTTGTACCATTGCATTTGCTACAAGTCCTAGTTCGTGTGTTAAGTCAAAACCAAGAACTTCACCTTTTGCTTTAGCAATATCTGCAGCTAAAATTGAAAGTACTGCAAGCTGTGCTGTGTAAGCTTTCGTTGATGCAACGGCGATTTCTGGTCCCGCGTATAACGGAAGTGTATAATCCGCTTCACGAGAAAGTGTAGAACCAGGTACGTTTGTAATTGTTAATGCTTTATGACCCATTTCATTTGTTTGTACAAGTACTGCACGGCTATCAGCTGTTTCACCACTTTGTGAAATGTAAATGAAGAATGGTCTTTCTGTTAATAATGGCATGTTATAAGAGAATTCACTTGCTACATGCACTTCAACTGGCATTTTTGCAAACTTCTCGATAAATTGTTTTCCAACAAGACCTGCATGATAACTTGTTCCACATGCAATGATGTAAATACGATCGCTATCTAAAATCGCATTGCGGATGTCTTGATCTAATTCAATCTCGCCATTTTCATCTTGGTACTTTTGAATTATATTACGGATAACAAGTGGTTGCTCATCGATTTCTTTAAGCATGAAATGAGGGTATGTTCCTTTTTCAATATCACTTGCGTCTAATTCCGCTGTAAACGGTGCACGTTCAATCGTTTCACCTTGTAAGTTTTTAATTGTAATACTTTCTTTCGTTACAATTACAATTTCTTTATCCATTAATTCAATAAATTGATCTGTAACTTGTAACATCGCCATAGCATCGCTCGCCACAACATTAAAGTTGTCACCAACACCTACTAATAACGGGCTTTTGTTTTTAGCAACATAAATCATGTTTGGATTTTCAGCATCAAGTAATCCGATTGCATAAGAGCCATGTAAAAGAGATAGCGTATTACGGAACGCTTCTTCTACACTTAGTCCTGTGCTCACTTGTTGTTCCATAAGCTGTACGATAACCTCTGTATCCGTTTCACTTACGAACGTTACATCTTGTAAATATTCCTTCTTCACTAACTCATAGTTTTCAATTACACCGTTATGAACTAGTGTAAAACGCTTTGATGTACTTTGATGCGGATGCGCGTTTACTTTGCTCGGAACACCATGTGTAGCCCAGCGTGTGTGACCGATCCCCACGCTTGTTGCTACGTTCTCATCTACGATTTCGCGAAGTTTTGCAATACGGCCTTTTTCTTTGTATACAACAACACCGTTCTCTGCTTGTACTGCAATACCTGCTGAATCATATCCACGATATTCTAGCTTTTCTAAACCTTTTAATAAAATTTCCTTTGCATCTTGCTCTCCAATAAATCCTACGATTCCACACATGTTTAGTCGCCGTTACAAATGCTTACACTGCTCTGCGAACATGTAACGACAT
The DNA here is from genome assembly GCF_040459875.1 of Bacillus cereus group sp. MG16. Lineage (NCBI taxonomy): Bacteria > Bacillati > Bacillota > Bacilli > Caryophanales > Bacillaceae > Bacillus > Bacillus cereus group sp. MG16. Next base: position 5,194,223 of record NZ_JARVHE010000001.1, read on the forward strand.
AGTCCGATACCATTTTTATTTATACTAAAAAACGGATTACATATTGCTAGCCCTGTAAGCTTGTAACGGCTTTCACCTTCCTCTCGATTGAGTTTAAGTCCGTATATACTTATACAGCTAGTTTGTATCCGTTCCTTTTCTCTCATCACACTTTCACCTTTGTCCACTAAGTCACCTTAATGATTTAAGTAAAAGCTTGCGGTTGTGATGAACAACCGGGAGCCATCCGCCGAAATCTCGATAAACCCCACCTCGTCAACTACACTACTTGTAGTTCTGGCGCTTCTATAATTTACAATATTTCCTTTGAGAAAAAGAACAAGACCATCTTATAACAAACATGGATAAACCGTCAATGAAAATTTTTTCACCATCTATAAAACATATGAAAAAGGAGCACTTATTGTGCTCCTTTTCAATAAATTTATTAAATTATTCAGCGCCAACTTCCGCTTTCACAACTTCTACAATGCGATGTACATATGCATCACAAACTTCTTGTGTTGGTGCTTCTGCCATTACACGAATAAGTGGTTCTGTTCCAGATGGACGAACAAGAATGCGGCCATCACCGTTCATTTCTTCCTCTACAACACGAATAATTTCTTTAATTTTTTCGTTTTCTAGTGCTAGTTTTTTATCTGTCACACGAACGTTTACTAGTAATTGCGGGAATTTTGTCATTTCTCCTGCAAGCTCAGATAATGGTTTTTTCGTCATTTTCATAATGTTTACAAGTTGAAGTGCACTTAACATTCCATCACCAGTTGTAATGTAATCAAGTAAGATAATATGGCCTGATTGTTCTCCACCTAAGTTGTAACCTCCGCGCTTCATTTCTTCCATTACGTAGCGGTCACCAACTGCTGTTTTATCACTTGTAATACCGTTAGCTTCAAGTGCTTTGTAGAAACCTAAGTTACTCATAACTGTTGAAACAACTGTATTATGCTTTAGTTGACCAGTTTCTTTCATGTACTTTGCACAAATAAACATAATTTGATCGCCATCAACAATGTTTCCTTTTTCATCTACAGCGATTAAACGGTCACCATCACCATCGAAAGCAAGACCAATATCAGCACCTTTTTCTTTTACTAATTCAGCTAATACTTCTGGATGCGTAGAACCTACTCCATCGTTAATGTTCATACCGTTTGGTGAAGTTCCCATTGTTGAAATATCAGCTTCTAAATCAGCAAATAAGTACGGAGCTAAAGAAGACGTAGCACCATGCGCACAATCTAAAGCGATATGTAAACCTGAGAAATCTTCCTCTACAGTTTGTTTAATGTATTGTAAATACTTTTGTCCACCTTCAAAATAATCACTCACTTGCCCAAGGTTCGTACCTGTTGGACGTGGTAATTCATCCACTTCTTTGTCTAATAAAGCTTCAATTTCTGCTTCTTGCTCATCTGTTAATTTAAAACCGTCTGAACTGAAAAATTTAATTCCGTTATCTTGTACTGGATTATGAGATGCAGAAATCATAACACCAGCTTGTGCATCTAACGCTTTCGTTAAATAAGCAACACCTGGTGTAGAAATAACACCAAGACGCATTACTTCTGCTCCAGTTGATAATAGACCTGCTACTAAAGCTCCTTCTAACATATGTCCTGATATACGTGTATCACGGCCGATAATTACTTTTGGACGGTCTGTATCTTTTGTTAATACATAACCACCAAAACGTCCAATTTTGAACGCTAATTCAGGTGTTAACTCCTTATTCGCAACCCCGCGTACTCCATCTGTACCAAAATATTTACCCATTATGATTCGCTCCTTTTTCTGGCTCTTTTTGATTATCTACTGTTGGCTCTTGGCTAGTTTCTTTATCTTTATTTTGTTCCGATTCCTTCTCCTTTTCCTTTTCCTTTTCTGGATCAGGCTTAGGTTCAGGTTCAGGATTTTTTGGTTTTTCAGTTTGATTATCTTTATTATTATTTGAATTTGGTTGCTCACCGTTACCCTGTACTTCTTTATCAGGATTTTCTTTCTTCACAATTGTAACTTTAGCACTTTTTTGTTTTGGCTCTATTGAAATATTACCAGGGCCACTCACTTGAATAGCAACATCCTTCGTCCCAGGAGACACATTTTGTAGATTAATCACTGCTGTTATTTGAGCAGCTGTTATTTTATCTACTATACTTGTTTCTCCTGAAATATCAACGCTTATCTTCCCATCTTGCGGCGAAAGTAACTGGGCCGTAACGTCTTTAGAAAGTCCATTTTTTTGAATTGATATACCATCAATCGTTCTTGTTTTCGTTTGTTTTGTTTTTTGTACGCCTACTGAAACCTTTACTTGATTTGGCTTCGCACTTGTTACACCCTTTGGTAATAAAACAGAGGTATCGAATGTTGTAGACTCTGTCAATTGACTAAGATCTACTTCGACCCCCTCTATCGATTGTATATTATCCAATATATCTTTTGGACCTGCTATCGTGACTTCTCTCGGCTCAACGCTAATATTTGTAACGGCCAATCCTTCCGGTAAACTCCCCTTTTTCGCATATGTTATAGGAACAGTTTTTTCAGTATTATTGGCCGTAGCTTGCGTCGCCACATTCAACGTTACACTAATTTTAGATGGACTTGTTCTTACATTTAAACGTTTTCCTTCTTTATTGTATAATGTAACTTCGGCTGTTTTTGTAACAGTTTTATTAACACCTTTTAAATCAACATACGCCTTAGCAGATGAAATACTTTCAATTTCTTCTTTCGTCCCAACTACCTCAACCGTATCAGGTTTAATGTTTGATTTTTCGAGAGTAGCACCAGCTGGCATTTGATCCTCATTTGATAATTTCAAGTCTACATGAACATATTTTCTCGCTTTTTCATGAAGAGTAATTTTAATTGTTGATGGCTGAACTGTTCCTTTCACATCATCTGGAAGTCCATTCGTTTTCAAAGAAACTTCATACGTTCCTTTTTCGCTACCTCTCAAATCAACTGGTATATCAAATTGTTTTTTCGCTTTTGCCGTAGCAACTGCTGCTTTTGGACCCTCTAACTTCACCTTAACGCCCTCTGCCGGAATACCACTTACAATATATTTCTCTTCATCATACTTAACGTTAATAGCATAATTAGTTAATGTTTCTTTCGCATCATTTGCAAAAGGTAGTATCCCCGATGTCGTATTTTTTTCAGTTAAAGTCGCTGACATAAAAAGCATACACGCCAATAGTAATGAGATCCCCTTTAAAAACCAATGATTCTCCATTAACTTATCCATGACGCTTTCTCCTCCAATTCCATAAAGACGAAGAAGTCGTTTTTTCGTTCGCACTAAATTCAGCTAACAACATATCTTTCAGTTGTTCTGTCTTCAAATCACGATGCAACTTACCATTTTTCGTTAAAGAAATTTGGCCTGTTTCTTCCGACACAACTACTGTAATACTATCAGTAACTTCACTAACTCCCATTGCAGCGCGATGCCTAGTTCCTAACTCTTTAGAAATAAATGGACTTTCCGATAACGGAAGATAGCAAGCTGCTGCTTTAATAGTACTTCCTTGCATAATTACTGCTCCATCGTGAAGAGGTGTGTTTGGAATGAAAATATTAATGAGTAATTCCGATGATACGTTTGCATTTAACGGAATACCCGTTTCTACATAATCACCCATACCGGTCTCTTTTGACAAGGTAATTAATGCACCAATTCTACGTTTTCCCATATATTCCGTTGCTTTCGCTATCGCTGTTGCAACCATTTCAGGCTCATCATCCTCGTGAGTTCCAGTACGCGAAAATAAACTCCCGCGTCCTAGCTGCTCAAGCGCTCTTCGCAATTCTGGCTGGAAAATAATAATAACGGCTAAAAATCCCCACGTTAATACTTGTTCAGTTAGCCAATATAGCGTTCGCAACTCAAGGAAAATACTGATCATCCGAACGACAATAATAACTGTAATCCCTTTTAAAAGTTGAACAGCTTTCGTCCCTCGGATTATGAGAATTAGCTTATATATAATAAACCATACAACGGCAATATCTAATGCCGTACTAAGATATTTCAAAATGGTCGTATCTTCAAAAGGCATGCTAACCCTTCCTCCTACTTACGAGCAATTCTATCCATATATTGAAATATTGTTTTATGCTCTATCTGTATGTATTTCCAACAACTAGTTAATTATACCATACATGAAACAAACGACAATTACAAACAACCCCCTTTAGTCTAAATTGGTAAGATGTCAAACATTCTTATCGTACAGTATAATATAAATCATTATTATACGCCTATTTTCAAATAAAAAAAGCAACTTCTCAGTTGCTTTTCTTACATTTATTTTAGTTTTTCACCGAATAAAGAACCCATTAAAGCAACCGCTGTTGTTGCCGTTCTATTTCGCTCATCTAAAATCGTATTTACCTCAACAAACTCGGCAGATGTAACAATATCAGCTTCCGCTAACATCTCCATTGCTAAATGACTTTCACGATAAGATAAGCCACCAATTACAGGCGTTCCAACTCCTGGTGCATCATGAGGATCAAGACCATCTAAATCTAATGATAAATGCACACCATCAGTATGAGATAAATACGCGATTGTTTCTTCCATAACAGCCGTCATACCCATACGATCAATCTCGTGCATTGAAAATACTTTAATACCTTCATTTCGAATAAAGTCTTTTTCTCCTTCATCTAATGCACGTGCACCGATAATTACAACATTCTCTTTTTTCACCTTTGGATATGCCCCGTATAAATCTACAAGCGTGGGATGTCCATACCCTAAACTTGCTGCAAGTGACATACCGTGAATATTTCCAGATGGTGAAGTTTCTTCTGTATTTAAATCACCATGTGCATCATACCAAATAACACCTAGGTTTTTATAATGTTTCGCAACACCAGCTAATGTACCAATAGCGATACTATGATCGCCACCTAATACAAGTGGAAAACGCCCTTCTTCTATAATATGATCCACCTTACTTGCTAATTCGTTACATACAGTTGCAACTTGTGTAAGGTTTCTTAAGCTTGTATTTACATCTACTTCTTTTTCTCTCTCTATACATATATCTCCCATATCTTTAACGTTATATCCAATTTCTTCAATTCTTTCAATTACACCTGCATAACGGATTGCGCTCGGCCCCATATCAACTCCACGACGCATCTGGCCTAAATCCATTGGAACTCCAATAACTGAAATTTCTTTTTTCATAGATAGTATCCCCCTTTTGTGCCTTCACTAAATATTTTAAATCTTTTATATACTCTGACTCAACTCGACATTTTTCTGTATGGATATACAAATTATTCACTTATATCCACTACAAAATCAAAATGTTAAGACTATTCTATGTATAAAGTTAACTTAATGAAGCAACTACTATCATTATTATCAGATAATAATAAAAAACACTCCCGCATTTAGAAGTGTTTTTCTGATGCTATTTTCCACACTGCTGCAATATTCTTTGCTGTCATTTCAATATTCTCTTCTGCTACTTTATATGCCTCCTCTAATGTCATCGGACTTGTTGTAATACTAAATACTGCATCAACTCCTTTTTCATGAACAGCCGAGTAATTCGGAGATACTGATCCCCCAATCGCAATGACAGGAATATGAAGACGCTTTGCACGCTCCGCAACACCTACTGGTGCCTTTCCATATGCTGTTTGTTCATCTATTCTCCCTTCGCCAGTTATAATTAAATCTGCACCTTCTATATGCTTATCAAAATTTGTATAATCTAATACAATTTCAATTCCTCTCCGCAAGCCTCCCTTTAGCACTGCAATAACAGCTGCTCCCATACCTCCTGCAGCTCCTGCACCAGGTATTTTAGATACGTCGCAAAATAGGTATTGTTTAAGGATATGCGCATAATGCTTTAAATTCTCATCCAGCTCTTTCATCATCTCTTCATCCGCACCCTTTTGTCGTCCAAATACGAAAGATGCTCCTTTTATTCCAACTAACGGATTATCTACATCACATGCTGCTTCTATCTTTATATGCTTTAAGCGTGAATCCATTTGTGAAAAATCAATAGAGACAATCGAATGTAACGTTCCACCAGACGGCTCTATTACTTCTCCTTTTCCATTTATAAACCTGACTCCTAAAGCTGACAACATACCCGCTCCTCCATCATTTGTAGCACTTCCCCCAAGTCCTAAAATGATATGCTCAGCTCCTTCGTCTAGCGCATGTAGTATAAGTTCTCCTGTTCCTTTCGTCGTCGTAATAAGTGGGTTTCGCTTTTTAGCCGGAACGTGTTGTAAACCTGATGCTGCTGCCATTTCAATAAACGCTGTCTTTTTATCTTTAGACATACCGTAAAAGGCTTGTACGCTCTCTCTAAGCGGTCCTGTCACATGAAATGATATAATCCTCCCGCTTGTAGCATCAACAAGGGAATCGACCGTTCCTTCCCCTCCATCTCCAATTGGTATTTTTACGTACTCTGCTTTAGGAAAAATTGCTCCAAAACCTCTTTCAATAGCTTCACATACTTCTATAGCTGTTAAGCTTTCTTTATATGAATCAGATGCAATAACAACTTTCATAATTATCCCCATCCTTTATTTTCACGTTTTCTCCATTTTAAATGACAAGTATGAAAGTTGTCTTTTTAAACACAAAAAAAGCTTACATCATATGATGTAAGCTTTCTCTATTAGATGGAGCCTAGCGGGATCGAACCGCTGACCTCCTGCGTGCAAGGCAGGCGCTCTCCCAGCTGAGCTAAGGCCCCTTAGTAATTAAGCGGAAGACGGGATTCGAACCCGCGACCCCAACCTTGGCAAGGTTGTATTCTACCACTGAACTACTTCCGCGAAAATGGTGAGCCATGAAGGACTCGAACCTTCGACCCTCTGATTAAAAGTCAGATGCTCTACCAACTGAGCTAATGGCTCGTAAATGGCTGGGCTAGCTGGATTCGAACCAGCGCATGACGGAGTCAAAGTCCGTTGCCTTACCGCTTGGCTATAGCCCATTAATATTTACTAGTATGGTTATCTTTTCAAAAAAATAAACCCTCTCAGGTTATTTTAAAGAAAATGGTGGAGGGGGGCAGATTCGAACTGCCGAACCCGAAGGAGCGGATTTACAGTCCGCCGCGTTTAGCCACTTCGCTACCCCTCCGACATTTAAAATATATATGGTGGAGGATGACGGGATCGAACCGCCGACCCCCTGCTTGTAAGGCAGGTGCTCTCCCAGCTGAGCTAATCCTCCAAAAGTGGTGACCCGTACGGGATTCGAACCCGTGTTACCGCCGTGAAAGGGCGGTGTCTTAACCACTTGACCAACGGGCCAAAAAAGTTTTAAACCTATTCCCAAGCTTCCAACCGGGCTTGAACCGGTGACCTCTTCCTTACCATGGAAGTGCTCTACCAGCTGAGCTATGGAAGCATAATGGCTCCGCAGGTAGGACTCGAACCTACGACCGATCGGTTAACAGCCGATAGCTCTACCACTGAGCTACTGCGGAATAATATTAGCCTGGCAATGTCCTACTCTCACAGGGACAAGGTCCCAACTACCATCGGCGCTAGAGAGCTTAACTTCCGTGTTCGGTATGGGAACGGGTGTGACCTCTCTGCCATCATTACCAGACTTTTATCATTATAAACATTTCTTTCGAAATGTCAAGAAGAAAATTATATATTCCTTCAAAACTAGATAACATTTGCTACATATTATATGGTTAAGTCCTCGATCTATTAGTATTCGTCAGCTCCACATGTCACCATGCTTCCACCTCGAACCTATCAACCTGATCATCTTTCAGGGATCTTACTAGCTTACGCTATGGGAAATCTCATCTTGAGGGAGGCTTCATGCTTAGATGCTTTCAGCACTTATCCCTTCCGCACATAGCTACCCAGCTATGCCCTTGGCAGAACAACTGGTACACCAGCGGTGCGTCCATCCCGGTCCTCTCGTACTAAGGACAGCTCCTCTCAAATTTCCTACGCCCACGACGGATAGGGACCGAACTGTCTCACGACGTTCTGAACCCAGCTCGCGTACCGCTTTAATGGGCGAACAGCCCAACCCTTGGGACCGACTACAGCCCCAGGATGCGATGAGCCGACATCGAGGTGCCAAACCTCCCCGTCGATGTGGACTCTTGGGGGAGATAAGCCTGTTATCCCCGGGGTAGCTTTTATCCGTTGAGCGATGGCCCTTCCATGCGGAACCACCGGATCACTAAGCCCGACTTTCGTCCCTGCTCGACTTGTAGGTCTCGCAGTCAAGCTCCCTTATGCCTTTGCACTCTACGAATGATTTCCAACCATTCTGAGGGAACCTTTGGGCGCCTCCGTTACACTTTAGGAGGCGACCGCCCCAGTCAAACTGCCCACCTGACACTGTCTCCCGGGTCGATAAGACCCGTAGGTTAGAATTTCAATACAGTCAGGGCGGTATCCCACCAGCGCCTCCACCGAAGCTAGCGCTCCGGTTTCAAAGGCTCCCGCCTATCCTGTACAAACTGTACCAAAATTCAATATCAGGCTACAGTAAAGCTCCACGGGGTCTTTCCGTCCTGTCGCGGGTAACCTGCATCTTCACAGGTACTATAATTTCACCGAGTCTCTGGTTGAGACAGTGCCCAAATCGTTACACCTTTCGTGCGGGTCGGAACTTACCCGACAAGGAATTTCGCTACCTTAGGACCGTTATAGTTACGGCCGCCGTTTACTGGGGCTTCAGTTCAGAGCTTCGCTTACGCTAACCCCTCTCCTTAACCTTCCAGCACCGGGCAGGTGTCACCCCCTATACTTCGCCTTACGGCTTCGCAGAGAGCTGTGTTTTTGCTAAACAGTCGCTTGGGCCTATTCACTGCGGCTTTCCGTTAAGAAAGCACCCCTTCTCCCGAAGTTACGGGGTCATTTTGCCGAGTTCCTTAACCAGAGTTCTCTCGCACACCTTAGGATTCTCTCCTCGCCTACCTGTGTCGGTTTGCGGTACAGGCACCTTTTATCTCGCTAGAAGCTTTTCTTGGCAGCGGGGAATCAAAGACTTCGCTCCATAAGGAGCTTCCCCATCACAGCTCAGCCTTCACGATAAGCGGATTTGCCTACTTATCAGCCTAACTGCTTGGACGTGCACAACCAATCGCACGCTTCTTCTATCCTTCTGCGTCCCTCCATTGCTCAAACGATAAAGAGGTGGTACAGGAATATCAACCTGTTGTCCATCGCCTACGCCTGTCGGCCTCGGCTTAGGTCCTGACTAACCCTGAGCGGACGAGCCTTCCTCAGGAAACCTTAGGCATTCGGTGGACGGGATTCTCACCCGTCTTTCGCTACTCATACCGGCATTCTCACTTCTAAGCACTCCACCAGTCCTTCCGGTCTGACTTCACTGTCCTTAGAACGCTCCCCTACCACTGATACCATTGGTATCAATCCGCAGCTTCGGTGGTGTATTTAGCCCCGGTACATTTTCGGCGCAGAGTCACTCGACTAGTGAGCTATTACGCACTCTTTAAATGGTGGCTGCTTCTAAGCCAACATCCTAGTTGTCTAAGCAACTCCACATCCTTTTCCACTTAATACACACTTTGGGACCTTAGCTGGCGGTCTGGGCTGTTTCCCTTTTGACTACGGATCTTATCACTCGCAGTCTGACTCCTAAGGATAAGTCATTGGCATTCGGAGTTTGACTGAATTCGGTAATCCGATGAGGACCCCTAGTCCAATCAGTGCTCTACCTCCAAGACTCTTACACTTAAGGCTAGCCCTAAAGCTATTTCGGGGAGAACCAGCTATCTCCAGGTTCGATTGGAATTTCTCCGCTACCCACACCTCATCCCCGCACTTTTCAACGTGCGTGGGTTCGGGCCTCCATTCAGTGTTACCTGAACTTCACCCTGGACATGGGTAGATCACCTGGTTTCGGGTCTACGACCACGTACTAAACGCCCTATTCAGACTCGCTTTCGCTGCGGCTCCGCCTCTTCAGCTTAACCTCGCACGGGATCGTAACTCGCCGGTTCATTCTACAAAAGGCACGCCATCACCCGTTAACGGGCTCTGACTATTTGTAGGCACACGGTTTCAGGATCTCTTTCACTCCCCTTCCGGGGTGCTTTTCACCTTTCCCTCACGGTACTGGTTCACTATCGATCACTAGGGAGTATTTAGCCTTGGGAGATGGTCCTCCCAGATTCCGACGGAATTTCACGTGTTCCGCCGTACTCAGGATACATTCAAGAGAGAACGAAGTTTCGACTACGGGGTTGTTACCCTCTACGACGGACCTTTCCAGGTCGCTTCGTCTACCTCGTTCCTTTGTAACTCCGTATAGAATGTCCTACAACCCCAAGAGGCAAGCCTCTTGGTTTGGGCTATGTTCCGTTTCGCTCGCCGCTACTCAGGAAATCGCATTTGCTTTCTCTTCCTCCAGGTACTTAGATGTTTCAGTTCCCTGGGTCTGTCTTCCTTACCCTATGTATTCAGATAAGGATACCATACCATTACGTATGGTGGGTTTCCCCATTCGGAAATCTTCGGATCAAAGCTTACTTACAGCTCCCCGAAGCATATCGGCGTTAGTCCCGTCCTTCATCGACTCCTAGTGTCAAGGCATCCACCGTGCGCCCTTTCTAACTTAACCAAACTAAAAATTAAAAAATATGAGCTACACTGTTATCTAGTTTTCAAAGAACATACATTTATATATGAGAGATAGTTCTCTCAAAACTGAACAAAACGAAACACGGAAACTTATATTGATAAGCAGCGCTTATCAATTCTCCATAGAAAGGAGGTGATCCAGCCGCACCTTCCGATACGGCTACCTTGTTACGACTTCACCCCAATCATCTGTCCCACCTTAGGCGGCTGGCTCCAAAAGGTTACCCCACCGACTTCGGGTGTTACAAACTCTCGTGGTGTGACGGGCGGTGTGTACAAGGCCCGGGAACGTATTCACCGCGGCATGCTGATCCGCGATTACTAGCGATTCCAGCTTCATGTAGGCGAGTTGCAGCCTACAATCCGAACTGAGAACGGTTTTATGAGATTAGCTCCACCTCGCGGTCTTGCAGCTCTTTGTACCGTCCATTGTAGCACGTGTGTAGCCCAGGTCATAAGGGGCATGATGATTTGACGTCATCCCCACCTTCCTCCGGTTTGTCACCGGCAGTCACCTTAGAGTGCCCAACTTAATGATGGCAACTAAGATCAAGGGTTGCGCTCGTTGCGGGACTTAACCCAACATCTCACGACACGAGCTGACGACAACCATGCACCACCTGTCACTCTGCTCCCGAAGGAGAAGCCCTATCTCTAGGGTTGTCAGAGGATGTCAAGACCTGGTAAGGTTCTTCGCGTTGCTTCGAATTAAACCACATGCTCCACCGCTTGTGCGGGCCCCCGTCAATTCCTTTGAGTTTCAGCCTTGCGGCCGTACTCCCCAGGCGGAGTGCTTAATGCGTTAACTTCAGCACTAAAGGGCGGAAACCCTCTAACACTTAGCACTCATCGTTTACGGCGTGGACTACCAGGGTATCTAATCCTGTTTGCTCCCCACGCTTTCGCGCCTCAGTGTCAGTTACAGACCAGAAAGTCGCCTTCGCCACTGGTGTTCCTCCATATCTCTACGCATTTCACCGCTACACATGGAATTCCACTTTCCTCTTCTGCACTCAAGTCTCCCAGTTTCCAATGACCCTCCACGGTTGAGCCGTGGGCTTTCACATCAGACTTAAGAAACCACCTGCGCGCGCTTTACGCCCAATAATTCCGGATAACGCTTGCCACCTACGTATTACCGCGGCTGCTGGCACGTAGTTAGCCGTGGCTTTCTGGTTAGGTACCGTCAAGGTGCCAGCTTATTCAACTAGCACTTGTTCTTCCCTAACAACAGAGTTTTACGACCCGAAAGCCTTCATCACTCACGCGGCGTTGCTCCGTCAGACTTTCGTCCATTGCGGAAGATTCCCTACTGCTGCCTCCCGTAGGAGTCTGGGCCGTGTCTCAGTCCCAGTGTGGCCGATCACCCTCTCAGGTCGGCTACGCATCGTTGCCTTGGTGAGCCGTTACCTCACCAACTAGCTAATGCGACGCGGGTCCATCCATAAGTGACAGCCGAAGCCGCCTTTCAATTTAGAACCATGCGGTTCAAAATGTTATCCGGTATTAGCCCCGGTTTCCCGGAGTTATCCCAGTCTTATGGGCAGGTTACCCACGTGTTACTCACCCGTCCGCCGCTAACTTCATAAGAGCAAGCTCTTAATCCATTCGCTCGACTTGCATGTATTAGGCACGCCGCCAGCGTTCATCCTGAGCCAGGATCAAACTCTCCAATAAAGTTAGTTTGTCTAGCATCATAAAATAAAAATTGACGTTTCACGTTGTTTGTTTCGTTCAGTTTTCAAAGAACTACTTGGTCGCTCATTTGCGACTTCCTTATGTTAACATCTTCGTTTTTCGATGTCAACTAAGTTTTTTAATTTCTTTTTTGTCGTTTTTTGCGTTTCCGCATCAGCGACGGTTATTAATTTATCATATAATATCTATCGACGTCAACAATTTTTAATAAAAAGTTCTTTTTCTTACATAACGAATACATTCTTCTGCATTAGCGACTCTTCGAAACAAACAAAAAATGATTTTATATCTTTCTTCCATTGCCTTTTTTACAACGTCATGAATACGTTCATCTTCAAAATCAAATAAAAGTTCTTCTAACTCTCTCTTCAATATGTATTCCATTTCTTTTTTCTCTTCTTTCGTTAACATAAACCCAAGCAAATCATCACCTCAATCATTTCTTCCAGAGCAATAAAAATTAAGCCCATTTTCATTTAACAAAATCCTACCATCCATTATATCCACTACTTACGATATTAATCCCTTGTTCTCTTTTTTATATTTACAGCATATATGTAACTGAAAAGGATTGGACAAAGGGGCGTAATATTATGTTTTTCTTTTTTATTACGAGTAAAAGAAACTTTAAACACATTAGCTTAATAGTGATACTTTCCTTATTTACAGCATGGCTACTCTTTTTGAAAACATATTCACACGAGTCTGCTTTTTCAACCGCTACAGGACCTAAAGTTATTTACAAAGGCGACACCTCTAAAAAACAAGTTGCATTCACGTTTGATATTAGTTGGGGAGACAAAAAAGCAATTCCAATCCTTGATACACTTAAAGAAAGAGATATTAAGAATGCAACCTTCTTCCTTTCTGCTGCATGGGCAGAAAGACACCCTGATGTTGTTGAACGCATCATAAAAGATGGACATGAAATCGGTAGTATGGGTTATAATTACACGTCCTACACTTCTCTAGAGGCAAATGAAATACGAAGAGATCTTCTGCGAGCACAAGATGTTTTTACAAAACTCGGTGTGAAACAAATTAAACTATTGCGTCCACCTAGTGGAGACTTTAACAAGGCAACACTTAAAATAGCAGAATCACTCGGATACACTGTCGTTCATTGGAGTAATAACTCAAACGATTGGAAAAACCCTGGCGTAAACAATATTGTTTCCACCGTCTCTAATAATTTAAAAGGTGGAGATATCGTCTTATTACATGCATCCGATTCTGCTCTTCAAACAAATAAAGCTTTACCACTGCTTCTACAGAAATTAAAGAGTGACGGCTATGAGCAAATATCCGTATCACAACTTATTTCCAACACAAGTACGAAAAGTAAAGATGTCCAATAATTTTTTACACATAAAAAGCTCTACTACCTTTCGTTCAGGTAATAGAGCTTTTTTATCCCGATATTTTCATTCGTACAACTACCCTGCGTAAAAACTCTCTTAATTAGGCCGACTTACTCGTCTTTCCAATTAAACGATGTAATATAAGTAACTGATATGCATTACATAATAAAAGTGGTATCACCATTAAATACAACCAATCTGTATCATTAATTCGAAGTGCTGGTACCCACTCAAGAATTGTTACAACCACCATAAAGAACAAAGCTGGCACAAATGCCTTTTTATTCGTTTCCTTACTTTTTATATAAGCAACGATGGCACCAAACATAAATAACACACCAGCAACAAGTATGTTATTCCCTAATGAAATTTCCCCATTTGCAATCAATACCGATCTTAAATACACAAAATCAAATAAAACGAATGCAATGAAGAAGAGCTGGACTATATTCCATAAAGAAGATGACCTAAACATCCCTAATCCAAAACGATGGATTGTTAAATAGGCAAAGAACCCCATTTGACTTATCACACTAAAAATAAATCCTACACCCATCAACCAGAAGGAAACTGCCAAAATTTCCTTTCCGTCGAAATTTTTAAAAAATTTAGCGTACTTGTCCCACTCTAAAACAAATCCAATAATGACTGTACTAACCCCACCAAGAAACAACGTCGTAAAAAATAGTCGAACCCACTTGCGGCTATTCACAACACATCCCCCATTATCCTTATATTTCTAATTAAATTGTATCAATGACAATTTCAAAAAGCTAGCCATGTTCATGTATAAATTCCTTAAAGATATTTATATTAAAAAGAGAGAACTGTGCTGAAAGGAGTTCCAACTTATGAAACGGATGCTGCTCGTTTTGACTTCTTCTTTTCTATTTCTTGTACTTGTAGCATGTGCACAAGAAAAAGAAGCAAAGTCCGAACTTGATTATGATCAAACGAAGAAAATGATTGTTGATATTTTAAAAACCGATCAAGGTAAGAAAGCCATTCAAGATGTGTTAACTGATGAAAAAATGAAACAAGCACTCATACTAGATGAAACAGTAGTAAAGAAAACGATTGAAGATGCAATGGTATCCGATAAAGGGCAACAATTCTGGGAAAAGCTCTTTAAAGACCCTGAGTTCTCATCGAAATTCGCTAAAAGTATGGGAAAAGAACAAACAGCCTTAATGAAAACATTACTAAAAGACCCTGAATACCAAGCAGGCGTTATAGAAATTATGAAAAACCCTGAAGTAGAAAAAATGATGTTACAAACAATGAAGAGCAAAGAATACCGTCAATATTTACAACAAGTATTAACAGAAACTGCTGAAAGCCCACTCTTCCAAGCTAAGATGATTGATATTATTAGTAAAGGTGTCCAAAAAGCCGAAAAAAGTGGTTCTGATAAAAAGGAAGCCGGCGGTGAAGGTGGTTCCCAAGAAGGTAAAAAGGAACAGCAGTAAAAATAATAACGATAATAATGAGTGGACAATACATGTATCATCCACTCATTATTATTTTATTTTTGCGCAACAGTTGTTTTATCAATTACCGCTTCAGCTATTGTGCGATAAATAAGACCTGTCGTATGCGTATCTTCATATACTGACGGCGCAAAATCTTCTTTATTCCAATCAGGTTGTTGAAGCGGGATTCGGCCAAGTACTTCTGTTTGAAGTTCTGTAGCTAGTTTATCTCCACCACCTCTTCCAAACACATATTCTTTTTCGCCAGTTGTTTTACTTTCAAAATAAGCCATATTTTCAACAACACCAAGAATACTATGTTCTGTACGTAAAGCCAT
Organism: Bacillus cereus group sp. MG16; assembly: GCF_040459875.1. Taxonomy (NCBI): domain Bacteria; kingdom Bacillati; phylum Bacillota; class Bacilli; order Caryophanales; family Bacillaceae; genus Bacillus; species Bacillus cereus group sp. MG16. Next base: position 5,209,745 of record NZ_JARVHE010000001.1, read on the forward strand.
TGCTCCAGCACGTGCTGCTACAAATGCCGCTGTTGGATGCGGTGTTGTGACAATAATCTCTTTACAAGCCGGCAACATCGAATGTAAGTCTAGCGCAACATCACCTGTACCTGGTGGTAAATCTAAAACTAAATAATCTAAATCGCCCCACTCTACTTCCGTAAAGAAGTGATTTAACATTTTCCCGAGCATAGGCCCTCTCCAAATAACCGGTGCATTATCTTCTACAAAGAATCCCATTGAGATTACCTTTACACCTAGACGCTCCACTGGAATGATTTTATCTCCTCTTACTACAGGGCGTTTTTCTATCCCCATCATATCAGGTACGCTAAAACCATAAATATCAGCATCAATGATACCAACTTTTTTCCCTAGACGAGCTAAAGCAATAGCAAGGTTAACAGAAACTGTTGATTTCCCTACTCCACCTTTTCCACTCGCCACTGCTAAAAATGTCGTTTTCGAATTTGGTGACAATAAAGATTCAGTTTGCTCTTCTTCTTGTTCTGGTGCAAACTGAGCTAATTCTTCTTCTGTAAATTCTGCAAAGCGAAGCCCTACTGTTGCTGCTCCTAGTTCTTTTACTAACTTTACAATTCCAGATTGCAATTGCATTTGTTCCGCGGTACCAGTTTTTACGATTGCAATTTTAACACTTACATGTTCCTTCTCAGGCTTGACTGTTACCTCTTTAATTGCCCCTGTTTCTTTTAACGTTTTATGTAAAAACGGATCTACAATCCCTTCTAACGCTTCCACTACTTGCTCTTTCGTTACCATAATTAGCCCAGCCCCCTGTATGAAAAATAACATAATGTTAATTAAATATATCTCTCTTTACTTTTGAAATAAATGCGTTTACATTTCCAGTATAACATATTTTCGGAAAACTTCGTTAACGAGAGAAACGCAAAAAAATCCTCCTTATTCTGGAGGATTTCCTTTTTCCGTGAAATAACGTAATATACCACGATATACTGCAGCTGCTACCTTTTGCTGATATTTCTCCGAATTTAACATATACCTTTCATTTACATTCGATAAAAAGCCAGCTTCAATTAAAGCACCTGGGTTTTTCGCATACTTTAATAAATACACATGAGAAATTGTTTTAGCAGAACGATTTGTATTCTCTAAACTCGTTCTCAACTCAGCTTGTATAAATTTTGCAGCACGTTCATTTTCAATTGAAGAACGGTAATAGAACGTTTGTGCGCCCTTTGATCCACTACTAGTTAAAGCATTTAAATGGATACTTGCAAAAAAATCTACATCGGGTTTATTAATAATCTCTACACGTTTTTTTAAATCTTCTGCTTTACGTCTACTATATGACTTTGTATCTTTCTGGGCTAAATCATAATCTCCCTCACGCGTTAAAATAACTAGTGCACCTTGCTCTTGTAAATAATCTTGCACCTTCTTTGTAATCTCAAGCGTAATATCTTTTTCTACAATATCCTTGCCACCAACAGCCCCTCCGTCTGGTCCACCATGCCCAGCATCTAATACGATTACTTTCCCTGATAAGGGTAAATTCCAAGCTCGCCACGATTTTGTAATTTGAAATTCTTGTTTGACTAAAAAAAACAAAATAACCGCAGCGAGTGCAAAAGAGATAATTCGAATTCTCTTCATACCTTTCCTCCTCCAGCTAGTCCCTCTAATTACTTATATGGGACAAGAGGAAAGTTTATGCTTGTCTTAATGAAGCTTTAATCGATATCTTCTTTCACCTTTTTCATATCCTTCCTGCCACCATAAGCCGATAAACTGCTGGCAAGATTCAAAAAGTAATTCCTCATCTTGTAACTTAATCTCCCGCATAGTCATGCTCGTTAAAAATTGAAATAGTGTTTCCGTTAATTGTTGCTCTTCTTCTAAGGCCCTATATTTCACATCAAAGAGCGATTCGCCATAATAACCAAATTTACTATATCTCGCTCCTAATAAATACGATTCTATCCCTAATTCAATGCAGTAATCTTCATACTGACGATGAAGTTCCTGCATCTGAAAGGCATCTCTAATATTTGAACGTAATGTTTTTAATGATAATTCCCGCAGCATCTTCCGCTCATATTTCAACTGCTTTTCTTTTTGTTTTTCTTGTAAGCTGACAATGACATTCATAGTACTTATAAACCTCCCTAATACGTATTAGTCTAAACTTCTAAAGAAGAAGCATACGCGAGAGGATAGCACTAAAATATTCCAAACTACAAAAATTTCAAAAGAGGAATGAAACATAAAAAACCCCAACCAAAATGGTTGGGGTTTGTAGTTCGCAAAAATTAACGTTTTGAGAACTGAGGTGCACGACGTGCGCCTTTAAGACCGTATTTTTTACGCTCTTTCATACGTGCGTCACGAGTTAATAGACCTGCACGTTTTAGTGTTAGACGGTATTCTGGATCAGCTTTTAATAAAGCGCGAGAAATACCGTGACGAATAGCACCAGCTTGACCAGTGTATCCACCACCATTTACGTTTACAAGTACATCGTAGTTACCTAAAGTTTCTGTTGCAACTAGAGGTTGTTTCACTACTTCACGTAATGCAGCAAATGGGATATAGTTTTCAAAATCACGACCGTTAATGATAACGCGTCCTTCGCCTGGAACTAGGCGTACGCGCGCTACTGAACTCTTACGACGTCCAGTGCCATAGTATTGAACCTGTGCCAAAGTAAGCCCTCCTTTAATTGATTATCCGCGAAGTTCGTAAACTTCTGGTTTTTGTGCTTGGTGTGGATGCTCTGCTCCAGCATACACGTTTAGTTTCTTAGAAACTTGACGGCCTAAGCGTCCTTTTGGAAGCATGCCTTTAATTGCAAGCTCTAACATTTGTACAGGGTAGTTTGTACGCATTTCAAGAGCTGTTCTTTGTTTAAGTCCACCTGGGTGGTTAGTGTGACGGTAGTAAATTTTATCGTTTAATTTATTACCTGTTAAATGAATTTTCTCAGCGTTAATAATAATTACATGATCACCCGTGTCAACGTGTGGTGTAAATGTAGGTTTGTTTTTACCACGTAAAATGGATGCTACTTCACTAGCAAGGCGACCTAAAGTTTGACCTTCAGCATCAACCACATACCATTTACGCTCAACTTCGTTAGCTTTTGCCATAAAAGTCGTACGCATGTGTTTCCCTCCTCGTTATCTTTTCCATAGAAAAAATCTATTGTTTATCTTAAACACGATTTCCTTCCGGGGCTAATCGTGGTTTTAGAAACAATACCATATGTTATGATATACTTTTGAGTTTCTAATGTCAAGCAAATGTTACACCAGGATTAGTTGTTATAGTTTACCTGCCATAAATAAAGCCCATGACCAGGAGCCATCTTTCCAGCAAACTGACGATTTTGTTTCGCTAAAATCTCTGGAATGCTATCCGGATCAAGCTTTCCTTGCCCTACGCTCAGTAACGTACCAACAATAATCCTGACCATATTATATAAAAATCCATTACCTACAAAACGAAAAATTAATTCGTCGTCCTGCTCAATTAGCTCGATTTCATAAATTGTTCTCACTTTATCTTTTTTGTCAGTTTTTGCCGAACAAAAAGAAGTGAAATCATGCGTTCCAATAAAATAAGGGATCGCTTTTCTTATAGCATTTATTTCGAGCGGATATGGATATTGATATACGTAATTTCTACGGAATACATCCGCAGTCTTTGATAATAATACACGATAACGATATTCTTTTCTCTCGACACCGTAACGTGCGTGAAATTCTTCTGTTTTTTTCTCTACCTGTGTGATAACAATATCATCTGGTAACATAGTGTTTAATGCATTGCTCCATTGCCACTCTTCAAGAGACAACGGTGTATCAAAGTGTATCACTTGTCCTTTAGCATGAACAGTAGAATCTGTTCTGCCCGATGCCTGAACACGAACAAGTTCCCCTTTATGCAATTTCTGTAAAGCTTTCTCTATTTCTTGTTGAACAGTACGATGCTGCGGTTGAATTTGATAACCACAAAAATGCATGCCATCATATGCAACCGTACATTTTATTCTATCCATTTCTTTATTCTCCATTACGATCGCACCCATGCCAAAATACAAGCTAAACAAAGTAAGCTTATAATCGTTACAGTATCGCTTGTTTTCCAGCGTAGTTGCCTAAATTTAGTACGTCCTTCGCCACTTTGATATCCACGGGCTTCCATAGCAATTGCTAAGTCTTCTGCACGCTTAAAAGCACTGATAAATAGAGGAACGAGTAGTGAAATGATAGCTTTCATCCTATCTTTTATCGGTCCCCCTGCAAAATCAATACCACGTGACGATTGTGCCTTCATTATTTTACTCGTTTCATCCATTAATGTCGGGATAAAACGAAGAGAAATTGACATCATTAATGCGATTTCATGAACAGGAACTTTTATACGCTTCAACGGCTTTAATAACGTCTCCAAACCATCTGTAATCTCAATGGGTGTCGTCGTTAACGTTAATAATGTCGTCATTAAAATAATAACGAAGAATCGTATAGAAATGTATATTCCTTGCTCTAATCCTTTTTCATGTATCGAAAACCAACCAAGCTGGAATAGTACTTCCCCTTCTTTATTTGTTAAAATATGCAGGAAAAATGTAAAAAGAAAAATCCATAGAATTGGTTTTAAGCCCGAAAGTACATAACGAATCGGCACTTTTGCAAAAAATAAAGCAATGAGTGCATATAAAAATAAAAATCCATATGAAATCGCATTATTTGCTAAGAAAACAACAAATACATATAAAAAGACAATCAGCAGCTTCGTAGGTGGATCAAGTTGATGAATAAGAGAATTCCCTGGAATATATCTTCCAATAATCAACTGCTGCATGATTCATGACCACCTTTTCGTAACACCTGCACAACTTCATGAGTAAGATCCTCTAAAGATAAGGTAGCCTTTGGGATTGAAATGCCAAACTTCTCTTCAATTGCACGTTTATACTTTAAAGACATAGGAAGATCCACACCAATTTTCTCTAGTTCATCAGCATGTGAAAATACTTCCTCTGCACTTCCTTGCAAAAAGACCGTTCCTTTATGCATGACTACAATCTGCTCGGCATATTTAGCAGCATCCTCCATATTATGCGTTACAAGGATAACTGTAAGGCCTTTCTCCTTATGTAGCTTATAAAACATCTCCATAAGTTCATTTTGCCCTTTTGGATCTAGTCCTGCTGTAGGTTCATCTAATACGAGCACTTCGGGTTCCATCGCTAATACGCCTGCTATCGCAACACGCCTCATTTGCCCACCACTTAACTCAAATGGTGAACGTACTAACAGTTCTGGTTCTAACCCTACAAGTTGAATTGCCTCTCTTGCCTTTTGCTTCGCTTCTTCTACAGATACACCAAAATTAGTAGGTCCGAAGCAAATATCTTTCTCCACAGTCTCTTCAAACAACTGATGTTCTGGGAATTGAAAGACAACACCTACCTTTTTACGTAGTGACTTTAGCTTTTTTTCTTTCTTTCCTGCCGAAATGAAATGTTCACCAATTTGAACTGTGCCATTTGTCGGCTGCAATAAACCATTTAAATGTTGAATCATCGTCGACTTACCTGAACCAGTATGACCGATAATGGCATAATAGCCCCCACTTGGAAACGACACGTCTACATCATAAAGTGCGCGTCTTTCAAATGGAGTTTTATATTGATAACGATGTTCTACTTTTTGGAATGTAATCTCCAAAGTTCGTTCACCAAGCTTTCCATTGTAAGATGCGTATTTTGCAAGAGAATTTCATTTCTTTTTAATAATTCTGCTATTTTCACTGAAAATGGTACATCTAATCCAATTTCTTGGAGCATATGAGAGGACTTGAAAATTTGTTCTGGAGTCCCTTCCTCTAATATCTCTCCCTTATTTAAAATAATGACACGGTCTGACTGTGCCGCTTCTTCTAAATCGTGCGTAATTGATAACACGGTAATACCTTTTTCATTAACAAGTTGTCTAACCGTTTCTACCACTTCACGTCTCCCTTGAGGGTCTAGCATTGACGTTGCTTCATCTAATATCAAAATAGACGGCTGAAGTGCTAAAACGCCTGCTATTGCTACTCGCTGCTTTTGCCCACCAGATAACGAATGTGGCTCATCATTAAGAAAATCTTCCATACGGACTAGTCGTAAGGCCTGATCTAATCTTTCTACCATTTGCTCTCTTGGCATTCCGATATTCTCTAAACCAAAGACAACGTCATCTTGCACTGTTGTTCCAACAAATTGATTATCTGGATTTTGAAATACCATTCCAATTTGTTTTCGAACATCCCATACCGTTTCCTCTGACAAAACCATTGTATCATTTACTGTAATTGTCCCTGCTTCCGGCAAAAACAAACCATTCAATAATTTTGCAAGTGTAGACTTCCCAGAACCGTTTTGTCCAATAACAGATACCCATTCTCCTTCATATAAGGAGAATGAAACATCTTTTAATGCATAAGTGGCTGCACCAGGATATTGAAATGATATATTTTCTGTCCGAAGTTTCTCTTTTTTCAATACAAGGCACCCTTTCCTTCGCCAAGTAAGCCTATTTTTATATTTAAAAAAAAGGGCCATGACCAGTTTCTTGAAAAGAACTGTCCTGCCCTTTTAATTATCATTATACTAACTCGATAATTACCATTGGTGCTGCGTCTCCGCGACGTGGACCAATTTTTGCAATACGAGTGTATCCGCCTTGGCGCTCAGCATAGCGTGGAGCTACATCAGCGAATAGTTTTTGAAGTGCATCTTGACCAGTCTCAGCGTTAGCTACTTCATTGCGAATGAAAGCTGCTGCTTGACGACGAGCATGAAGATCTCCGCGTTTACCTAAAGTGATCATTTTTTCCACTACAGAACGAAGTTCTTTTGCACGAGTTTCTGTCGTTTGGATGCGCTCGTTGATAATTAAATCAGTAGCTAAGTCACGTAACATAGCTTTACGTTGCGCACTTGTACGGCCTAATTTTCTGTATGCCATTCGTAGTTCCCTCCTTTGTTGATGGGTTTAAATCCTCAGTCGTCTTTACGTAAACCTAAACCTAATTCCTCAAGTTTATGTTTAACTTCTTCTAAGGATTTACGTCCTAAGTTACGAACTTTCATCATATCTTCTTCTGTTTTGTTCGCAAGCTCTTGTACAGTATTAATTCCTGCACGTTTTAGGCAATTATAAGAACGAACAGAAAGGTCTAGTTCTTCGATAGTCATCTCAAGAACTTTCTCTTTTTGATCTTCTTCCTTCTCGACCATAATCTCAGCATTTTGTGCTTCATCAGTTAAACCAACAAAGATATTTAAATGCTCAGTTAAGATTTTGGCACCTAAAGAGATAGCTTCTTTTGGCCCGATGCTTCCATCCGTCCATACATCAAGCGTAAGCTTATCATAATTAGCCACTTGTCCGACACGTGTCTTTTCCACTTGGTAAGTCACACGTGATACTGGAGTATAAATAGAATCAATAGGAATTACTCCTATTGGTTGATCTTCGCTTTTATTTGCATCAGCTGGCGTATACCCACGGCCACGCTTTGCAGTTAAACGCACGCGGAAATGCGCATCTTTTGCTAACGTTGCAATGTGTAAATCTGGATTTAAGATTTCTACATCACTATCGTGAGTAATATCAGCAGCTGTGACAATACCTTCGCCCTGCACATCAATTTCCAACGTCTTCTCTTCTTCAGAGTAGATTTTAAGAGCTAACTTTTTCAAGTTTAAGATGATCGTTGTAACGTCTTCTACTACGCCCTCAACTGTTGAAAATTCATGTAATACGCCATCGATTTGGATAGCAGTAACAGCGGCACCAGGGAGTGAAGATAAAAGAATACGACGTAAGGAGTTACCCAACGTAGTACCATATCCACGCTCAAGCGGTTCAATTACGAATTTACCATATTTAGCATCTTCGTTAAGTTCAACCGTTTCGATTTTCGGCTTTTCGATTTCAATCATTAACTAAACCCTCCTTCAAAACGTCGAAACCCCGGTTAAACAAAGGTATAACCTCTGTCTAACCGAAAGTCCCCCTTAGGCAGTTCCCGATTGTGCACAACAAGCGATGTTTCTGTACGAAATTTCTCGATAATGCATCATATCCATTATAGACAAAAGGGAAAATTCTATACAGAAAAATTACACACGACGACGTTTTGGTGGACGACATCCATTATGAGGAACTGGAGTAACATCTCTAATTGCTGTTACTTCTAGACCTGCAGCTTGAAGAGCACGAATTGCAGCTTCACGACCAGCACCAGGACCTTTAACAGTAACCTCTAAAGTTTTTAAACCGTGCTCCATTGCAGCTTTAGCAGCAGTTTCAGCAGCCATTTGCGCAGCGAATGGAGTAGATTTACGAGATCCACGGAAACCAAGTGCACCAGCACTAGACCAAGAAAGCGCGTTACCGTGAGTATCTGTAAGTGTTACGATTGTGTTGTTGAAAGTAGAACGAATATGAGCTACACCAGCTTCAATATTCTTTTTCACACGTTTTTTACGAGTGTTTGTTTTACGTGCCATTGTTAGTTCAACCTCCTTTACTTATTATTTCTTTTTATTTGCTACTGTACGACGTGGACCTTTACGTGTACGAGCATTGTTTTTAGAGTTTTGACCACGAACTGGTAAACCACGACGGTGACGAAGACCACGGTAAGAACCGATCTCCATTAGACGTTTGATGTTAAGAGATACTTCACGACGAAGGTCTCCCTCAACTTTAATACGATCGATGATATCACGGATACGTCCTAATTCGTCTTCCGTTAAATCACGAACTCGTGTTTCTTCAGAAACACCAGCTTCAGCAAGAATTTTTTCAGCAGTTGTGCGACCAATGCCGAATACGTAAGTTAAAGAAATAACAACGCGTTTGTCACGAGGAATATCTACACCTGCGATACGTGCCATTCCGAATGCACCTCCTTCTGATTAACCTTGTTTTTGTTTATGTTTAGGGTTTTCACAAATAACCATTACTTTTCCACGTCTACGAATAACTTTACATTTTTCGCAGATTGGTTTAACTGACGGTCTTACTTTCATGTCTCGAACCTCCTTAAAGATTACGGAGTGCTATATTATTTAAAACGGTACGTAATACGACCACGATTTAAATCGTACGGAGATAATTCTACCGTAACTTTGTCTCCTGGTAAAATACGAATGAAGTTCATACGGATTTTACCAGAAACGTGAGCCAATACGACATGCCCATTCTCTAATTCTACTTTGAACATAGCATTTGGCAACGTTTCAAGAACGGTACCTTCGACTTCAATTACATCATCTTTAGCCATTCAATAGTTCTCCCTTCTTCAAATCAGTAACATTTTACACTGCTCTGAAATCCCGGAGAGCCAGCTACTTATAAAGTGGTAAGGATTTCGTATCCTGCTTCTGTAAGAGCAATCGTGTGCTCAAAATGGGCACACCATTTACCATCTACCGTTACCACTGTCCAGTCATCAGATAGTGTTTTTACATATCGTCTTCCTTGATTCACCATCGGCTCAACACAGATGACCATTCCCGGCTTTAATCTAGGGCCTCTATTTGGTGGACCATAGTGCGGGATTTGAGGGTCCTCATGTAAGTCTTGCCCGATTCCGTGACCAACATACTCCCTAACGATCGAGAATCCATTCTCTTCAGCATGGGTTTGAACCGCATGTGAGATATTTGATAATCTCTCGCCTGGTTTTACTTGTTCTAGACCAAGATACAACGATTTTTCTGTGACATCAAGTAGCTTTTGAACAGATTCAGAAATGTTTCCAACTGGATACGTCCATGCAGAATCTCCATGGTACCCATTGTATTTCGCACCAATATCGATACTGATGATATCGCCCTCTTTGAGCTTGCGCTTCCCTGGAATTCCGTGTACAAGCTCTTCATTTACAGAAGCACATATGCTCCCCGGAAATCCGTTGTATCCTTTAAAAGATGGCGTAGCACCATATTTTTGAATCGTCTTTTCCGCTATTTGATCGAGCTCTTTCGTTGTAATTCCTGGAGTAATGTGCTGTTTTAACTCTTGATGAGTCAAAGCAACGATCCTGCCCGCTTCTCGCATGATTTCTATCTCGCGAGGAGTTTTGCAGATTATCATTACGCTAAGCCTCCGATGAGAACATCGATATCAGCAAATACTTTATTGATATCTTGCTCACCATTAATGCTTTGTAGGTAACCAAGCTCCTCGTAGAAATCAAGCAAAGGTTTAGTTTGCTTAATATTTACATCTAAGCGATTTGCTACAGTTTCTTCATTGTCATCAGAGCGTTGATATAACTCGCCACCACATTTATCGCACACGTCAGCTTTTGCTGGCGGATTGAATTCTAAGTGGTAAGTCGCACCGCACTCTTTACAAATGCGACGGCCTGTAAGGCGTTTTAATAACAATCCTGAATCCACATTAATGTTTAAAACATAGTCGATTTTTTTGCCAAGATCTTTCATAATCTCTTCAAGAGCTGATGCTTGTGCAACAGTTCGTGGGAAACCGTCTAATAAGAAGCCTCTTACGCAGTCTTCTTGACTTAAACGTTCACGAACGATTCCGATTGTAACTTCATCTGGAACAAGTGCCCCTTTATCAATAAAGGATTTTGCTTGTAAACCCATTTCAGTTTCAGCCTTCATAGCTGCACGGAACATATCTCCTGTTGAGATGTGAGGGATGTTATACTTGGCAACAATCTGTTCGGCTTGTGTACCTTTACCAGCACCAGGAAGCCCCATTAAAATTAAGTTCATCCTTGTTCCCCCTCAGAGTACATGAGCATGTAGGGAAGACAATACTTCCCACTTACTCACTGCTTGATAAACCCTTTGTAATGGCGTTTTACCAGTTGGCTTTCTAGTTGCTTCATTGTTTCTAAAGCAACGCCGACAACGATTAACATACTCGTTCCACCGATCTGTGCAGATGGAGGAAGATTTCCCAGCTTCGTAAAGATAACTGGTAAGATTGCAATCGCTGCTAGGAAAATTGATCCTACAAAGGTCAAACGATACAAGATTTTTGTTAGATATTGTTCTGTATTCTTACCCGGACGAATACCTGGAACATATCCACCTTGTTTGTTTAGATTCTCTGACATTTGCTCTGGATTAACCTGAACAAACGCATAGAAATATGTGAAGGCTACAATGAGCGCAACATATATGATCATTCCCACTGGGTGAGAATAGTTAAAGTTTGCAATAATCCACTGCGATACATCATGTTTCGGGAAGAACTGTGCAATAGTCGGAGGAGTAATTAAGAATGAAACAGCAAAAATTACTGGAATAACACCGGCACTATTTACCTTAAGCGGTAAATGTGTGTTTTGTGCTCCAGCATAACCACCATTTCCTCCTGTTACACGCTTCGCATATTGAATTGGGATCTTCCTAACAGCCTGTTGAATGAAAATAACACCCACAATAACTGCTAGCACAGCTAGTAAAATCAATGCAACTTTAACGATACTCATGAACAATTGATCTCCGATATTTTGAAACTGTTGCTGATACACTTGAGATATAACACTTGGGATCGCTGCGGCAATGCCACCAAAGATAAGAATGGAAATACCATTACCTACACCTTTAGCTGTAATCTGTTCACCTAACCACATTAAAAATGCAGTACCAGCAGTCAGTACCGTAGCAATGTATAAATAAGTGCTCCAACCAGGATTCAAAATTAATTGTCCACCTACCATACCGTTAAAACCGATTGACATACCAAACCCCTGAATAAACGCAAGAACAATTGTAAAATAACGCGTGAATTGCGTTAGTTTACGACGGCCCATTTCACCTTGCTTCGCCCATTCCGAAAATTTAGGAACAACATCCATCTGCAATAATTGCACGATGATGGATGCTGTAATATACGGCATGATTCCCATCGCAAAGATGGAGAAGTTTTTCAAGGCTCCACCGCCAAATGTATTTAGAATACCTAAAGCATTTAATTGATCTTGTGCCTTCAGTACGTCTCCATTTGTAAATGGCACGGGGATAAACGTGCCAATCCTGAATACGATTAACATCGCTAAAGTGAATAATATTTTACGTCTTATCTCAGCAACGCGCATAAAGTTGGAGATTGTACGAAACATTAGATCACCTCAACTGATCCGCCAGCTGCTTCAATTGCTTCTTTAGCACTTGAAGAGAACTTGTGCGCTTTAACAGTTAGTTTTTTCTCTACTGCGCCGCTTGCAAGAATTTTAACACCGTCGTTTAATTTGCTGATAACGCCAGTTTCCAGCAATAATTCAGGTGTTACTTCTGTACCATCTTCAAAACGATTTAACGTTGATAAGTTTACAATAGCAAACTCTTTACGGTTAATGTTTGTGAAGCCGCGTTTTGGTAAACGACGGAATAATGGAGTTTGACCACCTTCGAAGCCAAGACGAACACCGCCGCCAGAACGTGCGTTTTGTCCTTTATGACCTTTACCAGCAGTTTTACCGTTACCAGAACCGATACCACGACCGACACGGTTACGTACTTTACGAGAACCTTCTGCAGGTTTTAATTCATGAAGTTTCATTCCCAGGCACCTCCTTATATTAATGAGTTATCCTTAAGCTTCTTTTACAGTTACAAGGTGAGAAACTTTGTTGATCATACCAAGAATAGCAGGAGTTTCTTCCTTAACTACAGTTGAATTCAACTTTTTAAGACCTAAAGCTTCTACCGTCGCACGTTGATCTTGTGGACGACCAATTACACTACGAGTGAGGGTAATTTCTAACTTTTTCGCCATTTGTTTTCCCTCCTTAACCTAGTAGCTCTTCTACAGATTTACCGCGTAATTTTGCAACATCTTCAGCGCGCTTAAGTTCGCTTAATCCGTTCACAGTAGCGCGAATCATGTTGATTGGTGTGTTAGAACCAAGAGATTTCGAAAGAATATCTTGTACACCTGCTAATTCAAGGACCGCACGAACAGGTCCACCAGCAATAACACCAGTACCCTCAGCAGCAGGCTTTAAGAATACTTCACCAGCTCCAAAATGACCGTTGATTGTGTGTGGAATTGTTGTACCAACTAATGGTACAGCGATTAAGTTTTTCTTAGCGTCTTCGATAGCTTTGCGGATTGCGTCTGGTACCTCTTGTGCTTTACCAGTACCGAATCCAACATGACCGTTTTTATCGCCAACTACAACTAGTGCAGCAAAGCGGAAACGACGACCACCCTTAACAACTTTCGCGACACGATTTATCGTAACTACACGTTCTTCAAGTTCTAATTTACTTGGGTCAATGCGATGCATCAATTTTCCCTCCTTTGACCATTAAAATTGTAATCCAGCCTCACGAGCAGCTTCAGCTAGAGCTTTAACACGGCCATGGTATAAGTAACCACCGCGATCAAATACTACTTCTTTAACGCCTTTCTCTACAGCACGCTTAGCAACTGATTCTCCAACTTTCGTAGCAGCTTCAATATTGCTAGTACCGTTAAGAGCAAGGTCTTTATCAAGAGTAGATGCACTTACTAACGTTACACCATTCACATCATCAATAACTTGAGCGTAAATATGTTGGTTAGAACGGAACACGTTTAAACGTGGACGCTCTGCAGTACCAGTAAGTTTAGCACGTACACGTGCATGTCTTTTCTTACGAGTCGCATTTTTATCAGCTTTAGTGATCATTCTTGTCACTCCTTTCTCTCACCTAACGGGTTTACTTAGCAGTTTTACCTTCTTTACGACGAACAACTTCGCCTTCGTAACGAATACCTTTACCTTTGTAAGGCTCAGGAGCACGTACAGCACGGATGTTAGCAGCGAATTCGCCAACACGTTGCTTGTCGATACCTTTGATTACGATCTTAGTTGGTGCAGGTACTTCAACTTCAAGACCTGCTTCCGGAGTCATTTCTACTGGATGAGAATAACCTACGCTTAATACAAGTTTATCACCTTGTTTTTGAGCACGGTAACCAACACCGACTAATTCAAGTCCGCGTGCGAAACCTTCAGTTACACCTTCAACCATGTTTCCGATTAAAGCACGAGTTGTACCGTGTAATGCACGGTGTTCCTTCTGTTCAGATGGACGCTCAACTGTTAATGTATTCTCTTCAATTTTGATAAGCATATCAGCATTGAAAGTACGAGTTAATTCACCTTTAGGGCCTTTTACTGTTACAGTATTGTCTTCTGCAACTGTAATAGTAACACCTGCAGGGATTTCAAGAATCTTTTTACCAATACGAGACATGTGGTCACACCTCCGTTCGTTTTAAATATATATTACCAAACGTATGCTACTACTTCTCCACCAGTTTGTAATTGACGAGCGTCTTTGTCTGTCATTACTCCCTTAGATGTAGAAACAAGAGCGATACCTAATCCGTTAAGTACACGTGGTACTTCGTCAGCTTTAGCGTAAACGCGTAAGCCAGGTTTACTGATACGTTTTAATCCAGTGATTACACGTTCATTGTTTGCACCATATTTCAGGAAAATACGAAGGATACCTTGTTTGTTATCCTCGATGTATTCTACATCACGAATGAAACCTTCACGTTTTAAAAGTTCAGCGATCTCTTTTTTGATTTTAGAAGCAGGAACCTCTAATTTCTCATGACGTACCATGTTCGCATTACGGATGCGAGTAAGCATGTCTGCAATTGGATCTGTCATCACCATGTGTTTTACCTCCTTCCCATTTGTGGGTTTTACCAACTAGCTTTTTTAACACCAGGAATTTGACCTTTATATGCAAGTTCACGGAAACAAATACGGCAAAGTTTAAATTTGCGGTATACAGAATGCGGACGACCGCAGCGTTCGCAACGTGTATACTCTTGTACTTTAAACTTAGGAGTACGCTTTTGTTTCGCTATCATAGATTTTTTAGCCACGTTTTCGCCTCCTCTACTTAGCGTTGGCTTCCATTATTTTTGGAATGGCATACCGAATTGTGTTAACAGTTCACGAGCTTCTTCATCAGTTTTCGCTGTAGTAACGATTACGATGTCCATACCGCGGACTTTGCTTACTTTATCATAATCAATCTCAGGGAAAATAAGTTGCTCTTTAACACCTAATGTGTAGTTTCCACGACCATCGAATGATTTCTTAGAAACACCACGGAAATCACGTACACGTGGTAAAGAAACTGATACTAATTTGTCGAAGAACTCATACATTTGCTCGCCGCGTAAAGTTACTTTCGCACCGATTGGCATACCTTCACGAAGACGGAAACCAGCGATTGATTTTTTAGCACGAGTTACAACAGGTTTTTGACCTGTGATTTGTGTTAATTCTTCTACTGCGTTGTCTAACGCTTTTGAGTTAGATACCGCGTCACCAACACCAGTGTTGATTACGATCTTTTCGATTTTTGGTACCTGCATTACAGATTTATAGTTAAACTTGCTCACTAGAGCAGGAGTAATTTCCTTTTGGAACTTCTCTTTAAGGCGATTCAATGAAGTGACCTCCTTTCTTAAGAAAATTATTTATCTAATAATTCACCAGATTTTTTTGCAATACGAACTTTTTTACCATCTTCTACTTTGAAGCCTACACGAGTAGGTTCACCTGTTTTCGGATCTAAAATCATAACGTTAGAAACGTGAATAGGTGCTTCTTTAGTAATAATTCCACCTTGTGGATTTAATTGAGATGGCTTAGAGTGCTTCTTAACGATATTGACACCCTCAACGATAACACGGTTTTGCTTTGGAAAAGCCACAAGGATAACGCCTTGTTTTCCTTTGTCTTTACCAGTGATTACCTGTACTTTATCACCTTTTTTTACATGCATCTTAATTCTGCACCTCCTTAGCAAGGCAATACCTTAAATTATAGAACTTCTGGAGCTAAAGAAACGATCTTCATGAAGTTGCTATCACGTAATTCACGAGCTACTGGTCCGAAGATACGAGTACCACGTGGGCTCTTATCGTCTTTAATGATAACCGCTGCGTTTTCATCAAATTTGATGTAAGAACCGTCCGGACGACGAGCTCCACTCTTCGTACGTACTACTACTGCTTTAACAACGTCACCTTTTTTAACAACGCCACCTGGTGTTGCTTGTTTTACCGTAGCAACGATAATGTCACCAATGTTAGCATATTTACGACCAGAGCCGCCTAATACTTTAATTGTTAAAAGTTCACGTGCACCAGAGTTGTCAGCAACTTTCAAACGAGATTCTTGTTGGATCATGTTATGAAACCTCCCTTCGGACTAAAAATTCCGATTCGTCTATTTAGATAATAACCGCTTCTTCAACGATTTCAACTAAACGGAAACGCTTAGTAGCAGAAAGCGGGCGAGTTTCCATGATTTTAACGATATCGCCAAGTTTCGCTTGGTTTTGCTCATCATGGGCTTTGTACTTCTTAGAATACTTAACACGTTTTCCGTACAAGGAATGAGTTTTGTAAGTTTCAACTAAAACTGTAATCGTTTTGTCCATTTTGTCAGACACTACACGACCAGTATAAACTTTGCGTTGGTTACGTTCGCTCACTATGCAAACCTCCCCTCAATTTATCGATTAATTCCGATCTCTCTTTCACGAACTACAGTTTTCATACGAGCAATTGCTTTACGCACTTCACGAATGCGAGTTGGATTCTCTAATTGTCCTGTAGCAAGTTGGAAGCGAAGATTAAACAACTCTTCCTTTAAAGCTTTAACTTTTGTTTCGATTTCGGCAGTGGTTAATTCACGAATATCATTAGTTTTCATTAGATTCACCACCATTTTCTTCACGTTTTACGAATTTACATTTCACAGGTAACTTGTGAGCTGCAAGACGTAATGCTTCGCGTGCTACCTCTTCAGATACACCCGCGATTTCGAACATAATTTTCCCAGGTTTTACTACTGCTACCCAGCCTTCTGGTGCCCCTTTACCGGAACCCATACGTACTTCTAGAGGTTTTGCAGTGTAAGGTTTAGAAGGGAAAATTTTAATCCATACTTTACCGCCACGTTTCATGTAACGAGTCATTGCACGACGAGCAGCTTCGATTTGACGGTTTGTAATCCATGAAGCAGCTTGTGCTTGTAAACCGAATTCACCGAAAGCAATTTCAGTTCCACCTTTTGCACGACCACGCATTTTACCACGATGCTCTCTACGATATTTTACGCGTTTTGGCATTAACATATTATTTTCCTCCTTCCTCAGAAGCTTTCTTTTTTGTAGGAAGGACTTCTCCACGGTAGATCCATACTTTTACGCCTAATTTACCGTATGTTGTATCAGCTTCAACTGCTGCATAGTCAATATCAGCGCGAAGTGTATGAAGTGGAACAGTTCCTTCACTGTAAGATTCTGCACGAGCGATATCAGCTCCGCCAAGACGACCAGAAACCTGTGTTTTAATACCTTTAGCACCTGCACGCATAGCACGTTGAATAACTTGCTTTTGTGCACGACGGAATGATACACGGTTTTCTAATTGACGAGCAATGTTTTCGCCTACTAATTTAGCGTTAAGATCAGCTCTCTTAACTTCTAAAATGTTGATGTGTACACGCTTGCCTGTTAATTGGTTAAGAGCTTTACGAAGTGCTTCAACTTCAGTACCACCTTTACCAATTACCATACCAGGTTTTGCTGTGTGAATTGTAACATTTACACGATTTGCTGCACGTTCGATTTCTACTTTAGCAACAGCAGAATCTTTTAAGCGTACATTAATGTACTCACGGATTTTGATGTCTTCATGTAATAATGTAGCGTAATCTTTCTCAGCGAACCAACGAGATTCCCAGTCACGGATAACGCCGACACGAAGACCAATTGGATTAACCTTTTGACCCATCGATTATCCCTCCTTCTTTTCTGATACCACAACTGTGATGTGGCTTGTGCGTTTGTTAATTTGGCTTGCACGACCCATTGCACGTGGACGGAAACGTTTTAACGTTGGACCTTCGTCAACGAAAACTTTCTCAACAACTAGGCTGTTGATGTCCATTTCATAATTGTGCTCTGCATTTGCGATTGCAGATTTTAAAACTTTTTCTACAACTGGAGAAGCAGTTTTTGGTGTGTGGTTAAGGATAGCAATCGCTTCACCCACTTGCTTACCTCGGATTAAGTCTACAACTAAACGAACTTTACGAGGAGCAATACGAACTGTTCTCGCTACTGCTTTAGCTTGCATTGAAGTGCCTCCTCTCATTATCTTCTAGTTTTCTTATCGTCAGCATCATGACCTTTATACGTACGAGTTGGTGCGAATTCACCTAACTTGTGGCCTACCATGTCTTCAGTAACATATACAGGTACATGTTTACGACCGTCATATACAGCGATTGTGTGACCGATGAACTGAGGGAAGATCGTTGAACGACGAGACCAAGTTTTAACAACTTGCTTTTGCTCAGTTTCATTTAGCTTTGCAATTTTACTCATTAAATGATCATCGACAAATGGTCCTTTTTTCAAGCTACGAGCCATTTTGGTGCCTCCCTTCGTGATTGCCGTACGGTTCTCAAAGTGAACCGTACTACAATCCCATTATTTTTTACGACGACGAACGATGAATTTGTCAGACGCTTTGTTTTTCTTACGAGTTTTGAATCCAAGAGTTGGTTTACCCCATGGAGACATTGGAGACTTACGTCCGATTGGTGAACGTCCTTCACCACCACCGTGTGGGTGATCAACTGGGTTCATTACAGAACCACGAACAGTTGGGCGCTTACCTAACCAGCGAGAGCGACCAGCTTTACCGATCTTGATAAGTTCGTGTGACTCGTTACCAACTTGACCTACAGTTGCACGGCAAGCAGATAATACAAGACGCACTTCACCAGAAGTTAAACGTACAAGAACGTATTTACCTTCTTTACCAAGTACTTGTGCAGATGTACCAGCAGAACGAACTAATTGTCCACCACGACCTGGTTTAAGCTCGATGTTATGAACAACAGTACCTACTGGAATGTTGATTAATGGTAATGCGTTACCGATTTTAATGTCAGCTTCAGCGCCAGACATAATTCCCATACCTACTTCTAAGTTCTTAGGAGCAAGAATGTAACGTTTTTCACCGTCAACGTAGTTAATTAATGCGATATTCGCAGAGCGGTTTGGATCGTATTCGATCGTAGCAACGCGTCCTGGAATTCCATCTTTGTTACGTTTGAAGTCGATGATACGGTATTGACGCTTATGTCCGCCACCTTGATGACGTACAGTGATTTTACCTTGGTTATTACGACCAGCCTTTTTGCTTAAAGGAGCAAGTAAAGACTTTTCGGGTCTGTCAGTCGTGATTTCAGCGAAATCATTCGTAGTCATGTTACGACGACCGTTAGTAGTTGGATTATACTTTTTAATTCCCATCTCAATTTCCCTCCTTCTTTAGTAAGAATTAAACGCCTTGGAAGATTTCGATTTCTTTGCTGTCAGCAGTTAGCTTAACGATTGCTTTACGACGACGGCTAGTAAAACCAGCGTGACGACCAACGCGTTTTGCTTTCGGCTTGTAGTTCATGATGTTCACTTTTTCTACTTTAACACCAAAGATCGCTTCTAGAGCATCTTTAACTTCTGTTTTATTAGATTTAACGTCCACATCGAACGTGTATTTTTTTTCAGCCATCATTTCCATAGAACGTTCAGTGATAACTGGGCGCTTAATGATATCACGAGGATCTCTCATTATGCAAGCACCTCCTCTACTTTTTCCACTGCCGCTTTTGTCATGATTAGCTTATCATGATGAAGCACGTCTAAAACGTTTACGCCATCAGCAGTGATTACTGTTACTCCAGGGATATTGCGAGCAGATAACTCTACAGATTCGTTTGCATCAGCAGTTACGATAAGAGCTTTCTTCTCAACAGTTAATCCTTTAAGTACTGCTAGCATATCTTTTGTTTTTGGTGCATTTAACACTAGGTCTTCAAGAACTACAATGTTGTTCTCAACTACTTTAGTAGCTAATGCAGATTTGATTGCTAAACGACGAACTTTCTTAGGAAGTTTGTACGCATAGCTTCTTGGTGTAGGTCCGAATACCGTACCACCACCACGCCATTGAGGAGAGCGGATAGACCCTTGACGAGCACGTCCAGTTCCTTTTTGACGCCATGGTTTACGACCACCACCGCGAACTTCAGAGCGAGTTTTTACTTTGTGTGTACCTTGACGTAAAGATGCACGTTGCATCATTACAGCTTCGAAAAGTACAGCTTCATTTGGTTCGATACCGAAAATAGCTTCAGCTAATTCGATTTCACCAACCTGTGAACCAGTTTGGTTATATACAGTAACTTTTGGCATTGGAATTCCTCCTTCCTATTGTGAATTATTTGCTAACCTTCACAGCGCCTTGAACAACTACAAGAGATTTCTTAGCACCTGGAACGTTACCTTTTACTAGTAATAAGTTGCGCTCAGTGTCAACTTGAACGATTTCTAAGTTTTGGATAGTAACTTGGTCTCCACCCATACGTCCAGCAAGTTTTTTGCCTTTGAATACACGGTTCGGAGCAACTGGGCCCATTGAACCTGGACGACGGTGATAGCGAGAACCATGAGACATAGGTCCGCGAGATTGTCCGTGGCGTTTGATAACACCTTGGAAACCTTTACCTTTAGAAATTCCTGTTACATCAACGATTTCACCTGTAGCGAATACGTCAACTTTTACCTCTTGACCAACCTCTAATCCGTCCACGTCTGCATCGCGGATTTCGCGAATGAAGCGCTTAGGAGTTGTAGATGCTTTAGCAGTGTGGCCTTGTTCAGGTTTGTTAGTTAACTTTTCACGTTTATCTTCAAATCCTAACTGAATTGCGTTGTAGCCATCAGTTTCAGTTGTTTTCTTTTGAAGAACAACGTTTGGATTAGCAGCGATAACTGTTACTGGGATTAACTCACCGTTCTCAGCAAATACTTGAGTCATACCGATCTTTCTTCCTAAGATTCCTTTGGTCATGAGTTACACCTCCTACATTTTTAAGTTATATAAATTATAGTTTGATTTCGATATCTACACCAGATGGTAAGTCTAAACGCATTAATGAATCTACTGTTTGTGGAGTAGGACTCACGATGTCGATTAGACGTTTGTGCGTGCGCATTTCGAATTGCTCACGAGAATCTTTGTACTTATGAACAGCACGAAGAATTGTGTAAACAGTTTTTTCAGTTGGTAATGGGATCGGACCAGAAACTGTTGCCCCAGAACGCTTAGCTGTTTCTACAATTTTCTCAGCAGACTGATCAAGAATACGGTGATCGTAAGCTTTTAAACGGATACGAATTTTTTCTTTTGCCATTATTTTCCCTCCTTCGTTCGCCTATTTCTAAAATAGACCTTCTCCATGGAAATTTCCTCACACCATGCCATGGCAAAGCGGCCGGGTGTGTCAGCAACCTTCCACTTCATCGCAGTCAAAGACCAACATTGTCTATTATACAATGTTATTCGTCTAGATGCAAGCATCTTTTTGTTTGCATCTGCTTTTCTCTACTTTTGCTATTATACATGGCACTTTAAAGAATTTCAAGTTTTCATCTACCAGAATTCATTTTACAGTTTCTGGGTTTTGTTTATTACTTTTTATATATTATAGAAGAAACTCGTCAAAACATAAAAATATGATTTCATTTATTATATAAACGCAAACAAAAAACCCAAGGGAAAATCCCTCGGGGTTTTTTATATCAGTTAAGATTACTCAACGATAGTAGCAACTACGCCGTAACCTACTGTACGTCCACCTTCACGAATAGAGAATTTAGTTCCCTCTTCGATAGCGATTGGAGCGATAAGTTCGATAGTCATTTCTACGTTGTCACCAGGCATTACCATTTCAGTACCTTCTGGTAATTGGATGATACCAGTTACGTCAGTTGTACGGAAGTAGAACTGAGGACGGTAGTTAGCGAAGAATGGAGTGTGACGTCCACCTTCTTCTTTAGATAATACGAAAACTTCAGCTTTGAATTTAGCGTGAGCTTTTACAGAACCGCTTTTCGCAAGTACTTGTCCACGTTGGATGTCTTCACGAGCAACCCCACGAAGTAAAGCACCGATGTTGTCACCAGCTTGAGCTTGGTCAAGAAGTTTACGGAACATTTCTACACCAGTTACAGTTGTAGAAGCATTTTCTTCAGCAAGACCGATGATTTCTACTACGTCACCAACTTTAACGATACCGCGCTCAACACGACCAGTAGCAACTGTACCACGACCTGTGATAGAGAATACGTCCTCTACAGGCATTAAGAATGGTTTGTCAGTTTCACGTTCTGGAGTTGGGATGTAAGCATCAACTTCAGCCATTAATTCAATGATTTTTGCTTCCCAATCAGCTTCTCCTTGAAGAGCTTTAAGAGCAGAACCTTTGATTACAGGAATGTCGTCGCCTGGGAATCCGTATTCAGATAATAGGTCGCGAACTTCCATTTCTACTAATTCTAATAATTCTTCGTCGTCTACCATGTCGCATTTGTTTAAGAATACAACGATGTAAGGTACACCTACTTGACGAGAAAGAAGGATGTGCTCACGAGTTTGAGGCATTGGGCCATCAGCAGCAGATACTACTAAGATACCGCCGTCCATTTGAGCAGCACCAGTGATCATGTTTTTAACATAGTCAGCGTGACCTGGGCAGTCAACGTGTGCATAGTGACGAGTTTCAGTTTCGTACTCAACGTGTGCAGTTGAGATTGTGATACCGCGCTCTCTTTCTTCTGGAGCAGCATCGATTTGATCGTATCCGCGTGCTTCAGCACCACCAGCTTTTGCAAGTACTGTAGTGATCGCAGCAGTTAATGTAGTTTTACCATGGTCAACGTGGCCGATTGTACCGATGTTAACATGGGGTTTAGAACGTTCGAATTTAGCTTTAGCCATTCTAAATTCCTCCTTAGTTTATATAGGTTATTTTATATTTAGGCTAGAAAGCGAAACTTGCGTCCCACTTTCTAAGCTTACATAAGTAGTTATACGTGAAGAATCGATAAAAATCAATTATTCACCTTTATTTTTTTTGATAATTTCTTCAGAAACAGACTTTGGTACTTCTTCATAGTGATCAAACACCATAGAGAATGTTCCGCGTCCTTGAGTGTTAGAACGTAATGACGTTGCATAACCGAACATTTCAGAAAGTGGAACCATAGCGCGAACAACTTGAGCGTTACCGCGAGCTTCCATACCTTCTACACGTCCACGACGAGATGTTACGTCACCCATAATGTCACCCATGTACTCTTCAGGAATTACAACTTCAACTTTCATCATTGGCTCAAGAATTACTGGGTTACATTTAGAAACCGCAGCTTTAAGTGCCATAGATGCAGCGATTTTGAACGCCATCTCAGATGAATCGACATCATGGTAAGATCCGTCAACTAATGCAGCTTTAATGTCTACTACTGGATATCCAGCAAGTACACCATTTTTAAGTGCATCTTCAAGACCTGCGCCTACAGCTGGGATGTATTCACGTGGAACAACACCACCGACGATCTTGTTTTCGAATTCGAATCCTTTACCTTCTTCATTAGGTTCAAACTCAATCCAAACGTGACCGAATTGTCCACGTCCACCAGATTGACGAGCGAACTTACCTTCAACTTTCGCAGCAGCGCGGAAAGTCTCACGGTATGCTACCTGAGGAGCACCAACGTTTGCTTCAACTTTGAATTCACGGCGCATACGGTCAACGATGATATCAAGGTGAAGTTCACCCATACCAGCGATGATTGTTTGGCCAGTTTCTTGGTCAGTGTGAGCACGGAATGTTGGATCTTCTTCAGAAAGCTTAGATAATGCTGTACCCATTTTATCTTGGTCAGCTTTTGATTTTGGTTCGATAGCTACAGAGATAACTGGCTCTGGGAATTCCATAGACTCAAGGATAACAAGGCTCTTCTCGTCACAAAGAGTATCACCAGTAGTAGTATCTTTTAAACCTACAGCAGCAGCGATATCACCAGCGTAAACTGTTGAGATCTCTTCACGGCTGTTAGCGTGCATTTGTAGGATACGACCTACACGCTCACGCTTACCTTTAGTTGAGTTTTTCACGTATGATCCAGAGTTTAACACACCAGAGTACACACGGAAGAATGTTAACTTACCAACATAAGGGTCAGTCATGATTTTGAATGCTAGAGCTGAGAAAGGCTCTTCATCGCTAGACTTACGTTCTACTTCTTCATCTGTATCCGGAAGAGTACCTTTGATTGCAGGTACATCTAATGGAGATGGTAGGTAGTCGATAACTGCGTCTAACAGAATTTGAACACCTTTGTTTTTGAATGCAGAACCACAGATTACTGGGAAGAATTCTACAGAAGTTGTAGCCTTACGGATACCAGCTTTAAGCTCTTCTACAGTGATTTCTTCACCTTCTAGGTACTTCATCATCATTTCTTCATCAAGCTCAGCTACCGCTTCAATAAGTTTTCCACGGTATTCTTCAGCTAGTTCTTTATGCTCTTCAGGAATTTCAACACGTTGAATGTCTGTTCCTAAATCGTTACCGTACATGTAAGCACATTCTTCAACAAGGTCAATGATACCATTGAACTCATCTTCAGCACCGATTGGTAACTGAATTGGGTGTGCGTTTGCTTGTAAACGATCGTGGATTGTTCCTACAGAGTATAAGAAATCTGCACCGATTTTATCCATTTTGTTAACGAATACGATACGAGGTACGCCGTAAGTAGTAGCCTGACGCCAAACAGTTTCTGTTTGTGGTTCTACACCAGATTGTGCATCAAGTACTGCTACTGCGCCATCAAGTACGCGTAAAGAACGTTCTACTTCTACTGTGAAATCTACGTGACCTGGAGTGTCAATGATGTTTACACGGTGACCTTTCCATTGTGCTGTAGTTGCAGCAGAAGTAATTGTGATACCACGCTCTTGCTCTTGCTCCATCCAGTCCATCTGAGATGCACCTTCGTGAGTTTCACCGATTTTATGAATACGTCCTGTGTAGTACAGAATACGCTCAGTAGCTGTTGTTTTACCAGCATCGATGTGAGCCATGATACCAATATTACGAGTGTTTTCTAAAGAGAACTCTCTTGCCATTTGGTGTCTTGCTCCTTCCATATATGGATTGGATTTTTTATTTTAAGTAGCAAAAAAGCCACTTTATATTGTTACACATGTCAGTATGTCCAGTACCCTCATTATGTAAAACGAGCGCCCAACGAAAGGGAGAGGCATTCTCCCTCTCCACACTTCCATAAGCGACAAATAAAGCGGTTTATGCTTACATTTATTTTACGTTGAATCCTACCAACGGTAATGAGCAAATGCTTTGTTAGCTTCTGCCATTTTATGAGTGTCTTCACGTTTCTTAACAGATGCACCAGCGTTGTTAGCTGCATCTAAGATTTCGTTAGCAAGACGCTCTTCCATAGTTTTTTCACCACGAAGACGAGCGTAGTTTACTAACCAACGAAGACCTAAAGTTGTACGGCGTTCTGGACGAACCTCAACTGGAACTTGGTAGTTAGCACCACCAACACGACGAGCGCGTACTTCAAGAACAGGCATAATGTTCTTAAGAGCTTGCTCGAATACTTCCATTGGCTCTTTACCAGTACGTTCGCTTACGATATCGAACGCATTATAAAGAATTGTTTGAGATTTACCTTTTTTACCGTCAACCATCATTTTGTTGATAAGGCGTGTTACTAGCTTTGAATTGTACATTGGATCTGGTAACACGTCACGTTTTGCAACAGGTCCTTTACGAGGCATATTGAGTTCCTCCTTTCATTAAAAAGTTATTATTTCTTAGCCGCTTTAGGCTTTTTAGTACCGTATTTAGAACGGCCTTGCATACGCTTGTCAACACCAGCTGTATCAAGCGCACCACGAACGATGTGGTAACGTACCCCTGGTAAGTCTTTTACACGACCACCGCGAATTAATACTACGCTGTGCTCTTGTAAGTTGTGACCGATACCTGGGATGTATGCTGTTACCTCAATACCATTTGTTAAACGAACACGAGCATATTTACGTAACGCTGAGTTAGGTTTCTTTGGAGTCATTGTACCAACACGAGTACATACACCACGTTTTTGAGGTGCAGAGATATCAGTTGATTTTTTCTTTAAAGAGTTAAAACCTTTGTTTAACGCAGGTGATTTAGATTTCCATACTTTATCAGTACGACCATTTCTCACTAATTGGTTAATAGTAGGCATTTGATTATCCTCCCTTCGCATGTTTGTATGACCACATATCCAGGTGGTTCATTATTAGTTGAAAACAAAGTTTTTGCAAGGGAGAGCAAATGCTCTCTCCTCACAAAAACAGTTTTAACTTATTATTCCTATTGCTGAAGCTCCCACTTGAATCCCCGCAACTTTTCCAAGTTTACGAACTGATTCAACTTTGGTTATGGGTATGTTATGTTGCAATGCAGTGCGAATGATAATATGGGTTAACCGCATATCAGCATCTTCTGCAATGACAACTTCTTTAACTATACCATTTTTGATTGCCTCCAATGTGCGTTTATGACCAACGACCACATTTTCAGCATTTGACACTTTTTGATAAGACATATAAATATCCTCCAAAGCATCGTTCAGGAGCAACCTTGCTTATAGTAACATTTTGACTCATACAATGTCAACTAGGATTAACTGTTTTTATACAAAATTTACGACGGAAAATTTTACTGTTCCACATAAACTTCATCGTTTTCTACATTCATGTCATCTTGTGTTGTTTTAACAAGATCCACTTTGCGATAACGATTCATACCTGTTCCAGCAGGAACAAGTTTACCGATAATAACATTTTCTTTCAATCCTAGAAGTTCATCGCGTTTACCCTTAATTGCTGCATCAGTTAAGACACGAGTTGTTTCTTGGAACGATGCTGCAGATAAGAATGAATCTGTTTCAAGTGAAGCTTTTGTAATACCAAGTAGAACAGGTCTAGCTGTTGCTGGTTGTTTACCTTGTAGTAACACCTTCGCATTCGCATCAGTAAACTGATGGATATCTAGTAATGTTCCTGGTAATACATCTGTTTCACCTGCATCACTTACACGTACTTTACGTAACATTTGGCGCACCATTACTTCTACGTGTTTGTCACCAATTTCTACCCCTTGCATACGGTATACTTTTTGAACTTCACGTAATAAGTATTCTTGAACTGCCGTAATGTCAGTTACCTTTAGTAATTCTTTCGGATCGATAGAACCTTCTGTTAACTCTTTACCGTGGCTAATTTTCTGTCCTGGAATTACTTTCAGACGAGCACCGTAAGGAATAGCATACGTACGAGCTTCAACTTCACCCTGTACAACTACTTCTTGGCGATCTTTAACATCGTTGATCGCTGCGATAACACCGTCGATTTCACTGATAACAGCCTGACCTTTCGGATTACGAGCTTCGAAGATCTCTTGGATACGAGGTAAACCTTGAGTGATATCATCTCCGGCAACCCCACCTGTATGGAACGTACGCATCGTTAACTGTGTACCTGGCTCACCGATAGATTGAGCTGCGATAATACCTACCGCTTCCCCTACTTCTACGTCTGTTCCAGTTGCTAAGTTACGACCGTAACACTTCTTACATACACCGTGGCGAGTGTTACACGTGAACGCTGAACGAATGTTTACAGTTTCAACACCCGAATTTTCAACGATATGAGCGATATCTTCAGTAATTAATTGATTTTCAGCAACTAATACTTCACCTGTTTCAGGATGTTTTACAGTTTTTCTTGCAAAACGTCCAACAAGACGATCATATAATGACTCGATAACTTCATTACCCTCTTTAATCGCACCAATTAATAAACCGCGATCTGTTCCACAATCATCTTCACGAACGATTACATCTTGTGCAACGTCAACAAGACGACGTGTTAAGTAACCAGAATCGGCAGTTTTCAGTGCTGTATCGGCAAGACCTTTACGCGCACCATGCGTAGAGATGAAGTACTCAAGTACTGTTAAACCTTCACGGAAACTTGATTTGATTGGAAGTTCGATGATACGACCAGATGGATTGGCCATCAGACCACGCATACCAGCAAGCTGAGTAAAGTTCGATGCGTTACCACGGGCACCGGAATCACTCATCATGAAGATTGGGTTGCGTTTATTCAAGGACTTCATCAGTTTTCCTTGGATAACATCTTTTGCATTACTCCAAATAGAGATAACGCGATCGTAACGTTCTTCTTCCGTGATTAAACCGCGACGGAATTGTTTAATTACATTATCTACTTTTGCTTGTGCTTCGTGGAGAATTTCATCTTTTTCACCTAATACAAGAATGTCAGATACCCCAACTGTAATACCAGCTTTTGTAGAGTACTTGAATCCTAAGTTTTTCATACGGTCAAGCATGCGAGACGTTTCTGTAATTTTGAAACGTTTAAACACTTCCGCAATGATGTTACCAAGGATTTTCTTGCTGAATGGCGCCACTTCTTCGCGACTAGCAATAATCTCTTTAATGTTCGCACCTTTTTCAACGAAATATTTCGCTGGTGTTTCTTTTTCAAGGTTTGAATTTGTTGGTTCATTAATATAAGGGAACGACTCTGGTAAGATTTCGTTAAATATTAATTTACCAACTGTTGTTAATAGAAGCATACTCTTCTGCTCTTCAGTAAATGTTGCGTTGTTTACTGCGCTTGCAGCTACTGCAACACGTGTATGAAGATGTACATATCCATTTTGGTATGCAAGTAATGCTTCGTTCGCATCTTTGAAGACCATACCTTCACCGATTGCACCTTCACGCTCAAGTGTTAAGTAGTAGTTACCTAATACCATATCCTGAGATGGAGTAACAACTGGTTTACCGTCTTTCGGGTTCAAGATGTTTTGTGCCGCTAACATAAGAAGACGAGCTTCTGCTTGTGCTTCTGATGATAAAGGTACGTGAACGGCCATTTGGTCACCATCAAAGTCCGCGTTGTATGCAGTACATACAAGTGGGTGAAGACGGATTGCGCGACCTTCTACTAATGTAGGTTCAAACGCCTGAATACCAAGACGGTGAAGTGTTGGTGCGCGGTTTAGAAGTACTGGATGTTCTTTAATCACAGATTCTAAAACGTCCCAAACTTCAGGTTGTACACGCTCGATTTTACGTTTCGCACTCTTAATGTTGTGTGCTAATCCTTTTTCAACTAACTCTTTCATTACGAAAGGTTTGAACAATTCAAGCGCCATCTCTTTCGGTAATCCACATTGATACATCTTTAAGTTCGGTCCTACAACGATTACAGAACGACCAGAGTAGTCAACACGTTTACCTAATAAGTTTTGACGGAAACGTCCTTGTTTACCTTTAAGCATGTGAGATAGTGATTTTAATGGACGGTTACCTGGTCCAGTAACTGGACGGCCACGACGACCATTATCGATTAATGCGTCTACAGCTTCTTGTAACATACGTTTTTCGTTTTGAACGATAATGCTTGGTGCACCTAAGTCCAATAGACGTTTTAAACGGTTGTTACGGTTAATTACACGACGGTATAAGTCGTTTAAGTCAGAAGTAGCAAAACGTCCACCATCTAACTGTACCATTGGGCGTAGTTCTGGTGGGATTACTGGTAGAACATCTAAGATCATCCAAGATGGCTCATTTCCAGAGTTACGGAATGCTTCTAATACTTCTAGACGTTTAATAGCACGAGTACGGCGTTGTCCTTGTGCTGTTTTTAATTCTTCTTTTAAGAAGTCTACTTCTTTATCTAAATCGATGTCTTGTAATAGCTTTTTAATCGCTTCTGCACCCATAGCAGCTTGGAATGTGCTACCATATCGATCACGATATGCACGGTATTCTTTTTCAGAAAGTAATTGCTTCTTATCAAGTGGTGTATCTCCACTTTCTGTTACAACATAAGAAGCGAAATAAATTACTTCTTCAAGCGCGCGAGGGGACATGTCTAAGACAAGTCCCATGCGGCTCGGGATACCTTTGAAATACCAAATATGAGATACAGGAGCAGCTAATTCGATATGACCCATACGTTCACGACGCACTTTCGCACGCGTTACTTCAACGCCACATCGATCACAAACTACACCTTTATAACGTACACGTTTGTATTTTCCGCAATGACATTCCCAGTCCTTTTGTGGTCCGAAAATGCGCTCACAGAACAAGCCGTCTTTTTCAGGCTTTAACGTACGATAGTTAATTGTTTCTGGTTTCTTAACTTCACCGTATGACCAAGAACGAATCTTGTCAGGTGAAGCAAGTCCAATCTTCATATATTCAAAGTTATTTACATCTATCAAGGGGCCTACCTCCCTTTTAGTCTACAGGTTATCCCAATTATTCCTTAGTTGTCTCAACTTCGACATTCAATTTATCTGCTGATTGATGATCATCGTCATCTTCTGTATCACGCATTTCAATTTCTGTATCGTCGCTAGACATCATTTTAACGTCCATACCTAAACTTTGCAGCTCTTTAATCAATACTTTGAATGATTCAGGAACGCCTGGTTCTGGAACATTTTCGCCTTTAACAATTGCTTCATACGTCTTAACACGTCCAACAACATCATCAGACTTCACTGTTAAGATTTCTTGAAGAGTATAAGCAGCACCGTAAGCTTCAAGTGCCCAAACCTCCATCTCACCGAAACGCTGTCCACCGAACTGAGCTTTACCTCCAAGAGGCTGCTGCGTTACAAGTGAGTATGGTCCAGTAGAACGAGCATGAAGTTTATCGTCAACCATGTGCGCAAGTTTGATCATATACATGACACCAACAGATACACGGTTATCGAATGGTTCACCAGTACGTCCGTCATACAGGATTGTTTTCGCGTCATTTGCCATACCAGCTTCTTCAATCGTGCCCCAAACATCTTCCTCACGAGCACCATCGAATACTGGTGTTGCAATGTGAATGCCAAGGTATCTTGCTGCCATACCAAGATGAAGCTCTAATACCTGACCGATATTCATACGAGATGGTACCCCTAATGGGTTTAACATGATATCGATTGGCGTACCGTCTGGTAAGTAAGGCATATCTTCTTCTGGTAAAATACGAGAGATAACACCTTTGTTACCGTGACGTCCGGCCATCTTGTCACCTTCAGAAATTTTACGTTTTTGAACGATATATGCACGTACAAGTTGATTCACGCCTGGTGGCAATTCATCGCCATCTTCACGGTTGAATACTTTTACGTCTAAGATAATACCGCCACCACCGTGTGGTACACGTAGTGATGTATCACGTACTTCACGCGCTTTTTCTCCAAAGATAGCATGTAATAGACGTTCTTCAGCTGTTAATTCTGTTACACCTTTAGGTGTTACTTTACCAACAAGTAAATCTCCATCTTTTACTTCCGCACCAACGCGAATGATACCGCGCTCGTCAAGGTTGCGTAATGCATCTTCCCCAACGTTTGGAATATCACGTGTGATTTCTTCTGGTCCAAGCTTCGTATCACGAGCTTCTGACTCATATTCTTCAATATGAATAGAAGTGTACACATCATCTTTTACAAGGCGCTCACTCATAATGATCGCATCCTCGTAGTTATAACCGTCCCAAGTCATGAAGCCAACAAGCACGTTACGTCCAAGTGCTAGTTCACCTAATTCCATAGAAGGACCATCCGCAAGGATTTCACCTTTTACAACTTCATTTCCAACACTTACGATTGGACGTTGGTTGTAGCAAGTTCCTTGGTTAGAACGAATGAATTTTTGCATTTTGTAGCGATCTAAGTCGCCTTTTACTGTTTGACCGTCAACTTCTACATAGCGACGTACCCAAACTTCACGTGCTTCTACGCGTTCAACAACACCAGGGTGTTTACAGATTACTGCAGCACCTGAGTCTTTTGCTGATACGTACTCCATACCTGTACCTACAATCGGAGATTCCGGATTCATTAACGGAACCGCCTGACGTTGCATGTTCGCTCCCATAAGTGCGCGGTTAGAGTCATCGTTTTCTAAGAACGGAATACAAGCTGTCGCTGCCGACACTACTTGTTTTGGTGATACATCCATGTAGTCGATGCGTTCTTTATTTGTGACAATGTTTTCACCGCGGAAACGAGCTACGATATCTTCATCAAGGAATTCTCCTTCTTCAGATAATTTCATATTCGCTTGGGCTACAACATAATTATCTTCTTCATCTGCTGTTAAATAATCAACATGCCCTGTTACAAGACCAGTTTCTGGGTCAACACGACGGTATGGTGTTTCAATGAA
This sequence comes from Bacillus cereus group sp. MG16, assembly GCF_040459875.1. Taxonomy (NCBI): domain Bacteria; kingdom Bacillati; phylum Bacillota; class Bacilli; order Caryophanales; family Bacillaceae; genus Bacillus; species Bacillus cereus group sp. MG16. The sequence continues at coordinate 5,242,032 of NZ_JARVHE010000001.1, forward strand.
ACCAAACTCATTTACTTTCGCGAACGAAGATAATGAGTTAATCAAACCGATGTTTGGTCCCTCTGGTGTTTCAATCGGACACATACGACCATAGTGAGAGTAGTGAACGTCACGTACTTCAAAGCCTGCGCGCTCACGCGTTAAACCACCAGGTCCTAATGCAGATAATCTTCGTTTGTGAGTTAACTCTGCTAACGGATTTGTTTGGTCCATGAACTGAGATAACTGAGAACTTCCGAAGAACTCTTTAATAGATGCAATAACAGGACGAATATTAATTAATGCCTGTGGTGTAATTGCATTTGTATCTTGGATCGACATTCTCTCACGAACAACACGTTCCATACGAGAAAGACCGATACGGAATTGATTTTGTAATAGTTCTCCAACAGAACGCAGACGACGGTTTCCTAAGTGGTCGATATCATCTGTATCCCCTACTTTATATAGTAGGTTGAAGAAGTAACTGATAGAAGCAAGGATATCACCTGGTGTGATGTGTTTTACATCGCGAGTAATATTTGCATTACCAATTACGTTAATTACGCGCTCGCCTTCTGACTCAGGAGCATAAATCTTAATAGATTGCAGCTCAACATCGCCTTCTACCACTCCACCCATTGGTTTCGCTGTTTTGAATCCAATGTTTTTCTCTAAGTAAGGTAAAATGCGATCAAGTGTACGACGATCTAAGATTGTTCCTTCTGCCGCTAAAATTTCACCAGTTTCTGGATCCACTAATGTTTCAGCTAAACGTTGATTAAACAATCTGTTTTTAATGTGTAACTTTTTGTTGATCTTGTAGCGACCTACATTTGCTAAATCGTAGCGCTTTGGATCAAAGAAACGAGACACAAGTAAGCTCTTAGCATTTTCTACTGTTGGTGGTTCACCAGGACGTAGACGCTCATAAATTTCAAGCAATGCTTTTTCTGTGCTATCTGTGTTGTCTTTTTCCAATGTGTTGCTTAAGTATTCGTTATCACCTAAAAGCTCGGTGATTTCTTGATCAGAGCCAAACCCTAATGCGCGTAACAAAACAGTTACAGGAAGTTTACGCGTACGGTCAATACGCACATATACAACATCCTTAGCATCTGTCTCATACTCTAACCAAGCTCCGCGGTTTGGAATTACAGTAGCAGTAAAACCACGTTTTCCGTTTTTATCCACTTTGCCACTATAGTATACGCTTGGAGAGCGAACTAACTGGGAAACGATAACACGTTCTGCACCGTTAATTACGAATGTTCCAGTCTCTGTCATGAGTGGGAAATCTCCCATGAACACATCTTGTTCTTTTACTTCACCAGTTTCCTTGTTGATTAGACGCACTTTTACACGAAGTGGTGCTGCATACGTCACATCACGCTCTTTGCATTCGTCTACAGAGTATTTAGGTTCACCTAAGCTGTAGTCGATAAATTCAAGCGATAGATTTCCCGTAAAGTCTTCAATCGGAGAAATGTCTTGGAACATTTCTCGCAAACCCTCATCAAGAAACCACTGATAAGAAGAGGTTTGAATTTCGATAAGATTTGGTAACTCTAATACTTCACTAATACGGGCATAACTTCTTCGTTGGCGGTGGCGTCCGTATTGAACTAGTTGACCTGTCAACTGCTTCACCCCTCAAATCATGAGTATTATAAATGCACAAAAAAATTTGTGCAAAATCACAAATAAATACAACTACTGCTATTTAGCGTAGTCTTTTTCTCTTAAAGATAAATACGTTGAGTCTTTCTACCTGTTCAAAAAAGAAAAATGGCTTCTATAAGAAAACCATCATTCTGTTTCATAATCCGCTGATTTTACTATCTTTTCCAAGAGAAACAAAAATATACATCTTTCTCAACGCAGAAAATCATATATTGGCATTGTATAATGTTAACATAGCCAAAAATAACCGTCAACGTTTTTTTGATTTTATGATATAATATCCTTTTTTCTTTTCTACAACTTCGACTTCAGAAAATACTTCTTCTAGTTTCTTCAGCGCAGATGGTGCACCTTGTTTCTTTTGAATAACAATCCACAACTCCCCACCTGGAACTAAATGTTCTACAGCTTTTTCTAAAATCTCATGCACGATATCTTTACCTGCACGAATTGGAGGATTAGATAGAATAGCAGCATACATACCATCTACATTTTCATAGACGCTACTTTGAAAAATGTGCACATTTCCAATTCTATTGTTAGCGGCATTTTCTTTCGCAAGCTCAAGTGCCCTTTCATTCACATCCACCATGTGAACTTTACGGTCTTGAAACTCTTTCGCCAACGATAAACCAATTGGTCCATATCCACAACCTACGTCTAATATGTCACCTTTAATATCTGGCACTTGAAACGCTTCAATTAAAAGACGAGAACCAAAGTCCACTTCGTTTTTCGAGAACACCCCACGGTCAGATAAGAAAGTAAATTGAGATCCACGAAGCGTAAATTCCCATCGCTTACGATCACTTTTACTAGAAGGGTCGTTAGAAAAATAATGGTCTGCCATATGGCCACCTCTTTTCTTTACAGTTAAAAAAAAAGCTCGCATGAGAGCGAGCTTTTTTTAAAGCATCAAAAGTTAATTACTTAACTTCTACAGCAGCGCCAACTTCTTCAAGTTTAGCTTTGATTTCTTCAGCTTCTTCTTTAGCAGCAGCTTCTTTGATTACTTTTGGAGTGTTGTCAACTAATTCTTTAGCTTCTTTTAAGCCAAGACCAGTGATTTCACGAACAACTTTGATAACTTTGATTTTTTGTGCACCAGCGCTAGTTAGTTCCACATCAAATTCAGTTTTCTCAGCAGCAGCTTCTCCAGCGCCACCAGCAACAGCTACAGGAGCAGCAGCAGTTACGCCGAATTCTTCCTCGATAGCTTTTACTAAGTCGTTAAGTTCTAATACAGTCATAGATTTAACTGCTTCAATGATTTGTTCTTTAGTCATTGTAAATATCCTCCCTTAAATAGGTTTGTATTGTTTTATCGATAATACGTAATTATCTTTTAAAAAATTAAGCGCCTTGCTCTTCCTTTTGGTCTGCAACTGCTTTAGTAGCAAGTGCAAGGTTACGGATTGGAGCTTGAAGAACGCTAAGAAGCATAGAAAGTAAGCCTTCACGTGATGGAAGAGTAGCGATAGCTTTAACCTCATCAAGTGTTACAAGTTTACCTTCGATTACGCCTGCTTTAATTTCTAAAGCTTCATGATCTTTAGCGAAGTCGTTTAATACTTTCGCAGGAGCAACTACATCCTCGTTACTGAACGCGATTGCGTTTGGTCCTGTTAAGAATTCATTTAACTCAGCCATTTCAGCAGATTCTGCAGCACGACGAGTTAGAGAGTTTTTGTAAACTTTGAACTCAACGCCAGCTTCACGTAATTGCTTACGTAATTCTGTTGCTTCAGAAACTGTTAAACCACGGTAGTCAACAACGATTGTAGATTTACTAGCGCGAAGTTTGTCCGCGATTTCAGTTACAACTTGTTGTTTAGTTTCGATTACTTTGCTCATGTTATTACACCTCCTGTAGATTATATAGAAGATGTACCGAAAGTGCACTAAAAACCTCCATGCCCAACTTGTAGACATGGAGGCATATAGTCACAGAAAAAAATTCCGCTTCGTATATTAACACCTAGGTAGGAAATTAAGTCTATTGACACCTACTGTCTACGGTACACTAATTAAATTCACAACATAAATGATTATATTAAAACTTCTTTATGAAGTCAACTTCCAAAATTTACGCTAATGTAGAAACGTCTACACGTACGCCAGGTCCCATTGTAGAAGCAACTGTTACGTTCTTCATGTAAGTACCTTTTGCAGCAGCTGGCTTAACTTTTTGTAAAGTGTCAGCGATTGTTCTGAAGTTTTCTACTAATTTAGCATCTTCGAAAGATACTTTACCGATTGGAACGTGGATGTTACCAGCTTTATCAACGCGGTATTCAACTTTACCAGCTTTGATTTCGTTAACAGCTTTAGTTACATCGAAAGTAACTGTTCCAGTTTTAGGGTTTGGCATTAAACCTTTAGGTCCTAATACGCGACCAAGTTTACCAACTTCACCCATCATGTCAGGAGTTGCTACTACTACATCGAAATCGAACCAACCTTGTTGGATTTTACCGATGTAATCAGCATCGCCTACGAAGTCAGCTCCAGCAGCTTCAGCTTCTTTAGCTTTTTCACCTTTAGCGAACACTAATACACGTTGTACTTTACCAGTACCGTGTGGAAGAACAACTGCACCACGGATTTGTTGGTCAGCTTTCTTAGGGTCAACACCTAAACGGAATGCAGCTTCTACAGTTGCATCAAATTTAGCTGTGTTTGTTTTCTTTACTAATTCTACTGCTTCTGTTGCAGAGTAAGCAGCTGCACGATCAACAAGCTTTGCAGCTTCTACGTACTTTTTACCTCTTTTAGCCATTTTTATTTCCTCCTCGAATGTGGTTTTAGCGGAATAACCTCCCACGTTTACGCTTATTTTCAGGTATAACCTGAGGATGCGCGCCACCCATTTATTTAAAAACGATAATCATTTACGATAATAAAGGTTGCGAATTGGAATTCCAGACCCGCAACCTTTTTTAAAAAACAAATCGAATTAGTCTTCGATAACGATGCCCATACTGCGTGCAGTACCTTCAACCATACGCATTGCAGCTTCTACGCTAGCAGCGTTTAGGTCAGGCATTTTAGTTTCAGCGATTTCGCGTACTTTATCACGCTTAACAGTTGCCACTTTATTACGGTTTGGTTCACCAGAACCAGACTCAATACCAGCTACTTTCTTAAGAAGAACAGCAGCAGGAGGAGTTTTAGTAATGAAAGTGAATGAACGGTCCTCAAATACCGTAATTTCAACAGGGATGATAAGACCAGCTTGATCTGCTGTACGAGCGTTAAACTCTTTACAGAAGCCCATGATGTTAACACCTGCTTGTCCTAATGCTGGACCAACTGGTGGAGCTGGGTTAGCTTTACCTGCAGGAATTTGAAGCTTTACCATTTTAATTACCTTTTTAGCCACGAGACACACCTCCTTAAGTCCGTGATGTGGTCAATTGGACAGTGATTTGCCCTCCCACGTCATATTTTATCTCTAAGGATAAAATCTTTCAAAAAACGTCTCCGATAACGAAGACGTACTGACTTAAAAGATATTATCACTTTTTACAATTCATTTCAAGTTTCATTTTATAATTTTTCAATTTGATGGAAGTCAAGTTCAACTGGAGTCTCGCGACCAAACATGTCCACAAGCACGCTAACCTTCTTCTTCTCCACATCAATTTCTTCGATAGCACCTGTATAATCTGCGAATGGTCCCTCATTTACACGTACTGTCTCATGAAGTTCAAAGTCGAAATCAACCACTTCATTGTCCATTCCCATATGTTTCATAATGGTAACAACTTCCTCTTCTAATAGAGGTGATGGTTTAGATCCAGAACCAGAAGAACCAACGAACCCAGTTACACCTGGCGTGTTACGTACAACATACCAAGAGTCATCAGTCATGATTAATTCTACTAATACATAACCTGGGAACACTTTTCTTTTCATTAATTTTTCTTTACCATTTTTCATTTCTACTTCTACTTCTTCCGGGACAACAACACGGAAAATTTTATCTTGCATACCCATTGATTCTACACGTTTCTCTAGGTTTGCTTTTACTTTATTTTCATATCCAGAATAAGTATGGACAACATACCAACTTTTTTCCATTCATTTAGGACGAGCGTCCTTCCCTCCCTGACGTACATTTTTTTGCGCAAATGAAAAAACCCGTTCACCGGGCTTTTACACAGTTCTTATAAATAACATTATATCATGGATAAGTGCTTCTTATTCAAGAATTAACCAAGAATTAACCGAATTAAAGAAGAAATGCCCATATCAACAACTGCGAAGAAAATCGCAAAGAAGACAACTGTAGCGATAACAGTCGCTGTTGAACGGAGTAATTCATCTTTTTTAGGCCAACTTACTTTTTTCATTTCGCGACCTACATCGCCGAAAAAGTTCGTTAAACGCATCTACGGGACCTCCAGTGTATTATTTCAATTATTTATTTTGTTTCCTTGTGAACTGTATGCTGATTGCATGTTTTACAAAATTTCTTTATTTCAAGTCGCTCTACTGAGCTCGTATCTTTCATCGTAGAGTAGTTTCGATTTTTACACTCTTCACATGAGAGTACAACTTTTTTCCTCATTAGTTACACCAACCTTGTAACATTATGTCCCTAAAAATGTATCATACAATAAAAGACAATGTCAATGTCATGCCTTTTGTACTCCCTACAAAAAGAAAACAGGTGATTTTTTACACCTGTAGTACTTGTTATGAATTTAAAGTGGTACTCTCTCTCATTTCCATATATCGTTCCAATTTCCGCTTCACCCTCTGTAAAGCGTTATCAATAGATTTCACATGTCTATTTAACTGTTCCGAAATCTCTTGATAAGAACGGCCGTCTAGATATAAAGAAAGCACCTTTCTTTCTAAATCGCTTAATAATTCAGATATTTTAGATTCTATGTCTGTATATTCTTCCTGACTTATAATCATTTCTTCAGGATCAGTTACCTTCGCTTCCGAAATAACATCTAATAATGTCCGATCAGATTCCTCGTCATAAATCGGTTTATCTAAAGACACATATGAATTTAACGGAATATGCTTTTGCCTGGTTGCTGTTTTAATAGCGGTAATAATTTGTCGAGTGATACACAGTTCAGCAAATGCTTTGAACGAAGACAGCTTGTCCTCCTTATAATCACGAATCGCTTTAAACAATCCAATCATACCTTCTTGAACAATATCTTCTCGATCGGCACCCACTAAGAAATAAGATCTCGATTTCGCGCGAACAAAGTTCTTATATTTGTGAATCAAATATTCTAGAGCGTCAGTATTACCTTTTCGAACTAACTCAACGATTGCCTCATCTTCTAAATCACGAAATGTAACGTCGCCTACACTTACGAAGCCTGCTTCCACCTTGATCCCTCCGACCGCTATTTATTTAGCAATATTATACAGTAAAAAGACAAAGAGCGTCAATGCTTCAACGCTCTCCTCTTCTTAATTTTTCTAACTTTTCTGTAATATCTTTACTAAATATCTTTCGCATGGCGGGTTGCTTTTCTTTTGTGTCTTGTGTACGCCTTCTTACTTGTTGCTCCATCGCTTGTACTTCCAACTCTAATTCACGCGCAGATTTCCGAAGCGCACCTTGAGCAAATATAACCCATTGTTCCGTATAATCAGAAGTCGCAACATATATTTGCGTATTTATATTTCTAAGCTCAATCGCAAGTTGCTCTATCTTTTCATCTGCCGTTTGATTCTTCCTCGTGAATATAACTTCCACACGCGATTGTTTCATCTTTTTTTCAATACCGTGGACTGTATACGCATCAAAAACTATCATTACCTTTGTCCCTGTGTAACCTTGGTAATCCGCCATCTTATCAATCAGTGCATCTCTTGATGACTGTAAATCTACATCCCGTAGTTTCTTCAAGTCTCCCCAAGCTCCAATAATGTTGTAACCGTCAACGATTAAAATATCGTTCATTTTTTATTTACCAATTTCGTTACGTTTACGATATACCTCATACATTAACAAACTTGCGGCCACTGAAGCATTTAAGGATGTAACTTTACCAACCATCGGTAAAGTAATTAAGAAATCACATTTTTCACCAATAATACGACTCATACCTTTTCCTTCACTTCCAATTACTAATCCAATTGGCATTTTACCATCTAAATTACGATAATCCGTTTTCCCTTTTGCATCTGTACCAGCAATCCAAAGTCCACTTTCTTTTAATTCATCGATTGTACGAGATAAATTCGTTACGCGTGCAACAGGAATATATTCAATTGCCCCAGTAGATGCTTTCGCAACTGATGCAGTAAGTCCCACAGCTCTTCTTTTCGGAATTATAATTCCATGAGCTCCTGTCGCATCCGCAGTACGCATAATAGAACCGAGGTTATGCGGGTCTTCAATTTCATCTAAAATTAAGAAGAACGGATCTTCGTTACGCTTCTCTGCTACTTTGAATAGATCTTCTAGCTCAGCATATTGATATGCGGCCACTTGAGCAATTACACCTTGATGGTTCCCCTCAACTAATTGATCTAACTTCTTTTTTGGTGCATGTTGCAAAATAATTTTATTTTCTTTCGCTAGTGCTAGTACAATTTGTACTTGTCCTTTGGCAGCACCTTCTGCGATCCAAATTTTATTAATATCTCTCCCTGATCGTAACGCTTCAATTACAGGGTTACGTCCGATAATATATTCACTACTCATGATGATGTGCCCCCTTCCTTTTCTTCTAGAACAGCAATTGCCTTATATACAATTTCGTCTAATCTTTCACGATTATTTAATAAGTGATGATAGCCAATTAACGCTTCAAAGGCTGTACTATGTCGATATGTTTGTACATCTGTATTTTTCGGAACAGTACCTGAATTTGCATTACGCCCTCTTCTTAGTACTGCCTCTTCTTCCTCAGTTAAAAATGCTGTCTCTAATAAATGATAAACAACTTTCGCCTGTGCTTTTGCCGAAACAAAGCTTGTCCCTAATCGATGCAACTGATTAGGACGAACCTTCCCTTTTTGAAGTAGGTGATAGCGGATATATTGTTCATATACCGCATCACCCATATATGCTAACGCTAAGCTGTTTAATTGCTTTGCATCAATCATTCTTATCCTCTTTTCCATCTTGTACCTTGAGCGGTATCTTCTAAAATAATATTACGGTCTTTTAAATCATCGCGAATTTGATCTGATAATGCAAAATCACGATTTTTACGAGCTTCAATACGTTTTTGAATAAGCGCCTCAATTTCTTCATCTAGTAACTCTTCTTGTGCTAATTCTAACCCTAAAATATCAAATAATGTTTCAAGTTGTTTTACGTATGCTTGAATTACCACTGTAGACGTATGTTCTTCCAGTAAATATTGATTTGCATGATTTGCTACATTATATAACTCAGTGATTGCATTAGCAGTATTGAAATCATCATTCATCGCTTCTTCAAATGCAGTTTGGAATTTTTCCAGATCAGCTAACCATTTCTCATTATGATCTGTTAAATCCGTACTACTTTCCATACGGTGTTTCAAATTACCGTAAGCTGTTTTAATTCTTTCCAGTCCGTTATTTGTGCTTCGTAATAACTCTTCACTGAAATTAATTGGGTGACGATAATGTACTGATAGCATAAAGAATCTAATTAACTGCGGATCATATTGCTTAATGATATCGTGAACTAAAATGAAGTTCCCAAGTGACTTAGACATTTTTTCATTATTAATATTAATATATCCATTGTGCATCCAATAACGTGCAAATGTTTTTCCTGTTAGCGCCTCAGACTGCGCGATTTCATTCTCATGATGAGGAAATGCCAAGTCTTGACCACCGGCGTGAATATCAATTGTATCCCCTAAGTATTTACGTGCCATTGCCGAGCATTCGATATGCCAGCCTGGACGACCTTGACCCCAAGGGCTTTCCCAGAAGATTTCTCCTTCTTTCGCAGCTTTCCATAGTGCAAAATCAAGAGGATCTTGTTTCTTTTCTCCTACTTCAATACGCGCACCGTGACGTAAGTCCGCAATCGGTTGATGTGATAACTTACCGTACCCTTCGAATTCCTTCGTTCTAAAGTACACATCCCCTTCTGATTCATATGCATATCCTTTATTCACAAGTTCTTGAATAAATTCAATAATAATATCCATATTTTCTGTTACACGCGGATGAACTGTTGCATGTTTGCAACCTAATGCCGTTACATCTTCAAAGTACGCTTCCACGAAACGGTCCGCAATTGTCGGCACATCTTCGCCTAACTCATTTGCCGCTTTAATTAATTTATCATCTACGTCAGTAAAGTTAGATACATACTGCACATCGTATCCTTTATATTCTAAATAACGGCGCACTGTATCAAATACCATAGGTGGTCTTGCGTTCCCGATGTGAATATAGTTATAAACTGTAGGTCCGCATACATACATCTTTACCTTATTTTCTTCTAATGGAATAAACTCTTCTTTTTGACGTGTTAACATATTATAAATGTGAATAGTCATTTTTATCCTTCCTTTCTACCTTTACTTCAAGTTGTTTTTTCAATTTATCAAGTTCTACTTCCATGACCTTTAATTTATCAAAAATTGGGTCTGGAAGGTCGGAATGATTCAATTCTTGACCAATCTTTACGCCATTTTGAATAACGACTCGGCCAGGTATACCTACAACTGTAGAATGTGCAGGGACTTCTTTTAATACGACAGAACCTGCTCCAATTTTAGAATTCTCTCCAACTGTAATAGAGCCTAGTACTTTAGCACCTGTTGCAATTAATACATTATCCTGAATTGTAGGGTGCCTCTTTCCCTTTTCTTTACCCGTACCACCTAATGTAACTCCTTGATAGATCGTTACATTGTCACCAATTTCGCACGTTTCTCCAATTACAACTCCCATTCCATGGTCAATGAAAAAACGACGACCAATTGTTGCTCCTGGATGAATCTCAATTCCAGTAAAGAAACGACTAACTTGTGAGATCCAACGTGCAATAAAGAAGAAATTCTTTTTATAAAAAGCATGTGCAATTCGATGGGCCCAAACTGCATGTAATCCAGAGTAAGTCAAAATGACTTCGAAATAACTTCTTGCCGCTGGATCCTGTTCAAAAACGACTTCAATATCTTCCCGAAGCCTCTTAAACATCGACGTTCCCTCCCCTTTATGGGCTGCTTTTTCGAGTGAACTAACTCCCTACTTATCCCCCTAAATCTTTATACACGTGGATAAAACTTATACTCATACCCAATTTTACGGTATAAAAAAAGACGCCTCTGTCATATTGACAGAGACGCCTTATAAGCGCGGTTCCACTCTGTTTAGGCTAAAAAAAGCCTCAAACTCATCTCTGATAACGGTGTACACCGCTTCTGCTTACTTTACGTCCTAAGACGTTTCGCAAAACAATTTGCTGTTCAGCAGAAGACTCGAAGGGGCATTTCAAAAATCCGCTTATAAACCACTTCCAGCCTAAGGTGGTTCTCTCTGTAAAAAGCCTGATTTTCTACTTCTCCTTCTCGTCGCTTTTCCTTATTAGGTTTTAAGTATACTTATTATATTTCTAAACCTAGAAAATGTTAACCAATTACTTTTTGAAGACGATTTAAAACTTTTTCTTTTCCAAGAAGTGCAATAGCATTAGGAAGCTCCGGACCGTGTGTTTGACCAGTAGTTGCAACACGGATTGGCATAAATAGGTTTTTACCTTTATGACCTGTTTCCTTTTGAACTGCTTTAATAGCCGCCTTAACTGCTGCCGGTTCCATAGCTTCTAGTGCTTCTACTTGACCAGCAAATGCACGAAGTACTTCTGGTACTTGTTCACCTTTTAATACTTCTTGTCCTTCTTCTTCATAATCAACATGATCTTTGAAGAACATTTCAGAAAGCTCTACAATTTCAGCTCCAAAGCTCATTTGTTCATGATATAACGCAATTACATCACGAATCCAAGCTTGTTCTTGTTCACTTAAAGTTTCACCTATACGTCCAGCTTTCACTAAATGCGGTAAGCTTAATTCTACCACCGTATCTAAATCTTGCTTTTTCATATATTGGTTGTTCATCCATTTCAGTTTTTGAGAATCAAATAATGCAGGTGATTTTGATAAACGAGCTGCATCGAACATTTTGATAAACTCTTCTTGAGAGAAGATTTCTTCTTCTCCTACTGGCGACCAACCTAGTAGTGCAATGAAGTTAAAGATTGCTTCTGGAAGATATCCAAGCTCTTTATATTGCTCGATAAATTGAATAATAGATTCATCACGCTTACTTAATTTTTTACGGCTTTCATTTACAATTAAAGTCATATGACCGAATTGAGGAATATCCCAACCGAAAGCTTCATAAATCATCATTTGTTTTGGCGTGTTTGAAATATGGTCATCACCACGAAGTACGTGTGTAATTTCCATTAAGTGATCATCTACTGCTACTGCAAAGTTATAAGTTGGAATCCCATCTTTTTTCACGATAACGAAATCACCGAAATCATTTGAATGGAATGCAACTTCATCTTTTACAATATCTTTAAATGTGTAATCACGGTCAGCTGGTACACGGAAACGAATACTTGGAATACGTCCCTCAGCTTCAAATTCTTTCACTTGCGCTTCAGTTAAATCACGATGGTTACCTGCATAACGAGGTGTTTCACCACGAGCAATTTGCCCTTCGCGTTCTGCTTCTAGCTCTTCTTCTGTCATATAACATTTGTAAGCTAAACCACGCTCTAATAAATCTTCATATAACTTTTTATAAATATCTAAACGCTCTGTTTGACGATATGGTCCAAATTCACCACCAACATCAACACCTTCATCCCAGTCCATACCGAGCCATTTCAAGTATTTTAATTGGCTTTCTTCTCCACCAGCAACATTACGTTTTACATCAGTATCTTCAATACGAATAATAAACTTACCATCTTGATGACGAGCAAATAAATAATTAAATAATGCCGTACGCGCATTTCCGATATGTAAGTGTCCTGTTGGACTTGGCGCATAGCGCACTCTCACTTGCTTTTCCATAATTGGTACACCTTCCATTCTTAATGTCAACACATTCTATAATTGTACACCAAAAAAATGTGATTATCCATCTTACGAATTAAAAACCATTATTTTTTCTGTAATAAAACAACTGCTTGAGACGCAATTCCTTCTTCTCTACCTGTAAATCCTAGTTTTTCTGTTGTTGTTGCCTTTACATTGATATTATCAATAGACGTTTCTAATAGTTCACTAATGCGTTTACGCATACTTTCAATATGTGGTGCCATTTTTGGCTTTTGAGCAATAATTGTACAATCTAAATTCCCTAATTCATAACCTTGTTCACGCACAAATCCCCAAACCTTTTGCAATAATACAGCTGAATCAGCATCTTTAAAGGCGGGGTCTGTATCAGGAAAATGTTTCCCAATATCTCCTGCTGCAATTGCACCTAAACACGCATCCGCGATTGTATGTAACAATACATCTGCATCAGAGTGACCGATTAATCCTTTCTCATGTGGAATTGTAATTCCGCCAATAATTAACGGTCTACCTTCCGCGAATTCATGCACATCAAAACCTTGTCCAATTCGAAACATTTTTTACATCCTCCTCGAGCTAAACTACTGAGCTTTATGATTCTATATTATATCGCTATCCTTATAAAGAAAAGCCCGGCCTTTGCCGAGCTTCTCTTCGCTATAATCATTGCTATCATTTCTTTTGAACGTGAAGAAAACTTTCAGCAATTAGTAAATCCTCTGGAGTCGTCACTTTAATATTATAGTAACTCCCCTCTACTACACCTACTTGCTTCCCGATACGTTCTACGAGACTTGCATCATCTGTACCAAGGAAACAACTCTGCTTCGCACTTCTATGAGCTTCTAACAAAAGAGAAACAGAGAACCCTTGCGGTGTTTGTACAGCTGTCAGCTGAGATCTTTCTACTGTTTCTACAACAACACCCTGCTCTACTTTCTTAACAGTATCTTTCACTGGCACCGCACAAATGGAAGCTCCATATTTTTCTGCTGCAGTTAATACATCTTGGATCACTTTATTCGTTACGAACGGGCGCGCACCGTCATGTACAAGAACATACTCAACATCACTCGTATGCTGAATCGCATTATATACACTATCTTGTCTTTCAGCTCCACCTTGAATAAATTGTACTGGCTTTGCAACCGGATACTTCTGCATTAACTCTTCAAAATACGGGCGCTCTTCTTCGTTAATTGCCATAATAATATTTTTACATGCTTTATCCTGTTCGAAAGCACGTAACGTATGCACAATAATCGGTACTTCATTAATAAGTAAGAACAACTTATTTTTGCCAGCACCCATCCGCTTTCCTTGACCAGCTGCTGGAATAATTAATGTATACATATTAATAATCCTCTACTTATAATGCTTTTTCTAATAATTTACGTTTGGCAAAAATCATGCGCCCAGCCGACGTTTGTAACACACTCGTAACGAGTACATCGAGTTGTGAGCCTACATATTCTCTACCATCTTCTACTACAATCATCGTGCCGTCATCTAAATATGCTACACCTTGATTTTGTTCTTTTCCATCTTTTACAACATAAACACTTAGTTCTTCACCTGGGAGTACAACAGGTTTAATTGCATTAGCTAAATCGTTAATGTTTAACACCGTTACCCCTTGTAATTCAGAGACTTTGTTTAAGTTGAAGTCATTCGTTACTACCGTTCCACCAGTGATTTTCGCTAACTTTACAAGTTTGCTATCCACTTCTTGAATATCGTCGAAATCGCCTTCATAAATTTCTACCGGAATCGGCATCTCTTTTTGAATACGATTTAAAATATCTAATCCTCTACGGCCACGATTACGTTTTAAAGCATCAGAAGAATCGGCAATGTGCTGAAGTTCTTCTAACACGAATTGTGGAATGACAATTGTTCCTTCTAAAAACTTTGTTTGGCAAATATCAGCAATACGTCCATCGATAATTACACTTGTATCGAGAATTTTCCAATGCGCTAAAGATTCTTCTACCTCATTTTCTGGTTCTTCATTCTCACTATTATTATTTTTCTTTTTCCCACGTTGTGGTAATGTAAATAATCCTAGCAATTCATTCCTCTTTTTAAACCCTACTTGGAATCCTAAATATCCTAGTAAAAGAGTAAAGAACACTTGCAACACTGTACTAATAACTGGAATTGTAAATTCACGAATTGGTATTAAAATTAAATACGCAACAATAAGCCCAGAGATTAAACCTAATGTACCAAACAAAACATCTGCTACAGGCGCTTTTACAAGAGCCTCTTCAATATGCTTAATAAGTTGAACAATATAATCTACAAGCCAAAATGTTGTTAAAAATAAAATAATTGCACCAATAATTGCACGAACATACGATCCTTCCAATAATGGAACAGCACCGATGTCTAATACATTAATAACTTTTGGGATTAAGTAAATCCCTAACGCTCCCCCGATTACTAAAAAGAAGAGCTGTACAATCCGTTTTAACATCCAACCACCTCCTACTCATTATTAACCATTGTTTCGCTAATCAAAACGCCGAATGCAAAAGCGGACGTGTTTTTTTATAAATAGTTTTATTTACCAATATATCATATCATATACCAAAAATGTTCTAGTGTCGTTATATTATAGAATCAATGTAATATTCTTAATTGTGTCTACTCATATAGAGATGCTCTTGAATTCTTTTTAGACCTTCTCGTATTTTCTTCGCCCTGACTTCCCCAATTCCTTCCACATCATCTAATTCATTAATAGTTGCACGACAAACACCTTGCAAAGTTTTAAATCGATTAATTAAATTTTCAATGATAAGTGGTGGAACACGCGAAATTTTGCTTGTGATTCGGTATCCTCTCGGCGTCACACTTTCTTCTAAACTCGTTTGTCCCGGGTATCCGAGCAATTTAACTAAATCACTGTCCTCTAGAAGTTGTGTATTCGCAAGTTCTTGTAACTTTTTCAAAATTTGATGATGGTCTTGTGTTTTTTCTTGATAGTAATCTTTAATTAATAGCGCTGCCTCTGCTTCTAAGTCGGCTAATAGTTCCGTAAGTTGTAAACGAATTAACCTACCTTCTGTTCCCAATTCATGAATATAGCTCAATATTTCATTTTTAATACGTAGTACCATTTCAACACTATGTAAAACATGGACTACCTCGGACATTGTAACAACCTCTTCAAATTCTAGAATGCCCAAATTCGTAATCCCATCATTCCATACAGCCTTATATTTTTCTAACGTTTGGATAGCTTGATTCGCCTTTGTTAAAATAACGCCTATATCTTTTAGTGTATAACGTAAATTCCCTTGATATAGCGTAATTACGTTACGTCTTTGTGAAATAGCCACAACAAGGCTGCCTGTCTGCTTTGCTACACGCTCCGCCGTTCGGTGACGCATACCTGTCTCAATAGAGTCAATAGATGACTCTGGAACTAACTGTGCGTTCGAAATCAAAATTTTACTTCCAGTTTCATTTAAAATAAGTGCCCCATCCATTTTTGCTAATTCATATAAACTAGCTGGAGAGAATGCACAATTAATATGAAAACCTCCATCAACAATACTTTTAATCTGCTCATTATATCCAAGAACAATTAATCCCCCTGTTTGTGCGCGAAGTACATTATCTATCCCTTCGCGCAGTGGTGTTCCCGGGGCCACAAGTTGTAAAATATTAATCATACTTTTGACACGTTGCTTGTTTTCTTCCATAGCCTAGCCTCCTAATGTCAAACGAAGTGCTTCTCCTAAATTAGATACACCAACTACCTCAATCCCGTCTGGAATTGTCCATCCTCCCAAATTTTTTCTAGGAATAATAGCGCGTTGAAATCCTAATTTAGCCGCTTCTTGTACACGTTGTTCAATTCTTGATACTCTTCTTATTTCTCCAGTTAATCCTACTTCTCCTATTACTGCATCGGTTGGTGCCGTAGATTTATCTCTAAAACTTGAAGCTATACTTAAAGCGACGGCTAAATCAATTGCTGGTTCATCTAACTTCAAACCACCTGCTACTTTTAAATATGCATCCTGATTTTGCAATAATAAGCCTGTTCTTTTTTCTAGCACTGCCATAATAAGCGATACACGGTTATGATCAATTCCCGTTGCCATTCTTCGAGGGTTTCCAAAACTAGTAGGGGAAATTAATGCTTGTATTTCTACTAAAACTGGTCTTGTTCCTTCCATTGAGGCAACCACTGTTGATCCCGCAACCCCAACTGGTCTTTCCTCAAGGAAAATCTCAGAAGGGTTTAATACTTCTGCAAGACCAAGTTCTTTCATTTCAAAAATACCCATTTCATTCGTAGAACCAAAGCGATTCTTTACTGCTCGCAAAATACGGTATGTATGATGACGGTCTCCTTCAAAGTAAAGAACTGCATCGACCATATGTTCTAACATACGAGGTCCTGCAATCGCTCCCTCTTTTGTCACATGTCCAACGATAAAAATAGGGATTCCTTTCGTTTTTGCGAGTTTCATTAATTCCGCTGTACATTCACGAACTTGTGCCACACTTCCCGGCGCTGATGTTACCTCAGGTAAATGTATTGTTTGAATAGAGTCAATAACAACAAAGGCTGGGTTCACCTCTTCAATGTGTGCCGCAATTCGCTGTAAATCCGTCTCTGATACAACAAATAGATTACTACCATTTACATGTAAACGATCCGCACGCAGTTTAATCTGTTTTGCTGATTCTTCACCCGATATATATAGTACATCATATGAAGAATCCGCTAATTGCGATGATATTTGTAATAGTAACGTTGATTTTCCAATCCCAGGGTCTCCACCAATAAGTACTAAAGAACCATCTACAATCCCGCCACCAAGTACACGATTAAATTCTTGAAATTTCGTTTCAATACGCGCCTCAGACTTTGTTTCTACTTCTGTTAGGCGTCTTGGTTTTGTTACTTCCGATTGAATTGCATTCGCATAATTAAGGCGCCTTGATGATACAACCGGTTCCATCTCTTCAACAAGCGTATTCCATTGACCACATCCAGGGCATTTCCCCATATATTTCGGTGACTGATACCCACACTCTTGACATGTGAATTTTGTTTTCTTTTTAGCCATATCGTTTTATATTTCACTTCACTTTCATCTATAAACAGTTTATCCTTCTCGTACAAGAAAGAGGGCTATCTCGTAGCCCTCTTAGTTTGTCTATACTTATTTTACCTTTTCAGCACTATGAATGACAAATGATTCTCCTTCAACATCAAAGATAACTTTTTGTCCTTTCTCAATAGCACCTTTTAATAGTTCTTCCGATAGTCTATCTTCTACATGTTTCTGAATTGCTCTACGAAGTGGGCGAGCACCGTACTCTCGGTCAAACCCTTTATCAGCAATGGCCGAAATTGCTCCTTCTGTTAATTGCAATTCAATTTCTTGCTCTTTTAAGCGATTTACTAACTGATTTACCATAAGTGTTACAATCTCTTGAATATGTTTTTTCTCAAGCATATGGAACACGATAATTTCATCAATACGGTTTAAGAATTCTGGACGGAAGGCTTTTTTCAGCTCATCCATTACTTTACCTTTCATATCTGAATAATCGCGGCTCTCATCTTGTACGTTAAATCCAAGATGCTTATTACGTTTTAACGCCTCTGCACCAACGTTAGATGTCATAATAACAATTGTATTGCGGAAATCAACTGTACGCCCTTTCGAATCTGTTAAGCGACCATCTTCTAATACTTGTAGTAAAATGTTAAACACATCAGGATGAGCTTTCTCTACCTCGTCTAATAGGACAACTGAATATGGCTTACGGCGAACTTTTTCTGTTAATTGTCCACCTTCTTCATATCCAACATACCCTGGAGGAGATCCAACTAAACGAGAAGTAGAATGTTTCTCCATGTACTCAGACATATCGATGCGAATCATTGCATCTTCATCACCGAACATAGATTCTGCTAACGCTCTTGCTAACTCCGTTTTACCTACACCTGTTGGTCCTAAGAAAATAAATGAGCCAATCGGACGTTTCGGATCTTTCAATCCTGCTCTAGCACGACGAACAGCTTTCGCTACAGCTACTACCGCTTCATCTTGACCAATAACACGATCGTGAAGAATCGATTCTAAGTTTAATAATTTATCAGTCTCTGTTTGTGCAAGCTTAGAAACCGGGATACGAGTCCACGTAGAAACAACATTTGCAATATCTTCTACTGTCACTTCTGAGTTTTCTTTTCCTTGTTGCTCTTTCCATTGACGCTTCGTATCTTCTAACTTCTCACGTAAACGTTGTTCCATATCACGTAAGGAAGCAGCTTTTTCAAACTCTTGACTTTGTACAGCTGCATCTTTTTCTTTTCTAATTTCCTCAAGCTTCACTTCAAGCTCTTTTAGATTTGGTGGTGTTGTATAAGAGCGTAAGCGAACCTTTGAAGCAGCTTCATCAATTAAATCAATTGCTTTATCTGGTAAGAAACGATCTGTAATATAACGATCTGAAAGCTTTACAGCTGCATCAATTGCATCATCTGTAATAGATACGCGGTGATGTGCCTCATAACGATCGCGTAAACCTTTCAAAATTTGAGTTGATTCATCTAAACTTGGCTCATCAACGTGAATTGGTTGGAAACGTCTCTCTAAAGCTGCATCTTTTTCAATATATTTGCGATATTCATCTAACGTTGTCGCCCCAATACATTGTAATTCCCCACGAGCTAAAGATGGTTTTAAAATGTTCGATGCGTCAATAGCACCTTCTGCTCCACCTGCACCAATTAATGTATGAAGTTCATCAATAAATAGAATGATATTTCCTGCTTGGCGGATTTCATCCATTACTTTCTTCAAACGGTCTTCAAATTCACCACGGTATTTCGTTCCGGCTACCACTGTACCCATATCTAGTGTCATAACACGCTTATCTCTTAAAGTTTCAGGAACTTCATTATTTACGATTTGTTGTGCTAATCCTTCTGCAATTGCCGTTTTACCTACACCAGGCTCCCCAATTAATACAGGATTGTTTTTTGTTCTACGGCTTAAAACCTCAATTACACGTTGAATTTCTTTACCACGTCCAATAACAGGATCTAAACGATTTTCACGTGCAACAACTGTTAAATCACGTGCTAAGCTATCAAGTGTTGGTGTATTTGCATTTGTTGAAGAACCACCTTGATGACCTGAACTTGCTTCATTACTTCCAAGAAGTTGCAATACTTGTTGTCTTGCCTTATTTAAGCTAACACCTAAGTTATTTAAAACACGTGCTGCTACCCCTTCACCCTCGCGGATTAAACCAAGTAAAATATGTTCTGTTCCAACGTAAGAATGACCTAATTTACGAGCTTCATCCATAGACAGCTCAATAACCTTTTTAGCACGCGGTGTATAATGTACGGTTTGAGAAGCTTCTGTTCCGCGTCCAATTAACGCTTCTACCTCTTTTTGAACTTTCTCCGGGCTTAATCCAAGAGCAATCAACGCTTTTGCTGCAATTCCTTCACCTTCGCGTACAAGCCCAAGTAAAATATGTTCTGTTCCAATATTGTTATGCCCAATACGAATCGCTTCCTCTTGAGATAAAGCTAATACTTTCTGTGCTCTTTCTGTAAATCTTCCAAACATCATAGAAATCGCCTCCTACTTGCGCTTAGTTTTTTTCAATACGTAATCGCTCACGGATTAAGGTTGCTCTTCGATAATCTCTTTCTTCTGGCCCTAAAGGTCCTCCCGCATATTGTTGTAAAATGCCCGGTTGTGTAAGAACCATTAGCTCAGTCAAAATATTTCTCGATATACCTTTTATATATCCTAAATCAATACCAAGTCGTAAATCTGATAAGCAATTGGCTGCTTCCGCAGATTGAATTAAACGACTGTTAGCTAGTATGCCATAAGAGCGATAAACTTTATCTTCAAGCTCAATACTTGAATTTTGTACAATTAATTCTCTAGCCATCTTTTCTTGCTGTATGATTTGTTGAATAACACTCTTTAAATCTGCAATAATATCTTCTTCAGATTTTCCTAGCGTCATTTGGTTTGACACTTGAAATATATTACCTAACGCTTCGCTACCTTCACCGTATATTCCTCTTACTACTAACCCTAATTTTTGAATTACTTGTATAATACGGCTAATTCTTTTCGTTAAAACGAGCCCCGGTAAATGGATCATTACGGAAGCCCTCAATCCTGTACCAACGTTAGTAGGGCAGCTCGTAATATATCCAAGTGATTCATCAAAAGCATATTCAACCTCTTTCTCAATCCAATTATCTATTTGATTGGCACTTTGAAGGGCCTCTGATAACTGCAATCCTGAAAATAAGCATTGAATCCGAATATGGTCTTCTTCATTCAGCATAACACTAATATGTTCGTTTTCTGACAATAGACACGCTCCATATTCTGTTCCTGCAAGGTTGGGACTAATTAAATGCTTTTCAACTAATACTCTCCTTTGAAGAGGCGTTAATTCATTCATTTTTAATAGTTCAAACTCTCCAAAAGGTTCTACTGTTTTATTTATAAATTCCTTTTTAAATAATTCTTGAATCTGTTTAGCTTCTTCTTCGTTTTGCATAGTAGAGAATTGATATTTTTTAAAATTACGAGCCAAACGAATTCGACTACTTAAAACAATATCAGAATCAGGGCCATCCCCCTTCATCCATGGACTAATCGCTTCATTCATAATTTTGTCCAGTGACATAGAACTATTCCCCCTCTCTATGCTCACTAAGCTGAGTTTCAAGGTTTCTAATTTTATCCCTTACTTCAGCAGCTTTCTCAAATTCCTCTTTCTGTACGTATTGTTTCAGAATGAGTTTTAGTTCATCTAATTCTTTCTTTAAGTGAATATTTCCTTCTATACGCTCCGGAATTTTTCCACAATGATCTGTATGCCCACCGTGAAGACGTTTTAATAACGGCTTTAAATGTTCCTTAAATGTATCGTAACAAGAAGCACATCCAAAGCGTCCTACCTTTGTAAGTTGCTCATATGTCATTTTACAATTTGGACATCTCAATATACTTGTGTTCGAAAATCCGCTTTTTTCTTCTTCAAACATTGTTGATTCACCGTGTAATAACCCAGCAAATAAATCATGGAATGAAAAGTTAGACTGCGATGATTGAAAGAAAGACGTATAGCCACTTTGTTCTGCACATTGCTCACAAAGATGAACTTCCGCCTTCTTTTCGTTAATTACTTTTGTATAATGTAAAGTTGCTGGTCTTATATTACAGTTTTGACAAGTCATCACTATCCCCACCTTTACAACAGGAACGATCTATCTCATAGTACTTTTCATACATTACTAGACTGTTCACTTTCCTTTATTCGTTTACATAAAAGTGCGTGTTCTTTTTTCAAAACTTCTACAATATTTAACTGCCTTATCTTTTAGTTATTATTCTTTTACAAAAGCTGTATTTATTTATATTTCAGTGTTCTTAACATTGCGCATAATATTCGAGCCCTAAGTTCATCTCGAGAAGGAACATCCATTGATAATACAGAACGATCTAGTACGCTTAACATAAGTTTAGCTTCACGATTCGTTATGATTCCCTCTTCTATTAAACGTATAATCATACTCTCTGCATTTCCTTGCGCAACGCTATGATCAATCATATGAAGCATTTGATCAATAATGTCTATATCGTCATGCAGTTTGACTTTTATAATGCGAATGTAACCTCCTCCACCACGTTTACTTTCTACTACAAATCCTCTTTCTAACGTAAAACGGGTATTGATTACATAATTGATTTGAGATGGTACGCACTCGAATCGATCCGCAATCTCATTTCTCTTGATTTCAATCACATTATTATTACTTAAGTCAATAACTTGCTTTAGATATTGCTCAATGATATCAGATATATTTCTCATTTATCCGCCACCTTTATTGACTTTGACTATCTTTGACTTTAATTATATACGTATTAATAAAATTTGCAACTCTTTTGCTTATTTACTATCCTAGCCACATTCCCCTGTATTTAATCAAAATAATAATGATTTAAATACATTTTTTTATTACTATGGATTATAAAAGAAAACACGAAAAAACACGAGTCATTTGACTCGTGCTTAGTTGCTTGGCGACGTCCTACTCTCACAGGGACAAGGTCCCAACTACCATCGGCGCTAGAGAGCTTAACTTCCGTGTTCGGTATGGGGAACGGGTGTGACCTCTCTGCCATCATCACCAAACTATGAAGGCATATTCCTTCAAAACTAGATAACATTTGCTACATATTATATGGTTAAGTCCTCGATCTATTAGTATTCGTCAGCTCCACATGTCACCATGCTTCCACCTCGAACCTATCAACCTGATCATCTTTCAGGGATCTTACTAGCTTACGCTATGGGAAATCTCATCTTGAGGGGGGCTTCATGCTTAGATGCTTTCAGCACTTATCCCTTCCGCACATAGCTACCCAGCTATGCCCTTGGCAGAACAACTGGTACACCAGCGGTGCGTCCATCCCGGTCCTCTCGTACTAAAGACAGCTCCTCTCAAATTTCCTACGCCCACGACGGATAGGGACCGAACTGTCTCACGACGTTCTGAACCCAGCTCGCGTACCGCTTTAATGGGCGAACAGCCCAACCCTTGGGACCGACTACAGCCCCAGGATGCGATGAGCCGACATCGAGGTGCCAAACCTCCCCGTCGATGTGGACTCTTGGGGGAGATAAGCCTGTTATCCCCGGGGTAGCTTTTATCCGTTGAGCGATGGCCCTTCCATGCGGAACCACCGGATCACTAAGCCCGACTTTCGTCCCTGCTCGACTTGTAGGTCTCGCAGTCAAGCTCCCTTATGCCTTTGCACTCTACGAATGATTTCCAACCATTCTGAGGGAACCTTTGGGCGCCTCCGTTACACTTTAGGAGGCGACCGCCCCAGTCAAACTGCCCACCTGACACTGTCTCCCGGGTCGATAAGACCCGTAGGTTAGAATTTCAATACAGTCAGGGCGGTATCCCACCAGCGCCTCCACCGAAGCTAGCGCTCCGGTTTCAAAGGCTCCCGCCTATCCTGTACAAACTGTACCAAAATTCAATATCAGGCTACAGTAAAGCTCCACGGGGTCTTTCCGTCCTGTCGCGGGTAACCTGCATCTTCACAGGTACTATAATTTCACCGAGTCTCTGGTTGAGACAGTGCCCAAATCGTTACACCTTTCGTGCGGGTCGGAACTTACCCGACAAGGAATTTCGCTACCTTAGGACCGTTATAGTTACGGCCGCCGTTTACTGGGGCTTCAGTTCAGAGCTTCGCTTACGCTAACCCCTCTCCTTAACCTTCCAGCACCGGGCAGGTGTCACCCCCTATACTTCGCCTTACGGCTTCGCAGAGAGCTGTGTTTTTGCTAAACAGTCGCTTGGGCCTATTCACTGCGGCTTTCCGTTAAGAAAGCACCCCTTCTCCCGAAGTTACGGGGTCATTTTGCCGAGTTCCTTAACCAGAGTTCTCTCGCACACCTTAGGATTCTCTCCTCGCCTACCTGTGTCGGTTTGCGGTACAGGCACCTTTTATCTCGCTAGAAGCTTTTCTTGGCAGCGGGGAATCAAAGACTTCGCTCCATAAGGAGCTTCCCCATCACAGCTCAGCCTTCACGATAAGCGGATTTGCCTACTTATCAGCCTAACTGCTTGGACGTGCACAACCAATCGCACGCTTCTTCTATCCTTCTGCGTCCCTCCATTGCTCAAACGATAAAGAGGTGGTACAGGAATATCAACCTGTTGTCCATCGCCTACGCCTGTCGGCCTCGGCTTAGGTCCTGACTAACCCTGAGCGGACGAGCCTTCCTCAGGAAACCTTAGGCATTCGGTGGACGGGATTCTCACCCGTCTTTCGCTACTCATACCGGCATTCTCACTTCTAAGCACTCCACCAGTCCTTCCGGTCTGACTTCACTGTCCTTAGAACGCTCCCCTACCACTGATACCATTCGGTATCAATCCGCAGCTTCGGTGGTGTATTTAGCCCCGGTACATTTTCGGCGCAGAGTCACTCGACTAGTGAGCTATTACGCACTCTTTAAATGGTGGCTGCTTCTAAGCCAACATCCTAGTTGTCTAAGCAACTCCACATCCTTTTCCACTTAATACACACTTTGGGACCTTAGCTGGCGGTCTGGGCTGTTTCCCTTTTGACTACGGATCTTATCACTCGCAGTCTGACTCCTAAGGATAAGTCATTGGCATTCGGAGTTTGACTGAATTCGGTAATCCGATGAGGACCCCTAGTCCAATCAGTGCTCTACCTCCAAGACTCTTACACTTAAGGCTAGCCCTAAAGCTATTTCGGGGAGAACCAGCTATCTCCAGGTTCGATTGGAATTTCTCCGCTACCCACACCTCATCCCCGCACTTTTCAACGTGCGTGGGTTCGGGCCTCCATTCAGTGTTACCTGAACTTCACCCTGGACATGGGTAGATCACCTGGTTTCGGGTCTACGACCACGTACTAAACGCCCTATTCAGACTCGCTTTCGCTGCGGCTCCGCCTCTTCAGCTTAACCTCGCACGGGATCGTAACTCGCCGGTTCATTCTACAAAAGGCACGCCATCACCCGTTAACGGGCTCTGACTATTTGTAGGCACATGGTTTCAGGATCTCTTTCACTCCCCTTCCGGGGTGCTTTTCACCTTTCCCTCACGGTACTGGTTCACTATCGATCACTAGGGAGTATTTAGCCTTGGGAGATGGTCCTCCCAGATTCCGACGGAATTTCACGTGTTCC
>NZ_JARVHE010000001.1:5270000-5272500 GCF_040459875.1 Bacillus cereus group sp. MG16
TCCTGTGCGTCTGCCTGTTCCGCCACCCCGGCATGTCATATTGAAAATTGGAGCGGAAGACGGGATTCGAACCCGCGACCCCAACCTTGGCAAGGTTGTATTCTACCACTGAACTACTTCCGCAAGACATGTTTGAGTTATTTCATTAAAAGTGCGGGTGAAGGGAGTCGAACCCCCACGCCAAAGGCGCTAGATCCTAAGTCTAGTGCGTCTGCCAATTCCGCCACACCCGCATATTCATTAATTAAAAATGGTGAGCCATGAAGGACTCGAACCTTCGACCCTCTGATTAAAAGTCAGATGCTCTACCAACTGAGCTAATGGCTCTTACAATAAAAACTGGTGCCGACTAGAGGACTTGAACCCCCAACCTACTGATTACAAGTCAGTTGCTCTACCAATTGAGCTAAGTCGGCTAAATGGTGGAGGATGACGGGATCGAACCGCCGACCCCCTGCTTGTAAGGCAGGTGCTCTCCCAGCTGAGCTAATCCTCCGGATTGCCTGGCAACGTCCTACTCTCACAGGGACAAGGTCCCAACTACCATCGGCGCTAGAGAGCTTAACTTCCGTGTTCGGTATGGGAACGGGTGTGACCTCTCTGCCATCATTACCAGACTGTATTCATTTAAGACAAGAATTATTGTAACTCATTTAACTTTGAAAGTCAACAAGTTTTTTATATTCTTTCAAAACTAGATAACATTTGCTACATATTATATGGTTAAGTCCTCGATCTATTAGTATTCGTCAGCTCCACATGTCACCATGCTTCCACCTCGAACCTATCAACCTGATCATCTTTCAGGGATCTTACTAGCTTACGCTATGGGAAATCTCATCTTGAGGGGGGCTTCATGCTTAGATGCTTTCAGCACTTATCCCTTCCGCACATAGCTACCCAGCTATGCCCTTGGCAGAACAACTGGTACACCAGCGGTGCGTCCATCCCGGTCCTCTCGTACTAAAGACAGCTCCTCTCAAATTTCCTACGCCCACGACGGATAGGGACCGAACTGTCTCACGACGTTCTGAACCCAGCTCGCGTACCGCTTTAATGGGCGAACAGCCCAACCCTTGGGACCGACTACAGCCCCAGGATGCGATGAGCCGACATCGAGGTGCCAAACCTCCCCGTCGATGTGGACTCTTGGGGGAGATAAGCCTGTTATCCCCGGGGTAGCTTTTATCCGTTGAGCGATGGCCCTTCCATGCGGAACCACCGGATCACTAAGCCCGACTTTCGTCCCTGCTCGACTTGTAGGTCTCGCAGTCAAGCTCCCTTATGCCTTTGCACTCTACGAATGATTTCCAACCATTCTGAGGGAACCTTTGGGCGCCTCC
This sequence comes from Bacillus cereus group sp. MG16, assembly GCF_040459875.1. Lineage (NCBI taxonomy): Bacteria > Bacillati > Bacillota > Bacilli > Caryophanales > Bacillaceae > Bacillus > Bacillus cereus group sp. MG16. The sequence goes on from NZ_JARVHE010000001.1 coordinate 5,271,344, forward strand.
GTTACACTTTAGGAGGCGACCGCCCCAGTCAAACTGCCCACCTGACACTGTCTCCCGGGTCGATAAGACCCGTAGGTTAGAATTTCAATACAGTCAGGGCGGTATCCCACCAGCGCCTCCACCGAAGCTAGCGCTCCGGTTTCAAAGGCTCCCGCCTATCCTGTACAAACTGTACCAAAATTCAATATCAGGCTACAGTAAAGCTCCACGGGGTCTTTCCGTCCTGTCGCGGGTAACCTGCATCTTCACAGGTACTATAATTTCACCGAGTCTCTGGTTGAGACAGTGCCCAAATCGTTACACCTTTCGTGCGGGTCGGAACTTACCCGACAAGGAATTTCGCTACCTTAGGACCGTTATAGTTACGGCCGCCGTTTACTGGGGCTTCAGTTCAGAGCTTCGCTTACGCTAACCCCTCTCCTTAACCTTCCAGCACCGGGCAGGTGTCACCCCCTATACTTCGCCTTACGGCTTCGCAGAGAGCTGTGTTTTTGCTAAACAGTCGCTTGGGCCTATTCACTGCGGCTTTCCGTTAAGAAAGCACCCCTTCTCCCGAAGTTACGGGGTCATTTTGCCGAGTTCCTTAACCAGAGTTCTCTCGCACACCTTAGGATTCTCTCCTCGCCTACCTGTGTCGGTTTGCGGTACAGGCACCTTTTATCTCGCTAGAAGCTTTTCTTGGCAGCGGGGAATCAAAGACTTCGCTCCATAAGGAGCTTCCCCATCACAGCTCAGCCTTCACGATAAGCGGATTTGCCTACTTATCAGCCTAACTGCTTGGACGTGCACAACCAATCGCACGCTTCTTCTATCCTTCTGCGTCCCTCCATTGCTCAAACGATAAAGAGGTGGTACAGGAATATCAACCTGTTGTCCATCGCCTACGCCTGTCGGCCTCGGCTTAGGTCCTGACTAACCCTGAGCGGACGAGCCTTCCTCAGGAAACCTTAGGCATTCGGTGGACGGGATTCTCACCCGTCTTTCGCTACTCATACCGGCATTCTCACTTCTAAGCACTCCACCAGTCCTTCCGGTCTGACTTCACTGTCCTTAGAACGCTCCCCTACCACTGATACCATTCGGTATCAATCCGCAGCTTCGGTGGTGTATTTAGCCCCGGTACATTTTCGGCGCAGAGTCACTCGACTAGTGAGCTA
>NZ_JARVHE010000001.1:5275000-5325000 GCF_040459875.1 Bacillus cereus group sp. MG16
CCGTGTCTCAGTCCCAGTGTGGCCGATCACCCTCTCAGGTCGGCTACGCATCGTTGCCTTGGTGAGCCGTTACCTCACCAACTAGCTAATGCGACGCGGGTCCATCCATAAGTGACAGCCGAAGCCGCCTTTCAATTTCGAACCATGCGGTTCAAAATGTTATCCGGTATTAGCCCCGGTTTCCCGGAGTTATCCCAGTCTTATGGGCAGGTTACCCACGTGTTACTCACCCGTCCGCCGCTAACTTCATAAGAGCAAGCTCTTAATCCATTCGCTCGACTTGCATGTATTAGGCACGCCGCCAGCGTTCATCCTGAGCCAGGATCAAACTCTCCAATAAAGTTAGTTTGTCTAGCATCTAAAATAAAAATTGACGTTTCACGTTGTTTGTTCCGTTCAGTTTTCAAAGAACTACTTCGTCGCTCAGAAGCGACTTTATCAATATAACATTTCGTTATATTTTAGTCAACAACTTTTTTCAATAAGTTGTTTTTCGTTTGTTTTGTTTGTTACCTTTCGTGGCAACGAATATAAATATACCAGTTTGATTATTAAAATGCAATAGTTTTTCTAATAAAATTTTTAACTTAGTAAAAAAGTATAAAAACAGCACTTTTCTTCTATATAAATATAATTTCTTCCAACGTCAACATCTAATCTCCACGCTCATACTCAAATAAAGTGAAACTTTAATCAAGCCTCATCAATCGCGATAAAAAAAGCTTTGGAGAAATCTCCAAAGCTTAGTCTTGTTTATGACGCATAGCAGGGAATAATAGTACGTCACGAATAGATGGTGCATTCGTTAATAACATAACAAGACGATCAATACCAATTCCTAGTCCACCTGTAGGAGGCATACCATACTCAAGAGCTTCGATATAATCATCATCCATCATGTGAGCTTCATCATTACCTTGTTCGCGTTCTTTTAATTGCGCTTCAAAACGTTCTTTCTGATCGATTGGATCATTTAATTCAGTGAATGCATTTGCATGTTCACGTGCAACGATAAATAATTCGAAACGATCTGTGAATCGTGGATCTTCGTCATTCTTTTTCGCAAGTGGCGAAATTTCTACCGGATGACCGTAAATAAATGTTGGTTGGATTAATTTATCTTCTACTTTTTGCTCGAAGAATTCATTAATAATATGACCAACTTCCATTGTATCCTTAATTTCTACATTATGTTCTTTTGCAAGTTCACGCGCTTCTTCTACACTCATCGGATTCCAGAAATCTGCTCCAGAATGTTCTTTAATTGCATCTACCATATGAAGACGTGTCCATTCTGGTTCTAGATTAATTTCATAATCACCATACTGGATTGTCGTTGTACCTAGTACTTGCTTCGCGATATGAGCAACCATATTTTCTGTTAGTTTCATAATATCTTTATAATCAGCATACGCTTCATATAATTCAATCATCGTAAACTCGGGATTATGACGAGTTGATACACCCTCGTTACGGAATACACGGCCGATTTCATAAACTTTTTCTAATCCACCCACAATAAGGCGTTTTAAATGAAGTTCAATTGCGATACGCATATATAATTCCATATCTAACGCATTATGGTGCGTAATAAAAGGACGCGCAGAAGCTCCACCTGCAATTGCGTGCATCATAGGTGTTTCCACTTCAAGATAACCATTGTCATCTAAGTATCTTCTCATTTCACGAATGATTTTACTGCGAGTAACAAATGTTTCACGGCTTTCCATACTTGTAATTAAGTCTAAGTAGCGTTGACGGTAGCGTTGTTCAACATCTTTTAATCCATGATATTTATCCGGTAATGGACGAAGAGATTTCGTTAATAGCGTAAAGCCCGTTGCTTTCACCGAAAGTTCTCCAACGTTCGTTTTGAAAACTTTACCTTCAATACCTACTAAGTCACCTAAATCTGCTGTTTTAAATAATTCGTACTCTTCATCTCCAACAGCATCTTTACGAACGTAAATTTGAACTTGTCCATGTAAATCTTGAATATGTGCAAATCCAGCTTTTCCTTTACCGCGTTTTGTCATAATACGACCAGCGATAGAAACAGAGATTTCTTTCTCCTCTAATTCTTCTTTAGAGAACTCTCCATATAGGCTTAATAATTCATTTGTTGCATTTGTACGTTCAAAACGTTTACCGAACGGATCGATCCCTTGCTCACGTAAGTTATGTAGCTTTTCACGACGAACAAGCAATTGGTCGTTTAATTCTTCGTGGTTCATGTTATCCATGGTATTGATATCACTCCAGCTCTATTAATTTTTACAATATATACAGTATAGCATTTTCTACTCAACTAGAAAAACTGCCAGCAACTAACTGGCAGTTCTTCTTTCTTTCACGTAATTATAGGAAGTGTATAGAAGAATGTCAATCTTCCCTTCCTATTATTAACCAACGTGAATTGTTTGTCGTTTCGCTTCTACTTCTTCTACAAATGTACCTAACACATTTGCAAGGTCTTCACGCGTATTACAAGCATTGATACCATTACGTACAGTTGCATTACCACGAATGCCCTTTAAATACCAAGCTGCGTGCTTTCTCATCTCTCTTACAGCGACATTTTCATTCTTTAAATCGATCAGACGATCTAGATGCAACATACATACGTCAATTTTCTCATTTACTGTCGGTTCCGGCATTAATTCACCAGTCTCTAAATACTTTACCGTACGATAAATCATCCATGGATCTCCAAGGGCAGCGCGGCCAATCATAACACCATCTACACCAATTTCATCAAGCATACGCTTTGCATCTTGCGGCGTTGCGACATCGCCATTTCCAATAACCGGGATATTTACAGCTTGCTTTACTTGTTTAATAATATCCCAATCCGCTTTTCCTTCATACATTTGTACTCGTGTGCGCCCATGAACTGCTACCGCTTGTCCACCAGCACGCTCAACAGCTTTCGCATTCTCGATTGCGAAAATATGATCCTCATCCCAACCGATACGCATTTTTACTGTAACTGGTTTTTCTACAGCATCTACAACTGCCGCTACCATTTCATATATTTTATTTGGGTCTAAAAGCCACTTTGCTCCTGCATCACACTTAACGATTTTTGGTACTGGGCACCCCATATTAATATCAATGATGTCTGCTGTCGTATATTGATCTACGTATTTCGCAGCATCTACAAGAGTTTCTTTCTCGCCACCAAAAATTTGTAAACTTAATGGCTTTTCTCTCTCATCAATATATAACATATCTAATGTTCTTTTATTGTTCAGTAGTATCGCCTTATCACTTACCATTTCAGCACAAACTAGGCCTGCACCGAATTCTTTTACTGTCAAACGGAATGCAGAGTTACACACTCCCGCCATCGGTGCTAATACAACCGGATTTTTCATCTCAATATTTGCGATTTTTAACACTCGATTTACTCCTTCCTTCATGGTCACTTTGGCATTAGCTCATCTATCGAGACCTTTAATGCTTTAGCAACTTCCACTATAAAGTCTTGGGAAGGCGATCGATTCCCTCGCTCAACTTCACCTAAAACAGATACAGATACCCCTAATTCTTTTGCAAAACCTTCTTGCGTATAACCTTTTAGTTTTCGAAAAGCACGAATGCGTCTTCCCCATTTTTCTGCTTCCATACCGTTACTCCCTCTCGCCTTTTCATTTCTTCTACTTGTGAACGTGAAATGTTTTGTTTTATATCTTGATTAATCTCTAACAACGGAACGATAACAAAAGCTCTTTCGAACATCCGCGGATGCGGAACAATAAGATTCTCTGCTTCAATATTTTCTTGATTATATAGTAAAATGTCAAGGTCGATAGTCCTAGGTCCCCACCTAATTTCCCTTTTTCTTCCTAGGTCATTTTCTACTTTTTGCGTTACTTTCAATAATTCTTGCGGTGATAAATTGGTAGAAATTTTTATAACTAAATTTAAAAAGCAACTTTGGTCAGTATAGCCAACTGGTTCCGTTTCATATACAGACGAAACATCCTCAACTTTGATATAAGGATTTTTATTTAGAAACTGAATCGCTTCAATTAAATACGTATAACGCTCTCCAATATTTGAACCTAATGCAATGTAAGCTATATTATTCATGGACGTTCTCTCGTAATTTCTACCGCTACAGCACGATAATGTCCTGGTATCGGCGGATCTGGTTTAATTACCTTTATCGTACATCTTGAAATACTCTCATATTGTTTCAATATATCTGTAGCAATATTTTCAGCAATACTCTCTACAAGCTTATATGTTCTATCTTCTACAACTTTCCTACATAATTCGAAAAGCTCTCCATAATTAACAGAATGCTCTAAGTCATCACTTTCTCCTGCTTGTTTCAAATCTAATTCCACCGTTAAGTCCACTTTAAATCTCTGGCCCAATTTATTTTCCTCTGGGAATACACCATGATAACCGTAAAACTCCATATCATGAATATAAATTTTATCCAATTACTTTACCCCCTTACCAATCATCGCATCCATCATCTTAGCCATACGTGCCATTTCCTTCACATCATGAACACGAACAAACTCACAACCCTTTTCAATACCAAGACAAACGGTAGCTCCCGTCCCCTCAAGACGTTCTTCTACCGGTAAATCTAGCACATGCCCAATAAAGGACTTTCTTGAAGTCCCTAAGAGAACTGGATAACCTAGTACGTTTAACTGTTCTAAATTACGCATCACTTCTAAATTTTGTTCAGGTGTTTTAGCAAAACCGATGCCTGGGTCTAAAATGATATTCTCATCTCGTACACCAGCATCTTTAGCAATTTTAATACTGTCATATAAATCAGCAACCATATCAGCCATTAAATTACGATAATTCATGTTATCGCGATTATTCATTAAGATAATAGGTACATCGTAATGAGCCGCAACTTCAGCGATTTTCGGTTCCGCCTTCGCTCCCCAAACATCATTAATAATATGAGCACCAGCTTCGATCGCTTGTTTTGCAACTTCCGCTTTATATGTGTCGATAGAAATAGGCAATTTCACCTCTTTTGAGACAGCCTGAATCATTGGAACAACTCGTTTTATTTCTTCTTCCACTGACACTTTAGCAAAGCCCGGACGAGTAGATTCGCCACCAATATCAATAATATGAGCACCTTCATCTCGCATTTCTTTCGCATGGCGCACTGCAGCATCTACCTCGTTGTAACTCCCACCATCAGAAAACGAATCTGGTGTTACATTTAAAATCCCCATAATTAACGTTTTTTCATTTAAGTTCAATGTATATTCGCCGCAGCGCAAATCATAATCCCACTTCAAACTACACATCTCCTCTTCGTAATTCATTTCTGCTCCACAATTTCTCTCTCTGCATTTCATAAAGGTTCATAAATCTTTTTGTAACCATACCTACTTTACCCGGGAAATCTCGTCCCTCTATACGATTAAGCGGAACAATTTCTTGAATCGAGTTTGTTACGAAGACTTCATCGGCTGAAAGTAATTCATCTTTTGTAAAGAAACCTTCTTTTACTTCTATACCAATCTCTTCAGCAACCTTTATAATAAACGCACGAGTGATACCATTTAAAATCCCTGTTTCAAGCGAAGGTGTATATAAAATATCACCTTTCACAAAAAAGAGATTCGAAACAATACCCTCTGCAACATAACCTACTTCAGTCAGGAAAATCCCTTCCTTATTCACACCATTTCCAATTTCACGTTTCCCCAAAATGTTATTTAAATAATGGTGAGACTTCAAGCGAGATGCACCCTCTGGTGTATTTCTCACTTGATTTAAGACAACCCCTTCTTTTTCCACTACATCTCCCGGGGCCGCTAAAGGTTTTATAAAAACAATAATAGACGGCTCTTCATACATTTCTGTTTGCAATCCAATTTCATCTATACCCGCCGATACATTAAAACGGACATACGCATGCTCTAATTTATTCTTAACGAGTAAATTCTTCAAAATAAGCATTACTTCATCTTTCGTCATCGACCATTTAATTTGCAACGTATCCAGCGCATCTATTAAACGGTCATAATGATCATCCAATAAGAAAGGATGACCATTATAAATACGAAAAGTCTCAAAAACTCCAAGACCATATAAATAACCATGATCATAAGGAGAAATTCTCGCTTCACTCGATTCTACATACTGACCATTTACGTAAATTAACATGATGTCACACTTGGACTATATTTACGAATGAAATTCTGCAACAACTCTTTCCCGTGAGAAGTCATAATAGATTCCGGGTGGAACTGCACACCTTCAATCGGTAATGTTGTATGGCGGAGCGCCATAATTTCCCCTTCTTCTGTCCAAGACGTTACCTCTAAACAATCAGGTAACGTCTCTTTCTTAACAATAAGGGAATGATAGCGCGTCGCGGTAAACGGATTAGGGATATCCGAAAAAATCGTCTTCTCATCATGATGCATAAGCGATGTTTTCCCATGCATTAATCGCTCTGCCCGGACAACCTCTCCACCAAACACTTGCGCAATAGATTGATGCCCAAGACAAACCCCAAAAATCGGAATCTTTCCAGCAAAGTATCGAATAACCTCCATACTAATCCCTGCCTCATTCGGACTACATGGACCTGGCGAAATCATTAAAAAGTCTGGTTTCATATTCTCAATATCTGAAATAGTCACTTCATCGTTACGTTTAACAACAAGCTCTTGTCCAAGTTCTCCAAGAAACTGCACTAAATTAAATGTAAAAGAATCATAATTATCAATCATTAATATCATTTCTCTCACCTAACCGTTTCTTCGCTACGTTCTTTTGCACGCCATAAAGCAATCGCCTTTTTTAACGACTCTTTATATTCATTTTCCGGATTTGAATCAATTACAATTCCCGCCCCCGCTTGTACATGCGCTTTTCCATCTTTAGCAAGAAGTGTCCTAATCACAATATTCAATTCTGTATCTCCAGAATAACCAATCCAACCAATTGAACCTGTATAAATCCCTCGGCGAACAGGTTCTAATTCTTCAATAATTTCCATCGTACGTATTTTCGGGGCACCAGTAATTGTCCCCCCAGGGAATACAGCCTTCACTAAATCAAAAGCGTCTTTATCTTCTTCCACCTCACCACGCACATTAGAAACAATATGCATAACGTGTGAGTATTTCTCAATTACCATAAATTCATCTACTTCTACAGTGCCATATTTACAAACACGCCCTAAATCATTTCGCTCTAAATCTACAAGCATGACATGCTCTGCTCGTTCCTTTTCATTCTCAATTAATTCTCTTGCCAACTCTTCATCCTCTTGCTCATTCGCCCCTCTAGATCTCGTTCCAGCAATTGGTCTTGTACTTACTTCAGTTCCTTGTTTCTTAATTAGCAACTCCGGCGATCCACTAACAATTTGAAAATCCCCAAGCTCTAAATAACCCATATATGGAGATGGATTAATTTCGCGAAGACTTGTATAAATTTCTAATGGATGTGTTTGTAACGTTCTTTCTTGTCTTGTTGACAAGTTCACTTGGAACACATCACCAGCACCAATATATTCTTGAATACATTCAACTGCCTTCATAAAACCTTCTTCAGTAAAAGCAACTGCTTCACTTTTCTTTTCAGGGCACGCAAACGGCATAGTCACTTCTGGCGCTTCTGTCGTCCAAAGAGCCTTCCATTCATTTAATCGTTCTTTTGCCTCTTCATGCTTATCTGCATAATGTGTAATAATCCATAATACTTTTTCCTCTTGATCATACACAAACACATCATCAAATAATAAAAAGAATATGTCAGGTATATTAATATCATCCTCGGCAAGAGAAGGAAGTTTTTCAATATAACGGATGCAATCATAACTAAAGTAGCCAATTGCACCACCTTGAAAAGGCGGGTATTCCGGATTATAATCCGTTTTCCATCGCTCCATATATTCCTGCATTAAATCTAATGGGTTTCCTTGCTTTATTGTTTCCTTACCACTTTCACTTATATGTAACGTTTCACCCTTCCCTCGGATTACCGCTACCGGGTTTAAGCCCACAATGTTATAACGACCGCCACGCCCACTCTCTAACAAAATATGTTGCGGTTTATCCTTAGAAAGAAATTTATATTGCTTAAAGAAATCTAACTGATATGGAATAGAAAGCGCTAAAGATTTTCTTCGTTGCATATCAACACCCCGTCTTCTTTTATCCCACCCTCTTATATTAACCACTTCAAACTACATTCGTTATGTATATAGAAGAGTTATACTCGAAGGCTAGTGAAAATAAATTAATTATACTACCTCTTATTTTACATGAAGTTTTCTAGTCATTCACTCTTTTCCTATTTCCAATCCAAAAAGAAAAAGCATCCTTTTTCAAGGATGCTTTTTCAATCACATATAATTAAGACTCAAATTGATAAAGTGGTGTACTTAAATAACGTTCACCGTTACTTGGGATAATAACAAGTACCTTTTTCCCTTTACCTAACTTTTTCGCAATTTCTGTTGCTGCATAAATAACTGCTCCAGAAGAGATACCAACTAGAATACCTTCCTCTTTAGCCACTCTTCTTGCATATTCAAACGCTTGCTCCGTTTTCACTTGAACAATTTCATCATATACTTCTACATCCAATGTCTCTGGGATAAATCCAGCCCCAATTCCTTGGATTTTATGCGGGCCTGGTTTCCCACCAGATAATACTGGTGAATCCGCAGGTTCTACTGCATAAATTTTAATATCTTTATATGCTTCCTTCAGCACTTCACCAGCACCAGTAATCGTTCCACCCGTACCAATACCTGCAATAAACGCATCTAATTGGTCGCCCATTTGTTCAACAATTTCTGGACCTGTTGTTAAACGGTGAATTTCTGGATTCGATTGGTTTTTGAACTGTTGTGGTATAAAGTAACCATTCTCTTTTGCTAATTCAGTCGCTTTACGAATTGCTCCACCCATTCCTTCAGGCCCTGGAGTCAATACTAATTCCGCACCGTAAGCACGTAATAAATTACGACGCTCAATACTCATTGTTTCTGGCATTACTAAAATTGCCTTATATCCTTTAGCAGCCGCTACCATCGCTAAACCAATTCCCGTGTTACCACTTGTCGGTTCAATGATTGTATCGCCTTCTTTTAATAATCCTTTTTTCTCAGCATCTTCAATCATAGCTAATGCGATACGATCTTTAACGCTGCTCCCTGGGTTCATAAACTCTAATTTTAAGTATATATCTGCGCTGTCTGATTCTACGATGCGGTTCAACTTAACGATCGGCGTTTTCCCGATTAATTCTGAAACTGATTGTGCCACTCGCATTCCTGTCACTCCTAACACCGAGTATTTTTATTGGTTTTATCTATATTTAGATTTTGTCAGAAAATTCCCTGTTTGTCAATGTATTTAGAGGTGAATTGCCTTATTACAAATTCTCAATTAAATTTGTAATATCTTCTTTAGAGAACTTGTATCGCTCATTACAGAAATGACAATGAACTTCTGTTTCTTCTTCTTCTTCACGAACTTGCTCTAACTCCGTTTTACCTAAACTAATTAACACACTCTCGATACGTTCGCGTGAGCATGTGCAATTAAATTGAACATCCATCGTTTCTAATACTTTCACCTTATCTTCTCCAAGAACTGCATACAGTAACTCTTCTGGAGAAAGCCCTTGTTCGATCAATGTTGATACAGGAGGAATTTTCTGTAAACGCTCTTCAATGAATGAAATTGTTTCTTCCTGTGCACCTGGCATAATTTGAAGAATAAATCCACCCGCCGCTAATATGCTATCATCTCCATTTACAAGGACACCAACACCTACAGAAGAAGGCGTCTGCTCAGAAACTGCAAAATAATACGTGAAGTCTTCTCCTAATTCTCCTGAAACAATTGGAGATTGACCAATAAACGGCTCACGCATACCAATATCTTTAATTACCGTTACAAATCCTTCAGTACCCACCGCTTGATATACACGTAATTTCCCTTGTTCTGTTCCTTCAAAGTCAACATGCGGATTCGTTACATAACCACGTACATCCCCATTTGCATGAGCATCTACTAAGATAGGACCAATCGGGCCATTACCTTCTACCTTAATCGTTAACTTTTGGTCACCTTTTAACATTGCACCCATCATTGTACCTGCAGTTAAAGAACGACCAAGTGCCGCTGAAGCTGTTCTCCATGTATCATGACGTCTTTGCGCCTCACTTACCGTGTTTGTAGTACGTACACTATACGCACGCACTTCCCCATCAAACGCTAACGCTTTTACTAAATAATCTTTCATACTTATTTATTCACCTTTCTCATGCTGTAAATTTGCATTACGCTCGTATAACATATACAAACCTTTTAATGTTAAGAATGGATCTACAACATCAATTACATTCGATTCTTCTGAAATTAATTTCGCCAATCCACCTGTTGCAATAACTTTCGGTTCTTGTTTAGCTTCCTCTTTCATGCGCTTAACAATACCTTCCACTTGTCCAACATAACCATAAAGAATACCAGACTGCATCGCACTTACCGTATTCTTCCCAACTACACTGCTTGGTTTTGTAATTTCAATACGAGGAAGTTTTGCCGCTCTACTATATAAAGCCTCTGCTGAAATCATAATTCCTGGTGTAATAACTCCACCCATATAATGCTTTTCTTCGTTAATATAACAATATGTAGTAGCCGTACCAAAATCGACAATAATAAGCGGACTTCCATATAAGTGGATTCCTGCTACTGCATTTACGATTCGATCCGCACCTACTTCACGTGGATTTTCATATTTAATATTTAGCCCCGTTTTTATTCCAGGACCTACTACAAGCGGCTTAATTTTAAAATACTTTTCACACATGCGCTCTAAAGCAAACATAATTGGTGGTACGACTGAAGACACGATAATACCTTTCACATCTTCAAACGAAAGACCCTCATGCTCAAGCAACTGTTTTACAAGCATTCCATATTCATCTTCTGTCTTATGACGATCTGTTTCCATGCGCCAATGTTGACGAAGTTCCCCCTCTTCAAACACGCCCAGTACAGCATTTGTGTTCCCTACATCCAATACAAAAATCATATTCTCACCACTTATCTTATTTAATCTATATTTGTGCAGTATGTATAAAACTTATAAAAACATCATATCACACATACTTATATAATCAGCTTTTCTATCCTCATCATTTTACAAAAAGATTACTCCCTATTTCAATTTTTAGTACCAGATTTATTTAAATTCTTTTTCTACTTAGTTCCCTTCTACAAATAAAAAAGGAGTGACTATCGTCACTCCTTCATCTCTTCTTACTTATCTTCTGATTCTTCATCGTCCTTCTTCATGTTGATGTTTACTTTCACATCAGCTGAAGATGTTGGACGTTCTGGCAATCTGCCATAGTCACATAAATGATTGATTTGCTCTGCATCTAACGTTTCTACTTCAAGTAACGTTTTCGCAATAAGATCTAGTTTATCACGATTGTCAGTAAGAATTTGTTTTGCACGAGCATAACATTCTTTCATAATCGTTTGCATTTCCATATCGATTTCGTGTGCAATCGCATCACTATAGTTTTGTTCTGAATGGAAGTCTCTTCCTAAGAACACTTGACCACCTTGTGAGCTACCAAATTGCATTGGTCCAAGCTTATCACTCATACCAAATTCCGTTACCATACGTCTTGCAATACCAGTCGCACGTTGGAAGTCATTATGAGCACCTGTACTCACTTCACCAAATACAATTTCTTCAGCTACTCGACCACCAAGTAAACCAGTGATTTTATCAAGTAACTCTGGTTTTGTCATGAAGTAACGATCTTCCTTCGGAAGCATTACTGCATATCCACCAGCTTGACCACGAGGGACAATTGTTACTTTATGAACGACATCAGCTTCATCAAGAACAACACCAATTACAGTGTGGCCCGCTTCATGGAAAGCAACGATATTACGTTCTTTTTCAGAGATAACACGACTTTTCTTAGCCGGACCTGCAATAACACGATCCGTTGCTTCATCAATGTCACTCATATCAATTTTTTTCTTATCTTGACGCGCAGCTACTAAAGCAGCTTCGTTTAATAAGTTTTCAAGATCGGCACCAGAGAATCCCGGTGTACGAGTTGCAATTGCTCTTAAGTTGATATTCTCATCAAGCGGTTTATTACGAGCATGTACTTTCAGTACAGCTTCACGGCCATTTACATCTGGACGATCTACTGTAATTTGACGGTCAAAACGACCTGGACGTAATAATGCTGGGTCAAGAATATCAGGACGGTTTGTCGCAGCGATGATAATAATACCTTCGTTTGCACCGAATCCATCCATTTCAACAAGCAATTGGTTTAACGTTTGCTCACGCTCATCATGGCCACCACCAAGACCTGCGCCACGTTGGCGTCCTACCGCATCAATTTCATCAATGAAAATGATACAAGGAGCATTTTTCTTTGCGTTTTCGAATAAATCACGTACACGTGATGCACCGACACCGACGAACATCTCTACGAAATCAGAACCACTGATAGAGAAGAACGGAACGCCTGCCTCACCTGCAACGGCACGTGCTAGTAAAGTTTTACCTGTACCTGGAGGTCCCACTAATAGAACACCCTTCGGAATACGGGCACCAACTTCAGCAAACTTACGAGGATCTTTCAAGAATTCAACTACCTCAACAAGCTCTTGTTTCTCTTCATCCGCTCCAGCAACATCTCTGAAACGAACTTTTTTCTTTTCGTCATTATATAACTTCGCCTTACTTTTCCCGAAGTTCATAACACGGCTACCGCCGCCTTGAGCTTGGTTTAATAAGAAGAAGAATAAAATGAAGATAATGACAAACGGAATGATAGAAGTAAAGAAGGTTACCCAAGCACTTGTTTCTTCTGCTGGTTGATACTTAACTTCAGCACCTTGCGCTTTATCATTAATTTTCTTTTGTAATTCCTCAGTATTTGGTGCATAAGTAACAAATTGTTCTCCCTGGCTAGAGTTATTAAATTGTCCTTTTACTTCAAACACACCATTTTTCGGTTGAAGTTGCACATTACGAACTTCACCTTTTTCTAGTTTAGTAATGAATTTATCGTAGCTAACTGATGTCGTTTTTTGTGTCGAACCATTAAAATAGCTCACGATTCCAATTACTACTAGGAATATCAGTAAATAAAAGATGGTATTACGGAAGATACGATTCATTCCTAACCTCCTCTCACGGCATAAACACTATAGTAAATCGTAACATAGAAAAACTTTCCTATACAATTGTGACGCCTGTATTTAATTAATTTGAGTAAACGCTTGGTTTTAATACTCCTACATAAGGAAGATTACGGTACTGCTCTTTATAATCTAATCCATATCCTACAACAAATTCATGCGGTACAGTAAATCCAACATAATCCGCTTTCAAATCTACCTTACGGCCTGTTGGTTTATCTAATAACGTAACAATTTTTACAGACTTCGCTTTACGATATTTAAATAGGTCTACTAAGTAACTTAGCGTAAGACCGCTATCAATAATATCTTCAACGATTAAAATATCGCGACCTTCTACAGAAGTATCAAGGTCTTTTAAAATTTTTACTTCGCCTGTTGAAACAGTTGAGTGACCGTAACTAGATACAGCCATAAAATCCATTTCAAGATATGTATCTGTTCTCTTTAATAAATCTGCCATGAATGGCATTGCACCCTTTAGTACACCAATCGCAAGAGGTACTGTGTTTTTATAATCCTCTGCAATAATTGCGCCTAATTCGAGCACCTTTTCTTGTATTTGCTCTTCAGAAATTAATACTTTTTCGATATCTTGATTCATCATTTCATTATCCTCCCGGAAGACTCCTTGCTTTTGTAGTGAATAATCATATATTTATCCTTCTTTGCTGTCTCTTTCGAGATAGCAAATGCAGATCGCTTCAACAAGGGTAACCAAATAACATTCCCTCTTGCATCACAAACGACCGGCCATTCTTCTCTTTTTTCTCTTGGCACTTTCGCTTCGATAAAAATAGCTTTTATCTTTTTGGTGCCATTCATACCTTGTATTGACATGCGATCTCCATTTTCTCTAGACCGAATACGAAGCGGATATGATATATCATTATACTTAGCAACAAATACTGTTTCATTCATGTCACTTGGTATATCTTCGCTCACCTCTGTTACAAGTTTATCCCCGTTCGATAGCGTAATTGTCCCGGGAACTGATAAATCCTGTAAAAAAGGGGAAACAATTTCTTGTTTAAATCCAAAGCTACACTCCTCGTATGCGCGAACAATTTTCAAATCACCTGGGAAATCAAGTGAACCCGAAGGTTGTGTCCGCTTAAAAAACTCAATCACTTTGTCAATATGTATAGAGGAAAGAGAAGATGGAATCTTATATTCATAAAGATAGTTTAATATTAGTTGAATCCCTCTTCTTTGTAAAGGCATAGACATGGATTCAAAGGCAGGAATTGATATGCTAATTTGTTTATCACTTTTTTTTGTAATTACTTTATTCATTTTCTCAAAAGCTAATTCCTGCAAATACGCCTCATCCTCTTGCATCTGCATGCTAAATTTTTGGAATTTCTCATGCACTTGTGGGTTTTCTTCTTTCAAATGAGGAAGAACATATTTACGTAATCGATTCCTTGTATATACTTCCTTTTTATTACTTGGATCTATACGAGGAATTATTTTCAGCTTATTACAGTAATCAACAATTTCTTCCTTTGTTACTCCAAGTAACGGCCTAATTAAATATCCATTATGAAAAGGACGCTTCACTGCAATTCCTGCATATCCTTTCGGAGTACTCCCTCGTACAAGACGCATTAAAATCGTCTCTACTTGGTCATCACCATGATGTCCAAGGGCTACATATCTCGCATCATATTTCTTCATTATTCTTTCCAAAAATGCATATCTGCATTCTCTAGCAGCAACCTGTGCATTCATCCCGTATTGCTGTTGATATTGCGACACATTAATTCTTATCGTTTCGCAAATAACTCCCAGTCCTTTACAAAGGTCCTGCACAAACTGTAGGTCCTCATGAGATTCATCACCTCTAAACATGTGATCCACATGCGCCACTACAATTTCAAACTGTTTTGCTGCTCTTTTTTCTAACAAATAATATAGAAGAGCCAAAGAGTCAGGACCACCAGAAACCCCTACAACAATTGTTGAGCGTTCCTTTAATACATCATGCTGCTTTACAAAGTCATCTACCTTTTCAACAAATGTATCTTTCAACTTCGTAATCACCTTTCATTAAACAAGAACAGCAACGTTAGTTACCTTGTTTATAATGGTACAACTTTTACAAACATTGTGCAAAAAAAAGATATACAAAAATTACATTTTTATCTTACATCATCCGTACATATTCACAAAAATAATAACATTATCTTTTAAAGCAAAAAAACCTAGGTATTCACCTAGGTTTTTAGAAAGAAAAAGCGATAAAGGAACATCACACTTCAACTTTATTGTGCCTGCATTCCCACAATTGGAATGGTAGCCCACTTCGGCATATTTTTCTTCACTTTCGCCACCACAATAGTCATATCATCATTTATATAACCATCGCCAGAGCGAATCACCTCTTCCATGATGATATCAGCAATCTCTTGCGGATCTTCAGTTTGTAACTCTTTAATTTTCCGCTTCATCCATAACTCGTGATTCTCCACATGCTGCGCGCCCTCAAAAATCCCATCACTCATCATAATAAGAATATCACCTGTTTTTAATTGCTCACCCACTACATCAACTTCAACATCCTCGATAATTCCCATTGGTAAATTACTTGCTTCAATTTTCAAAATATTATTTGCGCGTTTAACAAAACTCGGCGTCGATCCAATCTTTAAAAACTTCGCACTAGCATCCCGCAAATCTACCATAGCTAAGTCTAATGTCGTAAACATCTCTTCTGTTGTTCTTAAAGAGAGAATAGAGTTAATAGATTTAATCGCTATCTCCTCATCAATGCCTGACTGAAGTATTTTTTGTAATAATTTCACTGTTTCTTTACTCTCCATATGAGCTCTTTGCCCATTTCCCATACCATCACTAATTGCAAGGGCATATTTCCCAACACTTAAATCCATCATCGCATAAGAATCACCCGAAACAAACCCACCGCCTTTCGCGGCTGTGGCCAAGCCGGTATCAAGGGAATACGTTTTTGCTGAACCAAATGATATTAAACTGTGGCCGTTCGGATAAGAAGATTTTTCTTCATGTTTCACAACTATGTTTTCCTTCAGGATATCAGAAAGCATTGGTGCAACTAATTTTTCACACTCTCCATGTTCATTAGATGCAACTGGAATCAACATTTCAATATCAATATTTCCTCTATCTAAACAATAAATATCAACATGCTCTATTTCTACACCAAAATCACGAAACGCTTGCAGAATCTGTTCTTCCTGTACTTGATGATTTTCTCTTTCTCTTTGTATCTCCTTAGCAAAATCCTCCATAACTTTTGATACACCTAACAATTGCTCCGCTACTATTCTACGATTTTCTTTCATTTGTTTTCGTAATTTTTGTCCCTCATAGAAGTGATCTAATTCACCCGCTACTAAATCCGTCACTTTCTTGCCTCTTACGCAATGCTTGTCCCATTCACGAACTAACTTCCGATTATGCTGCAGAGTTCCTTCTTCCGTTTCACTCATTATTTGTTTCATATAATCATACGTTTTATCGAAATTAACTACCCAGCATTGGTCCTTTTTAAAGCATGTTTGACATGTTTTTGCAGTAATTGTACTTAAGAACAAATCTGCCTCCGTCTCTTTATCTTCCTCCTCCACATATCCATATACAGAAAAGCTATTAGATAAAGCAGCAAATACATTGGCAAATTGATTGATTTTATTCGCTGTAACATCACGCATTCTTCTTAAATACTGTTGTTGATCTTGCGAATGCTCCTGTGTGCCTGGCATAAATTTAGCAATACGATCCATAACAAGTTTCGGTGTTAATAAAAAGAAAGCAATCGCCACACCTGATTCAATTAAAGTTGTCACAATGTTTGTTTGCTTGTCTACATATAGCGTAATCAAGCTTGTCCCAATTAATAAACCTAAACTAACACCTAAGCGTTTCCCTTCTTTTAACAAACCACCAAGTAATCCAGAAAAAGCAAGCAGACTAAGTTGGGACAAACTAGAGACATTTGCTAAGCTTAATATTAACCCAGTGACGACCCCTACTGTAGATCCTGTAGCCGCTCCTGCGATAAACGCAAACACAAGCACTAAATACCTAGTAAAAATATGTTGAATAGAAGCGTCATATATGAACCAATCTGTTGTACCAGTTAAAACAGATGCTAGTAATATAATTAAACAAACAATTTCTTCTGTCTCTAACGCTTGTTGTTTCCCTTTTCTTTCTACTAAAAGCGGGACACTTTGTAAAAATATCATAGTTAATACGAAGCTAAGCCCTGCCTCAATCGTACTAACGAGTAAATCGTACATGGTAACAGTTTGTTGTGCAAAATATACGACAACTAAATGTGCAGTTAATGCGGAGATAAATACTTGGAATGGTACAAGTCCAACAGTTTTACGTGTAAACCGACTAAAGAAGATATTATAAATGAAGAAAGTAAAAATAGATGCAAAGGTAAAGAATAAATTATCTATCGAAACTGAAAGTGCGCCCCCCATTAGGGCCAAGAATGCGAGCGGCATTTTATCCCGCTTCATAACATAAACAGCAGCAAAAAACGGTAGTGCAAACGGTAAAATGTTTGTTAATATATATGCTCGTCCCAAAAGAAAACCAATAACAACAATAATAAATCCCCATCTAAAGAAAACTTGCTCAAACTTCATTCGCAACTTACTCGTCCACTTTACTCCTCCAAGCTGACCTTCATTCATTGCCAATGCACTTGTATTCATAGTATTCCTTCCTGCTTTAGGCATATTTTTAACACCACCTGCATAGTTTAATTACTGTCATTATAAAAGATGATTATTGGGATTTTTGTCAAAACAACAGTTTTCACTTTTATAATCGTTCGACTTTTTATTCGAAATAACTCTACATATATACACAGTATGTATTTTATTTTTAATATTTTAATCGAACATTCAGAAAATATAGGGTGATTTTGTAGAAGTGTTGTATGTCTTAATTTATTTAACAAAAAAAGATCATGCAAATGCGCATGATCTTTTTAGATGACCCGTACGGGATTCGAACCCGTGTTACCGCCGTGAAAGGGCGGTGTCTTAACCACTTGACCAACGGGCCGTTAAATTAAATATAGCGGCGGAGGGGATCGAACCCCCGACCTCACGGGTATGAACCGTACGCTCTAGCCAGCTGAGCTACACCGCCATGTCGTCTTATTTAACGGACAATTAGTATCTTACCTCAGATATAATTTAAAGTCAACACATCTTGAAAACTTTTTTAAAAATATATTTTCACATATAAAAAAGCACCCTGAGCAATCGCCCTGGGCACCTCTCTATATTCTAAGAATTAAACGTTCTTATTATCCGCGACGTGCGCCACGGCCACCACGTTTAGATTCAGTGTTACGCTTTAAAGAAGTTAAACGATCTTCGCTATCCTTTAAGAAACGTGCCATCTTTTGCTCGAATGTTTCTTTTGGAGCGCGGTCGTTACCGCCACCACGGTTATCTCTGTTGAAAGAACGATTACGTTGTGGACGTCCAGAACGTTGTTGATCACCACCGCGTTGGTATTCACCACGTGGACGATCTCCTTCTGTTTTTTCACGCTCTTTCGCTTTTTTAATAGATAGACCAATCTTACCATCTTTTTCAACGTTAATAACTTTTACTTCTACTTGGTCGCCCACTTTTAAGTGATCGTTAATATCTTTCACATAATTATCAGCAACTTCACTAATATGAACAAGACCCGTTAAGCCTTCTGGCAGCTCCACAAAAGCCCCAAAATTTGTAATACCTGTTACTTTACCCTGTAACTTGCTGCCTACCTCGATTGACATAAAAAAAATGCTCCTCCTTAGTGGTTAAAAAGTCAAATTTTACTTTATTATATATAATCCTAAAATATAGTGTCAATAAGACATACTCTACTTAGAAACAGGAAAAATTATCTCCCCTTTTCCAGAGAAGAAATAATCCCTTCTAGCAATCTTTAATACGTACTCTTCATCATTTAACTTTTGAACTTCGTCTTTTAGACTCTTTTCTTTGTTCGTTAATGAATCCAGTTCTTTTTTCATGTCCTTAACTTTTGCTTCTTTTGCTTTAATGGAACTGTTTTGTTGATAAAACGTTACACTAATACTCGCAATAATTGTAAAAGCAAAGACAAGAAAAACCGCTAAACGGCGATAAAGTCGCTTCCTGTTCTCATCCGTTTGTATTATATGCTCTTTAACAGGATTTGGACTCTGTTTTTCGATTGTTCTTTGTCTCAGTTCCCTCATTTCCGAGGTCCCCCTAACTTCTTTTTTATACGCTCCCATAATTGGAAGATATGTCCCTTCAATTTTGCTATATATTGCAGGAAACCTACATGCTTCATTATAAAAAGTTTAACACGATTAGGGAGAAGTTTCCATATGAGCGAAGCAATAAATCGAACAGGCCAGAAAAAAACTTTCCATATGAAAAGTAATATCCAAATCACCATTTTCCATAACACATGTCCAATTGAAAGCAGTATACGAAATAAGAATAATATAAATGCAATAAATAGCTGCGCTATAATAATAACAGGTTTTATCATGAGTAGCTGTATAATTTGAACAAAAAAGTGTGTTGTTTGCACAAAAATATAAATGAGAAAATTTAACAGTCTCATGTATATTGCTTTCAACATGCTTTGATATGCCGCAAAACCACATAATAATGCTAAAAATACATATATACGTAGTTCAGCTTCATTTACAAGAAGTAATACGTAAAAAACGAATAATGCTTGGACAATCCAAAATAGTATATCATGTATAAATACAATCCAACGCTTACGTTCTTGACGTTTTAAAAATCGTTGGTATGTATCTAAAGACGCTCCAATCCAAGCACCCATTCCGATCATTGAGAGCATCGTATACAACTGAATTGTTAGACTCATTTAAACAACTTACTAAAGAAGCCTTTAGTTTTCTCCCCTTGATTCTCATCAATATACAGCATCTCATGAACTTTCCCTTTAATCGATACAACACCTTTTTCTACATCTAAATTTTTCATTTGCAAATTTTGACCGCGAATTGTTAAAAAGCCCATTACGGTCTCAAGTAAAAACTCTTCGCTATCAAAACTCTCTACCTGCTTTACACCGGTAATATCAATTACACGTCTGCCACGCATAATAATATCATGCTCTACAGAAACATTTTGTTGATTAGAAGACATAGGTGAGTAACCATTATTCACGTAAATCCCCCCATACATTTATACTAGCTAATAGTAATGTATGAAGGGATAATTGATTTTAGAACAAGCCTTCTTCGGCCTTTACTTTTTCTTCACGAACTAAGCTATACATATTTGCTGCATCTTCTTTTTTAGTCGTTTCTTTCAATTCATTTATTTTTACAGTTACTATTTTTTGACCAAAACGAATTGTTAATTCATCAGCTACTTTTACATCTGAACTTGCTTTTGCCACTTGACCATTAATGGATATTCTTCCTTGATCAGCTACTTCTTTCGCCAATGTTCTTCTTTTAATTAAACGTGATACTTTTAAAAACTTATCTAGACGCATATTAAATCCCCCTATTAACGCTCTGTTTGTTTTGCCTCTTCCCAGAAAACATCTAACTGCTCTAATGATAAATCTTGCATCTCTTTCTTCATTTCAGCTACCTTTGCTTCCATGTATAAAAAACGACTGACGAATTTCTCATTTGTTGAACGTAACGCTTCTTCTGGATCTATTTTATAATGACGAGCTATATTAACAAACGCAAATAGTAAATCGCCAAATTCACTTAACATCTTCGCTTCATCCATGTTTGTAACTTCTTGTTGGAACTCTTGCCATTCTTCTAAGGCTTTCTCTATCATCGGCTGTACATCAACCCAATCGAAACCAACCTTACCAGCTTTTTCCTGGATTTCATAAGCGCGCAGTAACTGCGGCAAACTTTTTGGAACCCCATTTAAAACAGATTCTTTTACAAACCCTTTTTCTTGTTTTTTAATTTCTTCCCAATTGGCAATTACTTCATCGGCATTATTTACATCCGTATTCCCAAATACATGCGGATGACGACGAACCATTTTCTCAGATAAAGTTCGAATAATATCATCTATAGAGAACCAACCTTCGTCCTCTCCGATTTGGGCATGAAGCATAACTTGTAATAATACATCACCCAGTTCTTCTACTAAGTGATCATCATCCTCTTCATCAATTGCTTCTAATACTTCATAAGCTTCCTCAATTAAGTATTTCTTTAAAGATTGATGTGTTTGCTTTTTATCCCATGGACAGCCATTCGGGCCACGAAGATCTGCAATAATTTCTCTAAGCACATCAAACTGTTGATACAAGGATGCACGTTCCTGAACTGGTGGTATGTACACACTCGTTAAATTATTCAACTCCGTTTCATGATCTAACATGTACAACGGCACCTTTTTCACTTGCTCAAATGAAGTCCCTGCAGCTGTTACGATATACACTTCATAATCATCTGGCAGCATCTCCATTAATGTTAATTTCACATCTGATGCAACGAATGCGTCATATACTTGGCAAAAGATTAAGTGTTGACGTAATTCTAATTGTCCTCTTTCAAATGATGTAGCGTCAATTAATTGGAATCCTTCAATCGGATCAATCTTAAGACTTGCAAACATAGGATCAAGGAAACTTTGCCCACCTTCAATTCGCACTTCAATATTCGCTACTTCACTTTTTTCCAATAGTAGCTGAACCGTTCTTTCCGCTACAAGTGGATGCCCTGGAACAGCATAGATGATTTCTGCACCTTCAGCTTGTTTTAGCAATGTATTCGCAATTGTTTCATATACAATTTCAAATGTATCATGTGCTTCATATACATTGTCAAAAGCAGTATATCGTATACCTTCTTTCTCCAACTCTTCTATAACGGGATGTTCCTTCGTTCTAACAAACATGTGATCTGCTTCTTTTATTTTTCTATATACACCCATCGTTAACTGATCTAATTCACCAGCACCTAATCCTAAAATAGTAATGATTCCACTCACAACCTGTCACCTCTATCCACTCTTCTTCAATGAACCTTCTTTTTTCTCTTTTTTCATAACGGTTCCTATTTCTGCTTTTGTAAATACACGTAATTTTAAAATGAAAAACATATATGCCAATCCGCCGATGGCTACACCTAACAACGCCTCAAGTGTTGCAACACCTCTATGACTTGTATCCATTACTAATCCAGACATTTGCAATACACGCATAAACATTATTAGTACAAATCCCATACCGATACCACTAATAACTATACCTAACATATTCCGTTTGTCGATAAGCGATTCGGATACAGCTCGCATAAGTAATACACTATTTAGTATAGAAATTACAATTAACGCAACTAGCGTCGCAATTGCAGCTCCCTTCACACTAAAATATGGCATTAATATATAATTTAAAGCTAACTTTAAACAACCGCCAAATATAACGAATATTGCTGGTTTTAATGTTTGTCCTAACCCTTGCAAAATAGAAGCAGTTGTAATTGACAATGAACTAAATAAAATAGATAAAGATAAAATAGATAAAACATCTGACCCATCACTATTTTCAAACAACATAATATTCGTAGGTTGGATAATACAAGTTAATCCAATGGCTGCTGCAAATCCGATAACAAATGTTATTTTCATCGCTAACCTTACTTTTTCTCGAATAAAGGTAAGATCCCCTCTTTCCTTCGCTGCTGTAATAATTGGAATAAGCGACAACGAGAAGGAAGTTGTCACGACAGTACCCAATTGCATAAGCGGGATACTTCTGTCATAAACACCTTTTAACACCTTTGCACTTTCAACTGGCTCTCCCGCTCCAATAAGTAGAGAATAGAAAGAAATAGAATCAGCCATTTGTATAAAAATAAGCACTAAGTTACTAACACAAATCGCTAACCCCTGCCAAAACAGGATTTTTATAATCTTCTTTTTCCCTTTAATCCTCTTTACACTTTTGAAGAATATAGAACGAAAGTCATGACGCATATAAAGTATAAGTACGATAATCCCAATCAATCCACCTGCGATTGAACCGAGCATAGCACCTGCACCAACTGTATATAAATCAAATTCGTGAGCAATTAGGAATAGAGATAAAAATACAATAATAGAAACACGAATCGTTTGTTCTATCACTTGCGAAACAGCTGTTGGCATCATATTATTGAATCCCTGGAAATATCCTCTTGCTACAGATAAAAACGGCATCAATATGAATGAAAAGGAAATAACGCGTAATAGCTTATCTAAGTGTATATCGCCCATAGCTATCGCAATTGCTTCAGCACCAAAGAACAATGTAAAAAATCCTATGAAACCAATCCCTAATAAAAACCAAAAAGATACACAAATAATTTCCTCTGCTTCTTGTTTTTTCCCTCGCTCTAATCGTTCCGCAACCATTTTTGAAATTATAATAGGGAACCCATAAGTAGCTAAAATTAAACAAAATCCATAAAATGGATAAATTTGTTGGTAAATATAAAAACCAACGTCACCCGCTATATTTTGATATGGAATACGGTAAAAGGCGCTTAATACCTTTGTAACAAAACTTGCGATTGTTAATATAATAGCCCCACGCCAAAAGGCTTGATACTTCTTCGATTCCATGCAAGAAAACTCCTTTTTCTATTCTCACCCCTCGTATTATATCATAAAGAAAAGGACAAGCTTCCTTACCTACACAAGTAAGAATACGTTCGTGCAACGTTAGAAATATTCAATGAAAAAAGGTAGCAAAGCGCTACCTTCATTCAATATACATATATCTCCAAATAATTGATTTCTCAAGAAGAAATATCATAATTAGGAAAGATTGCTACTTCTAAAATCATACACCTTTACTGTTCCATTTGTTTCGCTAAGAAACTGGCAGCAGTATTGACCGCCTTGTGCTCTATTTCGCTTATAATCGCTTCTTTTGAAAAAATAATGACAGCCCCAATTGGGTCTCCATTTGCAACAATCGGCCCAACTGTATAAGAATGAACCTTTTCTGTTACACCATCAATAATGGAAATATCACTTTCGTCCGTCATAATAACAGACTTTCTTTCTTCCATCGTTTTTTCAATTAGATCGCCAACGCTTTTATTTAAGTATTCTTTTTTTGATACACCTGATACTGCGATAATAGAATCTCGATCACATACAAGCACATTATGTCCTAAGCTATCATATAAAGCATCTGCATATTCTTTTGCAAAATCACCTAGCTCGCTAATTGGAGAATATTTCTTTAAAATTACTTCTCCATCGCGATCTACAAATATTTCTAGTGGGTCCCCTTCTCGAATACGTAAAGTTCTACGAATTTCCTTCGGGATTACTACCCTACCTAAATCATCAATTCGACGTACGATTCCAGTTGCTTTCATTCTAATGCTGCCTCACTTTCTACTGATGATCAAAGTGGTGAATTTACCTGTTCATGTAAAAATCACCAACTGTTAGACATAGTATTTTACACATTAGTTCTTCTATGCACGTCGAATTGCATTTTTTTATCTAATATTAGGCATTTATGACTTCTTTTTTTACATCTGGCAAGCCTTTTAATAAATTTTCAGCAATTGTTAACCACTTCGATGTCTCTAAACCATTTGTTTTCATGACGATTTTCAATTGTGATCCTTCCATTCCTAGACCGATCATTCGTCCAAAACTATTTCCAAGCATGAATAATTTTCCGCCATCAATGTTTTGACTCGCTTGTTCTGAGAACAGAATTGTTACTTCAAATTTATTTTGCTTAATTAATTCAATTTGTTCTTTCATTGCTAATACTTTAATATTTGCGATTTGCAATAAGTAACCAACTTCTTGCGGGTAATCACCAAATCTATCTATCATCTCTTCCTGCAACTCTTCAATATCCTCAATTGTAGAAACACCTCTAAACTGTTTATACATCATAATTTTTTGTTTACTATCAGAAATATAAGCATCCGGTAAATATGCATCTACTTCTAAATCAATTTCAACATTAACTGTATTTTCAACTCCGTCTGTTCCTCTACGCTGTTCAATTGCATCTTTTAACATTTGAGAATATAAATCAAATCCGACAGAATCAATAAATCCATGTTGTTCGGCTCCTAACAAGTTACCAGCACCACGAATTGATAAATCTCGCATCGCAATTTTGAAACCGGATCCAAGCTCTGTGAACTCCTTAATGGCTTGCAGGCGCTTCTCCGCAACTTCCGATAACACTTTATCCCGTTTGTATGCAAAGTAAGCATATGCAACACGATTAGAACGTCCAACACGCCCACGAAGCTGATACAACTGCGATAATCCCATACGATCTGCATCAAATACAATTAATGTATTTACATTTGGAATATCTACACCCGTCTCAATAATCGTTGTACTTACAAGAACATCATGCTGTCCTTCTAAAAACGATAGCATAACAGACTCTAATTCACTCTCGTTCATTTTCCCATGTGCATAAGTTACACGCGCATCTGGAACTAACATCGAAATTTCATCTGCTTTTCGTTCGATATCCTCTACACGATTATATAGGAAGTAAACTTGACCACCTCTTGCAAGCTCCCGTTCTATCGCTTCTCGCATTAATGCTGGATTATACTCTACTACATATGTTTGAACCGGGAAACGATTTTCCGGCGGCGTCTCAATAACAGATAAATCACGCACACCAAGCATAGACATATGGAGCGTACGCGGAATCGGAGTTGCCGTTAATGTTAATACGTCAACATTTGCTTTTAATTGTTTAATTTTTTCTTTATGCGTTACACCAAATCTTTGTTCTTCATCAATAATAAGAAGACCTAAATCTTTATAAGTAACATCTTTAGATAAAATACGGTGCGTTCCGATTACAATATCTACTGTGCCATCTTTTAAACCTTTAATTGTTTCATTTTGCTGCTTTCTCGTACGGAATCTACTTAATAATCCTATATTGATTGGATAATCTTGAAAACGCTCTCGAATTGTTTCATAGTGTTGTTGTGCAAGGATCGTTGTCGGCACTAAAATTGCAACTTGTTTTTCATCCATAATTGCTTTAAACGCCGCACGAATAGCTACTTCCGTCTTTCCATATCCTACATCACCACAAAGAAGCCTATCCATCGGACGTTCACGTTCCATATCCTTTTTAATCTCTTCAATAGAACGTAATTGATCCTCTGTCTCTTGATACGGGAAAGAGGACTCGAATTCTTGTTGTTCTGCCGTATCCGGTGTATATGCATAACCCTTTGAAGCTTCGCGCTCAGCATATAGTTTAATTAGGTCATCCGCAATGTCTTGTACAGATTTTTCAACTTTCGTTTTGACCTTCTTCCAATCATTTCCACCCAATTTATAAACTTTCGGATCCTTACCCTCAGATCCTACATATTTTTGCACTTGGTCAATTTGTTCAATTGGAACGTATAACTTATCATTACCTTGATATTTAATATTCAAATAATCTTTATGAACACCGTTAATCTCTAATGTTTCAATACCTAAGAATTTACCTATACCATGATTTACATGAACTACATAATCCCCAACTTTTAATTCCGAATAACTTTTAATACGTTCAGCATTCGATAACTTTTGCTTACGTTGTGATTTTTTAACTTTCTTATGAAAAAGCTCTTTTTCAGTAATGACAACAAGCTTTTGCATCGGCATTTCAAATCCTGCATGTAAATCACCTACAGCAATTTGTAACCTTCCAGGCAATAATATATCTGTGCCTTCTACAATATCTGCCTCAATATCATAATCACTTAAAATATGTTGTAGTTTTTTCACACGTTCATCATCTGTACCTAACACAACAGTCGTAAAATGCCCTTCGTTCCATCTATCAATTTCAGTTTTCAACAACTGCATCTGCCCATGGAAATCTTGCATTGTTTTACATGTCACATTCACAATGTTTTGCGGATGTGTATGTGCTATATGACGTAAGAATAACGTTAAATATACAAAACTTCTTTTTTTATGATGAAGAAATTCTTCAAACGAATGAGAGAAAGATAAATCTTGAATGATTGTTCCCTCACCGAGAAGGGATATATACCATTCCGCCTCTTCCGTTTCAAGATGTGATGCTGTTTCTTGAATACGTGAAATCTCATCTAAAATCACAACACCATCTTCTGGTAAATAATCTATCAGACTAGCAGGTTCGTTATAGAAAATAGATAAATATTTAAACATCTGTTCTATACTTTGCCCGTTTTTTAACATCTCAATTTCATGACTTACCGTCTCAAGCACTGTAGTCTTCAGCTTATCATCAGAAAGTTTTTGCATCGTCTTAGTCAGACCTTCTTCAAGATGCTTAATTCCTGATTTCAATTCTTCCTGCGAAAATAAAAACTCTGTTGCTGGACCAAATCTAACACTTTCTTTTTTATCTTGAGAGCGCTGTTCATCCACATCAAATAATCGAATAGAATCGACTTCTGTATCGAAAAATTCAATACGAAATGGTAACTCTTCAGTTAGTGGATATATATCTAATATTCCCCCACGCAAACTAAATTCTCCAGGAGCTTCTACCATAGACTTACGCTCATAGCCAATATGATGTAAAGTATGCAAAAATGTATCTAAATCAATCTCTTGCCCTAGACTGATTTCGATTTGCCTTTGCTTCCACAACTCTTTCATTGGTAAAAATCTGCGTAGTCCTGCAACTGGTGCTACAATAATCCCATGTTCTCCTGCAGCTAAGCGATTTAACACTTCAATACGTTGCGCCTTCAATTCTGGGCTTGCAACACCAAGTTCTGATGCTATCAATTCATTTACTGGATATAGCCATACATCCTTTTCACCAAGTAACGCCACTAAATCTTCATGTACTTTTTGTGCTTGATATAAATTATGCGTCACAATAAGTTGTGATTTTTTTGTTTTTTTATATAAGGCCGCCATTAATAACGAACGAGAAGAGGTTGCCATACCTGATACAAGTTGCTCTTTTAAACCATCTTCTAATCCATTAATGACCGATTGGATCTCTTCATTTTTATAAAATTGCTCTAATAAACCTATCATTTTCAAAACCCCTCTCAACATAAAGAGCAAGCCACTATATTTTATGCAAATATTTCGGAAAAAGAAAACAGAAAAATGCTTTGGACATGCCAAAGCGACAACATTTTATTGCAGAAATTTTTCATATTCATAATACTCAGGATAAGATGCGAGCGTTTCTTGACACAATTCACAAATCGTTTTTATATATATATTTCCATTCTCATGAAAATGAATCATCTCTACTACTTCTTGCTCTGTTAGTTGAAATAAAACGTCGCTATATACTTTTTCTGCGGTAACGGAGCCTACATTACTCCCGCAATGTCTGCAATAATAATACCCTTCCATACTAGCCTCCTAAAAATCCAATTACTGCTAGTATGGGTAAAAATAAAATAAAATATTCCCAATCGTACTCTTAACTATTGAAAGTATTCATAATTTGAAGAAAAGGTTTATTTAACCATTCTTCACATGCATCTGCTGCTTTTTCAATAGAATGATTTACATCAGGAATTTCTTCCGATGTAAAACGTCCTAATACGTAATCTACTACCTTCATTCCATTTTTCGGACGATCGATTCCCATGCGGATACGTTGAAACTCTTGTGTTCCTAAATGTGAAATTGTTGATTTCACACCATTATGTCCACCAGCACTGCCTTTCATACGAAGACGCAATTTACCTACAGGAATGTCTAAATCATCGTACAGAACAACGAAGTCCTCTACATCAATTTTATAGTAATCCATTAGCGGACGAATACTTTCCCCAGATAAATTCATATATGTAAGTGGCTTTAATAAGATTACTTTTTCTCCATTAACAAATCCTGCACCAAATACTCCTTTAAACTTTTGTTCGTTCAAAGAAATATTCCAACGCTTTGCAAGTTCATCAATCGCCATAAATCCAATATTATGCCTTGTTAATTCATATTCTCTACCCGGGTTCCCAAGTCCTACTATCAATTTCATTCTTGTACCACTACTTTCTTTTTTCGATACGAAAAGACGTAACCAATCTTGGTTACGTCTCATTCTATCCAATTAATTGAATAATACACTTACAGATTCTTCTTCGTATACACGAATGATTGCTTCTCCGATTAGTGGAGCAACTGAAAGTTCATGTACTTTGTCGATTTTCTTCTCTTCTGGTAATACGATAGAGTTCGTTACAACTAACTCTTTAATATTTGAGTTTTGGATGCGCTCAATTGCTGGACCAGATAATACTGGGTGTGTACAGCAAGCATATACTTCAGAAGCACCGTTCTCAACAAGAGCGTTTGCTGCTAATGTAATTGTACCAGCTGTATCAATGATGTCATCAATTAAAATTGCCGTTTTACCTTCAATATTACCGATAATGTTCATTACCTCAGATACGTTCGGACGAGGGCGACGCTTATCAATAATAGCGATTGGTGCTTTTAGGCGATCTGCCATTTTTCTAGCACGAGTTACTCCACCGTGGTCAGGTGACACGATTACGATATCTTTAAGACCTTTTGTTTCAAAGTAATCTGAAAGAATCGGTACACCCATTAGGTGGTCGATTGGGATATCAAAGAACCCTTGAATTTGTGGAGCATGTAAATCTAGAGTGATTACACGAGTTGCACCTGCTGTTTCAAGCAAGTTTGCTACAAGTTTCGATGTAATTGGTTCACGAGAACGCGCTTTACGGTCTTGACGCGCATAACCATAGTAAGGAATAACAATATTAATTGTTTTTGCAGATGCACGCTTTAATGCATCGATCATAATAAGTAATTCCATGATATGTTCGTTTACTGGGAAGCTTGTAGATTGAATAATGAATACATCGCAACCACGGATACTTTCTTCAATGTTAATTTGAACTTCTCCATCACTAAAACGATCAACAGAACATTTTCCTAGTCCTACTCCAATGTGCTTTGCAATTTGCTCAGCAAGTTCCTTATTAGAGTTTAAAGAGAATACTTTCAAATTAGAATTTAGATATTGAGTCGACATCTAGATTAACCCTCCACATTATGATTTTTTCTTATTCAGCAATTGATCAACATAGTCTTCTTTGTTAACTTGACGTGCACGTGCTACAGATAATGCTTTTGATGGAACATTCTCTGTAATTGTAGAGCCTGCTGCCACATAAGCACCGTCTTCAACTGTTACAGGAGCAACAAGGTTTGAATTACATCCAATAAATACCCCGTTACCAATCACAGTTTTGAATTTATTCTTACCGTCATAGTTCACCGTAATTGAACCACAACCAAGATTCACGTCTTCTCCAACTTGTGCATCCCCGATATAACTTAAGTGTGAAGCTTTACTTCTATTACCAAAAACAGTTTTTTTGATTTCCACGAAGTTTCCAACGCGTACTTCATCTCCAATAACTGAATCTGGGCGAATATGTGCAAATGGGCCAACCGATACTTCTGTACCAAGCTTACTATCATGTACAGTAGATTGACGAATTGTCGTACGATCTCCAATTTCACTATCGCGAATTACTGTATGCGGTCCAATCTCACAATCAGAACCAATTACAGTGTTCCCCTCAATAATTGTTCCTGGATGAAGAACTGTATCACTACCGATAATTGCATCAGCAGAAATATACGTGTTACTTGGATCAATAATAGTAACACCATTTACCATGTTCTTTCGGTTGATACGGTTTTTCATAATAATTTCCGCTTGCGATAGAGCGACTCTGTCGTTAACACCTAACGTTTCATCGAAGTGCTCTGTTTGATAAGCTGATACAATATGCCCTTCATTTTTTAAAATTTCAATAACATCTGGCAGGTAATATTCACCTTGTACGTTATCATTTGAAACTTTAGAAAGTGAAGCGAATAAAGCTTTATTATCAAAACAATACGTACCTGTATTGATTTCTTTAATAGCTAATTCTTTCTCATTTGCATCCTTATGCTCAACAATCTTTTCAACATGACCATTCTCATTACGAACGATACGACCATATCCAGCAGGTTCTTCTATGTAAGCTGTTAATACCGTTGCCATTGCCCCTGCTTCTTTATGTTGCTGAAGTAATGCTTCCATCGTTTCAGCAGTTATTAGCGGTGTATCACCACAAATAACTAAAGTTGTTCCTTCTTCGTTTGCAAGTACACTTGCAGCTTGATCTACAGCATGTGCTGTACCAAGTTGTTCTGCTTGTAATGCAAACTCACTTACGTTTCCTAGCTGTTCTTGTACCATTTCAGCACCATGTCCTACGACTGTTACAAGTTTCTGCAATCCTAATTGAGATACTTGATCGACAACATGTTGTACCATAGGTTTTCCACATACAGGATGAAGCACCTTGTATAGCTTAGACTTCATACGTGTGCCTTTACCTGCCGCTAGAATCACTGCAAATCTGTTTGACATATAGACCCTCCATCGCAACCTATTTATCCATTAACGATATTATCCTAAATCATCATATATTTCAAGAAACACATTTTAACTATTAAATTTTACCATAATTCTTATAAGATGTTTTACTCTTTAGTATCTTTTTTAAGAAATAAGCTATACTATTTAAAATGATTTTGAAAAAATTAGAAGTTCTCCTCTTTATTTTACTTAATTCATAATTTTCTAAATTATATATATATGTATAAACACAAAAAACAAACCCCTGTAAATGCTTACAGGAGTTTGTTGCAAAATTATAGGGCTTCTCTAAAAAGCCCTTTTCATTCGAATTTTACGAAGCACCTGCTTCTTCAAACTCAACCTCTTCTAACTCGCCTAAACGATGATACTCTGTTAAAACCGCATCTTGAATTTTAGAGCGTGTACCAGAATTAATTGGATGTGCAATGTCACGGAATTCTCCATCTGGAGTACGTTTACTTGGCATTGCTACAAATAATCCATTATTACCATCAATTACACGAATATCATGAACAACAAATTCATGGTCTAGAGTAATAGAGGCAATTGCTCTCATGCGGCCTTCTGTGTTTACGCGGCGTAATCTTACGTCAGTCACTTCCATCTTGTGTTCACCACCCTTTTCTAAATAAGCGATATATTTGTATAAATTCCACAAAATTTCTATTTTCCCTTTAATTTTTTAAAAATTTTTAAGATAAAAATTTTTAATGTAATTGAATATAGAGATTAGTAGAGGTTATCGCTTACAAAGAATTACTTAACTAGGGCAATTACTTCGATTTCAACTAAAACATCTTTCGGTAATTTTGCTACTTGTACACAAGAACGAGCTGGCTTATGAGCAGAGAAATAAGATCCATATACTTCATTAACAGCATTAAAGTCATCCATATCTTTTAAGAATACTGTTGTTTTTACTACCGTATCAAATGAAGCACCTGCTTCTTCTAATACTGCTTGTAAATTTTGAAATACTTGCTCTGTTTGTACTGTTACGTCTCCTGCTACAAGCTCTCCACTTGCAGTTAACGGAATTTGTCCTGAACTGTAAAACATATTATTTACAATAATCCCTTGTGAATATGGTCCAATCGCTTGTGGTGCATTGTTTGTTTGAACAACTTTCATACTTTTCACCCTTTTATTATTTATTTTTACTCTTTAAAAATAGTGCACGAAAAGCAGTTTGTCCATCTATTTTATAACTTATAAATAGAATAAAAAAAGATAAAGCTATTTGCTTTACCTTTTTACTCAGCCTCTACAAGCCCTTCATCAAATGGTGCCAGTGAATAATTTCCCTTTTCCACTTGAATCGCTTTTTCTTTCACATCAACTTCCGATAGACGAATTAATGATACAAAATTATTAATTAGTCTTTCTTCAATATCCGTAGACTCTACTAATACACCAATACCAACAACATTAGCTTTAAACTCTTCTAACATACTCATCATACCTTGAATGGTTCCGCCAGCTTTCATGAAGTCATCAATAATTAAAACATTGGATCCTTCTGGAAGGCTACGCTTCGCTAACGTCATTGTTTGAATTCGCTTAGAAGAACCTGATACATAGTTAATACTAACAGTGGGGCCTTCTGTTACCTTATTATCTTTTCTTGCAATCACTACCGGTACA
The DNA here is from genome assembly GCF_040459875.1 of Bacillus cereus group sp. MG16. Lineage (NCBI taxonomy): Bacteria > Bacillati > Bacillota > Bacilli > Caryophanales > Bacillaceae > Bacillus > Bacillus cereus group sp. MG16. The sequence goes on from NZ_JARVHE010000001.1 coordinate 5,308,315, forward strand.
TCTAAGTAGTTCGCCACTGCATATGCAAGTGGAATCCCCTTCGTTGCTACTGTCATAACTGCATCAATTGGTTGCCTAGCAAAAACAGAAGCAAACAAACGACCTGCGCCATTAATATGACGAGGATTACTTAAAAGATCTGTCATATATAAGTAACCACCAGGCAAAATACGATCTGGATTTTCAAATAAGCTACAAAGCTCACCAATAATTAGATCTGCCTCTTCTTCACTTATATATGGTATATATTTCACTCCTCCTGCTGCTCCTGGTATCGTTTGCAATGTGCCGACCCCTTGTTGTTCAAACGTTTGCTTAATAATAACTAAATCTTCACTAATAGAAGACTTAGCTGATTGATACCTTTCAGCAAAAAAAGTGAGAGAAACTAGCTGACGAGGGTTTTGTAACAAGTAATAAGTCATATCGACTAATCTTGTACTTCGTCTAATTTTCATACTCTCACCTCAAATCACGAATATTCTAAACAAATCATAACGTATTATACGTCTTTATTCAAGCGTTTCTCGTTCTCCTAATAAACGTACTGCGTATACTTGTTCACAAAATCCTTTTAATCCGTTATATATACGATGCATTCGCGAATCATGGTGCACAAGACCGAATACAGTTGGACCACTACCACTCATTAATACGGCATCTGCTCCAAATCGCTTCATCTGTGCCTTAATACGTGCAACTTCAGGATGCATCGCAAACGTTACATCTTCTAAAACGTTACCGACAGTATCACAAATCCCTTTGTAGTCTCCAGCATTTATGACATCCACCATTTTATCTACATTTGGATGTGTAACTCGATTTAACTTTAAATTTCCATACACATCAGCAGTAGATACACCAATATGGGGTTTTGCTAAAATAACCCAACAAGAAGGTGGAGTTTTTATGTGCTCAATCTGCTCCCCTCTTCCAGTGGCAATTGCTGTCCCACCATATACGCAAAACGATACGTCTGACCCAATTTCTGCGCCAAGCTCTGCTAACTGATCAATTGTAAGCCCTAAATTCCATAATTTATTAAGACCACGTAATGTCGCTGCTGCATCACTACTTCCACCCGCTAATCCAGCTGCTACTGGAATCGTTTTTTCAATAGTAATAGATACACCCTTTTTCACATTAAACTTCTCTTTTAATAATTTCGCTGCTTGATAAGCCAGATTTCTTTGGTCGTCTGGGACATACCGATTATGGGATAAAATTTCAATACGGTCTTCTGCTAATTCCATTAGTTCTAAACGATCCGCTAAATCAATTGTTGTCATAATCATTTTCACTTCATGATATCCGTCTTGTCTTTTTCCCAGTACATCTAACGACAGATTAATCTTTGCTGGTGCTTTCACTAGTAGCTTCAATCTATTCACCCACTCTATGTACTCAATCTTTTATCGTTTATTTTACCATAAATTTATAGTAAGACGATGACACTTCCCTAATTATAACGAAAAGCATTCAGAATGAAACTACTTATGTAAAATGATGGCACCTTTTATAGTACAAAAAGCCGAGGAATCACTCCTCGGCTACCGTAGCATAGAAAGTATCTTACAACTACTGGTTTTGTTTCATTAATTGCTGTTCTGCAATTTCTATAGCACGTTTCACCATGTTACCAGCATCTTTCGCACGAATTCCGCCCCATCCTTCTTTCTGAACAACATCATAAAAGCCCAACTCTTTTGCAAGCTCTTCTTTAAATTGATTCGACATGACACCTCTTCGTCTACTCAATGCAGAGTCCCTCCTTATTTTGCTACGGTATCATTAGTATGCAAAATAATATAGCTTTTCATTTGTGGGAATATATGTAACGATACATGAATTATAAAATCACTTCATTATGAGGTTCACCATAAAATGTTAACTCTACTGTCTCTGTTAAAACATCCGCATAACTATACGATACACGTTGTAACGCATCTTCTTGTTGATCCAGTTGTACAACAAAAACAGAACGGTACGTTTCTGCAAGTACACCCGATTGTTCTACAGTTTTTCTTCTCCCACTGTTCGCCTTTAACATCAGTCTCTGTCCAAGATGGTGACCTAATTCGCTTTTAATTTCATCTAAACGTTTTGACATATACTTCGTTACACCTCGCTGTAATTTAGATTGAACACTTAAAACACGATATATCTATCCCAATTATTAACCGCAACTCACAGACAATATCATTATAAAAGCATCATGCGTTCGAATAGATAGAAGAAATACTATATTGTAAAAGTATCATTATGTAGTCTGTGCGTTCTTGTCTCTTTTTATCCAAACTGATTTAAATCCTCTCCAAATAAAAAAGCAAGATACATATGTACCTTGCTTATTCTTCATAATGTTGAAAAGGTAATCCAGTTCGTAAAATCCCCCTCGTCTCAATCCCGCCAAGCCCCTTTTCACCAGTAATCGTATTACGTACAACATCCCATACATTAACCCTTTCCATAAATGACGTAAAACTAATTTTGCCAACCACATATACAGGATCTAGTGCGTGAATATTAATTCTAGATGGAGAACTAGCAAAATTAGCACCTGCTCGAATTAATGCTTCAAAGTGTGATTGACATGCCCCAGCAAAAATAACGAGTTGATCCAACGATGGATATTTTTTTCGCACTTCTCGAACAGCCTGTACAAAATGCCTTGAATGCCTATATGCTGCTAAATCTCCCTTTACGCCTTTTGATTTTGTATACGCATCGTGCCCTGTAATAACTAAAATGTCCGGACGAAAATGATCTATTAAATCTACTACCTTTTCATGCATCTCCGTTTCTTTACAATGAATACCTTGTACAGGAACACCAATTTTATTATATAAATCTAGGCACTTGCGCAAATATAACGGGTCTCCATCTATATGCAAGACACGCCCTGGCATTTGAAAATAATTCACTTCACTTGTATATCCACCAGTTGAAGTGTGTTCATGCCTTTGTTTCATTAATACGTAATCTTGTTGAAACAAACGATACGTCCGCTCCATTGTTTCTTTCTCACGCTTTGCTCTCTTTTTATGTTCTCGTTGATCTATACTAATTAAATCTTCAAGTGGCGCATCCGCCACTAATCTAATTTCCTCTCCAAACAATATAGCTATCTCGCCTTTTATTTCTATAATACGAAAAAGGATATCCCTATTATGAGAATATCGTTCCACTAATTCTCCAACATGTAAAGCCATTCTCCTACCTCCAAACTCGTTAGGCCATCTTACCTGTTTTTAAAGTATGAATTTAGGAGGAGAAAGGTGACAAAAGGGACAGTTCAAATTGAACTGTCCCTTTTGTACCCTTATGATAACTTATGAAGAACTAATGCATTACTTAATGTCGCAAACTCTTCGATAGATAGCGTTTCGCCTCTTCGTTTTGGATCAATTCCTACTTCTGTTAAAATCCGATCCAACAGCTCTTTATCTTTCGGGAAACCATTTAAATTATTTGATAAATTATTCATTAAAGTTTTACGACGCTGTGCAAAACTTGCTCGTACTACTTCAAAGAAGAATGTCTCATCTGTTACCTCTACCACTGGTTTAGGACGCTTTAGGAGGCGAATAATTGCAGAATCAACATTCGGTTGTGGCACAAACACTGTACGCGGTACAGTCATAACTGTTTCTACCTCTGTATAATACTGAATAGCAATGGATAAAGAACCGTACTCTTTCGTTCCAGGCTTAGCCGCTAAACGATCCCCAACTTCTTTTTGCATCATAACAACGAATCCACGAACCGGTAATTTCTCTTCCAGCAATTTAAATAAAATTGGCGTCGTAATATAGTATGGTAAGTTAGCTACTACCATTACATCTTGCCCTTCTTCAAATTGCTCACTAAACACCTCATGTACATCTGCCTTTAGTACATCTTTATTGATAACAGTAACGTTGCCATATGGAGCTAACGTCTCATCTAAAATCGGTAATAACCTTTGATCAATTTCAAAAGCCACTACTTTTTTAGCACGCTTCGCTAATTGTTCTGTTAATGCACCGATACCTGGTCCAATTTCAATTGCACCACTTTCTGAACCAATTTCAGCGTGATCAACGATACGATTTAATACATTCGTATCAATTAAAAAATTTTGTCCTAAACTTTTTTTGAATGAAAATCCATACTTTTCAACAATATCTTTCGTACGATTTGGCGTTGCGATATCCTTCATTTTCTTTCCTCCTGTATGACTTGCTTATAAGCTTCTGCAAATGATTCTTTTGAAACTTGAAACATTTGTAAACGTTTATGTAACTGTTTTGCGTTTGTATAACCAATCTTTAATAGCTTACCCATTCTTTCTCTGCGACTCTTTGCCATTTCTCCGCCCACTAAACCTGCATCGACTAAATCGCTCCAACTGATTTCACTTGTGTAAGCTTCCATTTCTTCATGTATATTCTCTAAAGCACGGCGAATTGATTCATTAGAAGCATGTTCAATCCCGACACCTTTTTTCCTCTTAGCAAGTGCTTCTTCCTTCGGTAAAAAAGCATGTTTACATCCAGGCACCTTATCAGAAATAATTTTTCGAATACGCTCTCCAGGATAATCCGGATCTGTGAAAATAATAACGCCTCGTTTTTGCAGCGCTAATTTAACTTGTTCAATAACATGATCACCGATTGCTGAACCGTTCGTTTCAATTGTATCCGCATCAACAGCACGCTTAATCGCGACTGTATCATCTTTACCTTCTACAACGATAATCTCTTTAATTTTCATGCTTTCCTCCACACTCGTTTCGTCTCTACTTAGTAAAACAAAAAAATGACGACTTTTCCATTATTATTTTCCCCATTGTTACATTTTAAAAAATAAAATGTCCAAAACTTTGTTCTCTCTCCTTATTGTAACACTTACTCATTCACCCTCGTTTTCTCTACCACTTCTACTATTCTGTTTCTCAAAAAATAAAAAGAATGGGCTCCCCCATTCTTTTTATTCGACACCAAATAAAGCTTTTGCATTCTTAGTTGTTACTTCCGCTACCTCTTCATAAGAAATTCCTTTTAAGTTCGCAATTTCTTCTGCTACGAGTTTTACATAACTTGGTTCATTTCGTTTCCCGCGAAATGGATGCGGTGTTAAATACGGACAATCCGTCTCTATTAATAATTTCTCTAATGGAATCTCCGTAGCAACTTCTTTCGGTTTCTTAGCGTTTTTAAACGTAACCGGTCCACCTAACGAAATTAAAAAGTTCATATCAACACATCGCTCTGCTACCTCTACGCTACCGCTAAAGCAATGCATAATACCTCCTACTTCAGCTGCATTCTCTTCTTCTAGAATATCAACAATATCTTGAGTTGCATCGCGGTTATGTATAATAATCGGTAATTTTACTTTTTTCGCTAATGCAATTTGTTTACGGAATACTTCTTTCTGTATTTCTTTTGGAGACTTATCCCAGTGATAATCTAAGCCCATTTCTCCAAGTGCAACGACTTTAGGATGAGAAGCAAGTTCTTCTAACCAAGCTAAATGCTCTTCTGTCATGTCGATTGCATCAACTGGATGCCATCCAACCGCGGCATAAATAAAATCATAGGCTTCAGCTAATTCAATCGCCTTTTTTATCGTTACTTCATCAAAACCAACAACAACTGTATAAGTAACCCCCGCTTCTTTCATTCGGGCAATAACTTCTTGTAAGTCTTCTTCAAATTGCTCTGCATTCAAATGTGAATGTGTATCAAACAACATAATACATAACTCCTTTTATATTGAAATCAAATTTATTCTACGCAAATAAGCTCTTTTATAACTTAACGATAACAATACTACAATCTTAATGCAAAAATTGAGAGTGTAAAAAGAAAAAAGACGCTTCACACATGTTACACGTGAAACATCTCTTTTCTTGTCTTAATTACTTAATTTTTGTACCATTTGGTAGATTTTGGTCAATCGATGCTAATGACAATACGCCATTCTCTTCACCCGCTAAGATCATACCTTGTGATAATTCACCGCGTAATTTTACAGGTTTTAAGTTTGTTACACAAATAACTTTTTTGCCTTTTAAATCTTCCGGCGAATAAAATTTTGCAATTCCAGAAACCACTTGACGTTTTTCTGTGCCTAAGTCTAGTTGAATTTTTAACAACTTGTCTGCTTTTTTCACAGGTTCCGCAGATAGAACTTCAGCTACGCGTAATTCTACTTTAAAGAAATCATCAATTGTAATTTCTTCTGCCTTCGGTTCTTCTTCTTTTTTCTCTTCTACTTTAGGAGCAGAGGCTTTCATTTGTTCTTTAATGTATGCTACCTCTACTTCCATTTCTAAACGAGGGAAAATCGGGTTTCCTTTTTCTACTTTTGTTCCAGCTGGAATGCATCCAATTGTAGACAGGCTTTCCCAAGATGTATGTGCTTCTTCAGTAAGGCCAAGCTGAGCAAACATCTTGCTTGGTGCTACTGTTAAGAATGGCATAAGCATAATACCTGTTTGACGAAGTACTTCTGCTAAGTGAGCCATTACAGAGGCTAACTTTTCGCGATCATTCTCATCTTTCGCTAATACCCACGGTTGTGTTTCGTCAATATATTTATTCGTACGGCTAATCAATTGCCAAATTGAACTTAGAGCTACAGAGAATTCCATGTTCTCCATTGCTTCTTCCACTTTTTTCAATGTATCCTGTGCAAACGTTACTAACGTTTCATCAAATTCCGTTACATTTGCTTTAAATGCAGGAATTTCTCCGTTAAAGTACTTATCAATCATAGCTACTGTACGATTTAATAGGTTACCTAAGTCATTTGCTAAATCGAAATTAATACGCTCCACAAATCCTTCTGGTGTGAATACGCCATCAGATCCAAATGGAACTTCACGAAGTAAGTAATAACGTAATGCATCTAATCCGTAACGATCGATTAATGTAACTGGATCTACTACGTTTCCTTTTGACTTACTCATCTTTCCATCCTTCATTAGAATCCAACCGTGAGCAAAGACTTTTTTCGGAAGAGGTAAATCTAATGCCATTAAAATGATTGGCCAATAAATCGTATGGAAACGAACGATTTCTTTTCCAACTAAATGCACATCTGCTGGCCAGAACTTCTTATACATCTCTTCATTTTCTGTTCCATAACCTAATGCTGTAATGTAGTTAGATAATGCGTCAACCCATACGTAAATAACGTGTTTCGGATTACCTGGAACACGAACTCCCCAGTCAAACGAAGTACGGGAAACTGCTAAATCTTCCAATCCTGGTTTAATAAAGTTATTAATCATTTCATTCTTACGAGACTCTGGCTGAATGAAATGTGGATTCTCTTCATAGAACTTTAATAGTCTGTCAACATATTTACCCATTCTAAAGAAATATGATTCTTCACGAACAAGTTCTACATCATGACCACTGTCTGGACTTTTTCCCCCAACTACTTTGTCACCTTCCATAATTGGATCTACTAATTGATGCTCTGTATAGAATGTCTCATCTTGTACAGAATACCAACCTTCATATTCATCAAGATAAATATCACCTTGATCTACTAGTTGCTTGAAGATTTTTTCGACAACATCTTTATGACGATCTTCCGTTGTACGGATAAAGTCATCATAGGAGATATCCATCTTCTCCCAAAGTTCTTTAATTCCTGCAACGATGTTATCCACATATGCTTGTGGTGTAACATTTAATTCTTCTGCTTTCTTTTGGATCTTCTGTCCATGCTCATCAGTTCCTGTTAAATAATGAACATTATATCCTTGCATACGCTTATATCGTGCCATCGCATCTCCTGCTACTGTTGTATAAGCATGTCCAATGTGTAATTTTCCACTTGGATAATAAATTGGGGTAGTAATATAAAAGGATTTTTTTTCCTTTGTCATTGTTTTGGACCTCCCGGATAACCTCATATGTATTTATAAATAGTATATCAAAAACTTATATATAAAGTGAAACTTTAATCTGTGAGGGTCTTGTTCATTCCCACGGATTATCAACCCACACCAATCGGACTTTTACGAGCAATCCGACTTCCACTTAACTTCTTTGGCCCAGCCGAATTTAAAATTTAGAATCTTACTACTCGTTAATGCAGGATAAAAACAAGTTCATATTTTTATATTTATCATCTATTACTCATATTTCAAGAAAATATACAGTCATCACCTATAATTTCTTGATTTTTCCGAAAATAAAGTGAAATAATAGTAGAAATTACTCAAATTCTATTATATATAAGAAGTAAGAAATCTATAAATCTTTTTAAAAAATATAGAATTAAAGAATTGACGGAAATGTAAATGATTGGTATCATATGTCCATAGGGTATTTTGTCGAAAAATGACGAATCTAAAAATAGACTCGAAACTTATAAACTATTTCTTTAGGAGGAAAAGAATTATGAAATCTACTGGTATCGTTCGTAAAGTTGATGAATTAGGTCGTGTAGTAATTCCGATCGAATTACGCCGTACTTTAGGTATTGCAGAAAAGGATGCTCTTGAAATCTATGTTGATGACGAGAAAATCATCTTAAAAAAATATAAGCCAAACATGACTTGCCAAGTAACTGGTGAAGTATCTGATGGTAACCTATCTTTAGCTGAAGGTAAAATTATCTTAAGCAAAGAAGGCGCTGAGCAAATCTTAAACGAGCTTCAAGATTATATCGAAACAGCAAAATAAGCTTCTCAATTATGAGAAGCTTATTTTTTATCGACATGATAGATTTGATATACATCGCGTTTCGACAAATCTCGATCTTTAGCGACTGTTTTTATCGCCTCTTTTGAATTCATACCTTTTTCGTTTATATAATGTTCAATATGATTATATACTGAAATAGATTCCCACCATTTTTCTTCTGGAGCAGGTTCCTCCGTTGAACCAGCTACTAAAATACAAAACTCACCACGAACTTCATTTTGTTTCGTCCACTCAATTGCTTCTTCAACTGTTCCTCGAATAAATTCCTCGAATTTTTTCGTTAACTCTCGGCATAATACGATTTCTCTATTTCCCAATACTTCTTGCATCGAGATTAAAGTATCATCCAGGCGGTGAGGCGCTTCATAAAACATCATTGTAGTTTGTATGTAACGAAGCTTCTCTAACTCCATTTTTCTTTCTTTTTTATTTCTTTGTAAAAACCCATAGAAATAAAACTGTTTTGTTTCAAGTCCTGATGCAATTAATGCTGTAAGGGCTGCATTTGCCCCAGGAAGCGGGATTACATGATATTGCTCAGCTACTGCCTCGACAACAATATCATAGCCTGGATCGGAAATACACGGCATACCAGCGTCACTAACAAGCGCTACAGTCTTTCCTTCATCTAACTTCTCTAATATTTTCTTTCCACTTACTTCTTTATTATGCTCGTGGTAACTCATAACAGGCGTTTCAATTTCAAAATAATTACAAAGTTTTTTCGTTTGTCTCGTATCTTCAGCAGCAATTAAATCCGCTTCTTTTAAAATTCGGATTGCACGAAATGTCATATCTTCTAAATTTCCAATAGGAGTTGGTACTAAATATAAAACTCCCTTTTCACTTTGTTGAAAGCTTTTTTGTTGCCACATAGCGTTCTCCTTTTTGCATATATTCTTCTTTTTGTTTTCTATTTAATTGCTTAAAATAATACTCTGCTTGCATAGCTGTACGCTTATCTTCATGAAATTCTACGTATTTTAAAGCAACAGGAAGTCTAGCACGCGTATACTTAGCCCCTTTTCCGCTATTATGGGTCTCAATCCGCTTCTCTATATGATTTGTATATCCAGCATAGTAACTTCCATCAGAGCACTCCACTACATAAAAACAATGCTTATTCTTCTCCATATAAAATAGAACGAATCTCCTTTGTATATTCATTATTTTCTTCATATACAAAAAGAGGTGGCAATATTTTCAAATCTGCGTTTCCGTCCTTAATTCCTTCAATTAACAATGTATTCGCTTCTTTCCCTACCTTAGGATAAACAAATCGTACACGCTTCGGTTCAATTTTGTATTTACGCATTAATGTAACAATATCTAATAAACGACCTGGACGATGTACAAATGCTACTTTCCCGCCTTGCTTTACTAGCTGACTACTTGCGGATACAACATCCTCTAGTGTACACATAATTTCATGACGAGCTATCGCTAAATGTTCATTCATATTTTTTTCAGAAGTTGCAGGTGTTTGGAAATAAGGCGGATTACATGTGACAACATCATATTGATGACGCCCAAGTTTCTCCGGCATATCTTTCAAATCCCCGTGTATTAAGTGAATTCTTTCTTCCAACTTATTGTATTGGACACTTCTTATTCCCATATCATATAAGCGTTCTTGAATTTCTACACCAGTAATATTCCCTTTCGTCCTTGTACTTAATAGAAGGGGCACAACTGCATTACCTGTACACAAATCAAGTAAATTACCTTTTTGAATTGGCACCCAAGCAAAGTCTGCAAGTAAAACAGCATCTAACGAGAAATTAAATACTGATGGGCTTTGTATAATTTTCAAATCTTGTGCTAATAAGTAATCTAAACGTTCATCTTCATATAAATTCATATGTTGCTCCTTTTCTTACACTTAACCTACCCTATTTCATCTTCTACTAATAAAAAACATATTCGATTCTACTCTCATGTATAAAAAATTACCTTTCCAATTATTATTGGAAAGGTAATTTCACTTTTTATTTAAAAATGACAGGCAGAATAAACAATCTCCCTCTTTACGTACACTTCCATAATGCAGATTACAAATATGAAAACCTTCTTGATATAGTCTTGCTAAATTATCGTAGCCTTCACCAATATCTGTCTTCGGCTTCACTTCTTTACGTTTTTGAGTTTTTTGTTTTTCTTTAATCTGTACTTCTTCAAAGCGGTGTCGCAAATTTTCATTTTCCATTTTTATATGTTGGTTTTCTTCCAGTAACTCTGCAAGATGTTGTTTTAATTCTCCCAACTGTTTGTATAAATGTCCAATTTGCTCTTCCATACTAGAAACCGATGCAAAAATATCTTTTTTCTCCACAAGCACCCACCTCATTAATCTGTGGTTTGACTCGAAACGACCCCTTTATTCACTAACTCATCTAACGTATATTCTACTATCCGTTCCTTGTCTACTAGTTCCACTTGAATTAATCTTTCTAAAATATTTAATCCGATAACACGGCCAGTACCATGCGGGGTTTGTATACGTTGATCTAAATCAGGAAGTTGTTCCTTTGCTGCCTCATATTCATCGTTCTCATATTTTAAGCAACACATTAAGCGACCACATAAACCAGAGATTTTTGCAGGATTTAATGATAAATTTTGATCCTTTGCCATCTTAATGGATACAGGTTCAAAATCCCCTAAAAAAGTAGAACAACAAAGCATACGACCACATGGACCAATACCACCAAGCATTTTCGCTTCATCACGAACACCGATTTGTCTTAGTTCAATTCTTGTCCTAAAAATTGCTGCTAAGTCCTTCACTAGTTCGCGAAAATCAATCCGACCATCCGCAGTAAAGTAGAAAATAATTTTATTGCGATCGAACGTATACTCTACATCTACAAGTTTCATATCAAGATTATGTTCTACTACCTTTTGCTGACAAACTTGATATGCTTCTTTTGCAGCATATTTGTTCTCTTCAACAATGGTACGATCGTTTTCATTTGCAATGCGAATAACCTTTTTTAGTGGTAATACAACGTCGTTTTCATCAACTTGCTTTTTGGTAATAACTACTTTTCCGTATTCAATACCTCTTACCGTTTCTACAATTACAAACTCATTTTCAGAGATATCGAACTGATTCGGATCAAAGTAATACACCTTTCCGGCCTTCTTAAAGCGAACACCTACTACATCATACAAAACGGTCATCCCTCCTGCAACCGCAACACTAACTGTTCGAACACAAGCTGCGCATTTACATTAGCGTTGATTCTATTTTTTGCCTCTAATATATTAAAGAGAGCTGATACAATGCGCTTCTGAGCGTAGGAGAAAGATTCAAACATCTCTTTCTGCTCATGAAAAACAAGACGATCTTCTTCTCCAAGTTGAACATATAATAAATCCTTATAAATAAGGAGTAACATATCTAAACCTTGCTGTAATTGTTCTTTCTCTCCAAAGTGTTTTCCCCATTTTTCTTGTACAAAAAAAATAGAGGCTTTATCTTTTTCGAGCGCTTCACATAATTTTATCACTAAAGCTCGTGCTTGTGCAAACCATTCATCACTACATAAAGCTAAAGCTTCATCAAAACTATTTGTGAGTTGTGCAGCAAGTGTCGATAAAGATGTCGTAACACCTTCATCCTGTAATCTTCTAATTAAAGATTCCGTAGGTAACGGTCTAAATGTAACAACTTGACAACGAGATAAAATCGTATTTAAAATTTGATGACTTTGTTCAGTAAGTAAAATAGCTGTTGTATCACTACTTGGTTCTTCTAAAAATTTCAACAGTGTATTCGCCGCATTTGCTGTCATACGGTCTGCGTGCTCAATAACATATACTTTTTTATTTGCTTCTAATCCTGTTTTTGAAAACTCTTCTTGTAAATCATGAATTTGCTGCTTCTTAATAGACAATCCGTCTGGTTTTACAATATGTAAGTTTGGGTGGTTACCTGAATCAATTCGCTTACAATTTGTACATACATGACAAGGCTCTACCCCATTCCGCTGAGAACAGAGGAAACTCTTTGCCATTTGAATTGCTGTCGCAAACTTTCCTGTCCCTTTCCCTCCCTCTAATAAGTAAGCGTGGGATATACGCTCTTTTGCGATGCTATTCATCAACATTTTTACACCGATGGGTTGTATAGCAGAAAGCTGCTCCCACGTCTTCGTCATAATGCATACCTCACTTATTTCATTCTTTCCTTCTATTATAACAATTTATCTTCTATAACTTGAATAACTTCTTCTATAAGTTTTTCCATTGGTTGATCAGCATTTACTAATACAATACGATCCGAGAAACGTTCTACAACTTGTAAATACCCTTCACGCACACGTTTATGGAAAGTGATATCTTCCATATCTAACCGATTCACTTCACGTCCTGCATCTTTTGCAATTCGAGCTAAACCAACCTCGGGTTCAATGTCTAGGTAAATTGTTAAACTAGGCATGCAGTCTTCTGTTGCGAAACGATTGATTTCAAATACTTTATCCATACCTAACCCTCTTGCATAGCCTTGATACGCTAAAGAGCTATCTATAAAACGATCACATAATACAAGGTAATCCTCATCAAGTGCCGGCATAACTTTTTCCACTAAATGTTGTCTACGTGCAGCGGCATATAGAAGTGCCTCTGTACGTGCTTCCATCATCGTATATTCTTGCTTATGTAAAATCGTTCTAATCTCCTCAGAAATTGCAATACCACCTGGTTCTCTCGTCGCCATTACCTTTTGTTCCTTTTGTTCAAAGTATGGCAATAAACCTTGAATTAACGTTGTTTTACCCGAACCTTCTGGCCCCTCAATTGTTACAAATAATCCCTTCATCCTAAAACCTACTTTCTATATCATACACTTTCATATATTTCGTGCTACCTTGAAAACGAGCGCCTGCTCTCTCTAAATGCATAATTTGCTCTTTATGTTCTGAAGTAATTCTTTCTCCATACATAATCAATGGAATACCAGGTGGATATGGAATTACCATTTCCGCCGCTATCATCCCAACTGCTTCTTCTACAGATACTACTTTTGTTTCATATCCTTCCAGTTGTTTATATGTATACGGTAAAGGAGAAATTTCTCCTTTATAAGTATAACGAATAGATTCCGTCTTGTCTTTCACCTCATAAGGTTGCAATGCCGCCCGGATCATCTCTATAGCCTTCATATACTTCTTATTTACTTGCAAAGGCAAAATAAATAAGACATTATATGGATCTGCCATTTCGGTATATATACCAACCTTTTCTAATACAGACTGTAATTCGTATCCTGATAACTGACAACGCGTCTGTATGGTAACTTTTAGCTCGTCTTGTAATGGATATTGTAAAATAGCTAATTGTGGGATAGAAGACAATTCTTCTTTAAATTCCTGTAAAAACTCGACAATTTCATCATGTCCCTTTTCTTTTATACGCGCTATCGTAAAGCGTGCAATATCAAGGGAAGCCATAATTGGATACGATGGACTACTAGATTGTAGCATACTTAAATAAGTAGAAACTTTTTCTTCTTTCACTAAGCGGCTATTTATATGTAAATAGGATCCCATCGTCATCGCAGGTAATGTTTTATGTGCGGAATGAACTACAATATCTGCACCATATGCTAAAGCTGACTTTGGAAATGCCCCACCTAAACAAAAATGAGCTCCATGCGCTTCATCTACTAACACAGGAATTTTATGTGCATGTGCATAAGCAATGCTTGCCTCTAAATCCATCCCCATACCATAATAATTAGGATGTGTTAAAATAAGTGCTTTCGCATTTGGGTATTTTTCAATTGCTTCCTTAATAATCTCATCATGAATTCCCACGGGTACGTTATAAGCTTCATCAATCCATGGATCTAAAAAAATTGGATTTGCTCCTGCTAATTTTAAACCATTAATAATTGATTTATGACAATTTCTTTGTACAAGAACAATATCATGTTCCCTACAGCAAGACAAAATCATTGCTAAGTTCCCGACTGTTGAACCATTAATTAAAAAATAACTTTTGTTCACTCCATATACATCAGCTAATAATTGTTGTGCCTCATCTATACATTCAAACGGACTATGTAAATCATCTAACCCTGATAACTCAGTTACATCGATAGATAGTATATCTTTAAACTCCTCTACTGCCCCTTGAGGGAAGTTTAAACCATTTTTATGACCTGGAACATGAAAGGATAACGGCCTTCTTTCTTTAAACTCTATTAATGCTTCATATAAAGGTATGCGATTTTGATTCATCTATATCTCTTCCTTATTATTTCATTCTTTCTCTATTATACAGAACAAAAAAAATAATAGGCATATGCCTATTTAGAAATATGATACTTCTAATTTCCGAAGCTGTTTTAAATAATATATATACTTTGGATCATTTGTTTCTGTATTCACCATGTCCTTTTCACATTCATAACATATTAAATTATTATAAACATATATCCCTTCTTTTCTTTCTGTCTCACAAACAATACAAACTTCGTTTTGTGATTTCATATCTTTCCCTCCCTATTTAATTTAAATGGACATATTTTATACTTCTATTCCTTAACAATTTACAGAAAAATATACATCGATTTCTTATATAATATGATTCATCCTTGGGCAACGTGTTTGTATTACCATTACTTCTTTTTGCATACTGTTTGAAAACACAAAAAAACACAAGTCAAAAGACTTGTGTTTTTAGTTGCTTGGCGACGTCCTACTCTCACAGGGACAAGGTCCCAACTACCATCGGCGCTAGAGAGCTTAACTTCCGTGTTCGGTATGGGAACGGGTGTGACCTCTCTGCCATCATCACCAAACTATGAAGGCATATTCCTTCAAAACTAGATAACATTTGCTACATATTATATGGTTAAGTCCTCGATCTATTAGTATTCGTCAGCTCCACATGTCACCATGCTTCCACCTCGAACCTATCAACCTGATCATCTTTCAGGGATCTTACTAGCTTACGCTATGGGAAATCTCATCTTGAGGGGGGCTTCATGCTTAGATGCTTTCAGCACTTATCCCTTCCGCACATAGCTACCCAGCTATGCCCTTGGCAGAACAACTGGTACACCAGCGGTGCGTCCATCCCGGTCCTCTCGTACTAAGGACAGCTCCTCTCAAATTTCCTACGCCCACGACGGATAGGGACCGAACTGTCTCACGACGTTCTGAACCCAGCTCGCGTACCGCTTTAATGGGCGAACAGCCCAACCCTTGGGACCGACTACAGCCCCAGGATGCGATGAGCCGACATCGAGGTGCCAAACCTCCCCGTCGATGTGGACTCTTGGGGGAGATAAGCCTGTTATCCCCGGGGTAGCTTTTATCCGTTGAGCGATGGCCCTTCCATGCGGAACCACCGGATCACTAAGCCCGACTTTCGTCCCTGCTCGACTTGTAGGTCTCGCAGTCAAGCTCCCTTATGCCTTTGCACTCTACGAATGATTTCCAACCATTCTGAGGGAACCTTTGGGCGCCTCCGTTACACTTTAGGAGGCGACCGCCCCAGTCAAACTGCCCACCTGACACTGTCTCCCGGGTCGATAAGACCCGTAGGTTAGAATTTCAATACAGTCAGGGCGGTATCCCACCAGCGCCTCCACCGAAGCTAGCGCTCCGGTTTCAAAGGCTCCCGCCTATCCTGTACAAACTGTACCAAAATTCAATATCAGGCTACAGTAAAGCTCCACGGGGTCTTTCCGTCCTGTCGCGGGTAACCTGCATCTTCACAGGTACTATAATTTCACCGAGTCTCTGGTTGAGACAGTGCCCAAATCGTTACACCTTTCGTGCGGGTCGGAACTTACCCGACAAGGAATTTCGCTACCTTAGGACCGTTATAGTTACGGCCGCCGTTTACTGGGGCTTCAGTTCAGAGCTTCGCTTACGCTAACCCCTCTCCTTAACCTTCCAGCACCGGGCAGGTGTCACCCCCTATACTTCGCCTTACGGCTTCGCAGAGAGCTGTGTTT
>NZ_JARVHE010000001.1:5330000-5345000 GCF_040459875.1 Bacillus cereus group sp. MG16
CAACTGATTGATCTCGATGTGAATCGTTACAAATATAACAAGGATCACGGTCAGTAATATGCCCGCACACAGAACAATATGCTAAGTCTCGCTTCGCATTTACAAGTGCTTTTGCAAAACCTAACACATCATCTTCTTTCATATCTAATACGAAAAACGCCAATCGAACCGCTGTTTTCGGTCCGATTCCTGGCAATTTCATAAAACTATCAATTAGTTTTGATATTGGTTCTGGATAATGCATATATCAATATCCTCCTAGAACATTCCACCCGGTAAGTTTAAGCCTTTAGTAAATTTACCCATTGTAGAGTTTGAAAGTTCATCAGCTTTCTTAAGTGCATCGTTTGTTGCAGCTAACACTAAGTCTTGTAACATTTCGATATCTTCTGGATCTACAACTTCTTCTTTCACTTTTACTTCAAGAATTTGCTTATGACCATTTGCAATAACTGTGATCATACCGCCGCCAGCTGTACCTTCAACTGTTTTTTCGCCAAGTTCTTCTTGCGCCTTTGCCATTTCCTTTTGCATCTTTTGCATTTGTTTCATCATGTTATTCATATTTCCCATTCCGCCACGCATCATAATTAATTCCTCCTAATTATTATTACTCTTTTATTTCAATGAGTTCTTGCCCTACTAATTTTACAGCCTCTTCTATGAGAGGATCTTCTTTTTTCTCTGGGCTTTCTTCAGAACTTCCACCTTCACGCTGTAAAAAATCTTCACGGATTTTACCCCATTCACTTTTTGGAATGGCAATCATATTTAATCTTTTACTTAGCAATTCAAATAAAGTTTGTTCCACTGTATCCATAGCCTCTCGATTTTCGCTTGCCATTTTACAGTGAATCTCGTATTGGAACGCTAAAACGTAAGTATCATCTGAAGCCGCTACCGGTTCGCTATTTTCTAATAAAACAGCAAACGCTACTTTGTTGTATGCTTTGAGTCTTCCTAACAACTCTCCCCATACAGCTTTTAATTGTTCTAAATCTTGACGCTTCGCTTGCTTTAATACTTCATTTACGCGTCCGACAGGTATCTTCATACTTCCTGTCCGTACTGGCTTTGGTGCTGCACGCGTCTCTCTGACTTCCTGCTGCACACCGGCCGGCACACCATTCTTTTTGACTTGTTCTAACTCTTTCTCTAATTGCTGCATCCTGTTCATAATTGCTTGTAAACGATCTGCACCATTTGCTTGCATCATAAACTGTTGACACAGTTGTACCATAACAACTTCTAAGAAAATTCGCGGATGATTTGTCCACTTCATTTCCTGTTGTGCTTTACTAAGAGTATGAATGATCTCATAGATTACTTCCGGCTGCATTTCTTCACTTAACGTCCGGAATTGCTCATCAACCATTACTCGTTCCAACATATGTTCCAATTGTGGTGAAGTTTGATATAAAAGCATATCACGATAATAGTAAATGAAATCCTCCATAAAGCGAACTGGATCTTTCCCTTTACCCATCATCTCGTCTATGATACGTAATGCTCTTGATACATCATTTTCACGTATACATTCTACTAAGTTGCCTAAGTATTGCTGAGAAACAGACCCCGTTACAGCTAATACATCTTCTGTCGTAACGGTCTCATCACTATAAGATATTGCCTGATCAATAAGACTGAGCGCATCACGCATACCACCTTCAGCGGCACGTGCAACAATTTGTAATGCCTCATCTTCTACTTGCGTACCTTCATTGTTCACAACTGTCGATAATCTCTCAACAATATCATTTACTGATATCTTTCGAAATTCGAAACGTTGGCAACGCGAAATAATTGTAGGCGGTATCTTATGCGGTTCTGTTGTCGCCAAAATAAAGATAACATGTCCTGGCGGTTCTTCTAACGTTTTTAAAAGCGCATTGAAGGCACCCATGGAAAGCATGTGAACTTCATCAATAATGTATACTTTATATTCTACAGCACTTGGAGCATATTTTACTTTATCTCTAATATCTCGAATTTCATCTACACCGTTATTTGAAGCCGCATCAATTTCTAATACATCTGAAATAGATCCTTGTGTAATCCCCAAACAAGAAGGACATTCATTACAAGGTTCAGCTACCGGAGCATGTTCACAGTTAATTGCTTTTGCAAATACTTTTGCAATTGTCGTTTTTCCTGTTCCCCTCGGCCCAGAAAATAAATAAGCATGTGAAACTTTCTCTTGAAGAAGGGCATTTTGCAACGTTTTTGTCACGTGCTTTTGACCGACTACATCTTCAAACTTTTGCGGTCTCCATGTTCGGTATAACGCTTGGTATGACACGAAAATACGGCCTCCCTCAAAGGTTATTATCTCATTTATTATAACCCATTCTGTTTATAGATTCCAAAAGTTATTTTCTATACAAAAAACCCACCTTAGTATTAAGGTGAGTTTTGTATACATATATAACTGCCGTGCACCTTCTGTCGATTACGTACCATAAGCGTTACTTAAGCAGTTAGCTCGGTTCAGGCACTCCTGCGGCACACGAGAAGACCCGCTTATTGCTGCTTCCTTCCGGACCTGACAAGGTTCACGGGGTCCCGTTGCGCAGGACCCAAACGTCAACACCACTTACTTAAGGCAGGCCTTACAGCAACATAACCTCGAGAAGGGATTCGGCCTCGCTAGAGCGGATTGCGAGTATAGGGCACCGCTACCTCCCCGCTTAGCACGGCAAAGTTAAAACCAATATTCGGTTGCCTTCATTAAAGGCACTATCAGTATAACTTGTTTTTTTATAAAATGCAAATACGTTAATTCTCTTTACTTTTCTCTAATTTCTTAATCGCTTTTCTTTTTTTACGAAGCGCTCTAAAAAAGTTCGTTAACAGCGTACCGCACTCTTCTTCTAATACACCAGCTACTACTTCACATTGATGATTAAAGCGTTCATCCGTTAACAGATTCATCAATGTCCCTGCACACCCACCTTTCGGATCACTCGCACCATATACAACTCGCTTTACTCGTGATAAAACAACTCCACCCGCACACATCGGACAAGGCTCTAATGTTACATATAACGTCGCATCTTCTAAACGCCATGTCCCTAATTTTTTGCACGCCTCATCAATAGCTAACAACTCAGC
Organism: Bacillus cereus group sp. MG16; assembly: GCF_040459875.1. Classification (NCBI taxonomy): domain Bacteria; kingdom Bacillati; phylum Bacillota; class Bacilli; order Caryophanales; family Bacillaceae; genus Bacillus; species Bacillus cereus group sp. MG16. The sequence continues at coordinate 5,333,112 of NZ_JARVHE010000001.1, forward strand.
GTGAGCTATCGATCTTTGCTCAGTCTCCCTTAAATTATGAGCAACACTAATTACTTCACCATCCAACACTATAACTGCCCCAATCGGTACTTCTTGTATTGCCTCTGCTTTTTTAGCCTCTTCTATTGCTAACTGCATAAAATAAATATCTTGATCACGTTCCATAACATAGTCCTTTCATTACAAATAAAGTACACTTATTTCCATTTACTACACATGGGATAACTTTTATAAATCCAATCCACCCTAAGAAAAAAAGAGAGGGGATTACATATGAAGAATACTGCCTTACTCATTATCGATATGATTAATGACTTTCAATTTTCACACGGGCCTATCCTAGCCAAAAAATGCGAAATTATAACCAATCCTATTTTACAATTAAAGAAAACAATGAAATCCTTCGGTTGCCCCATCATTTATATTAATGACCATTATCAACTTTGGAGGTCTGATATTGACCAATTGATTACTCATTGTACAAATGAGTATAGTAAAAATATCATTCATAAGATCGCTCCAAATGCTGATGATTACATTTTTATTAAACCACATTACTCTGCTTTTTATGAAACACCTTTAAATTCTTTATTAGGCTATTTAAAAATAGAAAATCTAATATTAACAGGTGTCGCCGGGAATATATGTATCCTCTTTACAGCTAACGATGCTCATATGAGGAATTATACATTGTATGTACCACAGGACTGTATTGCATCTAATGATGATCAGGATAACCTGCATGCTTTGAAAATAATGGAAGCCACATTAAAAGCAAATATAGTACCGTCGTTTCAAATAAAATTTAATTAATACATATATCTATTTTCCAACTTTTTATATCAAATTAACCCGCTCGCTTCCCTCTTGTGCTACAATAATTCTGTTTTGTGTTTTTAGTAGTCACGGTAAATCACTGATTGAAAGGAGGAAACAGCGTGACCGGAGTACCATTTATCACGGTTGAAGGACCAATTGGTGTTGGAAAAACTTCACTTGCGAAGGAAATTTCAACTCACATGCAACTCCACTTACTGAAAGAGATTGTTGATGAAAACCCCTTTTTAGGAAAGTTCTATGAAGACATCGACGAATGGAGTTTTCAAACAGAGATGTTCTTTCTTTGTAATAGATACAAACAATTAGAAGATATTAACATAAAGTATTTGAATCAAAGGAAGCCAGTAGTAGCGGATTATCATATATTCAAAAATGTAATTTTTGCATCCCGTACATTAAAAGATTCTCAATACGACAAGTACATGCAAATCTATCGTATCCTTACACAAGATATGCCAGTTCCAAACGTTATCGTTTATTTAACAGCTAGCCTAGAAACATTACAAAAGCGAATTGCAATGCGCGGAAGAGAATTCGAAAAAAATATGGATCCAAATTACTTACTACAGCTCACAAAAGATTATGAAACAGCAATGGATGCTTTTAAAAAGGACCATCCAGATATCCCAGTATTGAAATTTAACGGAGACGATATGGATTTTGTAAAAAATCCTGATGATTTAAACGTCATCCTATCTGCCCTTCAAAATACTCTCTTAAAGGAGTCGAAATAATAATGAATTTAAGGCAAAAATATGATATACCAAATGACGCAGTAATCACTATCGCTGGAACAGTAGGTGTCGGTAAATCCACTATGACAACTGCATTGGCTAACGCTTTAGGGTATCGCACATCATTTGAAAAGGTAGATTCTAACCCGTATTTGGACAAGTTCTATGCTGATTTCACACGCTGGAGCTTTCACTTACAAGTGTATTTTTTAGCAGAACGATTTAAAGAACAAAAAAGAATTTTTGAATACGGTGGCGGTTTTGTTCAAGATCGCTCTATCTATGAAGACACTGGCATTTTTGCAAAAATGCATCACGAAAAAGGTACAATGACGGAAACTGATTATGAAACATATAAAGGTTTATTTGACGCTATGGTCATGACTCCTTACTTCCCACATCCAGATTTATTAATTTACTTAGAAGGTTCCTTCGATGATATTGTTGATCGTATCCAAGAACGTGGACGTCCGATGGAACAGCAAACACCAATCGAGTATTGGAAAGAGATGCATGGACGTTATGAAAACTGGATTAACAACTTTAATTCGTGCCCTGTTTTACGATTAAACATTAATGAATACGATATTTTAAAAGATGGCGATTCCATTGAACCAATCATTAAAAAAATCGGTCATTTTTTAAAACAAACACGTAAACTTGTAAAATAAAAAACCCGTGCATATGCACGGGTTTTTCTATTAAATTACTTTTTCTTTGTTGGAGCAATAATTTCACTCTCAGATTTTCCAGCGTTAATACGCTGACGAACAGTACTTGTACTAATATCGTACGCCTCAGCAATCTCTTTAACAGTCATTTCTTTCCCGTTAATTACTGCTGTTAATACTTTACCTGTACGTTTTGGAGCTGCTTCTTTCTTTACAGCTTCTTTTTTAACTTTTTTTGGTGCCTCTACTTTTGTTGCAGTTTGCTTTACATCACAAGTGCAACCACAAAGTTTACGGAATGTATCATCGCTAATAATGCGTGATACATTTGCACCACTGTTTAAAATTCTATTGTTCTTACAGACAGGACATTGTACATAATATAAAGTTTTTCCATCTAAAGGAAACGTTTGTATAATAAGATCCATGTTGACTCCTTTCATATCTATGAAGATAATCATCGGAATATGAGTGTGTAATAAGGAAAAAATCGCCTTACACCATACTTTATGATTGGTTTTAAAATAAAAACTCGTTACGTGTGGTAACGAGTTCTCCAATCTCCACTTATATGCGCTGTTGTCAATTATATCTGGAGGAGGTAGAGGGATTCGAACCCCCGCGCGACTCTCGCCGCCTGTCGGTTTTCAAGACCGATCCCTTCAGCCAGACTTGGGTATACCTCCATATTGACATCAAATATAATATCAAAAGAAAAACAGTTAGTCAACCCTACTAAAATAAATTATGAGGAAAGGAAAATTTTACTTTTCCTCTCCTACATCATAGTACTGACAACGCTCATAATTACCAATCACTCATACCGATGAATGTTTATAAATTTACTTAATAACTGTTTTTCCTCCCATATAAGGGCGAAGAACTTCTGGAATTATAATTGTACCATCTTCTTGTTGGTAGTTCTCTAAAATAGCTGCCACCGTACGTCCAATTGCAAGACCAGATCCATTTAATGTATGAACATGTTCTGGTTTGCCGTTTGGCTCACGACGGAAACGGATATTTGCACGTCTCGCTTGGAAAGCCTCGAAATTACTACAAGAAGAGATTTCACGATATGTGCCATAGCTTGGAATCCATACTTCGATATCGTATTTCTTCGCTGCTGTAAATCCTAAATCGCCTGTGCACATGCTCATAACGCGATATGGCAACTCTAATAATTGTAACACGCGTTCTGCATCATTTGTTAGTTTTTCTAACTCTTCATAAGAATCTTCTGGTTTTACGAACTTCACAAGCTCTACTTTATTGAACTGGTGCTGACGAATTAAACCACGTGTATCACGGCCAGCTGAACCTGCTTCAGAACGGAAACAAGAGCTAAACGCAGCATATCTTATAGGCAATTGTTCTTTATTTAAGATCTCATCACGGTGCATATTTGTTACAGGTACTTCAGCTGTTGGAATTAAGAAGTAGTCTTCACTTTCAATACGGAATGCATCTTCTTCAAACTTCGGAAGTTGTCCTGTCCCTGTCATGCTTGCACGGTTTACCATATACGGAGGTAATACTTCTTCATATCCATGCTCATCAGTATGAAGATCAAGCATAAAGCTAATTAAAGCACGCTCTAATCTTGCGCCAGCACCTTTGTAGAATACGAAGCGGCTTCCTGTTACTTTTCCAGCACGTTCAAAATCTAGAATTCCTAAATCTGTAGCAAGATCCCAATGTGGTTTTGGTTCAAAAGCAAATTCCTTCACTTCTCCCCAAGTGCGAGCTACTACATTATCATCCTCTGTTTCACCAACTGGAGCAGATTCGTGCGGAATATTTGGAATAGATAGCATCAATCTTTCTAGATCTTCTTCAACTGTACGAAGTTCGTTATCAAGATCTTTTACTTTTTCTCCAACTTCACGCATTTCTAAAATTAGAGCTTCTGCATCTTTCTTTTCGCGCTTCAATACAGAGATTTGTTGAGATACTTCGTTACGTTTACTTTTTAGTTCCTCTGTTTGAACAAGTAGTTCTCTTCTTCTCGTATCTAATTCTTCAAAGCGACCAAAATCAGTTAAATCTTCGCCTCTATGCTGTAACTTAGCTTTTACTTCTTCAAAATTTGTACGTAAAAATTTAATATCAAGCATTATATACTCCTCCTTTTATTTTATAAAACACAAAAAACTCCCGTCCCTATATAAAGGGACGGGAGTTAACCCGCGTTGCCACCCTAGTTGAAAGCATTACCGCTTTCCTCTCAAGTAGAAATAACGGCTCTTCACCGGGAATGTTTACTAATCATAAAGATATTCCACATTCCATTCCAGGATGGATTCACAAACTGTTTCTATCGATTTCCACCAACCATCGACTCTCTATAAGAAACGACATTTGTTACTACTTCCTATCAACACGCTTATTTTATAAAATTGTTACCATCAATTTACTATAATCTTATACAAGTTGCAAGTTACTTATACAACTTTTTTCATTTTCGCTTCTTTTACCATTTCTACAAAGTATGCTGTTACACGATGGTCATCCGTTAATTCCGGATGGAAAGAAGCAGCTAAAAACGGCCCTTGCCTTACCGCTACCATTCGATCACCATGTGTAGAAAGTACCTCAACATTATCCGCTACATTTACAACATACGGCGCACGAATAAATACGCCAACAAAATCTTCTCCCACACCTTTAATAGAAAGTGCAGCTTCAAAGCTATCTTTTTGACGTCCAAACGCATTGCGCTCAACTGTAATATCCATAGCACCAATATGTGCTTCGTCATAGCCAATAAGTGTTTTTGCGAGAAGAATCATTCCTGCACATGTACCAAACATTGGTTTACCAGACTTCGCAAATGTACGAAGTGGTTCCATGAAAGCATACTTATCAATAAGACGGCGCATAGTTGTACTTTCACCGCCTGGTAAAATAAGACCATCAATCTCTTCAAGTTGTTCTATACGCTTTACAACAACAGCTTCTGCACCACTTGCTTCAACTGATTTTACATGTTCACGAACTGCACCTTGAAGACCTAGTACACCGATTTTCACCATTTTAAAGTTCTCCTTCAATTACCATCCACGCTCTTGCATGCGTTGCTCTGGTAGTAACGTTGAAATTTCAATACCTTTCATCGCATTACCTAATCCTTTAGAAAGGCTTGCAATTAACTCGTAATCCTCATAATGAGTTGTCGCTTCAACGATCGCACGTGCAAATTTCGCTGGATTCTCTGATTTAAAGATACCAGATCCAACAAATACACCATCCGCACCAAGTTGCATCATTAACGCTGCATCTGCTGGTGTTGCTACACCACCTGCTGCAAAGTTTACAACCGGCAAACGACCAAGGCGTTTAATTTCAAGTAGTACTTCATAAGGAGCACCAGTATTTTTTGCATATGTCATTAACTCATCTTCACGTAGACTTGCAACTTGACGGATTTCTGCATTGACTTGACGCATATGACGCACTGCCTCTACAATGTTTCCTGTTCCTGGTTCGCCTTTTGTACGAAGCATAGATGCACCTTCTGCAATACGACGTGCAGCTTCTCCGATATCACGGCAACCACATACAAATGGAACTGTGTAATCACGTTTATTTAAATGGTATACTTCATCGGCAGGAGTTAATACTTCACTCTCATCGATATAGTCTACCCCTAATGATTCTAATACACGTGCTTCTACAAGGTGACCGATACGGCATTTTGCCATAACCGGAATTGACACCGCACCCATAACTTCTTCAACAATTGTTGGGTCTGCCATACGAGAAACGCCACCTGCTGCACGAATATCTGCTGGTACACGCTCTAATGCCATAACGGCAACTGCGCCTGCCTCTTCTGCAATTTTTGCTTGTTCAGCGTTAATTACGTCCATAATAACGCCGCCTTTTTGCATTTCTGCCATTCCACGTTTTACACGTTCTGTCCCTGTTACATTTGTCATGTTACAAAAACCCCCCTAGGTGAATTGCTTTTCCCCGTTAAAGGCGAAAATTAAGAATACTCTTACATTCTACCACTAACTATCAGATGCTTGTCTACTACTTTTTCATAAAGTCGGTATGAAAAATAGGAATAAGAAAAAGCCCCTACAATGAGGAGCTTTTAAAACCAACCTTTTACTGTATCAACAGCACTATTCCATATACCACTAAAGAAAGAACCAATTCCGCGCATAGCACGAGTAAACCAGTTTGCTTCTTCTACTTCAGCTGTTGTTACAAGATCCACTTGCAACGACTTACCAGTTAAAAATCCAGGATCGTTTGTATCTTTTGGCGTAATTACCATTTGACCAAGCGCAGCTCCCTTTTTAATAGGTGCCTCTTGTCCCTTACTTGATTCTTTTAATTCTGTTTTATAAACATCTTTACTTCCTTTTGGTACTGGAAGTGAAATGGCTTGTTTCGTTTGAACTGCTACATCTTTGTCTTTCGCATTTTCTACTCGTACTGTTTCTTGTCCTTTTACTGAAGAACCTTTTTTATACATTTGTTTCATTTCAAAGTTAGCAAACCCATAATCATATAGCTTCTTTGTTTCATCAAAACGTGCTGTATGAGAACTTGTTTTAATCACTACAGAAATAAAACGCATACCGTTTCTTTCAACCGTACCAGTGAAGCAATCTCCCGCTTCTGGAGTTGAGCCTGTTTTTAGGCCATCTACGCCATCATATTCTTTAACTAAGCCCTTTAACATCCAGTTCCAGTTCGACATTGCAAACTTCTCTTTTTCTGGACGGAATTCTTTTTTCGGGATTTTTGCTGTATCTAACACTTTTGGATAATCTTTAATTAAATGTTGTGCTAAAGTTGCAACATCCTTTGCAGACATTTTATTTTCTTCATCCGCTGTTGTTCCTTCTGGATGCATTCCCTTTAAATCTTTATTCGTTAAACCTGTAGAATTGACAAATTTATAATTTTTCAACCCTAGTTCTTTCGATTTATCATTCATCATTTTTACGAAATCTACTTCTTTACCTGCAATTGCTTCTGCTAATGCAATCGTTGCACCATTTGCAGAGAAGATTGCCATTGCCTCGTATAACTCTTTTACTGTATAAGAGCCACCATTTTCTAATGCCACATTTGATAATGAAGCATCCTGTGAAACTTTATACGCATATTCAGAAACCTTAATTTTCTGATCCCACTTAAGCTTTCCTTTATCCACTGCTTCGTGAACTAAATACTCACTCATCATCTTCGTCATACTAGCAATGGATAATAATTCATCAGCATTCTTTTGATATACAATTTTTCCAGAATTCGCTTCAACTAAAATTGCCGCACCTGCTTCAATATTTAAAGCAGCTCCTGTTTCAGCTGATGCATTGCTATATGGTAACAACATACTACAAGCTAGTGTAAGCATTGTTACTAGTGCAATGAATCTTTTGCAAAACATACCTTTCACTTTTGCTACCCCCAATATCTATGTACTCACATAACCGTTATTCTAACATAATCAAAAAAAAATAGACAGAGATATAAAATCTCCGTCTATTTATATATAAGACATTATAATGAGTAGTTTGGAGCCTCTTTTGTAATTTGTACATGATGAGGATGACTTTCAAGTAAACCAGCACCTGACATACGAACAAATTGTGCATTCTCACGTAAGAATTCTAAATCTTGTGCTCCACAATATCCCATACCTGCACGTAATCCACCAACTAATTGATGAACCGTATCTGCTAAAGGTCCTTTATATGGTACTCGTCCTTCAATACCTTCTGGAACAAGTTTTTTATTTCCTTCTTGGAAATAACGATCTTTACTTCCTTTTTCCATCGCTCCGACAGAACCCATACCACGATATACTTTAAATTGGCGACCTTGATAAATTTCAGTTTCACCAGGACTTTCAGCAACACCAGCAAACATACTACCTAGCATAACAACATGTGCTCCTGCTGCTAAAGCTTTAACCATATCACCAGAGTACTTAATACCACCGTCAGCGATAACTGGGATACCGTGTTTACGAGCTTCTGTTGCACAATCATAAACCGCTGTTAATTGTGGTACACCAACCCCAGCTACAACACGTGTTGTACAGATAGAGCCTGGTCCAATACCAACTTTAACTACGTTTGCCCCTGCTTCAATTAATGCTCTTGTTGCTTCAGCAGTAGCAACATTTCCAGCGATAATATTTAATGATGGATACTTTGCACGAACTTCTTTTACTTTATCAATAACGCCTTGAGAATGTCCATGGGCTGTATCAAGTACGATTGCATCTACGCTAGCTTTTACTAATGCGTCAATGCGAGTCATAGCATCAGCCGTTACACCAACTGCTGCTCCAACTAATAAGCGCCCTTGCTTATCCTTCGCAGAATTTGGGAATTCAATTACTTTTTCAATATCTTTTATTGTAATAAGCCCTTGTAATACACCGTTGTTATCAACAAGAGGGAGTTTTTCAATTTTATACTTTTGTAGGATCTTTTCAGCCTCACCTAGCGTTGTACCAACTGGAGCTGTAATTAGCTGTTCTTTTGTCATTACGTCGGAAATTTTGATTGAGTAGTCTTGGATAAAACGCATATCACGGTTTGTAATAATACCAACTAATTTTCGCTCGTCTAAATTATTTACAACCGGTACACCTGAGATACGATATTTCCCCATAAGGTGCTCTGCATCATACACTTGATGTTCTGGAGTTAAAAAGAAAGGATCTGAAATAACACCACTTTCAGAACGTTTTACTTTATCAACCTGCTCGGCTTGTTGTTCAATAGACATATTTTTATGAATAATTCCTAAACCGCCTTGACGAGCCATTGCAATAGCCATATCCGCTTCTGTTACTGTATCCATTCCTGCACTAATTAACGGGATGTTTAACTGTAAGCTTTCAGATAAAACTGTTTTAACACTTACTTCTCTTGGTAGTACATCTGACTTTGCTGGTACAAGTAATACGTCATCAAAAGTCAAACCTTCTTTAACAAATTTAGATTCCCACATAATTGTTCCCCCCATGATACCAGAAATTATTATTAGTAGCTTATCAATTGGTTAAAATACTGTCAAGGACGTATATATATGTTAGAATTTTTAGACAATAAAAGGAGCGTAATATATGCATCAAACACATTGTACTTGGCAGCAACTAAGTTTCTTCTTTTCATCTCAAAATGTACAACGTTATCTTGCCCGTTGTTATGAAAAATCCTCAATACAAAATGCCGAAAAAAAAGGTTTTGAAAATTGTTATCCTTTTATTTATTATTTAGAACACGGGAAAAATTATTACGAATTATATAAGGTAGCTCCCTTTTCGATTCAGCCAATGTTATTGTTTTATGGAATGAGCCAACTTTTTAAAGCATGCTTATTAACTATTGATCCAAACTATCCTGAATCCACTACTGTTTTAGCTCATGGCGTTACGACTCGTAAGCGGAAAAAACAGGGATATCAATTTTTAGAAGATGAGGTAAAGGTACAAAAAAATGGACTATTTACTCATGTTGCAGAACAGCTGTTTCACATGAAACACTTAGAATCAGAGAAGTTTAACATGTTGGATTTAATGGGGAATATTCCTGAATTACAAAACTTATTTCGCTATAGTCAGCGAGGTTCCACTTTATATAAAATTGATTCAACAAATGCAAATGAAATTTCCTTTTCAGTCAATATACTAGATCGACTTCATATGACTTCAGAAAGATTTTCACGTTATATTGAATCAATTTGTAAACACTTATCCGTGCAACATGTCCCCGGGAAAACGAGCGCATCCAATTTACTTTTTACAGCTCCTATCCAATCGTGGAATCCTATATATAGTACGCCTTTATACTACGAATATCTCGCTGATACTTATTACTTACCACTCACAACTGACCCTAGAAATCCTACACCCGTATTGCCTGAACTTCTTGTTCATTATTTATTACTCTACAATTTAAGTATGATTTCTAGATACGAAACAGATTGGTGGTATGATTTACTTGGAAGCTATGGCTCTGAAGATTACCCATTTATTTATCAATTTCTTACTATTTCTGCTCAAAAAATTCCTTACTATATTTCGAATTTTTTACTAGCAGAACCGAACCTATTTCATGGGAAATAAAAAAACACAAGTCAAAAGACTTGTGTTTTTAGTTGCTTGGCGACGTCCTACTCTCACAGGGACAAGGTCCCAACTACCATCGGCGCTAGAGAGCTTAACTTCCGTGTTCGGTATGGGAACGGGTGTGACCTCTCTGCCATCATCACCAAACTATTGAAGGCATATTCCTTCAAAACTAGATAACATTTGCTACATATTATATGGTTAAGTCCTCGATCTATTAGTATTCGTCAGCTCCACATGTCACCATGCTTCCACCTCGAACCTATCAACCTGATCATCTTTCAGGGATCTTACTAGCTTACGCTATGGGAAATCTCATCTTGAGGGGGGCTTCATGCTTAGATGCTTTCAGCACTTATCCCTTCCGCACATAGCTACCCAGCTATGCCCTTGGCAGAACAACTGGTACACCAGCGGTGCGTCCATCCCGGTCCTCTCGTACTAAGGACAGCTCCTCTCAAATTTCCTACGCCCACGACGGATAGGGACCGAACTGTCTCACGACGTTCTGAACCCAGCTCGCGTACCGCTTTAATGGGCGAACAGCCCAACCCTTGGGACCGACTACAGCCCCAGGATGCGATGAGCCGACATCGAGGTGCCAAACCTCCCCGTCGATGTGGACTCTTGGGGGAGATAAGCCTGTTATCCCCGGGGTAGCTTTTATCCGTTGAGCGATGGCCCTTCCATGCGGAACCACCGGATCACTAAGCCCGACTTTCGTCCCTGCTCGACTTGTAGGTCTCGCAGTCAAGCTCCCTTATGCCTTTGCACTCTACGAATGATTTCCAACCATTCTGAGGGAACCTTTGGGCGCCTCCGTTACACTTTAGGAGGCGACCGCCCCAGTCAAACTGCCCACCTGACACTGTCTCCCGGGTCGATAAGACCCGTAGGTTAGAATTTCAATACAGTCAGGGCGGTATCCCACCAGCGCCTCCACCGAAGCTAGCGCTCCGGTTTCAAAGGCTCCCGCCTATCCTGTACAAACTGTACCAAAATTCAATATCAGGCTACAGTAAAGCTCCACGGGGTCTTTCCGTCCTGTCGCGGGTAACCTGCATCTTCACAGGTACTATAATTTCACCGAGTCTCTGGTTGAGACAGTGCCCAAATCGTTACACCTTTCGTGCGGGTCGGAACTTACCCGACAAGGAATTTCGCTACCTTAGGACCGTTATAGTTACGGCCGCCGTTTACTGGGGCTTCAGTTCAGAGCTTCGCTTACGCTAACCCCTCTCCTTAACCTTCCAGCACCGGGCAGGTGTCACCCCCTATACTTCGCCTTACGGCTTCGCAGAGAGCTGTGTTTTTGCTAAACAGTCGCTTGGGCCTATTCACTGCGGCTTTCCGTTAAGAAAGCACCCCTTCTCCCGAAGTTACGGGGTCATTTTGCCGAGTTCCTTAACCAGAGTTCTCTCGCACACCTTAGGATTCTCTCCTCGCCTACCTGTGTCGGTTTGCGGTACAGGCACCTTTTATCTCGCTAGAAGCTTTTCTTGGCAGCGGGGAATCAAAGACTTCGCTCCATAAGGAG
>NZ_JARVHE010000001.1:5350000-5355553 GCF_040459875.1 Bacillus cereus group sp. MG16
CAATTTCCGCTGTTTTCGAACTACGAATTAATGTAATAACTTCATCCAGATGGTCTAAGGCAATTCGTAATCCTTCTAAAATATGAGCACGCGCTTCTGCTTTTTCTAGTTCATAAGCTGTACGTCTACGAATTACTACCTTTTGATGTTCCAAGTAATGATATAAATTTTGTTTTAAGTTCAGCACTTGTGGCTCTCCATTTACAAGAGACAGCATGTTAATACCGAAACTTGTTTGAAGTGCTGTATGTTTATATAAGTTATTTAATAATACATTAGCATTGGCATCACGACGTACTTCCATAACAATACGCATACCATTTCGATCTGATTCATCACGTAAATCTGTAATACCTTCAATTTTCTTATCGCGAACTAATTCTGCAATTTTTTCAATTAATCGCGCCTTATTTACTTGATAAGGTAGTTCCGTTACGATAATAGATTGTTTGCCATTTGACTTCTCTTCAATTTCAACTTTAGCACGAAGTATAATAGAACCGCGTCCTGTTTCATAAGCTCTACGAATACCACTTCTTCCTAAAATTAAACCTGCCGTCGGGAAATCTGGTCCTGGAATGCACTCCATTAATTCTGCAATAGTAATATCGGGATTATGACTTAATGCCAATACGCCATCAATTACTTCGCCAAGTTGATGCGGCGGAATATTCGTTGCCATACCAACTGCAATACCTGTCGTACCATTTACTAGTAAATTAGGAAAGCGCGCTGGTAATACAATCGGCTCTCTTTCAGAACCATCGTAGTTATCTTGATAATCAATCGTATTCTTTGAAATATCACGTATTAATTCCATAGAGATTTTAGACATTCTTGCTTCTGTATAACGCATTGCTGCCGCTGAATCTCCATCGACAGATCCAAAGTTACCATGCCCATCAACAAGCATATAACGTTGACTGAAATCTTGCGCCATACGTACCATTGTTTCGTAAACAGCTGAATCACCATGAGGGTGATACTTACCGATTACTTCACCAACAATACGTGCTGATTTCTTATACGCTTTATCAGCCGTAATTCCTAAATCATTCATCGCATATAAAACCCTACGATGCACAGGTTTTAATCCATCACGAACATCTGGTAATGCACGAGATACGATAACACTCATTGCGTAATCTAAAAATGAGGTACGCATTTCATGACTAATATTAATTTCTCGAATTCGTGCTTGTTGTTGATTGTCTGACATCAACGAGCACCTCCTCTTACATTTCCGTTACACATACATTGATTTATATGTAGAAGACAGGAATACTCAGATTCCTGTCATTACTCATTTAAATATCAAGGTTTTTCACGTATTTTGCATTTTCTTGGATAAAGTTACGACGTGGCTCTACTTTATCCCCCATTAAAATTTCAAATGTTTCATCTGCTTCAATTGCATCTTGAAGGGAAACTTGAAGTAATGAACGCACTTCTGGATCCATTGTCGTTTCCCAAAGCTGGGTTGGGTTCATTTCTCCTAAACCTTTGTAACGTTGGATACCAGGTTTAGGTTGAGCTGGTAATTCAGCTAAAATCTTTTCAAGCTCTTTTTCATTATAAGCATATTGAATTTTTTTACCTTGTTGTATTTTAAACAACGGTGGCTGTGCAATATAGATATAACCGTGTTCAATAATTTGACGCATATAACGATAGAAGAACGTTAATAATAGGGTACGAATATGCGCACCATCTACGTCGGCATCCGTCATAATAATAACTTTATGATAACGAGCTTTCTCGATATCAAAATCGCCGCCAATGTTCGTACCAATTGCAGTAATAATTGTACGCACTTCATCGTTAGATAAAATTTTATCCAATCTTGCTTTTTCAACGTTAATAATTTTACCTTTTAGCGGTAAAATCGCTTGGAAGTGACGATCACGCCCTTGTTTTGCTGATCCACCGGCAGAGTCACCCTCTACAATGTAAATTTCACTAATTGCTGGATCTTTCGAAGAGCAATCTGCTAATTTACCAGGTAAACTTGAAACTTCTAATGCGCTCTTGCGGCGTGTCAATTCACGTGCTTTTTTCGCTGCAACACGTGCACGTGCTGCCATCGTACCTTTTTCTACGATTTTTCGTGCAACATTCGGGTTTTCTAGTAAGAACTTTTCAAATGCCTCTGAAAACACAGACTCTGTAATCGTTCTTGCTTCACTATTCCCAAGTTTCGTCTTCGTTTGTCCTTCAAATTGTGGGTTTGGATGTTTAATTGATACAATTGCAGTTAAACCTTCACGAACATCCTCACCCGTTAAGTTACTGTCTGCATCTTTTAAAATACTATTTTTACGTCCATAATCGTTAATCACACGAGTTAAAGCTGTTTTAAACCCTACTTCATGTGTTCCACCTTCATACGTATGAATGTTATTCGTAAATGAGTAAATATTATTTGTATATCCTTCGTTATACTGTAAGGAAACCTCAACTTGAATACCATCTTTTGATCCTTCTACATATACAGGTTCTTCATGGATTGGTTGTTTTGAGCGATTTAAATGCTCGACGTATGATTTAATTCCACCTTCATAATGGAATTCTTTCTTTTGCTTATGTTCACGTTTATCTTCAATTGTTAATTTAATATTACGATTTAAAAATGCTAATTCACGCATACGAGTTGCGAGCGTATCAAATTCGTATACTGTTGTTTCCTGAAAAATTTCTGGATCTGGTTTAAATCGAGTTATCGTTCCTGTTTGATCTGTGTCACCAATGACTTTTAAATCCGCAACCGGAATACCTCTTTCGTATTTTTGATAATGGATTTTACCTTCACGATGCACAAATACCTCTAGTTCTGTTGATAGGGCATTTACTACAGATGCCCCAACACCATGCAAACCACCAGAAACTTTATAACCGCCGCCACCAAACTTACCACCAGCATGAAGAACGGTCATAATAACTTCTACAGCAGGACGTCCCATTTTTTCTTGTATACCAACTGGAATACCACGTCCATTATCCGTTACACGAATACTATTATCTTCTTCGATACTAACGTTAATTTCATCACAGTACCCTGCAAGTGCCTCATCAATACTATTATCGACGATTTCCCATACAAGATGGTGAAGTCCTTTTCCGCTTGTAGATCCAATATACATACCAGGGCGTTTTCGAACTGCTTCTAGCCCTTCAAGTACCTGTATTTGACTTTCATCATATGAATTTTCTTGCATTTGCTTTTGTTCCATTGACACAAAGATCACCTACTTTTCCATTTAAACAGGGATTACGCCCTATCTATTTCACAATCTACCGTGCCGTTCGTTACATGAATTGTTTTCGCTTCTTTTAATGTTTCGTGTTCAATTCCGTCGACACTCGTCGTTGTCACAAATGTTTGCACTTTTCCTTGAATTGTATTTAACAGATGCGATTGACGATAATCATCTAATTCTGATAATACATCATCCAATAGAAGAATCGGATATTCTTTAACTTCTGAGTAAATCAATTCAATTTCAGCTAATTTTAGGGACAGTGCGGTCGTTCGTTGTTGTCCTTGCGAACCAAAGACTTGAACATTTTTACTATTAACGAAGAATTGTAAATCATCACGATGAGGACCAATTAAAGTCGTACCACGGAAAATTTCACGTTGTTTCACGGATTGAAAACTTTCATAGTATACTTCTTTTATTTTCGACAAATCCATTGATTCTGATACATCTACACTCGGTTTATAGACAATTTCTAATTCTTCTAACCCACGGCTTATACCACGATGAATTGGAGCTGCCCATTCTTGTAGTAAATGCAAAAATTCAAAGCGTTTTCGCAAAATTTTTGTACCATGCTCAATAAGTTGAAGTGTAAATACATCCAACATCGTTTCCTCATTCTTACTATTCCCTTGCATCTTTTTTAGCAAGTGATTTCGTTGTGTGAGCACCTTTTGATATTGACTCAATTCATACAAATAGACCGGAGCTATTTGGCCTAATTCCATATCTAAAAAGCGTCTTCTTACTTGAGGGCTTCCTTTTACAAGATTTAAATCTTCTGGGGCAAACATGACAACATTCATCACGCCAATATATTGACTCAGTTTTTGTTGTTCAAGTTGATTTAATTTTGCCTTTTTACCTTTTTTCGAGATATTTAATTCCAAAGACAAAGAACTATTTCTCTTTTGTAGCTTTCCTTTAATTTGACCGAAATCTTCATCCCAACGGATAAGCTCGCGATCATTAGAGGTTCTATGAGATTTCGCCATCGCTAAAACATAAATAGCTTCCATCAAATTCGTTTTCCCTTGCGCATTCTCGCCGATAATTACATTTACCTTATCTTCAAAGGAAAGCTCTAACTTTTCATAATTGCGATAGTTTTTTAATTGTATTTCTGAAATAAACAAAGGGCTCCCCCTTTATGACTGAACTTGGAAACTTCCGCTTCCTGGAATTTCAATAATATCGTTCGCATATAGTTTGCGACCTCTTCTATTTTCAAGTTCTTGATTCACGTACACTTCATATTCTTGTAAAAACCATTTTACAGCGCCACCTGTATCAATTACATCGGCTAACTTTAAAAATTGCCCTAGTGTAATATACTCTGTTGAAATTTTAATACGTTTCATAAAATCGCTCACTTTCTGAAAGTGTTCATTCTTTCATTGTACTAAATAAACTAGCATTAGGAAAGTAATACCCAAAAATCAAATAAGGGCTACTAGCATCTGAAAACTAGCAACCCTTATTTCTTACTTAGTAAGTACGAACCGGTAAAATTAATTGAATAATGGATTCATCATTTACTGTACGAATTAAGAATGGTCTCATTGCTCCAGTAAAGCTAATCTTAATTTCAGTACTATCTAATGCTTTTAGTGCATCCATCATATATTTTGCACTAAAAGATATTTTTAACTCTTCTCCATCTACTTTTTCACATTGAACTTCTTCTACTACTTTCCCGATTTCTGGTGAATTCGAGGAAATTTCTAGCATTGCCTGCTCTAAAGTTGATAATTTTACAACATTATTACGGCCATCTCTTGCTAAAAGAGATGCACGATCAATTGCTTGTAAAAATTCTTTTGTATTTACAAAAATATCTGTTTTGCTCTCCGCTGGAATTAAGCGAGTTGTATCAGGGTAATTTCCTTCTAACAATCTTGAGAAGAATAATAAATGTTTTGTACGGAATAATACTTGATACTCCGTAATAACGATATCTACCATTTCTTCAGACTCATCTAGAATTTTGCTTAATTCATTTAAACTTTTTCCTGGAATAACAACATTTGCTTGGAACTCATCTGCAATGCCTTCGATTTTTGCTTTTCGAAGAGCTAGTCTGTGACTATCTGTAGCAATGCCAGTTAGTTCGCTGTTATATACCTTCCAGTTTACACCTGTCAAGATCGGTCTTGTTTCAGAAGTGGAAACTGCAAATACAGTTTGTCTAATCATATGTTTAAGTAAATCCGTTGGAATCTTAAAAACATGATGTTCTTCAATTTGTGGTAACAATGGATATTCTGCAGAATCTAAACCATTTAAATTAAAC
>NZ_JARVHE010000002.1:0-365161 GCF_040459875.1 Bacillus cereus group sp. MG16
AGCTTCTGAACACTCTCTTCTCTCAAATGCACTATATAACGTTGTGATTTGTCTTGTTGTAAGAGCTCTTTTGTAATATAAAACTGTAAAAACAAATATGTCTGCTTCTTTTAGATGAAAATATTTCTGGGTACCTGTCCTTTTATATTTATACACTTTCTGCGGCACTATATACACCTCTTATTTCTAATTAAATTTAAACAAAATCAGTAGTATTTTATATACTATTACATCTAAATATTGATTGTAAAATAAGAAAAAATGAATTTGAGAATTTCTTTTCTAGAGATACCTACTCTTGTACCCCAAAGTTGGGGTGGTAATGATCTTTAAAAATCTATAGTAAATCATTAGCTTCGTGGGGTTTACTAGATCCCCCTGATTGTTAGGGCGAAGTACTACTAGGTAACTAACAATTATTCAGGAAAAAAATTACTAATAAAGTGATACTATGCCGTCCTAACACGAAGCCGATTAGGATATTAAAATTTTGATGGATTAAAATTATTCAAAACTTATAAAAGGATTTTAGGAATCAAGGGTGATTTTCTTTATTTATTATTTGATTGGATGTTTATTTTTAATACTGGATTATCTTGAAAATCTAATTTTTTAGTTATCCTCTCTCGTTTCGAAACGGCGATTTGGTTAGAGGAAAGTCAATGTTATTTCTACCTTATCGACGGCATATTTCAAGTACATTCATAGGTTTTGTATATTAATCTGAGTTCCATAGAATTCTCATTCACTAAATTGTAACCTTAGGTAACAAGCCTGAGGGAACGTTTTTTGTTTATATGAAATTGATAGAGTAAGAATGTTAGAAAGATCGAAGTAAAGTTTTTAACTAAATAACCTAGTGATTTTGTGGATATGAAATTAACAATCGGCCTTAATAAACTTTTAAAAGTTACTGAAATTGATAAGAAATTGGTTTTGTATATAGACCACCCTTTTTTCATTACACATATATTTAGGCGGATTAATAACACAATTAACATAACATTAACAATCTCTGATTTAACAAGAATTGAACTGTGTAAAAGAAAATGGAAGCTTTAATCAACATAAATACATGAGTGTAGTGCAAATTATTAAAATGCAGGCATTTTTCACCAACTATATATAAAACGCATATATAAAACTTTCATATAAGCTTTATATATACACTTTATTGTGTTTTGTTTATATAAAATTTACAGTTAAGGAGGTATTAGTTTTTGAAACATATAGTGTTACATATACAATGTATACATAAGTTGTATATGTAAGGTGTATAAGGTTATAATTAGATAATATACAAGTTTCTTGATGATGAAATAAAATCTTTTTTTATGTTTTTATTTCATGTAATCATGATGGTAAAAAAATTATTATGAAAATGTAAATTACATGAAGTGTCAAATTGACATATCACATGTACGCCTTATGTATACGTCGTATATAAGAACCTATGGAAAATATAGATTGTTTCTATTAGATGATATATAGAACTTATATATACACATTCTATATAAGTTTTATATAGAATGACTTGATATACAGTGTATAATGATGTACTATGTTTCTAGGAATAATTAACCAATGTTTTAGGGGGGGACAATTTGAACGAAATATTAAGTGAAAAATATCAAACAATTAAGTTTACAGATGAAGTAGTAAACATGTTTGCTGATATTCTTGAACAAGACGAGATACTATATAGTGTATTTCTATACATAGGAAACGTAGTAAATAAACAATTTCAAGAGACAAAATACATGAGGGGCATATCCATTAATGAAATAGTGGAAAATGTAGTTATAGACAGGCGAGTAAAGAAAACAAAAGGGAAATCTTATTCATTAGAGGTTGAACGTACAAATATATCAAGACGTTCAGCTGAAATAAGTGTAAGTACATTATCATCAATGTCTTTAATTTATGAAAAGACTATGCATCCATATAAATTTTTAATCTCAACTTATAGAGGACAACAAGTACTTATAGAGTTAGGGAAAAGAAAAAAAAGTGAATAAGGAGAGATAAAATAATGGCAAAAAACTTCTTGAAGAATGAAGTGGCAGTTAAAATGACGATGGTTGGTTTTGGTCAAGCTGGTACTAGAATGGTAGACAAATTTGCGGAGTATAAGCATACAGATGGGACAGCAGTATATAACTGCTTAGCACTAAATAGTAATGACGGAGATCTAGCTGAATTAAAAAATGTACCAAAAAGCAATCAGGTTTCACTTAAATTAGGTGGATTAGGTAAAAACCCCGAGCGCGCGGTTAAAGTTCTAGATTCAAATGAGGAAGCAAAAGAAAGATTAAAAGACTTTATCACTGAACGTGTAAGACCATCGGATGAACTTGTTCTATTTTTTGCTGGATTAGGTGGAGGAACAGGAACTTCTACAATAATTAAGGCTATTGAAGAATTTTCGGCATTTCATAACAAGCCGATAATTAGGAAAGAATTACAAAAGGTTGCACAACAATATCCAATGGCTGAAATTAAAGCAAATCAAGCAAAATTTGCAAGAATAGCCTTTGAAAATGCTATTGAGCGTAAAGATTTTATTAAAATGGGAATTGTGGTGACACTTCCTGTCCGAGCTGATGGGCCAGATGTGCTACGACAAGTAAATAAATTTTCACAAGAGATTTGGAAACTAGCAAATGACAAATCTAAAGGTGTAGCATTTGTAGTATTTGCTGATAACCAGCACTTTTATGATGAATTTAAGGAATTAAATGAAAATGAGAAAAAAGGTATTGCTAATTCAAGAGACTATGCAAATCAACGGATTAGTGAGATTATTCATGAGTTAAACACTGCTGCTAATGGTTCTGGTACATCTGTAATACTCGACTCTCAAGACTTTAAACGTATTTTACTTGAAAAAACGGGCTGCTTAGTAATTAATAAAATTTCTCGTAATATGAACCAAATAGAAAATAGCCATGCGATTATAGATATGTTCCAAGAGTCATTAAGAGGAAGTTCATTCCACCATCCAATTGATTTAATGAAAAAAAATAATGATGGTTCTGTTGAAGCATCAAAAGTACATCATTTTGGTATGTTGGCTATTTTGGATGAGCAAAAAAACATTGATGATTCCTTTATGGATGACGCTAAAGTAGAAGTTTCAAATAATCTACCTATAAATGGTACTGTATTTAATGGATATCTAATAAGTAAAAATGATTTCTTAGGAAGCGTGTATACGTTCTATAAAACTGATGCGTTACCATCAAGGTTATCTAAAGGATTAGTAGAAGAATTTAATGAGTTTAAGGAAAGACAAAGTCAAATTCAATATACAAAGTCCCAAATTAGTACAATAGAGAGTATAGATGAGGATGAAGATTTAGGGTTTGCGTTTGGAGATTTTATTGACATGGGTAGTGATGAAGAAGATAAAAATTCTGGGATAAATGAAGATGATGAGTTAGCAGATTTTTTAGATCCAGATAAGATGTTTGGTACTACAAAATAATAAAAAAGTCTGGATAAACATCCAGACTTTTTTATTATTTTGTAGCATTCATAAGAGATTTTATATAATCAATAATATTATCTTGTATGTACTGCTCAATGAAGAGGTGCTTTTTACTCAAATCTTCCTCTTTTTTAAACCAACCTGCTTTCCTAGTACGTTCCTCTTCAGGTTTACTATTCCACAGATTTTCTGCTTGTTTTCTTAATTCTTGTCGTGCCCTGTGCTCAATAATAAAATTATCAAGTCTATCTTGACGTTGACGCAGTTTTATGGTTTCTTCATCCTCCGGCTGTGGCAATTGTTTAAGTATACTCTCCACTCTCTCTTCATAACGAGACTCAATATGTTTTATTTTCTCTTCTAACTGTTTAGATACCATTTTTTCAATGATTTCTGCAGTAGCCTGAAGATTTAATTCAGTAGATACCTCATTTGATTGATTCTCTGGTGATACAGGTCTTAAATCAAATTGGTGTGGTAAAAGGTCAATAATTGCATCTAAAGACCATTTCTCATCCCTTTTTAGCTTAATAAATAGAGCGATTTCAAGATCTAATGTATTATAGAGTTTTTCATTGGTATTTTGGGTTCTTAACGTTTCGTGAAGTCCTTTTTCCTCTAGAATATTGAACCAATTATAAACGGTATTATGATGACGTCCAACTAGTTTAGAGAATTCAGTTATTCGCCATGCTTTTTCAAAAACATTATCAGTTAATATATCATCATCGTTAATTTGATGGTCTTGTGATTCGCTTTTTTGTTCAATCATTGTAACTACCTCCTTAAAAATCAATGCATGAACACCCAATGTGAAACTAACATGTGAACTGAAATTAACATGTTAGGCAGTATTGTGGTGATATTCATATAAACCTCTGTACAGCCAGTGACTCATATGAAATGTGAAATTAACATGTTGGCATGTTCTTGTTAACAAAACATTAACTATAAATGCGAGAATATGCTTGGTTTATTAGTGTTATTATTAACTTCGAATATATAAATGGTAATGTGGTATCAACGAAAATCTCGATCCTTTACATTAGTGAGATCAATGATAGTTGCTATGAGATTAACAAAATACGTTACTTAATACTAATGATAAGGAAATATAGTTGTTTTGTAAACAAGTTATAAGGAGATAATCATTGATAGTAAGGAAAAAAGTGGACTTAATCTAGGGAATTTAAATTATAGTGTATAATTGCTAGAAATAAAGATAATAATATTACTAAATTAGTAGTATATTATGAGGTCAAATATTTTAGAGTATAGGATCGTCATCAACATAAATAAACTATGAGATTCAATACCCACTCCGTGCTGCATGGAATATTTGAGATGGTTTTATGTGGTTACGGTAATACTGGTGTTTTTAAAACGTCCTAAAGGCATTATTCATCTAATTTCAAACAACACGTTCCATATTATAGTAGTGGCTTCCTGTTTAGAGGTAATTCCAACTCGAAATTGACATTAACATGAAGTTTAACATTAACATAGAAAGTATAATGAGGAAGTGAACTTATTTAGGTGTTAATGTCTTGTTAACTAGTCATTAGTTTAATCTGACTTATATTTGCTGTTTTGTTACACCATATGAAAGGATACATATGGTGTATGAATAAAGGGTATAAAATCAACATATCTACCACCTACTGGATGATACTATTAAGAGGACTTATAACATTATCATTAACATAAGATTGACATTTTTAAAGTCCATTATATCTATTATCCATTCCATATCAACTGAAAGGATTAAATATTAACATTATAGTTTTAAAAAATTATTAATAGATGGAACTTTGTATTTCATTAGAAATTTTATGTTTTTTAGTAATTCATTCGTTGTAGTTTTAAGTTGCTGGTTCTCTAGTTATTTATAATATGTTCTACTAAGAAGTATTACTTTAAAAGGATAACAATGATATCAAATGGTAGCATGTATACAAAATACCTAAAAATATTGATATGACATTAACATTTTTCTTATAAAATTCAGTAACATGTTAATGTCAATTGATATATCAATGTGATTGATTTCTAAAAATCCTAAATTGTCTACATAACATCGATATCGCTTTTGATATTGATTAGTTTTAAAAGTTTGATTGAACACATATATTTAAAGTTTTTTGTATGAAAACCACACGATCGTATTTAAGTAACTTCATATATATAGCAATATGTTGAAAACTTATTTAAATGAAGATGAGGAAATTTCGAATCTGTATTTTTTTATAGGATGTTAATGATATTGAGTGAATGTATGTACTTGCTGCTTAGAAAATATCGATATGACATTGATATTTTCTGTTAAGTTTTTGATTACATGTTAATGTCAGTTGATATATTAATGTGAGTCGACTTTATAAAACGTATTTTCGCTGTTTACATAACATTAATATGGAGGATTATATGTTAATTTTATGTGAATTCGAATGTATATAATGATTGTAAGATTTTTATGTGAAAACTTCGGATCTTTTGTAAGTAACTTTCTAGACATATTATGTTTCTGAAAATTAAGTCTATCCTAGGGGGTATCTAAATGAAAGAGAGAAGAACTTAAATGCATATTATTAATTATAAAAGTTATCTATGGTGCAAATCCAATTGTTATTTAGAATTATTATGGGATTATTTTATAAAAATTAAACATGAAGAGGTATTGACATTTAATTTTTATAAAGATAATCTTGTACATGAATATTAATTGTAAAAGAGTTATATGCGAATAAATAAAATTGAAATTCTTGCTAAACGGACACACCGAAGGCACATAACCTGCCAATGGTGTGTCTTTTTTATTTTTGGGAGAGGAGTAAAAGGAAACTATGAATACGCACTTGAAATTTTCTGAACAAAGTCTTAATATTCATGGGGTTAAATTTTTTGATGGGCTATTAAACATCGTAAAACTCGAAAATGAAAGAAAAGAGTTACCATCTTCAGCTTTAGCTACTTACATCTTGCTTCACTTTGAATGCAATGATATAGGAATGCTACCACGTGAATTTCAAGTAATGGATCTTGCTAAGAAAAGTGGGATTCCCTACACAACAATTTATACAGGTTTTCAAGTTTGTTTGGAGCGTAGACTCATAAAAGAAACACCTGTTGGAAATCGTACTGTATATGAAATTGTAGATTATGCGTTGTATAACAACACTACTGCAGAAACTGTAAATATGACAGGTACATCGCTATCGTATTTCCGTATTCCATTTCACCTAATTCAAACAACGATAATGAGTAGTCTAGTAAAGGCTCGTGATAATAGAGGAATTATATTCCTGTTAGATTTAATCAATACATTTTCAAGAAAAGTGGGTATGGAGCATTATAAACATAAAATTGATGAGTTTCAGATTACAAGAAAGATGTCTTTCTTAAAAAAGAGATTAAATCGTAATGCAAAGAAAGTAAGACACTACATAGAAATTATTAACCCCATCGTGCAATTTACTGCAATCGATTCTAAAGAGAAGAAATCTAATGAAACAAGAATTACAAGTGTAAGGAAACAGGTAAAACAAATCATCATTGAGAAGTTCAACGTTGTATTTTCTTCAAACTGCGTAATTGAGAATGATAAAAAAGAATTACATAGACCAGTAGCGAAGTGCAGAAAAGAAGCGGTGTCTCGTTTGAAACACATGGGACAGGCGTTACGTAAAAAAGATAAAGAAAATATAATGACTGCATTTAGACAAGAAATTGTTGATATCGCAATCTATTTACCGACGAAACAAAAACAAAGTGAATTATTAATTTACGCAATGACTTATGCATTAGATCAAGTTGAAAGTTGTTTGAAAGAACAAGAAATATTCTCTATTCCAGCATTTATGCGTATACAGTTTAGAGAGTCCTGGAGAAGTTTTAAGGAAGAAAACTTGTCTACAGGGGAAAGACACGATGCAATGATAAATTATCATAAGAAAAATGGTGTTTATCCGGAATTTATTTAATTTTTTTAAAAAAATATACGGCAGCCCTTGTTAAAAAATTACTTAAAAGCAAGGGGTATTTGGCATGTTCTTTAATTTGAAGACATGCTTTTTTATTTAGGAAAATATACCTATTAGCATTTTTACGGAAGCATATAATCGATTTACGTTATGTTTGGTTACGATTCAGTATGTTTATAATTCGATTCAATACTTGTGGTTATCTTAATAATATTATTCAAAACTTGTGAATTCTGAGTAATATGTTATTTAACTTCTTAATTTGTGGTTTCTATGATGTAGAACTTGTATGTAATGGGGATATTACGATAGTGAATTTAGCTTAATATCCAGGAACGTATGTAATACAAGGCTTTAGAGGTGTTTGCTGAATCCCTTTATAATTAATAATTGAGTTTAGTTATATATATTTCTTGTAGGTTTTATATAAAATACTTGTAATTATTTATATTTAATTACTTGTATTTTTTTAGATTAAATACATAGAAAAATAGAAAGAAGGAATAAATATAAGTTTACAAGGAGATAATTAATCTATTGACTTTTAAAATTCATAGAGGTATTCTTATACGTGAACAGCAATTAACTAAGAGAAATATACAAATTAATAGATTTAATTTCTAGCTAAACGGACACACCGAAGGCACATAACCTGCCATCGGTGTGTCTTTTTTTTGTATAAATAACAATAAAAAGGGAGAATTTGAAGCTATGAACGAAATTGTGAACATGAGTAAAGAACGATTTACAAAGTATTGTGAGAAGAATGCAGCATTTGAAGAGGATATTAGTCGTATTATTAATCACTACTTTTTATTACTAGGGAATAAGGCAAATATCTTACAGGAAAGAGAATTTAATAACGAAATTGAAGAAAAAACGTTTAAAAATAATGTGAAACGTTTTGAAACTCTATTCCCTGCAGCTGTTAAGAATGCATTTTTAAAAGGATATCAATTATGCCTTGAGTTTATAAATCATCCTGAAACACAAATTCCTGAGAATCTATATACTGATCCGAATTTTATAAAAGATATTCCTTTTGCCTTAGCAAATGCATCTGAATATGAATTGTATGAAATCATTCGTACAGATGAAACACAGGAATTTAGTGTGTTTGCTATCCGAACATATGAGGGGATTCGTCCATTGCTAGAACAAGTATTTTGCGAAGTTGCATTTACTGGTGCCGAATATGCTTTTGAACATGAGCGATTGGAAAAAGGGCTTGAATTAAAGAAAGGTAATAGTACCTCGTTAACCAAAGTTCCTGTAGATCGTCTTTTCGCGATTACGCCTTCTGTAAATGGAGTTGTTGTGCATGCCGAAGAACATTGCGAGATTTGGAATTTAAATTGGAATAGCAAAGTAACAATTGATAATCCTTTTATTGAGCTTGCTGAGGTTACATTTGTACATCAAACAAAGGATATGATTCAAAAAAATATTGAAGATGGTGTTTTATACTACAGCATTCTTTATCTTGGTACACCTTTACATGAGATACAAGATCGATTAGAAATACGAGTAAAGCTAAATTCTGATTTTGGAGCTCCACGTACAATGGAACAAGTTGAAATTGAGTATATTTTGAATGAGATTATTGGGAAGATTCATCTTGAGGCACAAATTCCAATTGAAAACATGATTTTAATCCAACGTTAGATTTTGTAGGAGGTTAACTATGGTGAAAAAAATCGTTTTAGCTATTAGCGATACTGTATATACGGCATATTTACGTGAGGATTTTATTGGTGCGGGATTTGAAGTAGCTGATAGTGATGTGATGCATATCAAGTATCTAGATGAAATTCTAGATACAGAACAGCCTGATATTCTATGTATTAATGACAAACGATTAAATATTGATGCGAGACATGAAGAGAAACGTGAATTGATTATCTTACAGAAACTAAGAGATATTCGCTTTAATCGAGATATTCGTATTGTGGTATTTACAGAGCGTGAAAATGATGATGAGTTTTTGGCGAAACTGATTTATCTAGGTATCTATGACATTTTTAACTCTCGTAAAATTGATATTGATAATAAAGTTATCCCGCAGCTGCTACAGGAGTCAGATATTAAAAATGTAGCGGAAATTGTAGGAGCAAGTCAGGCACCCCAACAAACAAAGTTGCCCGAAGTTCCTGTTGATGAGGACGAAGAGGAAGTATCAAGTGAATTAGAGGCAGGTGGCAACAATGGAGCTTCCTCTACCTCCAACAAACTATTTAAAAACAAGCAAAAGCGTAAGTCTGTTCCAGATGAGACGCCAAAAGCACCTATTATAAAAAAACAATATAAATTGGCTTTTGAGCCGGTATATGAAAAACAAATAGGTATTGCTATTCCGAGAAGAACAATTGTTGTGGCCAGCATGAACAAAAGAAGTGGTGCAACTTTTGTTTCACATCTTTTAGCTGCTTACTTAAATGAACTACAGATTGATGTGAACTATATAGAGAATCTATATGATGATGGATATACGTATCCTTTATTAAAGGGATATACAGAAGCACCAGAAAACTATCGTAGTGAATTTATGTTGCAGCGATATAAGGAGATGCTACAGAAGGAATCTGATATATTATCAATTCCAAAATGGAAGCAAGGAAGAATAAATTATATCGTAAAGAATCCTATAGTGGACCAAGAGCTGAAAAACGAAACAGAGCAGGACTTTGACCATTTTATTAAGGTATTATTGGCTAACCAAGAAGCGCCTATATCTATTATTGATGCGGGGTACGATTGGGATAAAGATTTATACCATGAAATATGTGAAATGGCAGATTTTATTTTCTTTGTAGCAGAACCAGATCTGCATCAATTGCTAAAGATAGCGCATCCTCTTACACAAAAGGAGAGAAAGCTCGTTTCTTACTTAGCTTTAGAGAAAACGAGAATCATTGGGAATAAGTTTTCTCCTGCACTTTTAAAGCATGAAGTAATAGAAGAATGTTTTGGAGATAAGGTATTAACTGCGTTATCACCATATGAGATAGAGGATGTATTTGAATCTCAATTAAAAAGTAGTACGTTACTATCTAGTCGGAACTATTATAAAGAGCTTGAAGGAATAATGAAGGAAATAGCAGATTTATTGCTGCCAAACCAATTGTTGAATCAAAAGAAAAGTTCCATTTTAAGTGGATTTCGATTTCGGAAGTCTGAAAATTAAGGAGGGGTGAAGCAGATGCAAAAATTTATTATAGGGGCCGCTTCAATATTATTATTTATTGGTTGTTTATTCTTAATAACAGATATGATTATTGGAGATACAACACACACAGATAATAAGTCTGCATTAGAACGTGCTGGAAGTACAGCAATGGATAAAGCCGTAAAAGTAGGTGTTTTACGAGCACAAGAAGAAATTGCTATTGAACCAGGTATCGCAAAGAAAGAATTTGAAAAGTCTTATAAACAAAATGCAACATTTAAGGATCCTGCATCAAAACGAGAGTTTTCTGTACATACTGTACAAGAGCAACCTGCAATGATCGCGGTTGAAGGAGAAGCGGAAGCTGCTAGTTATACTAAACAATTTGATGAAAAGAAAGGTAACGTTAAGAGTAACGCAAGACACATATTTATTTATGAAGCAGATTCTGACAACAAGAAAGCTGGAGGAAACGTGAAATAAATAAGAAAAAGTAGGTGTGTAAGAAATGCAAAATACAGTAACAACAGCGCTTTTTCTAACGCTTTCTTTATTATTGATAACTCTTATACCAGAAGGTGTACTGTATGGAATGCAGTTAGTAAAAGCACATGACTTTGCTTCTAGTACAGTAGAGTTAGCAGAACAAACAGGTGGTTTTCAGTACACATATGAAGGAAAAAACGTAAATCTAATTCCTGATATAGAGAAGAAAATGAAAGAGCAGAATATGAATGGATGGAAATATGAATATACTAAAGGGCGCGTAGATCATAATGAGCCGTTAAATTTTAAGATAAAAGCTGAACATCACTTTTTTATTTTTAAAATGATAGGGATTGATAGTGTGAAAGCACCAATATGGGCTAACAAAGATGGAATGGGACAAATCTATTTCCGTTGAAAATATCAATATGTATAAAAAGAGTTAAAAACTATACTGAAAAGTGTAGTTTTTTTACTAGAAATATATATTTATAAATAAATATATAAAAATACTTTACAAGTCTATTACCATATGGTAATGTTTTCCATATGGAACAGCGGTTATAAAAAACACTAATTCATAAATTTATATGTTAAATTATCTGGATTTTACATTTAAATTCGGTACAATAAAGGAATCTATTAAAAAACTAATATACTTGGAGGAACAAACAATGGCTAACAAATTTTTAAAAACAGCAACAGCATTAACAATTATGGGTACATCATTACTAGGAGCAGGAGCATTTACTGCTAAGGCTGATAACACAGACTCATTAAAATTCAATGATGTTCCAGCAAATCACTGGTCTACAAAAGCAATTTATGATTTAACAAACCGTAAAGTAGTGCAAGGGTACGGAAATAATATCTTTGGCTTTGGTGATAATGTAACTCGTGGGCAAGTTGCTCGTATGATTTATATGTACGTAAAACCAGCAGATGCAGATGCTAGCTTCAAAAATCCGTTTACTGATATTAAAGGGCATTTATTTGAAAAAGAAATCTTAGCACTTGCTAAAGCAGGACTTGTGAATGGATTTGGTGATGGGAAGTATGGTCCAGATGATATTTTAACTCGTGAACAAATGGCACAAGTACTTACAAATGCTTTTAAATTTAAGGCAACGAAAACAACAAAATTTGCAGATGTTGATAAAAATTCTTGGTCTTACGGTGCAATTAGTGCATTAGAGGAAAATGGAGTTACTATTGGTACAGGAGGTAATATGTATTCTCCAAAAATGTTTGTAACACGTGAAGCGTATAGTCAGTTCTTATATAACTCTATTAATGCAGTTGAAAAAGAAACAAAACCAGAAGTGAAGCCAGACCCAAAACCTGAAACAAAACCAGAGGAAAAACCAGAAGTAAAACCAGACCCAAAACCTGAAACAAAACCAGAGGAAAAACCAGAAGTAAAACCAGACCCAAAACCTGAAACAAAACCAGAGGAAAAACCAGAAGTAAAACCAGACCCAAAACCTGAAACAAAACCAGAGGAAAAACCAGAGGAAAAACCAGAGGAAAAACCAGAAGTAAAACCAGATCCAAAGCCTGAAACAAAACCAGAGGAAAAACCGGAGTCAAAATTACCCGTGGAAATTGATAAGAAACTAGTTGCAGAAAATATCGAATACAATAAAGTGGCGATGGATAATACTCCGATTGCAAAAAACTCTATTTCGCTTGAAGCACAAAATGTACTTAACTCTGTAAATAATAAATATGGCACAGAATTAAAGTATTCTGATTTAAGTGGGACTATTAGTCTAGTGGATAAAAACATGTATTTACCTGCTGGTTCTTTAAAATCTCAATTTTATGTTGATGCAATAGATGAGAATAATTTTGAAATTGTTTTCTTATATAACAATGAGGCAACAGTAGAATTAGCAAAAAGATGGGTAGCTTTATTAAATCCTGCGTTGAATTTAGATAAAGAGATTCAAGAAACAGTTGACGCACAAGTTATCAATAATTATGTGAAAGAGAACCATAAAGTTCGTGTGGGACATTCTACTGCTGATAAAATGATGTACGTTCAAGTGAAGAAGAAATAATATCATTGAATTTAAATATGTTGTTTGTTATGATGTATTTAAATGAATATATAATTTAAAATTTACGTGAAGGACACACCTTACGTACCATTCCAACGGTACAGGTGTGTCCTTTTTTGTTTAAGGAGGAAAAGAAATGAAATTTAAGAAGGGAATATTTATCCTTTGTACTTCAGTTTTATTATCGACACCTAATATTGTAAATGCAAAAAATAATGATGTTCCATTTTATAATGGAAATGAAGATACTTTTCTGAAATCTCCCCAATTACAAATGCCAGGAAAATATCTTAGACCTGGTAGTTATTCGCCACCGGGTACTGATTTAGCGTATAAAGGAGCCATACATTATCCTGCGGTTTATAATGGTTCATTTAACTGGGGAAATCCTAAAGAAAACTTGGTGCAGGGAAATGATAGTTCTGAACCGTATATCCGTATCTCGAATGAAGGGTATTTTAATAGTTCTGTGCCAGTTGGTGATAGAATGATAACAGAAATAGAACGTGTAACAGAGCCAATAGTTTCTAATAAGTATTGGGGAAACCCTGAATTTGTATTAGGAAACATAAAGGAGCATGTTATTAAAAATAATAAAACAAATGAGATGTATGGACAGTTTTATTGGATTCGAGATATAGCGTACCTTTCTGGGGGGTATGCTGGTGCTGGCGGTGTAGAAGGTGTTAATAAGTATAGCTTGTGGTATGTACGTACAAGTAAACCTCAAATAAAAGATTTTAAAGCTACCAGTGGAAAAAAAGATATACCCGTGAAATTTACATTTAACGGCTTTGAATATGTAAGTAAAAATAAAGGATACAATGACCGAGATCCTAATGGAACAACAGTAAACCCTTATCAAAAAGCTGCTGGAGAACGGAACCGAGTTAAATGGATGTTAGATATTACAAAAGATGGCGAAACCGTGTATCATCAAGAAAATTATCTGCGTTCAACGCCGCAAAAAGATAATCAAAAACCAAATGAAGGTGATGCTGGGCAATTTAAGTCAGAAGAATTAAAGTGGCAGCCACAAATGTGTGGCCGATATACTGCGAAAATTAAAGTCCTTGATGCTGTTCAAAGGGAATCAAATGAGAAAACTGTTGATTTCACCATAGATGGTAACTGCGGTACTGAAGTAACACCTAACCCAGATCCAGGCGATGAAGATGACTTTAAATATAAAATTGATTTTTCTAGTGACAGGATTGAAGGAGAAACAGCAAGAGAAGGAAAGAATATAAAAACAAGAATAGATGTCTCGCGTGATAATTTTAAACCAGAACGTGACCAATATAGAGAAAAGGTAAATAACAATATTAATAAGTCCCAGCAAGAAGTAAATAGTTCTGAATCCGATAGAGATAGTGCGCAGTCTAGTCTTAGTTATTGCCGTCGTAATCCCATTCATGAAAAAGATGAAAAAGGCAATGATTACTACATTGATAGAGACTGCTCTTGGGAAGAAAATAGATTAGATGATGCTGCAAGTAGGCTCGATACAGCAAGACAAAAACTAGAAAAAGAGAAGAACAAAATTAAAAAGTTAGATGCACTAGAAGCGAAATATGCAAATCCCGAAACAGTAGTCGTGCTAAAACATAACGGACAACAAGTAGCATCTCAAAAGGTAAGATTAACAGAGGGAGAAAAGAAAACCTTGAACCTTGACTGGCAGCATAAAGGTAAAGGAACAATTCAAGCAGAAATTAACCCTGCTGGTAATCGTTTAGATATAGAAGAAACCACATACAAAAATAACCCTATTAAAACAGTTATCTATGCACCATCTCATGAAAAAGGGATGTGCGGAGTAACTAGTGTAAAAGGTGTGGTAGAAACAGTAAGTGAACGTGTATCCAAAGATGATACAGTTGGAGAAATGTTCTATGAAACATTAAGTGGAAATATTGATAATTTAGCACCATCTAAGCTCCATGCTGGGTATGGTTTTTCTTATGAAGTAAACGGAAAATACAAAAATGATTGGAATGCTAATTATCCAGGTGTATTTACAAAAGCAACGGCACAATATCCTTTTGCTGATGAAGGATTAAAACTTATACAAGAATTAGACATTGTTTCTAATAATGGTTTAACATCAAAATTCTTACCTAAAAATATGTATTTGTCTGAAATAACGGGACATGTCTTTGATAGTAAAAGACCAACTAAGTCTTTATATTGGGATGGACAAGAGAAAATTATTGATGGTAGACAAAAATGGTATGCACCATTAAAGACGAAAGATGGAAAGTATTCTTTCAATGTTGAGACAAATCCTTCCGGTGTGAATGAAATGAGCTTGTGTCTGACTAATGACGTAGAAATTAAAGGTGTCGCGTATGATGACTTTAAGAAGAGAAGGGTGCTTGCAGACCTCCCATTCCCTGTACAAACGCCTGGATGGAATTGGGTTGGAAAAGAACACACAATTACAGACTTATCAAACTGGTACTACATGAAGAATAAAAATTAGTTAAATAGTATTATATAATTAGTTGAATCGATAAAAGTATATAATCCTTCGTGAACTATCCGCCACTTAACGTCCTAATGGACTGTTTGAAGTGGGGGCTTCTCGGTTAGTCGTTACTTTTGATAGCTAACGAATTCGTCCTAAGACAACCGAGCTAACTCCCTCGTTCCAAGGGTTATTTTATTGCTATCTATGCCAACGCTAATAGGCGTATTGCTTCATTTTTGATATTGATAGCTGCGTTATAATCTCTATCGAGATTTACACCACATATACAAGAATAGACTCGCTCAGACAATGACATGTTTTTCATATTTCCACAACTGCTACATGTTTTTGTGGAAGGAAACCATTTGTCTATTTTCACAAGTTTTTTGCCTTGTTCGTGTAGTTTATAAGCTAAAAAAGAAGTGAACATACCCCAACCATTGTCAGCGACACTTTTTCCAAAATGAAGTGCTTGCGACATTCCTTTCATATTTAGATCTTCAATAGCTACAACATCAAAATAAGTAGCTAACTCTTTAGATTTATGATGAAGGAAGTTCTTACGCTGGTTCGCTACTTTCTCATGTAACTTAGCTACACGAATACGTTGTTTATTCCAACGCTGAGAACCTTTATTGCGTCTTGCTAATACTCGTTGTGCCTTTGCTAATCGGTTTAACATTTCACGGTAGAACTTAGGATAATTGGCTTTCTTATCCTCAGAACTGACGTATAATCCATCCATCGCAAAGTCTAATCCAACAACTGTTTCTACTTCTTTTTGTACAATCTCTTTTTCGTATTCAGTCAAAATCGACACATAGTATTTACCAGTAGGTGTCATAGAAATCGTACATGACTTGATTATATGGTCTAGTGGTATTTCTCTATGCTGTTTGATACGTACCATTTTCAATTTTGGCAATTTGATATGACCATTAAGCAACATAATATTTCCGTTTACTACATTCGTTGTATAAGACTTTCTGTCTTTTTTACTTTTGAATGTTGGGAATTCATTTTGACCACGAAAGAAATTCTTATAGGCAATTTGCAAGTTTAGTTGAGCATTTGCCAAAGCTAACGAATCAACTTCTTTTAACCACTCAAATTCTGCTTTATATTTCGCAGGAGTGGGAAGCTTTTGTTTCTTGAGTTGTTCCTTGTCATCTTTGTACTTTTCGTACGCTTCTTTCCGTTCTGCTAACATTCTGTTATACACGAAACGTACACAACCGAAGGTTTTTCGCATAAGGTATGCTTGTTCATCTGTTGGATACAAACGAAATTTATATGCTTTATTCTGCTTTGTCATATCATTTCACCTCACTTTTCACCTTGATTTTCAATATATTGTTTTACTACGTCTATTGATGAACCACCAGTAGTTAGTAAGCAAAAACTTCTTGACCAAAACATCTCTTTCCATAGTTTCTTTCTCACTTGTGGAAAGTCTCTCTTGATGAGTCGAGAGCTTGCACTTTTATAAGCATTGATGAATTTTGTCATTTCTGTATTAGGGTGTGCCTTGAACAAAATATGAACATGATCTATATCATGATTCCATTCAACTAATGTGATGTTATAGCTTTCAGATAGTCGAACAAACATATCTTTTGCATAGTCTGACATATCATCATCAAATACATTTCTTCTGTATTTCACGACCAATACAAGGTGATAATACAACGAGAATACTGAGTGGTTATTACTATCTAATTTCATTGATATACCAACCTTTATCATTTATAAGACTGATTATATCAGAGGCAACATAAAATGCAAAACCTTTCGGCTACGCCAAACCGAAATTCATCTCCCACCTACCGTTTTTCTACGCCCTTCACACGCTTGAGGAAGGAGAATTCTTTCGGGGAATTCTTTAAAATTTCAATTGCTATTATGAAAAGTATTTCCATGCGATCACCTCCTTTCTCCATAAAATGAAAGAGAAAGGATTGCAACCAACCACCCTGAAATATTCAGTTACATTATATTAATTATACCCTATTTACGGGTGGGTTAATAGCTTAAAAACCTTGATATGACAGTGTTTTTAAGGGTTTTTGAGTTTTGAAATCAGAGATTTGAAATGGTAAAAATAATATTTTTTTTAGAAATGATTGACATAAAACTCTGTATATCATAATATTGAAATTGTAATATTAAAGAAATTAAATCCAACATTTTCATATAGACTTTAGATTAGCTAAAAGGACACACCTAAGGCGCATTATGCCATAGGTGTGTCCTTTTTTTGCGTTTAAAGGCTACATAAGGAGGAATACAAACATTGAAGCCATCTAAGTTTCAAAAGAAGCAGATTGTTGCGGTAGGTCTAGCCGCTGCAACAGTAGCGGGTATCTATGGGTACAATCATTTCGCAGTCGAAAATGCAGTAAAACCAACAAAAATTGTTGTAGCCGCAAAGGATATACCTGCGCATACAGAGATTAAAGAAGACATGCTAGTGGAACGAACATTACCTGGTGATGCGATTCCCCCAAATGCATTACGTGCAAATAAAAAAGAGGTTGTAGGTAAGTGGACAAATGATGGACAGCCCATTACTGAAAATAGCTATCTCTTTAAAAACAAAGTAGTAAAGAAAGAAGAGTTACCGGACTCTGCTATTTTAAATTTGAAAGATGGAGAAGTTGCTTTCCCGTTACTCGTTGATTTGGAAACAAGTTCAGGAAATAGTATTATCCCAAACACTTATGTGGACTTGTATTTCAAACAGGTTGTTAAAGAAGGCGACAATGAGAAGGTTGTCTTCGGTGGTCTGTTCCAACGTGTACGTGTGACGGCTGCAAAAGATAGCAATACAGAAGATGCATTTGTACTAGAAAAGAAAGAATCAAAAGAGGAACAAGAAGGAAAACAGAAGCCAAAAGTAACGCGATTATACACACTGGCTGTTTCACCTGAACAACTTCAATACTTAAATCGTGCAAAAACACTTGGAGATGTCATTCCTGTTGCAGTCGGACAAAAGGTAGAACAAACAGGGAAAGAATTAGAACCGGCTGAAGGATTCTCACAAATATCTGATCAAAAGAACATTTTAGACTATGTAGAGAAGCATTCGACCAATCCAATTTCTAAAAATGTAAAAGAGTATGTAGCACAGTATCTGAACGAATCTAAGTAAGAAAGGAGTTTTTAGGATGGATCGGCAGGTAAGAATTATTGCTTTTTATGCCACAAATGAAAATGTAGGAAAAAGCACATTAAGTATTACGATGGCAAATGAGTTAGCTCATCTAGGGAAAAAGGTGCTTTATGTAGAAGCGGACCAAGTAAGACCAAGTTTTGCGATTGGAACTGGTCTTAGCCACGATAGTAAAAACATATTAGACCTTGTAAGAAAAGAAAATGAATACAATCTCTCGCAGTATATTTGTACCAAGCAAGATTTATTAGAGAAAAAAGTGAATCCAAGATTGATGCAAAAATTGCACGATAAGATGGATTTTCTGGTATTTCCATCAGGTTATAGCTTAGCTCAATTCCCAGAGATTCAAAATAAAGAATTGTTTGTAACGACATTTATAGAATCACTTGTAGATACAGAATACGATTATATCATTCTATCGGTACCAACTGAATTATCCGAGGTGCTGAGTTATCCAATCCTATACCAATCAGACCTTATTGTTCATGTGCTAAATGGCAATCCTCGTGGTGCAATAGCGATTAAAAGAGAATTACAACTAATAGAAGATGCAAAGCTAACAATGCCCCGTATGATTCATGTTCTGAACATGGCAGATGAAAATTATGTAGAAGATATTGAGAAGCTTTCATCTCAAAAAATTTCGGTGACAATTCCATATGACAGAGATCGTACGAGTTATGAATGGGGGATGCAATTTGGTTCTCCACAAATTAATACAAAGGTCCATCACATTATGGAAGCAGCTGGTCTTGGTATTCCATCCCAGCAATCCTCTATGAAAAAGGGTCTCTTTGGTTTACGAAATTAAAAGGGAGGCAAGGAATATGTGGGGCTATTTACAAGAAAAGCAAATCGCCTTAAAGCGAAATCGAGTTGATTTATATCACTTTGGTTACATGATTCGTTCCAAATCGGCTCGAAAGTTAGGAACAACTACAGCTCAACAAATTAAAGATATTACAGATGAAATTCGTGCATTTTTGGTAAAAGAACATCGTGATATCCTAAGTGAATCCTTTATGAATAAAGAAAAGAGAGCAGCTGTAGAACAAATCATTAAAAGTTTCTTATTAAGTAATCAAGTCGTCATTTCAGGGGTACCTTCTGAACAGCTATTAAATATGGTGTGTGATGATATTGTAGGATTTGGAATTATTCAACCTCTTATTGATGATAAAGATGTAACAGATATTTATATTAATGGTACAAAAGAGATTATTTACGAAAAAATTGGTGAAGGAGAAGGTGAGTACAAGTATCGATATGAAGCTGAAGAAGATGTAAAAGCTTTAGCTTATAAGATGGTAAATAGTACGTCGGAGTCACTTAATACGGCAAAACCATCTGTAGACTGCGTATTTCCATATATTCGTATTAATATCGCTTTAGATGAGATTGCTGGACTTGGGACGACAATTACTATTCGTAAGAATGCAGATCACCTTCGTGCCTCCGAAGAACGTATGTTATCTACAAATCAAGCGTCAAAAGAGATGTTGGACTTTTTGGCAGCAGCTGTGAAAGCCAAAATGAATATTTTAATTGCTGGAGCAACAGGAACAGGGAAAACGGAGTTTATGAAGTACCTTGCTTCTCATATACCAAAGAATGAACGTACTCTTGTAGTGGAAGATAATCCTGAACTCTATTTACATCGCATATTTCCAGAGCATCATTTTGTTCCGATGCAATGTAGGGCATCCGAAGTTGAAGAAAATGCAATTGATTTTGATAGATTGTTAACAAATGCTTTACGTCAAGGACTAAAGAGATTACTTGTAGGGGAATCGAGGGGGGGAGAAGCCCTGAAAATGATTAACTTCTTCCAAACGGGACACTCTGGTTCTACCTCAGTCCATGCAAGAAGTGCAAAAGAAGCAGTAAGACGTTTAATGCTTATGTGTCTACAAAGCGGTGCGAATATTGGTGCTCAGTATTTATATGAATTAATTTCACAGACATTTGATGTGATTGTCTTTTTCGAAAAGAAAGATGATGGGAATCGTTATATTACAGAGATGATTGAATTATTGGATTATCAAGGTGATATACAATTTAATCAACTTTCTCAGTTTATTCCGACATACAAGGAACATGATGAAATGAATGAAAGAGTAGGAAAAATTCATGGCCAGCATAAAATTACAGCAAGAATGTCAGCCGAAATGGAGAGGAAATTCCGTTCTTCTTCTGTAAACCCAGCTCTTTATGCACCATTCCTTTCACAACAGGAGGTGCAGTATGTATAGTTTGTTAGCTTATGAATGTATATTATTAATCTTTATTAGTGTAGTATTGCTTGTTTTACTTTTTGCGAAATCTAAAGGTTCTGCTCTTTCGCAATTTGTACAAGAAAATGAGAAAGAAGAAAGGCGCTTGGAATTAAGAAATATTAAAGGCATACGAATGTATCTGCCACAATCTGTTATCCAAGAAGCCCAAAAGTACGAGTGGAAATTGACGAAAAGCATGTATTGGGTATATACGATTCTTTCCGGAATGAGTATAGCGGCAATATTCTACTTCTCCTTTGGAAGAGATCCTTTTACACTGATTTCTGCTTTATGTGGATTTTTGGTTCCGAGATTTCTTCTCTATCGAAGAAAAAAACGTTACTACTTGGTTGTCATTGACCGTCTTTCTATTTATATGAAGGCAGTAGCGAATGCGCTTCAAATTAGTAATAACGCTAAACGCGTGTTAGTACAAGTAAAGCCAATGATGCATGAGAGCATTCAAGAAGAAATAGAAAAAGTTTATCTTTTATTAGAAGGTGGAACTACAATGAACCGTGCATTTAAAGGATTCAATGAAACGTTTAATTTTAGAGAATTGGTTTTTTTCCATGAAATGTTGGAAGTGTGTAGTCGAGAAGGCGGGGCGAATTCAGTACAAGTCTTATTAGATATTGCAGAAGATTTCGAAAAACAAAAGCTATATCTGGCGAGATTACGTTCTAGTTTGTCACAAGCACAACGCGCGTTTGTACAGAACTGCTTAATCGTCATTGCCATGCCGATTGTGATTATGTTGATGTCAAAAGAAGCATATGGATTTTTAGCAGGTTCTATGATGGGGAAAATTGCATTAGCGGTAAATATGTTCATTGTATTTTTCTTAGCAACCCGTGTAGAAAAGATTGCAAATTATAATCCAACAGAAAGAGGGGAATAAAGTGGCTACGATTTTAGCTTTAGTGGTATTCGTTGTCATGTACTGGGTATTCTCTACCTTTCTACAAAGTAAAAAAGACAGCGGTAGCCTACTTACAAACTATGTAGAAAATGCAAAACGAATTGAAAAAAAGAATTTAAATCAAATGATGCTTGCTCCCTTCCAGTCGTTATCACATAAGTATCTGACAGAAGAAAAGAAAGAGCAGATCCAAAAAAAATTAGAAGAAGCTGGTTTGGATACGAAACCAGAAGAATATTTGAAAATGAAGGTTGCGTATCCCATCATTTTCACCTCTGTTTTCTTGATATGTACGGTGTTTCATGATTACTACTTATTTAAAGTGGGCGTTTTGATTTCACCACTGCTTTATTTATATCCCGATTATCTATTAAAGAGAAGAATCAAGCAGGCGATAGAAGCAAGGAAGTTCGAATTACCGGAGTATTTAATTCCTATGTTGCAGTTGTTAAAAACACATACAACATTAGAAGCGGTAAAAAAAGCGCAAATATATGCTGGGAGACATCTTCGACCGTATGTATCTACACTTACAGCGGAATTAGAAATGTATGCGGGTTCGGATCAACCATTTCGAAACTTTGCAGCAACCCTAAATAGTCCAGAAGTAAATACCTTTACCATTGCATTGCAACAAGCACAAAAAACGGACAAGGTACAGAGTCTTCGTATTATGGATGCACAGATTAAAATGATGCGTGAGTTAAAACATGAGAACTATAACCGTCTCATTCAAAATAAGCCAATGGAAATGAATAAATTTAACGTAGCTGTTATTGGATGTATTGTGATTTATCCAATGGTTATTGTTATTCAATCTTTAATGCAAGGATTTGCAAGTATATAGAAAAACATTATTCAAAATGGAATAGGTAAAGGAGCAAAATATATGTTAACGAAAATGAAGAATTGGTTAAAAAATGAAGACTCACAATTATCATCAGAAAATGGTATGTTAATCGCCTTGGCGGTAATTATTGTGCTAGTAATTGGACCATTTGTATGGAAAGCAATCCAAGGTGGCTATGATACAATTCTAGCTCGATTCACAAAAGCATCAAGCAATGCAGATGTGAATACTTGGAACAAGTAATAAAAGTTTTAGGTTAATGATGTTTATTATGTATAGATCAAATAAATGGATAAGGGAGATTCAGTCATGTTAGCAAAAATGAAAAATTGGTTAAAAA
Organism: Bacillus cereus group sp. MG16; assembly: GCF_040459875.1. Lineage (NCBI taxonomy): Bacteria > Bacillati > Bacillota > Bacilli > Caryophanales > Bacillaceae > Bacillus > Bacillus cereus group sp. MG16. Next base: position 23,225 of record NZ_JARVHE010000002.1, read on the forward strand.
ATGAAGATTCACAGTTATCATCAGAAAATGGTATGTTAATTGCCTTGGCGGTCATTATCGTATTAGTAATTGGACCGTTTGTATGGAAAGCAATCCAAGGTGGTTATGATACGATCCTGGCACGATTCACAAAAGCATCAAGCAATGCAGACGTAAATTCTTGGAATAAGTAATAAAAGATTTAAATAGTTAAGTTCTTATTTTAGTAAATTCTAAAAATTGAAATATAAAGGAGATAAAATTCAATGTTAGCAAAAACGAAGAATTGGTTAAAAAATGAGGATTCACAGTTGTCATCAGAAAACGGAATGTTAATCGCCTTAGCGGTAATTATTGTGCTAGTAATTGGGCCATTTGTATGGAAAGCAATCCAAGGTGGTTATGATACAATTCTAGCTCGATTCACAAAAGCATCAAGCAATGCAGATATAGATTCTTGGAATAAAAAATAAATATAAAAATAAACGAGGGGGCTACTCTAAAAGTGGTTCCCTTTTTTACACAGTATTTTTATATGAAATTAAGAGGGGAGTAAAGAAAATGAGCCTGTATATCATGGGATTATTTCTAAGTTATATGGTACTTAATGTATTTACTGACTTAAAGTATAGAAAAACAAAAAATGTATGGCATTTCATTTTTTTAATAGTAGGTTTAGGTATTACGTATTTTGCAGGAATACGAACGGGAAAAGAGATTGTAATTGTACTAACTATGGCCTTAGTATGTGGCTTATTATTAGAGACATTTAAATTTTCTTCACCCGGTGATACGAAAATGCTGGTGGTGGTAGCCTTATATGTTAGCAATGTAGTAGAAGAATCGGCTATGCTTACCGCAATTACATTAACAGCTTTCCATTTACTATTCTTTTGGATTGCTAGTGTTTATCGATTAATTAAAATTTTAGGGTTTGTAGGAGCGATTAAAGACCAATTGGAGCATGCATCTTCTATATTTGGTGTAAAACTACCTAAGAAAGAAATAAAGTTAATACAGAGCTTCCCAGGGGCTTGTTCTATTTTACTAGGGGCGATGGTTTATATTGCGTTCACTATCTATCAAAATGGAGGTATCTTGGCTTGAACAGTAGAATCATTCATCAAAGAGAAACCTATATTTATTTTACAATTTTTGCGCTAATAGGCGTTATTATTTTAAACATGTTTATTAATATATTGTTTGTATTAGCATATCCTTTACTGATAGGATTAATTGTGCAGGTTATCTTGTTGCAGAAGATAAAGAAGCCATTTTATCGGAGTGGGAAAGAATTAACAGAACAGTTAAAACTAAAAAATATGTTTCTAGTAGAATCAAATATTTTAGGAGATGAAGAAGGAACAGTTTATGAGGTGCATCAAATGCCTTTTACAATCTCTAATGGATTAATTAATAAAGATAAGACTTATAAAGTGATAAAACAAGAGTATGAGAGAAAAGTAAAAGAGGATTTAACGAAAATTTCTAAATGGCAAGTTACAACAAAAGCTAGACTTGTTACGACAACTCATTTTCGTTTATATACAATTTGGCAGAAAAATAGTACAGGCTATCAGCTAAAGAAGTTAGAAGATTGTATAGATCCATATGCCAAGATGAACTTTATTCAATGGATAATTGCTTCATTCTGTACGACTGGCCGTTTAAAGTATGATAAGAAGCCTAAAGAATGGGAAAGTTACGAATGGATAACTTTAAAATAAAAAGACAAAAGTTATAATACTTTTGTCTTTTTTTCTTGTTATTTCTTCTAACAGTTTCGTGAACTATACATGATTTTTAGCGAGTTCTATAAATGCATGATATTTTGTTACATCACTAATATCAAGTCCGAAATCGAAAGCATCTATTTCTGCATGATAACCGTAAGATACTAAACCAAAATCTTTATGTGACTCAGGGAAGTAAATAAGTACTTTTGCATTTTTATAGTCTTTTAAATTTAACGATCCGTACATTTTAATTATTAGATATTTGCCAATTCTATTAATTTCACTTGTTCCGCTTGTGACGTTAGAAATCTCATCATAAATGTGTAATGTATGATTTTCACTGTCGACGAATAATAAAAAATGATTGCAACCTATATTGTGGAATTTTTCTGTAACTAGGTGATATTGGTTTTCTCGGCTAGTAGGGAATAAGAAAATATCGAATGTATCTTCAGCCATCATAATAGTTACTTCATTATCTCTTGTATCGTTTTTAAACTTTTTGAACATGGAAATTCCCCCTTTCAAAGAACGTATGTTTTTATAATTGTAGTATAGATTTAATGTAGTTAATAGCATATATTGGAAAAACAAATAGGAGAAAAGAGAAAAATATTAATTCTATAGAGGATAAAAGAACAAAAGCTGCTGTCACAATTACTTCTTAAAACATGGATACAAGTATACAGAATGCATTGGACTCCTATCTTCAACGGATAGGTCTTCTTATTTCTTAATTACCAAAAATGATGTTTTATTTTTTATATAGAAACGAATATATGTGCAGGGAAGAAGGCCGGAATAAAAACAATTCGAATCGCTAGTCATTTGGAGGAAACAAAAGCAACTTTGAAAATTTTTGCTTTGCTCAATGTAGCACGTGAAAACATTTTTTAAGATTCATAATAACTCAGATAGATTAAAAGAAATTTTAAAATATATTACTAAGTGTATACAATACAATGATTGTGAAAAATAGTTGAAATAACAGTGAATACAAATGTGGTGCTTGCTCATATGAGATGTAAATGAGATAGGGTCCAATTGTCAAAAACTTAGAAATTAAAGATTGATGAAAATACGCTCTTAGTATTTTTGATTGACTCGTTTTTTTATAAAAAAGTTTAATCATTTTCTACATATGTTACTCAAATAAATATAGGAGACATATCCTGTTACAACTGTAAGAAAACTCATGCCACGACTGAGATAACGAGTAGAATAGAGCAAAATATTACACAGAGAAGAAAAAAACAACTGTTAATTTGTGGATAAAATTGTTATTATATGTAACGTGTTTTGTTTTTTTGTGCTAATATTAGAAACGCAATTCTTTATATTTGAATATAATCTTATTAGTTCTCATGTGTATCAGAAGGCGGGGTGAGGATGATGGATGCAAAAACCAGCTGTTTTATTCAAAACTTAAACGAAAAATTGCAATTTTGCACATACGAGTTTATTAGATTGGAAGGTTGTGGAGAGAGAAAACAGGTTGAGAAAGAGCTAAAAAAAATCTTATTGGATATTGAGATTATGATTCATTTAACAGAACTTTTTATGCTAATAGACAATTCGTATGCGTCAGAATTAAAGCAAATACATGAGAAATTACTACAAAAACAAGAGTATATTCAATTCGAATGCAACAACACTTTAGTCTGTATTTAGAAGCAGAAAAAGCTAAGTTTTCTAAAAAAAGGGAATTTTTTTTAGAAAAAAATATTTACATTTCTCATTTTTTGGAATAAACTTCTAATTGTAAAAGAAATAAATACAAAATATGGAAAGGTTGTGCGTTATGACTAACGTAACTGGAACGAAATTTACTTATGAACAAGTGCAGGATGTGATCATCACTGTAATTAAAGAAGAAGCTTCAGTAGATGAAGTAGCTTTAGATGCAACTTTACAAGATCTAGATGTGGATTCATTATTGTTCGCAGAAATTATGATCGTATTACAAGACGAATTTGATCAAGAGCTGGAAGTAGAAGAGCACTTAAATCCTAAAGAATCAAAGCCTACTGTTAACGATCTGGTAAAGGCAGTTTATACATGTTTACAAGTTTAATAGTTTAAACTTGTTTTAATTTATTTAAGTTAATAAACAGATTTTATAATAAAACTTAATGTGGAAGAAAATTATGATTCGTAGAAGGAGTTAATAAGATGACGACTACAGTTGATACACGTACTCGATTTGATGTAGAAAAATTTGAAGACTGGAAGAAAGAAGGCGTTTATCCATTCTTCCCAACAGTTGAATCAACAACTGACAACTACATTACAACAAAAGAAAACGGTAAAATGTTGATGTTCGGATCTTGTGATTATCTAGGATTATCTCAGAATGATTATTTAAAACAAAAATCCATCGAAGCGATTCAGAATTTTGGTACAAATACATATGGTGCGCAAATCTTTTGTGGTCATACAACGATTCATAATGAACTAGAAAATAAACTTGCTAAACTATACAATAAGCCAGCTGGAATTATATTCCCATCTGGTATGACTGCAAATATTGGGGTTTTAACTGTATTAGCTGGGCCAGACGATGTCATTATAAATGACAGATTAAATCATATTTCTATTTTCATGGGAAGCCAGTTATCAGGTGCGCAAATCCGATCCTTCCCACACAATAATGTAAAGAAGCTAGAATCTATTTTAAAACAAAGCATGGACAAAGGAAAAAGAATCATCGTTGTAGATGGACTATTTAGTGCGGATGGAGATTATGCGCCATTAGATAAAATATGTGCACTTGCAAAAGAATATAACGCGATTGTAATGGTTGACGAAGCACATTCATTTGGTGTTGTTGGACCGAACGGACTAGGAGTTGCGGAGCATTTTGGTGTTTTAGACCAGGTAGACATTGTTGTTGGAACAATGAGTAAAGCTGTAGGTAGTGTTGGCGGATTTATTGTAACAAATAAAGAAATTGAAAAAGGTATAAGATATTATGCACCATCATATACGAGTTCAAGAGGATCTACACCAGCAGTTGCAGCGGCTTCCCTTGCTTCTTTAACATATATGGAAGAACACGGTTTACAATTAAGAGAAGATCTTTGGAGAAATTCACGATACTTAATTGATAAATTACAGGAGAATGGTTTCAATTTATTAGATACTGTAAGCCAAATTGTCCCTGTACTAGTTGGAGATGATAAAAAGACAGCAAGCGTTACTTCATGGTTGATGGAAAAAGGATTGTTCACAGCAGCTTTCATTTCTCCAGGTGTTCCTGTAAATAAGGGCCGATTACGTATTGGTGTTACAAGTAGCCACTCGATTGAAGAATGTCAAAAAGTAGTTGATTTATTAATAGAGGCTAAAGAAATCTTTAAATTTTAATTCCTATATTTGCTAACTATCGTTGTAAAAGATGATATACTTATACATACAGATAGTTATGATACCATCAGTAATATTAGCTCATTTACCTCAAACTGATGGTATCATTATAAATATATTAATTAAAAAGGATGCGAATCATGGAGAATTACGAATGCAAAAACAGAGAAAACATTCTCGAACAATTTAATTTGGCGACTCCCATTTTCCAAGCATTGGGCGATGTAAATCGGCAGCAAATTATTATGATTTTACTTAAAACAGATGGATTAAATGTAACTCAAATAACAGAGCAAATGTCAATTTCTAGACCTGCAGTATCTCATCATCTAAAAATACTAAAACAGGCAGAATTGGTTAGACCAAAGAAACATGGAAAAGAAGTATATTACTCTTTGACAACCAGCAATTTTGTAATTTATATGAAAGAATTAGTATCTGCGATTGAAGCAGGATATTAATTTTTTTAATTAACATGTTTATAAGTTTGAACACATGAACATGTTATGTGCACTTTTAAGAAATAGGAGGTACCAAGATGCAAAACCAAAATCATTCAAACAAAATTTATTTCTTACTTTTATTAGTTCCTTTGTTTTGGGGAGGTTCATTCTCAACAGCTGAACATGTCGTAACAGAAATTCCACCTCTAGTTGCGGCTACACTTCGTTTCGGTATCGCGGGTGTCATCCTTATGGTGTATTTAACAATTAAAGCAGAATGGGATATGGGATCTATTAAGAAAAGATGGAAAGGATTATTATTAGTCGCGTTAACTGGTATTTTCGGGTATAATGCTCTTTTCTTTTTAGGTGTACACTATACATCTGCAATCAATGGTTCATTAATCATTGCAACAATGCCAATCTTCGTTACACTAGGTTCTATTCTCTTTTTAAATGAAAAATGGAACAGTAAGGTCGGAATCAGTTTATCGCTATCTTTAATCGGTGTGATTATTGTTATTACAAAAGGGTCACTTGATATGTTACTCTCTTTAGCATTTAATGTGGGAGATTTACTATTTTTAGCTGCTTTAGCATGTGGCGTTATTTATGGTTTAGTAGGTAAAGCTGTTATGAAAGATGTTTCGCCTTTATTTGCAACTACGATTATGACTGTCATGGGCTCTGTTTTTTTAGCAATCTCTTCCTTATATGAAGGTGGCTGGGACAAAGTACCAAGTATGTCTGCACAAAGCTGGTTAGAAATGTTTTATATGGTTGTATGCGGTACGCTTGTTGGATATATTATTTTTAACAAAGGTGTAGAGCAAATCGGTGCAAGTAAAGCGAGTATGTATCTAAATCTTACACCAATCGTGACGACTTTAATTTCTGTAGTGCTCTATGGATCAGTCATGAGTTGGAAAGAAGTAATTGGTATGATATTTGTACTAATTGGGGTATACATTGCTAATTCAAAACCAGCAAGTTCAAGTAAGAAAGTTGCCCTTAATGATTAAAGGGATTGGTATAGATATTACAGAGATTGAAAGATGGAAAAATAAAAAGATACTGCAAAAATTATTCACGGAACAAGAAGTAATGTGGGCAAAAGAGAGTTACATCAACTATTCAATCATGTGGTGCATCAAGGAAGCATCAGTAAAAGCACTCGGTACCGGTTTTCAAAAGAACACCATGTGGAAGGATATAGAGATAGTAAACATTGATGGAAAATACGAAATACATTTCAGCACTGCAGCAAAACAAAAATGCCATATAAAAGCAAAAGATCAATTCCATATTGATGTGACAAGAAACGATACGAGTGTGATAGCACATGTAATTTGGACTAATACTCATTTGGTATAAAGTTAATATTGGATTAGCACCACATCGCTATCAAGCTAAGATTTTAAAGTCTCCCCTAAACGGAAATCTTCTTTCTCTACAGGTAGTTACTTTGAGAAGATAGCTCATCTTTTTCGTTTTGGGGGCGCTTATTTTTTTGTTGAAGGTGATTTGGCGGGCTCCTATAAAAAAAGACACCCTAAGGTGCCTTCCTCTAACTTGAACCACGTTCATTTAGTATAAACCCATCCGTATTATCCCTTTGTTATACGTGTAAACACATCCTATAAAACAGAATCGTCAATATACACCAGATTGTTAGTTCACAAAGTACAAGAGATTTGAGATCAGTATTACAGTGACGCCACACCTTTTATAATTATCGATATGTTACGCCTTTCAAAAGAATCTGCTTTATAGAATGTATCCACAATTTATATGTTACTATATGTAATATTTATTTGGTGTAATTTTTATGAATATGTATAATTGCATAAAGTTTATGAAAAAATGAGAGCATAATTTGGTATTGTGTAATAAAGATAAGGCCCACCTACGGAAATAGGTGGGTTTTTTGTTGGGTATTTTTATCTCATTGCACAAAAGGGAATTTCTATTAAAACCATAGCATATCTTTATAGCTCTTAAATTGATGAAAAAGAAAAGACACCTAAATAAGAGTGTCTTTTCCCATAGTTTTTAGCAGAAGCAAGAAGCTCCAACAATAATTAATAAAATAAATAATACAACTAATAAAGCAAATCCTCCTGCAAAACCACAGCCGCCACCGCAGCTACCACCAAAGCCCATAATAATTCCTCCTTTAAAGAGTAGGAGAAAAATAAGGAGTCACTCATGTATTTTAATGGATTCAAATTACTTTATGTTTTTATGGATTAAATGAGCAGGTCCTTTTGAAAATAAGGGAAAGATAATCTAAGGCGCTTCACCTGAAGATGGGTACCGCCAGCATTTTGGAAAAAAATACGCTAAGAGTATACAAAGTTTTATGCAAAAAATAGGGGAACATCGGGAACTATAGGGAAGCCAAAAGGCGCTCTAGAATAGGAATGTATAAAAAGATGCATAGAGTCATAGAAAAAGGCGAATCCCTTCTGAGATTAAGGGAGCACTTTTTTCTTCGCTAACGATAATAGGACGTTATGTTAACCAACCATGTATAGAATAGACAACCAAAATCAAACAACATATCAGTTCTTTTAAATGGTAAAATAGGGGAAAAGGAGGTTCTAAATAATGCCTTTAGAAAACTCTATGTATTACATAGGAGTTATTATGATTTTAGTAATCATCGGTGCACTGTTTGGCGGGATTATACGTATAATTCGACATACCAGCAATCGCAAAAAGCAAGATCCAGTTGAGCAAAAGTTAGATAGGGTAATTCAACTGTTAGAAAAACAAAACAAAGATTGACCTTACCTCCAAACAGAAGTGATTTGCTATAAAAATCATTAATAGGAGCTAAAACATGAATTTTGCAGAGAAAGAAATTAAGAAAACCAAACAAAAAGTGTTAATTATATTATTTTGTATAGCTGGTTTGTTCGTATACGGAGTGTATTGGGCATTCTTCAGTATGGATCGACTACCTATAGGTGAAAAGATTGCTGAAAAACAATCTCCTGACGGAACATATACATTTAAAGCTTATGTAACAAATGGCGGAGCAACAACAAGTTTTGCTGTTAGGGGAGAGTTAGTATTTAATCATCGTGAATATTTCAAGATAAAGAATGTGTATTGGAATTACCGGGAAGATACGGCAAAGATTGTATGGAAAGACAATGATACAGTAATCATTAATGGACATACGTTAAATGTTCCTGAGGATACATACGATTTCAGAAAAGAATAACTGTAGACTTATAGATACATTGACTACCGTTAACGGGAATTATGGTGCGACAAGAAGTCGCATTCCCACAGGGTAGCTTCTGCTACTAGATTAGATGCAAAGTCTATCTCCATCCGAAACTGCGGACTTGGTAACGGGCTCGTGGGTTGCATGAGGAAATGTGGAAACAGAGAGTCTGTACATGACTCGGAATACCGCTAGGAGAAGACAGGTACGGTGAACGAGAGTGAAGGCTCGTAAGCTTCGTAATCGTTAGCTTGGGATAATGTACAGCTCTACCCAGGTCTTGATAAGAGGAAAGGCATTCTCATAATACTGCCGCGTTGCATCCCGCAACTTATCCGGAGTAAAGAGTCCACCTAACCCTGTCGTATCTGTGGAATGTGAAACTTGGTAAGCCCTATGTCATCTGCGCAAGCAGTAGGATGACTGTAAAGTCAAACGATGTGGCAGAGGGTAAAGGATATAAGAGAAAGCAAAAGCCGCTAGCCGAAAGGAAACAGGAAAGCATAGAAATATGTATAACTGAGCGGATATTGTCGTCCTTACGGACAAACCCATGACAAGCCTGAAAGGGAGCCCACTTCTTATAGGTCTTCAACATGGAAATACATTTGTAAGTTATCTTCTGACGAATAGGAGCGTGCAGTTATGAACACCTCAGAACGAGCGTCGGCGCACGTCTCGTATACAAACTGGAAAGCAGTTCAGATGTATGTGACGAAGTTACGACAAAGAATTTACCGTGCCGAACAGTTACAGCAACAAAGAAAGGTAAGAAAACTTCAACGCTTACTCATGAGAAGCGAAGCAAACTTACTGTTATCAATTAGACGAGTAACACAGCAGAATAAAGGAAAGCGAACAGCAGGTGTTGATGAACATACAGCCTTGAGTCGCAGAGAAAGAAATCTTCTCTATGAGCAACTCAAAAAGTTAAATACGCTATAACACCGACCAAAACCAGCAAAACGTATATACATTGTGAAGAAAAACGGAAAATTGCGACCGTTGGGCATCCCAACTATAAAGGATAGGGTATATCAAAATATAGTGCGAAATGCCCTTGAACCACAGTGGGAAGCCAGATTTGAAGCTATTTCTTACGGGTTTCGTCCTAAGCGAAGTACCCATGATGCCATACGAAGCATTTTCAATAGAATCAACGGGGGCACAAAGAAGAAATGGATATTTGAAGGAGATTTTCAGGGCTGTTTTGATCATCTCAACCATGAGTGGATACTCAAACAAACTTCTTACTTCCCAGGAAGAAAACTATTGAAGCGATGGCTCAAGATGGGATACATGGAGCAAAGCTTTTTCGCGGAAACGCAAGAAGGTACTCCGCAAGGAGGAATTATCTCGCCACTTCTCGCTAACATTGCCCTTCATGGAATGGAAGAAACCTTGGGAATTACTTACAAGAAAAACTATAAAGCTAATGATAGTTATATTATGAATCCTGCTTGCAAATTTACCCTTATCCGTTACGCAGATGATTTTGTGGTCTTAACGGAGACAAAAGAACAAGCACTCTCTGTATATATGAGACTTCGTCCCTACTTAAAGGACAGGGGATTGGAATTAAGCCCTGAAAAGACGAAGGTTACACATATTGAGGAAGGATTTGAGTTCCTAGGATTCTTGATTCGGCAGTACCAAACTGAACAGGGGAATAAACTGTTCATCAAACCAAGTAAGGGCAGTAGACAGAAAGCGAAGAAGAAAATTGGAGATACTTTACGTGTCATGAGGGGTCAACCCATCGGAGAAATCATCCGAGTGCTTAATCCTATTATCAGAGGATACGGGCAATACTGGAAACATGTCGTTTCTAAGAAAATCTTTGGTACAATGGATAGCTATATCTATTGGAGAATCGGCAAACATCTTCGACAGCTCCATCCAAAGAAGTCGTGGAAATGGATATATGCAAGATATTACAGGCATCCACATCATGGTGGAAATGCTTGGACACCAACCTGCCCGAAAACAAATATCCAACTCTTACATATGTCATGGATTAAGATTGAGAGACACAACATGGTGAAATTCAAAAATAGTCCTGATGACCCAACATTGAAAGAATACTGGGAAAAAAGAGACCGTAAGGTATTTGATACGGAAAACACGATGGATAGAATGAAGCTGGCTAGAAAACAAGGTTACCGCTGCGCTATCTGCAAAACTCCACTACAAAACGGGGAAAAGGTAGTCGTAAAAGACATGCCTGTTCCGCAACACCTCATATTGTCTAATTTAAACTTAAAATTAGTTCACTTACCTTGCCTATACTAAAGGGACTGAAATCGGATAAAAAGAAGGCTTGAGCCGTATGATGGGAAACTGTCACGTACGGTTCTGAGGGGAGTTGGGGGCAGCGATGCCCCCCGCTTACCCGACTAAAAAAAGCTAGCATGAATCTAGCTTTTTCATTTTTGATTACGGTTATTTTAATCTCTTTATTTATCATGTTTTGAATGTATACTTTCGTTAGTGATTTTGGAGGAAACGAGTAAAGTGCAATGAAACCATTAAAATTAATGATTTGAAAGTAAACAAATATACAAAAGTTTACTTTCAGGAATAACAAAAAAAGAGTCCTATACTAAGAGGACTTTTTTTCTATTTCCCTTATTTTTTTCCGCAACTGTTTGCCAAGTGAACATGCTCATTAAAAATTTTGTTGTTAATTTGTTTTTCATATTTTTTTAATGTTTCATTTATTTTACTACCAGTTTTACTTTCGAAACTTTTCTCTAGTTCTGATGCTATATCTCTTGTATTTGTTTGTAAATCGTGAAATATCCCTATGTTTTTTTGAAGAGCATATGTATCTTCTTTTATAATATCTATTGATTTAAACTCTACCTCTGTTTTTAACATCATACGCTGCATTTCTTTTTCAATTTGTTTTTTAGCAGCTTGTAATTCATCAACAACCTGATTTGCTAAATCTCCCGCAGCTCCTGCAGCATTTTCGATTTGTTTTTCTATCTTTTTAATTTCTCCCATAAAATCGATCATATAATTATCCCCTTATTTAATTTGAAAATTTGATGCTAATTGGTTGTCTTTATCTCTTAGTGAATTTGCTGCATCACTAATATCATCTCCGAATCGGCTTAAACTCTTTTGTTCTTTTTTTAAAAGATGGATTAATTCTTCTGCTAGGTTTGCGTCATGAAAATAGTCATTTCCACCTTTTCTAATTTTAGCAATTTGTGAGATGGCTTCATCTACTTCGTATTCTTCTAATAAATGATATCTTCCACCTGGCCCTGTTTCATGTTTTAATTGATTTTTTAACTTTTGAACTGCTTCAGCTTCGTTTCTTTGAAACTCTTCTATATTTTTTGCGATATCTGATAATCGATTGCTGAGTGTTTGAATTTTTTTTGCTTGTCTTATAATGTCTTCAGGTTCTAATTTTAATATGGGACTTCCATTTGAATGAAAGGATCCCTTAAATGTATCTCTGCCGTGTCCGTCCATAGTTAAACGTGTAAAAAGTCCTTGTTTTGTATCGTTCTGTCTCACTGTGTATTGCTTACCAATTAGAGGTGCACCGAATTGAGTGTGGTTACCAATCGGGTCATTTTCATGTGTATAATCAGTTGCTTTATTCTCCATTTTCCCTTCATCTACTCGTCTTTTTGCTTCAGGACTTAGTATACGATAGGGATTCGGTGCAGCATATGTAGTTGCATAACAATCTAATTCTGCAGCGATAAGGTCTGCTTCTGCACCACCTTTACTATGTCCAGTGGTATGAAGAGAAGAAGGGTTATATTTTGCTACGATGTCATTTTTTGTCCATTTTAATCCAGTATCAAATGATGTTTCAGAATCAGGTTTTATAGTTTGACTGTTACTTGGAGTAATTACTTTAGAATGTGTTTTAATTCCAAACGTAATCTGATCGATATCTGTTTCGAAATCTGCTAATTGGTTAGGCTCTGTCCCACGAAATGCTAGGATTATCTCATCATAATGTGTTGCATTTTCATCATATTTGTCTGCTGGTACTACCGCGATAGCTTCTAATCCATTTTTTACTTTTTGAGAATCTGCATCTATTGATTCTATGACCCTCCAGGTTTGACCATTAACCCCTTCTATTGAGGCTCCTTTTTGTAAAAATTCATCGTTATAAACATCACTTGATAGTTTGAAAAAATCTTCATCTGTTGCAATGGTATTCTTTTTAAATTCACTCATATGTTTCAACTCATTTCATGGTATATTTTAACTATATTGAAATATAAGGGGATTTCCTATGAAGAAGAAGTTGGTAATTTTCATATCCATTATTTGTATTATAGCAGGAGGGTATTTTACAATGGAATACTTAAAACAAAAAGAAAAAGAAGAAAAGTTTTGGAAAACACAAGAAACAAGAGTAGAAAAATATGTTCATTACAATATTAAAGATGTGAAATCTATTACGTTTACAAAACAAGAGTTGAATCCGATGGGAATCCCTACTATAAAAGGATATATAAATGGTGATCAAGAATTGTGGTTTGTAGCAAGTATTAGTACCACAGAGAATTTTGAAGATCATTTTGGATGTTCTGGAGAACTATATGATAACTACATGAAAAAACCAGCAAAATCGGTATCTAAAATTGAAAAAGAAGAGAAAGCAAAAAACCAAGAGTAGTTCTTGCAATTACTCTTGGTTTCTGTACCCTATTTTAGAAAGAGCATATGTTAACTAGCTTTGAATATAAGGGGATTTTGAAATTGAAAAAGAAGAGAAGGAAAAGAAACAAGAGTGAAGTGACCCCTAAAAGTTAGACACGGTTATTTCATTAGGCAGCTTGATAAAAGTGAGTCCGGTATTGTACCGGGCTCATTTTTAATTTTGCCTTAATCCGTTTCGTATTATAATAATCTATATATTTTTCTAATTCTATTTTAAAGTGCTCTACATTTTCAAATTCTTTTATGTAGAGGAACTCCGACTTCATAATCCCAAAGAAATTTTCTATTACTGCGTTGTCGTAACAGTTTCCTTTTCGAGACATACTCTGGACGATAGCTCTTGATTCAAGTGTCCGGACGTACTGTCTCATTTGATAATGCCATCCTTGATCCGAATGCATCAGTAGCTGGTGGGTTTCGGGTAAACGTTCCAATGCTTTCTCTAACATGTCTGAAACAAGCGAATACGTCGGTCTAGAACCAATTGTATAGGTAATAATTTCACCATTATACAAATCTAATACAGGTGATACATACAGTTTTTCTCCAAACAATTTAAACTCTGTGATGTCTGTTACCCACTTTTGATTCGGTGCATCTGTATGAAAATTACGCTCTAAAATATTAGGTGCAATTCTACCGACTTTTCCTTTATAGGATTTATATTTCTTCATACGCACAACACACTTTAACCCAAGCTCTTTCATAATGCGCTGAACCTTCTTGTGGTTCACTTTCTGGCCACGATTCGTTAATTCATCACGAATGCGACGGTAACCATAACGACCTTCATTTTCCTCATAAATCGCTTTAATCTCAGCTTTCAAATCGGCATCTACATCTGGACGATTCATTTTCTTTACTAAATCATAATACGTGCTTCGAGGAATAGTAGCTAGCTCCACGAGTGCCTTGACCGAATATTTATGCCTTAATTCATAGACTACTTGCGCTTTGTCTTGTTTTGTGATTTTTCCTTGTTTTGAACTAAGGCATTTAACTTTTTTAAGTACTCATTTTCCATCTCAAGCTGTTTAATGCGGGCTTCAAGTGCTTCGACTGACCCTTCAGCTAAAGGTTGTTTTAATTGTTTATTTGAATCTTTTTTCATGGATGGACGCCCCTTTTTCTTAGATTGAAGGGCATCAATTCCTTGTGTTTCGAGCTGTTTTTTCCAAACAGAAATCGTTGAAGGGGCAGGAATATTAAAGATAGCTGCCGTCTCAAATAAGGACATACCGTTTTCAATCATAAAGTTTAGTACGTCTAGTTTAAATTGTTGTGTGTAATTTGTACATCGTTTTAGAAAAGCTTCCAGACCATTCTGTTTATATTGGTTTACCCAATTCAAAATGATTGTGTCACTTATACCGAGCGATCTACCCATTTCTCGATAACTTTCATTTCCGTTCAAATAACGTAGAACGATTTGTATTTTTTCATCAGCTGTAAATTTAGCCATAGAAAAACTTCACCTCCAATTGTTAGACTGTGTCTAACAATTGGGGTGCAGTTCACTTAATCGCACTCTTTTTTTATTATGTTTTTATTAGGACTTATTAAACCTAAGGATACAGTTTCAATTTGATTGAACATCTACCAAAACAAACGAAAAGGTGCATCAATTTTGTGAAAGAGAACCTGCAAACCTACAGATTCTCTTGATAATGATTTATGAAGTAAGACCCGAAAATATAATACAATAATTCAAAAATGAGTTCAAGAGTATTTGGTGATTTAAGCCGCTTTATAATCTTTGTTTTTAAGCTTTTTTCTAATATCCATAAATCCTATAATCATTATCGCCATGCATATTAACTTAAGCCAACGAACCTCCTGGTGGTACATTAGCCCAGAAAAGAATTCATAGGCATATAACAAACCGACAATTGGAAATAGCCAAGTCATAAATTTCAAATCTTTTAGATGAAACTTATAATTATTAATCTTTTTCCACATATGTATCAACTCCTATTATTATGAGGTCCTGTAGTTTTTCTTGATGATATCTTTTATGTTGATAATTAAGGATATAAGGAATCCAACAGCTAGGATACCGTTTAACCAATAATATGTATTTCCTGATGAAAACTTATTATAAAAGGAGATGACATTATAATATACTAGGAGCACTGAAAAGACAGTAGAGAGTACTAACATACCAAAACTTTTCATGATGTTCACCTCGATTCAAAATTTTAGAACTTATTTACAATTTTAAATTCAAATAATTGGATTTACAAGAAGAGGAATAAAAAAGAACCCGTTGGAGTACGGGTTCTTTCAGAAGTGATGATGTATTCTCGGCTAGGGAACTGAGAAAAACACAAAAATATAATACATCGAGATTTAGAGAATTTCAATATTAAATGAAATATTATCGAGGAGGGAATTATATCATTTGATGAAGAAACCAAGGTAGCGTTAAAGCGTATGAATTTTTTAAAAAAATGAGCTGGATATTTTAAGGACACATAAAATTATTGAAATTTTTGTATGAATTCATTAATATGGAAGTATATTTATTGTTTAATTGATTCCGTTTATTCCCACACCTTATTGTGTTGTGGTTGAGTTGTAGAAGCAAGTTGCGTCTTGTTTCATTTATGAAAGGGCTTCTTTGAGCCGATTAGTGTATATATAGCTTATTTTGCTATGCACATTTTTAATCGACTTGAAGAAGCCCTTTTTGTGTTGTTTTCAAGTCTGTTTGATTGTTAGAACCCATTACTACACTGGGCAAAAATTATTTAGGGGGATTTATTTATGAACATCAGTTATGAAGTATCTTTATTTTGTTCTGCGCATCCAGATGAACTTATTCCAAGTTTACGTGCATTACGAATGAGAGTTACAAAAGAAGGAGCATTTTGGGAACGAGATTGTTATCAGTTTTCCATTAAACCATCAAACTTGTCACAGCGAACAGCAAAACAAGCAGGGGAAATCTATTTGTATCATGTTCATTTTAATGGATGTGTACGGGATTTCCTTTTTTTATTGGAAAGATGTTTTAGAGGGACGAGTTTTCGCTTTACTGCTATCCGTGGTTTTTTAGATGTAGAATGTTATTCACTTAAGAAATGGAAACCAATTCTACATAACCACCACATAAATTCTGCAGATGTAGATTGTATTTTCAAGAAAGATGATCTTGTAATGATTGTGCATCAGCATGGAGGTTTAGAGGTGGTTAAGCGTGCGGAAAAAGGCGAACAATTAAAAAAAGTAAACTTCTTAGAGGTAGATAGCTGGTTACAAGCACTAAATCCGACAAAAGAGGATCTATTCTCTTTAACAGGTGTGAGTGTATCGTAATGAGTAATTTACATAACTATATGGAAGTGTACAGACAGAGGGAATGACAGAAATCCGTAGTGCAAAATGACTATGAATTTCTGTCTTTTATTTTATTCAGGAGGATTTTAGTATGAATTTATTTGAACTGTTTGGTTTAGAGGTTGGAGAAGACGTAATGGTACAAGATGTGAGAACAGATAAACAAGTTCGCAATCGATACAGTTATGATGTAGGTGAGAAATTAGTGGGAGCAAAGAAAGAGATACGAGCTTTAAAAGAATCATTTTTAGTATCATTTTCTTTAGAAATTTTAGCTGAAATTGAAAAAGAATCTCCAGTAGAGGCGCTAAATGCATTGGATCGAAACTCATTAATTCCATTCTCTTTTGAACATGAAAAAGAAAATGATGTCCCGCCACGTGTTGCAAAGTTAAAGCAACTGCTAGTGGGCAGAATTAATAAGAAGCCAATTGTAGATACACCGACTGCAAGGAAACTATATGTTCAAGCATGTAGAAGAATATGGCATGAGATACAGTCAATACATACCTCAGAACAATGGGTAAATCTTGTTGTCTCTTATGGTATGGAAATGAGCAATGGTTGGTCTGTATTTAGAAAAAATAAGAATGTAACATTCACATTTAAAAGAATGGTAGAGGAATATTTTGATGAGTTTGTTGATGCAGATGGTATGGAATTATTGATATTAGGAAAGAAATTCATATCACTTTGCACAAATTCAAAAAGTATTAATTCTACGTATCTTCGTGTATCACATGAACTAACATGGAATGATTTACTTACGAAAAAGGTTACGACTCGTAAGAAATTCGCAGCTGCTTGGAGTAGGAAACTGCCAGATACCCTGCAAAGAAAAGGGCCAGGAGTAGAAATTGCTACCAAACCTGAAGACGTAGTTGCTATGTTTGGGTTGAAGGGGATGCAATTTGGTCATTATTGCACTGAACAATATGCAAAAGAGCATATTGGGCATGTATCTGAAGCATTGCATGATTTAGCTCGTATATTAGGGATTCCACCTGAGTATATAGGGTTAGGAGGACGATTAGGACTTGCGATTGGTGCGAGAGGAAGCGGCAATGCATTAGCGCATTATGAACCTTCTACCAAAGTCATTAATTTAACTCGTGATAATGGAGTCGGGGCATTGTGTCATGAATGGGGACATGCATTAGATCATTTCTTATATGATTGTAGTCATGATTTTCAAAATGGCAGTCTTGCTTTCTTATCAAGTGGGAAGAGTATTGGGAATATCTTGCCGGCTATTATCAAGGAAAAGATGCAAGCTGTGTTAGATGCTTGTAAACAAGGAAAAGTGGCCAGAGTAATCAACGTGGAAAATGCCTACAGTAGAAAGTGGTATTTCTTTGGTGGTGTTATCGATAGTTATGATGTGTTTAAAGGAAATCTTTCAAATATTTTAGAATCACATCATGCTAGTTTGTGTAGGAAGCTTGATACTTTATCAGGAGCTACAAAAACGCGTATGGAGCGTAAAATTGAAAAAGAATTTGAGAAAACCGCACAAATGTTAGCTGCATATCATTATAAAAAAACAGGCGAAAAACTTGTTGAAATATCCTATCAAGTGAAAGGGTCTGTATACTTTGATACAGCCATTAAGTTAGATAAGAAGAGAACCAAAAAGTATTGGTCTACAAATCATGAGATGTTAGCTAGAGCATTTGAAGCATATTTAGAATCAGCTTTGCTAGATCAAGAACATAGAAACGATTATTTAGTTTGTGATACATATTCTTTTGTATATCCGTTAGGAGAACAAAGAGAACATCTAAATAGAAGTATAAAGAGTTTAGTGGAAGTAGTTGTTCCATATATAATAAATAGTATACAAGGAGTGGGAAATGATGAATTATAACATACAAAAAGGACAATTTCGTTTAACAACTGCACATCCAAGAGGAAGTTGGTGGGAATTTTATCGTGTTCCATGCCCAATCTGTAATGGTATTGGAAACTGTATGCTGCATGTTTCACAGGAGAAAGTAGCATGTACCCGTGTGGAAAGTAAGTGGGTATACGGTAAAAATTCAAGTAATCCAAGTTATATCCATTATCTAAATGGTAAGAAGCAATACCAATTACCAGATGTAGATGTGGTAAAGGGACATAGTAAGCGTAGTAACGAGGAATTAGATGTATTTAATCGTAATTTAATCGGATTTTTACCGTTAGAGGAGAAGCATCATATACATTTACTGCAAGATAGAAAAATGACTGAAGAAGAAGTACAGATACGTCAATATCGTTCTTTTTTAAAGCAACAAATTGTGTTGGAAGATGATAATACATACACAACTATTTGGGAAAAGTTATTTAAACAAATTGGCAAAAAAGATTGTTGGAAGGGAATACCTGGCTGTGCGAGACGTTCGTAATTGAAAAGATTACGCACCATCTTGAAACGTTGAAATGTAAATAACACCCACAACGAATTAAGATTGTAGAACTCTTAACTTGAGAAGTGGAATGATAGAGTAACGTCTTGAAACGCTTCCCCTAATACTCCGACATGCGCCTTCTAGTTTTGCGACATAAGAAGGGGTCTGAAGCTCGGTGAAGTCATCTGAAAAATTACCGAAGTACCTATTTTAACAGGCAACCGAAAAGGATCTCAGAGGTGAGTCCCGTAGTTGATAGGGTGGGGGTCACAAAAAATTAGATATGGTGAGAATGAATAAAATGGTATTCTGACGAACTTCCGAATGTACGGGTCGAATATTCGCATACCAGAAATGGTATGGGAAACGAAAGTTTCTATGTCCAGTGGTGGATACGTTATAGCCTGGAAAAACCACCATGCAATGTTACAGGCATTGGATAGGGCATCGGCTTAAAGGAAGCATCTAAGTCTAAAATTGATAAAGTTAAGGGAACGTCGAAAGCTAATGATGTGGAGAGCGCAAACTCTATGAAACAGTAAGGAGGAAACGGTATACCGAGGGAACTTCTTTTAACATTAGTGAGAGTAGTGGTAGGAGCAAAGAAGGTTCTGTAATGGAACTGGAGCAATAGCCACAAGTCGACTCTTTAAAAGTCATATAACCTCAATCGCTCATGGAATTCTCGTATGACTTAAAAGGTCACGAGCCAAGATTGGAGCGTGATAAAACATGAAAAGGTCTAGAAAAGAGGGACTAAAGGATAACTCGCTTAGACATTCTGAATACTACGGTATGCAGGAATCACAAGACGAGTTATATGCCAAAAGTCTAAATGGAGGAAACTTCAAGCAGTTAATGAAAGTCATAACCTCTGAAAGTAATATTCTTTTAGCGTTTAGAAATATTAAACGCAATTCAGGAAGTATCACAGAGGGGATTGATGGAGTTACTATCAAGGATGTTGAGAAACTCAGTCAAGAAGATTTCATCAAAATTGTTCAAAAAAGATTTTCTAACTATACCCCACGAAAAGTGCGACGCGTAGAGATACCAAAGCCTAATGGGAAAACGAGACCACTCGGAATTCCATCAATGTGGGATAGAATTGCGCAACAATGTATAAAACAAGTACTTGAACCTATATGCGAGGCAAAATTCAACAAACACAGTCACGGTTTCCGTCCAAATCGAAGCCCTGAAACAGCTATGGCAGATGCAACCTTGAGGGTGAATCGAAGTCATATGCAATATGTAGTTAATGTAGACATACAAGGATTTTTCGATGAAGTTAATCACAAAAAACTCATGCGTCAACTATGGACTATGGGAATACGAGATAAACAACTTCTTGTAATCATCCGAAAAATGTTAAAAGCCCCAATAGTACTGCCCAATGGTGAAATGCAATATCCAAACAAAGGTACACCACAAGGTGGAATATTAAGTCCATTATTAGCCAATATCAATCTAAATGAATTCGATTGGTGGATAACAAATCAATGGGAAGACAGGTTGTTAAAGGAATTGTCATTAACCATTAAAAAGGGCGGACATGTTGACAAGTACCCACATTACAGTAAAATGCGCAAAACAACGGCTTTGAAAGAAATGTATATTGTTCGATATGCAGATGACTTCAAAATCTTCACCGCTACGAAATCGAATGCACAAAAAATCTTTAAAGCATGTGAGATGTGGTTGCAAGAACGCCTAAAACTACCAATTTCGAAGGAAAAGTCAAAAATCACAAATCTCCGTAAGGAAAGTAGTGAATTTCTTGGTTTTGAAATCAAAATGGTAAAAAAGGGAAGTAAGTTAATTGCAAGAACACACATATCAAACAAAACCAAAAAGAAAATCCAAAAACAATTTGAAGATCAAATCGCTGTAATTCAAAGAAGTAAAAATGAGGGACTAAAGAATAAAGCTATTGTTCGCTACAACTCTATGGTAATTGGCACACATAATTACTATGAGATTGCGACCGAGGTTAATAGGGATTTAGCAAGCATCCATAAACACCTAAATATAAGGATTTACAACAGATTACATGTTAATAGGAAAGGGAAGTACAAAGGGAAAGATAAAGGAATTAAAAGATACATGAAATCAGCAATGGTTCGATATCTAAATGATATTCCTATTCTACCACTAGCGTATATCAAGCACAAAAGCCCCAAAAATAAGGATACAAAAATCAATAAGTATACACCACAAGGTAGAGAATTGATACATAAAAATCAATCTGCAGTGCCTGAATGGAAAATACAATGGTTAAGAGAACACCCTGTCATTAGTCAACGAGCAACTGTTGAATATAATGACAACCGAATCTCTCTATTTGTAGCCCAACATGGCAAATGTGCAATTACTTCCGAGGAACTAATACTATCAGACATGCAATGTCACCATAAAACACCTTGGAAATATACGCAAGATGATAGTTATAAGAACCTAATCCTAATATGTAGAGATGTACACACATTAATCCATGCAACATCGCCTGATGTGATCGGAGGTCTAATGGAGAAGTTGAAGCTAAACGAAGGACAACTCATTAAGCTAAATAAACTTAGAAAACAAGCGAAAAATGAAATGTTAGAAATCAATTGACAAACAAAACATTAACAAAAGTAATAAACCTTTAGATTGAGGAAACACAAAGACATTAAACAGTCGATGGAACGCCGTGTGCGGTGAAAGTCGCACGCACGGTGTGGGGCGGGGGAAAAATTGGAGATAACATCAAAGATTTACCTATCGCACCCGAAATGGGTAGGCGCTACCCCAGAGGGAAATATCCTTTGGGATGCGTCACATTTTATGAAATGAAGAAAGGACAACTTTCTCTTCGTTTAATGGCAGGTTTTCCAGGAATTATGATTCCATTCCGAAACCAATATAATCAAATTGTTGGTTGGCAAGTACGTGTAGATGAAGTAAAGAACTCTGTTCATGTGAAATCTGGACCTACAGGTATACAAGCCGAACTACTACAACAGCCTAATATTGTGAAAATAACGAAAAACGGTGATTGTATCTATGAAGGAAAACTAGAAATAGGGAAAAATAAAGAATTATTAATCGGCGGGGAAAAAGTTATTGTAAAGATACATAAAGGTCAAAAATACTTATGGATCTCTTCAGCAAATAAAAATGAAGGAACCGGTGCGGGAGGTAGTGAAAATCCACTTCCTGTACATGTAGCAGTACCAAGCTCACATTTGAAACATCGGAAGTCTGGTACGCTGCACAAAACAAAATCAGTAATGATTACAGAAGGGCCGATGAAGGCGGATTTGATTGCCGATTTACTTCCTCAAAGACTAAATAAAGAAGAAATAGCTAAAGTAGGGACAACAGTTCTTGCGATTCCGGGTGTAAATGCATGGAGAATCGTTATGCCAGTATTAAAAGATATGGGCGTAGAAAATGTATACTTAGCATTCGATGCTGACTTAGTAGAGAATGAAAAAGTAAGAGCCGCCTTAATTGCTTTTGCGACAGAGTTAAAGAAAGAGGGCTATAACGTAATTATTGCAGCATGGAACCCAGCACAAGGGAAAGGTTTAGATGATGCGATGCAAGCTTCTTTCAAGCCTGTTTTTCGCACAATATAAAAAATCGTTGTGAACTTAAAAGAAAGTTGTACATTTTACAACAAAGTAGCAGTATTAGTGTAAAAATTTCTTTTACAATACACGTAACAGTTTAACTAGGGGATTTTATATAAAAGAAAGGTGTGTATGAAGGATATGGATATTATGCAACAATTAATGGACGTAGACAAAAAAGCTAGGGAACAAGAAAGAATGGAACTCATTCAACGATTTTATAGTGAAGGAGTTTCTATCACGACAATTGCAAATGCGACAAATATGTGTGAAGAGGATATTTCGTATATGTTAAATAACTAGTATCCATATATGGTGAGATGAATAGAGGGGGAAAAGATAGAATTGTAATTCTATCTTTTTTTATGTCCTAAAATACAATTTTAAAACGAGAAAGGTAGAGGAAGAACATGAGTGTCTATGTAAAAAAGAATCTAGTAAATTTACGAGTTGATTATGCTTTTAAGCGTCTGTTTGGAGTAGAAGGAAATGAAGATATATTAATAGGGTTTCTTAATGCGGTACTACAATCATCTATTGATGAAGAAATTACATCTTTGCACTTAGATGATCCGCATCTTCCAAGAGAGCAGAAGGATGATAAATTATCTATTTTAGATTTGCGAGCTACTCTGAATAATGGTATAAAATTAAATATAGAGATTCAAGTTCGAGACAAAAAAGATATGATAGAGCGTTCTTTGTTCTACTGGGCTGGCATGTATTATTCTCAAATGACTCAAGGGATGAAGTACACAGAATTAAGACCAACCATTTGCATTAACATAGTAGATTTCATTCTGTTTCCAGAAGAGCAAGAGTTTCATAATGTTAATACAGTGATGAACAAGAAATCGAAGCGCATTATTACTGAAAATATGCAGTTGCATTTTCTTGAAATTCCAAAAGTGATTCAAGAATGGCGAGGAGAACGAATGAATCCATGGGAAAATTCTTTAGCGCGTTGGTTATTATTATTCCCTGCGCATGAGGATGAGAAATTAACAACAATCCTGGAGGCGATAGCAATGGAAAAAGATCCAGTTTTGAAAAAAGCAATAGAGGATTGGGAGCGTTTAAGTAGCGATAAGGATTTTTTACGCTTATATGAGGCTAGAGAAAAAGCAATAAAAGATAGAATATCAGAAATAGAAACGGCAGAAGAAAAAGCTACCAAGAAAGCCACAGAAGAGACTAGAATTGCAACTAAGATAGAGATAATTCACAATTTAATTCATGTCGGTGTACCTATAGAGAAAGTAGCGGAAGCCACTGAATTAAGTGTGGAAGAGGTTAATGAAATTTTAAAACATAAAGAGTAAATATAAATGATCAAAAATAGGTAATTGTGATTACAAACAATTACCTATTTTTGATTTTTAATTGATGCCCATTTTGTGATTATAACTATATTTTTTCTTGCTTTAGGATTTCCTCTAATTCATAACGAAATTCATTAGTCTTCTTAACATCCTTTAAGATTGCCTCAAGATCCTCTTTTTTAACAAGTTCTCTAATGGAATAGTTAAATACCATTAATCTACCGTATCTTTGTTCAATCTCTTTAAACCACGTTTCTTTTTTCAATAACTTAAAGTTTTTACGAATCATTTTTTACTTTTTTGAAGGAATCGACATAACGATCCCAACCAATACATCACTGATTAATTCACTCATGAACAAGTCTCCTTTTTCTTTCATTTTAACATTAAGAAAAAACGATATGTCGTACAAAATTGAATATATAGCTAGTTATCTAGAATACAGTTTAATTTAAAATATTATATCTGCACTTATTTTTTTGTGGTTAGCCTTGGTTTGAATCTACACATTTTTTTTGCTACAAATTTGAATACGATATAATAAAAATGGTATGGTACGATCCAAACAAAGTAGACAAAAAGTAATAAAGGTGTAAATAAGGGGTTGTATTTTTAAAATCGTATTGCTATAATATAAACGTAATAAGATTTTACAATAAAATATAAATTTAATCAGTTCGCATATAAGAGAAGACCTCAATATGCGCCATGTCCTTAGGGGACGTGTGCGTGTATTGGGGTCTTTTTGCGTTTTGCGAGCAAAAACACCCGGAGGTGCAGGAATTATGTTGAATTGGTTGTCTGCAAAACTTATGACAACATCAGTAGGAGATTTCTTACTGGCAAAAAATAGTTTTTCGAAAGGGCTTGGTGGTAATGGTGGTGGCGGTAATGCTGAAACCGTTCAAAAAAGCATGAACACTTTGGTGAAAACCTTAATTGGTTTTGGGGGAATTTGGGTAGCAGCTTGCGTTGTATTTGCAGCTATTAAACTATCTGGAGCACAAGGGAAGAACCCTGAAAACCGTACACAAGCTATGATTGGTTTAGCTTGCGCGGCAATTGGAGGCTTTGTCATGATCAAAGCTTACGATATCGCTGCTTGGGTTACGACAATCTAACATAAGAGTTTGTACAAGCTCTCCTCTATTTGGGGAGAGCTTCTCTTATACAAGGGAGGAAACAAAATGAGAAAAGTAACCGTTCCTGTTGATATGACTTCGGAACAAAAAACACTATTAGGTGTGCTGA
The DNA here is from genome assembly GCF_040459875.1 of Bacillus cereus group sp. MG16. Lineage (NCBI taxonomy): Bacteria > Bacillati > Bacillota > Bacilli > Caryophanales > Bacillaceae > Bacillus > Bacillus cereus group sp. MG16. The sequence continues at coordinate 48,610 of NZ_JARVHE010000002.1, forward strand.
GCAAACGCCAATTGATTTATCTATTAGGTGGCGGAGCATCCCTTTATTTATATGTACCATTTTTATGGCGACTATTTGCACCTATTGATGCGGTAGTAGCGTTTTTTATTTGCTTAATTTTAGCACTACCGACGGTAATAGGTGTTATAACGTTTGCGTTTATATATAAAGAAAAACAACACATGTATCTAGATAAGTATCTACTTATTAAAATGCGTAGCCGTTCCGAAAAAGGTAAGTGGAGAAAAGGATACGAGCCAACTACATGGGCAAAGGAGAACTTATAAATGTTAGAAATGATATATTTTGCAGCAATAGCCATTGTGGGATTTTTCTTTTATCGGAAAATGAATGGAAAACCGCTGTTTGGTTCTAAGAAAAAAGGGAAAAAGCAAGGTGGAGTAGAGAAACACACTACTGAAAAAGCTGGAAAGAAAAATAAAAAAAATACGCCTGCTGAATCGGAAATTGATGAGGATAATGTTGACTTCTTTCGTGCTTTTGTAGAAGACATTAAGGAAATCGATAATCATATGATTCGATATCATGATGATACATTTGTTCTGATTGCGGAAGCACATCCAGTTAACTATTATTTACTCTCCAATATGGAACAAGAAGCAATTGATATCAAAATTGAATCATGGTTAACCACATTAGAATTTAATACGAAAGTATATATTCAAAGTAAGTTTGTGGATTTAACAGATCCTGTACGCAAAATGACAGAAACGATGAAAGGTGCGAAGGACCTTACACCAGAGACGGTTCTATATGGCCAAGAAGTTATCGATAACTTAGAGTACTGGCAGCGTTCGCAACCTCGATATGAACAAAAGCGTTATTTAATTTATCCATACAAGGTTGATATTAGTACGATTACTGCTGATACAGAGGAAGAGTTGGAAGAAAAGATTGTGGATAAGGCGTTTAACGAATTATATCGCCGTTATAATGCTTCTCGAAATCTACTATCGAAAGCAAAAATTAATGTAGAAATGTTAACGAAAGATAAATTAATAGAACTTTTATATGTAGCATTTAACCGTCGGAAAGCTGTAAAAGCTCGTTTCCAGGACTTAATTGAAAATGAGAATTTCTCCCTCTATTCAACAGGGGAAACAAATGAAAGAAAACTAGAGTTAATGAAGAAAGTGCTAGCAGAAGAAAAGGCAGAAAAATCAAATAACGGGGTGGCGTAAACATGAAGTTGTTCGGAAGAAAGAAAAAGGAAAAGAAAAAAATAGAAGCAGAAGAGAGGGACGAATTGGAGCTAGAGGAGGAAGAGTTGGAAGAAGAGGAAGTACCGACGCAATTAGACAATCAAACAACAGTGTTTGATGTTATTGCCCCAGAAGGAATGAAAATTGATGCAGAAGATTATGGGGTTATTAAACAATCTTTAGGAAGTAATACGTTCTTCCGTCCGTTTTATATTCCACGTGATGGATATCCACGTATGATGCAAACGAATTGGCTGAACATGTTAACTTCAGCCGGGGAAGTGGATGTCATGATTGATATTCATAAAGAGCCAAAAGCTAAGGCAATGCGATCATTAGATATGCAGCTGACAATGTTACGTTCGAATCTTTCTTTCCAACGTACACGAGGAAACATTGACCAAGAAAAAGACTTAGATGCAAAAATTCAAGATACAAACAATTTAATGGATGAAATCCAGTTCAATGAAAACGACTCGTATATGGTGAGTACAATGGGTGTTGCTTACGCAGAATCAAAGAAAGAATTGGACGTTTTATGTGAGTATATTGAAGATGAAATGCAAGCATCTCATTTTAAGATAGCAAGTACTTGGAACCGTGTGAAAAGTGGTTTGAAAGCTACTATGCCACTAGGGGCACCAAATACGCTGCAAGATACTTATCGGAACATCGATAGACGTGCTCTATGTACATTTGCACCCTTTGTGTCAGGATCCGGAAGATTTAACGGTGGTATACCAATAGGAAAGAATAAAATTACTGGCCAAGTAGAATTTTTAAATTCATTCGGGAATGCAGATTATCGTCCACCAAACTATAACATTGGTGTGACAGGAATTTCAGGTTCCGGGAAAAGTTTACTTTTAAAAATGAAGCTCGCTCGTGAAACATCACTTGCAGATACACATGCAATGATTATCGATCCAGAGGGAGGTGCGACACGTTCCTAAGTGAAAAGCTTAGGCATTGTCGAACTTACAGTTCAACAGTGAACTGTCATTCCAAGAAGTCAAATGATAGGGTAACGCCTTGAAGGGCTTCCTTTAATACTCCGACATGCAGTGAAGTTAGCAAGAACTGAACTGTATGAAGCTCGGTGAAGTCGGTTGAGAGTTACCGTAATCCTATAGGATACGAAAGTCACTCAGAGGTGGGTGGTGTAACCTATAAACCGGAAGTCTATAAATTACCTATGGTTAGTATGCACTATGAACCAATAGAGTATGGTATGTGCGGACGAATCTCTGATGGTACGGGTCTATATCGGAAGTAAGTCGAAAGGCTTACTGACACAATTAGTGTCGCTACTGTGGATGAGTAAAACTCGCCTTTATGAAAGTCCATATATTGTTACAGGCAATATCAAGGTAGCAGGCTCATAGGAGAAACCTAACGGTATATGCACAGATAGGAATGACGGAACGTGGTAAGCTGTCAACACTGAGGGCTTGCTTCCGATGAAGTGGTTCTAGGGAAAACAATTGTAAATTGTATAACCTAGGTTTATGACAGTGAAAGTGGTGGCACAGTACCTATGAAACGTGTAATGAACGTGGAGGGATAGCCACTAGTCGATTGAAAACTGACTGTTACTTATGGTTGACATGGTTTCGAGTAAGACTAAAGAGATGTAAACCTCCAGTAAATAAGGGGAGGTTACAGCCCATGTTAAAGAAAACTAAACTAAGGCACAGTGAATATTACGACATGCAAAGAAAGTATGATGAGTTATATTCTAATAGCCTTAATGGTAACAATTTCTATAAATTAATTGATATTATCGGTTCGGAAGAAAATATTAGATTAGCATACCGCAACATCAAAACTAATAAGGGGAGTAACACGGCTGGAGTTGACAATTTAACCATTAAAGATATTTGGCACCTAAACGATACAAAGATTATTCATGAAGTTAGGAAACGATTAAATAACTATCAACCACAAGCAGTTAAAAGAGTCCTTATCCCAAAAGAGGGCAGTGATAAGAAGCGACCCCTGGGGATTCCAACAATTTGGGACAGATTAGTACAACAATCTATCCTCCAAGTATTGGAACCTATTTGTGAAGCTAAGTTTCATAACCATAGTTATGGATTTAGACCGAACAGAAGTACACACCATGCACTAAGTAGAGTTGTAAGTCTTATTAACATAGGTCACCAACACTACTGTGTTGATATTGACATTAAGGGGTTCTTTGATAATGTATGCCACAAAAAGCTATTAAGGCAAATGTGGACTCTGGGAATAAGAGACAAATCACTTCTATGTGTTATTTCAAAAATCCTTAAATCTGAGATAGAAGGAGAGGGTATTCCCAATAAGGGTACTCCGCAAGGAGGAATTATTTCTCCTTTACTTTCCAACATTGTTCTAAATGAACTTGATTGGTGGATAAGTAGCCAATGGGAAACCTACAAACCTCACAGAATCTCTACTCGGCATTTAGGGTTTCGACAATATGCTAGGAAGTACACGAATCTAAAATGTGGTTATGTAGTGAGATACGCGGATGACTTCAAAATAATGTGTCGGACTTATGATGAAGCACAACGCTTTTATCATGCGACAGTTGATTTTCTCAAATCCCGCTTGGGATTAGAAATTAACCCCAAAAAGTCCAAAGTGGTTAATCTCAAGAAAAACTCGTCAGTTTTCCTTGGATTCAAAATCAAAGTGGTTAAACAAGGTAAAGCTAAATTTGGATATATTGCAAAAACCAGTATGTCCGACAAAGCTATTACAAAAGCTAAAAGACAACTAAAAGAACGAATCAAAGGAATTCAAAAGGAGCCCACTTCAGAGAAAGTTACTCAATTTAATTCAACCCTTCTTGGTATACAAAATTACTTTAAATATGCAGTTACAATTTACATGGATTTAACGGAGGTAAATTACTCTCTGCGAAGAGTCATAAGAACCAGACTTAGAAACAATATGAAGCACATGAAGTTCTGTGAAACATCTGTGAATTTTAAAAGGAAGACCAAAGGAATACAACCTAACACTAAGATTTACGTTGTACAGAACACTCCACTCTTACCAGTTACAGGAATACATCATAAAAACCCGTGGAATTTTTCGCAGGTTATCTGTAACTATACGGAAACGGGGCGTAATAAAGTACATAGTAATCTTAAGGCAATACCTAAGGATGTTCTCAACCAAGTTATGAGGACTTATTCGAAGAATAAAAGTATTGAGTACAACGATAATAGGATATCAAAATACGTTGCTCAATATGGTAAGTGTTATGTAACTGGTGAGGAAATTGGTATTGAACGTGTTCATTGTCATCACATTGTTCCCATTAAACAAGGTGGGGATGACAAGTACAACAACTTGGTAATTGTAGATTGGTTTATACACAAACTGATTCACATGACGAATCTTAATAAGATTACACATTACCTTCGGTCTTTTAAACTTAACAAGAAACAAATGGATAAACTGAATGTGCTAAGAACTAAAGCTGGAAATGAACCGATAGTAACATAATTTGATTTTAAAGTCAGTTGGAAACGATGGAACGCCGTATGCTAGGAAACTAGCACGTACGGTGTGAGGTGGGGGAAAAGGTGGAGATTACATCAAAGCCTTACCTATCATCATAGTTTGTAAAAATTACAAAACGTTTAGGTGGTATTAACCTAAACATTTCACCTGAAAGTAATATCATTATTAACCCTTGTGCAATTGCTGTAACAGAGCTTCAGATTACGGATAAAGATGAAGAACTAGAAGCACTTGAACAATATGATAAGAAAGAACTCGTAGAACGTGATGGCGTAAAGTATGTGAGATTTGTACCAATTTTAGAGAAAATCAATGAAATACTAGGATTCTTTGACATTATTATTCGTGGGCAAGACTTTGATCAACCAGGATTAAATGTATTCCAACGTACGATGCTAGAAGATGCAATCCGTGAAGTGTTTGATAAACATGGTATTACTTCACATCCTTCTTCTTTATATACAGATGAAGTGAAGAAGGTGGATGGACAATTAATTCAGTCTCAAGTAAGAAAGCCAGAGCCGGAGTTAAAAGAAATCTACGATGTCATAGTAGAACATCATGGAGACGATGTGAAGGCAGAAGAGTTAATCGCTGCGATTCGTCCGTTCTTACGTGATGGGTCAAAACCATTATTTGATGGGCAAAGTCATTTTGGTCGTGGTGTAGAAACACAGTTAAATGAATCACGTGTTGTTAACTTTAATATTAGTCATTTAGAAGAAGGATTCTTAAAACCAATCGCTTTCCACGTTATCTTGAACTATATTTGGGAGCACTGGATTAAGAGTCCAGAACACGCTATCAAACGAAAAGTACTGTATGTGGATGAGATGTGGCAGTTTATCGATTATGAACAAACGGTTAACTTCTTAGAAAAAGTAGCACGTCGTTCACGTAAAAGAAATGCCGGTATGTGTTGGGCAAGTCAGGACTTTGTTCGTATTTTAGAAAATGTAAAAGCTCGTGGTATCTTGCAATCTACTTTCTCTTATTTCTTCTTAGAACAAAATAAGATTGATAAGAAAAAGATTCAAGAGAACTTTAACTTAACTGCTGGGGAGTTAGATATTATCCTAAACAACCCTGGAAAAGGAGAAGGAATCTTCCGTGTAGGAGATAGTTCGGTTTGGATTCAAACAGATCCATCAGATAAAGAAATGATGTTTATTGAATCGAATGAAGCGGTACTTCAAGAGCTTTTAAACAATATGAAGAAAGTACAAGGGTACGCAGGATAGTAGCGTACCTTTGTAAAGGAAGGTGAAATTATGCTTGAGAAAATAATAGATTGGGTCGGAGGCCTTGTTATCCATATGGTAAAGGCCCTACTAGCGCCTATTTATGGATTTATGGATACTATTCCAGTTCTAGTCTTTGGTGGAGATAAATCTAATCTAGATTTTTTATATGAAAAGAATGCAGTTACGAATGTATTAGATACCGGTATGCCTGTCATGTTTAAACTTGTTGCTTTTTGTGTTCTCGTCAGTGTAGTAATTACAGCAGCAAAATATTCAGCAACGACTCTGAATCCAAATAATCGCACGGCATTAATTGAATATGCAAAAGACTTAATGATTATCTCGATTTGCCTCTGGCATTTAGATTTCTTTTATAATTTTATTTTTGATCTAAATTCTTGGATTATAGTAGAGTTTAAAGAGGCGTTAGGGAATTTTAACCCAGATCAGCAAATACCTCTATTAAAGAATGGACTGGCAGATAATAAGACGATTACAGAACTTTCAATGAAAGACCATAAAAATGATTATATGTTTATCATATTCGGACTATTTATTGAAGCTGGATTAATGATATGGGCAAACTTTTATTATTTAATGCGTGCTGTGACACTATACGTATTAATGTTACTAGGCCCTGTAATGGTAGGAATGTGGATGTTCCCACAAAAGAAACAACAGACTTTATATTGGATTCGTGAACTTATGGGTGCAGTATTAATTCAAGCGATTCACGCAATTACCCTATGGTTAGTTATTACACTTATTGGGGGTGCGCAAAATCCTATTATAAAATTAATATTACTTGCGATGTTTATCCCAGTTGGTGAAATCGTGAAAAGCTTTATTGGCCTTAGCACCAATGCATCCGCTGGTATTCATAGAGCAGGTACGATGATGGGTATGGGTGCTTTAGCAAGTGTGGCCGGGCTAGTTAAAGGTGTTCGTGATGACTACCGCAGCGCAAAAGATAAAGGGAAAGAAAAGAAAGATGGAGAGAAAGATAATAAAGAAGATGCGGATAACCCGAAAGATGCATTAGGAGCGAATTTAGGGACAGATGTTGGTACAACATCTCGTGCAGCTCGTATGTTAAAAGCTGGTCAAATTGGAAGTTCAATTGGTAAAGCAGCGACAGGACTTGCAGGTATGGCAGCGGGAGCTGGTCTTGGACCGGGAGCGATGGTAGCAGGATCGCAAGTTGGAAGTGCATTAGGTAGTGCTCCTGGTGCAGTGGCTGGTAGAAGTGTTGCTGCAGTCGGCGAAGGAGCTGTGGCTTTAGGAAAACATATTGGTTTCAGTGTAAAAAAGGGTGCGGACACGTATTCAAATCTAAATGGCGAATCTTATCCGGAACTAACCGATGAAGATATCGCACAGGATTTAGCTACAAAAGACTTTGAAAATTGGAAAGCAGATAATCCGGATTCTGCAGTTGCAAGCCGTTTAAAACAAGCATTCCCTGGTGCATCTGATGCAGAGATTGCTAAAAAAGTAGCGAAAACAAATAGTGATCAAATGTCTCGTTTCTCAAATCAGCGGAAACAAGATTTACAAAATATGAAGAAAGCCGCTACACCATATGGAAATGCTAGAGATTTAGTAAAGGCTGCAACGAATGCATTCCAAAAGGGGTATGAGGCAGACCATAAAGACACGTTTATGAGTCAGTTACCAGAAAATATGTCAGCAGAAGAGAAAGAGAAACATTGGAACGATCATCTGAACACAAAGGTACAAGGATTTAGAAATCACGCAGAACAGGCGGCAACAAAAGCGGGAGCTATGCCAGTTGATGCGAAGGACAAACAAGGAAATAATCTGTTTGATAAGTCCTATGTGAATAAAGATGCGTTTGCTTCTCGACTTGCATTAGGAAAAGTCGGAAAAGCAGTCGAGGATGTAAAAGGAGAAACGTTAGAAAGTGGCCATCAAAATATGGGACAAGTCGGTGCTCTTGTCGGCGCTTCTACTGCTGCATTTAAGAAAGCGTATAGTGCAGACCATAAGGCTGGATTTATGAAACAATTCCCTGCAGATATGCCGCAACAAGAAAAAGAAGCAGCATGGAATAAGCATTTAGATCAAAAAGTACAAGGCTTCAAAAATTATGCACAACAAGCGGCGGAATCAGCTGGTATTGTACAGCAAAAAGACGGTACAAACTATGCGAATAAAGAAGCTTTCGCTTCTCATTTATCACAACAGTTACAAAAAGATCCTGGTTTAAATGCTATGGGTATATCCAGTTCGGCAGGTATTCAGAAGGCAGTTAATGGTGTGAAAACACACGGTTTGACAAGTGGAAATGGAAGTCAGCAAGCAAAACAAGTAAGTAATGTTGGGAACCTAGTACAAGCCTCTACAGAATCCTTTAAACAGGGCTATGCAGCAGAACAACAGGCAAGCTTTATGAAAAAGTTGTCTCCAACTATGTCTCAACCACAAAAAGAGCAAGCTTGGCAGTCTCACCTGAATGAAAAAGGAAATGAATTTAAAGCAGTCGCACAACAAGCGGCAGTACAAGCGGGAGCGATGCCCGTACAGGCAAAAGATATGAGTGGTAAGAGTCTACATAATCAATCGTATATTAATAAAGATGCCTTTGCTTCGCAATTAACGAAAGGTTTACAAAGCCATGCAAGTCTTGGAACGGTGAGCCAACAAGTAGGTTCTGGAATTACTAGTGCGATTCAAGGTGTTCGTTCACATGGCGTTGCGACAGGTGGCGCAATCAATAAAGCTGTATATGCAGCGACACAAACGCAAGCGAGTATAGCACGTGCAGGAGATCTTTCCGTTGCGGAAATTGAACGCTCTTATGCAGATGCATCAACAAGTGTAGCGAATATTGCACAAAGTGCTGGTAAAATGTCTATCCCAACTTCCGCAGTGGGACGTATGACACAGCAAAGTACAAAACTTGGCATGAGTGTAATGGAAGGTGCGAAACACCTTATGCTTGCGGATCGCATTGATACGGTATCAAATGCATACTTTAGTGCCGCGAGTGCTGTACAACAATCCGGAGGGAATGCAGTACAAAGAGTAATAAGTGGGACTACTGCTGCAGTTAATACATCATTAGGTGGGAATGCAGCAGAGCGTCACTATAATGTGACAAAAGGCTTAAGTTACGCCGCAGGTGTGATTGGTGGTGCGGGTGCTTATCAAGCAACTGCACGTATGGTAAGTAAACATAATCCGTATAACAGTGCAGTTCGTACAGAAGCAAAAGAGATTCAGGAAATTCAACAGATGGTACCGACAACAACAGATCATACAGGCGCGCAATCGGTTGTAAAAGGTGCCGTACGTCTTGTGACGACAAATAATAAATCTTGGATTGAAGCAAAAGACGCTAGTGGTATGACGCAAGTTGTATCTCGTTATGGTAGTGGAGATAGCAGTATACGATCTGGACAAGTCGTATATCAGGACTTAAATATTTCAGATGGACAATTAACGCAGTATCGTAATGGTGCGAAAGCATCTCCAGCCTATATACAAGATTCAAGTGGTGGAAAAATCAATATCAATCGCTCGATCAATGTAAATCCAAATCAATTAGTAGGAAATCAAAATCAAAGACCGTTGCAACAGAAACCGGTATTTAATGAACCACCACTTACGGTCAATCACAAGGTAGACAATGGTCACTTCTATATGTCTGATTTAGACCAAGGTGGTTATAAGAATGTACAAATGGTGGTAGAAAGAGATCGTAGTTACATGGTTGCGACAACAACAGACGGTACAGTGTCACGTATTTCGCCATTCGGAAAAGGAGATACGCGTTTACAAGCAAACCAAAGGATTGAAAGAGCTTGTGAAGTGAAAGACAGTAGTATTAAGCCAAAAGAAGAAATTTTAGTCACACATACACAGGACGAAGTTGTTCGTACAGAGACGCATCTGAATTTATCAGAACATGACCCGCAAAATCTGATTCCATTTGCGCCAAATCCTCGCTTAGCGCAGCGAAGAGGAAGAAATTCTCAAAATGGAAAATATGGTGTGATAAGTCTATGAGTCAAAATCCTAACGATCCAAATGAACAGAAAAAAAGTAATCCTTTAAAAGATGTAGCTTCCCACTTTATTAAGAAAAAAGGGATGCAAGCACGCGGGAAGATGGCAAAATTGGCAGGAAAAGCAGGAAGGGCGGCAGCGAAAGCTGCTGCCAAAATGCTAAAAGCAGGTATATTAAAAATTGTGGGTGCTGTTGTAGCAGCGGTTGGAGTACCTGCCGCTTTGGTAATGGGAGTAATTATTGCTGTGTGTGTGATTTTAGTCTCTTTTGTACCTTTTACCGATGATGAAGATAAGACAGAGGAACAAGTAAAAAAATATATGGAAGTCTCAATGGCTTTGAATGTGGATTGGAAAGAGGTCGTCGCCTTTGACATGGCACGATATGATAATGATTTAACTGGTAAAGATCCGCATGATGCTATATCATATTTCTTGGATATCCAATATGAAGAATATACGGAAAAAGAGGTATGCGAGGCGGGACCGAATGGTCCTTGCGAAAAAAAGAAAAAGGAGATGCAAAAAACAAAATCTGAAAGTTACTCCGGACCAGATGTAAAAAAGATATTAGGAGATACAGATTTTAAGAAAAAAATAGATGAGATTAATGCGAGTGGAAGTAAAAAAGTGACAACATCTTCTCATGGGCTAGAGAAAGCTATGGAACTCGCAAAGTTTAGTAAAAGTCAAAAAGAGCGTGCGCGTGAGATATTAGAAGCCGGGATGTTAGAAGGTATGTATGGACATCTAGCACCTTCTAGTAATTTTGTTGGTGGTATGTGTGTAGGTAATGTGAGCCCTGGCGGGGAGCCTGTCAATCTTAATGCAAAAGTTACAGGATATCTTCCAAAAATTAAAGAAATGGCAGAAAAACATGGTGTTGCTCAATATGTTGGTATTTTGGCTGCCCAAATGATGCAGGAATCAGGTGGAGCAGGAAATGACCCGATGCAGGCTTCAGAGGGGCAATATGGAGATATGAGCTCATCTTGTATTGGTGTAAAGGGAAATGCTCGTGTAGGGTGTATTAAAGATCCCAATATTTCTATAGAAGCAGGTGTACGGGAATTTAAAGATGTACTAGGAAAGGCCAATGGTGACATTGCACTCGCTTTGCAGTCATACAACTTTGGCGAAGGTTTTATTAGTTACGCTTTAGCAAAGGGTGGCTATTCAGAAGAAACAGCTATTGAGTTCTCAAGAAGTAAGAATCATTTAAATCCAGGTGGTTGCTCCGATCCGAATAACTTTCGAACCAAGGTAAATGCGTGTTACGGGGATTTTACATATGTTTCCAAAGTTTTAAAATATTACAAGGATTTAGGTTGTGTAGCAAATGGAGATGGAGAATGGATTTCTGATAAAGGTTGGAAATGGCCAACGAAATCAGGGCGTATTACAGGTACATTTGATGAAATTCATAATAACAAACCGCATAATGCTGTAGATATTGGAGCCATGACCGCTGGAAAACCAGGAGACCCTGTATGGTCGATGGAAGCAGGAATAGTTACAGCTCAAACAGGATATGTAAACTACGGTGGTCTAGGTGTCTATATTGACCATGGAAATGGCATTGTATCCCGTTATTTACACTTGAGTAAGATTTCAGTTACTCCAGGAACTATGGTAACAAAAGGACAAATTATCGGGGAAATGGGTGGTTCTAACTATGTTGGTGGTGTTCTGAACATGCTTGGATACGCTGTCCATTTAGATTTCCAAATTCGTATAAACGATCAACCGATGGATCCAATGAAGTTCTTTAAGAAAAATGATGATCCAGGGTTATCATCTGGTGGTTCTCCTACCATGACAAATGCTAAACGACAAAAGGTACTGGAAGAAGCGAAAAAATGGCTAGGGCAAGGAAAAGTCAGATATGTATTAGGAGACCGTAATCCACCAGGTGGCTCTTCAGATTGTTCAGGATTTACGCAGTATGTCTTTAGAACAAGCATAGGTGTACAACTTGGAGATTGGACAGGTGCTCAAGTCGGACAAGGTAAACCAGTACCAGATATCAATCATGCACAACCAGGGGATCTTATTTTCTATGAAAACCCAGGGCACGTTGCAATTTATATGGGGAATCAAAGAATGATTCATATTGGTGATAATAAAGGTGTACAAATTACAGGTCTAAACTATACGGCAAGAGGTCAACATATGACGCAAATTCGTAATGTTATAGACTGATATGGGATGTGAAGAAATGAAGAAAGTCATGAATGTGTTAGCGAATCTGCCTCGTAAGTACTTAGTTATATTGGGGATTATTGTGTTGGTAGTAGGCGTTGCTACTTATAATACGATTCATCGTTACATGATGAAATCTCAAGTACAAGAGGAAGAGCAAGTCAATCAAGATGAAATCGAGATGCTTGGAGATAAGCCAAAGGGATTTGATACAAAGGAAGAGGAATATATCGCAAAGACAAAAACTGTAGAGGATTTACTACGAAAAATTTCTAATAGTAGTTATGATGTTCCGTATTTGTTTACAAAGGCTGGATTTGGTATTGAACCAATGAAGATGACAAGTAATGAGCGTATGCTGGCTACAGAAGCTGTTCAAAGGTATTTTCTAAATGGAGATAAGTTTTACAATGCGCGTATTACCAAAATTGATCGTGGGAAAAAAGTAGATACGTTTCATATTGAAGTTTTAATTCAACAGGTAAACTTCTTAGAACCACGACAATTTAAAGTGCAGGTAAACAAATATGCTCAAATTGTAACACCAATTGAACAAATTCCACATGGACAAGAAGAAGTACCTGTGGATTAAGAAGAAAGTGAGGGTTGTGGAGAAAAACACAACCCTTTTATAAAAAAATAAAGAGTACCTAAAATTATTTATTGAATATTCATAATTTTCTGATATAATAAAACCATGGTTAAAAGAAATTTGTATATAACGCTAAATGAAATGGATATGGAGGAATACAAATGAGAATGTTAATTGGTACTGCTGCGAATTTTGTTTCGGGGTATTATATAGGACGAAATTCTGGATTATTAGGAACGTTGCTTGGCTGGGCTTTTCTGTTGGGTGGTGGCTATCTGTTAATAGAAAATTGGGATAGTATCACAGTATGGATGCATAGTTTGAATATTGTACAAGGACTAGATGGTTACGAAGACATGAGCAATGGCTTTATTTTTATATGCTTGGTAGTAAGTGGCTTTATTCTCATCTTGTTGTCACCAATTTTCGTTATATTATTATTAATTTGTTTCGTATTAATGAATATTGTAGCTTGTACACTTGTGTTATTAACATCACCAAGTACGTACATAAAGAAGAAAGATAAGGAGAGTGAATGGGAATGAGTACAATTCTAGTTTTAGGTGGATCAAATGGAAGAACGTTAGAGAAGTTGGCCAAAAAAAGAGATTGCCAGGTTATTTTTCATGATGGGAAAAATCACGGAGGCGTAAAGAAAACCTTTCGAAGTGTTATAAAAAAATGTGATGTTATTGTCATTCAAAAAGGTGCATGTGGCCATGTATCTATTGATGTAGCAAAAGAGTACGCAAAGAAGTATGATGTCCCCCTTTTATTTAATCAAGGATTTGGTGGAACTGGTGCGCTTGAAATGGGATTAAAGCATTTGAAGGTTGCATGAGGTTTGATACATATCTATGGAATTATAATTGTTAAATCAATATATAACATTTATAAAGAGGACGGAGGAAGCTAGTGTTTAAAGATATATATGTATTATTTCCACCAGAAGGGAAAGAAAGCATTGAATTTCAATTCTTTTTAGATATAGAGGGAGAGAAGTTTTACGAATATTATAAGGAAAAATATAAAGACCCTATGTCCGATGTATCTGCATATTTTCCAATGTTTCAAAATACGTATGAATCCTATTTAGAAAGATTTTTGTACCCGTATGTAAGTAGCTTTAAAGAAATTCGATTAGGACGGGATACATGGGAAAATGAAGGTATTTGGTTTGGTATTCATCAAGGCGGAAGGGAACTGGGGATTCTTTTGCCTAGAGTTGATTTTACGTATTACAAAGGAGCGTTATCCTACAAAAATTGGCGAACAAAATAACTGTACAAAGTCTTTATTTACATACAAAAAAGGAGAAATGAGAATGACACAAACAGCCGCATATCGTTATACAGTTCCGTCAGTAGATGGAGAAGGATGGGGGGTATTTTTATACGATCAATCCGGAGTTTTTACAGCTGTTACAGACTTCGGTAACTTTTCTCATTGGTTTTCATTAGGAAGAAACAAAAGTATAGAAGAATACTTAATTAGCCGAAGACCGGATCAGATACTTTGCAAAATTGCAAAAGAAGATGTGGTTGATATTGAAGGAACCATTACTTATATCAAAAAGAATTTGCTATATGATCGCAGAGAAGGGCGCTTTACAGAAGATGATGCAAGGACAGAATGGAAGCTTATTGAGGAATTACAGGTAGATTTGGAAGATTACTCAAATGAAGTAGCATTTCAATATTGGTACGACAAAACAAAGATACAATTTGACGACGGTTTTTTTCAGTACAAATATCCAAGTGCAGCTGTTCGATTTTCAAATGAAACATTTGTGAGATTTCAAGAGAAATTGAAGGTGGAATTAAAAGAGGTGCAAGCATGAAGCCAACACTTGAAATGATAAAAGATGAACGTGGTGGAGTGGAAATGACTTATACAACAAGTGGAGGTAAGCAATGCTCTACTTACTTTACCGGTCCTCTAGAAGATATAGATCACGTTTGCTCGGATTATATGAAGGGACGTTTTGCAAATGTTAGAACAAAGAAGCAAGTTGATTTCATAAAACGTAGATATAAAGAAGCATATCAAACGGTATTTGGTGTGATGGACGGATTAAAGGTAGGCGACAAGGTAGTAATGCACACTTGCTTAGAGGCAAAGCGTTATGACGGAAAAGTATGGACTTGTAGGACAGATCAGTTTACAGCAGAGAGTGGCACGCAAGTGGTTTTTCTAGAAGAGTTTAGAGGGTACTTTGCAGTTAAGTTTTTACAACGAATTAGTTTGTTAGAAAACTAAGCAGAATAATTATGTGGGAGCGATTAGTAGCTGAAATGCTAGTTATCTAGCATTTTGTGCTTATTGTTGCTGTAATGAGTGGTATCGAAAAGATAAAGAAAGTGGAGGATGGAATTAAGAATATGAGTAGTGGTATTAAATATAAATCGGGTTTCGTCATTTTGATTTATTTTGTTATGACACAATTTGTAGGGATAATAGGTGTACTATTGCTAGCAAAGACAGGTTGGTATGATATTCAGGGAAACCAACAGCAAGCAATCCAAAAACTTCTTGTGCATTGGGAACTAATTGGGTTTTCACTTACGCTGATAATCTTTTTTCTTATATATAGTAAAGAATTAATAAGTGATCCAAAGTTATCGATTAAATTATCAAGAAAATCATTCATATGGATTTTAGTTGGGATCATATTCGTATTTCTTGCGCAGATGGTTGGTAGTGTATTAGATAAGAGTGTATTTCAGCTAACTACGCAATCAGCAAATACGTCTAATACAGTCGCTGCAGCAGCAATATCTCCTGTGGCACTTATTTCAATTGTTCTTCTTGCACCGTTAGTAGAAGAGTTTGTTTTTCGTTATGCGGCCATAAACATTTTAATGTCTAAGTTTAAGCAAACTTGGAGCATAATAATAAGCTCATTGTTCTTTTCTATTATGCATTTTGATTTTCCGTTTATATTTGGTTATTTTTTAATTGGACTTGTACTTGCTGTAGTATATGTGCGTACCAATAGGTTACTAATATCATTTGTTGTTCATGCTAGTATGAACTTAATTGTTGTCATACTTCAGATTTCTTGATAAAAATGTGGTGCTTGCACACATGACATTGAAATAGGATGTTTTAAAAGAGGATACTATACTCAATAAAAGGTATAGCATCCTCTTTTTGTGAATTTAATATTTTTGATTTTTATGCGCTTTGCTTCCATAAAAGACGATTACCAGATATCTCGAATCCATGTTTCATATAAAAATTAATTTGTTTGGCTTTATGTTGACTATCATCACTAACCATAAGACCAGTTACTTTGTCTACCTGAGATTCTACTGCTATTTGTAGTAAATGTTTCATTAATATGCTTCCTAACCCCAAGTTACGTATTGGTTCTTCAATAAATATATCAGCAAGGTCTATAGTGGTTCTTGCCGATATATAATGTGCGTACAGATATGGCTCAGGGAAAACCGTTCCTTTATTTGTAATTAATCGAATTTTTAATACAATAGAATTTTCTTCGTATAAATTGGTATCTTCATATAAATGACGGTACACAATGATACCACCATTTTTAATATTGATTACAGATAAAACCTGATATCCCTCCTTTAATAACAAGTTATAAGTAGTGTGAAGTTCATATTTCACATCACCAGGTACTTGTAATTTAACTTTTCGTATTTTACTTTTTCGAGGGTTATTGTTAATACTAAACATATTATCACCTATCTTTATAATTAAATTAATATTACCTTATATTATGTTAAGTGGATTTCTATGGAATATAGGTTCAAGTCAGAGAAAAAGCACCAAAAGGTGCCTTTCTCTGACTTGAACCACTTTAATTTTAATAACACCATTTTACAACCACAAATATATCTTTAATCTTTCATATAATATTTTAACATTTTTTTCAGTTAATTGCATGTAGCTGGTAAAAAATAGTCTATTTCTTATAAATTCCTTTTCTCCATATCCACTCAATAGGACCATAGCGGAAATATTTACTCCAAATCTTGCTGAATAGTATTTGTACAAAAATAATTAAAAGCCCAAAGATACATAGTTGCCAGTAATATAAGTGTGAGACATCTTTAAAGCACCACGAAAGAATCACAAGCGTAAGTATGCTTTGAGTGATGTAATTCGTTAAAGCATACTGGCCAACGTTCATAAAGGGGTGCAGGCATTCTATATATTTTTTATTCTCACAAACTCTCAGTAGAGTACAAATATAGAATATAGCTAGCATTTTCCCTCCAAATAGAATCCATAGTTGTACATCCTGAGAGTAATAGACATCTGTTTTTATAAAGTAGTAGATAATAGGACAAGAGAGAAGGCATGAGATACATAACGAACTCCACTGTAAAAATCTAATTTTCTTTATTAATTCCGGTACCCTTTTAAAAATATTTTTCTTACCAGCCCATAACCCGATTAAAAATAAGCCTATATATTCCGGAATTCCTATGAGTAGTTGCTGGAATTCCTGAGTCATTAGAAAGAAAAGACGTGCTTTTACTTGATGAGAATAATGTATAAATAGATTTACAGTGTGATTGGTAGTGTTACCTGTAAACATATATTGATAGTAATTTGGTACTTCAGTAATAGAAGAACTTGCTCGTAAAAATACAATAATATGTAATACATAACTAACCGTTAGGAAACTACAACCAGTTATAAAAATAAGCTTAGTAGATCGCTTATAAAAGAACAATAGAATAAATCCAGCTATAGCATACGCATGTAGAATATCTCCATACCATAGAAAGGTGAAGTGGAGTAAACCGAAGACTAGTAAAATACATAGTCTCCGGGTAAATAGCTTATACATATGATATCCTTTTATTTCTGTATTTTTCATAAAGATATAAAATCCTACTCCAAATAAGAATGCGAAAATAGTGTAGAACTTTGCTTGTATAAACAAATCTACTAAAAAACGAATCGTTTTATCTGTACCGGTGTAACCTGCCTGATTAAAGGGATCTAGTCCCGTCATAGTGGGTAGATTCGCAAATAGGATACATAGTGTGGCGATACCTCTTATTATGTCTAAAGAATGAATACGGGCGTTTTGTTGCATGTTAATTCTCCTTTCTTACAAAGAAAAACGAGCACTATACTAGCTAGCGCTCGAATTACGTCTTGCAAAGAATCCATCATAGGTAGCAGCTGAAACAGCTCCTTCTAAACGTTCAACTTCTTCACCTCTGTTATAAGCTACAACAACTGGAGTACCTGGAATGTCGAACTCTTGAAAGGCACTTTGATTTTCTGGTGTAGAGATATCAATACGATAAATGGTTCTATCATGCTTTTTTGACATACGATTGATATCTGGTGCAGCTTTTTTACAAAAATGACAGGTAGGTTGATAGTAATACGCAATGAACTCTTCATGGGATTGTATTTTTTGCTTTAATTCTTCTTTTGAAATATCTTTTATATTCTCAGGTGATCCTTTTACATCTGCAGCAGATACAATTGTTTTTTCTGGTGTTATAGTTTCTGTTTTGACTGATTCATTCTTAGTTAAAGTAAAGATCGCGATACATGCAACGCATAAAGTTGTGATAACTGCTCCAATTTTGTAGACTTTTTTCATAGTAAATTCCTCCTTAAAGTAAAAAAAAGGACAAACCTCGCCCGAGTTAACAGGGCGTAAGGTTTGTCCTTCACGCTACGTACAATAGAGTATAAACAATGGAAACAAATTTTCTATCTATATAATACCATAAGATTTATATAGAATGCTATAAGAATTTTAAAAGAAAAACAAAGGAACAACTTAATTGTAAAATTTCATGTACCAGATTACATCTTAAAAATAACAAACATCACAACAAGGGGATTCTCTGTGCTGTATCCAACTGATAGGGATATCCAATAAGCATAAAATCATTCAACAAACACATCTCAAAAAGTGTGTGTACTTATGAAGTGTGTCTTAAGTACATTTTGATACCTTTTGAAGTAGTTTAAGCTGCATAGAATATACTATATCTAAAGGTGTACTTTTTGACATAGTGTATAATTTTAGCTAATTCCCCCATTTCGGGGATTTGGGCAAAAACATCCTTTGAAGAATTAGGAAGATTAAAAACACGTTATATTGTATAAAAAAGATTGAACAAAACAATCTCAAATTCTTACTGAAACATTCAACTTTATTTTAAATCTACAAATTGAAATAAAGTTGAATGTTATTAAAAAATGGAGGAATAAATTATCAATATAGTAACTATTAAATTTGGTCAAGGTACAGAAGCTTGAAGAGATATGCAAGAGGTTGCTAAAGTAAAGGGTATTCCGTTGAACCTTATGAGGAAATTGGAAAGGTGAAATTAGTTAAGAAAATCAATGATGAAATAGAGGATAAAACAAATTAAAGGGGAAATGAAAGATGAATAAATTTCAAATTATGAAAGATTTGAAAGAAGAATTTAGGAGCAATGTTTTATCTTCTTTTCTTATTTTAATTGGTACAATTATCAGTATTATTTTTGGCAATTTAACTAAGAATTTGTTTGATACTAATGTATCTGTGTGGCTATATATTATAGCATGTTATATAGCTCCTTTTATTTTCATGATATTAGAATTTTGGTTAGTTGTGAGAACGAAACGAATTGTTAAGGAAATCAACAATTTACAATAAAAAAATCACAGCAATATCTTGTTAAATAGAAAATTATTAAGCAAAGACTCTACTTAATTAGTAGGGTCTTTTTTGTCGAAAAGTAATTAAAAAAACAACCGAAAAGACTTGTAGGTCTAAGTTATTTGTGAGATAATAGACTTGTAAGGTTAAAAAATAACGAAAGGGGAAAATTAAATGACAAATAACGTTTATGAGATCGTAACAAACAAAATTATTGAGAAACTAGAACAAGGGACAGTTCCTTGGCAAAAGCCTTGGATAAACGGAAATATAGCTGTAAACTGGAAAACTCAAAAGCCGTATAGAGGGATTAATACAATGCTTTTAGATTCAGGTGAGTATCTCACGTTCAAACAGGTTAAGGAAGCAAAAGGGAAAATTAAAAAGGGGGCAAAATCAGAAATTGTGGTCTTCTGGAAGTGGTTAGAAAAAGAAGACAAAGTATCTGGGGATGTTGAAAAGATTCCAATGTTGAGATATTACAGAGTCTTTAACATAAAACAGTGTGAAGGAATTGAAAGTAAACGAAAAGAGGAAGAGACTTTTGAACATAATCCAATTGAAGAGGCGGAGAACATTGTAAAGGGGTATATAAATTCTCCAAGTCTTAGCTGGAATAGCGGAAGGGCATTTTATCAACCGGTTATGGACCATGTAAATGTACCTCCAATGAAGGATTTTCCGAAAGTTGAAGAATACTATTGCACTTTATTCCATGAATTTGTTCATTCAACAGGCCATTCTAGTAGATTAAACAGGAACGGAATCACTTCAGCAACAGCTCATTTCGGTTCTGAAGATTATTCCAAAGAGGAATTGGTTGCTGAAATTGGAGCAAGCATGTTAACTGGGTTATCAGGATTTGTAGATGTAACATTTGATAACTCAACAGCTTATATACAGTCTTGGTTGCGAAATTTAAAAAATGATAAAACATTAATTGTTAAGGCAGCCAGTCAAGCACAGAGAGCAGTAGATTATATTTTAGGAATTAGCTATAACGAAGAAAATAAAAATGAAAAAGCCATCCGCCGCTAAACGAATGACTAGGGTATAGAAGAATCTCGAACATTCTTTTATACCCCCTTATTATAACATATAATGAAGGGGAGAAGAAAAATGAAAATAAATACACCAGAATGGCTTTCATTAAGCCAAGATATAAAGATAAAGCTTATCAAATTAGCAATTTTAGAAAATAGATTCAAACACTAAACTACAATAAAATTAAAAGGAGAAGGGATCGTCTTTTTTTCCCTTTTCTTACTTATAATATTAAAGGAGTAGTTACAATGAAAGAAATAGAGAAGTATATGACGCCTGCTGAAGCATCTCATAAATGGGGAATTAAGAGAGCTACTTTAAAGAACAAAATTAGTCCATCTACATTAAGTGAAGAACAGAAAGAAGAGTTACAAAAAATGATTGAGGAAGGGTTAATTAAGTTCTTTTTAGCTCCAAATGGTACAAGAAAAGAATGGATTATTTCCAAAGATGCTATGTTTGTATGGTTTGGAGAACCACGAATTTCTAAAGAATAAAACCTTCTTTTTAGATTTGGATGAAAAGGTTTTCCCTTGCCTTTTGGGGTAGAGGTTGGCGAGTCGGTGGGGGCGATACCCCACGTTTTGAACCGTCTCATTACTAGGGATGAAAAACTAAATTCGAGTGCGAAAGGGAAGCGGTTCGGCTCGTATAATATAGAGATCAAGCCGATATAGAAAACACTTGCTTTTAGCTCTTTAGGGTTTTAATGTTTTTACTTTTTACACTTAAGGAAGTAACTGTAAGTGCAAAAAGTAAAGCGATTTATTCAATTTGTTTTTTTGAATTTTCTTATTTTGTTTACACAGGAGTGTTATAATTAGAGCAATACAAAGGGACAGTATGAGGATAGGAGGAAACATTCAGTGGAAACGAAATTAAAAGTGTTCCAAAAGGAAAGGAATAGAAATACGGTATCCATACAGGAAAAGTTACTCCAAGAAGCGATGCAAGAGAAAAAGAATGTTACGCTGATTTTATTGAAAGGCTTTCATATAAAAGGGACAATACAAGGGTATGATTTATATTCAATTTTGATAGAGGCGGAAGGGAAGCAACAGTTTGTATATAAACATGCGATCTCAACGATTCGATTCTAATATGGGTTTCTTTACCCATACCCCGAAAAAGGGGAATAAGACAGAAACTACCAATTAATAGATAATCAACGTAACAAAAAAGTAGCATTTTTATATTGTGACAAATTATTTTTGGTACAGTATTTTGTTACGGCTAATTCAACAGTTAAGACATTTCATATTTTCAAATAGAAACTGTAACAAAAACGAACGTTTATGCTACAAAATCGATTAGTAAGGTTAATTCTTCAGTTGGACTAAGAAAACTCGTTGTTATCATACATATAGTTGTTTTACCAGCACCAAATGGTCCAGGTAATCTAAAACGTTAACTACTAATAATTTGGGCAAGGTTACCCAATATAAAACAGTAGCATGAAATCCTTAGAATTTATGCTACTGTTACAGAAATATTATTTAGCTTTTACAGCTTCTTTTAATGCTTTCCCCGCTTTAAAAGAAGGTGTTTTCCCCGCAGGGATTGTAAGAGCTTCACCAGTATGTGGATTGCGTCCTTCACGGGCAGCACGTTCTCTTACTTCGAATGTGCCGAAGCCAAGTAGCTGTACATGTTCCCCATTTTGTAGTGCATGTTGAATGGACTCTAATACTGCATCTACAGCAAGACTTGCTTGTGATTTTGTTAGTTCGGATTGTATTGCAACTTGTTTAATTAATTCTGATTTGTTCATAAGGCACCTCTTATTATGATGTATACTTGTTTCAGTATAAAGGTGTAAATGAAATGGTGCAAGATAGTTTGTGATATGTAAATTCTATAACAGAAAAATGTATGATACAGAGGAAATACTCCGTATAAAAGGAATGGGGAGGAAAAAGAAGATGAAAAATGCCTTTGCAGAGCCAAATGAATTAGAACATGTTTCAGAGGTGTTACGGGCATTAGCACACCCTGTTCGCCTTCAAATTGTACATCAATTAGTAAAGAAAACTTCATTAAATGTTACTGAATTACAACACTATTTAGACATGCCACAATCCACTGTTTCGCAACATCTTGGCAGGTTAAAATTACATAAAGTCGTAGCATATGAGCGGCAAGGATTAGAAGTATTTTATCGAGTGGACGATGAAAAAGTGAAACAAACGCTGAAGATACTGATAGGTTAAACTGATAGGTTCGTTTATATGCGTAGTCATGTACAGATAAAAATAATGACTGAGAGAGGGGATTCTTCTATGGGCGGGAATTCACAGTACAATTATATAACAATAAAAGAACTCATCTGTATTCATCTTTATGTAACTGGGGAAGAAATCCCATCTGCACAAGCATTACAAATACTTAAACAGTTTGCTCCTGAGGAAATACCAGGTACAATTAGACAAGCGCGTCGGTATCGTATACGGAAAAATGGCGAAGAATTGTTCGGATACTATAGAAAGAAACATCCAAAATTATTTGATAAGCAAAAGTTATACACGTATGAAGATTTGAAACATCGAGCAGTATATGATTATTCCTCTTATTTGACGATTCATCTCTAATTCAGATAAATCACTACATATGCATTCTGTTCTAAAAAACAAATATACGCCTATTTTTTTTGAAGAATTTGAAAAACGACCGTTCAGATTGATTTTTAACGAAAGAAGACGACAGAGATAATATGTTTCTATGCTAAAAACGTTAAACGCTACATATAAGCTAATAAAAGCGTTTAACGTAAATATAAAAAAACAAGTATATTATGCAGTGCTACATGTGTATTTACGTGATAATAAAAATAATTTCACATACCGGATTGTATAATAAAAAACACTACACAAAATAAACGTTTCAAGGGTTGCTTCTGCTCTCTCTTCTCCGATACAATAGATATATATAATAACCACAAAGAAAGGTGACTCTAACCATGAATCAGCCTTTAGTCAATTTAAGAGTCGATTTTGCTTTTAAGCAATTATTTGGTGTACAGGGACAAGAGGAATTACTGATTTCCTTTTTAAATGCAATCTTGCATGAGTCTTTATCTACACCGATTGTATCGTTAAAAATTGAAGATCCACATTTGCATAAAGAATATGAAGAAGATAAATTATCCATACTAGATATACTTGCTACACTTCATGACGGAACAAAAGTCAATATCGAAATCCAACTAAGAAATACACAAGAGATTGTAAAACGTTCCCTTTACTATTGGAGTAAGCTTTATACGTCCCAGCTTGAAAAAGGAATGTCTTATCGGTCACTTCGAAAAACGATTGCAATTAACTTATTAGATTTTCATCTCTTTCCTGATTATGAAGATATGCATACAATTGGACAGTTTTGGAGTAAACAGCAGCAACAAGTTTTATTGGATGACCTAGAAATTCATTTTATTGAGCTTCCCAAATTGCTTCAGCAATGGAGAGAAGAAAAAATTAATCCGTGGGAAAATGAATTTGCTCGTTGGTTACTATTGTTACCAGCACATGAAGATGAGCATTTAACCCACACCTTGGAGGACATCGCCATGAAACAAGACCCGATGTTACAAAAAGCGATCCATAAATGGGAGAACATGAGTCAGAGCAGTTCTTTCCGCCTAGCGTATGAAGCCAGAGAAAAGGTTTTATTTGATGAGCAAGCCAAATTAGCACATGCTCGTGAAGTCGGTATTGAAGAAGGAAGAGAAAAAGGGCTTCAAGAGGGTATGGAAAAAGGTAAATTAGCTGAAAGAGAACAGTTAATCCGAGGCATGCATAAAAATGGCATGGATATAGAAGATATTGCGAAGTTTACCAATATGGATGTTACAGACATACGCCATATTTTAGGACAATAAAAGGTAGACATCTCTTATAAAGGAGATGTCTACCTTTTATTGTCTGATTATTCAGATAAAACAGGTGTGTATCTGAAGTAATTGCTAGCGATGCAATGTATAGTGATCCATTACTTTTATTAAAATATCTGCGATTAACTTTCCATTTTCAAAAATAATTTGATTCTTCGTATATACGTCTATATATTGCCCTAGTCCTTCACTTAACATAATTTCCAGTTCATTATTATCTAATATTTTACTAGTCAAAATGGTAGGATGTTTACTAAAAGCTCGATAAAAACTTAAAGTTTCAGCCAAAGATGCCACTAAGGGCCTCAACATTTCTTCATAGTATGGAAGCATATCCGCAGCTATTTTCTCATTTAAAACAAAATCTATTCCGTTATCTTTTAAATCAAATCGATATAAGAAAATCATTTTTACCGCACCTTCTTTTACTATCTTGATGCATAGATTCGTAATAGTATCTTTTTTCATTATATAGCAACATCGGTTTATTTTTCAATTTTTCTTTATTTCAATTTAGCGGGATATTTCCAATCTCGTTTATCTTTCGTATCAGAAGTTGATTTTTGTTTCTTTTGGCTAGTAATTTGTTTTTTCCTATTTTGTTGTTCTATTTTTTCAATCTTTGTTTCCATTCTTTCCATCTGTTCTTTTACTTCTTTTAACTCAAGCTTAATCTCCATCAACAATCTTAAAATTGCATCACCTTTGTTCATAGACAACATCCTTTTATATTTGTGGGTTGTTAGGGGAGCTCAATACTCCCCATTTCTATTCCAGATAACCTTCAACATCCCTTCGAAAAGGGGGAATATCAAAAAGTAATGTGAAAATCCAATGAAACTACATCACACAATAAACATTTGGTGTTTGCACTTGATGTATCAAAATGAACTATTATTCAATCGGACGATACCTGACTGAATTTTTTAGTTCAAAGATTTGATTGGTCTTTTCTTCGCTTTGTTTTTCAAAATGTTTTCGTTTGTTTTTGATAATTTCTTTTACTTGAATCCACTTTATAGAAGAATTTAGGTTATTATCATCAACATCCAATTTAGAAGTATCATTATAATTCGAGTACCTATTGTTATGCCAAATATGCTCTTCTTGTAACTTAAATATTGGGGCTAGTTCAAGGGTATCCATATTTGCAATCGATTCATGATATTCTGTTAATAACAGGTATTTAACCTCTGGGAAGTGTTTGTGCACCGGATCAATTGCAGGAACACCATTAATCAACTTGTATTTTTGTTCTTTTATAAGAGCATAGTATTCATCGTTTGTTGCATTTTTTACTTTCTCTAAAGAAATATTATCTGTAATCTTAATTGGTTCGTTGCTTATAGACATTCTATATTGAAACATATGAAAATGGCAATCGCCATGAATATGGGCTTTAAGGGCGTTAATATTAGAGTTGTGAACTAAATCAATTAATACGTTACCTGTACTTTTACCTTTTTTAATTGTTCGAAAAACAAAAATGCATCCATGAATATAATTATTTTGATAATCAATCCCTACAAAATCATATCTGTATTTATGATGTAATTCTAAAGGCTCGTCATATTTTAGTCCTATTGTTAATTCGTACATGATTTCCTCCTACAAATGGGTTTTGAATTCGTTGCTATTAGAATTATTGTATCAATTTTAATTTTTATATTACCATAGAATTTACTATTCTTAATCACTCTAGTACAGATATATATTCGAAAAGGTACAACTTTTAAAACATGTTTAATGATCATTTAGTGAAAACGATTTTTACAAATGAAAATAGCAAACTAATAAAAACAAGTTGCAATATTTCCATCAACTCAATAAGAGCATGCAGTAATTTCTACATGTTCTTTTTTTAATAAAAAGGAAAAAAGATAATGTACTTGATACATTTCGTATCTAATTTAAGTTACATATAAGATAATATATTTATATTAAATGGAATGGGGAGAACAATAACTGTGAAAAAATCAGATTTTCAAAAATTCCAAATTGCAATCAATAATTACAATAAAGTAATTTCAAACGCAGGTACACTTGCTAATTTAGATACGTATAGTTCAATTAAATGGGAATAGACTATATAACTTTCCTGAAAAATAAATCGAAAGATAATTTAGATTCTCTTTCGATTATACCTAATCAATTAATAAATAACTTTTACTATAGCAAAAGTGGCGATACGCTTAACATAAGAGAGGAATTTAATATTCATGCCTTTCTTGAAGATTCTCAAATAAATGTTTATACAAATTTAAAAAAACAATTTTTGGAGAACTACCATCTAAAAATTCAATCCATAGAATTTAATGAGCTGTTAAGAAATAAAACTGGAACTAGCACTCTTCCTAAAATAATAGATAAAAATAATTTTAGGAATGATGATTTAAGTGGAATTTACGGTTTATTAAGTGCACCTATAAGAATAGGGAGCTATGAGAATATTATATTACAGGTAATCAATGGATTAATGGGGAGATTTCCTTATTCTAGGTTGATAAGGAGAATTAGAAACGAGGAGAACTTAGCTTATTATGTTAAATCTAAGATATACAATTATCATGGGATAATTGTAATAACCATCTACAGCAATTTCTTTGATAAAGTAACTGAATTGCTTATAGATGAAATTGACAATTTAAAATCTATCGAAGAGGAAGAGCTAGCATTAGTTAAAAAATCTCTTATTCATCATTTTTCTAAAGCGCAAGATTATCCTATAAGTGAAGTGAATTTAAAAGACCAATATTTCATTACAAACCCAAATTACTATTACAATTACAAACAAATCATAGAGAGCATATCTATTGAGGATGTAAAAAGTATGTTGAATCACTTAAATCTTGATGCCATATATAGAATAAAGGAGTAAAAAATGCGTTTTAAAAAAGTCGTTTTACCAAATAATATAACGATAGTATTTGTACCTAAAGTTCATTATAATCACTTTCTTTGTTCAGTTAGTTTTAGTTTTGGAGCTTATAATACTTCTTATCTTTTCGAAAATAAAGAGTATAAAATACCGCTAGGAACTGCACACTTTTTAGAACACATGATTTTTTCAACAGGCGATAATATATTTGAAAACTTTACATCACAAGGTTTAGAATTAAATGCTTATACTAGCCCTACTCATACGAGTTATACAGCAGAAGGAACCAAAGGTATGGTTACTGCAGTTCTTCAAACATTAGAATTACTGTCCAATTTCAAAGTTGATTCAAAACTGATTCAAAAGGAAAGAATCCTCATTGCAGATGAGATAGAATTATATGAGGAGGATACCGACGAGTTACCAAGAGCGGAGATAATCGCTAATTTACTTAATTGTAATGCGCTTGAATCTGACATTTGCGGAACCGCAGAATCCCTTAAAGAAATCAACCCAGACACTCTAAATTCCGTCTATAATTT
The DNA here is from genome assembly GCF_040459875.1 of Bacillus cereus group sp. MG16. Lineage (NCBI taxonomy): Bacteria > Bacillati > Bacillota > Bacilli > Caryophanales > Bacillaceae > Bacillus > Bacillus cereus group sp. MG16. The sequence goes on from NZ_JARVHE010000002.1 coordinate 76,426, forward strand.
TGCTTATACTAATAATAATATGTTAATTACAATATCCGGTAAATTCCACGAAATAGAAGAAGAGGAACTTATAGATCAGCTGAAATTATTAAATAATGAAAAAAATGTCTTATTAATAGTTTAAAGACCGATAAGGGGGTACGGCAACGATTCCTTCTTTTTGGAGCCACTCGCAAACGTAAAGCAAGAGGGGAAGTTATATGAATTGCCCCCTCTCTTGCTTAGATTAACCAGTTCCTTCAATTGGAATCGGTGATACAGGTATATCAAATTCAATATCTGGAGGGCGCCGATTAGAATCTAGTCGGTATTTCCCAAAGCGATTTACATGAAATGTTAAATACGGACTCAGATCAGACAATGCTTCCGCATCAATTTTATTTCCCTCTTGTATATATTCATGAAGAATCCGTGTAAGCTGAAATACATTGTAAAATATTAAGCAATTAGCGATTAGATGATTGTATTTAATGATTTTTCTTTGACGCTCTCGATTATTTTCTGCAATAATTCCTTCACCACCAAAGAATAGCCATTTTGAAAATCCATTAAAAGATTCACTTTTATTTGTGGCTGCTTGAATTGTACTTCTCAATTTTTCATCTGATAGATACTTTAACAAAAATAAAGTGCGAATGGCACTACCTAACTCTCGAAAAGCTTGATATAACTTGTTCTTTTTACTATATGTATTTAACTTATTTAAAATCGTGGAAGGATGAATTCGTCCCATTTTAATTGACATTACTACACGTAGCATATCTTTATAATGATTTCCAATCAAATCCCAATCAATTGAGTGTGAGAACAAACCATCAATATGTTGATAGGTAGACTCTTTACTTGGTCGCAAGAACTTTAAGTCTTTCCAATTACGAATACGTGGCATAAGTTGAATCCCTAGTAAATAAGCTAATCCAAAAACAGGTGCATTTTGCCCTTGGGTATCAGCATGCAGAGTATCAGGTTGAATATCAGATTTATTTTTCATGAGAAGATCCAAAATATAAATACCTTCCCAGACACCACAAGGAATGAAGTGACTGAATAAAGCGATATAAGTGTCGGAGACATGATAATAACCAATTCCACCATATCCTCCATATCGAATATGATTTTCTGATAATAAATTTTTTTCATATAAATCCCACATTGTGCCATCAGCTGAAGCACTAGTTCCATTTCCCCAATATTTAGGTAATTTAAATCGATTATAGGCATTAATAATCCACTCAATGGCTTTTTGAATGTTTTCTTCTGTAATATGTCTTTCATTTATCCAAGATATATGTTTTCGATCTACACTTCCTAGAGAGCGTGCTGTTTGCGTGGGACCTAAATTACATCCATAACAAAAAGCAGTTGTCAAATAGCGTTCAGGTGGCTTTTCTAACTTTGCATCATGACCAGAAATCGGGCCGAAAAAACGGGTCCAATTTAACCAATATTCTGTATCTCCTAATAAATCTAATACATTAATGGGAACCAATTTTTCATCAATACGTTTTCGTACGGCTTTTAACAAAGGAGATACTCTTTTCTTTTTAGGTTTTGTGATAACTGGCTCACCATTACGTAGTGTGACAGCTTTGTTTTTCGGGAAAGAGACATCTACACTTCTAGCCCTTTTTTCTAGTTTGTTGTAAACTTGCATTTTAAACTCTTGAGCAGTTGTAGGGAGTCCTGCTTGATCGCAAAAAGTAGCGACGTTTTCTTGATATTCATCCCAAGAAATTAATTGTTTTCGATAATCTGCATATTTATCGCTTCCTTCTATATATAAGTCTCCAGACTTTAATTCCAACCAAATCTGAGAAAAAACACAGGCTTCAAAATGGCGCCGATGAATCTTTTCAGGAGGAGCGTTCCTTCTCTGATGTGGACGAATCCATCGCCACCATTTTTCAGGTATCCAGGAAAGGTCAACCACAGACGTTGTATGTGAATCAGCTTCATTATTTTTTTGATTAGTTAAGTCCATAATAGGAATCCATTCAGATTTCTTCATTTTATTTTGCACTAAAAATAAAATGGATTGTTCTAACCCCATGCCCATCAACTTAAGAATTTTCACTACCCCCAAGTGACAAAAAACGTTATTCTTTCTAAAAAGCTAGCTAGAAAGGGTGACATTTTTTATGAATCTTTCGATTCAAGATGAATTACAACTATTTTCTGAAGAACTGTATCGTCATTTAACCCCTTCTCTTTTGGAAGAACTCGCAAAAGAATTAGGTTTTGTAAAAAGAAAACGAAAGTTTTCTGGAAATGAATTAGCTACCATATGTATTTGGGTAAGTCAACGTACAGCGAGTGACTCGCTTGTTCGACTATGCAGTCAATTACATGCGGCCACAGGCACTCTTATGAGTCCAGAAGGACTCAATAAACGCTTTGATAAAAAAGCGGTTGAATTTTTGAAATATATTTTTTCGGCATTATGGAAAAGTAAAATCTGTGAAACATCGGCCATTTCAAGCGCGGCGCTCACGTATTTTCAACGAATTCGTATTTTAGATGCGACGATTTTCCAAGTACCAAAACATTTAGCCCATGTATATCCTGGATCAGGTGGTTGTGCACAAACAGCGGGTATCAAGATTCAATTAGAATATGACTTACATAGCGGACAGTTTCTAAACTTTCAGATAGGTCCAGGAAAAAATAATGATAAGACCTTTGGAACAGAATGCTTAGACACATTACGTCCAAGCGATTTATGTATCCGTGATTTAGGTTATTTTTCATTAGAAGACTTAGATCAAATGGATCAACGAGGTGCTTATTATATATCCAGATTAAAATTAAACCATACCGTGTATGTAAAAAATCCGTTTCCAGAATACTTTCGAAACGGAACCGTAAAAAAGCAATCACAGTATATCCAAGTTGATTTAGAACATATTATGAACAATTTAAAACCCGGTCAAACATACGAAATAAAAGAAGCTTACATTGGAAAGAATCAAAAACTATTCACACGTGTAATTATCTATCGTTTAACAGACAAACAGATACAGGAACGTAGAAAAAAACAAAGTTACACTGAAAGTAAAAAGGGTATTACATTTTCAGAAAAGAGTAAACGATTAACGGGTATCAACATATATGTCTCAAATACGCCTGAAGGAGTTGTTCCGATGGAACAAATACATGACTTTTACTCCCTTCGCTGGCAAATAGAAATTATTTTTAAAACGTGGAAATCCTTATTTCAAATTCATCATTGGCAAACTATCAAAAAAGAGCGATTAGAATGTCATGTGTATGGAAGACTTATTGCCATCTTTATCTGTTCTTCTACGATGTTTAAGATGCGTAAACTTCTTTTGCAAAAGAACAAAAGAGAATTAAGTGAATATAAAGCCATTGGGATGATTCAAGATCATGTATCGCTGTTATATCAAGCGATACAGAGAAACACCCAAAATCTAACAAAGATTTTAATCCGTTTGTTCGACCTCCTACAGAAGAATGGACGGAAATCTCATCGATATGAGAAGAAAACTATCTTTGATATTATGGGTGTTGTCTATGAGTATAATGGGTTTGGAAAACAAAAGAAAGCTGCATAATTTTTAAAATGAAACTCGTTAGAGTTTATTTGGTGTGTGTACTTTTCAATACCAAAAGTACATTACGTGTTTTTTAGTTTGTTTGAACGAAAGTTCATTTTGTTTTCGTTCTTAAGTTGATGGGCATGTGTTCTAACCCTTTATTTTGGTTTGTTGATTTAAATTCTAACGTTTCTAATATTTTCATTAACTCTGCTCTACTGCTTTTTAAATGCTTCCATACAAATGAAAAGTAATTGTTTCCAGCATAAGCTAAATGATTTTCACAATCATTTAATACACGTTGACCAGAGGTTCCACCAATTATATTTTCTAATTCTTGCACCTTTTCCTTTATCGATCTTTCGGACTGAAATGCAAGTACCGTATTATGTAGAATCGCAATTAAGTTATCAGTTTGTTTTTCTTTCTTTTTTTTCAATTCCTGAAGGGAACCTTCAGACTTTTTATGCGAACTAGCAATCCGCTTTATATACATTTCTCCAATATCATCAATAGTACTTGCAAATTGGACAGAGAGTAGTGAGACAGCTAATGTATATCTTTTATGCGCCTCCAATTCTTTCATTCGAGATGCATCTAACGTTTTAGCCTCAGCTGCTAATCTTTCAATTTTTGCAGGTGGAATATGGAGACGTTGAAAAAAATCAGAACCTACATACCGTTCGTTGAGCCAGTTTTTTCGATGTATCCAGCGTCTTAATTGATATAAAGTGGGACGTCCAGGATCTTGTTTCACTACATTCCAATCAGAATAAGTAGAACCTTCCCTACTCTGAAACAATTGATCTATCTTTTGTTTTTCTTCAATTGTTAATGCATCTGAAATGGATTGATATAAAGTACGATATGCTTCAGCATGTACATGGTCTACAGCTTTTGTAAGTGTGCTAAAAGCAGGAAGCTCATAGCTATGTTTGACTAGCTCATCAATTGCAATATTAATGATATCGCTCTTTTCGTCCTTTTCCAATACAGATGTTTTCATAATATTAAACATGACTTGACGAGCTTGGTCATTAAACATTTTAGCTCGACGATATTCACGAATCATAGCGATTTGACGGATTCCTGTACCAGAACGATGATAAGAACTCCATTCTTCTCGCTCTGGTAGATAAAGCTTTGTTTTTCTCGCAATATGTTCAATAATAACTGGTGGAGTATCTCTGATTGGAAGAAAATAATTTAGACATTGGAATGTTTTTAGCATTGTTAATAGACCTAATTGCGAAAACGAGTTACGTGCTTTCTGTTTTGCCCATGAAATTTCACTTGAGCTGGGTGAAAAAAGTTTTTCTAATTCTGTAAAACTTGGGCAACTCTTTAATCGGGGATAAGCTGTTTCTTGCATACTAACCATAACGTATCTCCTTTATTAACTAGATGAAATCTTATCAGTTTAATGACAGGATAGCTGCTCTAGTCCGTAATGTTCTCCTGTTAAAAATATAATTTAATTTAAGTATCTTGCTCTTTTTTTAATTGTCGCTTAGCTCTTGTAAGTGTACTTTTCGAAATACCAGTCTTTTCTTCTACTTCTTTATAAGAATGATGGTTGAGAAGAAATAAGGCGTGTTCGATTTGTTTTTTTTGATATTTTTTAGGTCGCCCTTCCCTAAAGTAAGCTCGTAATTTAGCAAGTGCTTTTCCCTCTTGCGTTCTTTCGACAATCATATCACGTTCAAATTCTGCAAATGCACTCATAATGTTAAAAATAAGTCTTCCAGTTGGAGTATTTTCAACTAAGCCCATATTTAAAATATGCACCTTTACTCCTTTTTCAAATAGATTCTTAATTGTATGAATCCCGTCTACTGTCGATCGTGCAAAACGATCCAATTTCGTAACAATTAAAGTATCTCCCTCTTTTAAGTTGGCCAATAACTTTTGAAATTCTGGTCGATCAGTTTTTGTTCCAGTATATTTTTCAGAATAAATAAAATCACAATTCTCTTTTTCTAATGTTACTATTTGGTTTTTTAAATCTTGATTCAAAGTAGATACTCTTGCATAACCATATTTCACGAAAATGCACCTCTTTTTCACTCCACATATGACTATAAGTTATGATACTAGTCAACACCCTTATTTTACTGGAACTTAAATTAGGGGTCAAAACTTGAAAGTTATGATACATAAAAATTTAGAGGAATTAAAAAATCCAATTTCTACATTTTTGAGAAATTGGATTTTTATTGACAAGATTAAATTGTAGAGTCTATTTATTCATTGGTTATTTTCTCTCTAATTATCTGTACAAATTCATTAAGATTTTTGCTTTGAATATTTTTGATGCCTACTCTTTCGTTTTTATTCCAAAAAAGTATACTAGGTACACCAAATAAATTCTTTTTCTCCTTCAGCTTTGATATATTTTCATAAAAATATTCATTAACCCATGCATCACCAACTAAATCAGGGCCGTAAAAGAATAATCTTTTATTTGTAGCAATTAATACTCCAGGGCGTACAGGATGCCTAAATTCAAAAACGTCTAAAGATCCATGTAAAAAATCTAGAACTTTTTCATCTGAAGATAATATTGTCTTGGCTTGGTCTAATATATTTTGCATTGTAGGACTCCTTTATTATCTAATATCAATTATTATATCAGAAAATTCATAGAATTTTAAATCGAATATACATAATATGCAATTTTGCATATTATGTATATTTTTTACAGAAAGTAATTAAAAGAATATTCATTATCGTTATATAATTCGAAATGTAACAACAATAAATCAATTTATATGGAGGAATAATTATGAAAGACTTAATCAAAGAATTAAACTTGGAAGAATTAGAGACTTTTGAAGGTGGACATGATGGAGTAAATTATATGCATCAACATGATGGTGGCGGCGCTGGTGGCGGTAGCGGTATCGGAACTGCTCAATGTGCATACTTTAAAGCACTGTGTTATTCAGGAGGTAGTGAATGGCTTGGTGGTTATGGTGGATGCGGTTCAACTCAAAATAATTGTGAATTAGCAAGAAAATACTGTTAATAATCTTCAGAAAATAAAGAAAAAATTTCGTTGTATAACGAGATTTTTTCTTTATTTTCACGAAATCAACAATCTAAGGAAGCGATAAATATATGAAATATATACATACAAAACAACACGGCGAATATGATTGTGGATTGGCTTGTATATCTTCAATCTTGAAATTTTATGGATATAACTATGGTATCAATTATTTAACAGATTTCACAGTAGTTAAAAAGGGGTATAACTTAAAAGATCTTTTGTCTGTACTTAGAAATTTTGAGTTTTTAACTTATAAGCCTGTTGAGGTAGATAAGAACAGATTAGATATAGTTTTTGATAACATAAGCACACCTTGTATAGCTTTGGTAAATGAAAATAATGAGGGGCACTATATTGTTATTTACAAGAAGAAACGAGGGAAGCTTATAATAAGTGACCCAAAAAATAAACAAATTACAGCAATTAAAATGGATCACTTTTCAAAATCTTTTTCAGGGGTTTTATTAATGATTGAACCATGTTCGGAATTTCATAAACCTGCACAGATAATTAATACCAAAATAGATTTTGTTAAAAAACTTGTGAAGAAAAACATTCTCCAGCTAGGTATTGTATTTATTTTGTCTATATTATTTGTATTTCTTTCAGTTGCAAGTTCTTTTTGTATTCAATTCCTTGTTGATGAGATACTTCCTAGACATTTAGAATATTACCTATTTGTTTGGGGGCTATCTATGTTAGGGGTATTTATAATATCGATATGTTTTGATTACTTCCGGTCCTTATTTATTGTTAAAATGGCAAATAATATCGATAACAATATATCTAAAGACTACTTTAACCATATTGTTAAGTTACCCATCCGATTTTTTGAAAATAGAGAATCAGGGGATATTATCTCTCGTTTTAATGATGCATCTTATATTAGAAATATTGTGAGCACAAGTGTCATATCAGGAATATTAGATTTAATAATTATAATTGGAATTGGTTCTGTACTATATCGAGTGAACACTACATTATTTCTTACTACTCTAATTCCACTATTATTGCTAATATGTTTAACAGTACTTTTTTATGACCTTTTAAGTAAACGAAATAGAACTGTAATGGAAACAAAGGCAAATACAAATTCATTTCTAGTTCAATTTATAAAAAATATGCCTACAATATATGCACTAAATAAAAAACTATACTTTTTAAATAGCTTTAATACCGTATTTAAAAGTCAATTAAAAGCAATTCTAAAAGAGCAGTATGCAGCCAATAACAATGGGGCACTAAAAAAATGATCCAAAGTTCTTCTACCGTATTAATATTGTGGGTTGGTGCACAACAAATTATGTCTGATGCTATGACTTTAGGAGAATTACTTTTCATTAATTCCTTATTAATGTTTTTAATGGGTTCCTTAGAAGGACTTATTGGATTACAATCACAATTGCAAAAAGCTTTTGTAGCAGGAAATCGTTTTTTGGATATTTTACAATATCCTGTTCATCCTGAAAAACAACAAGAACAGGAATCAAAAATCAAACATATTGAAATACAAAATCTGAATTTTAGTTTTGACACTTTCCGAAATATTATTGAGGGAGCGAACCTTATATTAAATGAAAATGAAAAAATATTGATTATTGGCGAAAGTGGTACAGGGAAAAGCACATTCGCAAAAACATTAACTAAACTTTACAAAGTAGAAAATAATACAATTTTTCTTAATGGAGTAGATATCAATAATATCAGTGAAGATACTATTAGAAAAAACATTGTCTATTTAAATGAACACCCATTTTTATTTAAAGATTCAATCAGAGAAAATTTATGTATGGGAGAAGATTTTAGTGATGTAGAAATTATGCAAGCTTGTAAAGTAGCTAATGTTCATGAGTTTATTTATTCATTACCAAATCAATTGGATTTTCATTTGAATGAGAATGCTGCTAAGCTATCTACAGGCCAGAAACAAAGGTTAGCAATGGCTAGGGCCATTTTACATAGACCCAATATACTTATTTTAGATGAATCTTTAAGTAATGTAGATATAGATAACTTTAAGCAAATTCAGTCTAATTTAATGAGTATAAATTGCATGCTTATCTTCATAACACACAATCCCGAAAATGTTATATCGTATGATAGGAAATTCAAATTAGATAATAATAAAATAACAGAAGTAAGCAATCTTAAAGGTGCTATGGTGGTTGAATAAAGTATCCAGTAAAAATGTGATTATTAATAAAATCACATTTTCATTTAATATGATAACTGTAAGTTTTTATTTACAGTCTCCCTTTAAAAGTTGGAATTGGGGGGACTGTTAGTGAGACATTATTGTATGTCCAGTAATGATGCATAAAAATTAATAGGAATTAGTATTTTAAGGAGGATGAAGGATGAAAAAATGGATTTTCACTTTAGTTACACTTGTTTTAACAGCTGCCGTTGTATTTATCGTTATCAATTCAAATACTTTAGAAAAACCAGACTATAAAAATGTAAGTTTAAAAGAATATAAACAAAAAATAAGTTCTCAAAACTCTTATTTTATGTATGTTTATAAAACTTCTTGTGGTGTATGTCAAGAAATGAAGCCATCAATGAATAAAGTAATCAAACAGGAAAAGGCAGAGATTTTTGCTTTGAATGCTGAAGAACCAAGTAATTTGGATGGAGATTTTTTTGAACAGAATAAACTTAATAAATCGCCTACCTTATTATACTACAAAGATGGAAAAGAGCTAGATCGCTTGGAGGGCTTCCATTCCACAGAGGAACTGAATACATTTGTACAAAAATATATGAAATAATTTAAAAGGGGTTATATAGTGGAAACATTAAACGACTTAGTAGCTAGATTAGAGCATTCGCACCCACATTCTTCTTTATTAAAAGATTTAAGTTTAATACAAGGAAATGAACAATATAACTACATTAATTGGGTAGGTTTAAGCAACAGTCAAAATTTAAATGAACTAGTTTTTCAATATGAAAAGGCACCGTATCCTTCAATTACTTGTGGAATACTTACTTATAATGAAGAGAGATGTATTAAAAGATGTTTAGATAGCCTTGGAAATCAATTTGATGAAATTCTTGTATTGGATTCTCATTCAACAGATAATACTACAAAGATCATTAACCGATATTTTCCAATGGTTAAAGTTGTATATGAGCCTTGGATTGATGATTTTTCCTTTCACAGAAATAAACTTATAAGTTTAACAAGTTCAGAGTGGATTTATTATATAGATGCTGATAACTATTGCGTCGATAGTACGAATAAATTTAAAAGAGTAGCCAAATTGATTCAATTTCTTTCTATAGATTGTATAATTAGTCCGATGATAAAAGAACATATTGGCCATGTATATACTGACAATAGAAAAATGTTTTCTGTAAAAAAAGGGATTCAATTCAAAGGAAAAGTTCATGAAGAGCCTATAAATGCTGATGGTAGTATTCCACAAAATATTACAGTGGATATCATGATTCGCCATGATGGGTATGATCCTGAAGTGATTAATCTGTCCGAAAAAAATGATAGAAATATAAAACTAACAAGACAAATGATGGAAGATGAACCCTCTAATCCAAAATGGTTATATTTTTATGCTAAAGAATTACACTATGCGAATGAAGACATGCATATAATTGAAACAAATTTAATAAAAGCAATTGATTTATATAAGCAAAGTACATATAAGAGATATCAAGCTGAAGCAATATTATTATTATGTAATATTTTATTTCAAAAGAGACAAATCCGAAATTTAAATGAATATCTTGATTTATTAGAAGAACTACAGCCGCTTTGTTCTGATGTGAATTACTATAGGTCACTTATTTTATTTTATGATATTCGATTAAAAACGGGAAAATTGTTAGATGCGCTAAAATTGAGTGAACTCGAAAATAACAAATATAGTTTTATTGATTCATCAAAAGATCACATTAAGGCATTGTTAATAGAGTTATATTGTTCTATAGATGATTGGGAAGGTGCATTTACGTTATTTGATGAACTTCAATCAACAGAGGCTAGAAATAAATTTTTACGTACAGTCAAAACAATAACTACTCATATCAACAAAAAAATATAAGGGAGGTTATTCAAATACTTAGATTATGTTTGTTTATTTCTCTTATTGCTACTTGTGGAAGTCTTTACTTCAGTGAAATTTTGGGTTTTACTCCTTGTAACCTATGTTGGTATCAAAGAATATTCATGTATCCATTAATATTTTTAATTATTATTGCAATGATAAAAAAGGATGATAATATCAAGTATTATATTCGTGTTTTATCGTTCTGTGGTATGATAATTGCTTTGTATCAATGTATCATACAGTATTTCGCTATAAAAAGTACTTTTTGTAGTTTTACAAGTAATGATTGCTCAACGATTCAGACCGTATATATGGGATTTTTAACGATCCCTCAAATGTCTTTAGGTGCTTTTATATTGATTTTTGTATGTTCATTTTATATTAATAATAAAAACTAATATTTCTACATAAGAATCTGTACCTAAAAGATCATAAAAAAAATCTTTTAGCTGCAGATTCTTATTTTAGTTTTGTAAGTGGCTCCAAAAAGAAGGAATCGTTGCCGTACCCCAATATTATATAAAAATACGGATATGGAGAGGAATTTATGGTTAACAATGTTAAATCAAAAATTGATTTATTGAGAGTAGAAATTGACGATGCTATAAACAAATATCAACAAGAGAATATTAATAAAATCGAATCTGTTATGTTACCTTTAGTTTCTGATTGGCATGATTTAAATATAGACTATACTAATAATATTTATAGTTCATTATTATTTCAAACGATACATATATTAGAAGAGTTAATAAGTGAAAAGAAATATGATTTAGCTGATAAGTATCTTAATTTTTGGAAAGATTACAAGAATGGAATATTGGCTATAAATTATAACGATCATTTAAACGCATTAATATTGGACAAGAATAGTACAAAAAAAATCAATAATAATAAATTTTTAGATGATGCGTATCTATTTGTACCGGATTTAATTGCTAAAGAAAATTCATCGAAACAAATAAATTTTTCTGAGGTAAAAAAATATTTGGATATTAGTAAACTTTCTTATTATACAGAAAACAATTTATCAATTCTTGTAATATTAGATAAAAAAGAAGTTACTGCATCAACAAGAAGTTATACTATAACAAGTTTTCCTGGAACTGTTTTTTCGGATTGGACTGAAGATGAATTTAGGTTAGCTGAAGCGATACTTCATGAATCTACTCATAATTGGTTAAATACTGCCCTAAGTTGCTACAACGAAAGAATTATTTATTCTGAAAATTTTTATTACTCTCCGTGGAAAGATGAAATGAGACCAGCCTTTGGTATCTTACATGCAACAGCTGCATTTACTATATTACTTCAATACTTTAAGAACATTTATGAATCACCTTATTCTTCTGAAAGAGCAAAGCAGTATGCAAAAGCTAAAATTGGTTTAGAAAGAAAAAGACTAACTGATGCTAAAGATGCTATTAATGCATGTTTAGAACTTATTGAAAATAATACTTTAAAAAGTTTATTAAAACTTGAATTAGACCGTGCTTTAAGTTAAAGAGTAACTATGAAAAGTCAAGAGTGAAACATAGGTGCAAATAAGTGAAACTTTCTCTAAAATGGGTAAATCCAATACACCTTAATGTGAATAAAAAAATAAACGATTTATCTCTAGGCGTTAAGTAAAGGAATTTGATACGGTGTATTCCTCTTCAAAGTGGCATAGATAATAGGATACATCTTTTTTGCCGCTGCTCCTATACAATATCCTTGATTACGTTTCTTATCATAAAAAGTTCGTAAAACAGGATCAGCAGTAATTTTCGCTTGAAATAATACATTGTATAGATGAGAAGAGTTGTACTTTTAAATGAATATACTAGTGAATTCGTATTGCTCTTCATTTAAAAAGCTAATAAATACTAGTGTGAGTAACAAAATTAGGAAGTTTGTCAAAGAGGATGATATTCCTAATTTCACTCACGCTTGTAGCCCCTAAAATGGGATTGATCTCTAGAATGGTAATAATTAGGGTGGATAAGCTGATTAAAAGTTAAGGCCATTGTGCTTCGCATGTGGTGAATTGACCTTCAATGAATCGAATTTGTTTTATTAACATTTTTAATTGAAATAAAAATGTCTCTTTACAGAAGGTGACACTGAATGAATTTGACGCTATTTCCATGATTAGCATGGCTTTTTCCTTTCTAAGTCAGGAATGACTAGTATCCTCCATGATTTGTGTCAAATCGCCAACAGACAGCTAGTAATGACCTGTAGCACCTACTCCAAATATTAATTATGCAGGAGAATTAATATGTTTTTATCTCTATGTCAATAGGCATTGTCTACCTTGTTTATAATTTTGAAACGCAAATAGCTTGCTCATTATCTTTCCAGTGTGATAGGTCATGAATGCATAATGTTTGTACTTTGCTACATCAATACCTAAATAGATTATATCTTACACCCTTATTCCGATTATTTATAGATATTGTTGTAATAATAAAAGCTACTATCTCCTAAGAGGTACGAAGAATAACCAAAGGTTATCAACATCCAACTCATTCGTAAAAGACTTATTAGACAGAGGTAACAAATTTATAACCTAATACAAAGAGGCGGACGGCAACAATCATTCTACAAATAAGAGTATCTCATATATTCAAATACTCTTGGGTTTATAGGTATATCCCGTATCCCAAAAACCTAACTTTATCATACGAGGAGGTGACGAAAATGAATTATGAAGCATTTCTAGAAGCTGTGAAAGCTACAGGATTAAGCAAAGATAATCTTGCTAAATCTACATGTCATACTTCGGCAGTAGATGTTAAAGAATGGAAAGAAGTACAGGAAGCACTAAAAAAATAAGTTATTCAATAATAATATAGCAATTGGGGTCTGCTTAGGTTTCAATTGCTATATAATCCAAGGAGTTTTTTTATGTTAAGATTACCTAATAAAAATGAACCTATTTCCATCATATTAAAGCTTGCAGGAGATACATGTAATATTAACTGTACATACTGTTTTGAAAAGAGAAAACCATATGAGAAAGCTCTAATTATTAAACCTGATTATATTAAAAGATTATTAGAAATTTCAAAAGGCAGAATTATAAATATTGAATTGCATGGTGGAGAACCATTAATAATAGGTATGGAAAAGATGCTAGAAATTCTTAATGTTTTGAAAACTCATGATGAAAAAGTTAATATCAATATTCAAACGAATGGAACTCTTTTGAATAAACAATGGATTGAATTCTTTATTAAGGAATGGCCAGAAATTAGTATTGGAATTAGCCTTGATGGAGATATGAAAGCCAATTCCTTTAGAATAGATTATCAAGAAAATTTTATAACTGATAAAGTTGAAAAAACATTAAAGTTATTAGAAGATTACGAAATAGAAATTGGTATTATTGGAGTTGTAACTAGAAATTCCTTAGGAAGATCTCAAGAACTTCTAGATTATTATTCACAATTTAAGTCTATTAAATTTATTAGATTTGTTCCTTGTTTAGACTATAATGTGACGGCAGATAATAATAAATTTAATAAAAAGATTAAAGAACTAAATCCTACTAATCAAGGAATTCCTGCCTGGGCAACTACCCCACTCGAATACGCTAATTTTGTAAATGATTTATATGATACATGGAAAACAAAAGGTTATTATAATAATTTTTTATTAGAACCAATCCAAAGTGTAATAAACAAGTATTATGGTAATCATACTAAACTTTGTCATTTTACAGAAATGAAATGTTCATATGTATTAACACTATACCCAGATGGAAGAATTGGTAGCTGTGATGAACTATCAATGCCAGAAAGTGTTGTAGGACATATAAATACTGTAGAAAATATCCATGACCTACTTCACATGCAGTCTAATAAGTTATTAAGAAATGATTTAAATAAGGTTCTAGAGAAATGTAATACATGTACATATAAAAATCAATGTGGTGGTGGTTGTCTAGCAACTAGAGTGAGGTACCAGGACACACCTTTTTATGAAGAATATTGTCAACATAGAATTCAAATAATTGATTATATATATGAGGATTTATTAACAGTAACTAATTAAATTAGAGGTGCTGAAAAATGGGTTATAGTAAAGAAACGTTAATGATTCACAGTGTTGAAAGCTTCTTAACGGAAGAGGAAATGGAAATTATCCTTAAAGAAATAAATCAATTGGAAGGGTATAATAATGGTTATTACGAAGCTGGTAAAGGAAATCGTTCTGTACATACAATAGATGGTTATTCCGTTAAGGATACAGTTGCAGTTTATGAGCCGAAAGGAAGAATTGAAATTACTGAATTGCCCAATTCAGTAGTAGAATTATTAAATAAAGCTTTCATTCGAAATATTGATAATATAAATATTTCATATCCATCAGTTAAAAGTCCAGACTGTTGGATATACCTAGAATATGGCGAAGGTCAATATATTACTCCTCATATTGATTATGCTCATAATTTAGAAAGACCAGAAAATCCAAAAATAACTGGAATTAATATTTTACTAAATTCAGAATTTGAAGGAGCAGAATTTTACGTTCAAACTACAGGATCTTTAGATATTTGGGATAGTACTGAAGATTTCACAGTCAAAAATAAGGCTAATAATAGTTCACCCTGGTTTGAAGAAATGAAAAAAACAAAATGGACTGTTAGTCAACAAAAAGGTACCGCTATTTTTTATGGGACACAAATGATTCATGGAACAAACTCAGTAAAAAATGGACGAGTTAAGAAAATTGTAGGGTTTTTAAAGTAAAAACTATTTAGGGTGGTCATTTATGGATAACAAAGTGATTTATCAATTAGCAGAAGAAAATAGTGGAATGTCTACTGTCGATAGATTAGTTAATATGTATCATCTTCTATCGCAAGTACTTTATATGAATATTGAAGGAGACATCGTTGAATTAGGATGTAATCAAGGGAAAACAAGTGTTTTTTTTAAGATGCTTTTAGACAAATATAATTCATCTAAGAAGTTACATTTATATGATTCATTTCAAGGGTTACCTAAGCAGGGAATTCATGATCAATATTTAAACGAAGGTGATTGTAAAGCTTCAATAGATGAAGTATACAATAACTTTTTAAAATGGAATTTGGAGAACCCTGAGATACATCCAGGTTGGTTTTTTGAAACACTTCCGCATGAATTGCCTGAAAAAATATCTTTTGCTTACTTAGATAGTGATTTCTATGATCCTATTTTAATAAGCTTAGAGGCTATTTACCCAAAACTATCCAAAGGGGCAATTGTAATAATAGATGATTATGGTGATAAAGAAAGAGCTCCTAAATGTTGGGAAGGCTTACCTGGTGTAAAAAAAGCATGTGACCAGTTCTTTAAAAATGTACCAGAATCACCGACAGTTTTAATAGGAGAAAGTGACCTTTCAATGTGTTATTTTATAAAAGAATGAATAAGTTTATTAAGCTACCTCAAAGGACTACAAAATGAGGTAGCTTATAGTTTAGTTTATTATAATTACATTGAAATATGAATTAAGTAATTTCTAATATGTTTTATCCCTATATGTTGATCTCCAGCTAACGTTAATTCTTTTTCAATGTCTACCCAAAAATAATTAAACTCTAAGCCTTGATCTTCACCTGAAGATTTAACAGAATGGGTCCAATAATTTGTTTCGATATCAGTGTACACTAAAAAAAAGTGTCTTTCTTGAAATTCTTGTTTTACTGGATGAAAATATAATTCATAAATAATTTTATTTACTATAGTTAAGTCTTTGAGGCCAGATTCTTCTTTAATTTCTCTTAGAAGAGCATCTGTGATTTGTGTATCTGAAGATTCAACAGTTCCACCAGGAATTTGGTATCCTGCTTCAGGTGCACCTGTTTGATTAAACAATAAAAGCTCCCATTTTTGATTTATATTTCTTACAATGTACCCTAATACTTTTTCTTTAGTGTTTTTTTGCATACTAGAATCCTCCTATAGTAAATTAGAAAGGTGCTATTAAATTGAATAGAAAAGAAATGTTAACCAAAGATAAATATTGTATCTTCTCAGAAATTAAAGCATTTAATTCTGGAATGAATAAAGAATTCCCGTTTATAGAGTTTGACTTTTCTGAGAAGTGCTTAGAAATTCATCTAAGTCAGGAAAACGATACAGGGTCGAGAAGAAAGGTATTGATACAAAATCAATTATATTATATTTTACAAAAAATAACTATACCTAATGATTTAACTATTTTAGATATAGGTTGTGGACCTGGCTTGTATTTGGAAGGCTTAATAAATCAACTTAATCATAATGATTTTGAGTATATAGGTATTGACAAAGGACCAGCCTTAATTAACTATGCGTTAAATACATATAATATAAGCAATGCAAATTTTATATTGAATGATATATTTGAATATGATTTTAGGCGTAAAAATTTCAATCTGATTTTAATGATGTATGATTTTTTTAATTTCTTTTCTTTAGAAAAAATGAATGAATTAATATCAATGGTATCTGCACTTTTGGGAAAAGATGGTTATTTAATAATGGAAGTGAAAGTAAAATCAGAATTTAGCGATTATGATATTAATTTTTTCTATAGAGAAAATGGTTTATTTTCTGAGAATAGATATATGGAGATAATCGAACAAGGAGTAGTAAATAATCATTTCTACGGACATAGACATTTTATTTGTGAAATTGATAGCAAAAAGACGAAGGAATACTATAACTTTTTGAATATATTAAAAATAGAGGAAATACGGCATATTTTAAGTGTGAATAATTTGAAAATTGTTGATATTATTTCTCTTAATCAAGACAAATATCGAAAAATATTAGTTATCAGGAGGATTATTTAATGAAAAACATGAAATTTGTCGAAGAAAAAGAATATACTTACATTATAGAAGAACAGAACATCTCAACAATAATAAAAAACCTTGATGAAAATCTTAATAGTGGCTATTTTGACTTTAATTTGAATAAAGTAAAGTCAAAAAGCAAGTTACATTTTATATTTTCTGACAATTTCGAAGCAACTCGAACCAATAATGGCCTAAGAAAAAGAATTTGAGTAGATATAGATAAAAATATTTCTTATTCGTTGGATACAAAAAAATTTGAAGATGGTAAACGCTATGAAAATAAAATTAAAACTAAATTTGAAAGTGAAGTTTATCAATTCGTTAAGGAATCGGGAAAACTTAGTGCAATTATGTTTAAAAACACCTTGAAATATGAATTAGTAAATTTTATTGATAAGAAAAAAATTGATTTAAAATTGGATATATGTTATCCAATCGATCCCAAAAATTTAAAGGGTATATATACCCCGTATTGTCATTTGGAATTAGAATCTAATTCTAATTCAACTTTACAATATTTCGTTGAATCAGATTTCTTTAACAAACATGTGATTCAATACACTTCTGATGTCAAGTTTCAAAGTCATAATAAGGTTAGAGAATGCGAGAAAAGCACAGGAATTATAGAATATCAATTAAAAGAAAATGAGCTATCAAAGATAATTAGAATAGTAAAAGAAAATTATGAGCAAAATAAATATTCAACAATAAAAAAAACAAAAAAAAGTGGCGAATTAATTGAGCGTGGAAGCTACTTAGAAAAAGAATTAAAAATCAAAAATACAGTAGATAAAGAAAGATTATTGAACATTGTGAGAAATATTATTACGAAAGAAGATTTTAAATTAATTAGAACACCTAACAAAATTATTACAGATATCTATTACGATACATCTAATAACTTACTTTTTAATACAGGAGCATCTTTTAGATTAAGAAAACAACAAAAATTAGATGGGTGGATTAGTTGTTTAAAAACACCAAGTTTGGAAAATAACAATCCAATTACTTATGATAGAACAAAAATAAGAAGTATGATTAAAAATAAAGAACTTTTAAAAAATGGTATTCTGGGAACTAATAATAAGACAAGCATTGCTATACAAAATTATATTTTAACCAATAATAGTAAGGATTTGAATCCTAGATTAGTTGTTTTTCAAAATAGAGAACGGTATGTGGTTAGACCACTTCCTTATGAAGAGAACGGACTTTTTACAGAAGGATATGATTTAAAAGCCTCTGACATGATTCATATAATATTTGATGAGGTTACTGCTTACGATATTAGTGATATAAAAACTGATTCTCTTATAATGTATGGGGAATTAGATTTTACTGAAAAAAATTTCAAAAAAGCTTCTTTTAGTTCAATAGAAATAGAATCAACAGGGAGTAACGCAAGCTCTTATGTAGCCAATAAAATATTTAATCAAATTGAAGCCAAATTAACACAAAATAACTATATTTCACAAGAAATCCAAAACAAGTATCTGATTTCATGCAAAAAATTATACTCTACGGATTAATGAGTTGCACCCTAATTGTTAGACACAGATCTAATAATTGGAGTGGAGATGGTACACTAAACAGGACACTAAGTTAAGAGAAAAAGGTGATTCGGTTTATGAGTAGAAGAGTTTATGATCGTCAATTTAAAATGGCTGCAGTTCAGCTGGTACTGGAAGAGGATACGTTTGTAAAAGAGGTTGCTAAAGAATTATCGATTCATTCTAACACCTTATATCATTGGATAAGTGAGTATGAAGAATGGGGAAAGTGCGTTTCCAGGTCGTGGAAGCGCACTTTATCATTCTCAGTATGAAATGAAAAAACTCAAGCGTGAGAATGAAGAACTGAGAAAAGAGCTTGATTTGCTAAAAAAGTTCCAGGTCTTCTTGAAGAAAAAGAATGTGTAAGATTTCAATATTTAAAAGAAAATAAGCACAAATATAACATCAAGAAGGCTTGTCAAACACTAAATATCTCACGGTCAGGTTATTATGAATATTTACAGAGAAAACCTTCTAAAAGAGTTTTAGAGAATGAAGTGTTAAGCGAAGAAATACAACAAATATTTAAAGAACATAAGGGACGGTATGGATCGTTAAGAATTACAAAGGTACTTGAGAAAAAAGGCATCAAAGTAAATCGAAAAAGAGTAGGAAAACTAATGCGTCAAATGAAGCTATATGCGAAAGGAAGTCGCTATCGGGTTCCGTTGCAAAGTTTTTTAAATGAAGCTAAACTGTAGGGAAAATGTGTTGAGGAGAATGATAGATGAGATATTTTAAAGGAAAACAGTTCAAAAAAGACATTATTTTAGTAGCCGTTGGCTATTACTGTCGTTTTTCTTTAAGCTATCGTGATGTATCTGAGATTCTCAAGGAACGTGGTGTGTCAGTTCATCCAACAACTATCATGCGTTGGGTTCATGAATATGGAAATCTAATCTATCAAATGTGGAAGAAGAAAAACAAATCGGCACTCCATGCTTGGCATTTGGATGAGACGTATATCAAAATCAAAGGAGAATGGTGTTACTTATATCGTGCCATTGATAGTGATGGACATACACTGGACTTTCAACTTCGAAAAACACGTAATCATCAAGCTGCTTATGCCTTTATGAAAAGACTGGTAAAACATTTTGGAGAACCATTGGTTCTTACGACAGACAAGGCCCCGTTTTTACTTTGTGCATTCAAAAAATTACAGAAAGCTGATTATTATACACATACAAAACACTGTACCATTAAACATCGTAATAATCTCATTGAACAAGATCATCGACATGTCAAACGCCGGTTTGTAAAATCAGCTGGATTTCAAACTCTTCGTCATGCTTCTCGTACCATTAAAGGAATCGAAACGATTCAGGCTATATATAAACAAAGGCGAAATCTTCAAACAGATTTCGCCTTCTCAGTGTACAATGAATTACAACAATTAATGGCCACTGCATAAATAGTTTCCCTTATTTGTCCACTCGTTTATGCTTTTTTCAAACTTTGCAACACAACCTTAGGAGGGGAAGTAAGTAAAGTAGAAGATATAATTCACTAGGTTCTTATTATAGGAGAGCTGTTTATATAATAAAGGGTATAAACATGGTAAACTTTAAATAAGTAATTGTATATTATGAGGGCGGTCGAGTTACTATCCTCTCTTTTATTTAAGAGAGAAAGTAGGTGACGCTAAATTGAAACCTGATTTTAAAGAAGAACGACCAAAAAAGTATACAAAGAAATAGATAGACCATGCACTTAACTTATTAAAAGATAATTTTTATAAACAGGTATCGGAAATGACAGGGATCAGTGAAAGTACCCTGTTACGTGCTAAGAAAGAGAAAAAAGGGAAATTTAGTAGGTAAATTAGAGGAAACTAAATATCTTATTTAATAAAAAGAGGCGAGAAAGGATGGAAAATTGAGATGAATAAAGCTGTTTTGTTATTAAAAGTAATCACTACAATAGGTTTATGGCTATATTTCTTCCCTGAAATACTTAACCCTAATAATGTTCCTTTTAGATTTCTTTTAAATATTTTCCGAGATGATATTGGAGGAACATTTTTAAATTACATGATTTTCTCTTTTGGATATGTAGTTTATTTTTCCTTCGTAGTATTCATGTCACATAAGGTAATTTGGTCTGAAACACCTAAATTAAAGAAACTACAAATAAGTAACAATAAATAAGAATTAAATTCGGGCATTCAAATATAATACTTAATGTGTAGTTTTATATAACTGGGGTATTTGAGTTTGCTGGGAATAATTCCGTCTGTTTTATCAATATAATTTTATATGTCATATTTAAATTATACTTTAGTGATTGACACAATAATCTCCAGAGTGCTACGTTTTTAGTATTAAAGCAATAAGGGGTTTATTATTTAGATGCTACATATATGAGAATAGAAGCTGAAATACGTTTAGAGAATGAAAAACTCTCTTCTGGTATTCTATAAAATTCCATATACAGATAATTTAATTATATAAACCATACATGTAGAGAGGAAGAAAGTAAGATGTTTAAAAAGGTTACATCGGTTGTTGCTTCTGTTTTATGTACTAGTTTTCTATTAACTGCTTGTAGTGGAGAGAAAGAGACTAAAAACACAGCGAAGGCAACTGACAAGAATGAAACAAAACAATCCATTAATTTACCGTATATAGCGGAGATCCCAACAATGGATGTAACAAAGGCAACTGATAGTGAATCAATGAATGTAATGCGTAATGTGTTTGAAGGTCTGTATACACTAGGAGAAGATAATAAATTAATTCCTGGTGTGGCAAAATCTTATGACGTAAGTGACGATAAAAAAACGTACACGTTTCATTTGAGAGAATCGAAATGGTCAAACGGAACGCCTGTAACAGCTGCAGACTTCGTGTTTTCTTGGAAACGTGCTGTGAATCCTAATACAGCGGCAGAATATGCGTTTCTATTCTTTGATATAAAGAATGCAAAGAGAATTAATAGTAAAGAGCTACCTATAGAACAGCTAGGGGTAAAAGCAATAGATGATAAAACATTAGAGGTGCAATTAGAGCAGCCTGTTCCTTATTTCATAGACTTGACAACGTTCGCGACATTTTTACCTATTAACGAGAAATATTTTAACTCAAAAGGGAAGCAGTATGGTTTAGAAGCAGAGCAATTAATTTATAACGGAGCGTTTACGTTAGATAATTGGAAGCATGAACAAGGTTTTCAACTGAAAAAGAATTCGAATTATTGGGATGCTAAAACAGTGAAATTAGATGAGATTAACTTTGATATTGTAAAAGATAAATCAACAGAAATAAATCTATATGAATCAGGACAGCTTGACCGTGTAGGGCTAACAGGGGAATTTGTAGATAAATATAGAAAGAATCCTGATTTCAAGGAACGTTCGGAAGTGACTGTACAGTTTTTACGTATGAATCAAAATAATGATGTGTTAAAAAACAAAAATGCTCGCTTGGCAATCAGTCAGTCAATGAACAAGAAAGCCTTTGTAGATACTGTGTTGAACAATGGTTCTCTTCCTGCGGTTGGTTTTATACCAGCTGATTTTGCTAAAGGACCGGACGGAAAAGACTTCCGAAAAGAGAATGGAGCATTGGTCAAAGATGAT
This sequence comes from Bacillus cereus group sp. MG16, assembly GCF_040459875.1. NCBI lineage: Bacteria > Bacillati > Bacillota > Bacilli > Caryophanales > Bacillaceae > Bacillus > Bacillus cereus group sp. MG16. The sequence goes on from NZ_JARVHE010000002.1 coordinate 99,058, forward strand.
GTGAAGACAGCAAAAGGGAACTGGAAGAAGGCAAAACAAGAACTTGGGAAAGAACAAGTAACACTAGAGTTGCTAACAAGTGATAATGCAATAGCCAAGAAAAATGCGGAGTATTTAAAAGGTGAACTAGAAAAGAACTTAGAGGGGTTAACGGTGCATGTTAAACCGCAGCCACGCAAACAGCAAATTCAATTGCTGCTGAATAGGGATTATGATTTAGGTATTGATGTATGGGCTCCCGATATTCCTGATCCAATCACATTTTTAGATATATTCACGACAGATAGTAGCTATAACTTTGATAAGTATTCAAATCAGGCATATGATGAAATAATTCATCAAGTGAAAACAGATTTAGCTGGTAATGAAACTGCTCGTTGGGAGGCAATGAAACAAGCAGAAAAAATATTATTAGAAGATGGAGCAGTCGCACCATTTTATCAATCAGGCAGATCATACTTACAGCGTTCTTCTATTAACGGAATTGTAACGAATGACTTTGGTGGAGAATTTAACTATAAGTTTGCTGAAATTAAAAAATAAGTAAAAAAGGAGTCGAACATCTTCGACTCCTTTTAATTTGTCGTTTGATACACTTATGCACAATTGCATATACAGTTATAATATTATAACGACTACAAATAACATATTTTTTGATATGCTTATGGTAAAATACCATATGCTAACATTAGGGTGAAATAATATAATAAGAGATATTGCAGTATTCTTTTTTAGATTTAGAAGGGGAAATAATATGAACGAAATGCTTAAGAAAGAAGATAAGACTTTGGGACAAACATTAAAGAAATTCTTGAGTAGAATTATTGATGAAATTGATTTCCAAAGAAAAAATCAAGAAGATATTGCTAAAATAGTTGGTATTTCTCCTGGAACTCTTTCTAAAAATTTAACTGGAAAAAACCAATTTGGATTTTGGAATTTAATCAAGTTACTTAATATATTATATCCGAGTGATTTTCATAAACAGAGAAAGATGTTACACACTTTCTGTTCTGTCACAACAAGTAAGAAAAACTTGAGGATTGCCATGGAATATGCGAATGCAAAAGGTGACTTATCACTTCTCAAGTTATTGGTAGATCGAGAGAGAAAATCTTCACTCGCAATGAATAGAGAGTGGGCTTATGTATATGAAATGGTATTACTTAGAAGTAACGGGACGATTAAAAAGCAGGAATTGTTATCCAGGCTTGAAGACCATAAGGGGAGTAAGATAATTAAGACAATCGAGATGAAGGTCTTATGTGGTATATTAACTTACTACACTATGTATGATTTAGAAAAATAGAATTCTCTGTTCGAGTATGCCGAGATGTTGCTTCCAGATATTAATGCAATTACCGATAGTTTTATTAAGTCATCTTATTTAGGTAGGATTAAAGAAGGATTAGCGTATGCCTATTTAGTACAAGATAACCTTGAAATGTCTAGGAAATTATGTAAGGAAATTTTAGCGATAGATGATCCTAAAAATTGTTTCCACCTTTTAAGAGCATCAGCACTTGCTTATATAGCAGAATCATATACCTTTGATTGTTATGATAGTGCATCTTGGTATATGAAGAAGGCACTAAAGCAGTTAGGACCATGTAATTTTGAAAGGGAAAAACAAAGAAAGCAATCAATTCTTAACACCTATGCTTTTATTAAGTTAGTGAATAAGCAAGAATTGGAGAATATTGATATATATCATTCTGCAGAAAAATCTTTTTTAGAAATTATTAGAGGGAATCACAAGAAAGCAGTTGAAATCCTGAGTGATTTAGAAAAGAAAAATGGTATGCTCACACCGATGCAATATTGCTATTTAGGGATAGCAAAGAATGATATTTCTTTAATTGAAAAGTCAATTATGCTACTAGAGTGCGCTGGGAATCGCTTCTATTGTAGATTCCCTAAAAAAATAGTGGTAGAATTTAATGGAAATGGTATAATGTACGAAGGTGGTGCTATATGAAGAAAATATTATTTATATTAACAAGTATCGTTTTAGCGGCAGGAATTGTTTACACCGCTGCTGGTAGTAAAGAGCAACCAAACAAATTAGTGAAAAAAGATTCAGAACAATTATTAGCTAGAATGGCTGATCCTGGAAGTGGAATGGGTTGAGCCTTAAATAATTCGAATGCGATTGTCTCAGTAGAGGCAATCGCATTTGTTGTTTTTAGGGATATTTCCTAAATATCGATTTTGAAATTCGTGAAATGTATGTGAAGAATTCACAAACTGAAAACGAGAACCGAATTGAATTGAAATTTTAACTCCTAAAATCGACACATCGAATCGAGAATCTTCCTATTATATATACTTACTAAAATAATGAATTTCCGATATCTATTGTGGCCAAGTTTTGACGTCTTGTACGTTCTCTTAAATAACGTTCCGTCGTCATAATAGACTCATGTCCTAAATAGTCCCTAATTTTTTTTAATTCAATACCCTTTTCCATTAAGTAATTAGCCATGAAGTGCCTACAAGTGTGAGGAGTAATTCTATCCTGTCGATAGCGCAGAAAAGTTAAATTTGTTTCTTCAATTTTTTTTGCCACAAGAGAAGATAGATAGTCTGCTCTATAATTTGATCCATCAGCTTTAGGGAGAAAAGCGGAGGTATTCGATGCATCTAGTTTTGTTGTTTGTTTACGTAAACTTCGAACATGGCATAAAGCATCCAATGTATCTTCAAAGATACGAACTTCCCTACTTTTATTCCCTTTACCAACTACACGAAGTAGATAGGCATTTAAAGATGAATGAAAGACCAAATTTGCCCATTTAGCAGTTGCGATTTCTTCGATTCGTAGTCCTGTTGTAGTTAACAGGAAAAATGCAGTGTAAACAAAATAGTTGGATTTTTTCAGTTCATCTAATATCTGGGTAACTTCTTCTGGATAAAGGTCACGATTGACTAGCTCTTCTTTTTTTACGGATACTTTTTTAAGGCGACTACTAAAGTTGTCTGAGAGTCCGTTATTATCATACACATATTTTAAAAACTGCTGAACTACTGTTTTCTTTTTACGTAATGTAGTGGCAGCATATTTCTTACTTAATTCATAGAAGTAGATTTCCATGTCATTATGGGATAACTCCTGGATGGTTCCGATTGCTTCTTTTATGTAGCGAAGAAAATGAGAAAGATCGTGCAGATACTGTTGTTTTGTTCGCTCACTTCTATTTTTCGTTAAAGAAGGCTCATCGTGTAAAAATAAATAAACTAATGATTCTTCACTTAATTGGGAGTAGTCAATATTACGGATACCCAAACCCATAATTTTTTCAAAATGACTGCTATCAAAAAAATCTGATTTTGATTTTACAATTTGGTTATTATGTTCGTAATTTATAATATTCAAATTTAAACACAACCTTTTATAGAATGAAATATTAAACAAATATTTTTATATAAAATTTTATAGTTCTAATTATACCACAATAAATGCATTATTTATTGTGGTATAAAATGAAATGTTTAAATAAATATTTTCGAATTAAAATTTAACGTTTCTGTCTAGGTAATGTATAATAGAAATGTTTAATTGATTTTTTTTGTACATTTCAATCCAAATGCGGTAGGAGGAGATTTTTTTTGACTAGTCTTCGTCTGAAAATTTTACAAGAAATCCATAATTTAGAAGATACCCATTGTTCAATTTGCCCTCTGAACAACCTATCAGTGAATTGTACAGATGAGCAAGAACAGGCAAAACAGAGAAACTACAAACATTGTAAAGGTTGTCCCATTTTCGATTCCATCCGAGAGAAAGGAGAGCAATTGAATTCTTTATCGAAAAAGAGTACATTTAATAAAGTACGAGAACGTTATATGGAGAATCCATTTAAGTATCTGCAGTATAAGGAGTACTCAATTACAGATGTAGTAAAAGAAACAGGTTTAACAAAGTATCAACTAAGAAAATTTAAACAACAGCTAGAATGAAAGTTTCGGACGAGGTGAGAAATGGACTATTTATCTTTAGAAGAGGTATGCGATAGGGTAGGTTTAACAAAAAATCAATTAGGCTATTTAATTAAATATAAACAGATCGAACCTATCAATCTGGCTACCTGGAAAGCAGATGGCGGATATCGCTTTGAGAAAAAAGATGTAAAAAAGTTAGAGGAATTATACAAAGACTCTTTAACATTAAAAGAAGCAGCTGAATTTCTAAATAAGTCTAAGACTTACGTTCATAATGCCGCTAAAGATGGGATATTGCCCTTTAAAGAGATTGCTAAAGGGAAATCTACTGAACGATTGTACTTAAAAAAGGATTTGGAAGTTTTCAAAGGAAAAATTGAAAACCGATCAAAAAAGGAATCGAAAGAAAAAAAGCAGCATTTAAGTCTCTATCTTGATGAAAAGGTAGTAGAAGCAATAAAGAAAAAGGCTGCGAAGAAAGGGTATAATGGCTACAAGAAGTTTGCTGAAGACATTTTATCTGCAGAAGTAAAAGAAGACATAGAAGAATAGAAATCCCAGAGAGAATAGATCCCTAAAAAACGAAAAAACGTTATAAGGGATCTATTTTTGTTTCTAAGAAGTTTTTTATCTTTCAAGTGTAATTGCATTATCTGAAGTTTTAAAAATGATTACAGATGATTTTGAGAGGTCGTTTTTCGGGGACATCACTGAAAAAATCACTACAATTACAAAAAAAAGGGTTAATATATATAAATTAGAAAATAGAGGAAGAGACAATGAATAATTACAAGTGCGCTTTATTTAAAATGAGAAATGTGTGAAAAGAAAGATGTGAGATATAAGAGATAATGATACCAGGATTATAAATATAAAGATTTCATCTGAAACTTAGTAGGCAAATGAGTAAGTTAGAGGATTAGGCAGAGATACATTGCGGAACACATCAAAAAAATATACAACTTTTATTTGAAATTTATATTCTCAAAAAATAGCATATAAAACTAAGGACAATTATGAAAAATCAAAGAAATACAGTATACATATTTAAATTATAGTAAACTAATTTCTTGTAAAACTCATTAACTCAAAGATTATATACAGACTAAAATTGGACAGATTTTCTATTTTAGAGTGTTGAAGTATGGTAAAATAGAAGTATAACTGTATATCGTGTGAAGGTGGGCTTGTTATTATCCCTTCTTTCCATTTGGAAGGAAAGGGGGTGATATAACATGGAATTTTTGTTTGAACTTTTAAAAGAAATTGCAAGAGCAGTTGTGCGTGAAGTTTCAGCATACGCACTGAAAAAGCAATTCGAAAAAAAAGACAACAAAAAACCCGCGCTTCACCGACCAAAGTACAAGCGAGGGTCTAAAAGAAAAAGATAATGCATAATAACGGCCACCTTGACAGTAGCAGTTATGAGACGGGATGTTGACAGCATCTCGTCTTTTTTAGTTTATGCAATTCAGTTAAGTACTATACTTTATATATACTGAATATGCATTCAATATATAACTAATCTAAAGTAAACATACCATATTTTTATTTTTTGGTCAACGTTTGGAAATATGAGGGGCTAAATTTAGAGGTTTATACAGTGATTCCTAATGTAAATGATATAAAGAATAAAAGTAGTTTTATAGTGAAGGGTTTGCTTGTTTTCAAAACAAGCAAACCCTCTTGATAGATAGTCTTTTATATATTTTACAGCAAACAATTTATCGATATCTTTGTGCAAATTGCTCGCTATAGGAATCAACTAATTTAGTACGTCCAGAATCAGAATAAACCTTAATATTGTATTTAACATAAACATTGTATGCATCTTGATCCTGCCATTTTTGTACAGTCCACCAATAGTTTTTACCCTTAGGAAGAGAAAGACCGCCTACTACATACCCTGCTACACCAGAAGCAAAAGCATTGCCAATTTTCGCTATAACTCCAGCACCTAAACCTGCTATAGCTGCGTTAACCATAAAACGATATGAGGCATTATAAAATACATTGTTTCCATAAGTTGTCGTTACATATTTCCAGTTGAATGTACCAGCTGTTGGGTGAACATATTGAATTTGATCTGAATCTTTAGGTGTTATTGGATTCAATGGAGCTTGTCCATTTAGGAATAAAGAGTCTAAATCTTGTTGAGGTAATGAACTAATATCAATTGCTCTATTTTCTTTTGATACATCCTGGTTGTAAGAAACTGTAGGTGAATTTCCTTCCTTGTTCTCTGCTGCTTGCGTTGTTGAACTAAATGCAAACCCTGAGCTTAGTAATAAAACCAATGAACTTCCAGCCAATAATGTTTTTTTCATAATAATCCCCTTTCATTTGCATAAAAAATTTTATACAATATATTATACAGTCATTATCTGAAAAGTAATTATTTTCTAAAAATAGGAGGTAGGAGTCAATATGTTTAGTAAGATTACTTCAAAAAATGAACGTATTTATGTGATTTTTGTAGTTGCACTGTCTATAGGGTTGTTTAGCATATCTCGTACAGTTTGGTGGTTGTATGGAATGGTGTTTTTGTTATTTTTATCTGCTTTTATATTTAGAGACAGACCTACAAAAAAGGAAGTAATGATAAATCTTGTTGGCTTTGTAGCATTATGTTTCATTTTCTGGATAGGAGAATACATCATAAATTTGTAAAATACTAACAATGATTCTTGTTAAATACGATTATAACAAATTATTAGATAAATGGAATATTTTACTAACAATTTTAATATAGTGCTAGTTTAGAAAAATCGATTATTTTAGGGGTTTATGCCGTTTTTTTTATTTAGAAATTTTGAGATAACTAAGATTCTTTGACAGTAATGAAAGAAATAAGTCTAAACAAAATATAAAACAAAGCATATTTATAACAGAAACAGCCCAAATTTCTCATTAGGAATTAGGGTTGTTTTTATGATGGGATATCGTTTCACTTTTAGGAATGGATATTTTCAAATGATAACCATTAATGAAATAATGATATGGTATAATTTTCTTAATATATAAGAAAAGAAGGGATGGAATGAGCACGCAAATAAAGGTAACACCGGAACAATTAGAACAAGCTGCTAAAACAGTAAGAAATACGAGATCATCATTAGAATATATACATAAAGATTTATACTCTCAAACTGAATATATAGCTTCTCAGTGGAGCGGAGCAAGCAGTCAACGTTTTTATCAGATGTTTAATGAAGCAAAGCCAATGATGTTTAACATCTTGCAAGAATTAGATAAAATCGCAGTAGAATTAGAACGTGCAGCTGTTAAATTCCGAAAAGCGGATGAATTGTATGGAGGAAATTTAGTTGACTCTGATATTCAAGAAGGAGCCATGTGTGGAAAACTCCCTCCAAAATCAGAAGAGTCATTTTTCAATGAAAAAGATTTAAATGCTGCGTGGACTGGTATTTCTACTGGGTTTGTAGATGGTGCAGTGGATGCGTGGGAAGGACTGATATCCTTAGGTGATAAAGAAACCTGGTTGAATATGCGAGACGCAATTGTAAACTATAGGGAGACTATTCCTGCTGCATGGAACACTGTATCAGATACATTTATGAATAAATTTTGGAATGGGGATCTGGAAAGTAGAGAGCATTATCTGGCTTATGGTATAGCAACGTTAGGACTCGGGCTTCTGGGTGATAAAGGTCTTAGTAAAGCAGGACAAGTTGGGAAGGTAGCTGCTATTACAGGGCTGACTAAAGGGAAATCTCTTATAACTAATTCCCCGGCATACAGAAATGCATTACATATATTAAATAATTATGAATTTAAGGGTGGTAATCATCTCTCATATGCAGGTGTCGGTAGTACACAACAATATTTACAGAAAGCAGCTACGTATACTTATGAAGGCGCGAATGGTCCAAAAACAATTCGTTTGCGAAAAGGAGACTTAGCAGGAGACAAGCACCCAGTTACAGGAATTCCATACGATGCTGACGGATTTCCTATTTTTGAATCAAAAGGGGAGGTACTATTAAAAGAGGCAGATTTCAAAAAGTCTAGAACAACACAGTCTAGAAAGTGTAGTAAAGCATTATATGAACAAATAATGGAAAATCCTGAATTAGCCTTAAAATTCACAGAGGAAGAAATTCAATTATTTAAAATAGGGAAAACGCCAGAGCATTATACATGGCATCATCATCAAGATGCTGGGAGAATGCAACTTGTAGATTATCAGACTCATCATGATACCGGTCATACAGGTGGATATAAAATTTGGGGGAAAGATAGCGATAAATAGGGAGGTACTTAGTCATGAATCACATTACATGGATCAATACAAATGAGAACAAAATAACAAATGACCAAATTAAACAATTAGAACAATACTTTAATATTAAATTTCCTAATGATTTTATAGAGTGTGTACAAAAGTATGATGGTGGATATCCTACGCCAGATACCTTTAATATTCCAAATCAAGATGAAAATTCACTCAATAATCTTTTAACCCTAGATTCTAATAAAAAATACTCCATTCTAGAAACATATAATAATACGAAAGATAGATTACCTCATAAAATTTATCCTTTTGCTAGAGATCCATTCGGTAATCTTTTATGCTTCGATTACCGAAATACGAGTGATTCACCATCAATCGTATTCTGGGATCATGAGGAAGAAGACATAAAGGAAGCAATATATCCTATTTGCTCAACATTTACAGAATTACTTGCTAGTTTACGTGATTTTGAAGAAGAAGATTGAGGGAATAAAAAAACGGTCTAGAATTCTTATAGACCGTTTTTTTATGATTTACTAATTTTCCAACCATCATCCGTTTTCTCTAGTTCAATTACGATTACTTTTTTAGGATTATCTTTATATACAGCATCAACAGTTACTGTAGCAATTTCATTTTTCTCTTCAACTTTTCGGATTTTATAGCTTTTAAGATCCTTGCTAACTGATTTCATTAGGTCTGCATTTCCGCCCACAAAAGCAACGATTTTCTTCGCTTCAGGAGTGAATAACTCGCCAAAATCTTTGACATTTCCTTCTTTTGCATCTTCGAAATACGCTGTAGCAACTTCTTCAGGGTTACGATTATTTCCACATGCTGCAAGTGCTGAAATTGATACTATCATTACCAGCGTTAACATGATCATACGCACAAATTTGTTTTTCATTCAAACCACTCCTTATATATAACGTAATTTCAACTCTTATAAAGAGCTAAATCACTTGTATAAGTATATAATAATTAAAACCGTAAAACTATATATATTTAAATATAATTTTTATGATGTTACTATTATTATTAAAAAGATGAGCAGCAGGGGAATCTACCTATTACTATAATATTGATTTCCGTTATATACATTAGTATAATAATGAAGTCAGCGTTATAGGGGTATAACAGACGACATTCATTTTTAAAATCATAAAATCGGATTCACTTATATGAAAGATAAAAGCTCTCCCATTCACAGGAGGGCTTTTATCTTTTTTGAACTATACGCATATTCATAAAAATTAGAGTTAAGGCTTTCTTTATATAGATTACTTTTGTGAAAACTTACCAAAAAATTTACAGTAAATCCATACAAAACACATATATCGTATATATAATATATTTGTAGATACTAACATTAAGAAAAAACGTTAAATGTAATTTTAGCGTGTACTATTTATCCATTTACATTGTAGTAAAAATTAAATGACTTAAGTAGAAGAGAGGATGATTAACAATGGGACAAGTGTTTATTGATGAAAAAGGACCACAAGAAACAATCAGAATTCCAAATACATACCGTGACGATAGAAGAATAAATCTAGGTGATGATTTAATGCGTTCTTATGTAGCCGATGTACTTTATATTCCAGAAGATTCCCTAGAAAATGTTAACAAAAAATACCTGGAACTGGTTGAAAACTATAGAAGCGGACAAAAAAATAAAGTTGAGAAAGAGCTAAAAGGAATTGATATTCTAAAAGGCAATTTCAATTTCGGCGTTGCAAGTATGAAAGAAGTAAATAGTAGTTTTTATTTAAATTTATTTAACATGCTACTAGATGCAAATGTCTCTAACTTACTATTTTCAGTAAATAAAATGTCGATGGTTATTGATGCTAGACTTACACAGTGGATTCTCCAACTGGAAGCAAAAAGATTTATCGACTCTGCTATTTTGTTTAAATACAGTCTCACAAAATATTGTGAATTAGAAGCATCTGAAGAGGTTATTAGAAATCTTTTTGATCCAGAAAAAACAATCAATGAAATACTATACTCTATTCAAAAAGATTTGAAAGAATTTGTGGCAAAACATAAGAATATTGCTAGAATGAGGAACCAAATAGCATATTACAAAAAAATGATAAAGGACATTGGGAATGGGAAGAAATTAGCTAATGATGTGGTATTTGAAAAAGTATCATTTGACTGGGAAAAGGTAAGCTCTGATGTTGATTTATGGTTAAGTGAGAATAAGTTACACGGTATATGGGAACCTGAGCAATCTACACTAATTCTTGATCAGGGAATACCTTCTAAGCCATTTGAGAATATTGGGTTTGGCAATATAATGGAAGAGAAGGATTCTAAAGAATTTGTTGGATTACAATTAGCAGATATGCTAGTGGTGATAACAGGAAGCTACATTTCTAAACTTGCATCTGCAGTTCGTTATGATAAATCAGAACCAGAAAAAACTAAGCACCTTGGTGCAGAATGGTTTGTACTAAAGGAGCATCAATTTGACCTAATATCGAAAATGACAGAGTTCCTTTTTGGAAATGATCATGTTTACAGTGTCATAGGAGATACTTATTTTGATGAAACTCACTTGTTTGAGATGTATTGTAGGTATATAAGTTCCTTTAGTAATTATGACAATTATGATAAAAAGAAGACTGAATTACATGTTAAAGATATGTTTATTTATCTTGCAGCTGCTACAAACGAAAAATGGGAATTAGGAGTACAAAACGAGCTTTTCGCAAGGAATATGTATGGAGATTATATGACTGGAATTAATGAGGGAGTAATACGGAAATTGTAAACTCTCGTAAAATGGATAATAAACCTGCCAGTAACTTAATGTTTCAATAGCAAAAAAGAACTTATAACCTTTATGTATTATGGTTTCTAAGTTCTTTTTTTGTTCTAAGGTAATTAAAATTCATTAGTATCCATTCTTATATAAAAGGTTCTTAATAGAATCTCAATACAAAAAAAGCTAGAATATAACAACCAGTCACACATGATTGACTAAAGACTTTTGTTTTACATAATAACCAATCTTTTTTTATGGCCATATAACGTCTAATTACCAATGCAAGCTGAAAAATAGAAGCAAGGCAACACATAAATAACAAAAACTCGATTAAAACTCTCATCATTGCACTCCTCCTTAGTAACTAAAAAAAGCAGGGTAGCTATGATTCCTGCAATATAAATAATAACACATATCCTTAAACTTTTTAATATATAAACATTAAAATAGTTAAATATAGATTCGGAAATTTATAATATCTACGTAATTCTAAAATTAGTAATAAACGGAAAACAACATAAAGTTTGCAATAAGCAAAGGAGCTTGGCAACTTAATTAGTTATGGTTTATGTAAAGTATTAATTCAAGTCTAATCTAATCTTACCTGTATACTTAATGACTTAAATATTATTACCTAATAATACTTTATTATTTTGTCCCGTCTAATAAATAGGCTACATTCAGACCATTACAAATTAAAACTTCATACAAACCACACATTAACTACACTACTAACACAAATTGATATTGTATAATTTAGTTATTATAATTCACAAAGAACATTCAAATATAATGATATTAGGTATTACAGAAGTTATATGACATTAGAAGAGAAGAGAACAAATAAGGGGAGAAGATACTATGACAAGTTTTGCGAATCAACACGTAGAAAATACGATTTTAGAAGAGGATGTAGAGCTTTTAAAGGTTATGGCACACCCAATGCGCTTAAAACTGATCAGTGAGCTTTCTAAACATAAAACACTAAATGTAACCCAAATGACCGAAATTTTAAACATTCCACAATCAACAGTTTCCCAACATTTATCTAAAATGAAAGGGAAGGTTATAAGAGGTAATCGTCAAGGATTAGAAATTTACTATAGCATTGAAAACCAAAAAGCCAAAGAAATTATGGGGTTATTAGGACCGTTACAATAAAATATTAGGACTACAATTTAAAAGTAAATTATTTAGAAAGCAAAACCCTCCTGATAATGGAGGGTTTTTATTTGTTAATTCATTAAAAAATAATCTCTTTATTCTAATGATATCAATAACTAAAATATGTCATAATGAACCTGTAAAAGAAAATGCCCCATCAACACTAATACGCCGCTGGAAGGGATATAGATGATAAAAAAAGTTATGATGATACAGCAAATAAAGTATACACATTGGGCTTATTTAAAAGAGGCACTAACGAATTTTTGGAATTACCGTTAATATACAAAAATGAAGAAAATTACAAATCGTTTCACTTACCATTAGCAGATCTGAATAAGATTTTATACAAAAAACTTTGTGAGTTCCTGGAAATTGATTATAATAAAAACGGTCCTTTTAAACCACTATATTTTTTCAAGGCTCTACATAACGCTATTCCAACAAAAGCTAATATTCTGCTTAAGGATAGATTGGCTTGTTCATATTCATTTCCTACCAGTAAAGATAATGAACAAGACAAAATATATTTTCGCAGTTTCCTTAATAATGATTTAAATGGAAAAAAACGGAGTTTAGAAAATAAAGCGAAAACGGAAAAACTTTTACCCGATGCTCATAAGCTTATTGGTACAAAGAATATTTCCGTATGCTTCACGCGTACACCAAAAGATGAGCGAAAAGAAAAAGAAGAAATAAAGACTAAATTTAACAAACTCTAATCTCAAATATAACCCAAAAGAGCCTGGCACAAATGTCGGGTTCTTTATATATACCTACTACACACCCAATCACTAGTAGCTATAGACTAGCATATCTATCTTGTTTATTTTTTATATACTATATATTTAAACTTGTTACAGAGTAGAAAAGTAACCTACATTTAAACCTACACGTACCCATAAGATCACATGGATTTGCTTCTGTAATGTACAAAGACATGAATCTCTAAACTAAAATCTCATGAACAATCGTTGGAAAATAGTCCTTATCATAAACTTTGTAGGTACTTTCTTGTCTTAATAACGGGACATGAAAGTCTAAACTTTTTGTACTTAGGACAAGAAACTCTAAACTACTTAGCCAGCAATAATGCAATAAGAAGAAAGTTAATTTTCTCCTTATTGCATTATTACTATTAAAAAAGAACTTATAGGGGTCCCGTCACATGCCCATCAACTTAAGAACGAAAACAAAATGAACTTTCGTTCAAACAAACTAAAAAACACGTAATGTACTTTTGGTATTGAAAAGTACACACACCAAATAAACTCTAACGAGTTTCATTTTAAAAATTATGCAGCTTTCTTTTGTTTTCCAAACCCATTATACTCATAGACAACACCCATAATATCAAAGATAGTTTTCTTCTCATATCGATGAGATTTCCGTCCATTCTTCTGTAGGAGGTCGAACAAACGGATTAAAATCTTTGTTAGATTTTGGGTGTTTCTCTGTATCGCTTGATATAACAGCGATACATGATCTTGAATCATCCCAATGGCTTTATATTCACTTAATTCTCTTTTGTTCTTTTGCAAAAGAAGTTTACGCATCTTAAACATCGTAGAAGAACAGATAAAGATGGCAATAAGTCTTCCATACACATGACATTCTAATCGCTCTTTTTTGATAGTTTGCCAATGATGAATTTGAAATAAGGATTTCCACGTTTTAAAAATAATTTCTATTTGCCAGCGAAGGGAGTAAAAGTCATGTATTTGTTCCATCGGAACAACTCCTTCAGGCGTATTTGAGACATATATGTTGATACCCGTTAATCGTTTACTCTTTTCTGAAAATGTAATACCCTTTTTACTTTCAGTGTAACTTTGTTTTTTTCTACGTTCCTGTATCTGTTTGTCTGTTAAACGATAGATAATTACACGTGTGAATAGTTTTTGATTCTTTCCAATGTAAGCTTCTTTTATTTCGTATGTTTGACCGGGTTTTAAATTGTTCATAATATGTTCTAAATCAACTTGGATATACTGTGATTGCTTTTTTACGGTTCCGTTTCGAAAGTATTCTGGAAACGGATTTTTTACATACACGGTATGGTTTAATTTTAATCTGGATATATAATAAGCACCTCGTTGATCCATTTGATCTAAGTCTTCTAATGAAAAATAACCTAAATCACGGATACATAAATCGCTTGGACGTAATGTGTCTAAGCATTCTGTTCCAAAGGTCTTATCATTATTTTTTCCTGGACCTATCTGAAAGTTTAGAAACTGTCCGCTATGTAAGTCATATTCTAATTGAATCTTGATACCCGCTGTTTGTGCACAACCACCTGATCCAGGATATACATGGGCTAAATGTTTTGGTACTTGGAAAATCGTCGCATCTAAAATACGAATTCGTTGAAAATACATGAGCGCCGCGCTTGAAATGGCCGATGTTTCACAGATTTTACTTTTCCATAATGCCGAAAAAATATATTTCAAAAATTCAACCGCTTTTTTATCAAAGCGTTTATTGAGTCCTTCTGGACTCATAAGAGTGCCTGTGGCCGCATGTAATTGACTGCATAGTCGAACAAGCGAGTCACTCGCTGTACGTTGACTTACCCAAATACATATGGTAGCTAATTCATTTCCAGAAAACTTTCGTTTTCTTTTTACAAAACCTAATTCTTTTGCGAGTTCTTCCAAAAGAGAAGGGGTTAAATGACGATACAGTTCTTCAGAAAATAGTTGTAATTCATCTTGAATCGAAAGATTCATAAAAAATGTCACCCTTTCTAGCTAGCTTTTTAGAAAGAATAACGTTTTTTGTCACTTGGGGGTAGTGAAAATTCTTAAGTTGATGGGCATGTGACGGGACCCCTATTAAAGAAATTGTAGAAGGAACTGGTGTATCACAAGGTTCTCTTTATCGAGCAATTAATCAACGAAAACTCGAATAAACACAGAATTAATAACCCTCTAAGTTTTCTATGCACCCTCTACATATTAAAGAGCCAATTTACTCTTAACGGGGTAAATTTCGGCTCTTTTTTAGATAAATTCTCTTAGCGTGGTTTTTTTCCGAAATGCTGGCGGTACCCCTTGTAGTGATTGGGGTGCTTTTAGATGGATTTGGACTATACGAGCCTTTGATTGATTTTGCTGGGGCAGGGGCTACCGTTCTGATTACAAGTTTTGGGAATTCGCTTGTTCATGGTGCGATGCAGGAAGCTGAAAAACATGGGTTAGTTGGTGTACTGACAGGAATGTTTGAAGTAACTAGTTCTGGTATTTCAGCTGCCATTGTTTTCGGCATGATAGGAGCTTTAATTTTTAAGCCAAAAGGATAAGGAGAATTAGGATGACAGTAGGATCAGATGTTAAACAGTGTTTTGCCAGTCTAAGAGGGGTAGAAGCAAGTCTCTCAAGTTTAGCATTACGGACTCTTGATGATGAATCGAAGCGAACTTTGCATGAGGCTATGATGGTAGTATACGAAGTAACAAAAGATTTAAAAAAAAGAGTAGGAGAACTAGAAGGAGAGGAACTTCAGTACAAAGGTTTCTAGAAAAACTATATTTACAGGAGGTGTAAGCAGTGCCTGAATGGTTAGATATAGCTGTACGCTCAGCATTATTTGTTGCTGTTTTATTTTTCATTACAAAATGGTTAGGGAAAAAGCAAATTTCCGAACTAACTTTCTTTGAATATGTCACCGGTATTTCTATTGGGAATATTGGTGCAGAAGTGGCTATAGGACTTGAACGGAACATTTTTCACGGAATTATTGGAATTGTCATTTTTGCGGCTATTCCCTTTTTCGCTGGTTTAATTTCATTAAAAAGTAAACGTTTTCGCAATTTTATAGAAGGAAAAGCAACTGTATTTATCAAAGATGGGAAGATTATGGAAGATAATTTAAAAAAGGAAAGATATACGACAGATGAACTGTTAGATCTCCTTCGCAGGAAGGATGTCTTTCAAGTCTCTGATGTAGAATTTGCTGTTTTAGAGGCAACAGGTGATTTATCTGCGATGCTAAAGAAAGAAAATCAACCTTTTTAACAGCAAAGGATATAAACTTGAAGGTTGCTTCAATCAAGGAGCCTCAGACCATTATTATGGATGGTACAATAATGGATGAACCACTAGCCACGATTGGACGAAGTCGGGCTTGGCTACAAACTGAATTAGAAAAACTAGGGGTAACGATTGAAAATGTATTTCTGGGACAGGTTAATTCTTACGGAGAGTTAACGATTGATCTGTTTGACGATAAATTACAAGTCGCACCCCCACAAGAAAGACCCTTAATTCTTTCAACCTTGAAAAAATGTCAAGCAGACTTAGAACTATTTGCTCTTGGAACGGAATCAAAAGACGCCAAACAAATGTATAGGTTAAACAGTGAAAAATTACAAGAAGCCATTGATAAAGTGACCCCTATTTTAAAAGGATAAGGATTTAGCTTAGATTCATACATGACGAAAAAAAGATACCATTTTTAATTGAAATAAGTTTAAAAACCTTAGTCCAATTTCGGACTAGGTGAATTTTTTTACGAGGTGTTAGAAGTGTCTATTTTTTTAGTTAAAGTTATTTTTATCTATATTGTGTTTATTGTAGCAGTAAATATTTTAGGGAAATCAGCTCTAGCCCAACTTACCCCTCATGATTTTGGAGCGATTCTTTTTTTATCTTAATCGAAAGTTAAAGGAAAGTAGATATCCTTTACCTGAGCTGTTGTCTAATTTAAGAACAACAGGATATCCGGATATTCACGATAATGAATATGCGATTTTGGAAGCAACAGGTGAAATTAGCATTTTTCCAAGAAAAGAATTAGTTCCTATTACTCCAAAAGATTTACATATGAAAGTGGAATACCGCGGATTACCCATAGCCGTTGTCATTGAAGGGAAAGTGCAAAAGCGTAAATTAAAATTTATCAACAAAAATGAAAAGTGGTTAAAGGAAGAACTAAAGGCAAAGGGATATCTTCAAATCAAAGATTTTTTTTATGCTGCTGTTAGAGATACCGATCATTCATTAACCATTAACAAAAAAGATGTTAACGACTAATTTTAAGACGATTTCCTCCCAATATAAATTAATGTTTTCTCTTATTTACTTCTTATTGCATTTACCACTTTCATTTTCCAAATTTATAAAAAATTATACCTATATTTAGGAATTTACCAGATGGTAATTTTCAAAATCACTAAGTCTCTAGTTAGGACAGTGCCCAGATCATTACGCCTTTCTTGATGTCAGAACTTTCCCAACCTTAATTCTCTTTTTTTCGTTCTTAATATCTTATACAAGTTCTTATAAAGGTAGTCCATAATATATAACAGACAATCCCTTCATATTCCATACGTATACTGGTTACATAGTTTGTACATATTAAGAGTAACAGAAGGAGGGATTCCAGTTGGAGTGGATTTTTTATCTATACCTGTTAAATACGTTCTTTATCTTATTCATAGCAATTTGGGAAGTTCGTCGGCCTGCCAAGGCTTTGAATTGGATAATAATCGTCCTTTTTTTACCTGTCATTGGTTTCTGGCTATATCTTAGCATATCAAACCCTAAGTTTATTCATCGAAAAAGATTGACCTGTTCTAAAAATGAATCTAACAAATTACCTGAGACATTCGGTGCTTCAGCATCGGTAATTGCCAATGCTTTACGGCATTTCACTGTGAATGGGCTTCGAATGGGCCAAGTCCAAGTGTTTAACAATGGGATAGCAAAATATGATCAACTCCTTGTATCCCTGCAAAAAGCCCAAGAAACCATTGATCTGGAATATTTCATCTATCGGAACGACCAAATTGGTAATCGAATCACAGAACTGCTAATCGAAAAAGCATTAAATGGAGTGCAGGTTCGTTTTATGAGAGATAGCTTGGGGAGTTATAAATTCCCGCGTGAAAAAATCCGGCAGATGGTTGAAGCAGGGATAGAATGTAGGACAATATTTCCTCTGCGATTTCCCTGGATTTTGTCCAATTGGAATTATCGGGATCATTGTAAGATTGTGACGATTGACAGAAAGGAATCCTTTACTGGCGGTATGAACGTTGGGTATGAATATACAGGATTAAAGCCAGACGTAGGATTTTGGAGGGACACTCATTTGCAAATTATAGGGGAAGCAACAGGCGACTTGCAGACTGTTTTTGATGTTCATTGGGAAATCGCTGTGCCGGAAAGGATAAAATCAAAAACAAATTTGAAAACAAAATCAGAGGTAACGAAAATCAATTCAATCGGCAGAGCAGATCATTCCAAATGGTCAGCCGAATTGGGATCAGAGTTGAGCACCCTTGATGATAAAAAAATGGACATATCCGGAAAAACTAGGACATTGCATAAAGCGTATATCCATACGTTGGAAGGAAACCCTGGAATTCCTACCCCAGTCATTCGGCAAGCTTACTTTATATGTATAACACAGGCGACCAAGACTATTGATTTAACAACACCCTATTTTGTACCAGAAACGGATATTATCATGGCATTAAAGACAGCAGTAACTCGTGGTGTCCGTGTAAGATTGCTGGTTCCTCGCCACAATAATCAAAAAATCGTGGGTCTTGCAAGCCGTACTTATTACGGAGAACTTATAGAAGCTGGAGTTCAAATCTACCAGTACGACAAAGGAATGATACATGCGAAGGTGTTGACCATCGATGAGGAGATTGCTGCCGTAGGCTCAGCAAACTATGATATGAGAAGTTTTCGCCTGAATTATGAGGTGTGTCAAGTCGTGTACAGTGCTGATGTGACAAGGGAACTCACAGAGCAGTTCGAGAGGGATCTTACTGATTCTGTACCATTAAGAATTGAAGACTTGGTGCAACGATCCCTGACCGAGCGCATTGTTGAACAGGGTGCTCGCGTGCTTTCTCCATTATTATAAGTTGAAAAAACCGGTATTATTTATCTTTCTGATTTTAATTAGCTTACATGTTGTAATATAAATATTTTAAAACATGAGGATTTTTGAAATCGAGTGAAATATAAAATGGAGGAATAAATTTTGGGTGAAGTTTTTTGGGGTTTACTGGCAATCAAAGTCATAGTAGGTTTTGCAACTTTATTTTTTATCATTATCATAACAGGCAGAACATCCATCTATCAGTTAAACCCCGTTTCACTTAGTTTTTGTGTTAGTACTTGGAGATTTTTTAGGAAATAACATTTATGAAGATAAGGTAGGGATTTTTCATTTTTTATATGCCATCGGATTGTGGACGTTTCTTATGTTGGGAATAGAGTTTATGACTCTAAAAAATAAATCGACACGTTCTCTCTTATTAGGCAATCCTAACATCATCATTCGAGATGGTGTTATGGACAGAAAGTTACTTACAAAGAACAAATTGGATGTAAATCAAGTATTGAGTATACTCCGTCAAAATAATGTCTTTTCAGTTCGCGAAGTCAAATACGGTATATTGGAAGCTAATGGGCAAATAAGTTTATTATTAAAATCCAAGTATCAAAAACCAGATCTCAATCTTCCAGAAAGTCCAGTAGACCTCCCAACATCGTTAATTATAGATGGGGAAATTTTATGGGATAATTTACATGAACTCGGATTTGATCAACAGTGGTTAGATAACCAATTAACTACCAATGGATATGATAATGTAAAGCGTATACTTTACGCAGATTGGCGAGAGCGTGAAGGCATACATGTAAGTCCTAAATAAAATTTGTTAGGATAAGAGCACATCAATTTTCTTGGTGAATATAAACTTTAGTCTTCAACAATCAGGCGCTTTAATGAAGTAACTAAAGCCTAATTTTTCACTTATAACACCGAGAAATTAGACTTTTTATATTTTGGTTTCCTTAACGTTGTAAATCCGCATTTTCCTGACGCTACCCCATGCCCATCAACTTAAGAACGAAAACAAAATGAACTTTCGTTCAAACAAACTAAAAAACACGTAATGTACTTTTGGTATTGAAAAGTACACACACCAAATAAACTCTAACGAGTTTCATTTTAAAAATTATGCAGCTTTCTTTTGTTTTCCAAACCCATTATACTCATAGACAACACCCATAATATCAAAGATAGTTTTCTTCTCATATCGATGAGATTTCCGTCCATTCTTCTGTAGGAGGTCGAACAAACGGATTAAAATCTTTGTTAGATTTTGGGTGTTTCTCTGTATCGCTTGATATAACAGCGATACATGATCTTGAATCATCCCAATGGCTTTATATTCACTTAATTCTCTTTTGTTCTTTTGCAAAAGAAGTTTACGCATCTTAAACATCGTAGAAGAACAGATAAAGATGGCAATAAGTCTTCCATACACATGACATTCTAATCGCTCTTTTTTGATAGTTTGCCAATGATGAATTTGAAATAAGGATTTCCACGTTTTAAAAATAATTTCTATTTGCCAGCGAAGGGAGTAAAAGTCATGTATTTGTTCCATCGGAACAACTCCTTCAGGCGTATTTGAGACATATATGTTGATACCCGTTAATCGTTTACTCTTTTCTGAAAATGTAATACCCTTTTTACTTTCAGTGTAACTTTGTTTTTTTCTACGTTCCTGTATCTGTTTGTCTGTTAAACGATAGATAATTACACGTGTGAATAGTTTTTGATTCTTTCCAATGTAAGCTTCTTTTATTTCGTATGTTTGACCGGGTTTTAAATTGTTCATAATATGTTCTAAATCAACTTGGATATACTGTGATTGCTTTTTTACGGTTCCGTTTCGAAAGTATTCTGGAAACGGATTTTTTACATACACGGTATGGTTTAATTTTAATCTGGATATATAATAAGCACCTCGTTGATCCATTTGATCTAAGTCTTCTAATGAAAAATAACCTAAATCACGGATACATAAATCGCTTGGACGTAATGTGTCTAAGCATTCTGTTCCAAAGGTCTTATCATTATTTTTTCCTGGACCTATCTGAAAGTTTAGAAACTGTCCGCTATGTAAGTCATATTCTAATTGAATCTTGATACCCGCTGTTTGTGCACAACCACCTGATCCAGGATATACATGGGCTAAATGTTTTGGTACTTGGAAAATCGTCGCATCTAAAATACGAATTCGTTGAAAATACGTGAGCGCCGCGCTTGAAATGGCCGATGTTTCACAGATTTTACTTTTCCATAATGCCGAAAAAATATATTTCAAAAATTCAACCGCTTTTTTATCAAAGCGTTTATTGAGTCCTTCTGGACTCATAAGAGTGCCTGTGGCCGCATGTAATTGACTGCATAGTCGAACAAGCGAGTCACTCGCTGTACGTTGACTTACCCAAATACATATGGTAGCTAATTCATTTCCAGAAAACTTTCGTTTTCTTTTTACAAAACCTAATTCTTTTGCGAGTTCTTCCAAAAGAGAAGGGGTTAAATGACGATACAGTTCTTCAGAAAATAGTTGTAATTCATCTTGAATCGAAAGATTCATAAAAAATGTCACCCTTTCTAGCTAGCTTTTTAGAAAGAATAACGTTTTTTGTCACTTGGGGGTAGTGAAAATTCTTAAGTTGATGGGCATGGGGTCCCGCCAACCAAATGACATAAAACCCACGTTAAGACATTTTTTGGAATTCAAATCCTTGATTTAGGTACGCTAAGGGTTGTAACTAAAATGAATATTTTTGCTATAGACGGCAATATTAGGGTGAGTACCAGCGAAGCTGTCACCATTTGCAATAAGGATACGTTAAGATTACAATAAGTTGTTTAAGTTTAACACTTACAATACGCATATCCACCGTACTGTTTTAGATTGATAATATATATTTTCATACTTAGATTCCATTATTATGTATAATAAAGTTAAAAAAATAATGACGCCACTTATGGAGAGTGTATTATGTCAAAAAATGATTCTACCAATTTCGTTTTACATGCAAAAAGTGACCAATTTTACTGGGAAGGAATTGGCCAACTGTCCATAAAAACATTTTCAAATGGTAAAGCCCATTATAAGACTAATAAAGGCATGTTTGCTGTTGAAGAAAGTAGATACCTACTCCTTAATAAAGGTTCATACACAATTTCAATTGATGAAACGAAGGATGTGGAATCTTTTTGTATTTTCTTTAAAGATGGGTTTGAAGCCGAGGTCTTTAATTCATTAAAAGAAACAAACGATAATCTTCTAAACGATCCATTTATGGATACGAGTTCTATTGTTTTTTTTGATAAAACCTATCATAAAAATAATACTTTATCTTTTCAACTTGAAACTTTCAAACATATTTTACCTAGTCTCGAAATTAATTCTGTTGGTTATGAGGAACAATTTCATAAGTTAATGCAATATATTTTGAATGAACATTTTAATACATACAAGGAAGTTGAATCTTTAAGTGCAATAAGGACCTCTACACGTGAAGAATTATATAGAAGGATATGTATAGCCCATGATTACATAAGAGCTTATTATGACAAAACTATTAAATTAAATGACATTGCACGAATTTCTTGTCTATCTCCAAATCATTTATTAAGAACATACACACAAATATATGGTAAAACTCCTCATCAGCATATTTCAGAGTTTAGAGTAACAAAAGCAAAACAACTATTATCAGAATTAAGTAATAATATGACCGATATAACCTTTAAACTTGGATTTCAAAATCCTGTATCCTTTAGCAAAATGTTTAAGCAACATGTTGGCATATCTCCTAAAGAATATCGAAAAAAGGTGATATTGGATAAGAAAAATTAGGTAAAATAATTTATCCTTTTAATAATAAGATATTTTGAAGGGAGCAAATTTTTATGGAAACTAATATAATCCAAAAAATTGGACAAATTGGAGTACCTGTAAAAGATTTAAATAGAGCACTAGATTTTTATAAAGAAAAATTAGGTCTCTCACTTTTGTTTAACACTAATAGTATGGCATTCTTTGAATGCAACGGATTGCGTCTCATGTTAACACTTCCAGAAAAAGAGGAATTCGCTCTTTCAAGTTCAGTAATTTATTTTGAAGTAAATAATATTAAAGATACTTATGAACACTTATTAGGTAAAGAAGTTACTTTTATCGACGAACCACATGTTGTAGCTAAAATGGGACAAACAGAAACATGGATGGTATTTTTTCAGGATACTGAAGACAATACTCATGCATTGCTGAGTGAAGTAGAAGCTTAAGAAAAACAAAAGGAGACCGTCTAAATAACCCGCATGGTCTCCTTCATTTTATGTTAGCCTATGTAGTACTTCATAATCTAGAGTTAGTTTTTAACTTTACTACTTTTTTATAGAGTAGTATTTTTTATGATATCACCGTAACAAAAACGACCATTATTGTTACAATAATTAGTAATAAACTTTTAGTCTAATTAACTTGCATAACGAGCGTAACAAAAATATGTAACAATATTATTTGTAACAATATCCTCATTGAATCGTTTTTGATACAATTTTTAGTAAGGGAGATGATAAACATGAAGTTTGGTTATATGCGTGTTTCTACATTAGACCAAAATTTGGATCGCCAAAAGAAACAACTTGAAGAGTTTGGATGCGATCGTATTTTCTTCGAAAAAATAACCGGTACAAAACGAAACCGTCCAGAGTTAAATAGTATGCTAGAATTTCTTCGTCCAGAAGATACAATTGTTGTAACAGATTTAACTCGATTATCACGTTCTACAAAAGATCTCATTGAAATCACGGAACATATTTCTCAAAAAGGTGCTCACTTGAAAAGTTTAAAGGAATCATGGCTCGATACAGCAACAGCACATGGAAAAATGTTATTTACTATTTTCGCTGGTATTGCTCAATTTGAACGAGATTTAACTTCTGAGCGGACCAAGGAAGGGATTCAGGCTGCAAGGAAGCGAGGGAAACATCCTGGAAGACCAAAAATGGATGAGGAAAAGATTGATTATGCTTTATATCTTATTAATCAAGGTATGAGTCGTACAGATGCTGCAGAGAAAGCCGGTATCTCTAGAATGACTTTGTATCGCAAGATGCAACAAGATACTATGGCCAACTGATAATCTAATGAAGAAACTGAGTAGTTAAATTAAATAGTTTACAAAGATGTTAGCATGACAAGAAAATACTTCAACCTAACATCCATTGAGCTACGGCATCCTATAGACAAGGTATTTTCTTGTATTTTAGAAAGGAGAAAACTATGTCTTCAAAACGTGCAAGAGAATTATTGACGTCAGAACAGCGTTTAGAGTTTGCATCTATTCCAGAACAAATTAGTGAGTATGAATTAGGAAGTTACTACACCTTGTCCCCTCATGATATAGAAATTATCAAGCGTCATCGTCGAGATCATAATAAGTTAGGATTTGCTTTACAGCTTTGTGTATTGAGATTTCCTGGTTGGACCTTATCAGATATTCAACATATACCCGATTGTGTTGTGAATTATATAGCCAAACAACTCCAAATTAATGCGAAAGAAATACATATATATGCAGAACGTGAGCAAACGAAACATGAGCATCTCGAAGAAATTAGAAGAGAATATGGATTTCGGAACTTCACCATTCGTGAATATCGTGTTGTGTCTCAAGTCTTATTACAATATGCATTAGAGAATGGGAATGCTCTACATTTAATTCAGATAACCATTGAAGAATTAAAAAAGAGAAAAATTATTTTACCAGCTATGACAACAATAGAACGAATGGTATGGGAAGTTCGAAGACGTGCAGAAGTAAAGATTTTTCGATTACTTAATTCTTCTCTAGCTATGGAACATATTCAAAAATTAAACTGTCTTCTACTTCCGATGGAAGACAGTACCAAAACATATTTGGCATGGTTGCGAGAAATACCAAGCTCTCATTCCCCCGATTCTTTTCTCAAAGTAGTTGAAAAACTTGAATATATTCGAAATTTACAATTGCAAATTGACACAAAGACCTTACATCCAAACAGATTACGACAATTATCTAAAATTGGTTCAAGATATGAACCCCACTCTTTTCGAAGGTTTGATGATTCTAAAAAATATGCTATTTTGGTTGTTTATCTTCTAGAATTAATTCAAGATTTGACGGACCAAGCATTTGAGATACATGATCGTCAGATTATGTCTTTATTATCCAAAGGAAGAAAAGCGCAAGAAGAACGACAAAAACAAAATGGGAAATCAATTAATGAAAAAGTGGTTCACTTTGCTAACCTCGGAGAAGCGCTCATTAAAGCTAGAGATGAGGGTACAGATCCTTATATAGTATTAGAAATGATAATGCCTTGGGAAAAGCTAGTTCAATCTGTAGAAGAAGCAAAGCAATTAGCACGTCCAATCGACTATGATTATCTAGACTTATTAGAGAAGAAATTCTACACATTGAGAAAGTATACACCCCTCTTGTTAAAATCATTTGAGTTTCATTCTACGAAATCAGCAGAGCCCTTAATTCGTGCAATTCACACGGTTAGAGAAATGAACGAAACAGGTAAACGGAAAGTACCGGAAGGTGCCCCTCTTGATTTTGTATCAAATAGATGGCAAAAGCACGTATATGATGAAGATGGAACCATTAACAGGCATTATTATGAAATGGCTGTTTTAACTGAACTACGAAATTCTATTCGGTCAGGCAATATATCTATTAGTGGTAGTAGACAACATAAGGATTTTGATGAGTACCTTATTTCAAAAGAAGAGTGGAACGAGATTCAGCCTGGAACATCCGAGTTAGCTGTTAGTCTATCTGCTCATGAATATTTAGAAGAACGAACATCTTCATTATTAAAACGCTTAAAATGGGTGTCAAATCATATAGGCGAATTAAATGGGGTAAGTTTAGAGAATGGTAGACTGCATTTAAGCCGTTTGGAAAAAGATACACCACAAGAAGCAAAAGAATTTAGCTCATCTCTTTATGACTTACTTCCACGTGTGAAGCTCACTGACTTATTAATGGAAGTAGCTCATTGGACCGGTTTCCATGAACAGTTTGTTCATGCTTCAACCAATCGTATTCCAAATGAAGAAGAAACCACTATTCTAATGGCTGCGCTTATGGCATTGGGAACAAACATAGGTATGACAAAAATGGGTGAAGCTACACCTGATATTTCCTATAGACAAATGGCAAATGCAACACAATGGAGGTTATATGAGGATGCAATGAGTAAAGCACAATCTGTACTCGTTAATTTCCATCATAAATTATCTCTTTCCTCCTATTGGGGAGATGGAACAACATCTTCATCAGACGGCATGCGTGTGCAAATTGGTGTTTCTGCACTTCATGCAGATGCTAATCCTCATTATGGTACTGGAAAAGGTGCTACAATTTATCGTTTTGTCAGTGACCAATTTTCAAGTTTTTATACAAAGGTTATTAATACAAACGCTAGAGATGCTGTACATGTCATTGATGGACTCCTTCATCATGAGACAGATTTAGCGATTGAAGAACATTATACAGATACAGCCGGTTATACTGATCAAGTTTTTGGTTTAGCCCATTTACTTGGTTTTCGTTTTGCACCGCGTTTACGAGATCTAGCTGACTCAAAGCTTTACACGATAGGAAAATCTAGTGATTTTCCACAAATAGAAAAATTATTGCGCGGTCAAATCAATATAAATGTTATTCAAAAAAATTACGATGATGTATTACGATTAGCTCATTCTATTCGGAAGGGTACTGTATCTGCTTCTCTTATTATGGGAAAGCTTGGTTCTTACGCTCGGCAAAATAGCTTGGCTACAGCACTTCGTGAGATGGGAAGAATTGAAAAAACAATTTTCATTTTAGATTATATCTCAAGTGAAACATTAAGAAGAAAAATTCATCGTGGATTAAATAAAGGTGAAGGTATGAATTCTTTGGCTAGATCTATTTTTTTCGGAAAACGTGGCGAATTGCGTGAACGTGCGCTTCAGGATCAACTTCAAAGAGCTAGTGCATTAAATATTATTATTAATGCCATTAGTATATGGAATACGGTATATTTAACCAAGGCAATAGAATATAAAAAAGAGAACGGTGTCTTGCATGAAGAATTGCTACATCATATTTCACCGCTTGGCTGGGAACATATCAACTTCCTTGGTGAATATAAATTCAAATTTAAGCAATCAACTACATTAGAAACATTACGACCACTCCGAAAATAAAACACAAAAGCCGAAATTCCTTAACGTGGGAAAATCGGCTTTTTACCTTCCAAAAAATGTCTTAGCGTGGGTTTTATGTCATTTGGTTGGCGGGACCCCTTATAGTTAATTAATCCTGAATGTCATTATATATTTTTCTGTAAGAATGCACCATTCTTCTCTATTTACCTATACTTATATTTTTATAAATTATTACGATATAAATATTGATTTAAAACATTTTGTTCGAAATAATAAATTAGGATTTTCAGGGGTTAAGATCGTTATTTATTCTCCTATGATGAATTCACAAAATTTTCAAACATTAAAAGTGCATACGTTAAGATTTGGTATATAATAAAATCAACCCGTGGTTATAGTGTTTGCTCCGATTCAAATTATGAGATAGTTTGTGTTAAATTTTTTACATTATCTAAAAAAGAACTTGTAGGGATTCCTACAAGTTCTTTTTGCTTTTCTTATTGTATTAGAAAAAAGCCCTTTAAATATAGCAGAAACATAAATAAAGTATATATCTCTAATTTACTAACTAAAATTTTGTGATGCAATTAATGGAGTAGAAGCTATGAAGAAACATGATATTAAGTATCTTTCATTTTATAAACTTGCCAAACAGTATGAAGAAGTAAAAAAAGGGAAACCTAACATATAATTTATGATGATTCAGGGGGTACCAAATGGAGCATAAAACAAAAGTAACAATTGGGGATTATGTTCAATTTTTATCTCGTAAAAATCCTAATTTACAATTAACCGGATATGTAGTGAGTGTTCTACAGAATACAATTGTTGTTGATATTACAGAGATAATGGGAAGTGAAGTAGATGATTTTAGGCAAGTAGTAAAACATGGTTGCTATAATAAAGTGGTTCATAAGCAAATCAAAAATAATGTTTCATAAAAATTGCGCCTAGATATATCTAGGCGCAATTTTTATGGTGAGTAGTTCAATTTATTATTTTACATCGAGAGAGGCAATCTATTTCAATTATCTATATTGCTTTATATAAATGAATTTTCCAAGCGGATGTGTTTGATGTAAATATTTTTTCAAGAGATAAATTGTTTTCTGCTGCATTTTCAATTGGAACAGCAGAAAGTATGTAACGACCATCCATTTTTTTGAAGTGTTCTATATTTAGTTCTGCATTTCTTAAGCGTTTGTTTGATTTTTTTGTAAACATATAGTGTTTTCCAAGTTCATCGGTGAAAATATAACAGCGGCCACCCCATTCGTCAAAATACGTACGAATCGTTTTATTCTTCGCTAGTTCCTTCTCGATTATTTTTCGAAATTCATATTTATATGATAGAGGATAAAAATTATTATATGTATCAAGTGTGTAGAATCCATTGTACTGAGCGATAGCAGGATGTAAACCAATACTAGCGACACGGTACTGTTCCAAAGGTAAATCGATATACTCTTTTATCTCCTGGAATTGTTCTTCTGCAAAAAATTCCTTTACTGAAGGTTTATTTTGAAAAATAAGTTCTTCATTAAAAAAGCTTAACAAAATAATTTGAGCTACCACAAAGCCTGTTACAGCGTGTCTCCATATTTTCCCTTGTAACCATAAAACTTTTAATCCAAGAGCGAATAAAACATAGATAACTAACGGGCGTAAAAAATGATAACGTGCAAAATTAAATGTATCTAAAATGTGAAAACGTTTTGTTAATGGAAGCCAACCTTTATAAAACCAAAAAGCATACCAAATTGACAACGCTATGTTAAACCAAAACAAAAAAACAAAGACTTTTTCTTGCTTCCATTGTTTCTTAGTAATGATAAAATACATCGCAATAAGTATGACAGGTAAAATAACAAATGTATGGACTGTCATGACATGAGTATGTCCGAAAAGGAAATTTTTCAATGTGAGGCGGAGAGACCGCCATAACGATAATCTTGCATGAAAATATTCATCTCTACTGTTAGGTGCAGTAGATAAAAAGAAGGAAGATACTATGCGATATTCTACAATCATGTAAATGAGCGTCATATAAATAATTGAAAAAAGAAAACGAAAGTTCCATTCTTTTTTTATTACTAAGTCCACTAACCAAAGGACTCCCATTCCACTTAAAAAAAAGAAAAAACCTAAA
This sequence comes from Bacillus cereus group sp. MG16, assembly GCF_040459875.1. NCBI lineage: Bacteria > Bacillati > Bacillota > Bacilli > Caryophanales > Bacillaceae > Bacillus > Bacillus cereus group sp. MG16. The sequence goes on from NZ_JARVHE010000002.1 coordinate 128,393, forward strand.
ACAATACTCGAATATAGAGGAATAAGAGTGAGTACGAAATAGTTCTTCCACGACCTTTCTCCTTTTCGAATATTTAAAAATGCCCAAAGTGCAAGAGGCATTCCGAGAGTACTAAGCATTCCTGAAGGCCAGAAAGGAGTAAGTGCAAAAGCTAATGAAACTCCTACTGCAATGATCCTCCATTCCTCTCTAGGTAAAAAATGTTGTTTTAAAAGAACATACATCCCTATAAACGCAACCACTCTTGTAATCGTTTGACTTAATGCATACGCAACCATATTTGGAAAAAAAGCATACAACCAAACGATACCACTAAATTCCGTACTAAATGCGTTTCTTGACAATTGATTGTTTATCACCTGTGGAATGGTAGCATCAATTGGACCTATTATCTCTCCGCTCCTTGCCAAAACCTTATACCAGGACAAATTGGAATCAAGATTATCATGAACGCGAATATGCGCATTTTCTCCAAGAATAAATAAAGGAGACAAATAAAGAATGAGTATGATTGCTGCAAAAACAAGTAACTTTATTTCTTTGTTATTCTGGTTTAAAAACATTGAAGGCACCTCAAAAAAATTTCAAAAAGTTTATTTATAAAATTTCCTAAACGAAAGAAATTATCCCTGGTTAATAAGATGTTATGATTTTTTTGTAAATAAGAAAATTCTTGTATACACTTAAGCGTAGAAGAGGGAAGAATACCAGAGGAAAATGAATCTATTTCTTGATTTTGATTAGTTTTATAAAAAAGAAAATTCTTAACAGTTAAGTCGCTCAAAGACTAGATTGTAGACATTATTTAATCTAAATAAAGAAAAGAATTATGGCAGTGAAAACCACGTGCTACAATTCTTTTTAGTATATTTAAGATTTTTTCAATTTGTCTTTATCGTCTACAGCTATATCCTCTTCTATATTGACAGTCTCTTTTACAACATAGATTGGTCGATTCTTACTTTCGTCATAAATACGAGCGATATATTGACTGACAATACCAAGACCAAGAAGTTGCACGCCACTGAAGAATGTGATAGCAACCATAAGAGAAGCCCATCCAGTTTGAATGTCTTGTCCAATAAATTTAACAATAACTGAGTATATTAAAACTGCAATAGAAATTAATACAGAAATTAAACCTAAAGTCATAACCATTCTTAATGGCTTTGTAGAAAATGCAATAATACCATCTGAGGCAAATCTCATCATTTTCTTTAAGGGATATTTTGTTTCACCCGCAAAACGTTCATTTCTTACGTATTCGATATATGTTTGGCGGAATCCAATCCAAGACATCATTCCACGTACGAAACGATTTCGTTCTGTCATTTGTTTGAATACATCTGCTACTTTACAATCAATAAGACGGAAGTCACCTGCGTCTTTAGGAATATTAATATCAGACATGACATTTAAGAAGCGGTAGAAATATTTAGCTGTTACAAGTTTAAACCAAGTTTCACCCTCACGCCGTTTTCTTTTTGCGTAAACAACCTCATAACCTTCTTCCCATTTCGCGATAAGTTCTGGGATGACTTCAGGTGGATCCTGTAAATCAGCATCAATGATGACCATAGCATCACCTTTAGCAACATCAATTCCTGCTGTTACAGCTATTTGATGTCCAAAATTACGAGCAAAGTTTATGATTTTAGCACGAGAATCTTCGGCTGAAATACCTTTTAAAATTTCAATCGTTCGATCGGTACTACCATCATTTACAAAGATAAATTCATAATTAATATTATTTTGTAGCATAACAGATTTTAAACAATTATAGCATTCTTGTGCTACTTCTTCTTCAAAATACATAGGAACGATAATTGAAATAAGTTTCTCCAAGCTTTTATCCTCCTTGTAGTAGGGATTGGTTGAATTATTGCAAATGATTTTGTTTGTTGAATGTCCAAAGTTTATGAAGAGAAAAATTCATTATCATGCCAACACTGATAGAAAAAAGTTGTGAGATAAACTTATTGATAAAAAGTTTATCAACTAATATGAATAAGATAATTGTGTTAAAAATTAATACAATTAAATTTACGGTTAGAAATTTTAAAAATAATGATACCTTTTTATTTTTAAATTCAAAAACCCAATTTTTATTCCAATAATAACTGTTAATAACACCAATTAAATATGCAAAGCAGTTAGCGATAAGGTAATTTATACCAATATTAACTAAAGCTATGTAGCTAATCATTGTGATAAGTGTATTTAATATTCCTACCAAGCTAAACTTTAAAAATTTCTTCATAATGTAGTATCCTCATTTTTATTAAAGATATAAAAATATATAATGATAATTTGTAGTTTTTTTGTATGAATTAATGATTACTTTAAGGGTTTATTAGGGATTACTATTTCTAAAAAGAAGATTGTACATTTAGACATAAATGAACCGGTTCCCTGTAAGATAAAGAACCGGCTATCTATTTACTGTTGTTTTGATGGGATTTGTGTCTTGTAATGGTGGTGATTATTAGTTTGGTTACCATGTCTCTCTTGGTTGTTAGGCGTAATTTCATCAGCAAATTCCATATTTGCTAAATTTACTTTGGATGGAATAAATGAACTTGTTTTATTTTGAAAACCTTGGAACGTATGTTTTATAGGTTTCATCATACTTGAATTACGTGTTGCCAATAACCCTAAAACTGTTCCTAATCCTAGTAAAGAAGCCCAAATCCATCCTTTATTGTTCTTCTTTTTATTTCCGAATAACTCAAGTATTCTTTGGATTATTTCCCTATAATTCAATGATGACATCAAAAAGTTAAGTATATTCAATTTTGTCCCCCCCTATAAAAAATCGTAAAAAGAAACACAAGGTTAATTTCCACATTATTTATAATGCGATATTTTATAGAAATTTATGATACCAACTTATACTAATAATTCTTGATTTTTAAATTGGAATCCTTAATGCTTTTTAAGTGTTTCAAAAGGTTACACTTTTAAAACCTGTCTAATAAAGGGTGGTTCTTGCGTTTATAAATCTATGAAAATATTTTTATAAACGTTTACTAAAATCGTCATACCTTTAGAAACTAAATATAGTAAAATAGTAGAAGAAAATATATCTTCTGGAGGAAGTTCATTGTGAAGATCGGTTATGTTCGCGTTTCATCTACAGATCAGAATGAAGAACGTCAAATCAAAAAAATGTTAGCTTTAGGCATCGAAGAGCGAATGATCTTTGTTGATAAACAAAGTGGAAAAGACTTTAATCGCCCCAGCTACCAGACGATGAAGCGTATCCTGCGGAAAGGGGATCTCCTTTATCTGGATGCCCTAGATCGATTGGGGAGGGATTACGAAGGGATTATCTATGAATGGAAACACATTACAAGGAACATTCAAGCAGATATTGTCGTGTTGGAAAACGAAACGTTATTTGATAGTCGTAAATATAGAGAGATGGGAGATATCGGAAAGTTAATGGAAGATCAGTTTCTAAACCTTCTCTCTTATGTGGCCGAACAAGAACGAAAAAAAATCAAACAGCGCCAAGCCGAAGGCATAGCGCTCGCCAAATCTCAAGGTAGACATTTGGGACGACCAAAGCTTAATTTACGGACCCTTTCCCATGAACAGCGCCAATTATTAGATTCTCACTATCCGAAGTGGAAAAATAAAGAGATCACGGGCGTTGAGTTCATGTGTTTACTTGGGTTGAAAAAGAACTCATTTTATAAAGTAGTCAGGGAATTTGAGATTGGAATATGAATATGGAGAATAATACAACTACCCAAAAACGGTTGAGGATTCTTAGCGAAGATGAAGTAAAGATCATTTATGACAGACCAGGTTTCTCATACGAAGATCGCTGTTCTTATTTTTCTCTTTCACAGCCAGAGAAAGAGCTGCTACACACATTGCGTTCTGTCAAATCTAAGGCTTATTTCGTTTTACAACTGGGTTATTTCAAAGCCAGACAACTATTTTTTACATTTGACCTCCATGAGGTAGAAGAGGATCTTCAATATATTCTGAAGGAACATTTCAACAACAGTCAAATTGATGACTTGAGTTCAATTGATAAGTCCACTAGGTTAAAACAACAACAATTGATTCTTAAATTATTTAACTACCACAGTTGCGGTGCCGAAGAACGGCGTAAGATGGAGGAAAAAGTTCAAAAGTCTGCGGCGTTTTGTGGTAAGCCGATTTACATCTTTCGAGAAATCATGAATTATTTGTCTGAAAACTGCATTGTTGTTCCTGGCTATAGTTTTATGCAAGATATGACAGGACAGGCAATAACCCATGAGCAAAACCGATTAATTTCATTGATGCAGGATCATCTAAAACAGAATGATATGGAATCCTTAGATCGATTACTTGAAGATTCTTCAGGGCTGTATGAAATAACACTACTGAAACACGAACCGAAAGACTTTAGCGCCACTGAAATAAAGCTTGAAATGAATCGTGGTAAACAAATACAGCATTTATATTACCTTGCTCAAGAACTGTTACCAAAGTTAGGTATTTCCAACGAAAGCATCAAGTACTATGCTTCATTAGTAAGTTACTACTCTGTCTACAAGCTCAAACGGCTGAATGTATGGATTGTTTATGTCTATTTGTTATGTTTTGTATCCCATCGTTATCAACGGATGCATGACAACCTGATCAATACCCTCATATATAGTGTAAGGGGGTATGCAGATGAAGCTAAATTAGCAGCAAAAGAACGAGTTTACGAGTGCTATACAGAGAGTAATCAAGACATCAAAAAAGCAGGGGAACTGCTTAAAATATTCACTGATGATCATATTCCTGCCAATACTCCCTTTAGGGATATTCAAGACCGTGCATTTACTATTTTGGAACGTCAGAAACTGGAATCCGTAGCCAAACAGATTACTACAAATATAAAATATGATGAAACTGCCTTCCAATGGGAACATATTGGTCAGCAGGCACGACGATTTAAACGTTATTTAAGACCTATATTTTTGCAGGTTGATTTCGTAGCTCCTTCACCAAATGATCCATTAATTAAAGCAGTGAATTTTATGAAAACTGCTTTTAATAAGAATAAAGCGTTAGGACAATATCACTCAGATGATTTGCCAAATGGTTTCATATCCGATGGTGTGAAGCGTTATATCTATGAACAAAAAACAATTTTAGCAGATCGATATGAATTTTTAGTCTATCGCCTCCTACGCAACCGTTTGGAAGCAGGAGATATTTTTTGTCGTGATAGTATCCGATTTCGCAGTTTTGAGGATGACCTGATCAATGATCGTCAATGGGAACAGAAAGAAATGTTGATCGCTGACACTGGTCTGACGATTTTCAACCAACCCATTCATAGTCATTTAGTGGAGCTTGAGAAGCGATTAGAAGATCGCATTACTAAAGTTAACCAGAGTATTTCATCTGGGAAAAATGAGCATCTTCAAATCAAAAAACGGGGTTCACATACCCGATGGACATTACCTTATACTCGTGACACAGAATCTATTAATCACTCATTCTACGATACATTAAAGCAAATAGACATTAGGAGTGTCTTGCATTTTGTTCAACAGCACTGTCAATTCCTTGACTCATTTGAGCACATCTTGGGACGTTATGCCAAACAGAATAAAGACAATCGAATTCTTGTCGCCTGTCTGATTGCTTGGGGAACCAACATGGGGTTAGGGAGAATGGGGGAAATTTCTGATATTAGCTATCCGTTACTGGCTGCCACATCTGATAACTTTATTCGTCTGGAGACTTTAAAAGAAGCGAATGATTGTATCAGTAATGCAATAGCCAAACTCCCAATCTTTAAACATTATGACATTGGGGAGACGATTCATTCTAGTAGTGACGGGCAGAAAGTTGAGACTCGAATCAATACCATTAATTCCCGTCATTCACCTAAATACTTTGGTCTTGGTAAAGGGATTGTTTCCTACACAATGGTAGCCAACCATATCCCTGTTAATGCTCGAATTATTGGGGCCAATGAGCATGAAAGTCATTATGTATTTGATATTTTATTTAACAACACAACTGATATTCAGCCTGATGTGCATTCCACGGATACACATGGAACCAATGAAGTGAATTTTGCTATCCTGAACTTTTTTGGTTATCAGTTTGCGCCTCGCTACAAGGATATTCACGATAAGGTCAACAAATCTCTTTACGGATTCAAACATCCAAGCCAATATGGAGATAACCTGATCAAGCCAGTTCGAAAGATTAATACGAATCTTATTATAGAGGAATGGGAAAATATTCAACGAATTATGTTATCCCTTGCAGTTAAAACAACCACACAAAGCATTATTATTGGTAAGCTAAGCGCTTATGCACGGAAGAACAAAACCAAACGTGCTTTATGGGAGTACGATAACATCATAAGAAGTCTATATTTTTTGGATTATATTGATTCTCCCCCTTTACGCCGGAATGTTCAAAAGGCATTAAATCGAGGGGAAAGTTATCATAAATTACGCAAAGCAGTATCCTTTGCCAATTTTGGAAAATTACGTTTCAAAAATGAAAATGATCAACATATTTGGGGCGAATGCAGTCGCTTACTCTCCAATTGCATTATTTATTACAATGCCAGTATTTTATCTAATATGTTGGCTTACAGAGAAACAAAGGCTCTAGATTCGGATGTTATGAAAAAAATATCCCCAGTTGCATGGCAACATATTAACTTCTATGGAAGATACGAGTTTAATATACAACAAGAGTCTGTTGATTTGGATGCAATTATTCAAGAATTAGCCCAATTAAACGTAATATCGGAAACAGAGTAAGCGATGTTTAAGGAGTACTTCCCTAATCTTTCAGTGAGGTACTCCTTATTCCACCTTTTCGGGGGGATGGGCAAAAACACCCAAAGTGTATTGTCTCTTTGAGGATAAAGCTTTAGCGAGGATGGACTAGCACCGATTTGTTTTGATATATAATGTATGACTGAATCCGGGATGTTTTTGATATGAGTGTATGGCCAACCGGGATATCGAAGAACAGCTAATTGAACGGTGAACCCTAAACGGTTTTCTTCTCTCCTTCGCTTATTGATAATTTCTAAATCCCGTTTGGAAAAAGTGTAGTAGGTTCCTAGCACCCACTCGTCTTCAGGAATTTGCATAAGGACCTGTCGCTGTTCCGATGTAAGCAATTCTCTACCTCTCGCAACTTTCATACAGTATCATCTCATTTCTGTAATTGTTCAGTTAATTAGTTCAATTATAAATCAATAGAGTGTACTCTATTGATACAATTATAGTAGACTGATAAAATCATAGTTAAGAGTGTCTCATAAGACTTATCTCAAAAATGAGGTGATATTTTGCGGAAAATTGGTTATATACGTGTCAGTTCGACTAACCAAAATCCTTCAAGGCAATTTCAGCAATTAAACGAAATCGGGATGGATATTATTTTTGAAGAAAAAGTTTCTGGTGCAACAAAGAATCGCGAGCAACTTCAAAAAATGTTGCAGGATTTACAGGAAGGCGACATTATTTATGTTACAGACTTAACTCGGATCACTCGGAGTACGCAGGATTTATTTGAATTGATTGATTTAATACGAAGGAAAAAGGCAAGCTTAAAATCACTCAAGGATACATGGCTAAATTTATCAGAGGATAATCCATACAGCCAATTCTTAATTACAGTAATGGCTGGTGTGAACCAATTAGAGCGCGACCTTATCCGTATGCGTCAACGTGAAGGGATTGAGTTAGCAAAGAAAGAAGGAAAGTTTAAGGGGCGTTTAAAGAAGTATCATAAAAATCACGCAGGGATGAATTATGCAGTAAAACTATATAAAGAAGGCGGCATGACTGTAAATCAAATTTGTGAAATTACTAATGTATCTAGGGCTTCATTATATAGAAATCTATCGGAAAGAAACAAATAGTTTGTCCTGATTCTATCAAAAGGTGTATTTTTTCACCAACATTTTTAGGCATGAAATGTCGGTAATTATTATCTATTTTGTTTTAAAGTAAATATTGAAAGGGAGTAAACTTATGGATTGGCTAGAAAGAATGAACAATGCGTTAAACTACATTGAAAATAGCCTGGATGAAGAAATAGACTACAAAGAGATTGCAAAAGCAGCTAACTGTTCTGAGTTTCATTTTTCAAGAATGTTCTCTTCAATCTCAGGTGTATCGCTATCAGAATATATTAGACGAAGACGGTTAACACTTGCAGCATTTGAAATTCAAAAAAGTGATATTCGGATCATCGATGTGGCAATTAAATATGGTTATATTTCTTCTGATACTTTCTCACGTGCTTTTCAAAAAATGCATGGGGTAACCCCTTCCAATGCTCGTAATAGAGGGGTACAGTTAAAAGCCTTTCCCAAAATTTCCTTTCAAATTTCTATTAAAGGAGATACCGAGATGGACTACAGAATTGAAAACCTTGATTTTGAATTAAGAATTGTCGGAAAAAGCAAGCCAGTAAAAACAAGCAGAGCATTTAAAACAATCCCTACGCTTTGGAACACTGCGAAAAAAGATGGATTTATGCAAGAACTAGTAGATATGTCATGGGAAAATCCAAAATGCACGCTTGAAAGCCTTCTGGGGGTTTGCGGAAAAGAAGCTGCCATCACAGATGAACAATTTTCCTATTTCATGGGCGTAAGATACGATGGGGAATCCCCAGAAAATATGGAGACGCTTATTATTCCCGCAAGTACATGGGCAGTTTTTCCGAACATAGTGGATGCATGGAAACGTTTATATTCCGAGTGGGTCCCTACCTCCGAGTATGAACTTGCAAATTTACCGTGTATAGAATGTTATTACGGTCCGAAGCATAAACCAAGACACGAACTCTGGGTCCCTGTTATCCCGAAGTAAATTACATATTCAGTAATAGAATGCTGTTTATGGAGTAACGAAAAAAGAGCCTAATTTCTCAATTTAGGTGATGGGAAATCAGGCTTTTTATATTGGAAATTCCTTATCGTTGTAAATCCGCATTTTCCTGACGCCACCCCGTTATGTACGCGTCAGTTCGACTAGCCAAAATCCTTCAAGACAATTTCGGCAATTGAACGAAATTGGAATGGATATTATTTATGAAGAAAAAACTTCAGGAGCCACAAAAGATCGTGAACAACTTCAAAAAATGTTAGAGGATTTACAGGAAGGTGACATTATTTATGTTACAGATTTAACTCGGATCACTCGAAGTACGCAAGATTTATTTGAATTGATTGATTTAATACGAAATAAAAAGGGAAGCTTAAAATCACTTAAGGATACATGGCTAGATTTATCAGAAGATAATCCATATAGCCAATTCTTAATTACGGTAATGGCTGGTGTTAACCAATTAGAGCGAGACCTTATTCGTATGCGTCAGCGTGAAGGAATTGAGCTCGCAAAGAAAGAAGGGAAGTTTAAAGGACGGTTAAAGAAATATCATAAAAATCACGCAGGAATGAATTATGCAGTAAAGCTATATAAAGAAGGAAATATGACTGTAAATCAAATTTGTGAAATTACAAATGTATCTAGAGCTTCTTTATATAGAAAGCTATCGGAAGGAAAAAAATAAGCATTCATTACTTATATTAAAAATTTCCGGGGATTGTGAAACAACGTACCTAACCAAGCAGGCTATTTCTATAAGGAAGTATCAATATTTGTTTATCTAACTAGGCACGATCATCAAAGGGTTCCGAGTACATTTTAACGGAGATATACGCTAAACTCAGATTTAAAGCAAGGCTGTATTTTCCGAGAACACTTTATAAAAAACAACCTTAGTCAATCACAAACGAAGGTTGTTTTTATAAAGTCATGGTCTAATTAAAACAATTGCTGTCCCAAGAGCATACTTGAGACTGAAAAGGCACCAGCAGGTGGTAAAACATTAGTATATATGGGAGGTCCCAAACGGGTTGTAAAGGTTGTAGCAATCCAATTTCCGTATTCACCAGCCAGCAAAGAGGGAGGTTTCATTATAAACCGTCCACTTAAAATGAAATGCCGAATGCTTATAGCGGTCTCATCAATTATTGTCAAGTTGCCAAAAAAGGAGGCATATGGTGAATCGAAACTTATTTGTTTAGCGCTTTCGTCCCAATACCCATTAATCGGAATAGGTATACCACGAAAATTAACTGTACCTACTACTTTGTTGTCTACAATGGAATCAATGGTAAGTATACCTCTAATAATGGATCTCCCCGCAATAGAAGCATCAATCCCCCATACGGATGGAAAGGGGATACTAACTTTGGCTGTCTTTGGAATTTTCAAAATTAACCTCTCCTTGATTATTTTATGTATAGATTGAGTTGTATTTAATCATAATCCTGTAGTAATGATACAGTATATGCACAGAGAATCACTTAGGTGTTTTGTTAAGAAAGAAGCATCAATAATCAATCAGCCTACTGTCTAGATGAACAAGAGTTTGCCTGACCCACGAAAAATATGGAACATTAATTGCTGCTCATACATATGGTCTCGTATTTGGAAAATTTCTTAGCTTTAAAATAAATCATCTGATTCAATGAAATGTAATGCCTATCATCACCTATTTTTATATGTATCTCAGACGAATTCCTATACCTCCGTTACTCTTCGATCATATTTTATTTGTACGAGGTGGTGTAAAATGTTTAAATTATATTTAGATCCTGGTCACGGGAGAATGGACCCAGGAGCTATTGGCAATGGGATGCAGGAAAAAGAAATTACCTTAAATATTTCCCGTAGCATCCGAAATCTCTTGGAAAACCATTATGAAGGCCTGCAAATTAAAATGAGTAGAACAGCAGATATTACGCGCAGCTTGAAAGAACGTACAGATGATGCGAATGCTTTCGGTACGGGGGCCAAAGGATGGATTTGTGGAAGAAGTGGGAGTCAATGTGGCGTTAATTCGGAAACGAATCAAATCAACCAGCATGGTTTATGAAACGAAAAAAGTAGGCGTTCGCACGAAAACAACCGTTGCAATTCTTTACATGCGTGACATTGTTGATCCTAAGATTGTTCAAGATGTAAAGAATAAATTAGATGATCTTCACATTGACGGAGCGTTTAGCGCCACTCAGCTAGAAGAATTAATGGAACCGACAAAAGCATTGTTTCCTTTGATGGGGTATACAGGCAGAGCAGACTTTACCGTGAACTGTATGCTCAATGGGCGTGTAGCGTTGATTGTGGATGGTACACCGGCTGCGTTGATTGCGCCTGCCAATTTATTTTTGCTTGTGAAAGCACCCGAAGATATCCACTTTACTGCTTTGGCAGCTACATTTGGTCAAACGCTTCGTTTACTTGGCTTGTCCGTATCGCTACTGCTTCCTGCATTTTTTGTTGCCATTCTTTCCTATCATCAAGATCAGCTGCCCTATTATCTACTTGCCACTTTGGGGATTAACCGGTTGGGAATCCCTTTTGATGTGGCAGTTGAAATGTTTATTGCACTTCTCTTCTTAGAAATCCTGCGGGAAGCTGGTATCCGATTGCCTTCTGCGGTCGGCTCCACGGTAACGGTTGTAGGAGGACTTATCCTGGGGGATGCGGCCATTCGTGCTGGATCCTTATCCCCAGGTATCGTTGTCATCGGAGCAATTACACAAATCTTTGGTTCAACTTTATCGAGCCTATCATTGGCTGGAACGATTAGTACCTTACGCTTTTTTCTTTTCATTCTGTCTGCCACGCTTGGCATTTATGGCTTCTTTCTTGGATTATTTATTGTGCTCAGCCATTTAGCCTCATTGCGTTCATGCGGCTTGCCTTACTTGGCCCCAATATCACCTCCATTTAAAGACTTGGCCAACGCTTTGTTTCGATTACCTTGGCCATAGCGAAACACTCGACCGGACATGTTGAAGACACGAGATTCTACAAGGCAAGGGGACAGGCATAAATGAGGAGATATAAAAGTATGGTTGCACTTTTCCTTCTTCTCACCCTTACCGGTTGCTGGAGCAGATATGAAGTGCAAAACATGAACTATGCTACGGCTGTTGGAATAGACTATGTCGATGGCCAATACACCTTGTATGTGCAATTGCTTGATTTCTCGACAGTGGCCAAGCTGGAGGGACAGCAAAAAGCGGAGCAGCCCCCGGTTTGGGTGGGCAAAGGCGAAGGTTCCTCGTTTACGGAGGCGGCAAATGATTTGTACAGTACATCACAACAACGCTTAAACTTGGGACAAATCTCTGCCATTTTGTTCAGCGAGAGATTGATGAAGGAAAACAAAGTCGGAGAAGTGCTGGAATTGATCAACCGTTATCGTGAAATAAGGTACTTGGCCTGGCTGTTTAGCACAAGAGAGCCTCCTGAAGAAATCTTGCTGGCAACCCCATTTTTTAGATTTTCGCCAAATGCATAAAAATAGTTGTTTACTTTTATGCGTTCAAACAGTTGATTTATCAACCTTATGGTAAAAGCAAACGACTTTATTGTAATAAAACAAACCGATTAGTAAACAACTTTATTGGTAAGGAAAGAACTTTATTGTCACTCAACAGTTTCGTCATGTTAAATTTTGCCTAGCGTATGTTTTGCGCTTTTTGTTGGTAGGACCCCATGCCCATCAACTTAAGAATTTTCACTACCCCCAAGTGACAAAAAACGTTATTCTTTCTAAAAAGCTAGCTAGAAAGGGTGACATTTTTTATGAATCTTTCGATTCAAGATGAATTACAACTATTTTCTGAAGAACTGTATCGTCATTTAACCCCTTCTCTTTTGGAAGAACTCGCAAAAGAATTAGGTTTTGTAAAAAGAAAACGAAAGTTTTCTGGAAATGAATTAGCTACCATATGTATTTGGGTAAGTCAACGTACAGCGAGTGACTCGCTTGTTCGACTATGCAGTCAATTACATGCGGCCACAGGCACTCTTATGAGTCCAGAAGGACTCAATAAACGCTTTGATAAAAAAGCGGTTGAATTTTTGAAATATATTTTTTCGGCATTATGGAAAAGTAAAATCTGTGAAACATCGGCCATTTCAAGCGCGGCGCTCACGTATTTTCAATGAATTCGTATTTTAGATGCGACGATTTTCCAAGTACCAAAACATTTAGCCCATGTATATCCTGGATCAGGTGGTTGTGCACAAACAGCGGGTATCAAGATTCAATTAGAATATGACTTACATAGCGGACAGTTTCTAAACTTTCAGATAGGTCCAGGAAAAAATAATGATAAGACCTTTGGAACAGAATGCTTAGACACATTACGTCCAAGCGATTTATGTATCCGTGATTTAGGTTATTTTTCATTAGAAGACTTAGATCAAATGGATCAACGAGGTGCTTATTATATATCCAGATTAAAATTAAACCATACCGTGTATGTAAAAAATCCGTTTCCAGAATACTTTCGAAACGGAACCGTAAAAAAGCAATCACAGTATATCCAAGTTGATTTAGAACATATTATGAACAATTTAAAACCCGGTCAAACATACGAAATAAAAGAAGCTTACATTGGAAAGAATCAAAAACTATTCACACGTGTAATTATCTATCGTTTAACAGACAAACAGATACAGGAACGTAGAAAAAAACAAAGTTACACTGAAAGTAAAAAGGGTATTACATTTTCAGAAAAGAGTAAACGATTAACGGGTATCAACATATATGTCTCAAATACGCCTGAAGGAGTTGTTCCGATGGAACAAATACATGACTTTTACTCCCTTCGCTGGCAAATAGAAATTATTTTTAAAACGTGGAAATCCTTATTTCAAATTCATCATTGGCAAACTATCAAAAAAGAGCGATTAGAATGTCATGTGTATGGAAGACTTATTGCCATCTTTATCTGTTCTTCTACGATGTTTAAGATGCGTAAACTTCTTTTGCAAAAGAACAAAAGAGAATTAAGTGAATATAAAGCCATTGGGATGATTCAAGATCATGTATCGCTGTTATATCAAGCGATACAGAGAAACACCCAAAATCTAACAAAGATTTTAATCCGTTTGTTCGACCTCCTACAGAAGAATGGACGGAAATCTCATCGATATGAGAAGAAAACTATCTTTGATATTATGGGTGTTGTCTATGAGTATAATGGGTTTGGAAAACAAAAGAAAGCTGCATAATTTTTAAAATGAAACTCGTTAGAGTTTATTTGGTGTGTGTACTTTTCAATACCAAAAGTACATTACGTGTTTTTTAGTTTGTTTGAACGAAAGTTCATTTTGTTTTCGTTCTTAAGTTGATGGGCATGTGGTAGGACCCCACATCCATCAACTTAACGTATATTTTTATATAAAATGCGGTCTTTCCACGTAGTTTTTTATTATCTTTTATAGATGTTATAAAAGTAGGCACATCAAATAAACCCTGACGGGTTTCAAATTTTTCGCTATGCTACCTGATGGGCAGAAGTGGTATACTCATACACAACACCTAAAATATCAAAGACTGTTTTTTTCTCATATCTGTGAGATTTTCGTCCGTTTCGCTGTAGGAGGTTAAACAGACGAAGGAGAATCTTTGATAATTCTTGGGTGTTTTTATGTAGTGCTTGATGAAAAAGTAAGAAATAATCTTTAATTATGTACATCGCTTTATATTCACTTAGTTCTTTCTGTTTCTTACGTAACAGGAGTTCTCTCATTTTAAACATAGTAGAAGAACATAATAGGATACTAATGAGTTGTCCATAAAGGTGGCATTCTAATCGCTCTTGTTTAATAGATTTACAACGATGAATTCGAAACCAAGATTTCCATATTTTAAATAACAGCTCAATTTGCCAACGCAGTGAATATAAATCATAGATTTTCTCTTTCGGTACCCATTCCGTAGGAATGTTTGTCATATATACCGTAATTCCTTGTAAAAGTTTCGTACGCTCTGTATATGTAATCCCTTTTTTCTTTTCACGAATAGCTCGATCATGTAGACGTTTCTGTTTTTGCTCCTCTGTACATCTATAAACCACAATGCGAGTGGGTAGTTTGTCTTTGCTCCCTACATATACATCATGTAATTCATACACTTGGCCAGGTTGTAATTGGTTCATGATGTCTTCCAAATGAATTTGTATATATACCGGTCTCAATTGAGCAGGTTTTGTTTTAAATACCACTGTTTCGAATTCTTTTCTATATATTTTAGTTGGTAATTTAAGACGCGATAAATAATACCCTTCCTTATCTTGGATCGATTTAAAGTCTTGTAAACGAAAATACCCTAAGTCACGAATATATAGTTCATTCTTTTGTGTCATGTCCATTCGAGTCGCCCCATATGCCTGATCACTTCGTTTTCCTGGTTCAATTTTCACATCAGAAAACTCTCCGCTCAACAAGTCATACTCTAATTGAATTTTCACACCAGCTGTATGACTACAGCCTCCGGCACCAGGATAAGTAGCTGCGAATCGATCTGGAACTTGAAAGGTTGTAGAATCAAGGATGCGAATCCGCTTAAAGTAAGCAGAAAGAGAATGAGAAATTGTAGATGATCCTCCAATTTTAGCTTGTAGAAGTGTAGTAAATACATTTCGAAAGAAGGCTACAGAAGCCGAGTTAAATCGTCGATTCAGTCCCTCAGGACTTAATAAAATTCCTGTTGAAGTTTCTAATTGACTACAAAGTTGAGTAAGAGAGGTTGTAGCGATTTGTTGATTTAACCATACACACAAAGATAAAAAATGGTGCCCATGGCACTTACGTTTTCGTTTCATTCCACCTGCTTCTATAGCTAATTGATTAAGTGTAGCGGGAGACATATATCGATATAACTCTTCGGCAAATAAAGACAGCTCTTGTTTTTGATGCATATTCATAAAAAGCACGTCACCCTTTCTCATTAACATAAGAGAATAGTAACGTGCTTTTAAGTTTAAGAATAGTCTAAATCCTTAAGTTGATGGATGTGTGGTAGGACCCCTATAAGCATTCGTAGCTCTTCCGCTACCTTCTTCGTCATAGGTACAGCTCTAGTTTTACGGTTCTTATTCTTAGCGCCTGCTAACATAATCGTAAGGTTATCAAAATCTATATCGTTAGCCTCTAGCTGATTTACTTCGTTTACACGCAACCCGCAGTGCAACATAAGCAGCATGGCGCAGTAATCTCTATAGCCTGCATAGGTCGTCTTATCTACCACACGAAAAATGCGCTTTATCTGATTATGATTTAGCGTAAAAATCGGCGCTTCATCGGTACGTAACTTTACAAAGTCTACAGCGGGATTGCTTTTAATGTAGCCCTGCTCATTCAATCGCTTAAAGACCGACTTCAACGCCGATATGCGAATATTTACAGTGGCAGGTGCTAATTCTCGATTAAGCAGCTTATTAATATACATTTGTACATGTGCCGCCGTAATGATCTCGACTTTCTCAATGTTCAATTCTCGCATGAAATAACGAAAGAGCTTGCTGTAATCATCTATAGTACGCTTTCTAAATCCCTCTGCCCGAAATGCCTGCGCAGCAATCGCTATCGCCGCTTCTGTGTCTAGTGCTTCCGCAGTACCAATAAAATCAACTACTTCTCTTCGTCTTTTTACTACTCGTATACTTTTAGACATAATAAAAAAAGAGCCCCCTATCTGAAACGAATTTCAGACGGAAGCTCTCCGCATATGTACTATCATTATCTTCATTTGGTTACACGTAGCACCTTTTTACTATGCGACAATAATTCGCTAATGCCTACGTAGGACGTTTGCGGTTTGTTCCCGCTCAAGTTAAGCGTTAAAAACTCCGACAAACAGCTTTATACCGCACCCTAAAGCACATTTGGTTTCCTTTGTCATATATAAGACGTGGTACCGGAAACCACCGCTCTATCCGACTGAGCTATGGGCGCATGATAATAGAAAACACTTCATTTTCTTCTCATAATAATAGCAATAAAATCCATCTAAATCAATAAAAATATCCCCGTAATCCTTTATGACGCTTAGTTATGAGTATATTAACAAAGCACCCCCCTAAATTTTCCAATCATAAATTCACCCCAACTCACAAATTATAATCTTTGAATTGATATTCCAAAGGAGGCTTCATTCAATGACTGTAATTACGAAATTAAAACAAACTGTTTCTGGATTAAAAAGTGCACAAGCTAGCTTAGAGGGATTCGCTCTTGATACGGATAACCAACAAGCTAAGCAACTTTTCCAAACAGCTGCACAGCAAACACAAACGATTATCGATTCTTTAAACCCACGCGTTGAAGAAGTAAAACAAGAAGAACCACAATACTCACAGCAATAACGAATCAGTCTTGCTGTGAAATAGAAAAAGGATGATATGCAGTCATCCTTTTTCTATCACATTACATATTGCAATAGAAATGGAATGATAAATATGCAAAAACTCGGACTCATAACCGTATTATTTGCCCTTCTATTTAGCTCTTTTACCGGATGTGATAATAGTCCTTTAGATAAAAAAGTGAAAGAAGAAGCAAAACGAACGGAGAAAGAGAAAGGTCCAAAGTTAACAAAAACGAGTATGGAATCCTTTAATCAATCTATATCACAAGGAGCCAAGAAAAGAGCTCTCACTATGGATGAAATTATAAAAAGTACAGCAGTAAATTCAAATTTAGATCTCTACATAGCAGTTACACCTGAGCATCACGAAAGATTTGGATTAAAACCTCTCCGTAAGAAGCTCCAAAAGCAGCTAAGTGATGAGCACCCCACTTTCGATGTTCGTGTAAGTACAGATAAAAAAATCTTTATGTTACTTGAAAAGCTTGAAAGAAAAATTAAGGAAAAGAAAATATCTAAAGATGAAATTAATAAACAATTAAAATTCATTGGTAAAAAAATGGAGTCTAACACTTAACGCTTTTTAAAAGAAAAGGAAGGTTTGCAATGTCTAGTAAAGATAAAAACTTAACCCCTGTGCAACAGGAATATAAAAAATTCGAGCAAGAACGCGAACCGAAGCGTCCTGTCTTAAAAAACTGTATAAAAGCCTTTTTCGTTGGTGGTTTCATTTGCCTAATTGGGCAACTCATTTCTACTTTTTATATTACGTATTTCGATTTCACTGAACGCTCAGCAGGGAATCCAACAGTCGCAACTCTTATTTTCATCTCCATGTTATTAACTGGATTTGGTATATACGATCGGTTTGGTCAATTTGCCGGAGCAGGCACAGCTGTACCTGTCACTGGATTTGGTAACTCCGTTATTGCCGCATGTATCGAACACCGCACAGAAGGTTTTGTACTCGGCGTTGGTGGTAACATGTTTAAATTAGCTGGTTCTGTTATTTTATTTGGTGTATTTTCCGCTTTCGTCATCGCACTTATTAAAACGATTCTCGTTCAATGGGGAGGGCTATAAATGTTACAAGGACACCGAACGTGGGTATTTGAAAACAAACCAGTTATTATTTCGACGGGAGTCGTTGGCGGGCCGTTTGAAGCTAAAGGCAAAATTCCAGAAGACTTCGATACCCTCCATGAAGATTTATGGCTCGGACAAGATTCCTATGAAAAAGCACATAAAATTTTGTTCGAAGAAGCTTGTAGCCGCGCTACTGAAAAGGCAAAACTTCGTAAAGACGATATTCAATTTGTACTCGCAGGCGATTTAATTAATCAAATTACCCCTACAAGCTTTGCTTGCCGTACACTGGGCACTCCTTATCTCGGACTATTCGGCGCTTGTTCTACTTCTATGGAAGGTTTAGCACTTGGAGCAAGTATCGTAAATGCAAAAGGCGCAAAATATTTATTAACTGGTGCATCCAGTCATAATACAGCTGTAGAAAAACAGTTCCGCTATCCTACCGAATATGGTGGGCAAAAACCACCTACCGCGCAGTGGACAGTAACCGGAGCAGGAGCTGCTATTTTAAGCGATACTGGACACGGTCCTAGGGTAACATCTGCCACAATCGGACGAGTGGTTGATATGGGATTAACAGATCCATTTAATATGGGAGGTGCAATGGCTCCAGCTGCCGTTGATACAATTGAAGCCCATTTACGCGAACGACAAATTGATGCCTCTTACTACGATTTAATCGTAACGGGTGACCTCGGACATGTAGGACGCGAAATTGCTTATGACTTATTACATAAACACGGAACGAAAGTAACGAGCGAACAGTTTCAAGATTGCGGGCTGCTCATTTATAGAGAAGGGCAACCTGTCATCGCTGGCGCTAGTGGACCAGGGTGTTCCGCAACGGTCGTATACGGTCACTTATTAAACCGAATGAAAAGAGGAGAGTTTAATAAAATACTTGTCGTTGCGACAGGCGCTTTACTATCTCCACTTACATTCCAACAAGAAGAAACGATTCCGTGTATCGCTCATGCCGTTTCGATTGAATTTGGAGGTGCAACGCAATGATTTTTTTCTGGGCTTTCGTCATTGGCGGACTTATATGTGTAATCGGCCAACTTATGTTTGATGTTGGAAAGCTAACACCAGCTCATACAATGGCAACACTCGTTGTTGCTGGAGCTATATTAGATGGATTCAATTTGTATGAACCATTAATTGATTTCGCTGGAGCTGGGGCAACTGTACCTATTACAAGCTTTGGTAATGCCCTCGTTCACGGTGCAATGGAAGAAGCTGCAAAACATGGCATCGTTGGCGTTATTACCGGCATGTTTAAAGTAACAAGCGCCGGTGTATCCGCAGCTATTATTTTCGGCTTCATCGGAGCATTGCTATTCAAACCGAAAGGATAAGGTGTTCGTATGACAGTTATCGCTAGCGTCAAAACCTGCCTTGCTAGTGTAAGGGGCGCTCAAGCAAGTTTGAGCTCCCTTTCACTACATTCACAGGACGCAGAATCAAAACGTGTATTTCATGAATGTATGTTAGAAATGGAGAGCATCATCGCTGATTTACAAAATAGAGTTTCAGTATTAGAACGTGAAGAACCTCAATATAAAGGGTTTTAAGTAGACTGGAGGAAATGACTATGTCTCACCTGCCGGAATGGACACTTGTCATTCTTCGCTCTGTATTCATATTAATTATTTTATTCGCTATTACGAAATGGTTAGGGAAAAGACAAATCTCTCAGCTCTCCTTTATTGAATACATAGCCGGAATGACAATCGGTGACATCGCTGCCCAAGTATCTACAGGGCTCGATTCAAAATTTTTTCACGGCGTCTTTGCGATACTCATTTTCGCTGTGGTACCTTTTTTAACAGGAATCCTTTCTTTAAAGAACAAAACAGCTCGGGACTTCTTTGAAGGGAAATCTACCGTATTAATAAAAGATGGAAAGATACTCGAAGACAACTTAAAGAAAGAAAAATATACAAGTGACGAATTACTGGAACTTCTTCGTGGAAAAGATGCCTTCAGCGTAGCTGATGTTGAATTTGCTGTACTAGAACCGAGCGGAGAATTAAATGTATTATTAAAGAAAGATCGCCAACCACTCACAGCAAAAGACATCGGTTTAAAAGTAGCAAACGAAAAAGAACCACAAACTGTTATTATGGATGGCAATGTACTAGATGAACCTCTTTCAGCAAGCGGACATAACCGAGCTTGGTTACATTCTGAGCTCGAAAAACTCGGTGTTGTCATTGAAAACGTCTTTCTCGGTCAAGTGGATTCATATGGACAACTTACTATCGACATTTATAATGACAAACTACAAATGCCTTCTCCTCAAAACAAACCTTTATTATTGGCATCTTTAAAAAAATGTCATGCTGATCTTGAACTATTTTCTTTAGAAACAAAGTCGAAATCAGCAAGCGAAATGTATAGTAAAAACGCGAAACAAATCGAAAAGATTTTAAATAAAGTGACCTATCTTTTAAAAGAATAGATATCGAAAGAACGCTTCAGTAAAAAAGGCGTTCTTTTCTTTTTTTCTACAGTTTTTATAACGTTTAAATTTATGTAATTCGGTTATGATGTTGAAGATACATAAGCAGGGAATTTCAAAAACATAGCGAATATTTCATGGTACAACTACATATTTTTTTGATTTAAAGTGGTTTCGTTTGACCTTTATTGACCATAATTGTATTATAAGACTAAGAAAGCTTTTGAAGGAGGAAATAACAGATGAATTTAATTCCTACAGTAATTGAACAAACAAATCGTGGAGAACGCGCTTACGATATTTACTCTCGACTATTAAAAGACCGCATCATTATGCTTGGTAGCGCAATTGATGACAACGTAGCTAACTCAATCGTTTCCCAGCTTTTATTCTTGGAATCTCAAGATCCAGAAAAAGATATTCACATCTACATCAACAGCCCTGGTGGTTCTATCACAGCAGGTATGGCAATTTACGATACAATGCAGTTTATTAAACCGCAAGTATCAACAATCTGTATCGGTATGGCTGCATCTATGGGTGCATTCTTACTTGCAGCAGGTGAAAAAGGAAAACGTTATGCACTTCCAAACAGTGAAGTAATGATTCACCAACCACTTGGTGGTGCACAAGGTCAAGCGACCGAAATCGAAATCGCTACTAAACGTATTCTATTCTTACGTGAAAAACTAAACCAAATTCTTGCTGACCGCACAGGTCAACCACTTGAAGTACTACAACGCGACACAGACCGCGACAACTTCATGACAGCAGAAAAAGCTTTAGAATACGGTTTAATCGATAAGATCTTTACAAATCGTTAATAACTAAATTACTGAGGCAACCCTATAGCGCCTTGTCTAAATACCTATACAGCGTGGTCTTACTGATACCAGTTGCCACTGTAATTTGCTTAATTGTATAGTCTTTACTCTTATACATCTTAACAGCCATTTCCACTTTATCTTCTTTCTTAGTAGGTCTCCCACCTTTCTTTCCTCTTGATCTTGCTGCTTGAAGACCAGACTTTGTTCGTTCACTAATAATATCTCTTTCTAGTTCAGCGATGCTTGCCATTGTACGAAAGAAAAACTTTCCCATTGCGGTTGAAGTGTCAATACTGTCAGTAATTGATACAAAATGTACACCCATATCGTTAAATAATTCGCTCAGTTCTATCAAATGTTTTGTGGAACGTGAAATACGGTCAAGTTTATATACAACAATTTTATCGCCACTTCGTAAAACTTTTAAAAGGTCTTCTAATTGAGGCCTATCTCTTCGTGTGCCAGTTAATTTTTCTTTATAAATCTTCTCAACCCCGAATTGTGTTAATGCATCAACTTGCATATCTAGGTTTTGTTCCTCCGTACTCACTCGCGCGTAACCAAAAATCATAATTAATCACCTACTAAAAACTATTTATATGAATATATTAGCACCAAAAACGGTGTTTGTTATTAAAAATGTTACTTTGATTTTGGGAATGAGTTTTGGTACCAAAGATCAGGGTAAATAGAGTGTGTTTTGCTCCAATAAGGACCAGCCCCATAAATGTCCGTTTATGGGGCTAATTTTATTAAACTAACCAGCCGCAGTATGACTGAAGAGAGCTCTTTTATTTTTGTTCCGCAATAGGGCCAGATTGTTGAATAAGGATTGTAGTTAATTATGGTTTTACATACAATTATTGAACTATTGGAAGATAAGTTTAATATCAACCTCGGTGAGCTTTTCATAAGTAAATGAGGTTCTTCACAAGTAATTCGTGAACTAATCAACTGCCCCAGTTCGTTTTATTTCTACCTTAATATTTGGTTTTAAATTTAATGTGGAATACTTTCCTCTCAAATCTTTTTCATTTAAATTGGAATATTTTCTTATACTTTTTATTTTTCTTCCAATGCCAATTGGATCAGTATTTAATTTTCTAAACTTCTCAAGAATATCCCCGAATTCTTTGTTTAGTTCTTCTTCAATTATTAGCTCCATTTTTTTTATTGATTCCTTATTTTTAAGAGTAACAGAAGGCTGTAATTCTATAGTTGAAACTAAAATAGATGCATTTAAATTAACCGACTCTTTCTGAGATAATTCAACATTTCCGCGGTACTTTATTGGGTGAATTGTAATATTAAATTTATCTCCTTTTTGCTTTTCGACTAGTTTTATTCCCTTTTCTTCTAATACCTCTGCAGGAATATTTAAAGTTATATCCCCCAAAAAAGCATTATGATCGGTGAATAATTTTATATACAGGGTTTTTTTCATGGAAATAGAACCAACCATTTTATCATCCCTAAATAATGCAACCCCATCTAAATAGGGTGCTACACCATTCTCATTCGATAGAATAGGTAAGGTAGGATCGATACCAATTTCATATAGTGTGGAAATAAAATCATGCAAGTTGGAGTTTATTAACATTTCCTTCTTTTCGTGCTTATCTAATAATTGATAAATATATGACCCCATTTCAGGGTATTCTTCATAGTTTTTATTATTAATTGTACTCTCAGCATTGTTTGTAATTGCCAAAAAAATTAAAGATCCGATGCTACTATCTCGTTGCATTGTATCTAGAAAAGATGAAATCCCTATCATTTCTGTCATATATTTATCAAATAAAATTGTCCTTAATTGACCAGAAGTAAGGTCGTGGCTTGTCTGTTGTTCTAAATTTTGTCTTATTTGTTTGCTTGTAGTTCCGACGGCAGAAAGGGTTACACTCGTCTTTTCTTCTTTACGGTCGAATTGTAACAAGCTAATAGTGCCTTTGTATGTATTCTCATCAAGTAAGTCAAAACCAATAATAGTTAAAATTCCTTGCCTTTCTAATATTTTTTCAGGTGGCATACATGCCGTACAGAGAAAGAAACAAAGTAGTAGAATAAGCCGTATTTTCATTTTTTCAACTCCGTTTTGAACGTGAAAAGATTTTAGATTTAATGATTGAAATGAAATATAAGAATATTGGATAGATAAACCATAGGTAAAAGCCTACTTGACCAACTTTATCAATCAAAAGGTTATTGTCGACTCTTTTTGTGATAAAAAAACTCGTGATAAAAATGATTATTGAGATTACCCATATTCCATGTTTTAGTTTTAAATGAAATATTTGTTTAACTCCTTTGGAAGAAATGAATAGGATTATACATAAATTTGGAAAAATAACTAATATCCATAATGAAACTGCTATAGATTCAAAGCGCTCAATAAATGGAAAATGGACAGCGCTTATCATACTGACAATAGGCCAGATCTGTTTTTCTAATTCTTTAGGGCTAAAAAATAATATGGAAATAACAGTTGCAATTAAAACAAGAAGTGTGGTAAACCAGATTGCTAATTGACTGAATAGAAGTAGTTTTTTTTTCTCCTTTATAAAAGGAAAAATAAAAAATAAAGTCTCAAAACCCAACATTGTATAACTGCTTTTAAAAACTCCTTTCATCATTTCTGACGGAGTTGTCGACATGATGGGTAAAATTCTAGTTAAGTTTATGGAATCAAGTGGTTGATACATCACAAATAGCAGCCATATAGTCATTAAAAAGGATAAGAAGCATATCCCTGCAACTACTCTGAATCCACCTGATACTGCATAAATTGTTATTAATAATAGCGCTAAGGTGCCTACCCATTCATAAACTCCTTCATATCCCCATGTTAGGGACAATTCAACATAACCGATGATGATAGAGTAATGTACAGCAATAAAGTAAATGACAATTAAGGTATTGATGATACTTCCTATAAAGCGACCAAATAAATTTTCGTGTATTTCATAAAGATTACAGTTTCCATGTTTTTTAAGTATGCTAATAATAATCCAAGTGATAATACTAATGAATAGACCGGATAGTAAAACTGAGATCCAAGCATCTTTCTTAGATTCAAGATAAATAATTTTCGGAACTCCAAGTATGCCCATACCAATTTGCAAAGTGTGTATGATAAAGAAAGCCATATAGGCATTTACAAAACTAATATTTGATTTCATTATCCACCTCAAAATTCATCTAAATCTTTTTCTGTTTTTTTAAATCTCCACCTTGTGCGGAATGAATCTTTTGGGCGATTGACAACAGGACGTCTCATATAAAAATGGTGGGGTAGACGTATTAAGAAGTATTTTATATCCTTAATCCTAAAAGGGTATAGAGGTGCAAGATAAGGTTTGTTTAATGATGTCAATTTTAACAAGTGGACCATCATTACACAGACACCGATAATAATCCCATTTAATCCCCAAACACCTGCTAGAATAATGAAAGGAAATCTAGCAATTCTTATAGCAGTGCCCATTTCATAAATAGGAGCCGTAAATGCCCCTAATGCACTAAATGCCACAATAATAATTAAAATGTTGCTAGTTAAACCTGCCTCAACAGTTGCTTGGCCAATAACAATACCTCCAACAATCCCCATTGTTTGCCCTACTTTTGACGGAAGGCGTGCCCCAGCCTCTCTAAGTAATTCAATTAATAATTCGAGTAAAAGTGCTTCTAGCAAAGGTGGAAAAGGAACTTGTGAACGTGATTGCCCAATTATAAGTAACAATTTAGATGGAATTAGTTCAGAGTGAAATGTCATGGTTGCAACATAAAATGCTGTAAGAAATAGTGACCCTGCCATAGCAAATAATCGTATAAATCTTATAAAAGTACTTAAGGACCATCTCAAATATATGTCTTCTGTTGATTCAAAAAACGAAAAAAAATTAGCAGGTCCAATAATAGCAATTGGACTTTCATCTATAAGAACACCAATCCGTCCGTTTAAAATAGAGTAGAGGAATCTATCGGGCAACTCTGTTAATATAAACTGTGGAAAAAATGAGTAATGATTATCTTCAAGACATTGTGCCAATACTGAACTGTCACTTATATTATCAGTTTTTATATTTTCAAACTTCTCCTTAAGTGTTTTAAGTGTGTCATCATCCGCTATATCTTTAAGATATATAATTCTTACTTGCTTCTTAACACGTTCTCCTATTTTTAATTCATCTGTACACAAATTAGAATCATTTAGATTTTGTCTTATAATTTTAATGTTAGAAGATAATGATTCTGTAAACGATATTTTAGGACCGTATACCAATGATTCTGTTTCTGCTTTCTCAATAGATCTTTCAATAGGGTTGGCGCAATTTACCATAAATGCTTTACTTTCGTCTGATAAGTAAATATAAGCGAATCCATTTAAGAGGGAAGAGATAATCTCTTGTTCCTTAAGGTTTTTCTTTACTTCGTTCATTGGTATGTTTTTCAATAAATAAGAGTAAGTTATGTATTCTATCGGAAGTTGTTGAATGTATTTAATTACATACTCATTTAGAAACTCTTGTTTAATTAAATTTTTCATGAAAATAACTTCGAGACAATCTCCACCAACTTCAAGTGTTCTACACATTAAGTCTGGTGATTCGTTGAGGATGTATTTAATTTTTTCATAATTAGGGCAGTTATTTTTATTTAGATGGAGTGTCATTTGAATCATATCCTTCAATAGTTTTTTTTTAGTATTTGAAGTAGGAATCATTTTATACTTGTTTTAATAAAGAAGTAAGGATTGAGAGTAATTTTAGGACCTATGGTTCTGAAACGAATATGGAACAAGGAATTTTAGATGGTAACCAACAACATGTTGTAGAAATCAATTGGCCAGAACTAGCTGGTATATATGAGGTTGAATTTAATGAAATGTGGGGCAGTTCTACATTATCTTTTGATAAAGTAAATTCTAACATCAGTACTCGTAAAATCGATAATACAACACATGTTATTGATATTAACGGTAAAACACCGGAGGCGCGTTCGAAGTGTTTGTAAAACAGCAATCTCATAATTGATTCGGTTAACCCTCTCCATTCCCTTACTATCCGTCTCAATAATGATATCCTTCCATTTGGGCTGGATCACTCCTTCAATAGGAATTTCGTCATTAGCTGCAAAAAAACGTTGACCACTATCACCATATTCTCGAATTAGTTGAAGAGCTTCAATGACAGGTTGATGAGATTGATTATTAGATCTGAACGTAAGATTTTTTAAGATATTACAGAAAGCAATCCGATAATGCCCCCGATAGGAAGAATGCATCTTTATATAGATTTTTTCTTTGTATTCTCGGTGATTTCTTGTCATGTCTTTAATAATATCCCGAATTGTTGAAGCGCCTACAATCGGATATAGAGTATCTTGAATAATTCCATCTGGATGATTAACCGTCGCTTTTAATAAGTTGATAATATGTTTATTTTTCCCTTGAACCCTTTCCAACTCTTCTACTGCTTCTTTACGGGTAGTATTCTTGGCCTTATTTCCGAACTTGAGAGTGATTTCATCCAACAGATCAGCTAAATAGTCGATAACTTTAGCATGACGATGCCAAAATAAGATGGCAAGTAAGGTGTAGCGAATGGGTGCTGGATGTGCTCGCAATTCCGTTACAGTCTCAGTAGCTGCACGAAGTCGATATTTCTTTAGTAATTTTGGAGTCATATGATGAAACAAACCATTAGGAATTTGGAGATGTCGTATAGCTAACAGTTTTTTAACCTCCATCTCCATCGCATTTACACTTGGTTTACGAGGAGAAGATAATAGTTGACGAAAAGTTAAAATGTCGGTTTCCTCTCCATCAGAATCCTCATCAGCATGGGACTCAGGTAAAGCATCTAACCGAGTGCACGTCTTAGCAGATAATTGCTGATATGTCATTTTATATAAGCTCTTTTCAAAAGTATCAATGGCAGAGTCAATCATACGCTTTAAGCTCCCAATAGAAGGAGGTTCAACTTTCCATTTACGAAAGAGACTGTATGCTTGGTTTTTTAAATAGTCTGTATCATGTGTAGACTGAACTTGTTCTTCTAACCATTGTCCCAAACGATCATTATCTGTACGTGTAAGCTCCTGAAATCCAAAAAAATCCCTTATATTTTTTCGATGTCGGGTATAAGTCTTTTCTTTTCCACCCCAACTATATTCATCAAATTGATCATGCGAAACATCAAGCTGTTTCGCTATGTACTCGATCACTACTTTTGGGATGTCTTGCTTTTGGCTAGGGAATCTAGCTTTCTGTTGGAAATACTTTAGTAACACGGCAAAGCCCAAACGGTTCGTTTCTGTTTTATTCCCCATAGATAGATGTAGTTCATTTGGCATTAACATAAAGTTTGCTAAAAGCTCTTCTTCATTCCAATTTTTCTTCACTGGTTCTCCCTCTGATCTACATGTTTTTTTAATAGTATAATTTCAAACATAGAGACCATCAAGATAACTAAGAAAAGCAGCAAAGCTAAACCATTTTCCTTTTATTGTAATATATCTGACGGACTAGAGCAGTAACCCTGTGATTAAGCCTGAAAGAATATAGAATGACATTTAAGCACCTACATCAATTGGCTTTGGAAAATGGTGATGCCATTCATCTACTACATGAATGCATAGATTTTCTAAGAAAAAACAAAATCATACTGCCTGCTATCACTACACTTGAAAGAATAGTGTGGGAAGCAAGGGCAATGGCTGAAAAGAAGCTATTTAACACGGTTAGTCAATCCCTAACAAATGAACAAAAAGAAAAACTTGAAGATATTATTACCTTGCAGCATTCGTCAGAATCCAATAAAACGATATTGGGTTGGTTAAAAGAACCACCGGGACATCCTTCACCCGAAACCTTTTTAAAAGTAATAGAACGACTCGAATACATACGAGGAATGGAATTAGAAACGGTGCAAATTAATCATTTGCACCGCAATCGCCTGTTACAGCTGTCTCGCTTGGGTTCAAGATATGAACCTTATGCATTCCGTGATTTTCAGGAAAATAAACGATATTCAATACTAACCGTCTATTTATTACATCTTAATCAAGATTTGACGGATAAAGCTTTTGAAATTCATGACAGACAAATACTTAGTCTCTTATCAAAAGGTCGTAAGGCTCAAGAGGAAATTCAGAAACTGAACGGTAAAAAGCTGAATGAGAAAGTTATACATTTTACGAACATCGGACAAGCTTTGATCAAAGCAAAACAGGAAAAATTAGACGTTTTTGAGGTTTTAGAATCCGTTATTGAATGGAATTCTTTTGTCTCTTCGGTCGAAGAAGCCCAGGAGCTTGCACGTCCTGCTGACTATGATTATTTAGACTTACTGCAAAAACGATTTTATTCACTAAGAAAATATACGCCAACGCTATTAAGGGTGTTGGAATTTCATTCTACAAAGGCAAATGAGCCACTTTTACAAGCTGTAGAGATTATCCGAGGAATGAACGAATCCGGAAAACGAAAAGTACCTGATGACTCACCTGTGGATTTTATTTCAAAACGTTGGAAAAAGCATTTATACGAGAATGATGGTACAACAATCAATCGTCATTACTATGAAATGGCTGTTTTAACAGAACTTCGGGAGCATGTTCGGGCAGGAGATGTTTCCATTGTTGGCAGCAGACAATATAGAGATTTTGAGGAATATTTGTTTTCCGAATTTACATGGAATCAAACGAAAGAGAATACGAGATTATCAGTTAGTTTATCATTCGAAGATTATATAACGGAGAGAACCAGCAGCCTTAATGAAAGGTTAAAGTGGTTAACTGCCAATTCCAACAAGTTAGATGGAGTTTCTCTTGATAAAGGAAAGCTGTCACTTGCACGCTTAGAAAAAGATGTACCAGAAGAAGCAAAAAAGTTTAGTGCAAGCCTTTATCAGATGCTACCAAGAATAAAATTAACCGATTTACTGATGGATATTGCTTATATAACAGGATTTCATGAGCAATTTACTCATGCTTCCAATAATCGAAAACCGGATAAAGAAGAAACGATTATTATTATGGCTGCCCTTTTAGGAATGGGAATGAATATAGGTGTAAGCAAGATGGCTGAAGCAACACCCGGACTTACATATAAGCAATTAGCCAATGTATCTCAATGGCGCATGTATGAAGATGCAATGAATAAAGCCCAAGCCGTATTAGTAAATTTTCATCACAAATTACAATTGTCTTCCTATTGGGGAGACGGTACAACATCCTCATCAGACGGTATGAGAATGCAGTTAGGTGTTCATCACTACATGCAGATGCAAACCCACATTATGGAACTGGAAAAGGAGCCACCATCTACCGTTTTACTAGTGATCAATTCTCTTCTTACTACACAAAGATTATTCATACTAATTCAAGGGATGCGATTCATGTTTTAGATGGTTTGTTGCACCATGAAACGGATTTAAACATAGAAGAGCATTATACAGACACAGCTGGTTACACAGATCAAATATTCGGACTGACTCATTTATTAGGATTTAAATTTGCCCCAAGAATAAGAGATTTAGCAGACTCAAAATTATTTACAATAGATAAAGCAAGTGAGTATCCAAAATTAGAAGCCATTTTACGTGGACAAATAAATACAAAGGTCATTAAAGAAAATTATGAGGATGTTTTGCGATTAGCTCACTCAATAAGAGAAGGAACAGTTTCAGCATCCCTTATTATGGGGAAACTAGGATCTTATTCAAGACAAAACAGCTTGGCTATAGCCTTACGTGAGATGGGTCGAATAGAAAAAACAATTTTTATTTTGAATTATATATCGGATGAATCATTAAGAAGAAAAATACAAAGGGGATTAAATAAAGGAGAAGCCATGAACGGATTAGCAAGAGCTATTTTCTTCGGAAAACAAGGTGAGCTTAGGGAACGGACTATACAACATCAATTGCAAAGAGCCAGTGCTTTAAACATCATTATCAATGCCATCAGTATCTGGAATACTTTACATCTAACAAAGGCAGTTGAATATCAAAAACGGTCAGGTAGTTTTAATGAAGAATTATTGCACCATATGTCACCTCTAGGTTGGGAACATATTAATTTACTTGGAGAATACCATTTTAATTCGGAGAAAATGGTCTCGTTAGATTCTTTAAGACCCTTGAAACTTTCTTAACGTTGTTAAAACTGGGGGAATAGTCGGGGAAATGGGCTTAGCGTTGTAAATCCGCATTTTCCTGACTGTACCCCAAATAAGAACAATTAAGCGATTGATGGGAATGAATAAATAAATCTTATTCAACCAAAGGGTGCTTTACTTGAGAAGGTCACTAGAAGAGTCAAATGATAACTATGAACTGCCCCAATTGCTAGGTTTTGTTTAACAATTGGGGCAGTTCATTTATAGCGCATAGGTAATCAGCTTTTTGTTAATCATGAGGTAGATATTTTTATCTAAAAACCCAACAATGGAAATATATTACAGCTCATGCCCCGTTTTTACACGTATCTCGGCTGAACCCCATCAACCTCTAAATTAATAACTACGCCAAAAGCTGATTTTCTTTAAGATAAGGAAATCAGCTTTTTCTTTGTAAAATATTTTTTAATACAGGAAAACCGGATTTTTATTTTCCATAAAATTTATTAACGTGGGTTTTATGTCATTTGGTTGGCGGGACCCCATGCCCATCAACTTAAGAATTTTCACTACCCCCAAGTGACAAAAAACGTTATTCTTTCTAAAAAGCTAGCTAGAAAGGGTGACATTTTTTATGAATCTTTCGATTCAAGATGAATTACAACTATTTTCTGAAGAACTGTATCGTCATTTAACCCCTTCTCTTTTGGAAGAACTCGCAAAAGAATTAGGTTTTGTAAAAAGAAAACGAAAGTTTTCTGGAAATGAATTAGCTACCATATGTATTTGGGTAAGTCAACGTACAGCGAGTGACTCGCTTGTTCGACTATGCAGTCAATTACATGCGGCCACAGGCACTCTTATGAGTCCAGAAGGACTCAATAAACGCTTTGATAAAAAAGCGGTTGAATTTTTGAAATATATTTTTTCGGCATTATGGAAAAGTAAAATCTGTGAAACATCGGCCATTTCAAGCGCGGCGCTCACGTATTTTCAACGAATTCGTATTTTAGATGCGACGATTTTCCAAGTACCAAAACATTTAGCCCATGTATATCCTGGATCAGGTGGTTGTGCACAAACAGCGGGTATCAAGATTCAATTAGAATATGACTTACATAGCGGACAGTTTCTAAACTTTCAGATAGGTCCAGGAAAAAATAATGATAAGACCTTTGGAACAGAATGCTTAGACACATTACGTCCAAGCGATTTATGTATCCGTGATTTAGGTTATTTTTCATTAGAAGACTTAGATCAAATGGATCAACGAGGTGCTTATTATATATCCAGATTAAAATTAAACCATACCGTGTATGTAAAAAATCCGTTTCCAGAATACTTTCGAAACGGAACCGTAAAAAAGCAATCACAGTATATCCAAGTTGATTTAGAACATATTATGAACAATTTAAAACCCGGTCAAACATACGAAATAAAAGAAGCTTACATTGGAAAGAATCAAAAACTATTCACACGTGTAATTATCTATCGTTTAACAGACAAACAGATACAGGAACGTAGAAAAAAACAAAGTTACACTGAAAGTAAAAAGGGTATTACATTTTCAGAAAAGAGTAAACGATTAACGGGTATCAACATATATGTCTCAAATACGCCTGAAGGAGTTGTTCCGATGGAACAAATACATGACTTTTACTCCCTTCGCTGGCAAATAGAAATTATTTTTAAAACGTGGAAATCCTTATTTCAAATTCATCATTGGCAAACTATCAAAAAAGAGCGATTAGAATGTCATGTGTATGGAAGACTTATTGCCATCTTTATCTGTTCTTCTACGATGTTTAAGATGCGTAAACTTCTTTTGCAAAAGAACAAAAGAGAATTAAGTGAATATAAAGCCATTGGGATGATTCAAGATCATGTATCGCTGTTATATCAAGCGATACAGAGAAACACCCAAAATCTAACAAAGATTTTAATCCGTTTGTTCGACCTCCTACAGAAGAATGGACGGAAATCTCATCGATATGAGAAGAAAACTATCTTTGATATTATGGGTGTTGTCTATGAGTATAATGGGTTTGGAAAACAAAAGAAAGCTGCATAATTTTTAAAATGAAACTCGTTAGAGTTTATTTGGTGTGTGTACTTTTCAATACCAAAAGTACATTACGTGTTTTTTAGTTTGTTTGAACGAAAGTTCATTTTGTTTTCGTTCTTAAGTTGATGGGCATGTGGCGGGACCCCTTAGAGTAGGAAATTCGGCTCATTTTATGTCGAAATTTACTTAGCGTATATTTTCGTTAATTATCTTAACTAGTCGTTACGTATGACTTTACAGCATTCGATGCAAAGTTATCGGTTTTTTGTATGCAAATTTATGGATTAAGTCATACAATTACGCACTATTTTTAATGAATCGATATTTACTTGTTTCTTCAACTAAGTTCGTCCGAATCTTTTTCTACAAAATCACTAAAGTCATCTCCCCAATCACAGATGGCTGTTACAACATTCTCTAGTTGATGACCAATTTCACTAAGTTCATACTCAACCTTAGGAGGCACTACGGGGTATACACATCGAGTAATTATTTTATCGTCTTCTAATTCTCTTAATTGTCTAATCAACATACGTTGATTAACTTCAGGCAGCTTTTTTTGTATTTCACTTAATCTTAATGGCGAACGTTGTAACAAACACCATATAATTGCTATTTTCCAACGCCCTCCTATCACAGATAAAGCTAAATCTTTTCCAGTGAAAAATTCCTTGTCCTTATAATGAATAACCATAATTTTTGACCTTCCTCTCGCGAAAAAAATGTTTATAGTGACAAATTTGTCAGTATTGTAATTAAAATTATAAAGTGTAATCTTAGTGGTGTAAACAATAAAAAAAGAAAGTAGGGATTCAATTGAAAAGTAGAGCTGCTGTTGCATTTAAGCCAGGGGAGCCACTTCAAATCGTAGAAATCGATGTAGAAGAGCCAAAAGCAAAAGAGGTATTAGTAAAAATACTATATACTTCTGTCTGTCATACAGATGCTTTTACATTATCAGGTGACGACCCAGAAGGAGTATTTCCTGCTGTATTAGGCCATGAAGGTGCTGGTGTTGTCGTTTCAGTAGGTGATGAAGTTACTTCAGTAAAACCTGGGGATCATGTTATTCCACTATATACACCTGAATGTGGAGAATGTAAATTCTGTCGTTCTGGTAAAACAAACCTATGTAGTGCTGTACGAGAAACACAAGGTAAAGGTTTAATGCCTGATGGAACAACTCGCTTCTCTTATAATGGAGAGCCCCTTTATCATTACATGGGAACTAGTACATTCAGTGAATATACAGTTGTTAATGAGATTAACTTAGCGAAAATCGATGAAAACGCTCCGTTAGATAAAGTTGCTTTATTAGGATGTGGTGTGACTACAGGTATTGGTGCTGTACACAACACTGCAAAAGTTGAAGAAGGAGCTGTAACAGCTGTATTTGGTTTAGGAGCGATTGGATTAGCAGCTATTCAAGGATTGGTTCAAGCAAAAGCAAGCCGAATTATTGCAGTTGACCTGAATCCCCAAAAATGGGAACTCGCTAAAAAAATGGGAGCGACTGATTTTGTGAATCCTGCAGATTATGATCGCCCAATTCAAGAAGTTATAGTCGAAATGACAGATGGTGGCGTGGATTATAGCTTCGAATGTATTGGTAATGTTGAAGTAATGAAATCCGCTCTTGAAGCATGTCATAAAGGTTGGGGCGAAAGTATTATTATCGGAGTAGCTGGTGCTGGTAAAGAAATCCATACTCGTCCATTCCAATTAGTAACGGGCCGAGTATGGCGTGGATCAGCCTTTGGTGGAGTTAAAGGAAGATCTGAACTTCCAGAAATGGTCGAAGATTATATGCATGGTGATATTGATTTAGATTCATTTATTACTCATCATTTAGAATTTAAAGACATCAATGCGGCATTTGACTTATTACACAAAGGTGAATCCATTCGTACGATTTTAACTTACGGAGAGTGAGATAATGAGTCTTAAATGTATTGAACAACATCGTTCTTTCGAAGGAGAGCAACGTAAGTATAGCCATTATTCCGAAGTCTTGCAATGTGATATGAAATTTAGTATCTACTTACCATCAAATAAAGAAAAGAAAAAAATTCCACTTATATGGTGGTTATCTGGTTTAACTTGTACAGATGATAATTTTAGTCAAAAAAGTGGATTTCAACGTTTGGCTGAAAAACATCAAGTTGCAGTGATTATGCCAGATACTTCACCACGTGGAGAATACGTTTCTGATGTTGCAGCATGGGATCTTGGACAAGGGGCAGGTTTTTATTTAAATGCTACCCAGGATCCTTGGGCACAGCATTATAAAATGTATTCGTATATCGTAGATGAATTAACATCCATTGCTTCGACTATAGTACCTAATTTTTCAGGTGAAGAAAGCATAATGGGGCATTCAATGGGAGGACATGGGGCTTTAGTGATCGGTTTGAAAAATGCTAAGAGATTCAAAGCGGTTTCTGCTTTTTCTCCAATCTTAACTCCTAGTCAAGTACCATGGGGAATAAATGCTTTCACCTCTTATTTAGGTGAAGACAAAGATTCTTGGAAAGAATGGGATGCTTCAGAATTAATTAAAGAAGCTACTATTCCACCAATTCTTATTATGCAAGGTAGTCAAGACGAGTTTTATCCGAAACAATTGGAAGAACATATTTTCTTAGAGAACGCTCAAAAAAATAGTCAAATGGTAACTTATAAAAAAATGGAGGGCTATGATCATAGCTACTTCTTTATTTCCACTTTCTTAAATGAGCATTTCTCTTTCCATATGAAGTATTTAAGATGATTCTTATTTACAACAATACCCACTTCCAATGGCATATGAAGTATTTAAGTTTACAGCAAAATATAGTAACAAAAGTATCCGCATGTAGAGATGTGGGTGCTTTTGATTGTTATATTTTGTCATATTATATAGTTTGTAAAAACAAATAAATTGGGAGGAAGAGTTCATGTGGATTAAAAAAATGTTATTTAATTACCGTGTTAAACCATCCTTATTAAAATCTCGTTATGAGATTGAAAAGGAAAATCGACAAGTTGACTTATTTGAAAGTTCAACTGAAACGTCTAAACCGTTTTCGATAAGAGATACAAGATCATATATTCAGCCTAATACTAAAACATTAGAAGACATGATTAATTACTTAGCAGCTATTCGTGAAATCCCTTCTCTTTCCGTGGATAAGAATAAAATGCTTTGGCCATTAATATCCAAATGCTAAATTCAAAAAAATAATGGTTATAATTTTAGCTATTTCTATATCAAATATTTGAGTTGATGGGAGGTACAGTTTGTATGGAAATGAAAAAAATGTTAAACAATGACCGTATTAAACCATATTTATTAAAAGCACGTTTTGGAGTTGAAAAAGAAAGTCAACGAGTTGACCTATCAGGAAGTTTAGCTAAAACGGAACATCCCAAAAGTATTTCAGTAAGAGATGAACATCCTTATATTCAGCGAGATTTCTCTGAAACACAAATGGAATTAATCACACCAGTTACTGAGACACTAGGAGATTTATTTAATTATTTAGCAGCTATCCATGATGTTGCCTATCGTTCTATGGGAAATAACGAAATGCTTTGGCCATTAAGCATGCCACCACAGTTGCCCGAAAAAGAAGAAGATATTGTTATTGCGAAACTTAATAATCATGAAAATGTTTTATATCGTCGATATTTATCTAATTCTTATGGTCGACGAAAACAAATGATTAGTGGTATTCATTACAATTTTGAATTTAGCGATAATTTGATTCAGGCATTATTTGAATTACAATCAGAAATAAAAGATTATCATCAATTTAAAACAGAAATTTATCTGAAAGTCACAAGGAATTATTTACACTATCGATGGTTAATAACTTATTTCTTCGGTGCTTCTCCTAGTAGTGAAAAGAATTTCTTTGAAATAAATCCTTTAAATGACGCCGTAAGAAGCATTAGAAATAGTAAATATGGTTATAGTAATGAAAATGATGTTCAAGTATCCTATAGTAGTTTACAGAACTATATATCTGATCTTTCTTCGCTGGTAAGTAAAGGGGTTTTATTAGAAGAAAAAGAATTTTATGCATCTGTCCGTTTAAGGGGCGGTCCTCAAGTTTCAGATTTAAAAAATCATGGGATTCGTTATATTGAATTAAGAAACCTAGATTTAAATCCTTTTGAAACATATGGAATTAGCCATGAACAAGCAGAATTTCTACATCTTTTCCTCATCTATTTACTCTGGATTGATCAAGACGATAATAATGATGAATGGGTAAAAATCGGTGATTTTCAAAATAATTTAGTGGCTCTTGAACATCCGTTAGAACATACGCAATTTAAAACAGATGCTGAGCGTATTATTGATGAGATGGAACATTTAACAGGGCTGTTAGACATAACTGTTTCGAATACCTTATTTGTTAACTTGAGAGAAATGCTAACAGATCCAAGTAAGACTTTAGCTGGAAGACTTTATAAAGAGATTATAAAAAGTAGTCAAAGTCAGGTAGCTTCCCGTATTGCTAAAGAAAATTATAAAAAAGCATGGGATAAACCATATCAACTATCAGGATTTACTGACATGGAGTTGTCTACACAAATTTTAATGTTTGATGCTATTCAACAAGGATTACAAGTAGACGTTTTAGATCGACAAGATCAATTTTTAAAACTACAGTTAGGAAATCATGTTGAATATGTGAAAAATGGGAATATGACAAGTAAAGATAGTTATATATCACCATTAATTATGGAAAATAAAACAGTAACAAAGAAAATTCTTCAACAGCATGGAT
The DNA here is from genome assembly GCF_040459875.1 of Bacillus cereus group sp. MG16. Classification (NCBI taxonomy): domain Bacteria; kingdom Bacillati; phylum Bacillota; class Bacilli; order Caryophanales; family Bacillaceae; genus Bacillus; species Bacillus cereus group sp. MG16. The sequence goes on from NZ_JARVHE010000002.1 coordinate 165,963, forward strand.
TTCGTGTACCAATAGGTGAGGAATTTAGTGATATAGAAAAAGCCTTACGTTCCTATGATATATTTGCAGGAAAGCCTTTTGTCGTTAAACCAAAAACAACAAATTATGGTTTAGGAATATCTATCTTTAAAGAAAACGGAGCAAGTTACGAAGACTATCAAAAAGCACTCACAATAGCATTTAAAGAGGACTCATCAGTATTAATAGAAGAATTTATTAATGGAACAGAATATCGATTTTTTGTGCTAGATGGCAAAGTTTCTGCCGTTTTATTACGAATTCCAGCCAATGTTATAGGAGACGGTTCACATACGATTGAAGAGTTAGTCGCTCAAAAGAACCTGAATTCATTAAGAGGAATGGACCATAGAACACCTTTAGAAAATATACAATTAGGTGAATTAGAGGTCCTAATGCTTAAAGCTCAAGGGTATCGAAAAGATTCTATTCCAACAAGTGATGAAATTGTTTTTCTGCGAGAAAATTCTAATGTCAGTACAGGTGGAGACTCAATTGATATGACAGATCAAATTCCCGATGATTATAAGAAAATTGCCGTAGATGCTGTGTCGGCACTTGGAGCAAATATTAGTGGTATTGATTTGATTATTGAAAATACAGAAGTTCCTGCAGCTAATAAAAATGCTTATGGAATTATTGAGGCAAACTTTAATCCATCGATGTATATGCATATATATCCGTATAAAGGCAAATCCAGACGTTTGACCATCTGTATATTACATTATTTATTCCCTGAACTACCAAAAAAATAATTTAGAAGTCTTCGAGATGTTAGAGGGATTAGTATAAAAATTGTAAATGATGTAACAAGAGGAGACATTACTTTTTAATTAATTGGGATCTCTCAGAGGTCCCAATTTAAATTATTATTTTAGAAACAGGCGTATGAGAAATGGGTTATTGGAATGCAAGTTTGAATAAGATAAAATAGGGGAATATCAGAGGGAAATTTAGAAAGGTATTTTGACTTATTTGGTCAATCAAGAGCAAGTCAAAAAGGGATACAGACGAGATATACATGTTATCTATACTTAGGAGTAAAAACCTTAATTTAATAAGAGTTTTACATTGAATACATGTAAACAATTTGTTTGACAACGATCCTTGCAACATCGAAGTCTACAACCGTTCGTTGCCCTCAAGGTAACGGACGCGCCTTAAGGAGCTCTTAAGAGACACGGTTTATCCAAGCAAGGTTATTCGATACCTTCTCATTGCACTACCTTGAATACATTAAATACATAATTTACTTAGTTAAGATATCAAGTAGTTAACGTAGCTTATCACTCAATTCTTCTTCTTAGAATACTTTAAATATTCCTGATTTTCATAGTAGATAATACACGTACCTTGGCTGTACTCCAACGTAATAGTTGATATAAAACTTACGTTAAGCAAATTTCCACGAAATTTTCACTATTTGATTCTTTAAAAAAAGTAGTAAACTAAGTAATCGGTTCCTTAACGTACAGGAATCAGTTTAAATGTGTCTAAATTTTGTCTAAATGTACAATTTTCTTTTTTGGGTATGGTGCCCCCTTATTGCTCCACCAGGTATAGAAAATCCAGAGTGGGAACCTATTAGAAAGTTTATTTATAACGACAGTACATGCAAAAAGAAAAAATCATTTAAACATTTTTTACATTATCTTCACGCGAATGGGGCAGATTCTGACTATCTTAATCCACACTATTCACAACAATATATTCAAGGAGAAGAAGAGTTTGTAACCAATTATATATATTTAGAGAATTTCTCTAATGAAATCTCAAAAATAGAAAACAAATATAACTTACAGACTATCCCACTAGACACATTAACGAGATCATGGCATCATCAGGCGCCTAAGATGATTCATAAGGGAAACTACGCTGAAGCTGACATTACAGATCCATCTTTCCCTCGGCTGCCGACATATCAGAGCTTTTATGATACGGAGGCTATAAAATTAGTTACAGATATATTTAATGAAGATTTTGAAGCGTATCATTATCTTAAAATGGATATTTCTACAATATGAATCAGTTTCAGAGTACTTAAATAATAGTCTTATTTTTAATATGGAAAACACCGTGAACACTGTTATGGTGTTTTTTTGGGTTTAACACTATATTTTTAACTTTATATAATCCATATACCTTCAAGATAAGATGTATTTGTAAAATAATGTATGATTATGACCCATTTCTACAAGTATCTCGGCTGAACCCCTCTAGGTTTTTCTGTGCATCCTTTATATATTAAAGAGCCGATTTACTCTTAGCGGGGTAAATTCTGGCTCTTTTCTTATATATATTCTCTTAGCGTGGTTTTTTTCCGAAATGCTGGCGGTACCCCATGCCCATCAACTTAAGAACGAAAACAAAATGAACTTTCGTTCAAACAAACTAAAAAACACGTAATGTACTTTTGGTATTGAAAAGTACACACACCAAATAAACTCTAACGAGTTTCATTTTAAAAATTATGCAGCTTTCTTTTGTTTTCCAAACCCATTATACTCATAGACAACACCCATAATATCAAAGATAGTTTTCTTCTCATATCGATGAGATTTCCGTCCATTCTTCTGTAGGAGGTCGAACAAACGGATTAAAATCTTTGTTAGATTTTGGGTGTTTCTCTGTATCGCTTGATATAACAGCGATACATGATCTTGAATCATCCCAATGGCTTTATATTCACTTAATTCTCTTTTGTTCTTTTGCAAAAGAAGTTTACGCATCTTAAACATCGTAGAAGAACAGATAAAGATGGCAATAAGTCTTCCATACACATGACATTCTAATCGCTCTTTTTTGATAGTTTGCCAATGATGAATTTGAAATAAGGATTTCCACGTTTTAAAAATAATTTCTATTTGCCAGCGAAGGGAGTAAAAGTCATGTATTTGTTCCATCGGAACAACTCCTTCAGGCGTATTTGAGACATATATGTTGATACCCGTTAATCGTTTACTCTTTTCTGAAAATGTAATACCCTTTTTACTTTCAGTGTAACTTTGTTTTTTTCTACGTTCCTGTATCTGTTTGTCTGTTAAACGATAGATAATTACACGTGTGAATAGTTTTTGATTCTTTCCAATGTAAGCTTCTTTTATTTCGTATGTTTGACCGGGTTTTAAATTGTTCATAATATGTTCTAAATCAACTTGGATATACTGTGATTGCTTTTTTACGGTTCCGTTTCGAAAGTATTCTGGAAACGGATTTTTTACATACACGGTATGGTTTAATTTTAATCTGGATATATAATAAGCACCTCGTTGATCCATTTGATCTAAGTCTTCTAATGAAAAATAACCTAAATCACGGATACATAAATCGCTTGGACGTAATGTGTCTAAGCATTCTGTTCCAAAGGTCTTATCATTATTTTTTCCTGGACCTATCTGAAAGTTTAGAAACTGTCCGCTATGTAAGTCATATTCTAATTGAATCTTGATACCCGCTGTTTGTGCACAACCACCTGATCCAGGATATACATGGGCTAAATGTTTTGGTACTTGGAAAATCGTCGCATCTAAAATACGAATTCGTTGAAAATACGTGAGCGCCGCGCTTGAAATGGCCGATGTTTCACAGATTTTACTTTTCCATAATGCCGAAAAAATATATTTCAAAAATTCAACCGCTTTTTTATCAAAGCGTTTATTGAGTCCTTCTGGACTCATAAGAGTGCCTGTGGCCGCATGTAATTGACTGCATAGTCGAACAAGCGAGTCACTCGCTGTACGTTGACTTACCCAAATACATATGGTAGCTAATTCATTTCCAGAAAACTTTCGTTTTCTTTTTACAAAACCTAATTCTTTTGCGAGTTCTTCCAAAAGAGAAGGGGTTAAATGACGATACAGTTCTTCAGAAAATAGTTGTAATTCATCTTGAATCGAAAGATTCATAAAAAATGTCACCCTTTCTAGCTAGCTTTTTAGAAAGAATAACGTTTTTTGTCACTTGGGGGTAGTGAAAATTCTTAAGTTGATGGGCATGTGGCGGTACCCCTAATAAAAGCTGCAGAAGATTCCCACTTTAATTTTCTAACTGTATCATTTGCACGCTTTTATCGGTGGATAGGATTTCTTTTAGCTGTCTTCCTACCCGGATTTTGGATGGCATTACTTGCTTATCACCAAGATCAAATTCCTTTCCCTCTTCTTGCGACTGTGACTGTTGCAAGATCAGGTCTACCATTTCCAGCACCACTTGAGCTTATAATTGTTTTGTTCCTTTTTGAGATGTTCCGTGAAGCCGGTCAAAGATTACCCTCCCCCCTTGGTCAAACCCTTTCAGTGGTAGGCGGACTAATCATTGGGGATGCTGCAATCCGTTCGGGTTTTATCTCCCCTTCTGTCATTGTTATTACTGCTTTATCTGCTATTGCGGGATATACCTTAGTAAACCAAATATTAGCAGGAGCAGTATCCATACTCAGAGGGTTTGTACTATTATGTTCAATTTTGATGGGGTTATATGGATTTATGCTTGCCGGATTCGTAATCGTTCTTTATATCTCAAGATTACGTTCCTTTGGAATCCCTTACTTAGCTTTAGTTTTCCCAAAATCTAGTTCAGATTTTTTCAAGGGATTGTTTCGTTTACCGTGGAGAAGTTATAGACATAGAGTTGATTATCTCCGAACCAATGATAGTTCTAAAACGGACGAAGGAGAAGGAAAACAGTGAAGCTGCACAAAATAAAACTAATAATTATGATGCTTATCACTAGTGCAATGTTATCTGGATGTTGGAATATTAAAGAAGTTCAAGATATTTATTATGTTGCAGCTCTTGGTATAGATTTTAAAGAAGGAAAATATATAGCTTATGCTCAGTTACTTGACTTTTCTAACGTTGCTAAGTTAGAGGGGGCTAGACCTGATAAACAACCACCAGTGTGGATAGGAAGAGGTGAAGGTTTTACCATTACGGAAGCATTAAATCAATTATATAAGGATGCTCAACAAAGACTTTTTTGGGGACATGTATCTACAATAATATTAAGCGAAAGACTGCTCAGACAAGATATTAAAGACTCTATTGATTTTATTAATCGGTACCGAGAAATACGCTATAATATTCTCTTATACGCTACAAAGGAACCCATTGATGATATACTTAAAACAAAAGCCTTTTTTACATTATCGGGGTTGTCTACCATTCTCCATGAACCAAAGGAAAGGTATAAACAACGGTCTTACATACAACCTAAACAATTTTATCAATTTATTAGAGATAGTGATCCGATGGGGCAAACTGCTTATATCCCATCACTTAAAATTTCAACAGAAAATTGGAAAGAAGAATCCAAAAAAGCACCATTATTAAGAAATGATGGAGCGTTCTTTGTAAGGAATAATCGCCTAGAAGGATGGCTTTCTGAGACTGATTTAAACGGTCTAAGATGGATGGATGAAAAAAACGTTCGATCTCCTGTGTGGATTATTGAGAATGATAGCGCTGTTGTTTCCGTAGTGATAGAGAAACCTAAGATTACAATTTCCCCTATTATGAGTAGTAAGCCCATACTTTTTAATATTCGAGTTGAAGTTCAAGCTGGAATAAATGAGAAGATCAAGGAAATTAGTGATAAAGAGTTGATTACAAAAACTGAAGATATTATCAAATTAGAAATTCTAAAATCCTTTGAAAAAGGAATAGAAATAAATGCAGATATCTACAAATTAGGTGAATCATTATACCGTCAGAATCCAAGAAAATGGAAAGAAGAAGTAAAAACAGACTCGTTTTACTTAAATGAACACAGTATAAAGAATTTAAAAGTTAAAGTTAATTTAGTTAACTCCGGAAAGTTGAAGTACCAAGATGGATCCTAATATTAATTCAAACGGTATTTATAGTTTTTTAAAAAGGCCTAAGCTCTTGCAACACCGAGAAATTAGGCTTTTTTATATTGAATTCCTTAACGTTGTAAATCCGCATTTTCCTGACGCTACCCCTATATTAGGTTGCGCATGCATTGCTAAAATAGGATTAAGCCGGGTAAGATATAATTATTTTTCTAAATAGTCTACTTTATAATTATTTAATCCGTATATTTTGTTTTTAGGGATAATGATTTTGTTTAGTGTTATACATATTTCTTTTCTACTGTATAAACCTTGTCTCCTCCATGAATAATAAACAAGGGATCTAATTTAGCTGCTCTTTGTAATAAAAGTTCGAATTCACCACCCATCTTAAAACAGCTACCTTCAGGTCCGTTGCATCTGCTGTCTTCAAAAAACACAAAATTAAATTTATTCTTACAGTGTAATTTTTTCATTCATTCTTTCAGTAAATATTCTGAACGTCCATGTAGTGTCATAAACATCTTTTCCTTTCATAAAAATCAATAATCTATCTTTTTAATTACATGAAGATTAATTGTTAAGTTAATCAAAAAAATAAAGGTTCTATAATGAATCTTGAGAAGCAAAAATAATTGAAATCATTTGAGTATAGAGATGAAAAACTTAGATGTTGGGAACTTGTTTTTTGTGGCATCTTCAACCAGTGATGTATAGGTGCATCTTCTATGCCTCGAGATATCGCTATCCAAACTTTCTTTTCACACAGTGGGCTTATTTGGATTTTAAGTGATTTGATATGAGATTTATTGTGTTAGCGCCTTTACTAATTTTTATTGTATATAAGATAAAATGAAGGAATGGTGGAAATGAAATGTCTTTTTAAAGTTATAACAATTGCGCTTATAGCTGGGGCTATCAGCGGTTGCTCTGAGTTAGCGGAGATAGAAGAAAGAGGCTTTGTAGTAGGTGCCGCTTACGATATTGTTAAGGAAAAGAAATCTAATCCAATTATGAAAGGGACGTATCAAATGGTACTTCCCAGTAAGTTAACGCAAGAAGGTGGAAAAGGCGCAGGGAATAATTATATTGATGTGAGTGCAAAAGGAGATAGTGTGTTTGAACAAATACGAATAATCGCTAAAAAGATTAGTCGTACTTTATTTTTTCCACATATACAAGTAATCATTTTTTCTGAAGAATTACTATCGAATCCAAATGTTTTACAAAATACGTTAGATGTATACATTCGAGATCATGAAATGAGAAGAAATATTCGTCTATTTGTTTCTGAGAAAAATGCAGAAGCAATCTTGAAACAAAATGCAAAACCAGAAAATTTACCGGCACAGTATATTGATATGCTAGCTGAACACCCTCCTAAAAATGCTCAGATGGTTGAGGCAGCAAGAATTGGTGACGTGCAGGAAAAGATAATTTCAAACCGAAGTTTTGTACTACCTGTCTTAAAACCTACAAAACAGGGGATAGAAATGGATGGGGCTGCGTTGTTTCGTGGGAAGGATAACAAGTGTGTTGGAATGTTAAACGGCGAACAGACAGTGGGAATAAACTTTATAATCGGTGAAAAATTAGGAGGTTATTTTACCATACGTAAAAAGGACCAGCTTATTACATATGAAATTCATAAGCTACACCGAAAAATACAGGTATTTACTGAAAATACTACAAAACCGAAGTTTGATATTCATCTATTTCTCGAAGGTGCTTTAGCGGAGTTGCATTTTAGTGATCATAAAAAATTCATGAATGAAAAACGCTTAACGAAGGATATTTCAAAAGAGGTGGAACAAAGGATTCAAAAATCAATAAAGCTTGTTCAAAAAAAATATAAGGTAGATGTATTAGCGTTAGGAGAAGTATATAAGCGGCATAATTATAAAAAATGGAAGAAAATACGTAAGAATTGGGATCAAGGCGAAAATTATTTTAGTGATGCCCAAATTAATGTTCATGTTCATTCAATAATTGAACATTCAGGTTCAGCTTTACCCAAGAAAGTAAAATGAGTTAATTTGATTGGTTACCGAATTAGATATTAGCTGCCAAATATCAATACTAGCTATACCCCGTATTATATATTTTATTTTCATAACTTCGATTGCTTCATATACATTACCTGTATTTCTTACATAAATTATATAAGTGAACAAGCTTTTACACTTTTCTTTCAATTTCACCTTTTACTTTTCTTAATATTTTCTTTTCAACTAAAAAATTGACTGAATAATTTTTTATCAGAGGTTTGAAATAGATTAAGTAACTAGAGGTACCATGTCAAAAAAGCTTGTAATTTGGATAACATCCAAATTACAAGCTTTTTATTTTTTATTTAATTACTGCCACCAAATCCAAGCCCAAAGGTAATTTCTTATATTTCGAGGAGTAATGCGAATGAAGCGTTCACCGTCAAAGAAGCAATTTAAATTTGGAAGTGTTTCATCTGGATTTTCTGGAACAAAGGTGACGATGTTCTCGTTACTTGTAACGGTTACTGTAATTGGTGGATCGGTAGGCGAGACTTGAAGTTGTAACGAAATATTGGCCGTATTTTTAAACTCATTATTAACAGGTGGACTTATTACTTGTACTGTGAATAACACGATAATTGTTTCGTTTGGCTCTAAATTAGTGGCAACTAGGAAACCGATATTCGGATTCGCTAGTGGAGAGCGTTCACCGTTAATAAAGACAGTGCCGTTTATAAATTGTAAACCTGCTGGAATAGTATCTTGTAACGAAATATTTGAGAGTGAAATTTTGGAAGTATTTGTAATGCGTACCGTGTAATCAAAATATTGATTTAAATAAGCTGAGCTGACGGAAGCATTTTTCGTGACTGTTGTAGTTATAAATTGAACTGGTATACGAACAATATTTGAATTAACAATGAAAGTAATAATTGGATCCTGTGGTGTCAATTGAAAAGCAGCGGTAACTGTTGCAGAATTTATAATTGTACTGTTTGAAGGAATAGAAGTTACGAGGACTTGAAATGTTATAGTTGCTACTGTACCTGCAGATAAAGAACCAATATTAATACCAGTGTCTGGACGAACATTTGGAACCGAAGTACCGTTAATAGTTACGCTGTTTTCTATAAATGTTGTACCAGCTGGAATTGTGTCTATAACAGAAGTACTAATTGTCGGAATTGTGGAATCATTAAATACCTCTAATGTGAATGTAATAACATCTCCTATAACGACGATAGATTTGTCTGCTGTTTTCTCAATGTTAATTATTGGCTCGATTAATGTTGTTGTAACGGTATTTGTTTGCTTTGTAATTGTAATAGGTGGTTCATCTGGATCAATGATAACGGTATAGGAAACAGTAGCATCGTTATTAATTGTAGGTTGAAGAGTAGAAGAAGATATTGTCACTTGGAACGTAATAATGACAGAGTCATTATGAGCAAGATTTCCTAACGTAATACCATTTTCCGGATTCTCATTAGGCTGATTGATTCCGTTAATCGTAACACTACCAGCAACAAAAGTCGTATCTATTGGTATGGTGTCTATAACAAGAAGGTCTTCAATCGTTACATTACCGCTATTCATAATCGTAATTGTATACGTTAAAGTTTGAGCAGGTAAGGCATTCGTTACATCAACAGATTTTATGGCAATGACATTATCATTTTGGACAGTAGTTGTGACGGTATTTGTTGTAGTCGTATTTGTAACGGGTACGTTATTTGGGTTGACTATATAGTTAAAAGTAGTAATTGCGTTGTTGTTTAGTTCATTTGGTGTTGGAATAGTAGTCACAGTTACTTGGAATGAAACGATAGCATCTCCATCTACAATTATAGTACCAATTGGTATGCCGCTTACTGGATTCACTCCTGGAAGAGTTTCTCCGTTTACAATGACGCTATTTTCTATAAACGTAGTACCTTGAGGAATAATATCTTGAATGATTACATCATTTACTGCAACATTACCGGTTTGATTTAGTGTAATCGTATACGTTAACGCATCACCAACCGTTGCAAATGCAAGGTCAACAGTTTTATTACTATTCAAAGTCGCATGATTAATTGTTGTTACGGCAGCTGATGAAATAATAGTTTCGGTAATAGGCGGCTGGTTTGGTAACGTGTATTGGTATTCAATTGTACTCGTATTAGAGATTGGATTTGTTTGCGGAATTGAAGTAACCCGTACTTGGAATAGAATAGTTGCTGTCGTATTAGGCGGAATGTTATCAAGTTGTATCCCGCTAAGTGGATTATCATTTGGACGAGCGCTTCCATTCACAATAACACTATTCTCTATAAAGCTCGTATTTGCTGGGATGATATCTGTAACGATAATATTTTCCACTTGTATATTCCCATTGTTTGTGATGGAAATAGTGTAAGGGATAATCGTTTGTAGGTCAGCGTATTGGATAGGCGTTGTTTTTGTTGCAATTATATTAGCAGAAATAACTTCAGTGAAGGTAATATTACTAGTTGATATTTGTTCTTCGCTATTAATTGTATAACGAGAAGTGGATTGATTTTGAATACGACCACTAGCTGGAAGCGCTACGACAGTAACAGAAAATGTGACTGGGATAGAAATGTTAGGAGCAATCGTTCCTAACAATATACCGGTACTTGGATTGGCATTAAGCTGCGGAATGTTATTTACTAAAACGCTACCGTCTATAAAGGTTGTTCCACCAGGAATATTGTCTGTAAATACAAGAGCAGTAGCATCCGTATTCCCTGTATTTGTTAAAGTTGTTGTATAAGTTAAAACATCACCAATTGTTACAGAAGTCAAATCAACAGTTTTAAGTGAAACGATATCAGCATCATTAATTTGAACGAAAGTAGTGTTGGAAGTAGTCGATTTTTGAATTGGTGCAAAGTCAGGGTTGAAAATAAAGTCGTAGACGATGTTTGCAGTATTAGGTGTTGGGTTTGCAGCAGGTAAATTCGTAACCGAAACTTGGAATGTTATTGTAGCTACTTGACCTGATGTGATATTCGGGATGGAAAAGCCGATATTCGGATCTGCTGCAGGAAGTACAGTGTTGTTAACTGTTACACTCCCCGAAATAAATACTGTTCCATCTTCTATAATATCAGTAAAAAAGATGGAGTTAGTTGTAGTGGATCCGTTATTTTGAATGAGTACTGTATATTCAATAGTTTCATCAATATTAGCTAATACTGTATTAGCGGATTTTGTAGCGATAAGAATGGCATCAATAAATTGTATATTTGTAGTATTGGAAGATGTCGTTTCTGAAATTGGTGGTAAGCTTTGGTCTGGCTGATACTCATAGTGGATGACGGCGATATTATTCATGTTATTTTGAGAAGGTATCGAGTCTACATTTACTTGGAATGTAACGATAATTGTATTGTTTGGAAGGATAATATTAAGTGAGATTCCGGTACTTGGATTTTCGTTAGGTCTTGGTATGCCATCTACAAGAATGCTATCTGGAACGAATGTGGTGCCAGCAGCGATTGCGTCAATTAGGAGAGTATTTGTAATAGGTACTGTACCAGCATTTGTAACTGCGATGGTATATGTGATAATTTGACCGATGCGTGTAATGGATCTGTTAGCAGATTTAATTGCACTAACATTTGCTGTACGGACTTCCGTGTTTACTGTATTTGATAATGATCTACGCTGAATAATTGGAGAACTAGGGTCAATTTGGTATTCATATGAAGTGTCTGAGATGTTAATGACTGTATTGTCTTCAGGTATATTTGTAAGTTGTACTTGGAATGAAATAGTGACTGTTTCATCTGGTTGTATCGTGCCGAGAGTTACTCCATTTTCAGGATTCGTACCAGGCTGAATGACATTATTTATTGATAAGCTATCTTCAATGAATATTGTCCCTTCTGGAATGTTGTCAATGAACACCGTATTGTTAGCTGGAACCGTTCCGATATTTTGTAGTGTATTTGTGTAGGTAATAAATTGCCCGATGGAGACGAAAGTTACATCTGCGCTTTTAACGGAAATAATATTCGCATTTTGAAGTGATGTTGTAACAATGTTAGAATTTGCAGAGCGATTCACTGGTGGAGCTGTAGGAATACTTATATATTGGTAAGTTACTGAAGATTGATTTACAATTTCGGTTTCAGTAGGTGGATTATTTGTTTGTACTTGAAATAGTATTGTTTTGGAACTGTTTGGTGGAATCTTTCCAATTGGTATTCCGTTTTCGGGATTTGCATCAGGCTGAAGTACACCGTTAATTGTGACACTGTCGAGAACGAATGTAGTCCCAACTGGAATCGAATCTGTAAAAATAATATTTATTGCGTCAACATTGCCGCTATTTTTCACTTCAGAAATATAAAGTATAGTTCCGCCAATATCTACAGTTATTGGATTGGACGTTTTTGTAATTGTTAATTGTGCTTGCACGAAATTTGTAATGACAATATTACTTGTAGATGTTTCAGTAATAGGCGGTTGCCCTGGATCTGGTTGAATTGTATATGTTGTATTAGATTGATTTGTAATCGATTGTTGCGAGAATGGATCGTTAATAAGAACTTGGAAAGCAATAAGGTGAGTAGCGTTTGCTGCTAGGTTAGGCAAAGTAACACCTACATTTGGATTGGCACCAAGTATAGTTGTTCCGTTAAGTGTAAAACTATTGTCTACGAATGTAGTCCCTTCTGGAAGCGTATCTGAAAATATGAGATTCGTAGCTGGAATATTTCCGGTATTTTCTAGCGTTATCGTATAGGTCAAAATATCACCTGTTGTTGCTTGTTGTGCATTGACTGCTTTTAAAGAAAGAACATTCGCATCCGAAATTTGTGTGAAAGCTGGATTAGACGTAATTGTTCGAGAGATGATAGGAGCAGTTGGATCAGCGATAAAAGTATAGTCAATACGAGCTATATTAGAAATTGGATTCACGCTTGGAATGGATTGAACGATAACTTGGAATGTGACGGTGACGATTTCCGAAGGTGCAATGGAGTTTAATGAGATCCCTACGTTTGGATCAGTACCTGGAGCTGAAACACCATTAATGGTCACACTATCCGGAATAAATGCAGTTCCCTCTGGGACCAAATCTGTTAAAGTAACTGTATTTGCAGTTGTATTCCCGTTATTTTGAACGACTACAGTGTAAGTGATTGTACCGTCAGTAGACTGTACGAGGGAATCTGTATTTTTAATTACAGATAGTGATGCATCAACGACAGCTGTATTAACCGTATTAGATGAAGATGTTGCTGTAACTGGAGGTTGACTTGGATCGACAATATATGTGTAACTTGTAAGTGCTTGATTTATAATTGCTCCTTGTGGCGGAATAGAGTTTGCAAGAAATTGGAACGTAATTGTAGCAGAATCACCTGGTGCGATAATGCCAACTGGAATACCGAGAGTTGGACTTGCATCTGGAAGTGAAATTCCGTTAAGCGTAACACTATTGGGAACAAATAATGCCCCTTCAGGAACACCGTTAATGAGTAATACCGAGTTTGCAGGGAAGTTTCCAGTGTTTGTTAATGTTGCTGTATACGTAATTATATCTCCGATAGATACAATTGTTCGATTTGCTTCTAAAACCGTTGTAACAGTAGCATTATTAATTTGTGTAGAAGCACTATTAGAAGTAATTGTGCCTGTAACAGGAGGAGAAGTCGGATCAACAAGAAATTCGTATTGAACGGATGCAACGTTTGTAATTGGGTTTGAAGGCGGAGTAGATGTAACTATGACTTGGAAAGTAACGGTTAAGGAACTGTTCGTACTAACGGTTCCGATATTAACTCCGTTATTTGGATTTGCACCTGGAATGGTACTTCCATTTACGGCAAAACTATTTTCAATAAAGGTCGTTCCAGCTGGAATGAGGTCTGAGAAATTTACATTCGTAGCGTTTGTACTGCCGCTATTTTGTATTAAAACTGTATAAGTGATCGTGTCTCCAATATTCGCAAAGGCTGTACTAGCAGTTTTTACAGCTGAAAGTATTGCTGAATGAATAGAAGTAACGAAGACGTTCGTTTCCACATTGCCAGGCTGAGCCTGTAATGCATTGCCTACGTTATATTGGAAGTTAACAAATGCTAAGTTTTGGAGTTCAGGTGTGAATGTTGATGGATTGCTTACGATTTGAACTTGGAATATGATTGTTACAGTTTGATTTGGAATGATCGTATTTATGCCAATACCGCTGGTAATAGAAGTGGATGGTAATGGAGTGCCATCAACAATAACGGATCCGGCAACAAATTGTGTCCACGATGGTATCGGGTCTGAGAAAATAACGTTATTGGCAGGGATATTTCCAGTATTCGTAATTGTAGTTGTATACGTAATTGTATCACCAATCGTTGCAAAAGCTTTATCACCGATTTTAGTAGTAGTTAAAATAGCACTTTCAATTGTTGTGATAACACTATTTGAAGTAATGTTTTTTGAAACAGGAGGATTATCTGGATTAACGATATGCTGAAAGCTAACGCTAGCTTGATTCGTAATTGGATTAATAGCCGGGATTTCATTTGAAGTAATATGAAATTCTACAATGGCAGATTCGTTTGGCGCGATATCACCAATTGGGACACCTGTAATGGTGTTTGCATTTTCGATAATAGTTCCATTAAGTGTAAAACTATTTGGTTCAAAGGAAGTTCCGTCTGGAATAACGTCGGTAAAAATAACATTCGTTGCATTAACATTTCCGCTATTTGTAATTGTAACGGAGTAGATGATATCTTGCCCAATATCTACTGTTGACACATTTGAATTTTTTTGTGCAGTAAGAATAGCACTATTAATTTGTGTTGTCGTTGTATTAGATTGATTGGAAGTTGTAATAGGTGACTGGTCTGGATCAACAATATAACGATAAGTGGTAAGAGCTGAATTAGAAATAGGGTTGTTGATTGGTAGGGTTGTAACGGTAGCTTGGAATGTGATAATTGCTGCAGTACCACCGTTAATTGAACCGATATTTACACCAGTAGATAAATCAGCATTTGGAATGGTTTGCCCATTAACTGTGAAACTGTTTGGAACAAAAGTTAAATTGCTATCAAGCGTATCGATAACGGTAACATCAGTTGCAGTCACATTCCCTGTATTCGGGAGGTTAAGTGTAAATGTTATTGTATTACCAACATCCGCAAAAGTAAGATCTGTTGTTTTTGTACTTATAATATTCGCGTTGTTTATTTGAAGAAGCGTAGTGTTGGAAGTAGCCGCACTTAATACTGGAGGATTAACAGGATCAACAGTAAACTCATATGTTGTTGATGCTGTATTTGGTGCTGGATTAATAGGGGGAATGCTGTTCACTGTAACTTGAAAGACGATACTATATATTTCATTAGGCGGAAGTGTTGCAAGTAATACACCTGTATTTGGATTCGCGTCAGGTTGTAAAACACCATCGACAGTTAATGTGTTAGGAACAAATGTGACTCCATTTGGTAATACATCTGTGAATACAATATTAGTTGCATCTGTATTTCCTATATTCGAAATAGAAGTAGTGTAAAAAGCAGTTTGCCCGATATCTGCAAAGGATACACTTTCATTTTTCGTCATGGATAATAGTGCTTCTTTAATTTGCGTTGAAACAGGATTGCTAATTGAAGTTTCTGCATCAGGCGGTGAGACTAATTGGTACGATGTTGATGAGAAATTTACAATGGGGTTTTCAGTTGGTAATGACGTTACAGTAACTTGGAACGAAATTGTTACTGTAGTCCCAGCTGTTATAGTTCCGATATTTACACCGTTCACTGGATTTGCACCACTTTGAAGAATTCCATTAATAGAAAATGTGTCTGCAATAAATGCTGTTCCGCTCGGTACGGTATCTGTGAATATAACATTTTGCGCAGATGAGTTTCCATTGTTTGTTAAAGCGACAGTATAAGTGAGTGTGTCTCCAATACGACTAAAGGATTTATCGACTTGTTTTAATGAAAGAATGGTAGCTGTATTAATCGTAGTGAACACTGTGTTTGAAGTAACGGTCCTTGAAACAATAGGGGCATTAGGATCAGCGATAAATGTGTAAGAAGCAGTAGCGGAATTGGCAATAGGATTTTGGGCTGGTGTAGAAGTAGCGGTAACTTGAAATGCTATAGATATTGAGCTGTTAGGAGCAATTAATCCAATTGTAATACCTGTATTAGGGTTGAGCCCGATTTGTGTGATGCCATCTATTGTAACGCTATCAGTTATAAACGTCGTACCATCTGGTATGAGGTCAGTGAAAGTAATATTCGTAGCGTTTGTATTACCGCTATTCGTTAAAATTGTCGTATAGGTAATGGTATCACCTAGTGTTACAAGTGTTTGATCTACAGATTTCACCATCGTTATCATAGCATCTAGTACCGGGTTTGTAACGATATTTGTTGAAATAGAAGTTGTAATAGGAGTTCCGTTTGGATCGACAGTATAAGAATATAAAATTGTGTCATTACCCATAATCGAATTTGAAGGGGGAACAGAAATAACATTTACTTGGAAAGTAACAGTTACTGTTTCACCCGGTGCGATATTTGGTATAGTTACTCCCAGTGCTGGTTGTGCACCAGACTGCTGAACGCCATTTATCGTGAATGAATTTGGTATAAAGGTAATGCTAGCTGGAATAGCGCTTGTGAAAGTAATATTCGTAGCGGCTGTATTTCCTGTATTTGTAATAGTAGTTGTATACGTAATCGTATCTCCAACTGAAACGATAGATTTATCAGCACTTTTTTGGGTTGTTAAAATTGCACTATTAATAGTTGTCGAAACAGCATTAGATACATTCATTTGTGATACGGAAGGTTGGCTAGGGTCGACCACATGTGAAAATTGTACAGAACTAGAATTAGAAATTGGATTTATACTTGGAATATTTGTAACAAGTACGTTGAGAGTAATCACAGCCGTTCCGTTTGGATTTATATTTCCAATCTGAATCCCGTTAGCTGGATTTCCGATCTGCTGTGTACCAGAATCGTTTGTAAGAGTGCCAGATATGAATGTCGTTCCGTCAGGTAAAATATCTGTGAAAATTATATTTTGTGAAGTAACATTTCCAGGGTTACTTAATGTAATCGTATAAGAAATTGTATCGCCAATTGTTGCGAAAGTTTTATCTACAGATTTAACAAGTGTAATTTCTCCGGAATTTATTTGTGTCGAAACCGGATTGGATGTCGTACTTCTTGAAACGAGTGGTAAATTAGGTCCTGTCATAAATTGATAATCAATAGAAGCGCCATTTACAACTGGTGAGTTTGGCCCCCCAGGTCCAATTGTGAAAATTGGATTTGGAATGCTAACTACTTGCACGCGGAAGGTAATGTTTGTAAAATCTCCTGCAATAATATCCCCAATTGGTACCCCATTCGCTGGATTTACCCCAGGTAATAAAACCCCGCCTACTCGAACGCTATCCGCTATAAACACTGTATTATTTGGAATCGGATCTGTAAAAATGATATTCGTAGCAGTTGTGTTTCCTATATTCTCCAATAAAACAGTATACGTTAAAAATGAATTTCCAGGTGCTACGTCAGAAAATAGTCGATCCACACTTTTCGTTGCTTGAATAATCGCTTCGTTAATTTGAACTAAAGTTGGATTACTTGTAGCTGTTTCTGTCACCGGCGGCTGGGTAGGATCAACAATGATCGAGTATGTCGTGCTAGACTGGTTCAAAGTTGGATTTGTAACTGGTATTGAGCCAACGATAGCTTGAAAGCTAATGGTTGTCGTTCCTCCAACTGGAATTGAGTCTAAAGAAATCCCGCTATCTGGTCTAAATCCAAGTTGTGGGATGGTATTAATTTGTACGCTATCAGGAACGAATGAAAGTTCAGGTGGTAATATATCGATAAAAACAGGTGTGTTTGCGGTAGTATTTCCGCTATTGGTGAGGGTAGTTGTATACGTAATTGTATCTCCAACAGCAGCAAATGCACTGCTTGCAGTTTTTGTTGCGATAACGGAAGCAGTATTTACTTGTGTAAAAGTTTTATTAGATTGAACTGTTCGTGAAACTGGCGGTTCATTTATACCTACAATAAAGCTATATTGAAGCGATGATTGGTTTGGGATTGGATTCGGATTTGGGAGTGATGTAATGTTTACTTGAAAACTGAGTGTAGCAGATGCATTTGAATTCAAGTTGCCAATATTGATACCATTTTGTGGATTTGCATTAGGAATAGTTGTTCCATTTACCGTAAAACTGTTTGGAATAAATGATGTACCATTTGGAATTACATCTGTAAAAATAACATTGTTTGCGGTAGTATTACCGGAATTAGTAATGATAGCAGTGAAAGTCAGTGTATCTCCAATAGTAGCAAATCTTGAATTGACAGTTTTATTTATAGAAAGAGTTGCATCAATAATTGGCGTAACCGTCGTATTCGTAACTGTACTACCAACAGCGGGTGATTGGTTTGGATTTACGGTATATTCATAATTTACAAGAGCATTATTTGTTAATGTGCCACTAGGTGGTATCGCTAAAATTTGTGCTTGAAAAGTAATGAATACAGTATCTCCTGGGGGAATATCTGCTAAGTGAATACCAAGTGATGGATCTAACCCTGGCTGCGGAATATTATCGATAGTTACAGAGTTTGGCACAAATGAGGCGCCTGCACCGAGTCCATCTGTTAAAACTGTAGCGCTAGCAGGGATATTCCCTGTGTTCGTAACTGCAATCGTATAAGTAACGATATCCCCAATTGCAGCTGTCGGTGTATTCACTGACTTCGTAGCGACGATTGTAGCGTTATTAATTTGAGTTGTTATTACGTTACTTAACGCATTGGCGGACGCTGGAGGTAAGTTAGGATCTATGACATATTGGTACGCTGTATTGCTTTGGTTCGGGATTGGATTTGGACTAGGAATGGAATTTACTATTACTTGAAATGAGATTGTTGCACTTGTATTAGGGTTTATTGGATCAATTGCAATTCCACTTGCTGGGTTTGTATTAGGAAGTGTATTGCCATTTACTGTTACACTATTAGGAATAAATGATGTTCCGTTTGGAATTACATCTGTAAAAATTACATTTGATGCAAGTGTGTTCCCGTTATTCGTTAAAGTAGTTGTATACGTAATAATATCATTTACGTTAGCAAAGTGTTTATCTGCCGATTTTACAGCGGCAATCGTAGCGTTATTAATAGTTGTCTGTACGGTGTTAGAGGCCACCATCTGCGTTACAACTGATTTGGATGCGTCGTATGTGTATTGGAATGTAGTGCTCGATTGATTCGTAATCGGATTTGGACTAGGAATAGTTGGTACAGAAACTTGGAATGCAACAGTACGTGATGAATTCGCTCCTATCGTCCCAATTAAAATGCCATTAGCAGGGTTTGCATTTGCTATAGGGACACCGTTAATCGTTACAGTATTAGGAAGGAAGATGGTACCAGCTGGAATGATATCTGTAAACGTTACGTTAGAAGCAGGGATATTGCCGTTATTTGTTAAAATTGTTGCATACGTTATGACAGCGCCAACATCAGCGAAATTTGTACTTGTTAGTTTTGTGGCAACAATATTAGCAGTATTAATTTGCGTCGTTACTATATTGCTAGTAGCGTTTCTGACAACGGCAGGTAAACTTGGATCTGCGATAAAGCTATATTGAAGTGCAGCGCTATTTTGAACTGGATTTGGTGAAGGTAAACTATTTGCACTTATTTGAAAAACAATCGTTGTAAAACCACCTGAAGGAATGGAGCCGACTTGAAGACCGGTACTAGGGTCTGCACCTTGTTGTAAAGTACCACCTATAAAAATACTATTTGGTACGATAGTGGAGCCATTAGGGATTATATCGGTAACAATAACATTATTTGCTGTAGTATTGCCAAGATTAGCTAAAGAAATTGTATATGTGATTGGTTGCCCGACATCGGCGATAGTTAAATCTACTTCTTTGACAATCACTACATTTGCTAAATTAATTTGTGTACTTACAGTGTTACTTACAGATGTTTCTATAGTTGGTGGATCGCCCGGATTTAGAATAAAGCTATACTGTGTACTAGATGAATTTAATGTTGGATTTTGTGTTGGTAAAGAGGTGACGGTTACTTGATAAGAGACAGTAAGTGAGCCATTAGCAGCAATGGAAGGTAGTGGAACACCTATATTTGGATCTGCGTTATTTTGAAGTACACCATTAATAAGAAAAGTATTTGGAATAAAGGTAGTACCGTCTGGATTCGTATCTACGAAAGTAGGGCTATCAGCAGAAACACTTCCTGCATTCGTCAAAGTAACAGTATAAGTTAATATATCCCCTACGGTAGCGAACGCTCGATCCACTGTTTTGGCTGAAATGACATTTGCATCGTTTACTTGAGTAAATGTAGTGGTTGAAGTAGTGTTCTTACTTACAGGTGAAGTGTTTGGATCAACGATAAAGTTATAGGAGATGGAAGCGCTATTTGAAATAGGGTTTGGATTTGGAATGCTAGTGATTACTACTTGGAATGAAGCTGTAATTGTAGTATTAGCATTGATGCTACCAATATTGATGCTAGCTGGTGTAACGCCTGGCTGAGTAACACTGTTAACTATAACGCTGTTTGGGACAAAAGCGGTTCCATTCGCAATTGAATCAGATAGTAATACATTGTTCGCTGCAACATTTCCATCGTTAGTAAGAGCAAAGGTGTAAGTTAATACATCACCAACTTCCGCAAACGTTTTATCTACAGATTTATTAGCATGGAGATTTGCTAGTCTAATTGTTGATGTAACAGAATTAGAATTTGCTGTTTTTGAAGTCGGTGGCAAACTTGGATTTACAGTATATAGATAAGAAGCGAAGGCGTTATTAATGATAGGATTTTGGGTCGTAATATTGATGACTGTTACTTGAAAGGATAAGGTGAAAGTAGCTCCTCCTGGTATTGTACCAATAGGTACGAAAACGAGTGAATCTACATTTTGTAAAACACCGTTGAGTGTTACCGAACCTGGTGTTAATATCGTTCCATTTGGAAGTGAATCTGTTAGCTGTACGTTAGTTGCAGCTGTATTTCCACTGTTTGTAATAAGGATTGTATAACTTATCGTTTCGCCAATTGTGGCAAATTGTTTGTTAGTTGATTTTGTTAATGTTACATTCGCATTATTAATTTGAGTGGAAACGAGATTAGAAGAAATGTTTTTTGTAACTGGTGATTGGCTAGGGTTGACGGTATATTGATAAGAAGCGCTTGATCCATTAAATACGACGTTTGACGCGGGTATTGTATTTACTACTACTTGAAATGAAACATTTTTTGTTGTACCAGTTGGGATGGATCCAATGTTCACACCGTTAGCGGGATTTGCGCCCACTTGTGTCGTGCCATCAATTGTTACACTGTTTACAACAAAAGTTGTTCCAGTAGGAATGACATCTGTAAAAATAACATTGTTTGCATTCGTATTACCTGTACCTGTAAAGGAAACGGTGTACGTTAGTATATCACCAATATCTGCAAAATTTTTATCTACTGCTTTCGTCATTGTTACAGTAGCATTATTCACTTGAGTGGAGACAATATTCGTCGTATCAGTCCCGCTTACTGCCGGTTGATTTGGCACAGGAATGTATTGATAAGTTGTTGTACCACTATTTAATATGGGATTTGTTTGCGGGATAGAAGGAACGAATACTTGAAATGAAACCGTAGTCGTAGAATTAGCAGCAATAGATCCAATTGATATACCAGTAGCGGGATTTGCGCCAGCTTGGGTAACTCCGTTCACAGTTACGCTCCCTGGAATGAAAGTAGTCCCGCTAGGAATCGGGTCCGTATATATAACATTTGTTGCAGCGATATTTCCTATATTAGCTAAGGCAATACTGTAAGTTAGCGTTTCACCAATATCGGTAAAAAGTTTATTAACTGATTTTGTGCCATTAATATCTGCGAGGTTAACTTGTGTTCCAGCAGAGTTGCTTGTTGCAAGACCGTTAAAGGTCGTTCCACCGGCGATTGGTGTATATTGAAATGTAATATTAGCAGTGTTAGAAATCGGATTTGGATTTGGCAGAGAAACGACAGTCGCTTGGAAAGTTACTGTACGAGAAGCACCATTATTGATTGTTCCAAGAGATATACCAGCGGCAGGATTTGCATTTGTTTGTGGTATGTTATCTACCATTACAGTGCCAGGTATAAAGGAAGTCCCATTAGGGAGAATGTCTGTCAAAATAACGTTATTGGCGGGAAGAAGTCCGGTATTAGGGATAGTAACTGTATAAGTGAGAATGTCTCCAATTGTAGCTACACTTTTATTCACGCTTTTCGTTGCTTGTATATTAGGTGAGTTTATATTAATTTGTAAACCGACTGTATTTAACATGTATGCATCTCCGTTAGTTGTTAAACGGATTGCGGCAGATACTTGAGAATTTGTTAAATAGGGAGAAATATCAATGGAAGTAATGTCCCAGCCTTGTCTTCCTGCAGAGATGTTTGTACCTGAAGAAGCACTTTGATTTCGCGTTCCAAATGTCCCTGTTGTATCTAAGTTTCCTGCAGCATTATTAATTTGGGAACCGAAGAAATTATTTATGGCATTATTTGGTCCGGATAAAGCGTTTAATGAACTGAAATTTGGTCCGAATAGAGCCTGATCCCCAATTAAATCAGCATCCCCTTCGGTAGAACTCAAAAATAATCGTCCGCTTACAGGTCCTCCGGAAGGTGTTAAAAATCCTGAAACAGCTACATCTGCACTACCGGTATCAGCAGAAACACGGTTACCCGCTACATAAATGGTTAAGTTTCTTGCTGGCAATGTCCCATTTTGATAAGCGACAATGAGCGTCCATCCAGAAGAATTGATAGCCCCATTAGAAGCATCTAAAGGATCAACAAGTCCAGGGACAGAGCCAGTTGTATAAGAGCCAGATCCAGCAGCTTGAACGAGAGATGTTACATCTGCAGAACGTGTATAGAATCCAAATGTGACAGATCCAGAAACGAAAGTTTGATTTGAAGCTGTAACAGCCGAAGGGGTAATTGGGTATGTTGAAACAGGTGTAGTAAAAGAAACAGGGTTTCCTAAAACACTCGTAATGTTTTGATCACGAGATAAATAGTTTCCACCCCAAACGAGTTCTGCGTAAAGAATCGTACTACCAGCAGGGATATTTAATACAGCGGTAGAACTATTTTGTGTATAGTTTAACGTTGTACCAGCAGGAAAAGTAGGTACTTGTAAAGCGGTATTCGTAGTTACGAATGCACCAATTGCCCCGATTGTACCAGCACGGTTTTGGTTACTAATTTTACTTAAACCTAGTGTGTTCCCTGTAATCGCAAGTGCCCCGTTAGTAGTGGTAGAAAATCGATTCGTAATGGGCATTTTTTCACCTCATTTGCATATAGTTTTGGTCAAAATACGATATGCATATAAACAATCAAAAGGAACATGTATAATTGAACTATAAATTCCTTCCTTAATCATTGGAAGGAATTTAATAGTAACAAGGGCTATTTTTAAATCAGTTAATATTAACATTAAAGGAAACTCCAGGGACACAAACATTGATTTATAAAACTGCATTTGTTCCTCTATTTTGTTTATTTTGACTTTTGGATAGCACCACATGCCCATCAACTTAAGAATTTAGAATTACCCCAAAATGAAAAAAATAAGCTTTTTGTTACTTAATAACGGTGTGTCTGTAGCCCTAAAAGGGGCATTTAATTATTAGAATATAATTATTACATTATCGCATACAGTAAAACATATATTTAATAATAGGAAACAGGATTAATACCTTAGCTAAATTTAAATGATTCGTACTATATCTATCAAGAAAAACCTATTCAAGATTAATTAAAATTCAATTATCTGAGCTTTTTTCAAATCAGCAAACCATTCACCTATTATATCGTTATGATGCTTAATAATTTGGGATGCCGATAATAATGTAGTGTCATATGTACTATGCCCATCTTCAACAAGAGTAACATCATACCCTAAGCTATATGCACGTCGACACGTCGCATCTATACATATTTCAGACTGAACGCCTGTAATCACAATGTGTTCGATGTCCCTTTTATTCAATTCTTGTTGAAGACTTGTTTCATGAAATGAATCAGGGTGGTTTTTTTCAAGAACGATATCTTCAGATAGTGGAGCTACAGATTCATGAATTGCCCATTCCGGATTTCCATGCTCTAATAAAGATCCTGTTTTCCCATTAAACTTCATGTAAAAAATAGGCGCTTGGACAGTACGAGCTTTATGGATTAACAATTGAATGTTTTTTAATAATTCAATTCCTTTATATAGCATTCTTTCTTCTTTAAATGAACCCACTTGTACATCTATAATAAGCAATGCTGCATAGCCTTTTATCATAAACGACCACCTCACATTTTGATTAAAATCATACAAGTAAAATATGTATAAAATAAGTATCCATTTTTAAAGTATCCAAAATGGATAGAGAATATAAATATGTGGAATCATGAATTTTTTTATCTTCAAGCTAGAAATGAATACATTAATAAAGTTTGTATTGCTTAATGTAGCCTAGAGGTGTTTGAATGTAGTGAATTTCGCACGTACAGTGTTAAGTGGCGCAAAAGATGGAGATAACTTCAAAGTCTTACCTATCGCAACGATGGGGATGAAGAATGACCATAAATAGAACCTGTTGTTTATAACAGGTTCTAATCAGAGTTATAGGCTCAATTACAGGAACTACAGATCTACTGGGGGGTAGTGTAATTCCTGATTAAAATTAAGATATGTTAAAAAATTTTAAATATGATTAATCAAATGATAACTAAACAAAATCGTTATTTTAAAGTGACTCAAAAAAGAGCACAGATATAAATGTGCTCTTAGAGAGGTAGGTTAAGTATCCTATTGGCCATTGTTCAAAGTTAATATATGTACGTTTAACTAAAAAGTGAAAAATAAAAACAGGATAGTTAGAAAAAAGCTAACTGTTTCATTGCAACTTGTAAAAAAGAATGTGGGAGGTTCAAAAAAGAAACTATATATAATTATACAAGTAAAACAGAATTGTACAGCATGAAAAGGAGCACTACATAAGTGAGTGCTCATCGATAAGGAGGTAACTTTTTTAGCTAAACACCCTTCTTAAAGAATATGCTGGAAAAGTGGGAAATAAAACTAAAATATAGTAACTAATGATGTTATGAATAACAATTTATAGGGAGAGGTTTAATGTTGTTATTATTTAAATAATAAAGCAGCTAGCTCAATGAACTAACTGCTTTATTGTCCAACAATAACGATACCCACAATACGTTGTAACTTAAAGTTACAACTATAGTATAAACGGAATTAAAAATATTATGTAAAATTAAAAGTGAGCTAAATAAGGAAACTAAAAAGAGCACTAGGTACAAGTGCTCTTTAAAAGAAGACCCTATGAGTTAATAGCTACATATCCGTAATATATGATGACAAACAAGTTAATATAAAAGAGCATTCAGCAGAAAACTAACTGCTCATTCCTAGAAGAAAAGGAAAAACAAAATTAAAGAAGTCACTGTGAATTCAAGCTGCATCAGCCCATCTATAGCATTGGACATAATGAATAGAAACAATAAGGTCATTAAAACTCACTTATAAAAACGTAAAGGAGGCACTGCTTAAATTGTAGTATCTCCTTTTAAAAAAGTTAAGTTCAGCTTTACTTCTGAAATCAAAACAGATAATAAAGTTGTTTATTTCCTTGTGAAACTAAAGCTACCATATAGTTGAATAATATAAATTGTTTTATTCGAATATATAGTTTTAACATTGACTTTCCGTCCTTATCCAATAACGGAGTAAATTCCCCTGCATATCCACTCAACTAAATAAATGATGAATTCCTATTTCTTTATCTACCATTATTACTCGTGAACACATAATTTAGAATTTTATTCGGAAAAACTCAAAAAGGCAGCTAGAAAAAACTAACTGCTCTAGTAAATACTATGAATACAATGTTTATTCGTATTCAAACTTGGATTACCTATATTGTTAACATGCCCTAAAAATTTATTCAATAAAAGAGCAGTTAGCCCAGTCTAACTGCTCGATGCAGAGGTATTGTATGCCGAGTTATTGATTTTATTCAAGGAATAAAGAAATTGTATTTATTTGAAAAATATAGTTGAAGAATTTTATAGAGAAAATGTAGCAAATTCTATATTACAAGAGATACAAGGTGTAGCTCCAATAGAAGACAGAAGTACGAAGACCTAAACAACTTTCTGAACCAAATTTTAGTAAGGCTTCAACTAATTTAACTGCATTTGAAACAAAACTAAATAGTAAAACCTAATTAAATGTGAAATTCAACTAAAATTTAATTCTACATAAGTAACAAAAGATATTCATGAAAATGGATACTTTCTCTTCTAAAAAGTATCTATTTTATGTCCATGTACAAGTGTAGAAAGACATAAAAGTCTAAACTAAAATCTCACAAATAATTGTTGATAAATAGTAATTACCATATAGCAATAGGATTTGTAAATAATAATCAAACCACATACCTAAAATCTCGAAGATTATACTTTAATGAAAAGAATTCGAGGACTTTTTGCAAAGTACGAAAAATTAGAACGTGAACTTAAAGAAGTTAAATATTGCTTGTTGAAAGCAATATTTGTAGCACATAAGATTAATACGTAAAGCAATTATCTTTATATAATCTTGATATGAATTTTACTTTGTCTTTCTATAAATATGATTTTATCTAAATATAAACAAATTACACTCTCCTTATAAAGCATCGAGGAGAGATAATGATGAATCCATTTAGAAAAACAACCCTGTTTGTATTTACACTATCAGTATTAAATACAAACATTGGTATGTCACATGGTGATATTCCTATATTTACTAAAATACAACCTGCAATACCACAAGAGGAGAATGCAAAATCAGAAGTAGAATATATGAGAAATGAATCAGTAGAATCAGAAAAGGTACTTGAAAAAGAAAATAGGCCCATAGAGCAAGAAAAAGTGATAGTAAGGCCATTGGATGTGCCGCTGATTCTACAAAAACCAGAATTGATGAGAGGTTGTGAAGTAACGAGCCTTGCTATGGTGTTGCAATTTTCAGGTGTACAAGTCGATAAGATGGAACTCGCTGCAAAGATAAAGTCTGTACCATTTCAGGGAAAGGGTATAAAGGGGAATATGCACAAAGGGTTTATTGGGGATATAGCTACATTTGATAAACCTGGACTAGGTGTTTATGTAGAGCCGATTTTAGAATTGGCAAAGGAGTATGTTTCAGAAGAGAAAGTGAAGGATCTAAGTCACAAAGAACCTCAGCAAATATATGAGGCGATAGACAGAGGGCAACCTGTATGGGTATTAACAAATGCCCGTTTTAAACGGTTACCTGATGATGAATTTTATACATGGCGTACAGATGCAGGAGAAATGAAAGTGACATATCACCAGCATAGTGTCGTTGTGACCGATTATGATGAACAATATGTATATATTAACGATCCACTAAAGAAGGACAAACACAGAGCAATTGATCGGAATAGTTTTGAACAAGCCTGGATTCAAATGGGAAGACAAGCGATGACAGTTTCAATGTAAAACGAACGTAGATTGGATGAGAATAGAGATGAAAAAAGTTTTAATAGTTGAAGATGAACAGATTATCCGAGAGACTGTAGCCCATTATTTCTCGCATGATGGATATGAAGTAATTACAGCGGAAGATGGTCAAATTGGGCTAGATTTGTTTGCTGAACAAGAGCATAATATCAGTTTAGTTATTTTGGATATTATGCTCCCATTAATGGATGGATGGTCAGTGTGTAGACGTATTCGAAAGAATTCTAATGTTCCTATTATCCTATTAACGGCACGAAGTGATGAAGATGATACGTTACTTGGATTTGAACTTGGGGCAGACGATTATGTAACAAAACCATTTAAACCGTCTATTTTATTAGCGAGAGCAAAACGTTTGTTCAAAGATACAAATCAACAAGTACAATATCAGGACTGTATTAATTTATGTGGTATTCGCTTAGATAAATCAGCACGTTCTGTTTCAATAGATGGACAAAAAATAGATTTTACACATACAGAATATGAAATTTTACACTCTTTAATGCAACACAAGGAACAAGTACTATCAAGAGAGCAGTTAATCACAAATATTTGGGGATACGATTATGATGGAGATGATAAAACACTAACTGCACATATGCGTAATGTACGATTAAAACTTGGTGAGAAAGCAAAACACATTATTACAGTTGTTCGTACGGGTTATAAATTTGAGGTAGAAAAATGATGAGAAAGAAGATTGTGTTTCAGTTATTTTCTCTTACCTTTTTACTATGTTGCATGATTATCGCAGCTATCTTTTTCGGACAAATGTATGTGATGAAATACTTATATATAGATAAAGAAAAAGAAAATGTTCAGAAGCAATTACAACGGTACTATACATTTTATGAAGCTCATAAACAGGATGAAAATACACTCCAGAGGAAGGAACTCTCGTATGCTAATCAGCAGGGTATTATGATTGCTAGGCTCGATAAAGAAGCCAATATCAAGAAATTACCATCAGGAGATCATTATATAAAAACAGTTGATAAAAATGATTCGAGTCGATCCTCTAAGGTTGTGTTTAATAATTTAATCAATGCAAAGAAAGATATGGATCCTAATTTCAGTATATTAATTACAAGTTTACTCAATAAAACGACTAAACTAGCTATCATGGATACAGTAAGTAAAAGATCGAATAAAGACATAGTGATTCCTACAACATTGAGAATAAAAGGTTATGATGGAAATTTTGTTGCACCTACTTATTATCAGATTGATAAATATATGATGTCTGGTGCTAAAAATGGTATGAAGGTTTTTTCAAAAGAAGAAAGTGAGAAATATTATTTCTTAGAGGGAATTGTAACAGAGATAAATTTCCCAGTTTACTTCAATTCAAAAATGAATAATACATTGTATAGTAATGAGGTGTTTGCAAATCGTATTTTGCAATTTCAATCGGAATGGATCAGCGATAAAGTGAAATTA
This sequence comes from Bacillus cereus group sp. MG16, assembly GCF_040459875.1. Classification (NCBI taxonomy): domain Bacteria; kingdom Bacillati; phylum Bacillota; class Bacilli; order Caryophanales; family Bacillaceae; genus Bacillus; species Bacillus cereus group sp. MG16. Next base: position 194,882 of record NZ_JARVHE010000002.1, read on the forward strand.
CAAGGAGACGAATGGGTTCAGAATGAAATCAGTATAGATGGAATCAAGTATCTAGAAACGATAAAACCACTCATGCAAAATGGACAAGTAAATGAATTCATTTATACATTGTCTTCGTTACAACCGATTACAAAAGTGACAGATGTAATGAGTGATTATTATATATATTATAGCATTTGTGCTGATTCTATCGCTGGTTGTATGTTTATATTATTCAAGAATTATTACCAAACCATTACTAAAAATTAATGAAGCAACGAAAAAAATAATGCAATTTCAATTTCAAGATAAGCTTTCTATCAAATCAAAAAATGAAATTGGTGAGCTTTCCTCTAATATTAATCAACTCTCAGAAAGAATGGAAGGATATATCAATCAGTTAAAAACAGACTTAGAAAAAGAGAAAAAATTAGAACAGACACGAAAAGATTTCATTGCAGGCGTTTCGCATGAATTAAAAACGCCACTCAGTGTCATGCAAATATCTGCATCTATGCTGCAAGATGGAATCGCGCCTGAAATGAATCAATATTATTGGGAAGCATTAGAAAAAGAAATAGAGAAAATGAATGTGTTAATAGATGAAATGTTGAATTTGGCTAAATATGAATCCGGAACGTACCAAATACAGATGGAGCAGGTTAATATAGGGAATTTAATTCAAAAGGCAGCAAAAGATTTACAAGTTCAAATTAAAGAAAAATCACTACACATCAAATTAAATATAGATAATGTTTGTGTTAAAGGTAAAACACATCTGTTAGAACAGGTCATAACAAACTTGTTTACCAACGCGATTCGCTATACAGATGCGAATCGAACCATTGTGATAGATGTAAACGAGAAACAACATGACGTATATATAGGGTTTGAAAATAAAGGGGCACATATAGCAGAAGAAAACATAGATAAAATATGGGATCAATTCTATAGAGTGGATAAATCAAGAAAAAGAGTATATGGTGGAACGGGTCTTGGACTTTCAATTGTAAAAAATATATTAGATTTACATAATGTAAAGTACGGTGTAACTAATACAAAAGATGGGGTATTGTTCTACTTCCATTTAGAAAAATGGGATACAAAGTAGTAAGATGTAACATTGATATTATAGATTTTACTGTGGTGTTAAAGGCGATTTACATTCATATAAATTATTTTTAAAAAGGTGCGGAGTCAACTGAAATGTACCCTTTAAAATGGACAGTTTAATAAAAAAAAACTGAAAAATCAAGCCCGGAAAAGATGGTTCCGATATTCAATCGGAATCATCTTTTTTAATGTTCACTGATAACGATTATAATTATACCCCTCCATCTATTAATGGTATCTTTAGTAAAGTTGAAGAATATGTAGGCTAAAGCGTCCATAGCGTTGCTTTTTTTGGTTATATAAGGGTAATATCATATAGGAGTAGAGGCCATGCATATTTGCACCAGAACCGGTTAAAATTAAGGTGGTTCAGTTAGAGAAAGGAACTTTATGGTATCATTTTAGCGAGTTTATTTATATTAAACTATATAAATAAGAAGTTGCATAAAGGTAAGTAAATATTATAATTGATTTTGAACCATTTAATCCAACAATAAATGACATAGCGATCAAACTTACTATGGTACTTTTTATACCGTTATTCTTAGCCTTGCTTATCAAAGTCATACTTATGAAATTTATGAGAGAATCGATTGCTGGCAGACTAGCATATCTATCTTGTCTATTTTTTATGTACTATGTATTTAAATTTGTTACAGAGTAGAAAGACATCTTAGGATGTCTTTTCTTTATAAATAACAGTAATGTAGTATTTAAGCCTATACGTTCACACAAGATTACATGTATTTAGTTCTGTATATCAATAAAGTTTTGGAACTTGATTTTCTTATCCAATCAAGTTCCAAAAAACTCTAAACTAAAAACTTATAAAGAATCTTTGATAAATAGCCATTATTATAAATTTTGTAGGTACTTTCATGTCTTAATAACAGGACATGAAAGTCTAAACCTTTTGAACATAGGACAAAAAACTCTTAACTACTTAGCCAGTAATATCTTTAACTTATTTTATTATAATAGATGAAAATAATGATAAAATTATACCTTTTTCCTAATTGCACGTGTGAATATTCTGATACAATAGAATTAAATAAATTTAAAGTTAGGGTGAAACGTAATGTGGGATAGTCATTTCCATGGTACTCCAAGTAAAGTGATAGTTGAAGAGATTTCTTCGGAAAACAATAGTGATAAAACTTTTAAAGTTGGACAAATATATTCACATCCATTATATGTTTATAAGCTAGAAATTTCTAAAATTGAAGCGTATAAAGGTGAAAGTTATAGTTATAGAAATGCTTCTATATTTGTAAAGCCTTGCTTTTTTAATAGGGAAAATGAAATTGTTAAATTAGATGAGTATGAGATGACTACAGAAGAATTGAACGCAGACAAATGGTGGATTGAATCAGAAAAATAGAGGTGAGAATACTATGATTAATTTACTTATAAATACAGGTCTTTCTAAAAAGCTGTTAAGTGAATGGCATCCTATCAAGAATGGTCACTTGAATCCTGAAGATATTACATATGGAAGTTACGAATATATTTGGTGGGAGTGCTCTGAGGGACATGTTTGGGGATCAACTCCTAATGATAGGCTGAAAGTTGAAGATGAGCTTTGTCCAAAGTGTATGAAGAAAAAGCAGCAGCTAGATAAATTAAACAATGTTAATAAAATAGAAGCTAAATCACTTAGATGTATTGATCCAGATTTATCTAAGCAATGGAATTTCAAAAGAAATGCAGATGTAACACCTGATAATGAGATGATTGATGAAGAGAATTGGAATGTTAGATGGTGGATATGTGGTAAGGGTCATGAGTGGAAGGAGTCTGTTAGAAGTAGACTTCATGATAAAACTGTGTGTCCATACTGTTCAAATAAGAAAGTTTGCAAAGACAACTCATTAGCAACAATGTATCCAGAGATAGCAAAGGAGTTTTGTATCTTTGACACATGTTATCGGCAGAAATTCCGAAATCCATATGAGGCAATTTATACTTCAAATGAAGAAGTAATGTGGGTTTGTAAAGAAGGTCATATGTGGAGAGAAAAAATAAATTTAAGAGTGAAAAATGGTAAGGGATGTAGAACTTGTGAAAAGTATCAACAGTCAATTGCTCTTCATAACCCAGAAATAGCAAAAGAATGGCATCCTACAAAGAATAAAGAAGTATATGGTGTAACAACACCAGAGGAGACATCTACCAGATGTAACGAAAGAGCATGGTGGATTTGTGGTAAGTGTGGACATGAATATAAAGCAATGGTCAAAGCTAGACATGAAGGGGCTGCAAAATGTCCGTCATGTTATCCTCCAGAACCAAGGGTAAGAAAAAAGAAAAGAGAAGCTTTATTTCAAACTTATAATAAGATGGAAGATAATAGGGTTATCTTTGAGAAGAATTTAAGAGGAAAATTTAAAGATAGTGAAGGATAGCTTGAAATCTTTTTTCAAATTTGTGCTGGGAAGCTAAAAAACTAAAAAAGTGTCCTTTTTGCTTTTTTAGTTTTTTACATTTTATTTTGTGGAAATGAATTTAAATAAAAGCACCTATAAATCTCTAAGGTGCTTATTTTACTATATCTAGACCTTGCTATTTTGTGTAGCAAGGTCTTTTATTATATGTTCTATTTATAAAGTGAATTTAGTACGATAGAACATTTTCAATACTCCTAGAAATCATAGCAGTGCTTTTTTGTTATAAAGGATAATATTATATAGGAGTAGAAGCCATGCATATGACAAAAAAGAACAATTTCGGTAGGAATCCTGATTGTTCCCTGAAATGCGTCTTATATTTGCAAAAGAACCGGTTAAAATTAAGATTGTTCAGTTGGAGGAAGGAACCTTATGGTATCTTTTTAGCGAGTTTATTTGTATAATTTTATTCTTTAAATAGAACGATAAGAGAAAGGTAAGTGAATATTATAATTAATTTCGAACCATTTAATCCAATAATGAATGACATAGCGATCAAACTTGCTATGGTACTATTTATACCGTTATTCTTAGCATTGCTTGTCAAAGTCATACTTATGAAATTTATGAGAGAATCCGTTGCTGGCAGGCTAGCCTATCTATCTTGTCTATTTTTTATGTACTATGTATTTAAATTTGTTACAGAATAGATAGGCATCTTAGGATGCCTTTTTTATAAATAAAAGTAACGTAGTATTTAAACATATACGTTCACACAAGATCACATGTATTTAGTTCTGTAAATCTATAAAACTTTAGTTTGGATTTTCTTGGCCCAAGCTAGTCCCAAAAATGAGAGTTTAGAGTTTCATGCCTTTGTACAGTACATTAAGTGTAGAAAGACATAAAAGTCTAAACTAAAATCTCATGAGCAATCGCTGATAAATAGCCATTATCATAAATTTTGTAGGTACTTTCATGTCTCAATAACGGGACATGAAAGTCTAAACTTTTTGAACATAGGACAAGAAACTCTAAACTACTTAGCCAGTAATGTTCGAGGACTTTTTTTGCAAAGTACGAAAGATTAGAACGCGAACTTAAAGAAGTTATTTCAGAAGAAGATAAGAACACATCTTGGCTATATTCATGACATGAAGACTTCATTGAAGAAATGAAAAGTATAAATGAATTAGTTTCTGTATTAAAACAAGCTCTTTAATTTTTGTTTATCTTTGTAACAAAGATAAACAAAAATTAATATTAAAATAATATGATTTTAAAATTTATGTAATGTTTCCTGCTTATTATTAGAGCAGGGGGTGTTAATATGACTGTAAGCTTGTTTTTTGTTAAACTTATTTCTGCAATTGTAGCATCTGCATGCGTAGTACCTGCTATTAATCGTATCTTTAGTAAAATAGATGAATATGTAGGCTAAAGCATCCGTAGCGGTGCTTTTTTGTTATATTGGGTAATATCATATAGGAGTAGAAGTCATGCATATGATAAAAAAGAACAATTTCGGTAGGAATTCCTGATTGTTTCTTGTAATGTGTCCTATATTTGCACCAGAACAGGTTAAAATTAAGATGGTTCAGTTGGAGAAAGGAACCTTATTGTATCTTTTTAGTGATTTTATTCATATAATTATATTATATGAATAAAATAATTTAAGAAAGGTAAGTGAATACTATAATTAATTTTGAACCATTTAATCCAACAATAAATGACCTAGCGATCAAACTTGCTATGGTACTGTTTATACCGTTATTCTTAGCATTGCTTGTCAAAGTCATACTTATGAAATTTATGAGAGAATCGATTGCTGGCAGACTAGCATCTCTATCTTGTCTATTTTTTATGTACTATGTATTTAAATATGTTACAGAGTAGAAAGGCATCTTAGGATGTCTTTTCTTTATAAATAAAAGTAATGTTGCTATGTTCTAAATTTTGTTTAGTTCCTGTTTTACAGGATCTTTTTTATATAACTATAGGAGCATTTTAGTAGTCAAAGAATTTTACAATAATTACATTGAATTTATTAAATAAAGTATAGGGAATTATTGCAATTTATTTTAAGGAGAGAAAATAATTGGACCTATATAATGCAATAGATATAGGGAATACAGTAAATATATATCTTTGTGAAATTAAAAATGTGAAGTGTTTAAAAAACAGATGAAAAAATTAGAGAATATGTAAATTTTGATATATTTTCTTTTGAATAGTAGGGTATAGGAAATTCTCTTGTAATGTACTTTATAAGCCCAATAATGGCATTTGATCCTAATGAAGGATACTGTGTAAAAAAGAATTGGAAATTTTTTTTGTATTTCCTATTAAAGTAAAAATAAAGGTGAGACAATAGCATTAAATAAAAGTTGAGGTGATTTCATGAAGAAAATATATTTTCATCCGGAAAGAGATAAAATAGATAATATCCCTGTATTCACAAATCATTACCAGTATCAGGCAATTAGTTATTTTTTACGTGTTATAGAAGCACTTGATCCTCAATTTGTGGAAGATTTAAATAAGATTGTACCAATTTATACGACAGCTGAGCGATTACACAAAGCATTAGATAATTCTAATGGTAGTATTGTAGATATGAGTGATTGGGCAGTGCTTGAAAAAGCAAATACTCAATGTAATTCCCACCTTCTAGAATTAAGAGATGCAATTATTGATTGGGCTCAAAAATATAATTTAGTGGATAATTCATTAAATAAGAAAACGTTTTTAGAAATTGGACTTTGGGCTATACCTAGCAAACGAAATCACCCTGCAGAAATAGAGAAAAAAAAGAAATTTTATACCCAAATTGGTAGAGAGCTACCACAATATATTATAAATTGGTCTATAACTGATTCAATTTATATAGAGGATGAAGAAGAGTTAGACGAAAAAAAAATTAAAGACAAAGTTTTCACTGGAGATGAATTTCCTTTTGTTTTTACTCCAAACTCAGAAAATATGAATCAGTATAACATTACAGGGCTTCCCATTGAAGCACATAGCTATGAAAACATTTATACCAACTATGAATTTGATTTATTTGAGGCCTTTAATGGAAGAAAAGAAAATATACAAGGATATACATTAGGGTATGCATGGGATCCTAGAGATGAACCATGGAGTGAATTTGAAAAAAAATTAGATATCGCTTTTAGACAGTATAAAGACTTATATAAGAACCGTACTGAGTCTTATATAAAAAATTTAGGATATATAGAAGGAAAAGAAAAAAGAAATAAAGAACATTTTGAATGGCTTGTACGTTTTCAAATTCAGGGATGGACCATAAAAGAAATTGCTGACTATTATAGTGAAGAAGAAAAAGTATTAGGTGAAGATACAATTAAGAAAGCCCTACATTGTACATCAAATATTATTGGTATTACATTAAGGTAATCTGAGAAGTTGTATAGTTATTTTTAATATTTCCCCATGTTAATAAAAAGGAACACATATCAGCTATATAATATGTGTTCCTTTTTACTGTATATGTAATGCACAATTATATTTCTATTATTTTCACGTACTCTAGTGTAAATGCAATTACATTTTTTTATTATATATCATAGATGATATAATTATGCTAATGGCTTACCTCTAACTGCTTTAGTAAATCAAAGTGATAGGATGGGTAGAATGAATGTAATTACAGATGACCTATTAGAGATATATAAGAAAATTGAAAAAGCGCAGAAAAGATATGGAGACTTGAAAAAGTGTGAAATCCATTTGCATACCCCAGCTTCGTATGATTACCGTCTAGTTCCTGATAAGTCGTTTAAACAACTAACAGAAAAAGAGGTAATCAATATAGCAAAAGATTATGGTTATTTTACTGAGATTCAGCAACAGAAAATGCTTTCTCTCGTTAATGAAGGTGAATATAAAGGACAGGAGTATCTTGATGCTTTATCTCATCAAAAAGTACCTTATGATAGCTTAAAAGAATACATAGCTTATATGTTGATTGCCCACCAACTATACTCACACAAAATTGAGGTTGTAGTAATATCGGATCATAATACCATTAGTGGTTATTATAAACTCCAGTATGCTCTTAATAAATACTTTATAGAGCGGCTAAAAGGAAAAGTATTAAATCAAAAAAGCATACATTTATTCTTAGGTGTAGAAATATCCTGTGCTGATAAAAATCATGTAGTTGGTATATTTGATGAAGCAAATTATAAAAATGTAATGAATTTTTTAGAACGCTTTGTAATTACAGAAAAGGATGGAACTTGTGATCATAGTCTAACAATAATTCGAGCTATAGCAGATATTGGTGGATTACCTTATATAGCACACATAAACAGTTCAGATTATATTGGAACAAATATCTATAAAAAAAGTTTATTTTCATCAGATATTCTAAAAGTGTTAGGTTTGACTAACATAAGTGTTAAAGGGAAAGTATTAAACTCAGTTAGAAATTATGTAAAAAAGAAAGAATTTTGTTTTCTTCATGAAAGTGATGCTCATGATTTAGACAGTATCGGGATAAACAATACTTGGATAAAATTCAATAGTTTTACTTTTGGAGCGTTAAGGCAAGCGATTAGTAATTATAGTTTCTGTGTTTTTACTACCAAGCCCAATTTTACAGATAAATATATAAAAGGAATATGTATCGATCCTGGAGATGATGGTTATTTATGTGGAGCTCAAGGAAAACAAGATAAGTTTGATAAGAATATGTTCAACTTAGATTTTTCTAGGGATTTAAACTGTATCATAGGCGGAAGAGGTACTGGAAAAAGCACCTTATTGAATATTATCGAAACGGTTTTTACCATGGAAACTACAAATAGAGATCAGTTAGAATTTCTTTCTCAGCACAAGAGAATTTATATTGTATTTTCTTTAAAAGGAAAGGAATATATAATTCGTTTCCTTCCGCAACGAGATAGCGGCAAAAGTTACACTGGTAAACATGTTTTTCATAAGAATGCTTTTATAGGTGATATGCTTCAAGATGATAAAATAAAACTTGCTAACCACTGGATGGAGTTATTTGAAATCGAGAAGAAGAGAGAAGATACATTTGTTGTATCCTTAGTTACTATTCAAAACCGTCGTGAAATTTTAAAAAAAGTTTACAGAAAAGGGTATTCGATTAATAATATCATTCATCGAATAGATCAAGGGGAAATTGGTGATTTTGTACGAGAGACAGTTTTCAATGGAATAAAACTTGAATTTAAAGAGTTTTTAAATCAACTAAAAAAGGAAAACAAAAATAAATACAAAAAATATTTTAGAGAAAATTTGAACAATTTGATTAGAAGTCTGGATTCACAAAAAGCACAAGTTAGAACTGTTATTGATGGATTTAATAAAGAAAATAAAGATTTAATAAAAATTGAACTTTCCCCTAAACAAGGACGGTTAGATTACTTTCTTGGAGATTTGTTGCTTCGTATCAATCAAAATAAACATATAGCTAAAACCTTTTTAACATGGGGAGAAGTGGAAAGATATTTATATGAAATTGTAGATCGTATAGGATTCTTAGAGTTTTTCAATTTATTAGTAACCGATAAGTATAAGGAACTAGAAAAAATAGTTTCAATCTTGAACTTTACAAAAAACGCTAGTAGTTCTATAACTGATGTTGATAAAGGTTTTGAAACAATTACCGAACGTAATTTACCGACAGTTTATAGGGAAATTAAAAATGAATTACTTAAGGATAAGGACCTCTTATTATCTGCACTAAATAAATATTTTGCAATCATTGACGATTACACGCTTTTCTTTAACATTAACTCAAAAGAGTCAATCCATGCTGAAAAAGTATTTATGAAAAACATAGAATACCTGTCCTTGGGGCAAAAGGTGGTTGCAATACTAACATTTATATTGAATTATGGTACATATTGTGGTGATAATAGTCCCTTAATTATTGATCAGCCTGAAGATAATTTAGATAATCAATATATATATAAGAATTTAGTATCTAGTTTGCGACAAGTAAAAAATGAAAGACAAGTTATTGTAGTCACTCATAGCTCAACAATTGTAACTAATGCTGATGCGGAACAAGTAATTGTACTAAAATCAGATAACAAGCATGGATGGATTGAGAATAGAGGATATCCAAGTGATAAGATAGTCATGAAGTACATTGTTCAATATCTGGAGGGTGGGGAAGAATCATTTAAACATAAAATGGATGCATATTCTACTATATTATTGGGTGTTTAAATTTATCTCATATATACAATTATAAAACAAAAAGAACTTGTAGGGATCACTACAAGTTCTTTTTGTAATAATAAAAGTAAGAGTAAAACAGCGTATTTTAACAGGTACAACAAAAAAACTTAGAGATTGATTTGACAATTTCATTATATAACAAAAATTAGCATCCATAGATTTGTATTTTTGAAATTTTGTGAATTAAGAAAAAGAAATGATATATCATTTCCCCTAAATAATTTTAATTAATATCCATATAATAATATATTAGTGAAAATATAAATATAAGTAGTTAGAGAAGAAAATGTAAACCTTCTTACACAAGATTCAAAAGTAGATGCATTTAATTTAGATGTGGATTGAAGTAGAGTTATGATGTTTATAAGAAATATGCAATACCGTTTCTACTCATATAAAAATTGAACAAAGAGAGGGTTGTATAATGTTATGCAATCCTCTTCTTGGTGGTCATGTATGGTGCCCTATATTAGATAAGAAAGAAGAACATTTCTTTAATATATGTATAAATTCGAAAAATATTATATACTTGTATATAGAAGTTTTCCATATTTAACCTATAAAACAAGGAGGAAACAATGTTTGAATTAAAATCTAGCATAGAAGATACGTGTAAAAATTGGTGTAAACCAGCAAGCGAAACTGAAACTCAAAAATGTGAAAATGCTTTGAGAATGATTAAAGATGCTATACGTGAATCTGATGAATTGAGAGAAATGAACATTCATATAATTCCTAAAGGATCTTATCACAATAATACTAATGTTCGTTTAAACAGCGATGTGGACATAGCTGTCGTTTTAAAAGATACTTTTTACGCCGATTATCCAAAAGAAAAAAGTAAAAGTGATTTTGGAAATATGTCTAGTTCTTATAAATTTAGTGACTACCGAGATGCAATCGAAAGGGCCTTACATGCAAAATTTGGTTCAGAAAATGTTAATAGGGGAAATAAAGCATTTGATTTGCATTCGAATTCGTATAGAGTGGATGCAGATGTAGTTCCTTGTTTAGAGCATAGAAGGTATCGTGAAGACGGAACGTTCATCACGGGGACAGCTTTTGACGCTCGTTATACTAATGAGCGTGTTAACAACTATCCCGTGCAACATTATGAAAACGGAATACGGAAAAATAATATAACAAATCGTCGATACAAAAGAGTAGTCCGTATTCTAAAAAGGCTTAGATATAAAATGAAAGAAGATGGTTATGAACATGAAACAATCTCTTCATTTCTAATAGAATGTTTGGTATGGAATGTGCCTAATAATTACTTTGGTCATGTTAAATTATCCGATGATGTGGAAGGGTCCTTGGAATATTTAATTTATAACACAAGTAATCGTGATTTATGTGGGGAATGGGGGGAAGTGTCGGAACTTTTATATCTTTTTCATTCTGGTAGAAAATACACCCTCAATCAGGTTCATGATTTTTTAAAACATGCAAAAGCATATCTATTTAATTAACCTCCCTTATATAGGGAGGTTTTTTTTTGATTTTCTAGTAAAATACATAGATCCTGTTGTTTCACGCCCGGTCCAATAATGTCCCTCTAAAACAACAGTACCGTCATGTTTAATTCTTAGACGTGTTGCACCATCATGCTTCGGGTTGACTTCACGGTCTTTATCAGCATCATTGCCATATAAATAGCATAAGAATTTCTGCTTACCTTCATCTTCAATGACCCCACTTACGTAACTACTACTATATGATTGATTCGTTTCCATTTTAATATGTATACTATCAAATTCATGACGTATCTCAATACGTGCTGGTATTGGTGGTAGTTTAGCGTCTGTTCCAGGAGGCTTATAATTTGATTCAAGAGTTCCTTCCCAACACCCACCTAGAAATGGAATATTAGTTAGCTTACAGGTATAGAACAAATCCGGACATAACTTCCAAAGTATTGTTTTAACAATAAATTTATCTAAAATAATAGTTACACCTGCAGCAGAAGAAGCAGTTAACAGAATAGATGGATCGAATTTACCACCCTTAATATAAAAGATAATAACAAATATAATAATCCCTAAACTAATTAAGTATCTATAATACAATTTCTGATCGTACATCTCTTTCTCCCTTCTTAATAAGATTAATAATTAGTATATGGGATAAAATAAAAAAAGTCATTAATATACATTGTAGGAAACCTTTTCATGAATTATTGAAAAGGTTTCCAATTTTTAATACATGGTTAAAACAAAGAATTTTCAGATGTATTTCAGGATTATGTTAAGAGATAATCCTGAAATTTCTTTTCATATAGTTAATTAATCCAAAATATAAACATATTTTTTCTATAAGAATTCAATATTCTTACACAGTATTGAATGGATGTAGTCCTATAAATTTATAGTATAAAATATTGATTTTTCCGTACTTATAACATGTTTTATAGCTACTTTTTTGTCTTTTGTAGTGGACAAGAATGCCTATAATTTTTAAACTATAGACATGAAAGTATAAAATTCCCAAAAATATACTGGTAGATGAATTAACAAAAGAAGGGGGCAGTTAATGTATAAACCACTAGTTACTAATTTTAGTAAAAAGTACGGGAATAACAGATGGGTAACGTATAGCTTTAAATTAAAAAGAGAAGTTTTTTTATTTAGTGATTTAGAATACGAACATTGGTTAATGGTAGAATCGAACCCTAAAGTTATAAATTTTTGTGAACAACCTCTAGTTATGACTGCATGTATCAATGGAAAATCAGTGACTTCTATTGTCGATATGTGGGTAAAATATGAAGATGGAAATGAAGAATTTATAGAAATTAAATATTCCACAGATTTAATCAAACAAAGAGTAATAAATCAGATTTTCACACAAAAATATTGGTGTGCAGAAAATGGGTTCCAGCATCGTGTAAGAACAGAAGGAGATATATGTGTAAATCGAATTTTACTCTCTAATTTAAAGGTGCTTGTTAAGGGAAATAAACAACAAACACAACAAATCGAAACAGATAGATATCAAGTTATGAAGATGCTAAAACATAATAAAACACAAAAAACCACACTTAATTCAATAATTACAGCAACTCAAATCCCCTCAAATAGATTATTAATATCCATTGGACAAATGATTTTAACAGGTGAAATATGCTCAAACATATCTAAAGAGTATTTTGGAACAAATACGGAGGTATGGGTTAATGTCTAAACGAGTCTTAGAAGGTTTAAAAATTGAAGATAGTGATTTAGTTATGGCAAATTGGCCCCAAGTATTAATTGAAAATCTCACCGAAGAGGAATTGAATAAATTTTTAGCTAGAAAGAAAGCAATTGATTTGTTTATGACAACTAATACAAAAATATATGAGATAGAACAGCAAGTAGGGATACATAGAAGTGAAATATATAGGCTTATTAGAAGATGTTTAGAAAAGGACGAATTTGAGCAAATAATGGGTTATAGAGGACTAGTCCCCTACAAAAGACTAAAAGATTACAATCGGAATGATTTTCCAATGACTAAAGCAGACTCTAAAAATTTTTCAGGTGCTTTCAACTTACTACTTGATACTTATCCAACTCTAAAAGAATTAATTATTAATTCATATTTCAGCAAGAAAACAAAGGAGCTTCAAGTTACTGATCCTATTATTAACATCAAAAATCTTCATAAAAAGTTTATAGATGAGTGTCGGCATTTGGGAATAAAAATAACTGAGTATCCATTTAACACAAAAACTTTAGCCAAAAAATCAATCGAACGCTTTGTTAGATCTTTATCTAAATCTCATTTTGTTGATGTTGCAAAACGAAATGGTGATCAAGCATTTATGATTGCAAAAAATACAGGAAAGGGCAATAAAAACAACCCTATGATCATAAGACCCCTTGAACGTGTTGAATTTGATGGTCATAGAATTGATACATCTATTGCTATAATTTTTAAAACACCGGAAGGGGATGAGATAGTAGAAGTAATGAATCGTATTTGGATTCTTTCTGTTATCGATGTCGCCACGAGAGCTGTATTGGGATACCATCTTTGTCTAAATAAAGAATATTCCTCGGATGATGTTCTAATGTGTATTCGCAATGCAATCATACCTTGGAAACAAAGGAAATTAACTATTAATGGATTAAAATACTCTTCATCAGCAAACTTCATATCTAATGCTATCCCAGAAGCAAGCTATGGTATATGGGATGAATTTTGTTATGACAATGCAAAAGCAAATCTAGCAAAAATTGTTCAAAATAAACTTGTAAATTTAATAGGTTGTTCTATTAACACTGGACCTGTTGCAGTACCTATTCGTAGACCAATAATTGAACGTTTTTTCCGCACTTTGGAACAGAACGGTTTTCATCGACTACCTTCGACCACTGGAAGTCATCCAAAAGATACTAAGAGGAAGAAACCAGAAGAAAATGCTGTTAAATACCGTATATCAGCGGAGCATCTAGAAGAATTAACAGATGTATTAATTGCTGAATATAACGGAACACCCCATGAAGGAAATAATAATCTAAGTCCTTTAGAAGTTTTTCAACAAAGAATAAACCGAGGCATGACAATAACTCAATTATCTCAAGAAAGGAGAAATGAAATGAACTTTTTTTCTTTAAAGGTAACAAGGAAAGTTAAAGGTCATAACAAAGAAGGAAGAAGACCTTATGTTTATTACGAAGGTGTAAAATATTCCAATGAAGTATTACTTCGTTCACCCCAACTAATTAATAAATCACTTGAATTACTTATCAATACAGATGATTTAAGGGTTATAAAAGCATTTTTAACAGATGGCAGCGAATTAGGGAATTTAACTGCTATTGGAAAATGGGGTGTAAATCCGCATAATTTAAGGACTAGGAAGGCTATAAATAAACTTAAAAATAATAAAATGATACATTTCAATCAATATGAAGATCCCATTAATGTTTATCAAAATTACCTCGAAAAAGAATCCATAAAAAATAAATCTAGTAGGAATAAACTAGCCAGCCTCAATCAAAGTAAAAAAAATAGAGAAAGCCGATACCCTAGAGAGACCCACATTGAAGAAAATACTATTAAAAATAGCGGGAATTTACAACAAAACAAAATGGAACAACCGAAGAAAAAGGCTAATGACAACCAACAAGTAGATCAAAGAATTTTAAAAAATACTATCATTCTTTAATTTGGAGGCCTCAACATGACGGAAGAATTAGAGTTAGAGCAACTTACTAGTAATAGCATACGCCCCTATATTCCTAAAGGTACACATCCAGTTGAAACAGGTAAATATTTAATTTCAACAAATGAGATAGATAGAATGTATCAAACAGTACTTCAATGGATAGGAAACAGGATACCTGGTGCTATTATATATGGTCGCCCAAGATTAGGTAAAACAAGGGCTATTACTTACTTGATGAATTGTTTGCCACAGGACTTTGGAAACAATATGCCGATTTATCATGTGCGTTGTCGTACGTATAAACGGCCTAATGAAAATTCCTTTTTTGAAGATTTATTATTTGCCGTTGGTCATTCACTTGCTATACAAGGTAAAGCAAGTGTAAAGAGAAATAGGCTTTTGAAATTTCTTGTAGAACGATCTGATTTTTCTGGTACAAATAAAGTTGTTTTTTTCATTGATGATGCTCAAAGGTTAGTAGAAATACATTACGACTGGTTAATGGATTTGTTCAATGAATTAGAACAATATGGCATAACTTTAACAACAATTTTAGTGGGTCAAAAAGAATTAGTTCATCAAAGATCAGCATTTATAAGTGGAGAGAAACTTCAAATAGTTGGTCGTTTTATGAGTCAAGAATATCAATTTAAAGGAATAAAAACTCCTAGAGATTTAAAAATTTGTTTAACAGGGTACGATGAATATTGTGAATATCCTATTAATAGTAATTGGTCCTTTACTAAATACTTTTTTGCCGATTCTTTCATAAGAGGGCTTAGATTACAAAATTCTGCAGAAGAATTGTTTCAAGTCTTTGTTGATTTAAGAAGGGAACATGGATTATCTCAAAAAGTAGAAATTCCAATGCAGTATATAACTTTAACGGTAGAATATGCATTGAAAAATTTTGGGAGTGATAGTCTTGATTTAGCAACAATAGAAAAAACTCATTGGGAAGAGTCTATTAAGAATTCTGGTTATATTCAATCCGAACTATATCAGACATCATATTAAAACATCATATTAAGACATACTGTAGCGTTAATTTAATATGGAGGATAAGATATGAACTTTCAATTCGCATGGTCTGCTGAATGGATTCAAAAATACGAGTCTCCATGGGGGATAATAGAAAAATTCAAGTATGCTAATGCAATTAACGGTAATACCGTATTAAAGTTAATAGGAAATGAAAATGTGAGGAACTTCAAAGAGATTTCAAATGCTGGTAGGCGTCACCGGGATTTAATTTATTTCCACGGTGTTGATTGCGAATTAAGTAGAAAAATTCTAGGGGTTAATTTAAAACAATATCATGATTACTTATTAGTCCAATCACTTTACCCGTTTTCTATCAATAGGAGTAACTTGGATTACAATTTTCATCGGCATTTAAATTATTGTCCAACCTGTCTAAATACGGGGTATCATAGTATATTTCATCAAATAAAGTTTTTCGATCATTGTTTATTTCATCCTCTTCAAAATTTAATTAGTACATGCCCAAAATGTAAACGATCAATGCCGGAATACTCTATAAACAAAGGAAATATAGATGCATACAATTGTATTTGCGGTCACCATTTTTTAAGTTCAAAGAATATAAGGGGCATTTTTTCTGCATGGAAAAAAGAATTAATCGTTCAAAGTAATTTGGTTAATACATTGCAGGCGTTACCTAAACATATAATGAATAAGTATCATTTAAGTTACCCTTTTTATAACCACAAAAATAATTCTATATTTGATAAGAAAAATACGACTCAGCATTTAAAAGAGATTCCCCAACTGCTAATCAGTGCTTTTACAGAAAACAAAATAGATAATTCTCCAGTAATGAATATCTACTCTAATGAAAATATTTTTCAAATCAAAGATAACTATCATCGTTTAAGCGAAAGTTATAATCAAATTTTTCCTTATCGTACACGTAACTTAAAATTAAAAGAAAAATGTCATACTGAAAGCATCTTTTTTGAAATCTACAAACAAACTAGAGTTATATATAAATCAATCAGTAGATATATCCAAAATAAAATAATTAACATACATAAAAAGTGTGTAAGAAATTTTGATGATATGTATCAAGATGACTCTACCTGCCTACATGCTTCCGCATTTATATTATGGAAATCTGAATGTGAAGGGAGAAGAATATATCCAAGAATTTTAAACCAAGCTCAAGTCCCAAGCTTGTATGATTTTAGATTTTCTAATGATCAATTTAGTATTTATCCAAAAGGTCCTTTTATGATTCATTTAAAAGAAATATTAAACTCTTTCCAGCAAGACCCTGCTAGTAATGGAGAATGGGGATTTAATTTATTGAAATATAATCTTAGTGCTATAAACTATGTTGTTAACAGAATTACATCATATCTCTTAATTGAACGTTATATTAGCTGGTTAGAAGTTATGCATCATCCAAAGGAGTTTAAATTCCTTTATCCAAATGGAGATATACCAATGTACCTTACTAAAATCCCTTTAGAGAAAAACGAAAGCATCAGCTTTTATTTTCCCAGCGGTCGGTTCAGTTATATGAAATATCTTGTAAAGGATATAGACAATAAATTATCCTGTTCCACATGAACCAAGGTTACAGGCTTTAATAACAAAAGAATATGATTAGCACAAATCGGTAAGAATATTATAAACATACCAGGCTCACATAAATTTTAATATTAATAAGATGTCACTATTTATGTTAATAAAAGCACATTATTACTCAATAGTAATGTGCTTTTTATATAGAAATACCACTCTATTTTCATAAAATTAATGCTTGTCACTCGTATAATAAGTTTTATTTTACAATTATTAAATCGATTTTTTTTGATTTAATAATTGTAAAATCATAAACATCGGCATATAATAAAAGCATCAAAAAAAATTGATTTAAGGAGTAGAAACATGGAAGAACTAACATTGTATAATCAATTAACTAACCAATCATTTGAAACGTACGAAAAGAAGTTCAAGGCATTGGCAGATCATAGAAGGCTACACATCTTGTATGAATTGTGCCAACGTGGAGAAACTTGTGTATGTGATTTAACAGGTATTCTTGGTTTACCACAATCAAAGCTTTCATATCATTTAAAACTTTTACTTGATGCAAATCTTATTACAAAAGAAACAAAAGGAACATGGAGTTACTATAATATTAATAAAGAAGAAGTAGATGCACTATTATCTGAGCAATTATGCTGTATATTTCGTCCTATGTCATAATTTTGGTTGGGACGAAATAGCATTTTAATATATCTTAAATCAATTTTTTTTGATTAATACTACATTTTCGACAAGCGATTAAATTGGGTAGTCATTCTGGTATTTAAATCAATTTTTTTTGATTTAAATAATTCGATTAAGGAATTACACTTACACATTTAGAGAAAATAAGGAGGGGGTTTTCATGAAACCTATTCAACTTTCATTCAAAGTACAAGAGTGCTGCGGAACGGAAAATCAAACATTACAAAACAATACTGATATGCAGGGATTAAAACAGTTACCAGTTGTCATTATTGGGGGAGGTCCTGTAGGTTTAGCTGCAGCTGCACATTTAGCTAGAAATGGTGAATCATTTATCTTATTAGAAGCTGGGAAAAATATAGGTTCAAACATCCTTACATGGGGCCATGTGCGGTTATTCTCACCTTGGCAATATAACATAGATAAAGCGGCTCTAGCTCTTCTTGAACAACATGGCTGGGAATCACCTGACATAAACGCATTACCAACAGGAAGAGAAATTGTAGAACAATACTTACAGCCATTTGCGAACCTGCCAAAAATTAAACCGTTTATTCATTTGAATACCAAAGTACTATCAATAGGTAGGAAAGATACAGATAAAATGAAAACAGTGAATCGTGAAAAAATGCCATTCATGATCTATGCAGAAAAAGAAGGTCTACTTCAAGTTTATGAAGCTAGAGCAGTGATAGATGCTTCAGGTACGTGGGGAAATCCAAATCCGGCAAATTCTAATGGTATTTGGTTAAAAGAAGAGCAATCCCTTAACAAGCATATTTTTTATGGTATTCCAGATATCTTAGGAAACGAACAAAAGCGATATGCCGATAAGCATGTAGCTGTTGTTGGAAGTGGTCATTCTGCAATTAATGCTTTGTTGGAATTGGCAAAGCTAAAGGAATCCTATCCAGGAACTAAGATTGTATGGATTATGAGAAAGCAACGTGTGGAAGAAGCGTACGGGGGAGAGGAAAAAGATGCACTTGAAGCACGTGGGACTTTAGGTAGCCGCATTCATCAATTGGTTGATGAGGGAAACGTAGAAGTAATGACACCATATAAAATTCAATACGTAGCTAGAACAAAAAACGGAATGAACATTGTAGGTCATCAAGATGAACAAGAAATTAAAATTACTGATATCCATGAGATGATTGTAAATACAGGGAATCGCCCTAACTTATCTATGATAAGTGAAATACGTACTTCAATTGATACTGCTACCGAAAGTGTAGAGGCGTTAGCGCCACTAATTGATCCTAACCTTCATAGTTGTGGTACTGTTCGCCCCCATGGTGAAAAAGAGCTTCGACACCCAGAGAAAGATTTTTATATTGTAGGTTCAAAAAGTTATGGAAGAGCGCCTACATTCCTTATGGCGACAGGCTATGAACAAGTTAGATCTATAGTTGCTTACCTTACTGGGGATTATGAGGCAGCTAAAAAAGTAGAACTTGATTTGCCAGAGACTGGTGTTTGTAGTGTGAATTTAAATTCTAATAAAGTTGATGATTCATGTTGTGGTACAGAACCTTGTTGTTAAGGAGAATAACTGTAAGGAGGCGTTATATAAATTACGCCTCCTTACAGAATAGGTAGGTTTGAAAGGAGAACACAATGAAATGGTTATTAATCATGCCGGTAATTTAAAAAAAGACTATTTTGTATCTTATATAAGATTAATAATGAATGCCCACCAATGTAATGTTGAAAAGGCAAAAGATTATGTTTTTCAAAATATGTTCAGACTCGAAAAAAACAGTTTAGGAAAGAAAACTTATCAGAGTTTCCATGAAGCTTATCAAGAATTGAAACAACCTAATTAAATTAATAAATTTTATAAGAAATTTATGAGATAAATAAGAGATATTAGGGGGAGATATGTATGGAGATTAGGAGAGCAGCCGAACAAGATGTAAAAGAAATTATGACTATTTATAATGAGGGTATCGAGGATCGTATTGCAACTTTAGAGACAGAAATAAAAACAGATAAATATGTGATGGAATGGCTGTTTCGAAGACAAAATAGATATTCGGTAATTGTTATTGAAGAGAATTCTAAAATTGTCGGTTGGGCTTCTATTAATCCATATAGTCATCGATGCGCTTATCGGGGTGTAGGGGAGCTATCTATATACATAAAGAGAGAGTATCGTGGAAAAGGTTTGGGACAGAAGTTACTTTTAGCTTTAGAAAAGACCGGACAGCAAAATGAATTCTATAAATTTGTTTTATTTACCTTTTCTTTTAATAATCTAGGGCAAGGGCTATATCGTAAAATGGGTTATCGTGAAGTAGGAGTGTTTGAAAAGCAGGGAATAATGGACGGCGTGCATGTAGATGTGATGATCATGGAAAAATTGTTAACTGCAGAATAAATAAAGTTGTATCTGAAATATAAATGGTAAAGGTATTTACACATTTGCAGGGTATGTGAATACCTTTATAACGTAATTATTTAAATATACCTCGAATTCTTAAGCATAGTTCAGATAAGTAAATCCTTATTTAAATTAGTAGGGGTTTTATAAAGTTTATCACCTTTTATATAGACATATAATTATTTACTTATGGTATGATTTTAAAAAATACTTAAGAATTATCTATTAAAAAATGGGGGGATAGGATTGTTAGATCAATTGCTCATTGTAAGTATATATCTTTTGATAATTTACATGTGTTCATATGTTACGCTCGAATATCGGAAAAATAAAATTAGTAAGCAACATTTTCTGATATGGTTGATATTTATCTTTTTAACAGGACCTATAGGATTTATCGTGTATATCTTTTGGGATAAGAAAAAGAGTACAAATTTTAAATAAGGCAATCGAATGTAAAGATTCTGTAAAGGTGAGAGTTTTCAGTTGAACATATAAGCAAATAGTTATATACTTATTTCGAAAGTAAGAATAAAGTAACTTGAAGGAATAATACATTTTGTTTTTACACAACATATAAGCATATGCTTATGTAATTATAACGAGGTAGGTGTAGATATGGAAAAAACAGTTGTAGAAGTAACGAGAGCATCTCAATTATTGAAACTATTAGGAGATAAAACAAGATTAACAATTGTATCAATCCTTAAGCAACGTGAATGCTGTGTCTGTGAACTTCTCGAAGTATTTGATATGAGTCAACCTTCTATCAGTCAGCATCTTCGAAAGTTAAAGGATTTAGGTTTAGTGCAGGAAGAGCGTAGAGGTCAGTGGATTTATTATTCTTTAAATCAAGCAAGTGATTTATACACGCTTTTAGAAGATATTTTAGCACATGTACCAGACCAAACAGAGAAAATTAAACAAATTGTGAAGAGCAATCCTACACTCCGGTGTGGTTGTTAATAAATAGTTAGAAAGGGAAGTGAGAGGGATGAGCAACACGGGGAAAAAACGTCTGTCTTTCCTAGATCGATATCTAACCCTATGGATTTTTCTTGCGATGGCAGTAGGGATTGGAGTTGGATATCTATCACCTGGATTTGTTGATGGAATGAATAATTTACAGGTAGGAACAACGTCTATTCCACTTGCGATTGGCTTAATTTTAATGATGTACCCACCACTTGCTAAAGTTCGCTACGAAGAGATGGGACGCGTTTTTAAAGATGTAAAAGTATTGGTATTATCACTGGTACAAAACTGGATTATTGGTCCTGTTTTGATGTTTGCTTTGGCTGTTATATTCTTACCAGATAAGCCGGAATATATGGTGGGCTTAATCATGATTGGTTTAGCTCGTTGTATTGCGATGGTTATCGTATGGAATGACTTAGCAAAAGGAGATACAGAATATGCGGCAGGATTAGTAGCATTTAACTCTGTATTCCAAATGTTATTTTTCTCAGTATATGCTTATGTATTTGTAACAGTTATTCCAGAATGGTTAGGAATTGAAGGTGCTGTTGTAGATATAACAATGGCTGAGGTTGCGAAATCAGTGTTTATATATTTAGGAATTCCATTCATCGCAGGAATGCTAACACGCTTGATCTTTGTAAAAACGAAAGGACGAGAATGGTATGAAAAAGTATTCATTCCAAAGATTAGTCCAATTACTTTAATCGCATTACTATTTACAATCATTGTGATGTTCTCTCTTAAAGGAGAAGTGATTGTTAGCGTACCATTTGATGTTGTACGTATTGCAATTCCATTACTCATTTATTTTGTAATCATGTTCTTTGTCTCTTTCTTTATGGGCAAAAAAATTGGTGCAAGTTACGGGGTATCAACAACATTAGCGTTTACAGCTGGAAGTAATAACTTTGAATTAGCGATTGCGGTAGCTGTAGGTGTATTTGGAATTCAGTCAGGTGCAGCGTTTGCAGCAGTTATCGGGCCTTTAGTCGAAGTTCCAGTTATGATAGCACTTGTAAATGTAGCACTTTGGTTCCAGCGTAAATACTTTCAAACACAATAAAAATAAACATTCATAATAAAGGTGGAATCATCATGAAAAACAAGAAAACAATTTACTTTTTATGCACAGGTAACTCATGTCGTAGCCAAATGGCAGAAGCTTGGGGTAAAAAACATTTAGGTGACAAATGGAATGTACTTTCTGCTGGCATTGAGGCACACGGAGTAAATCCGAATGCAATTAAAGCGATGAAAGAAGTAGACATTGATATTACGGACCAAACATCTGATATCATTGACCGTGATATTTTAGATAAAGCAGATTTAGTTGTAACACTTTGTGGTCACGCAAATGATGTATGTCCGACAACACCACCTCATGTAAAACGAGTTCATTGGGGATTTGATGATCCAGCGGGTCAAGAATGGTCTGTATTCCAAAGAGTTCGTGATGAAATAGGCGCACGTATTAAAAAGTATGCTGAAACAGGAGAATAATTGAAAACAAAATAGGCCGAGAATTCTTTCTCGGCTTTTTTATAAAGAAGGGGAGAAATCAGAGATGAAAAAGATCGAAATTTTTGATCCTGCAATGTGTTGTTCTACTGGAGTTTGCGGTCCAAGTGTTGATCCAGAGTTAATTCGTATTTCAGTTGCTGTTAACAACTTGAAGAATAAAGGAATTGATGTGACTCGTTATAATTTGGCAAGTGAACCAGATGCATTTGCCAATAATGTTGTTATTAGTCAACTATTAACAGATAAAGGACCAGACGTGTTGCCTGTAACCTTGGTAGATGGAAAAGTAGTAAAAGAAAAAAGTCACCTGACAAATGAAGAACTTACACAATTAACAGATATAACAGTAGAAGAGTTGAGTCAAAAGCCAGTCGTACGTTTAAAGTTAAACGTGAAAAAATAGAGAAAGAAGTGAAAGGCAATGACAAACTTATATAACCCAAACACAATAGCATTCACACCATTTTTGTTCTTTACTGGTAAAGGTGGAGTAGGAAAAACATCTACTGCATGTGCAACAGCTATTACGTTAGCTGATATGGGGAAACAAGTTTTATTAATAAGTACTGACCCCGCTTCTAATTTACAAGATGTGTTCGAAATAGAACTTACGAATAAACCGAAAGAAATTCCAAGTGTTCCAAATCTACAAGTAGCAAACTTAGATCCTGAAACAGCAGCACATGAATATAAAGAACGTGTTGTTAGTCCATACCGTGGAAAGCTCCCTGATGCTGTTATTGCAACGATGGAAGAGCAATTATCTGGAGCTTGCACAGTAGAAATGGCCGCATTTGATGAATTCTCTACGTTACTTACAAATAAAGAATTAACAGCAAAATTCGATCACATTATATTTGATACAGCACCAACAGGTCATACGCTACGTCTTCTTCAACTTCCTACGGCTTGGAGTGGTTTCCTAGAAGAAAGTACTCATGGAGCTTCTTGTTTAGGACCATTAGCAGGACTTGGTGATAAAAAAGAGTTATATAGTCAAACGGTCCAGGCACTATCTAATCCGAACCAAACGATGTTATTGCTTGTTACACGACCAGATAGTTCTCCATTACAAGAAGCAGAACGAGCAGCGCATGAATTAAAAGAAATTGGTGTTAGTAATCAATTTCTACTTGTAAATGGGATTTTGAAAGACTATATGCAAAGTGATAATGTCTCAAATGCACTGTTTAAGAGACAATCACGCGCGTTAGAAAACATGGCAAAAGAATTAAAAGATCTTCCTACTTATGAAATTCCATTAGTACCGTTTAATGTTACTGGGATAGAGAATATGAGAAAACTGGTTCAACCAATGGAAAATCTCTCGATTTCGGATGAAGAAACAAATACCGTCTCTATTCCTTCACTTCAGACATTGATTACTAATCTTTCAGAATCAGGAAAACGAGTAATTTTTACAATGGGAAAAGGTGGTGTCGGAAAGACTACGGTAGCTTCAGCAATTGCAGTAGGTCTGGCGGAAAAAGGACACCATGTACACCTAACTACAACTGATCCCGCAGCACATATTGATTATGTCATGCATGGAGAACAAGGAAACATTACGATAAGTCGAATTGATCCAAAAGTAGAAGTTGAAAACTATCGTAAGGAAGTCATAGAGCAAGCAAAAGATACAGTTGATGAAGAAGGTTTAGCGTATCTTGAAGAGGACTTACGTTCTCCTTGTACGGAAGAGATTGCAGTCTTTCGTGCTTTGGCCGATATTGTTGAAAGAGCTAACGATGAAATTGTAGTAATTGATACAGCACCAACAGGTCATACCTTATTGTTACTAGATGCAGCACAAACGTATCATAAGGAAATTGCACGTTCTACGGGTGAAGTACCACAGTCTGTGAAAAACTTATTACCACGTTTGCGTAATCCAGAAGAAACAAGCGTTGTAATTGTAACACTTGCAGAAGCAACACCAGTTCATGAAGCGAGCCGTCTACAAGAAGACTTAAAACGTGCGGACATTAATCCGAAATGGTGGGTTATCAATCAAAGTTTTTACGCAACACATACAAGTGACTTCGTGTTAAGAGGAAGAGCACAGTCCGAAATACAGTGGATTCAAGAAGTACAAAAGGAATCACAAAATAACTGTGTTATCATCCCTTGGCAATCGGAAGATATTGTAGGATATGAGAAGCTTAAAGAGTTAGTAAAATAAAAAATTCTAATTAGTTACTGTGAAGGGGAGAAATAATAATGAATATTACAGATAAAGCAAAAGAGTTTATTGAAACTGCTATGAAAGAAAATGGTGTTACAACATTACGTTTTACATTTGATGGTGCTGGATGCTGTGGTCCAAGTTACGGTATTAATTTAGGCGAAGCAGAAGAAAGTGATATCACAGAAACAGTAAACGGTATTCAAGTCGCAATGGATCCAAAGGTAGCAGAAATCGTTAATACTTTAACATTAGACTATGTAGAAGATCAACAAGGCGCAGGACTTGTTATCAGTGGCGGATCTAACTGCTGCTAACTAATAATTGAAGGAGACTAACAAACATGACTAACTATCACGAACTAGTAAAAGGAAAAGTATATATTGGTGGAGTAGAAGCTATACAAGACGCAGTAAACAAGCACGGGATCACAGAGGTGTTTGATTTGCGTGCTGGTGGAGAAGAACCAGAAGGGTTTCCGGCTGGAACTAAACGTCATGCTTATCCAATCGTAGAAGGTGTTGAAGGGCAAGATGAATCAGTAAGAAATGCAATTGCAGCGGTCAAAGAAGCTGTTGAACAAGATAAAAAAGTATTTTTCCATTGTTCTGGTGGACGTAATCGTACAGGTACAGTTGCGACTGGATTATTAGTTGAATTAGGGCATGCATCTAACGTGGAAGAAGCTGAACAAAAAGCAAAAGAAATCCGTTCAAGCATTAATATCAAACCAGAAATGAAACAAGTGTTAAACCGTTTATACGTATAATACATCTAATCCCTAAAAATTCATATTTTTGGGGATTTTTCTTTAAAAGCATTATATTCTTTCAAATTTATTAATTTGGTTTAACATTAGGTTTAATGGATACTATAAAAATCTCTAAAATTTTAGTTTAGACTTTCTTGTCCTAACTAAGTTCCCTAAATGATAGTTTAGACTTTCTTGTCTAATTAGTTTAGAGTTTCTTGTCTTTGTACATTAAGATAGGAGGGGAGTTTAACTCACATTTCCTCAACTGTTCGTTAAATTCCGATTTAACGAACAGTTGGTATTGTCTTATTTATATGTTATGATGTTATTGTCATTTATTATAAGTTGAGGAGAATTAATATGAAAATTCCTTTTATGAAAGAAAAAACAAAAAAAGTAGAAAAAAGATATTTGCAAGCAGAAACATTTGTACAACTATTCTGTGGTTTAATGATTCCTAGAATACGAGACGGAAAAGACATTGAGACAGCTTGGAATGAAATAAAAGATTACTTTGAGGAACCTCGTTTTAAACATGAAAAAGTATGTTTCAGTAAAGGTTTGAAGTATAATTTCGAAGATCTTATTGAAGCATACAATGAATTATATTATGAAGAAACACCCGTCTACTTCAATTTACTACAAGTATTTAAAGAATACCATGCCAGTGAAAAACAAATATTAGCTGATCAGTTAACCATTTATCAGGTAATGAATACAAGAGTGCCTTATAGTACAGAGTCCTACTTTCCCAACACTAAATAATAGTTTGTAAATGTTATAGTATGAATGACGTATGAATCATCCATAATGAAATTTTCAAGCGAATTAGTAAATAGAATATGATTTCAAAACGACAAGAACATTTGTTCGTTAAAATTGTATTTAACGAACAGTTTGATGAATTTCATAGAATTGAGTATAGTAGAGGTATCAATCATATATTGATACCTCTCTTCTTCTTCAAAAACTAGTATGGTATCCATATATGTAATCAAGCTATTTATTAAAATCGTATTCTAGCTCAAAAATTCGAATAGTTAGTTTAAATATCGGTTTAAGCATTGGTTTAAAAATTAATTTACATTATTTGATTTGAGGTGTACAACATGAGTAACCAAGAAAAAGAAAAGTTTAAAATACTAATAGATAAACATAAAAGTAAAATGCCCTGGTATATCATAGAATATGCAGAAATGAAAACAGCCCTCTCCCCTGCTACATTGTATGCTTACATTACTGAATTTGAAAAGTTTCTAAAATGGCTTATAAGTAATCGATTAGCCGTTGAAAACGGTAAGGTGGTCACTAATATATGTGATGTACCAATTACAACACTAGAAAATCTACCGTTAAATGAAGCTAGAACTTTTCAAAGATATCTACAGGGAGAAGGTATTGAGACAAGAGCTATTAATAGAACTTTCTCTGCTTTAAAATCCCTATTCAAATACTTAGCTCAAAATACAGAAAATGAACAAGGGGAAAATTACATCTCACGTAATGTAATGGAGAAAATTGAACTGCATAAAGAAAAAGTAGATGCAGCAGCAAGAGCAGATGACGTTGCAAACATGATATTTAATGAAAAAGATGATGTTGCTTTTCTTCAATTTCTAGCAAATGATTATGGTGAAATGTTGAAAGATATATCACCAAAAAAATATAGTTTTTTTCAGCGTGATAAAGAAAGAGACATAGCCATTATAAGCCTCATTTTAGGCACTGGGCTTCGGGTTTCTGAGGTAGCTAGTCTTACTATATCTAGTATAAACTTCCGTCAGGGGAAAGTAAAAGTGACGCGTAAAGGTAATAAGAGATCTTCCGTATTAGCTACTCGCTCTTGCTTAGATGATATTCAGGAGTACATTAAGGTTCGTCCAAGTAAATATAACTGCCCTCAAGATGAAGACTTACTTTTCGTAACAAACTATAAAGGGAAATATACGCAGCTAACTGTTAGAGCTATACAGAAGTTATGTGACAAATATTCAAGTGCATTTGATGAGAAGCGTAGCCCTCATAAACTACGACACACATATGCTACCAATCATTATAAGGAAAACAAAGATCTTGTATTACTTCGAGATCAACTTGGTCATACATCCGTAGAAGTTACTAGTATATATACGAATATTAATAATGAGAAGAAACGTGAGGCTGTTGATCGCTTGGAAAGAAGACAATTCGAATAAAAAACAGGATATTTCCATTAACGGAAATATCCTGTTTTTATACTATTGAATTTATTACTTCCGTATAAAAATCCTTACCAACCAGAAACACCTGTTAATACAGCTTTATTGGCTTCATTACATTTGTTATATACTTCCCAATATCCATCTACGATCCAGCCTTTTTTATATTCTCTATCAGCTGAAAATGCCGCATATAGGGCTGTACCTAGATTCACTAACTCGAATTGAGATGCTGATCCAATATTCTCAACACGTTCTTTTAAATCCGCTGCAAAAGCTTCAATATCCTTTTGTGATGTTAACTGTTGAATTTGTTGATATAGGTAATTCGAAAGCCCTTTACCAGGTATATTGTTTGAAAACGCACTTAAAAACTTTTCTAGTAGACTCTTTTTCATTCTTCTTCCACTCCATTTCATTTTATATAAACTAAATGTATAGGGATAAAACAATCAGGGGGACCCCGATTGTTTTATCGTACAAATGTTGGATAAGTTCTTTCTGTGGCATTAATCCACTCTGCTACATCATTAAGCATATTCTGTACCTCGTCATGAGACAAACCATCTTCAGCAGCTTGATTCCAAATATCCTCCATAACATCACCTAATTGATGCGGATATTTAACGCTGTCGTGACGTAGACTCGGAACTAAAGCTCCAAGAGCATCTCTCCCAGACTGTCCCTCATATGTTTGATGAGAAACATGCCATCCACCTTCATTACGAATAAGTGTATAACGATCATCATGCCCCCACCTACGTGTATAAATCCGCATCTCAAATGAATCGCCCATCGTTTGGTCTTCTGGGTCATTATTAGCATCTGTATTGTCCAAATACGCTAATAAATCCTCTACTGCATGAATACTGCGGTAAAAATCTACTTCTTCTGGCTGCATACCACTATTCTCTATCATGTACTGATGATGTCTTGGACGTGGTTCAAGCGACATGTGAAGCTCGTGCGCTACAACAGCCATTTGTTCGAATAACTGATTATGATCTTCATGTGCCTGTCCGTTAATTTCTTGCTTAACTAATTCTAAGTTCATTTCAATTAAAGCTCGTTGCTCTTGTTGTACTGCATTCAATTCTACATTCATCGTTTAACGCTCCTATGCATTTATTGAATAGAATTTTATGTAACAAACAGGCCGAAAGTCTTAAGAAGCAGACTTTTATAGTTACCAATTCTTTCTAAAATCAGTATAAAGTCAAAGATAGTCAAAGTTAAACTATTTTTGACCAAATTTGACTATTAACCTCCTAGCTTTCTTAATTGACATTCGTTATACTAATTATTTTTCTATTAACATTGTATTTCTAAGCACAGATTGAACCATATAATTCTTAGACGATTCATTGTTAAGTTCAATGTGCAGCTGCATTTACCATTACCCTAAAACCAAAAGACGGTACCATCTACTGGCACCGTCATATTTTCTATTATAATCTTGTAAAGAACTCACATAATTCCTGCCCCTCATTACGAATTACGTCTTTTATATACTCAAGTATATCCGGATTTTGAGTTAATACTTCTTCTAACTCACGAAATACGGAAGGGTTTTTCAAATCAACAAGGGTATTATTTAATAGAATAGCAAATCTCTCACCATCAACGTCAGTCATTAAACAATACTTCACAAAATAGGCCAATTCCACAGACTTACCATTGATTTTCGAATATGAAAATGATTTTCCATTATGTAAACTTTTCATCATATTTTCTTTTATGTTTTCGAAAAAGCCGTGGTTTTTCAGTAATATTATTTCTTCGCGATTCAGATTTTTTAAATCACAATTTACATTTGCAATGAGTTCTTTTAACTTATTGGAATCTAAGAAATTGTTCTTTATACATGTACAAAGTAAGCTAACTGCATTTGGCAAATCTAAAAATAGCCAATTTGGTAGGTCATTATTAATATAATGACTTATTATAGACCTATTTGCAGCGTGACATTTTAAAAGCCTTTCAGGGAACAGCAATATGAACGTATCAAAAATTTCATTGCTACTCGTTAAAAATTTATTAAAGCTTTCACTTATAAGTAAATTATGACTTGAATTAATTTCCTTCCAAAATGCATGAGCTTTTAAAGCAGGATCAGTACCAATCTGATAATTTCTATTCCCTTTAAAGTTATTATGTATTTCTATAAACAACTCGGGAAGGTTATTATTTTCAGCTAAGTGAGGAATACTTCTAACAATTTCTTGAACCTTATCAGGATTATTGAAATAAACGTTATCAAAATACTCTTCAAGTTCTTTTAATAAGAAATCCCTACTGCCGTTAATTACTAACTTAGGAAGAATTGACTGTACAAATAGCCAAAATGATTCAACGTGTGCCCCTGCAATTAGATTATCTTTAGAATGTACACAATCATTTCTTAATGCTCTCCAATACTCCATTTGCGCAATTCTGGATTTGCTAATTTTAAAGTAACGACTATATGTTTCCCCTTCATTGATTAAATCAAACACCTTATTTTCCCAAGTATCTTCGTTTGAAATTTGTCCTTTTTTTGCTCTCCATTCATTATCAGTTATTCCATTAGGAGTATGCGAGCTTTCTAGCACTCTGTATTTCACTACATTTAAGAAAAATAAGTATGACATGATATATGATGATCTGTAGGCTCCTACTTTATAACAAAGTATCCCCTCTTCAATAAAACTCATAGCAGCTTCCGGAAATTCCATTTCACTAATAAACTTTTCAATCTCTAATTTCATTTTCTTTTCTCCTTTAACTTTTTAATCATCTAAAGGACATTAATATAAATTCCTCTTTATAAAAATATTAGGAATAAATGATGTTAATATGATAACTCATCTTTTAACTCTCCAAGATATATTTCCTTAACTAATTTACAGAAACCTATATATTCCCCGAAATAATCGCTGAATTGCTTTATAAATCCTTCTCTTTCTTCAATATGATGAGACCATATAAACATACTCCCCATCAATTCACCTATCTCCCTTTCAATTCCTTTTAATTCATCTGGTGATATACCTTGCGGGTAATCATTAAACCACTCCAACCAATCCGCAAGTAACTCCTCCACAGAGGATACTCCGGATTCTGAGCAGAAATCAAATTCCCTTTTTCCAGCTGTAATAAATGTGTCTAAATCATTTAAAATTAGACGGATTATATATGAAGTACTCACACTTCCGATACTATGTTTCATATGTTCTCCTCCTTTTCATTTTTTTCTTCCAATGAAATATGTTTGTTATACCATTTATTTATTTTTCCTTTGTAATACTTTTCGACCTCGTAATCCGGAATCCAAATTTCACAATCATAGATTTTACTCATAACACTATCTAAAACATCCTCATGTTCTCTCGGTTTCAATCTACGGTTACGAACCTTAATCTTTTCTATATATGCCTCTCTCAGCCAATTTGATATGGTTTCACGCTGTGTTTGCTTTAGGTGAGACCATTTCTTATTTGTTTGTAACAATTGCCCTTTAGGTCCTTTTGTATGGTTTTTCACGGTCTTCCCCTCGTCGCTTTGGTAGTTTTATACTCATTACATATTTTAGCCTAATATGAAGAGGAATCCAAATTGGCTACAAAACAATACATAATTTTCAGATATTTTTTTAGAAATATTCTTTTAAACTACTATCATCTGTAATAATATGGATTTAACTGCTATGATAAAAACATATAGATATAAATATACAAAGGGGGAAGCTATGTGATTGTAGCAAAAGGAAACGAAAAGATTACTAGATTAATGAACGATTGGTATAAAGCTATGCGCTCTCAAAAGTTATTACAAGCAAAAAATCTAAAATCAGATGTTGAAAAACTTATCGATGAAATGGAACAAGATCAAACACTTCTTATTTACTACTCTTTACTAGAGTTTAGGTATAATCTTTTGATAAATAATACATCAGGTTTAATAAAACCTGGAGAACATATTGAAGAGTCTACCACAGACATGCTCAATTACTACTACTATCTGTTCAATGCTATACATGCAATGAAGATTGGACAATATAGTGACGCTAAGCACTTCTATCACAAAGCTGAAACACTTCTATCTCTTATACCCGATGAATTAGAACAAGCGGAATTTAATTATCAATATGCTCTCTTCAACTATTATCAGTTCCAACCACTAAATACAATAACATACGGTAATAAAGCGAAAGAAATCTATTCTAATGAAGTTGGGTATGAAATAAATATAGCATCATGCAATAATATTTTAGGGCTTGCAAGTACTTCTCTAAAGCAATATGAGTTAGCTGAAGAATATTTTCTTTCCGCTTTAGACATTGCAACCAAACAAGATCAAACACAACTTATTCATATGATTCGTCATAATATAGGGTTGCTATATTCAGATCAAAATATGCCTCAACTAGCAATCAATTATCTCTCTAAAGCACTAGAAGGTAGCTGTAAAACAATGTATTTATTAGCTAAAGAACATGAGAAACTAGGCAATATACATGAAGCCGCTAATTATATAGATAAAGGATTACGAATTAGTAATGCTCAAAATAACAAAGAATATTATTATCACTTATCAATTCTAAATGCAAAATTACAGCATACCCCTATAGATGAATACGAAAAGATTATTGTTGAAGGAATCCATTATCTCCAAGAAGAAAATTTATGGCACTTTGTCGAAATATATGCTGATGAATTAGCAAACAAGTATTATGATGAAGGTAACCACTTGAAAGTAAGTCAATACTTCCGTGTGGGATACAAGGCTAAAATTGAAATGGAGAAAAGGAGTGCTTTAAAATGATGAAAAAAATACTAATTAGTACAGCAGGACTTTTATTCTCAGGTTTTATGCTAGTAGCACCAATCACTTTAAGTAACACTCACGGTGAGGCAATGATTGCAGTACAAAAGCAGGAAATTATACAATATACGAATACCCATGGTGAAGGAATGTAATAACTGCAGAACTCCTCTCCCTACAACTAATACACTATTAATTGTAGGGAGTATTTCTTTGTATGTTACATATACTTACTTTGTGTTAATTAGGAGGTAAAACTCTCCTTAATAAATCCATTTAGTGAAATTTAATAATTTAAATGCAAAATTAAAAGGTATCCTATAATAAAAATCCACTCAAGAATATATAAACTAATACATAAATAAGCAAAGGTCTTCACTTCATTGTAAGGGCTTTATTTTTATAAAATAATCCTAAAATAGTATAATTATAGCATTACTTTTGCATTCACAAAAAGATTAGAACATTTAAAGAGAGGGAGAAACTATTCATGCATACACAAGAAGATTTTTACAAAAAATTAATAACGGAAAAAAGATTAGTAACGATATTTTTACTAAACGGCGTAAGAGTACCTGGAATCATTATCGCTGTTGATAAATTTTCAGTGCTAGTTTCCAGTCACGGAAAGCAACAATTCATTTATAAACATGCTATTTCCACAGTATCTTTATAAATATATACCATCTAAAAGTCTAATTTGAATAATATTAATTGATTAAAAAAATAAAAAAGGAATCCTTATAATAAGGATTCACCCCAGGAAATATACATAAATAAAAAGAATTAACTACATTATACTATAAAAGTAAACGAAACATATTGAGAAAAAATAAGATTGAAGTTTGATAGAAAAGAATAACATTTGCTATACTAAATGTGCAAAAATATATGCAAAATCACAAATAAAATAAGGGCAGCCTGATCAGGCTGCCCTTATTTTATTTTTAATCTCATAATCTGCTATTTAGTTTGATGTAAAGTGATAATAAAGTTATTTAATTCTGATCTAAAAATATAAGAGCCTGGCTACAATATGATTTATCAAGATCTAAATTGAAAAAAGTTAGATAAATTAAAGGACATAACATATTTTATATGACTAATATGTTATGTCCTTTCTTATTAAACTAACGCACCCGTTAGTTTAAGTTGTAGACTTGAAATAAAGTTGTACTGTTTATAAAAAAGTCGTACCGTTTTGAAGAAAGTTTAACCGTTTATAAAAAAGATGAACCGAAATATCTTATTAAAGATGAGATTTCGGTTTTTCTTATTGCACTAACGGGATTTGATATTGATTTTGAAAATAGTTTGATTATTTATAATGGGAGTTTAAAGATTGTTGTTTTATAACTAAAAACAACACTGAGAACATACGTTTGTTTATTTGGGATTTTCTGTTATAATTATATTGATTAGGCTTAGAAAAGAGGGAGAAAATTGAGTGAGGTAAAAAACATTATTAGTAATTTTAGGCATTATTCATCTTGGTTAAGCACTTTAGAAGAAATCAATGAAACATTATGGTCTAAACCGATAGCCGAGAGTAAATGGTCTGTAAGTGAGATAATAGCTCATATTATGAATTGGGATGATTATCTATTAACAGAAATCTTCCCATCTGTTCAAAATGAACAGGGAATGGAGTTTCCAGATTTTGATACATATAATAAAAAAGCATCGAACTACGCAAAATCAGGCATATCACAATCAAAAATTCTTGAAGAAGCAAAAGGTACAAGGGAATTACTTGTAAAAGAGCTTAATGAATTACCAACCGAAAAGTTAAAAAATCCATTAACTGCAAACGGTGTAACTCATTGTCCGAATACTGGAACACCTTATTCACTTATATATATTGTTAAGGAATTTACAGATCACGATAACCACCACAAAAGACAAATTATACAATTCCTAAAGGAAAACAACTTGGGCTAATTGAATCACGGGTTGTGATTATGAATAATTCTCAAACGTTGAAGAGTGCTTAAGAGACATATGAATCATTGAAACAATCAAACTTTTTTATAAAATTTTGTAGTATAGAATAACTAATCCCAATTATTTTGATTAATCTTTCTTCAAAATAATTGGGATTCTTTTATGATGAAATCAAATTTTTTAACTAGGTTTTAATTAAACTTTCTTTCAAATCTACATAAGTGCATTTATTCACAAACTTTAGTATTTCTATAAAAAAAGGAACTGTTGCACACAGTTCCCTTGGTATTATCCTCCAATGGCCAGTTAAACCCAGTCTGCACTTTCATCAGCGAGTCTTTGTAAGTCATTCATAAAAACACTTGCATGATAACCATCACAAACAGCATGATGAATTTGTAAAGAGACAGGTAGGAATAATTCATTATTTACTTGTGAATATTTCCCTCCAGTTATTATTGGTAAGAGAAAATCTCCACCATTATTAATATTTAAATTAAATGCTGTAAAAGAACTCCAAGGAATCATAGATATCGGAATATTATTATCTGGTATAGGTATTTTTGGAAATAAACTACCAGTACCATTGTATTTTTCTACATCCTTTTCATATTGAGAATGAAACTCAGAAAAATTAGCTAAATTTGGTGACCAGATGCCAGAAAATGTGTGCGTCTTCTTATCAAAAATTGTATAAGAAGGGCAAATCTCTGTCCAATAACCTAAATTACCTTCTGAGTTAAAACTAGTTCTAAATTCTCTGTGGGAATTAACTATTTTTGTAACCATAAAAATAAACGCAGGATATAACTTATAATTCTTTTTCTTTAAGTTCTCCATAAGAATAGTAATATTAATTTCATTCGTTATACTGTATGTTGTTTGTTGTTGTAAATAGTGTTCAAAGTATTCTTTTCGATACCAATTGTCACGATTAATAATATTGAATTTCATATTTAACGCCTCCTAATATACTTAATTTTATCTTAGGAGGCTATTTTCACTGCTTTTTTCATGACAGTCATCCTTTTTTATATACAATTTCATGCCACCATATTATCAAGTATCTCTAACTAGAGTCAACATACATTCTTCCACTATCCTGCCACGTTAGTTGAAGAAGATGGGAGAACGTTGTTCTCTCTTATAACTTTTTATAAACATCTGCATAAGCTACTTTTAGTTGCTCTCTTAATTGCTTGTTTTCTTCCTCCAATTTTTTGTTCTTCCTTTTTAGAGAGGCGATAAGGGCATCTTTATTGTTTTCATTCATTTTTCGCTTTACTTGTTTCGGTGTAGGTACTTGTGACTGTTGATTTCGTAATGTTTCAATTCTTGAACGAAAGTCCTTGTTATTATAGAGCGTTGCTTTTGAAACATCAGCTTCACTGGATACACTGTTAAAGTTTATTTTTTCATTAGCCTTTATAAGCCTTTTAATGGCTTCATCTACCTTTTGATATGTGTTAGCTTTACGATTGGCATGAATGGCTTTCAAGTGGGCAGAACGGTCATATTTAGCCATTCTTAGCACCTACTCTCCGTTTCATGCGTTCTTGTCTACCAAAGATGATATTTCCTTCTTGTAAGGTATTTAAGATGTTTAGATAGCGTAGAAGATTCTTTTCATTTTTCTCTGCAATATCTTCTCGACCTCGTTGTTTCGCTATCTCAATAGCTTTTGTAGCTGTTTTGACATGAAGTTCATACTTTTGTTGATCTAACTCTGAAAAACCTACCGCTAAGTCTTTACATGGTGTTTGGTTGTCACCACAAGTTAGACATGGGGGTGCTTCCATGTGAGGGCAATTTCCATTTAGACGAGCATGGCACGTTCCATAAGGGTTGTCCATCGCATTTAGCTTATGGTCTTGCCATAACGCATCCAGTATGTCTGTAGGTATATCTTCTCCTGCTTTGATTTCTTGCACTTCACCGTTTAAGTCGAAATTAAAAACTCCTTGCTTGATAACCGATTCAAATGCTTTTCTTTTTGTATCGTCTAATAGCTTGGCATACCGTAATGTCATTTCGGGAGATGCGTGAGCCAATAATTCTTGTACAGTTAGTATATCAGCACCACCATTTAACATTTTTACACCGTAAGTGTGACGGAACTGGTGAGTTTTGAAATGAAACAAGTTTCCATTTTCGTCTGTGATGTTCTTTTGTTTGGCTAAAATATTTAGTTGATCTCGAATCCACACTTGCAAATAGGGTTTACCTTTTCGTTGACCACGATAACGAACAAAAATATACCCTTCGGGATTATTCTCTTGATGACTTAGTTCTTCGGATTTATCAATAAGAACGGCAAGAATATTGGCTAACTCAACGTCTATTGGAATCCGATGCCCTTTTACATACGTTTTTTCAATATCTGTTTCAATCAAATATTGACCATTGAGTTTGACTAAACAATCATTAGTTAAGCCTAATACATCTGATATTCTAAGTCCTGTTTTAAAAGCTATCCAAACAACGGGTTGAACATCTTTATGCAAATCATTGATGTGCGTAAATAATTGCTCTAATACAGAGTCGGGAATATAATCAATTTGGTCAATAGACTTTTTTCGTAATTTTGGTTTATCTTCGGGGGAAATCAATAGTCGCACATGGGTTTCGGGAGCCATCTCATACTCATATCGTTGAATATCTTCAAGAAACTTTTGCAAGGCTGATAATGATGTTATTACATTTTGTTCAGGATACAAGTTTTGATTCCTTGAATTGTTTTTAGCGTATTCATGTAAATATTCAATGTACTTTTCAATATGTGTTCGTTTTAAAGTTTTTAAATCCTTCCATGTGGGTTCTAATGCAAATATAAACGTAAAGAACTTTGATAGATTTATAACATAATTTAGTGCTGTACTCCATGAGAATTTATTTTTACTAAGTAACCGTTGTTTACAGTATTTTTTGACTTGTTCTCGAACCTTTTCGTCAATTTTTGAGAAGTCGAGGTAATAACTAACATTACTTTTGTTGTAATCAATACCGTATTTATCATGCAATACACGAACATCCCATCTATCTTTTTCCCATTCTTCTCGTTTATCTGTGTATTGGAATAGAAAAGTGTAAACAGTTCTTAAATGAATTGCTACACTTGATTTACCAACAGTATCTTTGTAAATTATTCTTTTTCTAATTTTTTTCGTATTTATTCCCTTTTCATTAAGCCAAAACAAATACTCACGTTCTGCTTTTTCAATGTCTAAATCCAATAAAGATAATAGTTTAGGATACTTTTCGTTTAAGAACTCCGTCATTCTTTTTAATGGGCTTTGAGTCATAAATATGCTTTTGATTGTCCACAAATCATTAAACAATTGCTGATAATAGACATATCTCACTTCTAAATTGATTGAAGGGTTACTCAATCGAAAACGAATATTTTTATTTGGATAGGTAAAGTTCGCTACGACTTCTTCGAACTGTTTTATTTCACCTACAACGTTAATATTCCACTCGTCATTGACTAAAAAATATGGGGTTTTTATTTGTTCAATTGAAACCGAACCATCTTCATGTACTGTTTTTTCGGGATAAGTTGAAAGTTCTCTTTGTATTCCTTCGTGAAAGCCTATTTCTTCTGTACGAAAACTTTTGATGTGTTTCATTCAGTACCTCCTTTTAGTTATCTTTCTTTAGGTTAAATTCGGATTGTGCTTTATTCCAATCTTCCCGAATATCTTCATTCGAAGGATGTAGGTACAGATTCATTGTTGTTTGAATTTGAGAGTGACCTAATCGTTCTTGCACTTGTTTTATATCCTTTGTTTTCTGATAGTAAATTGTAGCGTGTGTATGGCGAAATAAGTGAGGGTGTAGGTTTATCCCTGTTTTCTTTTTTAAACGCTTAAATAGGGATTCTACGTTCCAATATTCCATTGGTTTTCCTACATCTTTTCCTCGCAGTTTTACAAAAACAAAGTTTGAATCCAATTCTAATTCGTCAAGCACCTCATACAAGTAATCATCATATAAATCCATTAAGGACTGCGATACATAAATTTCTCGTTCACCTGTCTTTAACATAGCACCGTTTTCTAATTCCCCACGATCTATCAAACGAATTCGATGTCCCTTTGCATGATCAAAAACAAAATCCTCCATAAAAAGAGCGAGAGCTTCTCCAATACGCAATCCCGTTTCAAATAACAATTGAATCAAGAAAGTGTCTCGTATATTCGTTGTTGCTTGTAATACTTGTTGTACTTGTTCTTTTGTGAGTGTATCTACTCTTTTGCGTGGTTCTTTTAATTTCAATATGTTTCTGATTGGTGGCTTGTCCTGATTTACATGGTGTAAGAAACTTTTGTAACGTGAGTTCCCCCTTGTAAACACTTGTTTCATCAACTTTTCCATCATGTCATTTTTTACTTCTTCGTTTCGAAATAAGTAATCATAGAAGTTTGCTATAACTGTAATTGTAAGGTTAATTGTTTTTTCCGTTCGCTTTGCTTTCTCTTGTTGAAGGGGAGTGACTTTTGAACTCTCATAAGGACTTCTTAACCACCCCACAAACTCTACTAAATCTTCTAACCTAATATACTTATAATCTTTGTTTGTTTCTTTTAAGTAGGTAAAAAAATGTTTTAAGGAATAACAATATGTTTTTTGAGTATTAGGGCTTTTTCCTGTCCTATCTAAATACTTTATATATTTCATAACTGGCATTACAGGGAATCCCTCTTGATCCAATAATATGTATCTCTTGTTGTTATTCTCTATGAGAACCTCTTGTACTTTCATAGCACTCACCCCCTAAAATCATATTAACGCTCGGTCTAAAGACCTCACTACGCCTCCCGCTATGGGCTACGTCCTCCACCTAAAGTGTATATACTTTTCTGGATATTATATACATATTAAACTATATTTTCAATATCTGTATAACTAATCTAATATGTATAAGAAAAGAGGATATATGCTCATATATTGAACATAATATCCTCTTATTAGTTTAGTCTATTTAAATCATATTGTAGTAAGGCTCTTTAAAGTTGTTTAATTTCTAACCATTTAAATGTGCTTGTAGACAAAAATTAATAATAAAGTTGTTTAAATCTTGTTCAACTAAAGCACCCGTTAGTTTAATAAGAAAAAATTATCTATTATTAAAGTGGCCCACCTTCAAAACCAATAGGCCATCCATCGTTTTTAAATTTTACTTTATACTGAAACTCAAAGTGACCATCATAAATAAAAGCTAAACTAAACCCAGAAAATATATAATCGTCAAAATTAACCATCTTTCCAAAAAATATTGTGGATAGATAGTAGTTCTTCATTTCTTGATTAGGGAAGAATTTCTGTAAATATTTTAATGCACAGCTTATATGTAGATGGAGTTCATCGAATGTTTTTTCTGCCATTTCGATAATCTCCATATCGGGATTTTCATTATTTCCCTGAATAATAATCTCCACATCTTCC
The DNA here is from genome assembly GCF_040459875.1 of Bacillus cereus group sp. MG16. Taxonomy (NCBI): domain Bacteria; kingdom Bacillati; phylum Bacillota; class Bacilli; order Caryophanales; family Bacillaceae; genus Bacillus; species Bacillus cereus group sp. MG16. Next base: position 235,240 of record NZ_JARVHE010000002.1, read on the forward strand.
CATTCTCCGATATTAATACTATAAAACCACCGTTTTTGAATGAGATACTTCTCATTTTCGTATACAGGGGGATTAACTAGGTTTAATTTTTTTACCTCATCTTTAGTTAACGGTTTATCAAGAATAAGCTTTTTATGCAAAATTTCTTTGATATTAGAGACAATATATTTAGATTTGTTTAATTCTAAAGAGTCCATTTTCCACCTCATAAATTATAAAATAAAGTAAATTCCCCCTTAAGTATATCATCATCCTTATTCAACTATCCTGCACCTTTAATTCAATAAGAATTAAACAACTTTATTATTTTCAAAGGACTTTATTGTAAATTAAACAACTTTATTATCTCTTAACATTTGAGCTAATTATAAACCTAGTACACTAACAATCTGGCATGCTTTGGAATTCACAATATGATAGTACATCTCTAACCCTTTTCTTTCCGAGCGGAGAATCTTGCCACGCATCTTAGATAAATGCTGAGATACGGTAGATTGAGGAATATCTAATAGCTCCGTTAATTGTGTTACATTACAAATCTTGCGGTGTTCTAGCTCCTTCACGATTTGTAACCTAACTGGATGGGCCATAATCTTTAATAATTCTACATCCGCCTCTGGGATTTTGTGCATTTCATTACTTGCTTGAATAGTTGTCATTTTAATTTCTCCTTTTATAATTTCGTTTTATTTTAATTATCTATTTTTAAGTATCTATTTTTAAGTATGCTGTGTTTACTTGAGTATATTATTCATAACCACTATGTAGTTTGTTCTTTCGTCTCCCTATCAGATTTGATATATATAAGTATCATGATTACTAAAAATCCAACAAAAGATAACATAGGTATCGAGATGAAACCGAATAAATTTAAGTAATCTTCTGTACAAGAAACCCCTACAGAACAAATCTTCATCTCACGAATAGGAAACGCTTGAATTGTAATTTGATATACAGATAACATTAAACCGATACACACAAATGGAAATGCATAAGTGCTGACGTGCGGATCTTTTCTATACATTCCTATCCCCAATATTAATACTAATGGATACATGGCCATTCTTTGGTACCAGCACAAATCACATGGCGGCAGCTTCATCCATTCACTAAAAAATAAACTAATTAACATTGCACTAGTAGCTATCGTCCAAGCAATTGCAATGTGGTACTTACGAATCCATTCCATTTTATGTTCTCCTCACACGATTTTAGTTGCATTGAAGGTTTTATAATAAGGATGTGATATTATCTCAATTATCTATTTAGAATGTCACTAACTTATTTCCGTATTTGGAATAACCGGTTTCAATGGATAGTATCCAATCATTTAGATCTTCCCAGTCATACCCCTTATCTTTCAACTCTGGTGGAAAGCAATTCTCAAAATCATCTCGCATTTCGTACATGGTTTCTAATGCTTTTTCTAGTGGACCAAATCCATATACAATATGTGTTTTCACTCGTTTGTTTTTCTTTTCTGCTACAGCCAAATATACATATCGTCTTTCCTTTGCTAAAACGAACTTCAAAAACCCTGGTATTTGACTCATCTAAAACATTCCCCTTTCGGTTTTCCTTACCTTTTCTTTTGTATACGAGTAAGGAAAACAAGCGTTTTTGCCGTATTAATTTAAGATGTGTCTCATTTTTTTACTTTGAAAATACAAAAACACACTCATCATGACAATATTTATTACACCAGCTGCAGCACCAATTTTGGAGATAACATATACATATTCATTATTACTAAATGGCAATAGGCTCACGAAAATAAATAAAATTGAAATGATAAAGGATAAGAGCATATTTCTTTTGTTTTCATTCATTCAAAAAACCTCCATTTTGCAGAAATATTTGTATTGCAATGCATTAGGGTACTAAGCTGCATCATTACGGTTATAATGCCGGTTCTTTTCATTTATAAATCCTTTAATGTTCCACACACCAGCTTTTAATTCTTTTGCTTCTTTTTCTGCTTCTAGCATTTCAGGTAGAAATGTAGTATTGGGTTTAGAAATATAGGCTATAATCCCATAACCAGACTTGACCATTAATTCATTAATATGTATTCCGTCACAAAATACATAAGCCAATTTCCTACCGTATTTGTCTTCTTTTGGTCCCTGATCATAAACTAAAGTTACACTTTTCCCTTCTAGCTGTTTCTTTAAAAAGGAAGAGGCTTCTTTTCCCATCTTTTGTGGTGGGATTTTTTGAGAAACAGACTCCGGGGTATCCAATAACAGTAACCTTACCGTCTGTTTCTGCCCCTTTACGTTCACGTCTATCGTATCTCCGTCTTTTATATGTAATACCTTCCCTTTAACAGTCTCTAAGCCTTTTAGTTTCCCCTTATAAGCTTCTGGAATATCAACAATACCTTTCCCTTCCACGTGCTGTTGTATTCCGTTTTGTACTGCTTGGGCAGGTCTTGAATCATTTTTTATTTGCGTCGAATTGCTACATGCTGACATTTGAAATACGAATGATGTTATACAAATAGCTTTAATCCATATTTTCATATCGAAATTTCTTCCTCCTACTTAAAATATGTAAATGGCTGCGTCTAATAAACAAACGGACTATCTATTGTATTTACTTCTCAATAATTACAACATAGGCAAAACTGTATCCATTTTGGATAATCATTATAAAGTGCTCTAAATGAGCGTTTCTTACAATTCGGACATATTAACACTATGTTTTTTTCATTCTCTTCCTGATTTTTCAATTTTTCAAAAGAAACATTTGTAGAAGTTATACTAGTGGTACACAATATATATCCCCCTTTTGAGTCTTGAAATCTCAAAAACAAATAAAAAAGGACACACCTATGGCATATGTATGCGTAGGTGTGTCCTTTTGCAAGATAGTTTTAGAAGTATTTTGTTACTTTTATCATATCATAGTTCTGATTAATTTTATATATGAAATTTAAGATTTTGCGATATTATTTCTTCTCATATATAAACGTGACTCTCTTCTGTGTAGAGTCATATGTTAATTTCGCATCGAATGATTTTCCTGTTTTTTTCGATATAAATCCTTTTATTGTATCCGTCATATTCTTTTCTAATAATTTCTTGATTTGACTAGCTGTAATTCTTTTTTCAAGTATCAATCCTGAAACAATGAAATCACAGCCCTTCTTGTATTGTTCGCATAGATAGTTTGTTTTCCCTATTATGACTCTACTCTGGCATAATGGACATTTGCCTACTGTACGATCATCTGTAGTTGAAAATTCAAAACAAATACTAAGATCCGGGTTTAATCGAATCGCAGCTGTAAATTCTCCTTTTTCCCCACTAAAACCACTAATGAAGTCTGTTACATTGTTGTTCAGTAGTTTTTTAATCTGGCTATCGGATAATTTCTTGCCTTTAATTTTAGCTGGCAACATAAAATCGCATCCATTTTGATAATCTGAGCAACCGAAAAACGTTTTACGGTTAAGTATTTGTCCTTTCTGACACCTTGGACACTGACCTAGCGATAATTCTTCAACTGAAGGCAAATTAAAGCTGACTTCACCGTTAACGAATGCTAGATAAGCAGAAAACTCTTTGCCATTAGATTTAAATCCTTTTATAACGTCCGTTTTATTCTCTTCAAACAGTTTTTTTACTTGTGCTACAGGAATTGTTTTTTCCTTTATTCTTTTGGGTAATCCAATGTTACAGTTTGGATGATTGCTACACCCTAGAAATTTCCCTCTATCTAAAATTATGCCATTTCCACAAGGGCATTGGCATACCTCTATTTGTTGCTTCCAGGTCTCTATTAGATTGTGCGAAATCGTGTCAGGTATTCTTATAATCTCTTGTGTTATTTTTTGTACAAATGTATTTGTTTGCGCAATGAAGTCCTCATAACTCATTTCATTCTTTTCAATACGATGTATCATTCCTTCCATTTCAGCTGTGTATAATGGATCTTTAATTTGCTGAACAGGAAATTGTTCAATAAAGGCACGACCAATTGGAGTCGTAGTAATTTTTCCTTTTTCAATGGCTATATAGTTCTTCTCGTGTAGAGCCGGAATAAAGGTCGCTTCGGTTGCAACGGTTCCAATTCTTTTCCCCTTCATTAATTCCTTTAAATGTTCATCGTCAATTTTCCGTCCTGCTGTTTCCATGAAAGTAAGAATTGAGCTTTCTGTGTGTAGAGCTGGTTTCTTTGTTTTGGATTCCTGTAACTCAAAATCGCAAATTTGAAGTTCCTGTCCTTTCTGCATGATAGGAATTTTAAATACTTCCACACTTTCTTCCTCTATTTCCTCTTGAAACACTTCTAGAAACCCTTTTTCTCGAAGTACACTTTCTTTTGTTTGATAGTTATTTCCCATCGCGTCAATAAGCGATACTTCTCTTACCAGGTATACTGCAGGACGCATGAAATTACCCACAAAACGTTTTACCACGAGGCTATATAGTTGTTTTTCAATCTCTGGACGACCTTCTTCTTGATATTGTTTAGTCGTCGGTATAATAGCAAAATGGCTTGATACAAGCTCATCATTGAACGTTTTATGTTTCACATCAATTGCTTCAATGTCGACGGATTGTACCAGTAAAGAATACTGACTCTTAGCTAGTGCCTGCATAACACCTTTTACACGATCCACTTGTTCTGTAGGTAAATGCCTAGAAGATGAGCGTGGGTAGGTTATGAAACCTTCTTCATACAAAGTTTGAATGTGTTTTCTGGAAGTTTCAGCATTGAGTTGTAATTGCGCATGGGCATCTTTATACAGGTCTGTTAAGTTATATAGCAATTTAGGATTCTTCTTCCTGGTTCCCTCTTTAAACTCTTCTACTACAAGATATTGCCCTTTTAAATCTTCTCCCAAACTTCTTAATGGTGATGGGTTTAACACTTGGTCTTCTGTTTTCATAACAGGTTTAAGTCCTAAATCTGTTATTAGCTGCAGATGATAATAAGATTGTTCTTTATAGTTTTCAATTGCTAATTCGCGTTGGCGTATCTCATTTAATAAACACATTTGTACACGGCCGGATGACAATAAGAACTTATTTTGTGCTAATTTTGTGGTACACCCCCTGGTTATATATAGCGATAGGTAAGTTTTTGATGCTATCTCCAACTTTTCCCCCGCTCCACACCGTACGTGCGATTTTCACCGCATACGGCGTTCCATCAATTTAAACATATCTTTGTTTTCCCTAATCTGATAATATTAGTTCTTTTTAATACGATTATATTATTCAATATTGTTATATAGCTTTGTTTCCAACTTTCTTTCTTAGTTTGTTAAGTTTTTCAAGTTGGATCTCGTTGAGATCAAATAAGGTTAAGAGCTTGTTTATATTTTTAGGGTCATTTGTATGAATAAGTAGGTGTATATCATGATGTATGACCACTAAATTTACATATCTATCATCTTTTGATTCATGATGAGGAATAATGTGATGACAGTGGATTTCATTGAAAGCCAGTTCCCTGCCTGTGATAGCACATTTTCCATGTTGAGCGACAAACTTTGATATACGATTGTCATTGTACTCAACTGTAGCACGTTCATTTATAATAGGATTCTCTCTTAACCATTGAAGCATATATTCAGACACTAGACTCTGGTTTTTATGAATTTCTACACGCCCCTGCGGGGTGTACTTATTAGTCGAACTTTTCTTGCCTAATGGTTTTCGTTGTTTAACATAGCCAATAGGGATAATCGGCATATCAAGCAAATACCTCATATTTTTCGACTTCATGTATTTCATAATACCTTTGTCTTTTGTCTTATAATTGCTTGTTTTACTCAATCCACGTAGCCGATTTTTAAGGCTTATCATCACAGAGTAATGGATGCCATTAACATCAGACGCTACATGCGAAGCTATATTATAGTAATTATGAATACCTAATACCAAAGCGTTATATCTACTAATTTCAGCCACTGTTTCTTTTGAGTTTGAGCTTTTCTGAATGGCTCGTATTTGAGTTTTAAGCTGATACCTTATGCTTTTTATTGCTTTTTGCGATACATGAGTGTGCATAACATATCTATCAGCTTTCCTTTCGGCTTTCAACTCAAATCCCAAAAATGTACTTCTTTCATTCCACAAATCAGTTATTTGGGATTTTTCTTCTGAAATTGGTAGACGTAACCTATCTTCAAGCCACTGTTTACTTGCATGGTAGATGCGTTCAGCAGTCTTCTTGTCCTTGCAAAATATTTTAAAGTCATCAGCATACCGGACATAGTAGAACTCCTTAAGTGTTGTACTTGACCTTAATTTGCGATAATGATTTGATTTAACTTCACCTTTACCTTTGGCATACTGGTTTATAATTTCTTTACAGCGACGTCCTTGCCATTGCTTTGATATCCACCAGTCAAACTCGTTTAGATTAATATTTGCTAGCAGAGGAGAAAGAACTGCACCTTGCGGTGTTCCTTTTGTTGGAATTATCACTATGCCGTTAGGCATGACAATAGGTGATTTCAGCATTTTCCCAATGATTGCTAATAGTTGTTTGTCTCTGATGCCAATAGTCCAAAGTTGTTTCATGAGTTTGCTGTGGCATACTTCATCGAAGAAGCCTTTGATATCCACATCAACCACATAACGACATTGATTAAAGTTAATTCTATGACCGCAATCAACGATTGCTTGTTCCACTGACCTATTAGGTCTAAATCCGTAGCTGTGAGTATTGAATTTTGCTTCGCAGATAGGTTCTATCACTTGAAGAATGCTTTGCTGTGTCAGCCTATCCCAAATAGATGCAATTCCTAATGGTCTTGTCTTTCCATTTGGTTTAGGAATATCTACCCTTTTGACACGCCTCGGTTGATACCAAGAAAATCTTTTCTTCATTATGGATAGGTATTCATTTGCACTAAGTTTTTCAATATCCTTGATTGTCAATTTATCAATACCTGCTGTGTAACTTCCTTTATTACGTTTGATATTTCTGTACGCTAGTAGCAAGTTATCATCAGATACGATATATTGCATTAGGTTTTTGAATATCGCATTCTCGGAACTTTCTTTGAACAGCAAATCAAACGTTGGTGTCATACCGTAGTATTCAGCATGTCGCAACTTGCTATCTTTTAGTTCCTTTTGAACTACATCATTCATAGTTAATCACTTCCTATCGGACGTGTTGCTAGTTGTCTTACACGAACCTATGAAAATGATTAGGGTTTCCGATTTGTTTCTAAAATTGACTTGTGGCTATTCCTCTGTTCTCATTACAAGAACTTCAACGGTCACGCCACTACTCTCACTAGGATAAAATAAGGTTATTCGCTATTTACGCATTTCCTTATAACGCTTCATTGAGTGTGTCCTCTCTACGTTCCCAGCTTTCCACGTTGCCTTATTTCTATCAAAATTACATTAGGTTAGGTGCTGACTATACCCCACCATTCTATCCAACGCCTGTAACGTTGCATGGTTTTTCATAGAATGAATTCTTACTCAACCACAGAATGATAAACTCAGATTTCTCTAAGCCAGTCCGTAGGAGCGTACATTCGCCAGTTCGTCAGTGTTTTACCACATTCTCACCATACTAAGTTTTTAACGACTTCCGAGCTATCATATACGGACAATACCGCTATTGCCTTTTCGGTTGTTTACTGAACACTACGGTATATTTCACTCGACTTCACCGAGCTTCACACCATTTCCATATACACATAGGAAATCGCATGTCGGAGTATTAAAGGGAGCGTTTCAGAACGTTACTTCATCATTCCACTCCTCGAAATAAGACTTTATCCCTTATTTGTTTAATTTCATAACACGTAGGGATAAGATAGCTTTTCACTATCTAACGTGTCGCACTCATCCCTAATAGATAATCCAGATACTGCCTTGCTTTAGCAGAATACGCGAGTCCATCGTATTTAGACGCACTTTCTAATCGATTGAGAGCTGTCTCTAATTCTGCCGCTTCAAAAGAGGATTTATATACACGAGATTGCTTTTTATTCACACCTGCAAATTCATATACTTCCCTATAGATTAACTCTCCCTCGCGGTCCGCGTCACAAATGTTAACCGCATGGTCAACATCAGGGCGTTGCAACAATTTAACAAGGATTTGTAATTGTTCAGCATTCTCTTGTTTCACCTTATAAGCTGGCTCATAAATTAAAGGTAAGTGTTCTAAACTAAACACTTTGTACTTTGGATCCATCTCTTCTGGATTTTTTAATTCCAGCAGATGCCCACGGCACCAACTGACAATATAATGTTCATTTTCATAATAACCATAATAAGGTTTGCTACCAATGTACTTTTGCGAGTGACGGAATCGTGGCGATTTCATAATTTCATTGGCCACTTTTGGTTTTTCTGCAATAAATAACGTTTTTCCCATAACTTTTCCTCCTTAAACAAAAAAAGGACACACCTACGCTATGGTTATGCGTAGGTGTGTCCTTTTGCAATATGATTTTTTAGTATTGGATTACTATAATTATAGCACATTATGTTTTTAAAAATCTTAATGTAGCAATATTTTTATAGAAAAAACCATGTTACTTTTCTATTATATTTTGATCTTACCCTCCCACTCATGCACACAGAAAGTACCAGTATTATGAGTATGATCACGTGGATAAAGCTTAAAATATTTATTTAATTTTTTCTCATTAGTGCTATTAGTATATATTATTTTTCTTGTTGCAAAACGTATTTGATATTCATTATAAAGTCGAATCATATTTTTACTCGGAATAAAAATGGAATTATCCGGCTTTTCAAAAGGATAGTTTCTTTCCCTAATAACTAATAAATGTTTCGGTGATAGTGGTAAACAAAATTCAGTTGAAATATTCAAAGTATTTTTTTCGATGTGCTTAATATTTACAACAGGATTGTCAGAAATTAGAAATTCATCATTAATAATAACTTGCTTCATTAATGCCGTTCTCCAATTCTGAGATTTTTCTGTTTCAGTTTTCTCTATAACAGCAAGATACCACTCGAACTTATCACTTAAAAGATATCTCCCTACTCTATCCAAAACACCAGAAGCTAAATGTAATAATAATCTCTCATTATCATCTGGTAAGATATCAGTAAAATCCGGTATATTTACTTGAAGCATATTCATAAAATTTCCACTTAACTCTCTGTAAGCAGGCGTTCTAATACTTTGTAAGGCTATAAAGAAGACTAAATCTATCTTCTCCTCCTCACTTAAGATATCAATTAAATTAGTTTCGAATAAATTAGGAGAATTATATAACTTCTCGTTAATTGTTCTAAAACTTTTAGCAAATCCGTCTTCTAATTTAGAAAAAAAACCTTCCAAATATTGCTTATCAAAAAAACGAGAGTCCATGGATTCGTTGGCATTTTCTTGCTGTTTACTCAAGAATTCTTCCGACAAATCATAAAAATATCTTTGCTGCGCTACATTATCTACATGTGTGTTAGAAAATTTTCTGGATAAAATTTTATCATAGTAATTTAGCCTATCATTTACCGCGAAATATTTAAGATAAAATCTTGGTACATAATGTTGTCTCTTAACCATAATATCACCTATCATTCTAATTAGTATTCATCAAATAGTACTATTATATACCTATGATGTTTTTAAGAATACTAAATTTGGATATTGTTTTACAAGATGATTAATTTATTCTAGATACTTTCCTAAGAACAACTGGTGAGTATAAAGTTACCTATCGTGATGGTACTGGCGGATCTGTAAATGTTGACTATGCTGGGTTTTCATCTAATGATGAAGATGAAGGACGCACTGCTTATAATAAAAAAAGATGATTTCTATATTGTACAGAAGTCATCTTTTTTTATGGCTCTATTTTTTTAGGGGGCACGTGACCCCACTTAATCATTTCTTTTTATTATAAAATCCTTTGGATGACCTTTTAACCGGTAATACTTCATGTTAAGACGAATAGCTACTACAGAGATTACAATGAACCCTATTACATATAACATTATTCCTTTCTCCATTTCTTATTGTTTTGCAAACTTATTGTGTAAATACTTCACATGTTTCTTTTCGATATCCTTATCCATAATGTCCGCTCGCAATATTGTTTGGTAGATGTGCTGGACCTCATCATTTGTTAGTTGCGTTTCAGTATATGATTCAATACATTTTTGTAGATCGTTATAATACAGGACATGTTTATCTTTAGATTGAACATTTACTCTTTTTAGACTGCATTTTGGATGGAACGCTGCAATAGAGATACATGGCAGCTGTTGTTCTATTAACCATTCAATTGCTTTTATATGTTTATAGTTTTGTCGAAATGGATTTTGAAAAGAGGATTTTTTTCTAAAAATACCCTGTGTCCACCTTGCAGATTTCTCATTTCCATAGATCCATCCCTCGTAGTTCTTCGTCTCTATAACAAATACACCGGTTTCCGCGATAACAATATGATCAATTTGCGTTGTATCACCATACTCCGTATGAACCGTAACATCATGTAACACGCAATAACTTTCGGAATCCAATTTGTTCAATATACGTTTCACTAATTTTTCTCCAGCTTTCCCCTTCCATTTTGGTACATGTTTTTTCACAACTATATTTAACGGAATCAGAATCGCAATGAGAACTAGTTCAAATATTAATACTTTCATAATAGACCCCCCTTTTTACACCCTTGCGTTTCTGCGCATTAAACGATATACATGCGTTTCTAATCCTAAAATAAAATATGAGATACATAAGCCTTTTATCACCATCTCTACGAATCCTAATGCTAATGAAACAAGGAGCCCACCTCGAAACTGAAAAGGTCTGGTCACCCTTCTATTTACTGGTTTTTCAATGACGCCAAAGTTAGCCCAGGTAGGCAAACGTTTTTCCACATTTTTCACGGTACCCATTAATCCGTATTTTAACGATAGAATGAAACATCCGATTAATAAATAAACAACAGAAGAAAAATAGATAGATAGGCCTATTACGATGCATGTCAGTAACCAGCCTATTAATATAGAATTTCGCAAAGCAATATATTCTCGATTTCTTTTCAAAACAAACATTCCTTTCAAAATAAATTAGGGTGTTTTTAAATGGAAAATATTTACATTTAAAAACAAGCATGATATGATACGTCTATATTAAATTTTGAAATAGCCTATAAAGGATTGTGATAGATATGTTAAAACTTGTAGTAGATAATACCGTAACAGAACCAGAACCAAAAACAGATTCAGCTTTTTCAAACTATTTCACCTGCAAAGACTGCGTATATTATCTTTCAAAATCAGATTCTTGCAGTCTACAATTAGCAGCTGATTCAAATAGTCCCCTTATTCCTTATGAGTGTGGGAATTTTGAGGAAACCTATGAAATCGGAACGGAAGATCCATTGAATTCACATATTCATCAACGACTTCGTGAAGAAAAAGCACAAATACTAGATGAAAGCTATCCAGCACAACCTGCTATCGATCCAATCCATAAAGATGCAATATGGTATGGGTCAGTAAACTATGGTTGTTGGATTATAAATGATTCGAAGAAACGTTTTGCACTTGCAGAACAGGTACCTTTCGGTGATAATAATATGTCATCTAAAAAATACGCATCTCCTTTTCCTTTACATGACCATGGTGCAAAAGAAGGTATCCGGCACTATATGTGTTGGTACGTAAATGAAAAAGGAATTGGCGAATACCATCTTCTTATTGGTGGTGTCATCATGAAAATTGCAGAAGGAGTTAAGAAACTTGGATTCAATTACTAATCGTATCTACAAGAAAAGAATGTTAGAACATACCATACTATTTAGTTTGGTACAGCTGGTACCATTGATCTTATCTACTGGTATCATATATATATTTCTAGAACTTACTGATACGGAGTGGAAAACCTGGTTTAGTTATGAAGGAATCTTTACAATTATTTTTCTTATAACTAGGTTCCAGGTGTTTCAGAATAAGAAAAGTATTATTTCTTTAAATCAACACGAAAAATGGTTTTCAAAGTTAAATATCTTCTTAGTCTCTATATTTCTAGTGTTTTTTGCATCGATACCAACTCTATTAAAAATTGCTTTCATTCTACAAATGACTGTTACTCTACTTCTACTAGAGTACCTTTGTTTGTATATTGATCGTTTACCGATACATAATTTATATAGAGTACAAGAGATCATTTGTGATAAAAAACAACTCAAAATTGAACGAATTATTCCAAACAATGCGGAACACGGTACTCATACAATTAAAACAAGGGATGAGCAATACTTTTTATATACCGCTGTGTATTTGAGTGGCATACTATCGCCAATTTCAGAAGAAGTATTTGAAGAATATGAAAGAAAGAACCTAATGGGTAGATAAAAGGTACTGAATGTAAATTCAGTACCTTTTCTACTTTTATATATAGTTCTTTACATATTAGCAAATAGCCATGGAGCGAGTACGGCTAACATACACAGCAAACAAGATCCTGTTATGACACGGTTGGCCCAACGGTAATATTCGGGCTGTTTTGTACTCTCATGAATTCTTCTTAAACGAATACCTGCGATTAACATAAATGGTGTGAAAATAAGTGCTGTTGCTTTAAACAGGTCTAAAAAATCCGTAAAGATGTTCATAAATGAAAATACATCGGAACTGAACAAGAAGTACACACTTAGTCTCATAGACATCATGCTAATAAATGAGAAAATCATACTTCCGGTTGCCCACTTCATCCATTGACCATTCTTTGTTATTAATGCCATAACCATGACAATAACGCCTAATACGAATGAAATAGAAAAGATATTGACTCCTACTTTAAAAGCCGGCGCATACAATCCTTCAATCTTTTGTATAATTGATGAGCCGAATGAATCATCTTTCCCTGTTGTTTTCGCTCGATTGTTTAATCCCTCTTGGAAAGATGACGATACATCGTTCCCCTTCAATTTATTAAAATCTACTTTTACAGAAGCTTCAGCTGCTTGTAAGGGTATAAGTAATAAAATCATTAAAACAAGCGTACATAAGACTCCTATCATCCCTTTTTCTTGTTTCATCACACATCACCCGCTAATTTTGGTTTGATGCTCTTTAATTTGATTTCATTTCCTTCCGCAGCATAAAAAAGATCTGCTGCATAATAGATATTTGCTTTTGTATATGCCCCCATAATTGCATTTGCAATTTCTTCTTTTTCTACTGCCACATATGTTTCATTTTCATTGTAAAACTCAATTTCAATTCGGTTAATATTATTATTTAATACTGTAATATGTAATTCTTTTAAGCTATCTAAGCGATTCCCTAATCCACACACCAACTTAAATACTTTATTTGCAATTGTTGGTGGTTTTACATACGTCGTATTAAAATGAATCGTTTCATCATCTATCACACCATCTTCCTCGACTTCACACGTCATAATGAAAGAATGATTTTGTTTTTCAATTTCTTGTTGACTCAACTTGCGATCAATGACATACTTCACGCTTGTTGACAGGTTTTCTATATATTCATCCAGTTCGGTATTTGAAATTTTAACCTCTGAGAATTCCGGGAAAATCATGTAAGCGTGTATATTTGAACTACTTTTACTTACACGTAATACCTGGACTTGTTTCTTTTCATAGCGCACCGTTTGTTCTAATTTTTCTACTACATTGTTACTTATGGAATTAATATTCATTTACATTCACCTTTCGAAATTGTTATTTTTTAACTTATAAATATTTTTTACTTCATTTAATCCTCATGTTTGGATTTAATCTATTTTAAGCATTGTAATATTGCGGAGAGTTCTCGGTTCTCCTGTTTTAAGATTATTAATCACTTAATCTCAAAACATTTTAATATTACAATGACGTACAATGTCTCATTATAGTCGAATATTCTTATATGGTGAATCATTCTGTCCCACTCATTTGTACAAAAATAAAAAAATGTTTTATCCTTGTACAAATGAGTGGGAAAATGCTGTATTTCATGCTATTTAATTAAGAAAATACAACTAGGAAATAGATTTATATATTCCCTAGTTGGCTATTACTCCATTCAACTAGCGTATAAGAATAAGGTGAATCGACCTCTAATTTCATATACAGTAATTGATTTTCTGGTAATATCTCTCCCTCTGTATGAATCCAATAACGCTTCTTATTAGACATATTTATGACACGTGTCAGTCCTTGCTCTTGTTCTATTACTTTTGCAGTCCATCTCACAAAATCCATATCTTCAACATCAGCTACTCCTTGTTGAACAGGAAAAACGTGTTCCGTTTCCGGTGGAATTGAAACATATTCTTGTTGTGGATACATGTCCTCATATTCGAATAACTCTTCAGGTATATCCTCATCACTTGGAAAAGGAATATCATAAACAACTTCAGGAGTGGGAGTATGTTGAAAATCTTCAGCATACTCCACTTCTTCTATAGCCTCATGTTTTAACCTGTCACTCTCTTCCTCACCCAGATTCTTATGAACCGATGTAGCAACTAAATCATAAATATTTGCTACATCCTTTTCTAAGGTGATTTCTTTTGTTGGAACAGTAACACGCTCTTGTTCCCTTCCAATAGGTCTATTTTCTCTTGGGCACCAATAAACGGGTCGTTCCACCGGTTTATTTTCCATTTCTCTTTTCTTGGCTTCTTCTATTAGAAATTTTTTCCTTGAATTACGAACTACCAAAAACACATAACAAAATAAACCAATAAAAATCTTCGTAAACATAATATTCCCCTCTCGATCATCCAAATAAATCAAACTCATACTGTCCATCGATTACTTTGTTTTTTCGTTTTTCTTTCTTTTTTGAGGAATCCACTTCAACAATAACTGAATCCCAGAATGTGATATCTTGTTTTTGTACAAGCATACGCTTATCAGTATTCAGTGTTGTTAAAGCTCGAATGATATCCTCTATCTCTCCATCTACTTCAAGTACATTCTGCTTCACTCGAACTCCAGGTACTTGTTCTTTTTTAATACATTCAACGGCACTTTGTACAAATTGAGGCTCTTTCATAAATGCTACGTCCATCGTTTCTGATAATTTCTCCACCCAATTCGTAAATTGAATTTCAATTGATTCAAATACAGGTGTAATGACATTACCGATGTTCGCAAGGACGCGTTTCGATTCATCAGATGCTGCTTTTGTCCATTCCTCTGTAGAACCTTTTAATTGATTTCCACTCTTAATGTTTTGAATTAATAGAGTCTGTAAATCTCCTGTATCACCAAGCATTGCATTCAGTCCATCGCTTGTTGCATCACCATTCATTGCTTCAGCAGCTTTATTCTTCTGAGCAATTAACTGTGCCATCTGAGCTTGGAATGTTTCTTTATAGCCCAGATAGAAGGTTCTACATTGCTTAGTTTGTCCAATACGCCAGTGTCTTCTTGCAGCTTGGTTTAACGTAAATAAGCTAAATGATAGTTGGTAGAAAATTATTGTTGGCGTGGCCAGCAAGTCCAATCCTACCTTAACTAATTCTTGTGAACAGATGATTACATTCACACCGCTACTTACTTGCTCTTTTAACCATGCACTGCGCTTTGGCGGAGCAACTGTATTCGTGCGAAGAATAGATACTTTTGCACCAGGTACTTGCTCTGCAACCTTCTGTAAACGAGGCTGAATGTCTCGTTCTTTCACTGTAGATCCTGTATCAGATACATAAATGATGGTTGGACGGCCTTCAGAGATTTCAGTTTGCAATATTTCTTGTAACTTCTTCTCCTTCGGCTGTATACAATCCTCATCAAATCTGAATTCCTCGTTGGACCAAACCAATTCTTTTTCCGCGTTATCTAAGTGATAGTTTGGATAGTGGTTCATATTATCTGGATACGAATTTCCTGTACGAATATAAGAGAGCCATAGTTTCCCAACATCCGGTGTACCTTTCGCCCCTTCAATCGCCTTCTCAAAAGACCCTTTCATATGCTCATAAGCCTTTTTTTGTTCTTCCGACATCTCGACAAGAATCGTAGGTACATTAATTAACTCTACAGGATTTGGCCAAACATCTTTTAAGCGTACATTAATGGTTGTATCCATTAAGAATTGAGTAAACACATATGGTGAAATACCAGGAACAACTTTTGTTTTATCTAACATCCCTTGTGCACCACGTGAAGCAACGTTGGATACCACTTCACCGTCATGGTAATACGTTCTCTCTATGTTTCCGTAGGTTTCATTCCATTCCATTAAAGAACTATATTCAAAGCCACTTTTCACCATCTTTTGTGGGAATAAACGCCATAAAGTATAGAATACGTCGCTCGCGCGCCCACCGAATAATGTACCTGTTCCAGCTACAACTTTTTTACAAACCTTTGCTAAACTTCCTAGTGCAGTTCCTTGTGCTGTTTCACTTTTTAATTCGTGGACTTCGTCACAAATTAAAGCATCAAAGAAGTGTTTCATTTTTCTACGAATATACTCAACTGTAGCTACCTTTCGATATGCTCGTCCTGATTGTTTCGCATCATATGACTTCACACGATTCTCTAACTCTAGTTGGTTTTGCAGCGGTTTATTTCCCTCTTTTATTGCTTGCACTAATTTATTTTCATATTTGGTCCAATCTTTAAAACTTGCATATTTCGTTTTTACTTTTGGACTCCAAATGTTTGAATTACAATCAGCACATACACTGTTTTTATTTGTTTTCGAATCTAAGTCACTTCCTGTGAAATCTTTATACTGGCAGACTTCTTTCTGATCACCATTAGCTTGTTGAACCATAATAGAAGACGTTTTTTTACGTAACTTAGCACCACAATCTGGACAGTAGTAGCCATTCTTATAATATTTTTGCACCTCTTCCTTCGATTTCTTGGAAAGTGCAATTTGTTTATAAGGTAATGGCATATATTTAATAGAATCCCCTCGCATCGTTGTAAAACTAATGACAAAGAAGGTTGGTTTTTCTGGTTTTGGTCTTCCTGCCTGAATCCAAGATTGATGAATGCGAATTAAATCCTCTGTACGTTTAATCAGATGTACGTCTGCGTCTGGTATTAAGTGTCGTATTTCTTCTTTTGCCCACTTCTCCGTAAGAGTCGGTGGAACAAATACGCAGGTACGGTACCCTTTTTTCCCGGTTAAATGGAAATATCCATCTACTGTTGCTGTCATGATTGCGCTTTTTCCGGACGACATTTCCCCCTGTATAATGATTCCTTTTTGTACTTGTAATGCTTTTGCTGCACCTGTTGCTACATGTGCCTGTACAGGGAATAATGGTCTTTGGTACGTATCAAAATGAGATAATGCCTGTTCTTTCATCGGTTGATGTAAAGGCTCATCTAATTTCGTTACCTTATCAAGCATGACAGGCGAATATTCCAATAGGTATTCATTTAAATCATTAATTTCATTGATTTTTTCACCTGTACCATCTTGTGGAAATTGACATTTTCCAGTGCGTATCATTTCTGATAAAAACTCTTTACAATCCTCTTCTTTTAGCACTACCTGCGCAATAGATAGAGAAGTAAATTCATTCTTATCAAAATACACATCTAATGGTTGTAATAACTTTCTAGTTAGCATCTCTTCGTATATTGGCTTCGCCCATTCTTCTAAGATTGGGAGACCATATGGAGGAGCCATTAAGAAATCTCTTACTTGCATTTCTGGTGCTTCATTAATTGCAACAATATACTTTTCTTCTATTTCCTTAGAAAACGCAATAATTGCTTTTTTTCTATTTGCTGTTTGTGTATTTATAAAATCAAATTGTCCTTTCGAGATTACATTCATTTTTTTGCCTAATACATAATGTAATTCTTCTTTTTGTCCCTCTCCAAAATACAAACGACGAGTCCCCATTGATATGGCTGCTCTGAATGACTTTAATGTACTGTCATTCGCACCTAACACTGCAAATTGCATTTGGTTGTTATGATTAACTGCCATAGCAAAGCAGAAGGCTGAATGTGAAGCAGTTCCCGTCTCCAATTGCAACATCGCTGGTGTTTGTTCCTGATCAAATGTATCTTGTTGAATCATTTCTTGTAACATAAGTTTCCCTCCTAAAATAAAAAACGCATCTTATTCGATACGTTTCATGTCCTACTCATTCAATTTATTGGCTAAAAATCTATAAACTGTTTCCACTCTGGTAATGACTGTTCAGCCGCATGTAGCATATCACCTGCACCTTGAAATACAGAGAATTGCTCTAATACTTCCAAATATGTACTTGCACCTAATTGAGAAGCACATAAACAAATGACTGTAAGTACAATAGCAATACGAAACATACGATTACTAAATTCCCATACAATAAATAATGCTCCTATTCCTAATAGTACAGACATAGCCTTCTTCCTTTCCTAGACAAGTTCTTTGACTTCACCTTTTGGCGTTGCAATGATAAATTTAGCGCGGCGTTTTTGTAATACAACTTCTTTTGTTGTTTTTTCCAAATGCTCAAATGAATGTTCATAATACACATTTTCAGATCCACGAACTGCATGGAGTGTATCACCTTCACCAAGCAAACCATCTGCCACACCTGTTATCAGCAATAGTCCTAATTGTCCGGAAGCAATTGGCATTTTTGCTCTCTCTGCAGCTGATTTTTCAGCTTGAAGTGAGTAACCATTCCCTCTATTTAAGCGTTTCTTAAATATCGAGATACCTTCTGATTTCCCCACACCTTCATAAGCACTTTTATAATCCACTCGTGATGTAAAAATAAGTTTGTTTTGATGACGCAATTCAGGTATAGTCCAATCCTTACGATTCACCATTTGTGCTAATGTATTCACATGTTTTCTTACGAAAGCAAGATCGGACATATTTTCACAAAAATTAGCAAATCGATCATTGAAATATGTATCATTCTTCATAGTTGCACGCTTACGGCCAATAAAAACACATTGCTTAAATTGCTCAAATTCTTCATTTTCATCGCCAAAACGCATTAATCCTATTTCCTCATAATGTTTTGCTAAGAAATAACTGATGTCGTCTCTAGCAAATCTATCGTATGGAATGACATACACCATAATCCCACCTTCTTGTAAATAAAGGTGAGCACGCTTTAGGAAGCTGAACTCCATTTTCTCTGATTTTGTATTTTCTGTACGAAGCTCCGTATTATATGGAGGATTTAAAAATATAAGCGGAAAGTAGTCATGACTAATCATCATGCTTTCAAAGCTTGAGCGTACCACTACATCTAATTGCTCTTTTGCTTTGCCATATCGATTTGCATCTACTTCCACACCATATGTATCAAGTTGTATGCCAACCTGTCTCACCTCATCTGCAAAACTTCGTAAAATTGTCCCTTCTCCACAGCATGGATCAAAGCAAGCATAAGCTCGCTCTGATTCCATTTGTAATAATTGTACTAAGTGTTTCCCTTCTGTTAGTGGTGTTGGATAAAATCCCGCCGCTAAATCATTTCCTAAAATTGTCGATAGGTAAGTCTTTGAGGTTATCTCCAACTTTTCCCCCGATCCGCACGGTACGTGCCACTTTCACGGCATACCGCGGTCCACCTATATTGTAGTTTTCTTTTCATCTAATAATGATAAGCTCTAAGCAAACAACGCTAGTTGTTCATGTTCCATATCCACTTCATTTTGTGATTACATACAGATTTCCTCATTTTTGACTAATTTCCGCAATTTATTAAGTTTGCCTAACTGTTCCTCGTTGAGTTTTAATTTATTGAGGAATTGGTTTATGGTTTCTATATTGGTCGCGTGTATTAGTGTATGGACACTTGGCTTGATGATGGTAAGATTTTTGTAGCTGTCATCCCTTGTTTCACTCCATAATCGCTTATGGTGACAGTGGATGTCCCAAGGCGAGAGTTTCTCACCTGTTACACTGCATCTTCCTTTTTGTGCAATATAAAGAGAAATTCGATTATCATTGTATTCTATGGTTGCCCGTTCATTTATAACTGGGTTTTCTCTTAACCATTTCAGTTCCGCTTCGGTTATTTCTGCCAAGTTTTTGTGTATAAGGGCTCGTCCTTCTGCGGTGTATCTGTTAATAGATTGCTTTTTCATCATCGGTTTTTTGTGTTGAATATAGGAGATTGGTAAAATAGGACATTTCATGAGAAATCTCATCGCTTTTGACTTTAGGTATGGTTTAATACCTCTGTCTTTCCCTTTATATTTCCCTATATTCGTGTATCCGTTTGTGTTGCTTTTTCCTCTAATTTTTGACTTTGGGAATCTGTTATACATCATGTGACCAAGACTATGGTTCATTTTACTGAAATCCAGGGAAGCATGCGTTGCTATTTTATAATAGTTGTGCTTACCAATGACCATGCTGTTGTATATACTGATTCTCTTAATTGTTTCATTAGAGTTTGGGGTTCTCTGTATCCTTTTCACTTGTTTTGCTAAATCTTGTTTTGTTTTTTCCAGTGCTTTTGGAGAGATGTGTGTTACTGCAATGTATCGTGTGTTACCGTTCTTCTTACCTTTCTTTACAGCCTTAAGAGTGAAACCTAAGAATTCACTCTGTTGCTTTTTCAGATTGGTTACTTTAGACTTTTCGGTTGAGATAGGCAGTTTTAGACGTTCTTCTAACCACATTTGAGTTGCTTCGAAAATTTTCTCCGCATTCCTACGTGTATTTGTAAAGATTTTAAAATCATCTGCGTATCTTACGATATACATTGGTTTCATCTTGGATGTTTTGGATAGACAATATGTTACAGTGTCATTACTCCAAATCCCATCTTTCAATCTCGGCTTTACCTTCTTGGCTTTGAAAGTTTCCCATTGATTACTAATCCACCAGTCAAATTCGTTAAGGTTAACATTGGCGAGTAGTGGACTAAGGATACCACCTTGCGGGGTACCTTTGGTCGGAAATATCGTTTTGCCGTTAGGCAGTTGCACTGGCGCTTTCAATATTTTCCGGATAATGACTAGTAGTTGTTTGTCACGAATACCCAGTGTCCATAGTTGGCGCATGAGTTTGACGTGACTTACTTCGTCAAAGAATCCCTGAATGTCTATATCCACCACATATGTAAGGTTTTGCTGATTTACCCGTTTTGTTGCGTCTGCTATAGCATTTTCAGCACTTCTGTTTGGGCGAAATCCATGACTTCGGTTACAGAAGTGTGCTTCACAGATAGGCTCCATTACTTGTAAGATGCATTGTTGGATAATCCTATCCCACATACTTGGTATTCCCAGAGGTCTGGTTTTCCCATTGGGTTTCGGTATTTCCTTGCGCCTTACTTTCTGCGGTTGGTAGTTTTGAAAGCGTCTTTTTACTTCGTTCAAGAAATAGCTTTGTTCCATTCTCTCAATATCCTTAATGTTTACATTGTCACAAGCTGCTGTTTTACTCCCTTTGTTTCCTTTAATATTACGAAACGCGAGGAGTATATTTTCATCTGATATAATGATAGGCATTAAATTTTTAAAAGAATTTTTCTTTGTTGCCTTCTGGTATAAGTTATCTAAGAAAGTTTGGATACCGTAGTATTCGTTGTGTCTTAGTTTCTTATTCTTTGGCGTGGACTTAGTTCTATCATTCATGGTCTATCACCTACTCTCATATTGATTTGGTGACCTTTTGAGTCTTACCAGAATCCATGCAAGATTAGATGAAATTTCAGTTCCTACAAATAGGCTTGTGGCTGTTCCTCCAATTCCATTACAGAATCTTCAACGGTCGTGCCACTACTCTCACCACTATTAAGAATACTTCCCTCGGTTACCCGTTTCGTATTCAACTATATCCGCCGATAGAGTCATAGACCCAACGTTAGTGGCTTTCGACGTTCCGTTCAGACTATCGTTGTTTTAAAGATCTTTCAATCTCCGATTTAGGTGCTTGCTTTACCCCGTGTCTAGCTCCGTTGCCTGTAACAACGTTAGGATTGGTCACTATGCGATGTTTCCAATCCATTAGACAAGTCTTATTTTCAGACTCCGAATCATTTCTGACCCGTAAACCTATCGAGGTGTACATTCGCAAGTTCGTCAGTGTTTACACATTCTCACCTTGTCGGTTGACAGCATACGGTACTTAGTTAGTTCCAGCCGGTTTATTATTCCTGCTGGCTTTCGGTTATCCATATAGACACTACGAACCGTAACCGCATGTTTTACCCTGCTTCCAACATCTCACTCTGCCGAGTGTATGCAGTTGGGAATCTCACTGGGAGAGTTTCGGGGCGTTACTCCTTCATTCCTCTCACTCGCCTGAACAGTTATCCTACTCTTTATTGTTTTCGATGTTTCTACAATTAAGAATAGTCCTCGTTGTCGCCTATGCTCCCGCATTACTTACTCGAGAACGTCTCGCACCGCATAATCGTTCCCTCCAAGTTCTTTTTTACAATAAAAAAAGGAAGATCCAAGTACATACATCACTTAGTTCTTCCTTTTACCCTCTATACACTACCTCGACTTTATTAAAACGGTAGTAAATCATCTGCAATCTCCGATAGCTCATCCAAACCAGCGAATATATCATCCGACTCTTTGGATTGCTCTCTTGTTTCCTGCTCTTTTGGATCATCTAACACTACCCAAATGTTATCCTTTTTCATACTTATATCCCTCTATCCTACTTATTTTTCAGTTTCATAAACCACTTCTTCATAATCAAAAAAGTAATCTTTTAGCTTACGAATAAATTTACGTAACTTTGGTTCGGCTACGATCTTAGTACCACTATAAAAACTTTGTTGCCCAACAAAGCGCCATAAGATGACATAACCTACCTTCATTTCCTGAATCCCTTCAATATACAATGCGATTTCTTGAGTGGCTTCTTTTTCATTAAGAGCATGTGGCTTGAAATATTGAAATTTACCATCTGGTAATATAATTTCTGCTTCAAAACACCCTCTCATTTGATTTACTCTTGCTCTGGATTCAGATGACATCGCTGCTGCAGCATATGATTTCTGATTTTTTCCATTCGTGTTTTATGTTCCTCTACTGTTGGTACTAGTTGTAAGTGTCTACAATCTTTTTTCATTTTACTATCTCCTCTACTGTTTAATTTGTTATTTTATGAATAATAAATAACCCCGCCTGCAAACTTGAAAACAACACAAAAAGGGCTTCTTCAAGTCGATTAATAATGTGCATAGCAAAATAAGCTATATATACACTAATCGGCTCAAAGAAGCCCTTTCACAAATGAAACAAGACGCAACTTGCTTCTACAACTCAACCACAACACAAAAAAGGTGTGGGAATAAACGGAATCAAATAAACTAACAATATACCCATATATTACACAATTTGAATTTTTATATCAAGATTTTTTTAAAAATATGAAAATATGCGCTAACTTGCTATTAAAATACGACGCCTCGATAAGTATAATATGCAATACTAGGCAGCTAGTAACAAATTTTTTAGGAGGCTATGCAATTTATGAAAATTAAACTTAAAGGATCTTTAGCTATGTTATTTATATTCTCTCTATTTTTTATAGCTCTTTTCTTTGATGAAAAAGCAGCTGTATCTGGTGTATTAATGTGCTTTTTTAGTATTTTAGCAAAAGAAAAGTTTTCTAGGATAGCATAAAAAAAGAGCCCAGATAATAGGGCTCTTTTTTTAACTCTACTCATTATATTTTGTATATATATCATTTAAAAAATACTCTCTATTTTTCGCGTAAATATTACAGATTTCATTCGCTAATTTATTTAAACGTTCTTCCTTGGCTTCATAAAGATATTCAACGAGCTTTTCTATTATTTCTTTAGGATATTTAGGTATACAACTCTTAATCAAATTATCCATTAACTCGCCTATAACTAATCTTTTTTCTATAGTATCACTAGAATCTATTCTCTTATATAGGCTTTCTATTATTTCATAAGCATTAAAATTAGCTTCTGCGTAAGGTATAGCGATGTCTAACATATGATAATTCTCTCTACTAATATCATTTAATACGGATATTAGATTCAACGAGTCTGATAGAAGTATTGTATCTTCTTTACTTATTCCCTTTGGTATACAGCTCTTATAATGCTGATAGAACGCCTCCCAAAATTCAATAATTTTCCTCCTAATATCGTCTTCTAAAGGACGCCCAACTTGATAACAAAACATTCTTATAAACTCACCAATTATTTCATGATTCCATGTGACCAAAACTTTCTCGTATAAATCGTTATCTGTGTAACAGCTGTCTAAATAACCTGTAGCAATATCCCTTGCTATTTGTTTTAATTGGATATTATTATCAATAGCGTATTTATAATGTTCTTTCATTAATGTATAAATATCACTAGAAATACGTCCACTACGAGTATATCCTGTCATAAAAGATATCCAATACTTATCCCCTAAATTTATTGTTTCAACCTTATTAATGGTCCAATCTTTTTCTAAAGAAATAAATAGGGATAGTTTCCAACCTAATAATATAAACGCATCTACTATTTTATTATCTAAGTAGTCAGCATATATTTCTCTGAATTCGGTATCCCAAATATTCTTCTCATCTTTATTAAACAATGACATACTTAATAACGCTTGCAGGCCTTGTCCTTTAACAGAATTTAAGACATATGATATTGGGTCATTATTTAAATCTACTTCTTCTACACTTTTTATTTCTTTTAATATATACAATAAAATTTCTTTAGCTTTAGGATAATGTTTATTTTCAAACGCCCATTCTCCATATTCTGAACCCGCTCTTAATAGGGAAAAAATACACTTTAAAGTAGATTTATAATCTGCATAATATACTCCATCATCTATTTTATAATTGTCACTCCAAAATTCTATTCTATTTATATAACTTAAAATAAATTCTAAGATTTTTCCCCAATCAAATGATTTTTTTTCTTTCCACGAGTCAATTAACCCCAGTAATATTTGACAGATATAATCATATTTTGTATTAATGAAAGGTTGTAAATTCTCTACTATCTTATTTGGATGCTTTTTAGTAAATTCTTTTATTACTCTTCCTAAATCGTTAGTTGTAGGACCTTCCCAAAAATTAGTTACTTTAAATTCATTTATATATGCTGCCAACTCATTATTTGTCATCTTAAGAAGTTGTTCCTCATCTATGGATACAGATTTGGAATCTATTTTTATCTTCTCTGTTTTTATCATTGGTCCCATTTTAACATCTATATCATTCTTTGCTTTTAACTTTCTATATTGTTCATTAAAATATGGGATTTCTTTTAATGTATTCAATCTTTTCATTTTCCAAATTTCTTTATATTTCTCTTCATTTTCAATTTCCCAGTATAAATCTGGACCTTTTTCAATATAATCCATTAGTATCTCTTGATTGTGCAACTCTATATTTTCTAGTTTCTCTAGAACCACCCTCAATTCATCTTCGAATGCACCTTCTTGAAATATAATTTTCCCTTTTTCGCAAGATAATATATTCCAGAATATACGATTATACATTGGGGAATTTTTACCTATTACATATAACAAGATTTTTTGGAATAAAAAATATTCTTCATTCATTAAATTACTCAAAAACTTTTCTATAAAACTATCTTCTTTAGAAACTAATAATCTTTTTAATAGATTAAGAATTAGTTCTATACCATCTTGATTGCCTTTTTCATTTGAATCATGAAGAGAATAAAAAACCTCTTTGTTATATAAACCATAATAAACAAACCTAATTTTATTTTTTAAATCTGATTCTATTTTTTTCCCTTCAAATTTATTACTAATAAAATTTGCAACACGTTCAACAAATTCTTCTAATTCCACTTGTTCTAAATCAAATTCATAAATAAATTTACTTTCATCTAAAATCTTAATACTATACTTTTCTGCAAAATTAAATACCTTAATTGCATATTGTTTGTCATCACATGTAAACACTACATTACTTTCTGAGTCCCCAAGAAACCTATTTATCTGTTCTTTAATATATATTAACAATTCTTCAGAGCAAACCTTAGAAATTATATTAACCATATTTTCATTAAATATATTATAAAAGTGATAACTTTTAAGTTTTATTAGATTATGTTCACAATCTAACTTTAGTAATAACATTATAATGTTTTCAGCCATTTCTATGTCTTTTGGTTCTTTAGAATTTATGAACTTAGGTAAAAGTTTTTTTCCGACTTCAAAAGAAATACGTTCTTCACCATATTTTGAATTCATCCACTTTTCTATAACATTAATCACTTTCAAATCTAAATACTCATTAGGAATATTAGTTAAAATTTCAATAAATTCACTCCAAACAAGATAATTATCCAGAGATTCCCCTTTTTCATCTTCATAGTTTGATATCTTATTAATTATCTGCAAAATGTCATTTATTCTACTTTCATGTTGTACAACCTTCTTTAAGTAATCAGTTTGAGACCAGTATCTTACCTGATAGTTATCCCCTTCCTTTTCCGGACTTGGGACTTTTTCTGGATTGAAAAATCCTTTTTCCTTCAGGTAATCGAACCACCTTTCATCATCAACATTTTCAAATAAATAGTCTCCTAATGATTCGTCCTTCTCAATTAAATCTATTACAGCTCTTATTCCAGCTCTAAATGCTTTTTGTTCTTCTCGCTTAATAACATCCTTTATTAGTTGAATGTTTTGCATATAATCCTGCTCTTTACTCACTTCACTTAAGACATCTGCCCACTCATGAATTATAGGAATTAATTGTGAAAAACCATTACGACTAATATCGAAAGAAATTAACTCTACCCCTAAGTTATTATAGTATTTATTAAGTAGCTCAACCATTTTATAATCTTCTTTATAAGTTGGATATAGCATATAATGTTTTTTCTTATACTCAGGATTAGTATTTTTAGATAGCATATACTCTAAGATCTCATACTCCTCTAACCCATATCCCATAAACAAAACTACATACTTTGAATTAAATACCTTATCTAAGAAAACTGATAACTCAGGAAATGTATTTTCAGAATTCGCTCCATAACACTCTAAATAATGATTTAAAGTAACTAACATATCTTTCTCTTGTTTTATGCTGCCATGTATGTGAATTACATTTCCATTTTTAAGCTTGGATTCTAATATGTCTGAACGTTCAAATACGATTTCTCGGCTTAATTCACTTTGTAACGATTTACTGTTTACATTGGTATTTATATCTTCATCTAATTTTCTACTGTTTTCTACTTCTTTAGCTATTCTATCTAAACATTCATCATAATTTGTAGTTATATAAATGGCATTCATTGAATATAGTTTAGAATATACATTTTGATACTTTTCATAATCTTGTATCGCAAATACCTGTTCTGCTGGTTTTGGTTTGATTTGTTTTTCTTTCATTAAAATCTCGCAAATTGTTAATAATTTTTTTGCGTCTAGTTTTTTTAACCCCTCATAAGTTCGATAGTCTATTAGGTTTTCATCATAATATATAGTGTTGAGCCTATCTTGAGCAAATTGATTCCACAGTGGTAAATCTACTAATTTTGATACCCCAGCCCCCACAAAAATAATAAGATTCCCTAATTTTGCCGCTTCTAATATTTCCGGATAGTTATTTATATCTGGAATTTCCTGAATACTATCTAGTTTAATCTTTACTTTGGTATTCACTTTTATTCCCCCAAATCTTCACTAATTTTAAACACTAACAAAAAATTAAAGATACTAAACTTTAAATAAAGCCTAATAAATCTTCTAATTATACAATTCAAACATGAATAAGCTGTTACATAAGTACATTCCTTTATACACTTTGCAATTTATTAATCTTACCAATTATTGCTTAATTAAGTAATATAATTATTACTTTTAAATTTTTTAAATTCATCTTAACTCTCCCAAAAATATATTCTTATTATCTAAATTCAAAGATCATCCTCAAGACATTTAATCTTCAATTTTCTCCTTAGTTAAATTGCTATACTACATCTACATGTTTACGTTCTGCTTCTGCTTTATATTTGTACTTACATTTCTAGATGATTTTTCAGCAAAAAGAGCTGGTATCATAGCGGAAACCAGCTCCTTTCTGTACTATAATCCAACATCTTCTCTTATACTAAATTTTTTCAAGTGAACGTTTTATAATATTCGTTTTTTCTTTTTATGACCTGGAATAATCAACTCTCTAATTCGCTCGTTTATTTCATCTTGTAATATATTAAAGATTTTAATAAGTTCTGTACGCTCATTCTCCATCACTATATGTTTAGGGTTATTGTTAATAACTCGCATTATTTGTTCTTCTACATTGTCGATATCAAATTGGGGGAGTTCATTATTAGGATCTAACCCTATATTCATATATTTTTCAAAAGCTTTTTCAATAGGCAGTAAACACTCTGAGCGTTTAACAGGTATTTCACCAGCCTCTGGATCATATTCAATATGTTCAACCAAAATCTCACAATAAATTTCAGGTTTTACATGAGAATGTACTAGTAGATAATACAAATTATTGCTCATTAATACATCGTAAAGTTTTGAACCCTTCATCATAAATTCTATATTTCCTACTTCTTCCTCGTAATCCGTTTTTTCTATATATTTATTAATGACTTCACATATAGAATTAGATGCTATTCCATCTAAGCTTTTTTTTATTTTATTTATATTATTTTCTTTTTCTAATATTTTATTTATTTTCTGTTTCCAATCTTCCTCAAGTGCATCAAATATATATCCGTTTTTAACTGCCTTTATCCCACTAAAATCCAAAGGTTGAGTAGAAAATGGTTTTAGATTACGATAATTATTGATATCATTAATTATCGGTTTATAGCTCTCATTAACAATAAGTGACCTTTGACTATGTTCTAGTGCCCCTTTAGCAATCTTTATTGATCTAACACCAATAAAAATCGCTACCACAATCGAGACTAAACCAATCCAATTGCTAACTCCTATATCTTTTATATTTTCTAGCATTTTCTTTGCACCTTTTATCCCTTCCCTTTTATAGGCTTTCTATAATAAGTTCATTACCTCTTGTCTCTCTATCCACTTATCCAGTTTATTTTTTGTGTCATCATTTAATCGTTTTCTTTTACCGGATAACATCCTTGAAAGTGTTGAATAAGAAATATCAATTTCTTTCGCTAACTCACGAATACTTTTATTATTCTTCTCTTTATATGTGTTCATCTTTTCAATATAGAACTCAATACTATTAGGTATTTCTTGATTTGGTATACTTATTGGCTTCTCTTCAATTACTGGTGGCTGTTCTTCTATCTCAATGACCAATGGTGCCTGCTGCTTACTTTTCTTAGTAATCAACTCTTGTTGTAATTTAACAAGCTCATTTGTAGGAGAAATAATTACTTTTAATTTTAACCAATAATTCTCAAACCAGTTTTTCCCCTTACATTTCTCTTCATCAATCTCAGGAGAGTACTTCCATTCCTTAATAACTTGGTCCCTCATAAGATCATCTAACGTCTTTTCGAAAACTTGTCTTATGAGGCTTGGTTTTCTATTCATACTAATCTCCATTACTTGCAATAACCCTTTAGGGCCACCAATACTATATGAATGTGTTAGATGTTGATATGATTGTTGAATACGCCAACGCCAACTTAGATATCTGGTTAATCGTTTGTGATATCTTTGTTGCTTGCTATTATACTCAAGTGCTTTCTTAGATAATAAGCCTGTTAATTTTTCAGATCCATAGAGATATTTTGATAAAAAGCTCCCTGGAGTAACATTCATACTCTCTATTCCTAATGTTTTACCCGTATCAATGTCTTTTGCAATAATAATTTCATCCATTACAAATAGCCTTCTAATTCTTTGCTTTTTATAAGCTAAGGTTTCATTGGGATCCTCTTCATTTAAAATTACAATCTCATTATCTTCATTGACATAAATAAAAATACTAGCAAGAGCAGCTAAACGCTCCATAATCTTTAATCTGTCCTCTTTTCGATAATAAGCCTTAACATTTTTGATTTGCTTCATATTACACATATCTAATATCCGTTCATAATGTACAGGCACAATAGTCTTATCATTTTCCGCACTCCTTACCCATAGTTCTGTAACAATATCGAGGCAGTCCTCCGTCAAATCATCCATTACTCGTGTTAAAAAAGTTGGATCAATCAGTGTATTCCATCTTTTTAACTCTTCTCTTTGTAATTCATATCACCATCATTGTGTGATGATACTACCACTAGACTATTTTGTTTATCCTGCAATTGAGCAATACGTACATTCTTATCTTGGTCATCTGTAAACTTATTCTTAGCAATAGTGTCTGATAAATGGTACATAAACCCTACATTACTTCGCTCTATGTAATCACTCTTAGCCTCTGTATCTAAAGGTAATTCTTTTGCGACAACAGGCAATTTAATCCCAAATTCCATATATAAATCGTCTTTTAGACATTCAAAAATTTCTCCCTTATAATTATCTAATTTTGGAAGAATGTCTATCGCCGATAATCCTAAAGCTTCCTTTTTAGAAACCCATTTCACTAGTCTTTCGAAAGTCTGTGACGAATAAGTTGAGTTGTATATCCTCTGTAGATCTCTTTCTACATCTTGATAGAATTGTTGCCACTTATTTAAAACTCTTTCACTTCCCTCAACACCAGTAAGTAGAGGGTACGCTATATATAAAGTGTTTTGAAATAGTACGTTTAACTTTTCCACTAATAATTCTCCTAATTGCTTCTAATACAATTATATCAATTGATACTAATCATTCATACCATTCTAATTAGAGTTTCGATAGAATATATTTTTATTGAGCATTCAATAAGGATTCCTATTGTTTAGATACCGAAAAAATAATGAAGAATTAATGTCCTGTTGCAAATTGAAGTTACTTATTGCATGAATATGATTTCAATATATAATTATATTGATATAGGGAGGAATAGGAGAAAGATATATGCTGAAAAGATTAAATAAATTTATGTTTGTTTTACCTGTAATTTGGTTTGTATTACTTATTGTATTGGGTTCATTTTTACTTGTGATGCCATTAGATTTATTTTTGCCACCGATAAAACAACATCCGATAAAGGAAGATCCCGCTATTATACAGATTTTAGTAGGAGTATTTGCGGCACCTGTATATGAAACAGTAATTTTTCAGGTGTTTTTATTTTGGGTATTAAGATGTATTCCTTTTATTAAAGAGCGTGTTTATCTTATTATTTTAATAGCATCAATTATATTCGGATTAAGTCATTCAGATGGTATTACTTATATAGTCGTTACAGCAATAATTGGAGTATTATATAACTATGCTTATTGGGTATATCAAAAAAAGAATGAAAAAGTTGAAATTACAATATCTGCTTTTTGGATTGTTGTTTTGATTCACTCACTACATAACGCTATTGTTTTTATAGCATTACATCTATAAATGTTAAAAAAATAATTAGTTCTATTAGTAGTGGATTTTAAGCCAATGCTTGAGAGAAAACTAGATTATTAATGAGGTAAGAAGTATAGAACTAAAGCTTTTTCTATGCTTCTTTTTTATGTAAATTTATATTCAAGAATTTCCTTTCGTATTTTTAATAGCCAAAACACACTAAATTTTTATAAGTTTACAAAATTTGTTTTTCACTAATTAGAAGTTACACACGCAACATCTTTTCCATCTTGCGTACCTTTCCTGCAAAACATGCAACACTTTTCCCATGTTACGTACTCTTTTACTAAAACAAGCAACATTCTTCCCATGTTGCGTACTTATTTTTCGCAACAAGCAACACCTAATATTTAAATTATTTAATTTTATATCGAAAAGAAGCAACATTTTTTCCAAGTCGCGTACCGAAATTCATCTCCCACCTATCGTCGGGCTACGCCCTTCACACGCTTGAGGAATGAAAATTCTTTCGGGAAATACGTTAAATTTATAAGAAAATTTCACTTGTTAGTATTCCATTTCTAAAAGTCTCTGATATATCCTTTGCCCCCTATTTCATATGAATATCTAGCCTCCTTTAAAGGATACAATTCAAAATTCATAATAAAAATAAACAAATCCTCCATATGGAGATTAGTCAGGAAAAATGATTGAGAGTTTGAGGATTCTTTTAAATTTAATTGTATTTCATCCATGATAAATAACATTCCCACTAATAAGTAACACGTTATATAACAAAATCACTAAAGGAATCTCCTTCCCCCTATCGAATTATTGTAGAGGAAAGGAGAGGAATACATGGAAATTCTAGGGTTAGACCCTCGTGCATTAGCGACTTTAGGTGCAATTGAATACACCAATCGTCGCAATAAATTAATTGAAGACTCGGAGAATAACATATACGAGTGTAAAGAAATAAAAGAAATACTCCAATCACTCCCTAAAGAGAAGCAGATTGAGGTTCTTGAGAATCAAGCTCACTTTGAAGCTGTGGCAAAGATGATTGAACAAAACAATTTAATTCTTTTAGAACAGATGAAAGCTCTACAGCTAATTCAGAAATAACAAACTTATGATTAATTAATTCTACATACGCTTCCATAAATAATGTATCTTTATTTATACCATCAGCCTCTGTTTGTACAGGGGCTTTTGTTATGCTCTTGTTCATGTTTTGAATTTGTATAGTCTCTTTCACATGTATGAATAGATCTTCTAATAAACCTGGTGTAGACTCTAACTCTTGTTTTTCTATTTCCTCTGTTACAGCACTTATAAACTCCCATAGTACCTTTGCACCTAATAGTTCTGCTAATCGTTTTTCACGCATTTCAAATGTTTTCATGTTCATGTAAATCCCCCTATAATTTATATATAATGATAAAAACATTATAATTTTATGTAAAATTGCCTAATACATTTTCTAAGCTTACATTTCTAAAAAATCACTACAGCATCTTAAAAGTCTAACATTATTCAACACACTTCGTGTTGTTCCGAATCAAAAAAAATTATTTGGACTGTAACACCATAGAAATTAGCTAATTTTATTTTTATATTATCTCGTGGGATTCTCTGTCCATTTTCATACATCTGTAATGTACTAATACTGATTCCCACTGCTTTTGCCACCTCTTCTCTAGATCTTCCATTTCTTAAGTTAATTAGATTTTCAGCTACTCTTTCATAATTCATACATTCTCACCCCTAAAACCACATTTCGTGTTGTTAATTAAAATATAAACCGCACAATTTGTGTTGTCAATAGATTATAATTATCAACTTTTAAAAATTTTAATTATTTAACACATAATGTGTTAATATATTATCAGGTGATAGAATGAAAACGTTTGGAAATATAATTCGTGATTTAAGAAAACAAAAAGGCATTACACAAAAAGAACTTGCCCAATCACTTCAACTAAGTGAAAGTACAATTGGTATGTATGAACGCAATGAACGTCAACCTGATTACAATACCTTGATACGTATAGCAGATTACTTTAATGTGTCTACTGATTTTCTTCTAGGGCGAGATTTTAATGTTAAAGAGGACAGAAACAATAAAGAACTAGATCAATGGTTAAATGATATAAAACTTGCTCCATCCCAAAAGCGTGAAGAATTAAAACGTTTTTGGAATTTTATAATGCAAGAAGAAAACTAATAAATTAAACCCCACCTTGACAAGGTGGAGGTCTTAAGTTCGAGGCCAGTAGGGTTCATAATTGTAGAAACCGTGTCAAATTAACGTTTGATGCGGTTTTTATTTGTTTACTTTCATACTTTATAACACCAGTGGTCACAGAATTGGTCACATTCCCTACAAAATCTGTTCTATTTTGTTAACAGCATATTCTTACACCGTTGGCAGCAGTACATGTTAATAAGTGTCTAATGTGATTTTGATATTACTATGTCCTAGTCGCTCGGAAATCACTCTCACATTCACACCTTTAGCCAATAACAAAGTTGCATATGTATGACGTGAATTATGAAATCAAATCTTTGGCACAGCCGCTTTCTTAATCAAAGCATTTAAACTTCTTCTAACATTAGCAGGATTAATTAGCGTTCCAAAAGGATTACACATCACCAATTCATTGTCTTAGTATTCCTCACCTTGACTCAGCTTCTCTTTCAATACGACTGCTATATATATTTCTTTAGCTTTGCAACTGTTGATACATGAAAGATTGATCCCTACTTAATCTTTTCAATCTATAAAAATTTATATACATTATTCCCTTTTAATTCTAATATACTGATATTACAATTTTATTATTAATAATTTATAACAGGAGATGAAAAGATGAAAGGACTTGAATTTTCAACTAGCTAGCCTATTATTCTTTTGGATAAAAGGTAGGGTAGACGTTGATAATAGGTTTGTAAAAACCAATTTATCCAACACATTATTAGGATTTATTCCTGCTGGTAAAGACCAACAAAACATTCCTCTAAAAAATATTTCTGGAGCTATGTTATCTACCAAGTATTTTTTCAAACCAATTATTTTAGGAATTCTAATCTTCTTATTTGGATTAGGTACTTTGAGTGATAGTTTTATTGGTGGATTAATTTTTCTATTAATAGGTATTGGAATTGCAGGTAGCGGCATTCAAACAATATTAAGAATTGAAAAAGCAGGAACACCTTATCATATTAGTGTCCCATTCTTTGAAAAAGAAAAAATGCAATTATTAAATGATATTATACACAATGCTTTAGCAGATGACACAGACAAAACAGATTTAAATTTATTTTTCGATAAAAAATCACAGTAAATATTATTATATTTAAAATAAAACCTTATAATCGAATTATATTAATTAATTCGATTATAAGGTTTTTAAATTTATCCCACTAACAAGTTTTTCTCATATGAATAGCATGTACTTGCTTATAATCCAAAACGTTTTTTATACGTAACAGTATATAAGAGCTGACACTTTACTCTATATAGAAATTAAATATAAGCTGCTTTAAAAGCTTGTTGGACAGCTTGTACTTCAGATGAATTTCTACCATATAAGTTTGTTGCTACACGAATACAACCCTCTTTTAATTCTTTAAAGTCAAAAATCATATTTAATTCATCTGTATTCGCATAATAGAAGATATCAAACATCTTATCTTCTCCAACACCTTGGACATTTACGCCATTGTGATTAACACCACTAGCTATCAGGTAACCTACCTTCACCTCCATTTTTATCCTATGAGAATAGATGTTTTCAATATCTATTAAATATAATCTTTATAGTTACACTTCTATTTAATTATCGGGAATAGATAGTATGCAATTTTACATGTGTATCCCTTATTAAATATTCTAGACATCTCGCTTTCTTAGCTTTATTTTTTTTAATGTGTACAATTTGTTAAACATACAAGAAACGTTTCCTGCTTTATGACGGGAAACGTTTCACATATTATTAACCTAAAAACCTAAAATTTCTACAATCTGACGAGCTTTAGTATTATCTATATAATAATGCATCTCTAATCCCTTTCTTTCTGCACGAAGTACGGTTCTCCTTAATTTTGATAGATGCTGTGAAACAGTAGATTGTGGGAGTTTTAATATTTCCGTTAACTGCGTAACATTACACATTTTATGGTGCATTAATTCACTTACAATTTGTAATCGAACTGGATGTGCCATTACTTTTAAAACATCTACGTCTTCTTCGCGGATTTCAACTAGATCTTTATCAGTTACTACTGTTTTCATTTCGCATTCTCCTTTATTATTAATTTCTATTTTTCTTATTATCCTTATAAATAGTACTTATAGATGATTACGATTTGTCCTGTTGAGAAAATATTTTTTCTTCTTAAAACAAAAAGGACATCTATCCTGAAAACAGTTTTTTTACATAACATTAATCTATGATTAACACGATTTACTAAATAAAAGCACTTCTCCTACCCTTTGGTTAAAGCAAATAAAAAATTCTGCTTTTGCCTTCCTTTCCTGAAAAATTGATAAGCAGTATCTCCTATCTCACACTCTACAAAATAATCATTTTATTTCTCAACATGGATACCTGGAATTAAAATACCAAAAATGGTAATATAGAGTCACCTTCAGTTGTCAATTGTGTC
Organism: Bacillus cereus group sp. MG16; assembly: GCF_040459875.1. Taxonomy (NCBI): domain Bacteria; kingdom Bacillati; phylum Bacillota; class Bacilli; order Caryophanales; family Bacillaceae; genus Bacillus; species Bacillus cereus group sp. MG16. The sequence continues at coordinate 271,166 of NZ_JARVHE010000002.1, forward strand.
CCTTTTTTGAAAGCCCTGTCTATAATGACAAGGCTTTTTAATTTTTCTAACCTAAGATATCCTTTATATTTCGTTTTTTAGTTAACCCTAATAATATGTATGCCTCTTTTAATGTAATTAAGTCTCTTTTACACTTCTCCATTTAGAGATGCTAAATTAACAAATGTCTATTAAAAATTCATTAGACCCTCATACTACAATCATTATCCAAAACCAAAATAATACAAACGAATAAAATGCGTTTTATCACTTTTACTTCTCCGAATTAGTTTATCACCTAATTTTAAATGTATAATCCCAAAATAATTATTAGAAACACCTTTTATAAGAAGAGCTATTTTTCTGTAAAATTTGGTTTACGAATGCTAATTTATCCCCATTTAAATCTCTTTTATAGTAAAAATTGATCTTATGCACAATCTAATTAATAAACTGTGGTATAACGGGTATAGAAATTAATTTTAATTTTAAATAAAAAGAAGAGTTAATTTTTGATTAACTCTTCTTTTTGCAATTTCCTGCTAGCTACTAGCAATTAATTCACGAAAATGCTCTTCTCTATTTTCTTTTATAAACTTCATCTTTTCTATTTTTCCTACTCAAATTAGCTCCTAAACGTTACATTTTTCATACAATACTGATTCCCAACAGTACTATATGGAATAACTAAACATTATCTTATATACTCTATTAAAAATTAAAGGGATTCACTATTGCCATCATTAGTTTACTTCTTTCCATAATGACAATGCAAAAATCCAATTTGGATCCCCATTCCCTTGATAACTCTGAACTGCCTCATACACCTTATCCTCATGAACTACTCTATCTCCTGCTTTATACGCTTTACGCGCATCCCATTGTTCATAAGAGTTTTCTTGTCCTTTTGTAGTAACTGTGATGGCATCACTTTTCATTGATTCATTACCAGATGTATCGACAGCAGATACTACATACTTATATGCTGTATTCGCTTGCAAATCTTTGTCCATAAATGAAGTTGTATTAGCAGTACCTATTTCTTTCATGGCCCCTCCAACTTCTCTGTATACAATATAATGGCTCACATCTACATTATCCTCCGATGGACTCCACATTAAATCAATACTACTCGTAGTAGTTCCCATACTGTGTAATCCTTTAGGTTGAGTTGGTGCTTCTGTATCTGGTTTTTCCTCTGTTGTTTTAATAACTAATGCTTCACTTTTCTCAGATATATTTCCTGCAGCATCTACTGCTCTTACTGTATACGTATATTCTGTGTTTGGGTTTAATTTTTTATCAATTACACTTGTACCGACTACAGTATTAATTAGTTCTCCATTACGTAGCACTTGATATTCTTTCACTCCTACATTGTCTGTTGCGGGTTTCCAATTAAGTTCTACACTATTTGAGGTAGTTTTTACTACTTGTAGTCCAGATGGCTGAGCTGGTGCTTCTGTATCTGGTTTTTCATCATTTATTAGATTCACATCGATTACATTATAGAAAGCGTTTACAGTATCAGCTACATCCCAAACAGCTAAAATAACATGGTACCCACTGCGATCAGTTGGTACATTGATTTTATGTGATAAATTATTAGATGCTTTAGAACCATCGTGCTTTACAGTACCAATTGGCTCAAAATCTGCTCTTGTTAAAGGGTTATTTGGATTCCATCCCTTTTTCGTGATGTAATAGTGCCATTGACTTGTTGAATGAGGAGCTGTGTATTTCCAAGTAAAGGTGTTTTCTCCGCCTTTAATCGTATTCTTAAACCATCGATCAGCTGTTTGTTGATCAAGAATCCCACCAAACAGGCCTCCTGCTGAAGCAATTTTCCCGTCTGCTGGTCCACCCTGTGGGAATCCTTTAGGAGCTTCTAAACTTTGTGGTTCATACATTATATTTCCACAATTTGAATTTAGCGCCCCATAATTTTGACTGCATAAAGCTGCACGGCTACCTGGCTTTTCAACAAACCCATGTGCATAGGCATTTTGAGGAATAAGAGTTGTACTCATAATTCCCACTGCTACTGCAGCAGCACTTAATCCTTTTTTATTTGTAGCCATTTTTCTAAACTGCCCTAAAATTTTTTTATTCATACTACTAGTCCCCTCCTATTGAATTTCTTACTATATTAAGAGCATGAATGTAAGTGAAGGCTAAACACGTATAACTAAAATTAACAATTGAATACAAAACCTTATAATTTCATACTCAATTATTCATTTACCTTTATCACATTCAAATAACCCTATAGTTAAATTATCGCATATCAATTTATTAAACTCGCACAAAAATTATGACAGTTATTGGACTTTTTCCTGTAGCTCTCTTTTGTCTTAAAAGTTCTTCTTACTGTAATTTTAGAGCAACAAACATATTTCCTCTTACATTTACCTATAGGAATTTAAGAAATAAATAATTTAAAAGGAAAAATAAAAATATTACACCAATAAATTTCCATTTATTTCTTTTTGTTGGTTTCCCAGCATGTAGTATATAAAAAAACAAGGCAATACATGCCATCGTAAATAAAAAAATTTGATAATAATCCATCATCCGTATTCCCCCTCTATCAAAAAAATAAGAAGCCTCTTTTTGAGAGACTTCTTATTTTTTATACAAACGACATACATAGGTTAAATATACACAATAAGATTAGGATGTTGAACCTTATTGCAGCTTTATTATAGCATATAATCATTTAATTTTGTTTAATAATTCCATATTATACAACTTTATCAACATTTGAATGTTTATTTACATTATATACAATGCACGATAGAAAACAACAAAATATTTACTTATAGAACCAACGTATATAAAAACCAGCCACCATCTCATTCATAGTTTTGAAAAATTGTCCTCTCCTTCTTTAAGAATACTTTAAACTTCGGATAGATTACCCTATATCGACACCTTATGTATGCAGAATTACATATCAAATCTCATTGAAAATCATTCTCATTGTAACTATAATGGTTTCAAGGAGTGATATTTTCACTCCGGTTTCAAATCTCACAGTATATTAAAGGAGGAACTAGCATTATGAAAAAAGTTATTTTAGCAGGGGCATTAGGAATTGCAGTACTATCAGGTATGAACTTACCAGGAGCAGAGGCACCTAAAGCGAGTGCGGCAACTACAAATTTAGATATTCAAGAAGTTACAAAATATTACTCTATGAGTTCCTATGAAGTTTCTCAAAAAGAATCATTTAATCTTAATAAAGGGGAAGAGCTTACAGTCTTTGTACAAAATTCAGGGTTCCCAATTTCTTATACAGTCTTTGATGCAGATAATCAAGTAATTGGCACATACAATGCTAATTCACCATACGGTCGCGTCTTCAAAGCACAAAAAGATGGTAATATTTCCGTTCAATTTCAAGCAGGAGTAAATTCTTCTTACATGAAGAAAATGAATTACACAGCTAAATTTGCAGTGTCTAAACTAAACCAACAATAAAAAATTGAACAGCCCTCTTTAAAAGCAAATTAAAAAGGTATATCCCTTGAATGGGATATACCTTTAACTTTAGTGAATTTTATATTGACCAGATAACTGCTCTTGCGCCATACGAACTAAACGTTTTGTAATTTCTCCACCTACTGAACCATTTGCTCTTGCTGTTGAATCCGGTCCAAGTGTAACACCAAACTCCTGAGCAATTTCATATTTCATTTGTTCAATTGCACTTGCTGCAGCTGCTATTAAAATTTCGTTTGAATTATTATTTTCGCGAATTTGCATTTTTTAAACACCTCCGTTGAATTTGGTAATATCATGCTCTATTACCAACAAAATATGCAAAAAAATTATTTAGCCATTATATACCTAAGCTTTCATCCCTCTTTAGAAAATAGTAATCACTTGAAAGGCATATAAGATATGGCTTTCTTTTTTATATAGAATTTATAACTTAACTTCAAAAGGTCGTTATTTATAATTACATTTACCCAACAATATTTTCGAACTTTTCCATCGTATTACTAATTTCAGTTTGATTATTAATCACTTCTCTTTGCAATTTTTCAGTCACATTCCTAACAATAGTTACACCATTTGTGATACTCTCTACATTTAAATTTATTTTTTTTATTGCACCATCAACATTACTGGCCAATCTTCTTACCTCTTCTGCTACTACTGCAAATCCACGTCCATGTTCTCCTACTCTTGCCGCTTCAATTGCTGCATTTAAAGATAAAATATTAGTTTGGGAAGAAATGTCCTTAATCATTTGAGCGATTTCACTGACTAAATTAATCTGTTCTTTTAAAGATTGTAACGCTTTCATATTTTCCTTAGAATTAATGTCTACCTTACTTCCTAAATCAACAGATAAATTCTTTAAATGTGAAACAACTTCTCTTGTTTGATTTTCACGATTTGTAATATCTGTTGCAATTTTTAGTACAGCATCTACTACTCCTTGTTCATTTTTAATTGGAATATAGGTAGCCTCAAACCAAGTTAAATTGCCTTTTTTATCAACTCTCTGAATTTTCTTTTGAAACTTAATTCCCTTTTTTAAATTCTCCCATAACTGATTATATTCACTACTATTTACAAAATTATGGGGACAAAATTGTTTATGTACCATGTTCTTCATTTCACTGATTGTATAACCCAAAGCTTGCGCAAAGTGATCATTTACCCAAATTACCTCTGTATCTAAGTTAAATTCTATCATTGCTAGATTGGATTCCAGTCCTACCAAAATCATTGTTTGATCTAATACCTGAGTGCTTCCACTTGATGAAATATTCATAATAAGACTCTCCCTTTATATCATTTATACTAATTATAAAGATTTATAAATATAAATGCAACTATAAAAGGACCTACTTGTATATGACAAGAAATAGGTCCTTTTATGATTTAAATTTTAAAAACACAAAAACATTATAAATAGATTTTAAGTTACTTTACGCCCACTTGATTCCAAGCATCTTCTACTGCTTTATATGCTGCACTACCATAGCCATCATAATCAGCTGCAGATTGTAATAAAGCTGTACGAGCTTGTTTAAAATCACTTTTTGGTGTTAAATAAGTTGTTAATGCACGATAATAAATCTTTTCTGCTTTCTCTTTACCAATAGCATTGATTGTCAGATATGCGGCCTTATTCGGAATACCACTATTAATATGTACTCCACCGTTATCGCCTTCTTCAGTTGCTGGAAGGTATTGATAATCTTTCATATGAGAAGGTTGTCCATATTTTTCGGGATTTGATAAACTACGAAGTGCATCTCCAGAAATACCAGGCGTATACACAGCTTCTCCTAAATCCCAGTTTGCAGGATCAACAAAATATCCAAATACATCAGAGAACGATTCATTTAATGCGCCTGATTGATTTACGTAACGAAGATCAGCTGAATACTGTGTGACAGCATGAGTTAATTCATGCGCGACAACATCAAGAGAACCAGAAAGCGGAATAAATTCACGTCCGTCACCATCTCCATAAATCATTTGCTGTCCATTCCAAAATGCATTGTTTACATCCACTCCATAATTCACTCCAGAACGAATTGTTTTCCCTTTTCCATCAATACTGTTACGATTGTGAATATTTTTATAGTAGTCATAGACTTTTCCAGCATTATAATGAGCATCAACCGCAGGTCCTTGATCTTTATTTATCCAAGCATTATCATCATCCAGAAGACGATAGTTAACTGGATAATCTGCATCACTATGATTTACTGTAAATGTTTCAATATAGCCTCCATTCATAGGCTTTGTTGTGTCTTTTAGATAGTATTTTCTCTTTACACTATCAAAGGTTGTATTCAGTTCTTTCCGATCGCCTAATACTCCATATCCATAACCTTTTTGAGGGCTATCTGCGTCTGTAACTGCATTATATGAATCTATGATTGATCCATTTTCTGCATTCACATAGATTTGCCAGTTTGCTCCGTAAGGTTTAATAAATTGCAGTTGCACCTTAAACGTTAGATAATACTTTCCGTCTTTTTCATATACAACTAAATCTGCTTTTTCATTTGTAGATTCTAAGTTTTCTTTTACTTGATCTAATGTATTTCCATCTACTTTTATTAAGGTATCATTTTTTGTAAGTTTAATATGTTTCCAAGCATTTGAAAGAGCTGTTTCTTTTGTAATTTTTGCTTTTGTATTACCTTTCAAACTTTCTGCAGCAGCTGGATGAACATCTCCATTTACTGTTGTTACCTTGCCCTCTTTATCTGTATGAACAATAAATTGTGCACCATCAACTGGTACTTTATTTACAGACCTTGTATAAATATAATGTTTCATACCCAAATCATCAGATTTTACTTCTTTCAGTGTTAGATCCGTCTGTGGATTTACCTTAAATAGTTCTTTATTTTCTTCTAAAAACTCTTTCACTGCTTTTTGAGTTTCTACCTTCTTATCAGATAATTCACCTGAAAGAAATGATGGACTTCCTTGTTCCTCATTCCAATTCTTTTGTTGCACTTCCATTTTATCCATTACTTCTTTTTGAGATGCTTGTTCTTCTGCAAACGCAGTTGAAAAAGGCGCACCTACCATTGTTCCTGCAGCAAGTAATGTAATAACAGTTTTTTTCATACATCTTCCCCCTTCAATATAAGTAAAATAAAAAATATAATTACAAAATTAAATATACAATTACTTTTAAAATATTTATATAAATATGAATAATTGCATATTTATATAAATAAAGTATTGTCTATTTCTGAAACAAACTCAGAATATTGAAACTAATGAACGGAAGGTAGATTTCTAAAAAATGAGTTGAAGGTATGTTTTTGAAGACTTCAGCTATAAAAAACGACTGCAGATTTCTCTAGGGGTATTTTTATGATTTATTATTGATTGATTCCTTTTCTATCTACTATTTTCTTATAACAGCCATATTTGACTACCTGTCTCACATTTTATGCTCCTATTTGCTAGCTAGGGAGCATTCGAGAACCAAATTTTAATTGTGTCATATTTTTTACATATTAGAATTTCAAGAGGAATTATGCGGATATTAGAATAAATTAAAATAGTATAGAAATAAAATGAAAGGGGCGTTACATCATGGGTTATAAAAAAGTAGTGTGTACTTGAAATTTTAAAAAGTTAAGTAACTTAATTTTTCGTTTTAATAGTGTTTTCAACATATCATATGAGGATGTGAGAAGATGAAGCTTGCACAAAGAATTTTAATTATAGTTGTATTTATTTTATCTCTGTGGAATTTTTCTAATGTCAATGATGTGTTTGCCGAAGAAGTTGAATTTTCAGGTGTAACTGCTCCTATCGGGGTAAATGTGCGCGATAATAAAGATTCGACTGGAAATATAATAGATGTTCTTCAAGGAAATCAAACCGTTTACTTCAATGGTTGGGAATATGGAGAGGGTTTAAAAGATTATTGGACTGGAAGTATAGATAATCGCTGGTTTTATTTTTTAAAAAACGGGAAAAAAGCATATGTTGCTTCGGCATTTATAAATGGAAATCCACCTAATTCTACAACAACTATTAAACTAAATGTTCCTAACATTAAACAACAGCAGTCTAATTGGTGTTGGGCAGGTACTTCAGTATCTGTTTTAAACTATTTTGGGCAACCAACTACACAACAGCAATTTGTAGGATATGTAAAGGGAGGCTTATACAATTATCCAGCTACTTCTAGAGAAATACAAAATGGCCTTATTTATTTTGGTTTAACTTCAACAATTAATAGAGGAACTCTTTCTTATGATGAGTTTAGAAGCCAAATTAATAGCAATAAACCAATGATTACACTAATTAATTGGAAAAACGGAGGGAATATTGGTCATTTTCTTGTGTTAGATGGTTATTTTAAAGGTATGAATAATATGAACTATATTACCTATATGGATCCTTGGTATGGCGATCATTATCAACATAACTTTGAATCATTTAAAAATAACGATAGATTTTGGTGGAATGAAACAGTTCAAGGTATTAGTAGAGGATATTAAATGAAAATAAGGAGGGAAATAAGTTTATGAAAAAAATAACGAGAACTATAATTTTAGGCGTATTTTTAAGTATTGCATTAATAAGTATGAATAAAATTGCTCAAGCAACAGATAATTCTAAAGAGTCACCTGAAAAGATAGCACTAAAAGATTATCAAAATAGTAAAAGTGCTCTATTAAAAGACGGCAAGCAACTTTATCAAAATCATAATTTTACGTCTAATTCAACTTTAGAAATATCCACATTTTTTTTCCATGTTTATGAAATACAACAACAAAACATTATAAATAATGACTCCAAAAAGCTATCTGAATATTTATTGCCCACAGATGAAAAATTATGGTTTATTTTAAATAGAAACAATCCAGAGGGATTAATTTTTACAAATGAACAAGAGCCTATACGTATGGGGGGAGAAAAACGTAGTAAAGATTTATATGAAATCTATAGGTCTATACAAACAAATGTAAAACAAATTAAAAAAATTATATATATTGAATTTGAAGGACAAGGGTTATTTATTGTTTCTCACGAAAATGGAGAAGAAGTATATGCCAGTGAGGGGGCTTCTGCTATTTTAGGAGTTCCATCAGCCAAAAAAATTAATTCTGATGAAATCATTTTAAAAATGAAGGAAAGAATTCTCTTATCTCAACAATAAGATTGATGAAGGGACAACAGGGTCTCATTTAGGGAGAAATTTCTTTTTAAAATACTGTTAGTAAAGTAGTTAAAACAGTAGCTGACATAAAAAAAGCGAAACCCTTAAAGAAGACTGCAAAAAACTAATTTTACAAAGTATTCTACAGGTTTTCATCAGGTTAAATTTCCCCCTTCATTTCTTTTATGAACATGCTAAAATATTTTTGAAAACATATCATTATTTATACCCTTCACCAATACGATCACTCATCATACTTCCCCCTTTCTATTGCTTTGTAGCAATGGAAAGGGCTTTTTTGTAAGCGGCTTTTACTTTCTTACATGGCATATTTAAGTGATTTTAACTTTTTTCCTTTGTAAAGAACTATTCATACAGATATACCAATTTTATTTTATTGCTTCTCTTGTATTATAATTTTTCTCCACTCTGAGATGAAAAATTCAATAAATTATTGAAGATTGATAGTTTAAAGCAAATAATTATCAAAAAGAACTGAAGTCAAAATGAATTTCAGTTCTTTTTATTAAATCTTATATTTTTATTTAACTCGACCGTATCCTGCAATATATTTACTCCAATAAGAACTATTTAAACTAGCTTCACCAACTCCAGAATTACTAGCATTATAAAACTTGTTGTTGCCAATATACATACCAACGTGAGTGATACCTGACTTGCCTGGAACTGTTCCTTTAAAGAAAACTAAATCTCCTGGTTGGAGAGCACTTCTAGCGATACGTGTAGTTTTATTATATTGATCTTGTGCTGTACGTGGCAATTTAATCCCTTGTGTCCCATATCCCCATTGCATTAATCCCGAACAATCAAACCCAGTTTTAGGACTATTCCCACCATATTTATACGGTGTACCTTCATATTTTTTCATGGCTGCATAAACTTTATTAAATTGATTCGTAGTTATTGATTTTGTGGTTGAAGCAGATATCGATTGAATTGTATTTTCATTTTTAGAAATACTATCAAGCTCATCTGCAGCAGCAAAACTACTACCAGATCCTAGTATAATTCCTATTGTTATTGCACCAACTAAAATTTTCTTCATAAATTTCTCCCCCTATAATCTATTGTAAGATTTTATTCTTATCACCTAATAGATTAATTGTTATATAAAGAGGAGAAAATATAATAAATTAGACAGTATTCTACATATTTTTTACGTTTTGTATTTTTATTAATATTTAATTTTAATGTCTTTGTTTTTTCAATACATTATGAGATTAGATTAATGATTTATGCAATAAAAGTACAAAAAATACATAATGCGAATATTCTAATATCAATTGAGAAATAAAGAGAATTATTTTATATAAAACTTACCTTAACTATAAACTTATTTTGTAAAGCTGATAATCTTATTCTTTTCATTTTATAGCGAAAAAAACCATTAATACCAAAGAAAATCATATGATATCGCTGGTTCTTATGAGTTTAACATTTTGTATGTTTTGTAAAACTCATTTTTCTTTATAACCTTTAAATATTTTAGAAAAGATGTCCCTTTTTAGAATGTTATTTATGTGTAGTTATTTATGTGTAGTTACTTATACTTATCATCTTGATATAGTGGTAATGCTTGTAATTTTGTTTATAGCGCAATTGAAAATAAAAGATAAAGCCAGATTTTATAAAAAATGTGTTATTCCAAAACAATAAATACGAGAAAGATGCACAAATTTTACAGAAACTTTTATTTCTACAGTAAAACTAATTGGAATGTCAACACTAGACTGGACAATTTTTATAAGGTCTGTTTCTTATATTCCACTGGCGTTAAATAGCCTAGTGTTCCGTGAATTCGAATGTTGTTAAACCAATGAACATAATCATCAAGTTCAAGAGCGAGCTGTTCAAGAGAAGCGAAGTGTGCTCCGTTTGCGAATTCTGTTTTAAACACTTTGAACATCGCTTCGGCCACAGCGTTATCGTAGGGGCAGCCCTTCATACTTAATGATCGTTGAATTCTGAATGTTTCTAAAGCCTCTGAAATCAGTTTATTATCAAACTCTTTTCCTCGGTCTGTATGAAACATCTTGATGTTATGTAAATTTCCTTTAATACTCGCTAATGCTTTATACACAAGGTCTGCTGTCTTATTTGGACCAGCACTGTAACCTATAATTTCTCGGTTGAAAAGGTCCACAAATAAGCATACATAGTGCCATTTTTTTTCAACACGGACGTATGTTAAATCACTGACAACTACAGCTAATTGCTCTTCTTGTTTAAACTGACGTTGTAACTCATTTTTGATTGGTGCTTCATTACAGGTTTGTTTATACGGCTTGTATTGTGACACCGTATAATTTGATACAAGTCCTAATTGTTTCATAATTCGACCGATTCGACGTCTAGAAACGACCATCTTCTGTTTCTTTAATTCTACTTTGAGTTTACGAGTACCATAGTTACTACGGCTTTCTTTAAAGAGTCGTTCTATTTCGTTGGAAAGCTCAACGTCTTCTTTTTCATGTGCGTCTTGTTCACGCGGCTTGGCGTGATAGTAGTAGGTACTTTTGGCGATGTTAAGGACGTTACACATTGCTGATACTGAATATTTGTGAGTGTTATTTCGGATCACATCTATTTTCGTCCCATGATCAGCGCTGCTTGCTTTAAAATGTCATTCTCCATCATTAAACGTTGATTTTCTTTACGTAATCTGATTAACTCATTTTCTTCTTCTGTCCGATTTTCTTTAGCAGTAAATGTCCCAGTTTCTTGATGATTCTTAATCCAGCGATCCAACGCAGAAGGCGTTATTTCATATTCTCGACAGATATCTGCACGGGACTTTCCATTTCCATATAGCTTTACTAATTGAAGTTTAAATTCTGGTGTAAAAGTTCGACGTTGACGTGACATAGTAGCACGCTCCCTTAGGTTAGTATGTTAAGTCTACTAGCCCTTATAGTATCTGTCCAACTTAGTGTAGCCGATTCAAATGATAGAATGTTATTAAAAGATAGGGTTATATTGGTAAATCTATTATTAAGTATTAGAAGGGTTTTACAGAATTAGTTAGATAGGGTGTGTGTTGGTGAAAAAGAGAATAAAAAGAAAAAATTATCAAATTGAAAAAGAAGGTGAGCAAATACAAAAGGATAGATTATCTTATTTACAAGATACTGCATGGATTTTCACAATTCTCACAGGAGCCATCTATTTTTTCTCTTATTCTTTTCAAAAGGGAATTAGAGATTACTATGGTATAGATGATATTAGTTTAAGTGATCTAGATGTACCTTTAATTGTTAGTTCTGTATATGATGTTTCTTCTTTGATACTCAGGGTATGTGTTTTATATTTTATTTCAAGAATTATAATTTGGTGTGCACCTTTTATGTTTAACATACTGGATGCGAGGCAAAATGCTCCTAAAAAAGAAACTTTTATAAGGGTGAAATTAGAAAGATTTTATTCAAAAATAGGTGAGTTTTCAAGTTCAATTATTGAAACAGACTTAAATAAAGTTGGTAATTTTAAAGACGTGATAAGAACAATCTATGATAAGAAAGAGTTTGCTCCTATAAATGCAATTACAAATGGAATTTTTCTTATGCTAATCCTTGGCTACCTACCATTTTTAGTATTAAAGGATTCATTGAATCGGCTACACTAAGTTGGACAGATACTATAAGGGCTAGTAGACTTAACATACTAACCTAAGGGAGCGTGCTACTATGTCACGTCAACGTCGAACTTTTACACCAGAATTTAAACTTCAATTAGTAAAGCTATATGGAAATGGAAAGTCCCGTGCAGATATCTGTCGAGAATATGAAATAACGCCTTCTGCGTTGGATCGCTGGATTAAGAATCATCAAGAAACTGGGACATTTACTGCTAAAGAAAATCGGACAGAAGAAGAAAATGAGTTAATCAGATTACGTAAAGAAAATCAACGTTTAATGATGGAGAATGACATTTTAAAGCAAGCAGCGCTGATCATGGGACGAAAATAGATGTGATCCGAAATAACACTCACAAATATTCAGTATCAGCAATGTGTAACGTCCTTAACATCGCCAAAAGTACCTACTACTATCACGCCAAGCCGCGTGAACAAGACGCACATGAAAAAGAAGACGTTGAGCTTTCCAACGAAATAGAACGACTCTTTAAAGAAAGCCGTAGTAACTATGGTACTCGTAAACTCAAAGTAGAATTAAAGAAACAGAAGATGGTCGTTTCTAGACGTCGAATCGGTCGAATTATGAAACAATTAGGACTTGTATCAAATTATACGGTGTCACAATACAAGCCGTATAAACAAACCTGTAATGAAGCACCAATCAAAAATGAGTTACAACGTCAGTTTAAACAAGAAGAGCAATTAGCTGTAGTTGTCAGTGATTTAACATACGTCCGTGTTGAAAAAAATGGCACTATGTATGCTTATTTGTGGACCTTTTCAACCGAGAAATTATAGGTTACAGTGCTGGTCCAAATAAGACAGCAGACCTTGTGTATAAAGCATTAGCGAGTATTAAAGGAAATTTACATAACATCAAGATGTTTCATACAGACCGAGGAAAAGAGTTTGATAATAAACTGATTTCAGAGGCTTTAGAAACATTCAGAATTCAACGATCATTAAGTATGAAGGGCTGCCCCTACGATAACGCTGTGGCCGAAGCGATGTTCAAAGTGTTTAAAACAGAATTCGCAAACGGAGCACACTTCGCTTCTCTTGAACAGCTCGCTCTTGAACTTGATGATTATGTTCATTGGTTTAACAACATTCGAATTCACGGAACACTAGGCTATTTAACGCCAGTGGAATATAAGAAACAGACCTTATAAAAATTGTCCAGTCTAGTGTTGACATTCCACATATAATTTTAATGTAGCTAATCTATTAGGTATGAGAGTATGGGTACTTTTTTTCATCTTACTATCAATATTACTATTTTTATTTATCATACTTTCCCTAAAAAAGTTGAAATCAGGAACAATAAAAAATGGACTTTTAAAGCTATGTTTAAAGGGGATTGTTGCTATTTATAGAAGAAACCCCTTGGCTTATATTTGGAAGCAATGTAACTGGGGAATAAGAGGGATTATAATCATTATATTTGGTATAGGTTCATCTTGGATTTTCTTTCAATATGGATATACAAAAGCTGAGAAAAAAGAAGATTATACAATTGTACAATATAAGGGGAAAGAGTTTGTTATGTTAGATAAAGATAAAAATAGAATGCTTGTATCCCCTCTTACAATAAATAATAATCATTATATGATGTCAAAAAATGAATTTCAATTAATTGAATTTAAACAAGGAAAAGCGGATTCTATTGTATTTAAAGGGAAAAGTTTAGTTGGTGGTTTGCAAGTATCTCCTAATGAGAGGGAGGAGATATTGAAGGAATTAGATAAAACTATCCAGAGTGTCCCTGTTTTAAGAAATTTAATTCCAATTAGTTTGCTAATTGATAAATAGCATATGTCTAGAAAATTGACTAACTAAATTAATGGATTTTTTTAGTTAAGAATAAATGAGAAGACTCATCTCGGATTTTTGTTGATTTGAAAATAAAAAAAGAACTTGTAGGAATCACTACAAGTTCTTTTTGGTTTAAAGCGAATACACGGGAAACATAAATTATCTCATTATTCATAACGGGGAAACCATATTGATTACGGCTTGATTTCATTATATAACGAATATTAACATATAGAGTTTTAGTATTTGAAAATTATGTTAATTAACAACCAAAAATCCGCCTTCCCCATAAAAATTCCAATTATTAATTTTATATAAAGTACTTTAGATCAATATCTATATCATAATAAATTATAAAAAATATAAGGATAGGTAAATAGAGAAGAATGGTGCATTCTTACTGAAAGATATTTATCTATATTTAAAAATAATATAGATGTTTTTCATGTACATATAGTTATAAGTAACTATTAATTGTAAGAATACCATCATTCATCACTTTTTCTTTTTAAAATAACCTAAATATAAATTAATGTGTAATTTCTATATAACAAAGAAAAAAGCACCTACTTTTATAGGTACTTTTCTTATTTAATCATTTTGTATCTAATCCCAATAGCAATTCTATTTATAATTTTATCCAAAACTTAATTAGTTCACCCAAGAGGAAAATTTGTTATATCCATCATCAGCAACCCAATCATACACACGATAAACCGATGACAAACTATAGAATTTTCCTCTAAGTGATTCTGGAGCAATTTGATTCACCCTATATGGTGCCAAATCCTTATATTCCTCCCATTTTCCCCCTGTCCACTCATACAAATGTAACTGTTTGCCGTCTGAACTATATTGATACCCTAAATAATCGAAAGGATTAGGCCCTTTACTTTTAATATTTCCATATTTATCTTTAAAAGCATTAATATGAATTCCTATTATCTTATTTCCTTTTTCTATACTTTTCATAATTTCATATCTCACCCATCTTCTATTAAAAGTCTGAGATCCAATTAAAACACATGTAACTGAGGTATTGTTTAGCCCGCCATTTATTAATCTTTTAAGTGCTATATCACTTGTTTTTTTTGCATCTTCCCAAAGAGATGCATCAAAGACCCCCGCAGCACTTTGATTTAATTTTGTTACCCAATGATTTCTTACAACATTTACTCTAAAATCAATTACATCTTGATAATGGAAACTAAAAAAAACTCTTTTCGCCATAATTTAACAGTTCCTCTCTGATTAATAATCAGTAATGATTAGTTGGATAGGATTTCTACAAACTCTATTATAGTGTTAATCAGTTCCTCTATTGATAATGCTTCATTATTCAATTCTCCGAACAATTTTTTCATCCTTGCATCAGCACCTGGGTAATACGTTTCAAATTCCTCATTTACTTTATTCCATAAATCTTTTGCAATATAACCAGTTGCACCTACCGGAACAACGTAATTATTTTGTTCAAAAGAAATATTAAATTCAGATTGGACACCCTTAGCCTTAACAACCTGTCCCTTGTCTATTTTATTTCCATATAAAAAGATGCTTACCCCAGTTCTTGTAATCATATCTCGTCTATATTTATCCCATTGCTCTTCGCCCTTTTTCCCCTGTGGAAACGGTCTTAGAATAAGTCTATCATCATCTATAGTTCCCTGGTTCATATACAATTCTTCTAGAACTCCATTGATAACAAAACTCCCTACACCAAGTCCAAAACCAGATACTATATTAAAATCCTTTCTAATTAATTCTTTACTTAACTGATGAATGAATTGTTCAGCATGTTCTGTCTCCCAATGATTATATTCAACCGCACTACCAGATAAAAATACTGTTTTAGTTTTTATATTATTTTCAATTCGTTGTAATATCTCGGTAATCTCATTGTAATTATTAAGTACAATAGTCTTTATATTAAAACGTGATAAATCACTAATAAATAATTCCTGTTTTCTTACTCTATACTCAAAATCCGCCTCTAATTCATCTGGTCTTCGCTCTTCTTTTTTTATTAAACAATAGTGTCTTCTTTGATCCCTTTCATAAGCACTCCTTACTCGACTTAATATATAATCTAGATTGGGATCAGTAAAACTAAATCCAACAAATAAAAATGTCTTAGAAACTAGATCCCCACTCAACGCCTTAATATACGGATCCATTTTTATAGAATACTTTTCATAATCATCTTTAATCAAAACTGCCTCAGAGGGATGTTCCACGTCTCCATGCATTTTATATACAACTGCATCTCTTTTTACCTTTGTAGTAGCTAATTGTTTTACCGTATACTTTACATCAGCAATCTTATTTTCTTCTTCTAATGCCTTTTCAATTAACCTATCATAATTTGTCGTCCAATAAGTATGAATTGGTAATCGAGCTAAAATTTTGTGATTTTCAGTTAAATCTACTTTTCGAGAAAATTCATCTAGGATAATTTGATTAATTCTACCTCTATTACCCTGATTCTCATTACAATAATATTGCGCCAAGCTTACTAAATCATTTTCTTTATTTACATCTAATCCAATTTCTTGAGCAATAGGCTCCAATAACTTCGCCCAACTAACATACCCAACAGACATTGATAAACCCGCTCCTGCAAAAATTGCAGCATTCTCTTCCATAACTTCTTTTGTAAAATCTTTAATAAATAGTTCAACTATTGGATTCATTTTCATTCCCCTTACCTAATATACAAATTTACATTTATTACATAAATATTTTATCATATAATAAAATTTCGTATAACAAATCAATTTCTTAATAAAATTATTAAACTTACTATTTAATTGATTGCTTCCTCGTTGGTGGCACTTCTGTAATTCAAATGGTTCTAATTATCGCAATATATTAGTAAATTAATTATAAATTTCTAAAAACATAATAAAATTAGTCTTCAAATAGATATATAAGCATTAATATCAGCTTTTTCGTTTAAAATTAATGGCTTCGATAAGTTTAACAGTTTGTATGTTCTTAAAATTTTTTAAATGAATTACTAAATCAAAAATAGATTAAAATTTTTAATTTATAAATAAAAAAAGCGGTATTTTCAGCATAAAATTAAGCTTATTTTAACGATTATCATTACAATAGACTCCATTATAAACTCATCTATAAAAAATATATAACTTTCATATAAATATAAAATAATCCATATATACGATAAAGTATAATAATACTGTTAAAGAGAAGGGAGAACTGAAATTGACACTATTCACCGAAAACGATTTACTTAATAATTCTTATAAATCAATTCAAAAAAGTTATCATTTTAGCGAAAATCAAGCTGCAAAAAATATACTAGAACAAGCATACAAAAATTACGATAAAAATAAAATTTACGATATATTTCTATCTCACAGTTTTTTGGATGCTCGAAAAATTTTAGGATTAAAAAACTATATTGAAGGTTTGGGTTATTCTGTATATGTTGATTGGATTGAAGATAAACAATTAGATCGCTCAAAAGTTTCAAAAGAAACTGCTGGTATTTTAAGAGAACGTATGCAAAGTTGTAAGTCATTGTTCTTTGCTATATCAGAAAACTCAGATCATTCTTTATGGATGCCTTGGGAATTGGGATACTTTGATGGTATTAAACAAAAAGTAGCCATTTTACCAGTTTTAAAAAGCAGCTATGATGATAGTTACAACGGCCAAGAATATCTAGGATTATATCCATATGTTGCTAAAGGGACGATAATAAATTCAACACAGGAAGAAATTTGGATACATAGTTCCCAAAAGCAATATGTCCGTTTTAGAAATTGGTTACAGCAAAATTAATTTTATAATAAAATATAAATCGTTAGACTCCAAAAACCAGTGATATCCATATGTGTGTATACTATCACTGGTTTTCATCAGTTTAACAATTGGATTACATCATAGTCCTCTTCCTCTTATTTGACTTCACGTTTATTATATTTTTTATATACCTAGAAAAAACAACCAGGTATCTTTTCTTTTATTTTGAGAAATCTATGCCCTTAATTCCGCAGGTAACTTTTTAAATTTAAAGGCATAAATGCATAGGAATCAGAAAATATATTTCATTTAATAAGTAAATATGTATTATATAAATTATATAATACGCATTCTTTATAATCTTATTTATTTAAATGCGATGTCAATTCAAGAGATACTATTTCATTCAATTCTCTTATGTTCCCATCTAATTTTAACAAATAATTTTTCAACTCGTTTTTTGTTTCAAAAACTCCCTCAGTATAAATCGTTTCAAAAAATAAATTGCTTTTTTCATACAAATTAAAATCCTCTATTTCAACAATCATTTCAATAACTTCATCTTCTATCTTTCTGATTTCAATCAAGTTATTTTTAAACGTTTGTTTTAATTCAACATTTAAATTATGATTTAACAAGAAACGATTAATATCTTCAATATTTCTTTGTATTTTATCAAACCTTCTTTTCAACATATGAAGCATTACAACTTTCTTTTTTATAAGCTTATTTTTATCTTTATCTTCATTACTTGCGAAATTCCAATAAACAGTAGCCATCGCCACCAGCATAGCACCAAAGGTAGAATTTGTAGATTTTATTATTTCGGTATTCGTATCCATATTAAATCTTTTAGCAATCAACGAACTTATTCCTTCTAAGCCAGCAAATAAACTAAAATATAGCAATATTGATACAAAACCAAATACTACAGAAAAAATTATTAATTTTAAAACTGTTGCCTTCCAATTAGTTTTTTTTCTAAACATAAAATATTCTCCTTATTAATTTCTTTATTACATTATATAACAAATTATAGATTTATTTATTCTTCTCTCAAAAAAGAAATCAAAATGGTTATGGGTTTCAATTTAAAAATATCTTCCTTTATCCAATATTGGAACCTAATCTATTTTTTTGAGTTTACACTAACCTTATTTTTAAAAAATAGTTAAAACAATAAATTTATTCTAACAACAAGATAGTAATCCGTTGTTTGTAAAGGTATACCTTTACAAACGATGGGTCCATATTCATGAAACATTGAAATATCAAATTTATAAAGGTGATATAAATAATTTTATAAACGTTTATTTTTGTTGAGCACCTTTATAAAGTAACCCTTTTATTTGTTTTTCTACCTGTATGTTTAAAATTCAATGAGAGCAAATTTATAAAATGTTTCTGCAACATTCTCCTCAAGATGATAAGAAATATATTTCTTCAATCCCTTCATTGACATGGGCTTTTCATCTTTGAAAGCAATCGTCTAATCCATTAAGAAACTTCAATTCCAGGATGAAATTGCAATCAAACAGCTATATTTCATCCCATGTTTACCAAATAAACCGTTGGTGATTCACGTAATTTACATAAGAAAACAAAAAAGACTATTCCCCTCAAATAAATACAATAATTGCAAAGATACTACAATCAATTTATTACAATATCCATTATCCTTATAGTTGGATTTTGTTTTATAACCATATTTTATAGGTGTTAAATTAAAAGTTCTTTAAGGTTTAAGACCTCTCTTTATTTATAGAAAAGGAATCAGTAAATACCTTGAAGTAATTATTAAAATTCGCTCTTACTTTACAATACCAACGCTTTTTCATCCTCTACTTGATAAAGGGCAAGCACAATTTCACTTATAAAAATGTTAACATTCTATAATATATTTTTATAAAGTTATTAATCATTATATATAGTTTTATATTTTTTATTTAAACAGCAATAGAAATACACGTTAGGGAGAAAAATTTAAATGTCTATTTACAAAGAAAACGCTAACCTTTTAAAGGCAATATCACATTCAATAAGAATCAAAATAATAATAGAACTTACTAAAAGAGGTCCATGCAATGTAAATCAAATAGCAGACTTTTTAGAAAGGCCACAGTCTACCACATCTCAACATCTAGCCGTAATGAAATCACAAAAAATACTAGCTAGCAATAGAAAGGGATACGAAACTTATTATAGTGTGCAAGATAAAAGAATAAATACCCTTATAGAGGTGCTATTAGGACAAAAAATCAAATGATTATAATAATCAACAAAATAGTAAGTATCATATTTAAGTGCGGAGGAGAAATTTGTGGGAAATACAATAAAAGTAGGTACAATTATTCAAATCTTCTCTAATGAAAAATTAACTGGAAGAACCTATCACTAACATTGCCGAACAAACCAATCTTCTCGCATTAAACGCTGCTATTGAAGCTGCGCGTGCTGGAGAAAATGGAAAAGGGTTTGCAGTAGTTGCAGCCGAAGTAAGGAATTTAGCAGAGAAGTCGAAAGAGTCCGCAAATGAAATTAATCATTTAATACAATTGATTCAAACAGATACAAAAGATACGGTGAATGTCATGCAAAAAGGTCAACAAAAGGCTACAGAAGGAAAAGAAGCTGCTTATCAAGCAGATCAAGCATTCTCATCTATTATGGTGGCTATTAATAAAATCACTAGCCAAATTCAAGAGGTATCTGCAGCAACAGAAGAAATGTCTGCTGGTACAGAAGAAGTTAATGCTTCTATATCAAGTGTTTCTGAAACTGCAACACAAATAGCTAAAGAAACCACTCAAACTGTACAGTCAATCCAATCACAAGCGGCATCAATTGAGGAAGTATCAAATCAATCTAACAACATAAAAGAAAAAGTAGAAGCATTATCAGAATTAGTTTCAAAATTTATTATTGAAACGCAAAAAAATGGAAAATAAAATAGGATAAACATAAAAAAACTACAGGTTCTTAATCAATTACAGACCTGTAGTTTTTTATTATGATTTATCTATTTTCAACCTTGGCCCTTCTTTTTTGTAAAACGAAGTGAAAGTAGGAGTAGTTCAAATCTTTTCAAACATTAACTATACTTCCTGGTGGCGGTCACTAAAAAATAATACCTACAAGTATTTGTAGTTGTTACTTTTAATTATTTAGGCTTGTAAAATATTTCGTATTTCTTCTATACGTAAATTTGTAAACTTTGCAATATCTTCTATTGGCATTCCGTTTTTATGCATACCACGAATAAGTTGCATTTTCCCTTTTTCAATCCCTTTTTGTTCTGCATAAGCAAACTTTGCGGCTTCATCCATCAACGCTTTCTCCCTTGCTTCATACGCTTGTCGGAAAGAAGAATCTTGACTCATACGTTCCCATTTATTCATCGCTTTTTGTAAAATAGGGTCTTGGTTCATCGCAATATCCTCCAATGTTTGAGTTAATTGTTCATCCTCATTCGCTGGAAGTAATAACAACCAACGAACAAAAGAATCTTCCCAGGGATTAACTTGTTCATTCCGCCACTGTTGCATGAGTTTTGGAATCTCCACAATATGAACTTCAATATCATCACTTAACTTCTTTTGTTGTTGCTGATTCCATAAGATTCTTGTTGTATGAAATGCTTCATATTCTGGAAACATTACAAAGTTTAATAAATTAATCGTAATGGTTTTGTGAAAAGAACTATATGGCATTCCCTTTTGTAGTTGGGATGTATATAGCCTTCCCCAGTAAGGAAAACTCACGTTTAGTATAAAAAATACGAACAAAAATGCCAATACATAAATGTATTCAAGACAGTATATGACATTTGAAAAGTTGCTTCTAGATTTCTTTAAGAGCGTTTTTCATGAAACTTTACTTTTTACTTGTTTACGGGCTATCTTATGATAACGCCCATGCTTTACTACCTGTCTAGCATCAATTAACTCCTCTTCCATCATATCTGAAACCTCTACAACAATGGTATTCGTTAAAACTCTTACCACATATCCAGTTAATTGCAAGGAAGGATTCTTACGATAAGAAAATTGAACGCAATCACCAATTTTTACTTTTGCTGTATGTTTCATATAATAACCTCCTAAATTATCATTAATCATTCAGTAGATTTTTATGTTTTGTTTCTTCATACTGCTTAGCAAGTTTATAAAACGAAGAACGTTTGATACCATATTTCTTCATGACTCCTACTGCTGTAATACCACCAGACTTCCATTCTTTATAGGCTTCAATAAATTCGGCTGTAATTTCTACTGGAGGACGTCCTAACCGTTTACCTTGCCTTTTAGCTAGAGCAATACCCTCCGCTTGTCGCTGTTTAATATCATGCCGTTCTTTTTCTGCAAAAGCAGATAAAATGGTAAGCGTTGCTTTCTGAATAGCACTTTGAATAACATCATTTGTACTCTTACCTGTGTAATTTACATTAATGAATGGTTCTTTTATAAATTGTAAATTAATCTCATGCTTTTCATAGTATCTGAATTCCTCGAGGACATCATTCATGCTTCTTCCTAGTCTAGTTAAAGAATCGAATACAATGGTATCACCTGTACGAGCAAGACGTTTTAACATTTGATAATTTTCGCGTTGCATATTTCTACTAGATTGTTTATCGATAAAAATATCTCGATCTTCTATTCCTAAATCTTTCATATTTCGAATTTGTCGTTCCTCATTTTGATCTTTACTGGAAACTCGTACATATCCAAATGTTTTGTGTTTCATTTCATACACCTCATAAATAATTATAACAAAAACATCTGTAAATGTTTATGGGATATACAGACATCCGTAAAATTTAAAATCAACTTTTACAGATGTATTTCCCTAAAGGTTTATGTATATCTGTAAAGGTACACTTTTATAGACGCATCAAATAATTCCTACACCTTTAAACATGTAATAATAAAAAAAACTATTAAATATCCAAATAAAACCCAATGATCTCATACATTCTGATATCACTGGGTTTTATAGGTTTAATATTTTTTTATCTTTTATTTTCACTTTACAATAAGAAATTGTGAAGGTCATAATAAGTTGTTTAAGTTAAATACTTCCAACACACATACCCCCGTCCTTTTTTGGACGGGGGTAAAATAAAGTGTTATTCAACAATTGCGCCCGTTTGCTTAATAACAAGTGTGGTTCACAAAGTTTTACTCTTGACTTAGTTTAGTGTAATTATGTTGAATGAAATCCGTCATTTTTTCATCATAATCAGGGTAATTAAAATCTAATAAAGATGCAACTTTTTTAGAATAGGCTCTAAACATATCACAACATAACTTAAAGGATCCCCAGGATTCTTTATAACCAGATTGACTAAAAGTTTTTATTAGTTTTTCTAACTCTTCTTCAGGAAGATAATTACCAATAAATTTATGGTTCTTGCCAACACTAAAATTAAATCCTTCTCTTATACCAACTTCCCATGACATCATTCGTAAGAGTTCAGGACGAAGAATTTGATTAAAATGGTCTAGCGCATAAAAAAGCTCTTTCCTATAAAAGCCTTTTGCTATATAAGCTGATACACACCAAAACTCATTACAGCAATCATCAAACTCTCGCTCAGATGGTTTTTTAATCCAATATTTCTTGTCATTTGGAACAATTTTTTCATTAATGTGTTTATCTTTGTCAATCAAAATTTCCACTAAACCATCTGCGTCAGATAAATACTGATCTATTTCATTTAGAGGAATTAAAGTTAAATCAATCTTTATGCCATCATTAAAATACATAATATAGCTGAACCAATTTCCTAGCTCTGCTGGAAATAACTCCATATCTTCTGGTTTTTGCATAAAAATTAGGTCACCAAATATTTCGAGCCAATAATCATCTTTCTTATAGGACTCTATATCCGATACAAAAAAGGAAATATCATAATCTTGAAAATCATCTTTAGGAATGTTTTTGTTAGTCCTGGAACCCTCAAGAACTGATAATCTGATCCTATCATCATTCATAGCAATATTTTCAAAAAGAGACATCATCTCATTTTCATTACGCATTTAAATTCCCCCTTTTCACTACCATAACATCACTACTATTTAGTGCTTTTTGTTAAATTATTCTGCCTCGTTACTTTTATACATTTCATCAAAATCTCATTCAACCGTTACTTAAATATCCATTCCGAATAGAGAAAATCATTCCAAAATATGACTCTAAAATTGAAAACGACCGCTTACCCTTGCTCCAGATAAGCACCCTTTCGCTGAACGAATCCTTTTTCTTTGGCTAGGTGTTCTAGAACATGAAGAGACATATGTCGTTATAATTCTTCAGCAATCAGTTGAAATTCGTCAAAAATCGAAAGATTCATAAAGAAACGCCATCCTTTCTGTATATTTCTACAAAAAGAATAGCGTTTTTTTAGTTTTATGGATACAATTTTTTAGCTTGATGCCGATGTGATGCTACCCCATTGCCACCAAACTAAGAGAAGACAACTACCCTAAAAATGAAATTTTGTGCTAACTTGTAATAAAAAAGCTCATTTTTTCTTTTTGGGTAAATCTGTTTTCTTAACATGTATGGTGACCCACTTAGGTTGTTATAGAATCTATATTTGTATATTCCGGAAGAAATATACAGGAAAACGTATTAGTGTTTCTTGTGTTTAGGAATCGGATGTGTCATTTTGTATTATGAAGGATTATAGAATAGTATGGTAAAGAGACATGTAATTTCAGATCATTCAATAGTTATAATGATAAGGAGGATATTAGTGAAAAAACTTACTTTTAAGGATTTGAATTCGCCGGAAACCATGCGTAATCCCATTATGTTTTATGAAAATCTCATCAAGCAACAAGAGCGTTTTTTTCAAATTGATGACTTTTATGGCATGGGAGGGACATGGGTCGCATTACACTATGATGACGTGATTACTATTCTGAAAGATTCTCGTTTTATCAAAGATTTACGGAAATTCACATCACCCCATGATAAGCAACACCCAAATTCGGGAAATACAGCTGCGAGTAAAATGTTTGACTGGTTGATGAATATGCCGAATATGCTTACGGTAGATCCACCTGATCATACTCGCCTACGCCGTCTAGTCTCTAAAGCCTTTACACCACGTATGATAGAAGATCTTCGTCCCCGTATTCAGCAAATTGCCGACGAATTGTTGGTTGCTGTACAGGAACACGGAAAGATGGACATTATTTCAGATTTTGCTTACCCACTACCCATTATTGTTATTTCAGAGATGCTCGGGATTCCCGCCACTGATCGAAACCAGTTCCGTGAATGGACACAAATACTCATGAACGTCTCTGTGAATCCTAGTCAAGGAAATGCAGTTACAACAACACTTGAAAAGTTTATTCAATACATCGAGGTATTGCTTAACGAAAAGCGTCTAAATCCTGCTGCTGATTTGATAAGCGAGCTCGTTCAAACAAAAGAGCAAGAAGACAGGTTGAGTAATAACGAGCTTCTCTCGACAATTTGGCTGCTCATTATCGCTGGACATGAAACGACAGTTAATCTAATCAGTAATGGTGTACTCTCATTACTTCAACATCCTGAACAAATGAATTTACTAAGGGAAAATCCTTCCCTGATTCCTTCCGCTGTTGATGAACTATTACGCTATTCCGGCCCGGTTATGTTTATTAGCCGTCTTGCTAGTGAAGATATGACAATACATGGAAAGAGGATTCGCAAAGGTGATTTAGTTCTACTCTCTCTAACTGCTGCAAATATTGATCCACAGAAATTTTCCTATCCAGAAGAATTGAATATTTCACGGGAAGAGAATAATCATTTAGCCTTTGGAGCTGGTATACATCACTGTTTGGGAGCTCCATTAGCGCGACTAGAAGGACAAATTGCATTAGGCACTTTGCTACAGCGGCTTCCTAACCTTTGCCTAGCAATCAAACCGGATCAATTAAATTATAATCATAGTAAAATTCGTTCTCTTGTTAATCTGCCAGTTGTTTTCTGACCTATAATTACAATGGGGTTAAGCTGTTTTGGTTTTTTTGTTGAAAAAAATTGTTATATTGAAATTTTTTAGTACCTTGAGAAAGAACTTTTTATTAATTTGTAACAAAAAGTTCTTTTTTTCATTTTGGGGTAATTCTGAATTCTTAAGTTGATGGGTATGGGGTAGCGTCACATCGCTATCAAGTTTAAATTCTCTACACCTAGATTTTAGAAAAAAGAAACAAACGCTACTCAACTTGACGCTGTATGGGCTTAGCTTGATAGCGATGGGGTAACACCAAACAAAACGTGAATTTCGTACGCTAAGAAATTTTTAAGTTAAAAAACTGGATTTTACATACATTAACAAAGTTCCAAGAACGACATTTAATATATGTTTCCGTTAAAAGGACCCTGTAAGATTACAAAATCGTAAGCTTTTTGTAATGTAATTAAATTTTTTATTCTTTAAACGGTTATATACTTGGGACATAAAAAAAGAAAACGCAGGAGTACACCTCGTTAGCAAATACGTATACATACTCTTTGAAATAAAATGCGAGACAGATACCAACGATGCATTTTGTATAGCAAGTAATTCTAATTTAACCCATAGAAAAATCCCCTCTATAATAAATAGGTTAATGTGTTTTCTTTTTCCTATCTACTATGAGGAGAGAATAGCATACTAAAAATAGCTTCTTTTTTGTAGAAGTTCTAAGATTCTAGTGCAGTAATTAATTGCTGACGTTCTTTATCTCTAAAAATTTTAATTTCATGTTTAAATTCATAATTTCCTTCTTCAAATCTAACCCATTCCTTACTTGTCCAATATATAACGTCTACATTTGCATCTAAAATTACCGAACATATGTCTACTAATTCTTCTTCGTAAAATGGCGCTTCTTTTGCTAGTTCAAAAGCTAGTACTTTTGGATCCTTACTTTTAATTTGAAGTTCCCTTGAAGTTTGCCCTAAATACTGCCATGGGGAGTGTAGGGATTGCACATGAACATTTTGAATTTCTTTAAACTGTGATGGAGAATGTATTGTAGCAGCAAATGTAGGTCTGCTCACTCCTATTGTTGTGCCTAAAGCAATAGAACCAATAATAAGTTTTTTAATCATTTTTTCAGCCCCTTTAATTATTTTAGATATGCTTCATTTTTATACCACGTTCATGTTCGTGTAAATGAAGATGATTTGACATGATTCATCATTTTTTTCAAAAACTGCATATTAATTTACCACTATAAATTTACCGAAAACAAAAAAGTTTCCATAAGGAAACTTTTTTGTTTTTAATATACATTATATGTATAAAAATTAGTTTTGAAAATATTTACTTATTTGTTGATAAAATTGTATGTGGATATTGTTCGTACTATTAACTACACACATCTCATGCAAAACCTCGCTACAACATAAACAAATACATCTTATGACCACGTTCCTTCTTACGAAATTAAGTAATTGTTTCAATAGCTGGTTTGGGAATCATAGAATTACTTTTTTTCTCAGTCCTATTAATCTGTTCTTTTGCCTAAAATTCCAATATCCCCATTACTTCTTTCGTAAATAGTTTAAAATCAGTTAAATGTTTTTCAATAATTTGACGAACAATATCTAAATTTACACTTTGATAATCATGAACAGCAATATTACGAAATCCAACCATTGCTTTTAACTTATTTGCTAGATCAGCGCTAAGTAATCCTGCTGTAACCAATAAATCAAAAGCCTCTCGGCTAGATTGGGGTAGTCCTAATTTTTTCCCTGCAACAATATGCATTGCTAAATCAATACTCGCTTCACAAGCTCTTTGTATGTTCAATATTATTGAATCTTGTTTTGTAAAGTCCTCTAAATTTTCAGGGTTATTTCCATATACATCTTGGATTCTTTTTATACAACGCTCTATTGTAGAAATTTTATTTAAAATAACCTCATTCTTCATATATAGAACCTCTTTTCTTTATATCATCAAATACTATCTGTCTTTCTTCGTTCAATTTTGAATACATTTTTAAGGTTTTCATTTCAAAAATGACCTTACGTTTTTCATCCGAACAAAATATTGTCTTTCCTGTATGTATAATCTGAGCTTGAAAAACTGTAGAAGCTTCGGATAAATCAACTAAATCAACATCTCTATGAACAATGTTAGCCAACTCCTGTGCTAATAAAAAACGTTCATAGTTCCCTAAAGTTGTGTCACTTAAATAAGCTATATCAATATCACTATCTTCTCGTTCCCTGTTCTCAGCCGTTGATCCAAACACAATTATCCAATAGGGATTCACTGTCTCTTGTAATTTTTCTATAATAGCTGTTATCATACCTTGAAAAATCATCTCATTAATCCCCCTTAGTATACTTGAATTTTATTATATCATAGCCATTTCTACCATGTTATCCTCTTCAGCAAGACAAAAAATTCCTAAATTAACATCTTGCTGCTTTATAAAATACATTTTAAAGCTTTTAGAAACGTTTCTTCAATTCTTTCTATAACAGACAACTTTGTACAGTTATAATTTCTGTTTGTTCGTATTCCTTTAAATATAACAAATCACTATAAAATAAAAAGGATATGAATTCAACTTACTATTGAATTCATATCCTTTGTTCTTACTGAATAAACTATTTTGTCGTATTATAGAAGCAGTTCTAAAGTACCATTTCCAACTTGCAGATGTGAGAAATTCTTTTTAGCTCTATTAGAAATCAATAATAATCCTGACATGATACATAAAATCGCCCAGAATAATGATTCCTCTTTCTCGCCTGTGTTTTGTAACATAAGCTTTTTTTCAAAAATTCACCTTTTAATGATTCCTTTGGATTATTTGAACCTTTCGGATCCATTGGGACATTCAGCTCTTCTACTTTTTCATATTCATAAATTACTTCTGTTGTTCCCTCTACATACTTTCCTTCAGTATTTTTTGGCTTTCCTATCAACTTATAGACTGGGATTTCATATTTTACATTTATCAGTGGCCAAAAAATTTATTCTCTGTTTACTCACCTTTTAATAGATATTATATTTCAATAAACTCCTAAGCTTTCTGATCCATATAATTTTAAATATTCTTGGATTGCAGATAGATGGATATAAGTTTTCCCGTACTCTTTTTCCATATAATTCATTACATCAGAGATTTTAGCTACTGCATATATTTCTACACCATATTTTTTTGATGCCTCTTCTAAGGCTGAAAGTTGAGAATCTAATGCTATTTCTTCTCTATCAAGAGCAACCAAAAATGCAGATAATTCTCCAGCTCCCTCTAAACCATAAAAAACAATATAAAATCGTATAAAACCACCTTATATTTGTCAATCGTAGGTTTCTTGAGGTAAAGAATCATTGATCCGACCCTTCGCTGGACTAGGGTCTAGCACATCACCTGTGTCTTTCGGTCTTCCAAGAAGCACATCACAGGGCTGGGGTTACCAGAGCTATTTATATTCCCACACAGCAATCCTTCCTTCGGAATTTTCACATTTCTCATATGAGAAATGTCCATGCAGAGATATAAACTTAAAGGTTTCTATTAAAATGGAACGGTTATTGTTTGATAGTGAAGTATTTCTTTAAAATACATGCTATTATCATACACTCCGAGTTCCATTAAATCTTTTTTTGTATCTTCGAACCATTGTTTTGCTTTTTTCCAGTGTTTGAATAAGTCCGATACTTTCTGTCCCTTTTTTACTTCCTTTGTAAAAAGGACTGACAGAAGTTCCTTCGGAACTTTTTCCTCGAATCCCATTCCTCTACGGGCTAATACAAACGCAGCCGATTGATGAATGGATAAACCATATTGTTGTTGGTACTTCACTCGACCAATGAAACTGGAATAATACGCACCAACTTCTACTAACGCGATGTTTTCTTTAAAAGAAATAGACACTAATGACTTGATCATACTACTGTATGAAAAATTACTCGCCATTCGATTGAACGATTTGCCCCCATTCGTTTGTAAAAATTTCAAGTTTTCGATTACTAATGTATCTATATCAAACGATTGTATCCATCGCATAACTTCGTACAACGTTTCTTGAATAATAAAGTCTCGTTTATTCGCTGAAACGGTATTGACGTCATGTATCCAAAACACTTTCGAAGTACGAAAATTTCCATTCGCATGAACAATCGTCACAGATAAATTATCGGGATTAATATCCATTCCCCCTACACCCTTCGAAAAATTAGGTTGTGCAGTGATTTCTCCCTCTAATGCAAGGTGGACTTGATATGTACCATTTCTTCGTTTTAAACGAATCGAATAGGATTCGCCTGTTTCTAAATAGGAAGCAATTGTATGTACAAACTTTTCAGGAAAACGAACAGTAAAACGTAGTCGATCATTTCGTTTTGCGCTTAAAGGATTTAAAATCGCAATCTCGAAGAGATTGCCTTCTAAGTACGTTAACTTCATGTTTTCGTTTCCGCCTTTTGATTTTTCGCCACGAGAATAAAGGGAATCACTTCGTGATTCACGCCATTCTTCTTTTGTTATTTTTCCTTTTTTCAAAAGCTCCATTCGTTTTTTTGTACCATCTACCATTTTAGGAACAGTCCCATTATCAATATGATGTTGGTAATAATCTCGTTGTTTTGTTAGTTTTTTGATTTTATATTGTGTGTAAAACACACTTTGTTCAATTTTATAGGCTTGTTTGACATTTTTCGGTTTACGAGAATGCAATTTCTCTAATTTTTGTTGTGATTGTTCAATTTTTTTATTATTTTGTAAGACATACATAGGCAAAAGTTCTTCTTGTGAAGAAATAGAAGCTTCTGCTTCTAAAAACGAATCTCTCATATAACGAGAATTCGGAATAAACAATTGTTTCGTTTGTTCGACAACTTGTTTACGGGTTCCACCTTCGAAAATCCGTTCACGAGAATAACGCTTTGATGATAAAAATTTACGCATTAATTCATCCAAAATGCGTGTAAATATCACATTTGGTTGTACAAACACACCAACATACGTTAACTGTAAACTATTTTTCTTTTTCGCCATGAGAGATTCACCTCTTTCTAATTTTGTTTTATATCCATTTTCTTTAATTCGTTTTTAATTTTTCTTGACCCTCTTTGACCGTACAATCTAGCAGAAAAGGAAGTAATAATTGAAATCATGTCTTCTACCATTTCTTCATTTAAACTTTTTTCCATTTTTGTTTCTATTGCAATAATTGTAACGCCATGAGAGGTGCAAAAACTTTCAAGATAAGAATAACCAAACCTAGCAAGACGGTCTTTGTATTCAACAATTACATATTGAACTTCTTTTTTTTCGATTTGTTTTAACATACGATGTAATTGTTGTCTATTTTCATTTATTCCAGAAGCTACTTCTGTATAGGTTTGAACGATTTCGAACCGTTGTTCATTACAATAGTTCTGCAAACGTTGCACTTGTCGTTCTAAATTACCTGCATCCGCTTGTTTTTTTGTAGAAACTCTCGCATAAATAAAAGCTCTTTGGGTATTTTTCTTTGAAGAAGTTTGTGTGTCAATGCCCATTAATTTTTCTAATTCTGATTGTAAATACCTTCTATGCGAACCAGCGGTTCTAACAGGAGATAATAAACCTTTTTCTTCATAACTAAGAATTGTCATGCGAGAAACATTTAAAAAATCCATCGCTTGTTTTTGAGTAAGAAATTTTTCCATCATATCACTTCCAAAAATAAAAACGCGTCTATTTTAGACTCGCTTTTATATGATTTTATACTATTTTATATTATTTTTTGATTACTGTCAACACCACCTATCATAATGCCATACTCTTTAGCTAATATGCGACAAGTTGAAATTGCTTCTTGATCACTTGCTATACAAACTTGATCTATCACTTCTAAATTCGTATTTTGACCTCTCCAGCTCAGCCCGACCCCATTAATTAAGTACGGATTAAATTGATTTTGGAATACAGCAGAACCTTTAACATCACAAGCAATTACATTTATCTCAGGGTTAAATCGTTTGATAAATTTTCCAATTCCGCACAAATGTCCACCTGTGCTTACTGCCCCTACAACAGAATCAATAGGTAAATCGACAATTTCTTTACCAGTAGTTTCAGCATGAAAATTAGGGTTATCGGGATTATCATATTGATTTGTCCAATATGCATTAGGATATTGTGATATGAGTTCTTTCACACGTTGAATTCTCGCTTTTTGGAACCCACCATTTTCATCTGGATTTTTTACCATCTCAACTCGAGCACCATATGCGTTATACCATTTTAATAAGTTAGAACTAATCTTTGGGTCCACAACAATAATTACCTGAAATCCATACACAGCGCCTAACATTGCTAGAGATTTACCCAAATTTCCTGAAGTTGATTCTATTAACATATCACCTTTTTGAATTTTCCCACTTTTTATAGTAGCTTTTACTAATCCAAGGGCTGTTCTATCTTTTACGCTGAAATTCGGATTAAAATAATCCAGTTTTAAATATAATTTTTTACCATAAGGTACTAAATCACTTTTGAAATCTACTACGGGTGTATTTCCAATGCATTCTGTAATATTATCATATATCATACATTTATCACTCCACGATTTTGATATGCCCTTTTGTGCGAGTTAACACTTTATTACCACTAGAAGAAATCAAAACTGGATCCTCTACATGTAAGGCTCCTAAACCAAACTCATAATATGGTGTTTCTACAGATAAGACCATTCCTTCTTCAATTACATCCTCATTATTTGGAGCAAGTATAGGCAACTCATAAGGCTCCAATCCTATCCCATGTCCCACATGATGTCTTCTATATTCCGTGAAACCAGATTTATAAACTGCATTCATCGTTAAGTCAAAAACATCTGCCCCCTTCATGCCAGGCTGAATCTCTTGCATAGCTATACATTGGCCTTGATAAAGAGCATTAAATTTATCATATTCCGGTTTCATATACTTATATGATAAGACTCGAGCAATATCAGCCCAGTATCCATCACATACAATATCGCAGTCGAACCAAATTAGGTCACCTGGCATTAATTTAATGTCTTTACTTTGTCTCCGCTGACCTCCCACAGCATGTCTTCCTACCTTAATCATCGGTAAAACAGGCAATGCTCCTTTTTTGGCGATAGAACAATTAAAAATGTCTGCTATTTCATATTCACTTATGCCTTCAAATAAATTATTTGTTACATCTTCAATTGCATTTTCAATACAATTTGCCGAATAAGTCAGTGCCTGAATTTCATGATTTGTTTTTATAGATCTAACATGTCTTAAAATATTTGAAACAGGATTTATACTACTTTTCTTAAAATAATTACTAATCGTATTAATATGATTTGGTTGCATTCCGTCTTCATCTATACCTATGTTGCAATGTTCAACATCTATATCTTTTAAAAGAGCAATCAATGCTTCAATTCCATTAGAATAGCTCGCATCAACATTAGATAATAGTTTTAGTTGCTCTTCTTCTTCAGTCAGAGGAACGTTATTTGAATATTCCCTAAAAAAAACTCCATAAGTATATACTTTTCCTACTTGCACTCGTGCATCTAATACTTGATCAATTTCTCCAATAGAATGTACAAGATGCACAACTTCAGGACTATCAATTGTAACAATTGCATAACATTGTCCAAAGTATGGATTTAATGTCTTTACGACTGGCTGAAACCCAGTAAAATAACGAATATTTTCTTTCGTAGCAGCAATAATGACATCTAAATTATTTTGTTTCATCTTATTAACTAAACGTTCTATATTATAAATCAATGTAGTTGTTCACCCCAATATTAATAATTAATCCCAGCTTTTTATTAATTCCAACACTGCTGGAGCTAATAAATTCGCTTCCTTACATTCAATCCAATCCACTTCACTAATCTCTGCCTTAGGTTGAATTTCCCCTTCCCAATCTGCAGAAAAACAAACCAGATCAACTAACGCTTCTTCATTATATGCTGGTCCAGTAACTGTATATAAATATTGAATACTCTTCGGTATTAGTTTTATATTTAATTCCTCACGTATCTCTCTTTTTAAAGCTTCACTAGCTATCTCGCCTTGTTCAATCTTCCCACCTGGTAAATACCAATGCTGATTATCTCGTACCCTTACCAATAACAATTTACTGTTTTCTTTTTTAACGAGACATGCACACTTTATTCGTTTCACTCTTCAAAATCCTTTCCACCATGCTATACATTTGACCTTTTTCATATGAAAGATAATGTCCAGCTGCTATACGCATTGGATCACCAGCATGGTAGTACTCATATACTAATTGACGCTGACCAAAAGCGTCTCCCGAAGCATCCCATGCTAAATTAAGTAGCATCGTTCTTTCTTTTGCATCAAATTCACCAGTTGAAAGAGCCATCATTAAGTAATCTCCATTTTCATTAAAGAAATCTTCATGATGAGGTGTCGCAAGCATAGAACCAGCAGCTAGAGATTGAATACATTTCACCATTTTTTCATACATTTTTGGGAAATTATATCTAATAGCTTGAATTGCATTAATACTTGGTGTAATTACTCCTTCAGGACTCATATATGCGTCCTGCTCACTTAATACGATACTTGCTTTTAATAACTCTACATAAGATGTTAACTCTCCTAATTTTTCTTGCACATTTATAAATTGATTAAGTTTTAGCATTTCAGCTAGTTTAATTGCAATACCAGTCAATAGTTCGGCCTTTGCAAGTCCCCTTACAATTCCTTGATGTCCTGTATGGTGCCTTGCAAAAGTCTTATCATAAAATTGATTAGATTTTTCTACATCCCTAAATATAAGAACTCTATCCCAAGGAACAAACACTTCATCTAATAATAAGTAAGCATCTATTTCATCAAATTGATTTGTCAATGGATGATCAAACTTATCATATCCCTCTTTCACTAATGGTTTCCTGCAAATTACTTTTAATCCTGGAGAATTTACAGGTATAGTAAATGCTACTGCATAATTCTCATCACCAGCTTTAAGCCCCGGCATATTAAAGATTAGTAGTTCATCTGCAATTGGTGCTAAAGTAACAATCATTTTTGCACCCTTAACCACAATTCCGGATGCATCATAACGCACCACATGTACTCCTGCAAAATCATGCTCTTGTGCACCTAAAGCTTTTGAACGATCAATCTGTGGATTAATTGATCCATGTGCTATAAATAAATTATTTTTCTTTACATGCTTATAATATTGCTTTGCATTTTCAGTGTAATTTGCATATTCCCCGCTTCCGAAAAAACCAGCATGGGCAGATATTGTAGCTACTGCCGCATTAATAAAATCAGGTGTTCTACCAAGCATTCCATAAGATATATCAGCTATTTCTTTATAAGCCTTTCTTTTTCTTTCTAAATCCTCTATATTTTTCGGAACTAGTAAACTAATTGAGCATTGTTGTCCCTCTTCATCTATAAAACTATGCTCTTCTGGTTTCTCATTCTGCAAACTGTAATACTGTTCTACACAATGAATCGCTCCTTCAAATGCTGAGTGTTTTGATACGTCCTTAATTAATTCGCCATTTAAATATACTTTTCGATTATCATTAGTTCTTTCTCTATACAACATTTAAAATACCTCCAAAATTATGAATATTTAGTTTTTCAGAAAAATAATTCTTTTTTAAATCTCACATAAATATATTGGATCTGTATACAATCTAATAGATTCTTTCCAGAGACTTAACATCTCTTTCCAATCTTCTTCTACATAATCTTCACGGATAATAAAACTTAAAGGTACATTTAAGTTTAAAAAACGTCCACAATTTATTGTGAATTTTGTAACACCAGCAGGAAGTAAGATACCTTCTTCTACTACTTGAGCGATTTGTTTTAAACTTAAAGAAGGATAACGAATAACAATACCATCTTCTTTTAACTCATTATTGGAAATACGTTGAAAATGATATTTATCTCTATATACATTTACAATTTGTTTCCACAAATCTACCATTAAGGTCAAATCTAATTGATTCATAAACTTAGAATAAATATAATAATTATTCCCATCAATTGTAATAATCGCTAAAAAATCTTGTTTTTGAATAGGAACATCGCTCCAATATAAATTAGGATTTTCTTTTAAATCTGCAATAAAGTTTCTGTCATTTGGAATATAGTGTGCCCATGAATCAATAGATATCAATTCTGATTCCACTACTTGAACAACCATTCTCTTACAATTTAGAGCTTGCAGAGAAGATGTTCTATGTGCACCATCAAGTATTAAATACTTGCCATTATTTATTTGTAAGGCAATAGGTGGATTCTTTAGCTTTTGTTCATCTTTAATTTTTTTACAAATTGATTTTAACCTCTCTACCTCATATTCTTCATGTAAAAATATTTGTTCGATTGGCACTACCTTTAATGCAGATAACACAGATTTCCCTCCCTAGTTTCTTAAATATCTTGCTAGTAAAAGCAATAAATTCGTTACGCATATTCAATGCATTCTATTTCAATCCATTAATTCATGAGGTTAAACAGATATCAATAGTCTAATAATTCCCAAACTTCCAATGATTAATAATATATCAAACAAAAAATGCAGATTCAATAATATATCAGAAAATTTATTATTTTTTTACAAAAAAGTAATTGTCTGACATCACTCCTCAGATTTCATACATTTCATTTTTCATTCTTCCTCTAAAACTACTAGTATTATCATAAATTTAAAGCTTCTCTCAATTAAAAGTACAGATTACAGTGTAATAAAATCTACTTGGTAATATACTTAGTTTTTATATTTGTAAACTAATATCATCAGAAAAAAACTTGATAAAATTTTGTTAGAATTTTTTTATTATTAATTGATATAAACGTTTGTTATATCAAATTTTATTTTTCAAACAAAAAAAGAGGGAACTATTGTAAGTCCCCCTCTTTCCTTATTAAAAATTATATTAATCCTCTTCATTTAACCCATTTATTCACTATAATATGATTATAATTTTTCATTTTCTTTAAAAGATCTTCTACATTTGTTGAAGAAAGAATTAAACTAAGATTTTCAGGTCTTGCAAATCCTTTTTCAACTGTATGTTGTAACATATCAATTAAAGGATCAAAAAACCCATCAACGTTAAGTAGGCCTACCGGCTTTTTATGTATACCAATTTGTCCCCAAGATAAAACTTCAAACATTTCCTCATAAGTTCCATATCCACCAGGCAATACAATAAATCCATCAGCCATATCATTCATCTTTTGTTTACGTGAATGCATAGAGTCTACAACTATTAAATCCGTAATACCTTGATGCGCAATTTCTTTATCTCGTAAAAATTCTGGGATAATCCCTACCACATTCCCGCCAACTTGTAGGGCAGAATTTGCTACACTCCCCATTAATCCCACTTTTCCTCCACCATAAATTAATGTGATATTTTTTTCACCTAAATATTTACCTAACTTTTCTGCTGCATGTTTATACTCTTCACTTTCCCCATAATTTGATCCGCAAAATACACATATTGAGTTCATAATTTTAACCCCTCATTTCTAAAAATATATTTCTCTATTATTATCGCTAACACTAATAATCATAACAAATAAATTTTATTATTTTCTAAATTATTCTGCATAAAAATATTAAAAAATAAATTTTACATCTGAAAAATCAGCCTAAAAAACATTTGAATAACACCTATCTATGGAATATAATGGGTGAGGCACCCTCGGATTATTCATAAAATACTATTAATTTTAAAAAATAATATTACATACTTATTCTATATTTAACAATTTCATATAAGTAAGGAGATATTTTATTATGTGGATTTTATTCTTAATATTTGCCTTCCTGGCTGGACTTGCTTTACCTATTCAATTTAGTATTAATGCTCAATTACGTACTTTTGTAGGATCCCCCCTTGTAGCTGCGACTATTTCCTTTATAGTTGGGGCGATTACTTTATTTACCATTTCATTATTTAAAGCTGGTTTTAGTTTTAATAAAGGGATTGCTTCTGCACCATGGTGGGTATGGACTGGTGGCGTTTTGGGAGCTTTTTATGTACTGGCTACCATTATTCTTATTCCAAGAATTGGAGCAGGAACCACCGTTGCGTTAGTGCTTGCCGGGCAGATTGTTGCATCTGTATTAATAGATCATTTTGGTCTAATTAATGTGCCTATACATCTATTGTCCTTACCCCGTATTCTTGGTGCTATTTTAGTTATTATAGGCGTTGTACTTATCCAAAAATTTTAATTATCAATCATCTAGAATACACTTTACATTGTTCATTTTAGATAAAGAGTTTTTATCGTTCTTTTTATTTTATTTGAAGGGAAGATTCTAACGATGTATGCAAATATCCGCAATTTATTATTTAAGATGGACCCAGAAAAAGCTCATACGAGAACTATTCATGCTTTAAAAATGATGCAATCATTTTCATTTGCTAGAAATATGTACAATAAAAATATGAGATTAAATGATTCTAGATTGGAATGTAAATTACTAGATATTAAATTTCCTAATCCTATTGGTTTGGCGGCAGGGTTTGACAAATTTGCTGATGTATACCCAGGTCTTGCATCACTTGGTTTTGGATCAGTTGAAGTAGGTTCTATCACACCTAAACCTCAATCTGGAAATCCTAAACCACGCTTATATCGTTTACCTGAGGATACGGCACTTATTAACCGTATGGGTTTTAATAGTGAGGGCTTGAATAGAGCAAAGCAAAACTTTATGACTTTACCACGTCCCAATATTCCTCTAGGGATAAATTTAGGGAAAAATAAAGATACTCCAAACTCAGATGCCACTTTAGACTATCAAAAGGGATTGGAAACACTATATTCCTATGGTGACTATTTTGTCATTAATATTAGTTCTCCAAACACTGAAGGATTAAGAGACTTACAATATGTCGATACTTTAAAACCATTATTAACTTCTATATTAGATAAACGTAATGAGCTGTGTAAAAAACATAATCAATATCGTCCTATTATTTTAAAAATTGCTCCTGATTTAACTCCAGAACAACTAGAAGGAGTTATTTCAATAATTCAAGAGGTAAAAATTGATGCAGTTATCGCAGCGAACACAACTATAAGTCGCACTAATCTAAATTCAAAATTTCAAAAACAAAATGGTGGTTTAAGCGGTAAACCATTAAATCATCGTTCTACAGAAATTATTTCTAAAATCTATCGACAGACTCAAGGAAATTTACCCATTATAGGATCCGGTGGAGTATTTACTGGAGAAGATGCATATGAAAAAATTAAGTCTGGCGCTTCACTTATTCAAATCTATACTAGTATGATTTATCGTGGTCCCTCTGTTGCAAAGCATATTAATCAAGAAATCTTAACTTTACTAGAAAAAGATGGACTCACTAATATTACTGAAGCTATTGGTCTATATCATAAATAAATGCTGCCCTGATTCAAAAATTGAATCAGGGCAGCATTTATTTATGATAACCTTGTGTATTCTTCTTTGGATGTTTAATTTTTATTAGCTATTTTATTGAAGCTTGAAGCTCATTCCAAGTCACTGGTGCTTTACTTGTAGTTTCAATCATATCAATTGCTCCATCAACAGGACAAACAATAGAACATAAATTACACCCTACACAATCCTCTTCACGAACCTTAAGAAATTTACTTCCATTATCGTTAGTAAGTATCTCAATACACTGATGTGATGTATCTTCACAAGAAATATAACATTTATTACATTTTATACAAACATCATCATTGATTCTTGCTACCACATGATAACTTAGATTAAGATCCCCCCAATTAGAGTATCTTGGTACAGATTTCCCTACTATATCCATCACAGAAGAAATTCCCTTTTCATCTAAATAATTATTTAAACCGTCTAACATATCTTCTATAATACTAAAACCATGATGCATAGCAGCTGTACAAACTTGTACGCTTGTTGATCCCATTAATATAAACTCTACCGTGTCACGCCAATTAGAAATCCCCCCCATACCTGAAATTGGTACATTGATTTCGGGATGACGTGCACACTCTGCAACCATATTTAATGCAATTGGCTTCACAGCTGGGCCACAATATCCACCATGTGCTCCTTTTCCATCTACATGTGGAATGGGATTCCATGTATCAATATTAACTCCCATTAGACTGTTAATTGTATTAATCATACTAACTGCATCTGCTCCCCCCTTTACGGCTGCATATGCGGTTTCTGTAATATCTGTAATATTAGGTGTTAACTTTACAATCACTGGTACTTCTGCTACTTCTTTTACCCAATATGTCTGCTTTTCTACAAGATCAGGTACTTGCCCGGATGCAGATCCCATTCCACGCTCAGCCATTCCATGAGGACAACCAAAATTCAGTTCAAATCCATCAACTCCTACATCTTGTACCCTTTTAACAATCTCGTGCCATTGATGTTGCTTCGGTTCTACCATAAGTGAAGCTATAATTGTATGATTCGGAAACTTCTTCTTTGTGTCATAAATTTCTCTCAAGTTTTCTTCAAGGGGACGATCTGAAATTAATTCAATATTATTAAATCCAGCAACTTTTTTCCCTTGAAAATTTGTAGCAGAAAAACGAGAAGAGACATTTACAACTGGTGCACCTAACGTTTTCCAAACAGCTCCTCCCCATCCTGCCGCAAAAGCCCTTTGTACTTGGTATCCTGAATTTGTTGGTGGTGCCGATGCTAGCCAGAACGGATTAGGAGATTTTATCCCTGCTAGGTTAATAGACAAATCCGCCATTATAAAACCTCCTTCATCATTCCATCTAATTTGTAACCAAACACATATTTATGAATAGCATATGCTGTTTGTTTACCTTGCTCTGCCGCACTAACCACCATTGCTTCACCTTGACCATCACCAAAAACAACATCCCCTGCAGCAAAAATTTTTGGATTAGATGTTTGGTTTGTTTTTGGATTGATTTTAACAATACCTTTATTATGAAGGAGACCAAATTCTTCAATTAATTTAATATAACGCGTCTGCCCAATCGCCTTAATTACTGCATCCACTTCAATAATAAATTCCGAACCCTCAATAGGAATTGACCTACGACGCCCAGAAGAGTCTTCTGCTCCCAATTCCATACGTATACATTCCAATTGCTTTACATGTCCATTTTCATCACCAATAATTCGTTTTGGTTGTGTTAACCACTTAAATTCTACTCCATCTTGTTTAGCAAACTCATATTCAAATTGATATGCAGGCATTTCTTCCTGGGTACGACGATAAATCATTTTTACATTTTCAGCTCCCAACCGAACTGAACAAGTTGCTGCATCAATTGCTGTATTTCCTGCACCAATAACTGCAATACGCGAACCTAAGAACCGACTAGTGGGCTCTTTACTTTTTGTATCTTCAACAAATTGGATTGCATCATATACTCCCTTCAAATTTTCCCCTTCTATATTAAGATTTGGTACAGAAGACATACCAATCGCTAAAACAATTACGTCAAAACTATTCATTAGTTCTGATACTATAATATCCTTACCCACTTTTGTGTTAGTAAGAATTTTAACACCTAATTTCTTAACTTGATCAACTTCCCACAGTGATACTTCTTGCGGCAATCGAAAAGATACTATTCCATAAGTATCCAATCCCCCAGCTTTTTCTTTTGCTTCAAAAATTGTAACAGTATAGCCTAACCTTGCTAATTCTCGCGCAGCTGATAAGCCTGCTGGGCCACTCCCAACAATAGCAATGGTTTTCCCTTTTTTTTCTCCTTCCTTAAACAACTGGACTTCATTTTTCATTGTCCAATTTGTAACATGGCGCTGTAAATCTCCTATCTTTATTGGTTGAGATGCTTCATTTAATACACATGCCCCTTCACATAGTTCTTCAGTTGGACACACTCTTGCACAAGTTGCTCCAACTGGATTAGCCTCAAAAATTACGCGAGCAGACCCTTTTAAGTTATCTGTAGTAATCTTTTTAATGAAAGAAGGAATATCTATGCTTGTAGGACAAGCTTTTATACATGGAGCATCGTAACAATATAGACATCGATTTGCCTCTTCTATTACCTCTTTAAATGTTAAATCTGGTTTCACCTCAAGAAAGTTATGTTTTATATCTTCTATCGCACTATAAACTTTAGATATTTTATTCACACCTTCTCCCCCTCAGTAACAATTTAATTAGTAAATTTCAAGCTATCTTACTCAATGAAAATCTATATGCACATACCATTGCTTATAAATAAAAAAGGATAAGACAATTCACTGTATCTTATCCTCTATTTAGTTTCACACTTTATAAATTTTGAAAAGACAAAATGGAAACTAAAATTTTTCTTCAATCTTATTTGATTACAATTCTATCTCAAAATAAACTACCATTTATTTTCTAATTTTTGATTTAATAGTTCTAATAGTTCACTTGGTGTATTAAATACGAAATTTGGCTCCTGTATAACTAGTTTTTCAAACATACCTTCTCCCCATAATGCTGCTCCACTCTTCATTTGAGAAGCATGAGCAGCTTGTATATCAGTAATTTGATCGCCAATATACATGCATTGTTTAGGGTCTATATTTAATTCCTTAGCTGCTTGAATAAGTGGTAAAGGATGCGGTTTACTTTCTACACAATCTTCTACCGTTAAAACACTCTGAAAGTATGAGTGAATTTTATTATTTTCCAATTCACTATTCGCAAAATGTTTCAACTGTGATGTAACTATTCCTAATTTATAATCCTTCATTAACAAACTCTCAAGCATATTTTCTATCCCATCATATAGCTTCACTTTATAAATATTTTCTTGATAATAGTGAAGAATATGAGATTTAATTAAATCCGATTTATCAGGGAATCGGCTTAAAAATAGAGCTATCGGCTTTCCAACTAGTTCTTCTTTCTCCTCTACAGTTAGTGGTCTCCCTAATACCTCTTTAAAACCAAAATTATACGCCTCTTTTGCTAACCATTCACTGTTAACTAATGTGCCATCTAAATCCATTATGATAGCTTTCACTATTAGCACTTCCTTACATTTTCTTTTCTATACGCTTCTAAAGCCTTAATTGTTGTAAGTGTTAATGGTTTTGGCAGATCATTTAAAGAAAACCATCCGATTTCAAGTATCTTATCTGGTTCCATTCTTTTAACTACGCCATCATTTACCGTTGCAATATATGTTGGACAAACCCAATGCACTTCTTGTTCTTTTATAATATGATCTGTTACGCATAATAAAGATTCTAATTTTATATCTAAGTTTGTTTCTTCTTTGATTTCTCTAACAACTGTATCTTCTACAGTTTCCATCCACTCTACTTTTCCTCCTGGAATACTCCAGTGCATTCTCTCAGGATTTGTATTACGTAATATTAATAGTAATTTCTCGTTTTCATCAATAATAAATGCTCCTACTCCAACTCTTGGATTCAAATAACCACTCCTAACTTTTTACTAATTCTTTATTTCTGGTATGAATATCTCTAGCTATTACTACTCCAGTAGTCGCGGCTTGAATAATCCCTCTTGCCCATCCAATGGCATCTCCAGCTACATAAAATCCTGAAATATTCGTACGTAAATGTTCATCTACATGCACTTTATCCCAACATAATTCCCATACTGGGGCATGTAGTAAAGTATCTTTTGTAATTAACTTATTTGATAAACCAGATAATTTCCCTAAAAA
Organism: Bacillus cereus group sp. MG16; assembly: GCF_040459875.1. Classification (NCBI taxonomy): domain Bacteria; kingdom Bacillati; phylum Bacillota; class Bacilli; order Caryophanales; family Bacillaceae; genus Bacillus; species Bacillus cereus group sp. MG16. The sequence goes on from NZ_JARVHE010000002.1 coordinate 314,723, forward strand.
GCTTTCTATATGATTTGTTACATAATCAGGAAGTACCCATCTTAAGTTAACCGGTGTAGCTTCTGGAAGCGTTGATTGGATTGAATTATTTTCTAGCCCCTCCTTACTTGTAGGACGATTTGAAATAAAGTCTTCGTATCTCTGTACAATCGTTCCCCCATAACCCGAGGCCCTATTAATTGCTTGTATAATTCCCAATTGCATTCCCATTGGATCAACATAATCTGGGAAACTTTGTCTTACTAACACACCAAAATTCGCATTATCAGATTTTTTATCTCTAAAAGAAAATCCACTGATTGTACAAATTTTTTCGTTAGGAACATAAGAATCATAGTAACAATTAACTAGATATCCTCCATTACACATACAAAACGTTCTTACTTCAGCTCCATCATCCATCTTCGTTTTTATTTTAGCGTCTAAATGAGTTTCCGACAATGCAACTATACCTTCTCTTTCAGTTTCCACTCGAACACCTAATTCAATTTCATTAAAAGAATAATTTACATTTAATTTATCCATTATATTTCTTAAAACATGACCAGAAGCTTTTCCAGTTGCCATGACTAAATTACTTGAAGAAATTTGATACTCTTCTCCCCTTCTATTTATTAAAGTAGAGATAAAAATATCTTCTTTCTTTTCTACGCTTTTTAATTTTGTTTGGGTTAGTAGATTTAGTCCACCATTGACTAAATCCTCTTCTAGCTCAATACAATATTCAATAATACCTTCTGTACCAATATGATAGACATCATAACATTTCCAGTCTAATTTATTATCTGTAGCCTGTTGTATCATACATGAATCTTGCGATTCATCTGCTTTTGTTTGCTTAATTCCATCATTATTCATTTTAGAAATAAATGGGTCTAAAACATAATTATTTAATTCAATTACTTTTTCTTCGCTTCCAAGAAGCTTAACTAAACCACTACCTGCTGGAAAAGATGATAATTTTCCATCTGAATACATTCCAGCACCACCAACCCCCTCAACAACATGACAAATATTACATTGTGTACAATTCCCTTTATTAACCAAAGGGCAATATCTCTTTTTAATAGATCTTCCACTATCAACTAAAGCTACTGTCTGATTAGAAATCCCTAGTAATTCTTTTGCTAGAAATAATCCAGCTGGTCCTGCACCAACGATAAGTACATCAACATGTTCAATCATAATTTCCCCCTGTAAAAAATGTAATATATAACCATATAAAACTAATTCTACCATAATTTTACAATTTATAACTTTATAAATAAAAGACGGAATTTTCAATATAAAACACTATCCCAAAGACATTTCCTCCCTTTATATAATTAAATATATTTTTATTCCTTAGCTTTTTACTTTTTAAGCGTATGAAAAGCGATAGCCACGGTAGGTGTAGAGCCATAAACTTTTGATAGCTTGATAATAAGGTTGGGGAAGAAAATAGATTGGGAAAATTGATCCATTCGTTTCCTGTTTAAAATATCAACAGTATTAACGGAATAGCCATACTGAACATCTTACTTTGAAGTAAGACTCAGGAAGACGAAAGATTACTTTTGCCGTGAAACTGGGAAGCTTTTACTCCAAGTTTTACTAAAAAGCAATTAGTTTATGAATCTTTTCTACTAAATATAAATCGACAATAAAGTGATTAAATTTAAAAGCTCAAACAAGTATAACCCCTTCCTAAATTTAGGAAGGGGTTATACTTGTTTGATTTTCGATGTAAAATACTTCACTACACTAAGAACACAACAATATATTCATTTAAAAATCTATTTAACTCTTCCTAATTAACCAATTATTCTGGGAAAATAAAGCTAGAGTCCCCTTCACTATTAGCGGAATCTTCTTTTGGGAATGTAATAGTTGATCCTTCATTTCCCTTATTCCCTTTATTTATCTCTTGTTCCTCAGGAAATACAATGGAAGAATCATTACTTAAGTTTGGTAAAAAACCCAGTTTAGATAAAATGGCTTTTAAGTCAGGTAAAACACCAATTTTATCAGAGATTGGATCGTTAGATTTCGTTCCAGTACTAGGGTCGCTTAAAATATTCCTAAGCTGGCTTGGTGTATATACTTTTCCCTTATTATTTTTTGCAATTCCTTGAATTGATGCAGCAGCACCAGCAATAATAGGTGATGCGCTAGATGTTCCACTAAAGCTAGAAGTATATAGATTTGTTGTAAATTCACTTGGTTTAGCATCTGTAGTATCAACTGCATTCCCCCATCCATACACATCCACTCTACTACCGTAATTAGAGAAATATGAACGTTTATGAGGAACCCTTGCAGAAGCTGCTCCAACCATAATTGCCCCTGAATCTTTAAAATCAGGACTATTACGATTTAAAACTTGTTTACCATTACGGTCTCTGAATTGATCTAAATCGTTTCCGCCGTTTGCACCTGCTTCAATAATAATAATTCCTTTATTTGCTCCCAGACGAATTGCATCAAATATATCCGGTTTTACTTCTACAGGAAGATAGTTCTTATCTCCATATCCATCGTAAGTTGCTTGTGCCTCTAGTAAAAGAATATCTCCAGCTTGCATATTGTTAACCGCACTTAAAATAGCATCAGCTGTATTATAATTTCCGTTATCCCTAATTTGAGATACAACCTTTACCTTAGCTTTGGGCGCGATTCCAATTCCGCCTATGTTATTATCCTCTGCCGAAACAATTCCTAAGACTGAAGTACCATGATCATGGTGCTCGCTTTTATTCTGTCCAGATATCAATTCAATCTTTTGATTCACTAAATCCTCATGACTAAATAACCATCCATACTCCATATCTACGAATGTAGTCCCTTTTCCATCCCCACCTTTTATGCTCCAGGCATAAGGTGCATTAATTCCTAATGGTGCTGGTTCAAGATAACCTTGTCTTGTAAGTCTAGGCTCATCATATGGGTTAACAGATAAATTTGGTAAACGCTCTGCTGGTGAAGCCTCTTCTTCCTGTAAATACGCCGTTTCAACAAGAGATGATTTCTCAATTTTTGTAAGTAACACTTGTACATCAATACCATCTTGAGTTTCTACAATATAGTAGTTTAGCAAATTAGAAGAAATATGATCAGAATCTTTTATTTCTTTACCTAGATTTTTAATTTCTTTAGGATTTAAAGAATTAAAAAGTCGATTTATAGTTACATTTGGATATTCAGCTAAAATTCCAATGAATTCAGGATCTTGTTTTTCTTCTTTAATGAATTTTTCTATTCCATCCTGATATGGTAAATTCGCTTCATTTTTAAATTTTAAAATTAATTGTTTAGTAGCTTGCTTATGTACAGTAGAATTTAATTGCTTATTTGAATAATTGTAAGTAGCTGCGTAGGCAACTTCTGATTTTTCACTTGGAAGTATACCACCTACTCCATTAAATGCTGTTAATGCAATTGAAGAAACTAGAATTCCCTTAAAAATTTTCAAAACGCGCACCTCTTTTTATTAATATATAATTATAAAAAAATGTATATTACCTAATTTCTTTCTAGAAATATATTTTATATTTAGGTCTGTATTTTCAACTCCATTCATTCTTAAATATTTGTTTATACATCATTCATAGAACTAACTCATGTCAATCCTATTAATTCAGTTGCAAACCTGTAACCATTATAGTTACAGATTTGGTGAATAGTCAACCCTATATGTAATTTTGCATTGAAAATCATAGATACTTCTATAAACTTACCCTTAATTATTGTAAGAGAGATTGAGCTTCTATCATTTTAAGTAACTGCATATATGTAATATAAAACATATATGGGGGGTTAAAACGTGGTAATTTCAAGACAAGATTCTTGGACTAATGATAACGATTTACTTCTCGCATCAACAGTACTTCAGTATATTCGTAACGGTGGAACACAGTTAGCTGCATTCAAAGAAGTAGCAAAACTACTAGCTAGAACACCCGCAGCTTGTGGATTTCGTTGGAATTCATATGTGAGAAAACAATACCAAGACGAAATCCAACAAGCCAAACAACACCGAAAAGTGGGAAACAGCATTCCTCTCTCCCAACCAGAAAAAGAAACAAACTCTTTGTCTATTACATTAGATGACATTATTCTCTTTCTACAAAATTATAAAGATATAAATGAATTGACAATTTTACAAAATCAAATTGAAGATTTAGAAGCTGAGAATCAATCCCTTCTACAACGTTTAACTATGTATGAAGAAGAGTATCGTATGTTACTGAACCATATCGATAAGACAAGAAGTTTAATTGTAGTGGATTAAACAGTATAACTATTTTGATTTTTCAGTAGGACCTTCGCCCTCCAAAATTACTTTTAATAAAAGAAATTTTGCCTCTTGCAATTGATAATAAGTAAAATACACATACATAATGTATGTGTATTTTTAATTGGACTATTATTAAAAGAAATGTTTAGTCTATGTTACATCTTTTCTAATATTTCTTGTCTTTCGCACCATTTCGTTAGCTTTTCTAATGCTTTTTTAGATAAACGTTTTGTTTTATAATTGCAAAATCTAGATAATGTAGACGGAGAAATACTAATTTCATCTGCTATTTCACGAATGCTTACTTTTTTTTCATTGTGTACTTTCAGTATTTGTTCACGGATTTTCTTCTCTATTTGTTCGACTGATTCTACAGTCTTCTTTACTTCTTTAACAACTGTTACTTCAGGTAATTGTTCTTGAAGTTCTTCTATACATTTCTTTCCGATTACCCTATCCATTGATTGCAGCATTTCCTCAGGCGGTAAAATCGTTATTCCTAAATTAGCGTAATAGTTTTTAAACCAATTACGTTTCCCAATTTGTTGTTCATCAAGTGGATCACTATACTCCCAATGAGAGATTACTTTTTCATTTTCTAAATCCATTAGAACATTTTCCAACTGTTCTCTAATGCGATTCGGCTTCCAATCTTTTGGGATATCCATTACTGCTAGCAGCCCTTTGTCCCCACCTATAGAATATGGCTTTTTCAATGATGAATACATTTGTCTAATTCTCCATTGCCATGTTAAGTATCGAATTAACCTTTTATGATATTTGTGTCTATAACTATTATATTCAAGTGCTTTTTTAGATAATAACGCTGTTGTATTATTTGATCCGTATAAGTAATTGGTTAAAAAGCTGCCTGGCTTAATACGACAAGACTCAATGCCCATGTATTCATTAGTAACACTATGTCTCCACAATACAACTGAATCTAATACAAATAACCTTTTGATTACTTCACGTTTTAATTCTAAACGTTCTCCATCATCATCACGGTCATTTAATACTACTACCTCATTATCATCATTTAAATAGATAAAAATGCTTGCTAAAGCCGCAATTCTCTTTGCTATTTTAATTTTATCTTCCGCTCTATAGTATTCTTTATTTTTGACTACTGTTTTTGGAATGTTACACATTTCTAAAACTTGCTCATAAGAAAAATCAATGAATTCGTCTGGAGATTTTGCTTCGTTTATCCATTGTATTGTAATTGCATCTAAACAATCTGCCGTTAAATCATCCATATTACTCATTACATCATCGACAAGGGTATTCCACCGAGCAGCTTCTTCTATATTTGTAAGTCTTAAATCTTCATCTTTGTGTGAAGAAAGCTGAGCTACACCATTAGAAGATTTAGTTTCAATAGGATATTGTAAAACCTTACTTAACTCATCTTCTTCAAATTGATTTTTTGCAATCCCATCTCTTAGCTTATAATAAACAGCAGAGTTATTTACCTCATAATAATCCTCATGATTTACTATATTTGTCTTATCTATATTTTGATTATTTTCTACTACTATGGAACTTGAAAGTGCTATATCTTGAAATTCTTTTTCTATAAATCCTTCAATTTCTTTATATATTTCTTCCTTATAGGAATCAATTTTCGCATAAATTTGTACTAATGTAATACCGGATTCTTGCTTTTTTTCTAACCAAGACACTAATGCAGTAAATGATGGAGATGCATGAGATGAGGTTAATACTTTATTATTATTGTTTTCAACATCTTTAAAATATGCATTCCACTTATTCCATACTAGCTCATTTGTTTTATAAATTGGCTCAGAGATTAACAATGCATCTCGAAACATTTGTAATAAATTATCCACTTTATATTCCTCCCTAAACCATGGATCATAACAAAGTAGTTTTCATCATAAAATTCCTTACTACTATTATATTTAATTTATTGTAACAGATATTTACAAGATTTTGCGTCTTTCTTCCCCTAACTCGTCATCTTGCAACATATTTGCTCTTTCTCTTCCTATTTCTTCTCTACTTGCATTCCTTTTGCGCTTTGCTTTCCCTTAGTCCTCAATTTGCAACATGGTTGCTCTTTCTTTTACCTATTCTTCTTTACTTACATTTTTTTGCGCTTTGCTTTCCTTTAGTCCTCAATTTGCAACATGGTTGCTCTTTCTCTTCCTATTTCTTCTCTACTTGCATTCCTTTTGCGCTTTGCTTTCCCTTAGTCCTCAATTTGCAACATGGTTGCTCTTTCTTTTACCTATTCTTCATTACTTGCATTTCTTTTGCGCTTTGCTTTCCTTAACTCATCAACTTGCAACACGTTTGCAGTATCCTTTCCCTATTTCTTTCAACTTGCAACGGTATAATTTATTTTTCAACCTAGTAATTTTAAAATTTTTAAGCTATTTTTCGTATATTTTGAGTAAGTTACATACATAAAATGCAACATGTTTGCGGTATCCTTTCCCTAAATCCCCTACCATTTTCACTCTAATCCCTTATATACCAAGGGGTTAGGTACTTTTCCACTTACTTATATACATATCATCCAACTTGCAACACGTTTGCGGTATTCATGCCCTTATTCTTTACACAAGATGCAACACTGTTTGCGGTATCCTTTCCCTACTTTCAATCTACAAGTGCCCAAAAACCTTCTATATCAAGGGTAATCATTGCAATTCATTATTAATGATCCTGCTAATCAACTTGCAACACGTTTGCGGTATCCTTTCCCTAACTCCTCTATCATTTTCACCCTAATCCCTTATATATCAAGGGGTTAGATACTTTTTCTGCTTATTCATATACATATAATCAACTTGCAACACGTTTGCGGTATCCTTAACACAAAAAAAAATTAAGAAATTCTCTTAACCCTTGATACGACTAGCTTCATAAGCTGTTGCAAGTTGCTATTTTTCTTCTTAAAGGAGCACGTTTCAGCATTTTTCATTTTGCTATAATCAAAATTGGTATATTTTATAGTATTTTGACATATATTTCTGAATTTGTAGAACGGAGGTGAAAAAGATGGGGAAATCATTTGTGATACGTAATCAACGTAGCCTAAATGGAAAAATAACAAACGCAGTTTTAGTAACACTAAAATCTTGGCAAAAGTTTGTGGAAACATTTGAGGAGAAGTACTACAGCTACAAAGATACATATTTAGAAGATATTCTGCAGCACATGACATACGAAGAGCGTATTGCGGATGTAGAAGGTTTTGTCGAAAAAGCCAAGCCATCTTTTTCACGTCGCGTAATGTCTACACTTGCAGAAAAAACAGGAAGAAAACATAAATTATACGGTATTACCAATGCAGATCTTGAAGTGTTCTTATACCTACATAAAAAATGCTATACAAACGGCGTCATTCCAAATGTAACAATACATATGATGTGGGAAGATTACAAGCAATATAAAGAAGAATTTGCTTATATCCAACACTCTCAATTCTATATTGCATTAAAGAAATTAAACTTACATAACATTATCTCCATTGAAAACGGAGTAGATGGCCGATATACAATCAAGCTGACTCATTTTATGAATGAGGAAACAGAAAAAGCAAATCCATACGTATATATTAGTCCTGTTGTATTTACAAAGGCTTTCTTTAAGCTATCTGTAGCGTCTAAGAAACTATTCTTAGACATTGCCATGCAACAACATACGGAAACAACATTAAAGCGTTCATTGGACAAGCAGGACGAAAGAGGCAACAAAACTCACTTCGGTGGGATGTATCGTTTCTTACATAAAAAATATCCGCATCAAATCCGTGCCGTTATCGATGAATTAACAACGGCATTACCATGTACGGGGAATCCCCTATTCAAAATTTGCAAAATGCAAAAAGGGGTAAAGCATACAAAACGATATACAACCTTATATTTATCTATTCATTCGGACTTTTTATGTACAAAAGAATCTGGAGAAGAGCAACACAGGGATCCATTTACACCAAAAACTACCTATGCTCGCAAGGCGAAGTTTATAGAAGCAGTTCTACAGGAGATGAATATCGGTGAACTGTCTGCAGACATGAATAAGTTCATTCATGTATTAAAGCATACTTGTCATCGTCAAATCCGCAGTGTAATTCGCGGACTCCGTGACATGATTGATCGAAAAGAAGGATATCCAACGAAAATTGTATATACATTGAAAAAACTATTGCATCAAACATCTCAATATCAAATCCTTGATGCTGCAGCGAAAGAAGGTATCTACCCTCTTATTGCGCAACATATACCAAAAGAGAGAAATAGTGACCGTGAGCAAGCTGTCTTTAATTTCGGTTTACATTATTCTATGTACTCTCTTCACAACATTAAGAAGATGTTTAAGAATGTGCATACACTACTGAAGCAGAAATTTGCGGTACCTGTGACGGAAGAATCTTATCACCGTAATTATTTAAAATATCAGGAAGAAACGTTATTTAGAAAATATGCATATGATCAAGGTGTGAATCTCCATGCATATATTGCTTTAGAAATTGAAATGCGCGAAAAATTAAAAGTACGCGGCCATAAAGAACGCACAATTCCAAGTGATGTACGTGAATGGTTTATTGAAGAAATTGATAAGCTACCGCAAGAGCAGCTGCGTGTGATTGAGCTACCAAAACAGTTTAATTTACTAGAGTTTATGCGTACCTTTGAACGTTTAGTACGTGCTGGTGTAACAATAACCACTCCTGATCAGGTGCTAACCGCAATGAAAATAAAATAATAGCAACTAGCTCTCTATTTTTGAAAAAAACAAAAGTAGAGGGCTATTCGTGTTTATTTGAGTAGTAACACCTTCCTACTACTCTATTTATAAATACTAAATCGAAAGAACTTCATGTAAAATGGAGTCTTTTTTTATGCACTTCTATACAATTTTGATTCTATCAATGCATAACTCTCCACATAATACTAGAGTGTATTCCTCTACTGTATTAAAACCTATCCCATAATACCTACAAAAAATCAAAAGGAAAATTATAAAAATAGTGGATATGAGGACAAATATGATCCAATGTGGATATAATCCTTCTAAAATCATTGTTATTACTAATGTTGTTGTATTTATCTAATAAAAATCATCAACAAAAATGTGAGTTATGTGTAAATAGTGAGTTATGTTCAAAAATAGCAGCCTAATCTGAATAAAATGTGGATAATTAGACGGTTAGAATTAACCTGATTACTAAAATAAGTAAAAAAGTTCTTATTTACGGGGTTGAATATATATAATGCGATTGGTATCAAATTCTTTCTGATTTCATGTAGAAATATAGTAATTCCTTTCTGTTTTTTTGTAGAATTAAACGTCTAATAATCATTGAATTTACGAATACATTTTCTGCTATTTATGATTTTTTAGGTTCTAACATGAAATTTTCCCTTGTGGGAGTAGATATTTCCCCTGTTTTTGATAACCTATAATAGTTTTATCTTTATTTCTTTTTTTATATAAGGTATATATTTATAATAGATTTTTAATATAGCTAGTATGATTATTAATAAGATGTCCGACCTAATTGAAAATATTTGTAAATTGCGTTATAATAATGGTAATTAAACAGATCATTACCCTCATACAAAAGGACAAACCTACGTATCCCTACCAGGACTAGGTTTGTCCTTTTTTCATTTTAATAAACAATTTATATTGGAGGATTACACATGGCTACACTAAAAGAAACAACTTACATAGAAATGAATACCTATAACGAGATTGGATTTTTTAAAGGGATTGTTTGGGGATTAGTTTTTGTAGTGCCTTTTTGGAGTATTATGATAACTCTATTTATCTGGCTTTATAACTAATAAACAACATATCCAAAAAGCAAAGGGTTGTTTGTCCGTTTGCTTTTTGGATATGCCAGCAACCGTGCGTAGCAAAGGGCGGTAGCAGGTCTTTCACTTGTTTTCTGTTATAATATATCCAAAGAAATTAGGTGATTATATTGAACAAGACAATTAGCTTAGAGAAAACTTTAGAAGATTTCTCTACATATTTAAGTAAAAAAGGCCGAAAACATTCTACAATCCAACGCTATGCATACGATATTAAAGATTTTTATAGATGGTTGAATGAAAATGAGTTACTTTTACATATCAAATCATGGAATGAAATATCCGTAGATGATTATCAAGCGTATTTCTCAGTGTTAGAAAATAAACGAGAATATTCGCTTAAAACAAGGCACAGGATATGGGTGGTTTTAAAGAAATTACACATGTTTTTAGGTATAGTTAGTCCATTAGATGATATTCATCTCTCTTTAATTCCGGATCAATCACTAAATGACAATGATTTTATTACCGAATCGGAAGAAGTACTTTTAAAACAAACCGTTCTATCAACTAAGGGATTAACAGAGAGACAAGCTAAATACCGTCCTCTAATCATGGATAGAAACGCTTGTATAATTAATTTAATAGTAAACTATGGTTTGTCTTTACAAGAGCTTGTATCGCTTAATATGAACCATATACAGTTTGCTAGGAACACTTTAATTGTTCCAGGAGAAAACGGAGTTACTAGATCCATCTTCTTAACAGCTGAAGATACACAACAGCTTTACAAATATTATTCGACTATCCCTGAACCTGTAAGACCTCGACAGCACACAGATAATCCCCTATTTGTGGCATTTGATTTTAATCGAGGTACATATCGATGGGTTTACGAAAATGATGCACCAAAGGCTTTGTCTGAGGTTGCTATACAAAAGATGATTCGACTGGAAGTGAAACGAGCAGAATTAGGTAGACGTATTTCTGCACAACAGATGAGGAATACGTTTATTCTTCGTCTAATTAAGCAAGGAATAAATGAAGATGAATTGGTAAATAAAATAGGTTTTAAAACAAAAATATCTTTAAAAAGATACTATCAATACTTGACGTTATCTAAAAAAACTCGATGAAAAAAACGTAACTCCTATTTCACCGAAAAAGACTTTTGAACTGTACAAAGTTCATCATTTGTTAATTGTTTCTTATTTTCGTTAGATGAATAAATTTGATAATGTACGTCATTTTCATTCCAGTATATATAATGTGATTCATTTTTTTGATGATTAAATGCTTGACGAGTTTTATCAAATGCATTGATCTTTTGTAAAGATTTTTGTGGGAAAACATCCTTTCCTCTTGTTATTTCAACAATTAAGTTTTGATTGTCTTTACTTGAATAAACAACGGTAACATGTTCTGCATTCTCATTTGTAACTGTTATTGAATCTACTTCGAAAGGTAATTTAGTAGGATAGGATATTGGAAATGGGAGTTCTTTTGGTGTAGTGGCCATGACCTCTTGTGATATCGGGTACCAATTTACATCTTTTACAGAACAACCTGTAAGCATGGTGATAAAAAACAAAATGACAAACCAAAGTCTTTTCATTCCGTTCCCTCCTTTTTTATAACGTATGTAGCTTTTTTACATACATTCTGAAAAAGAATGGAAGAAAACTCAAAAAAATGCCCAAGATAACTTCAGTCGAAATTACCAAGAGCATTCACTACATATTTAGTTGAATTGAGCGGTCAAATATTTCAACTTTAAATAGAATTATGTTTTTCACTTCTTGTTTTTGACCGTAGTAAGTCTTTAATATTCATGGTTCCTGAGATTAACAAACCACCAATTACTAAAATTGCACCAAACAGATGGTATATTGTAATACTTTCTTTAAGTATTAACCATGCTAGTAAATAACCAAAAATCGGTGTTAAGAATAGATAGTTGTTTGCTTTTATTGGATCTTTTTTTAATAAATAAAACCATAGTAACATGGATACTATCGAAGTCATAACAACCTGCCAAAATAGACCAATAGCAAAATTCATGTCTAAATTAATATATGGATTTGTATCTAATAAGAAACTTAAAGGAACTGCAAATAAACTACCAAAGATGATTTGCCAAGTATTAATGACTAGACGATCAATCTTCATATCGTATTTTGTGAAACATACACTCCCAATTCCCATAGACAACATGCCAATTGCAAGAATAATGATGCCTGATACAGTGGCTTGCGTATCCTTTAAATACGGATATACGGCAATAAATAAGCCAAATGCGGCAATACACATACCAGCCCATTCTTGTTTTGTTACTTTTCTACTTAAGAACATAGAAGATAACAAAGCAACAACAAATGGGTTTACTGTGATAAATAAGTTAAATAAACTAGATGATACCAACTTTAGTGACAAGAAACAGCAACCTACATACAAAGTGGTATTCAATATACCTAGTACAACTAACTGTTTCCACTCTACTCCTTTAGGCCATCTGTTAGATTTGATAAAATATGTAAAGATAAACATGATAAGACCGGCACTAATTAACCTTGTTGTTGCAAACATTAAAGGGGATGAAGATAAAAGACCAATTTTTGTGGCGATAGCACCTGATGCCCATAAAATACTAAACAATATACCGATTAAAATCTCCATATGAACCATTTTCCTTTCCTACATTACAAATAGTAAAACAACCGATTTTATTAAAATAAAATCGGTTGTTTATGTAAAGAACTTACTTTACTTGTTCTAAAATCAAACAGTAACTTCTTCTTTCCAGTTATCCATACTGAAGCGCTCACCTAAATTACGATGTTCAATAATATACTCACGTAAATGTTTTGCTTTCTGAATAATTGCCTGATCACCGCTTCTTTCTGCAATTTGATCTAGCCAATCATAGCATTTTGCAACAGGGATATCTTTTTCAAAATGAATTTTCGATAAGAAGAATACAACATCTCTAAAATTAATTCTTGAAATTACTTTAGATAGTGAAGTAATTAACTCTTCTTCAAATGTTTCATCTAATTTATCGCGTTTGACAATAAATCTTTCTAAATCACGATTATATGTCTTTTTATCTTTGAAGATATCAGATGGATCAAAATCACTATCAAATACATAGTCCAGGCAAAGGAAAACGCGGCTATCCTTAGAGAAATTAGCAGCTGCATGTCCAATTGCTGCATCTAAGAACCAAATTTCTCCTTTTCTGATACGGAATACTGCTTCCTCATCTGAATGGAAAGCCATTTTATTATCTTCTAAAGCTAAGAAGACACGGAAACGTTGCTTTGTACTATGAGAGAATTCAACGAAATCTCTATGTGGGATAACCATTGCATCCACTAAATTACGTGTACGAACCATTTTTAAATTATCAAAAGTGAAGTATTCTTCAAGAAGTGAGTTAATGTAAGGTAACTGCTTACCATACTCTGTTTGTTGTGCTGCATGATCAAAATCACGATACATTGTATCATTTTTATCATTTGAAGCATTCCATAAAGAGTTGTTCATCCAATAACCTGAACTAAATTCATCATACTCTTCTGGAATAACTGGAAAACTCGCGATTGTAGCTAAATCTTTCTTTAATAATTCCTCGTTTAAGTTTAATTTACCAATGATATAAGATGCCATATTCACTATTCTCCCCTTTAATTATAATGTGAACATTACTAAATCGCAATACAAGTGACCGAATCATCTGATTATGTATTATTTTCAGAATAAAAATCGGAAGATTATTTACATAGACCAATAATATATAGATTATTGGCAACTGATTATTCTTAATCTTTTTGAGATATTCCTGAAATCAAATATATACAATTCATATTGAGAAGCATGGTCACAATACCTACATTTTATATTTTTGTCTGTTTCACAAATATGCGGTACATTTAGATTTTGAATCACTTTTAATACATGTTCTTTGCAAACAAACAAAAGATCACCTTATTTCCATAAAATGATAATTGATTTTTGTAGTTTTTATTTTACCTAGTAAAAGATATTTTAAAACAATTCCTGGTTCGCGCGAATTTACAGAAAATTGAATATTGAAACTACAGATTGATTATAGGGAAAAAATAACAACAGGTCTATACGCGTTTTGCCGAAAATTCCGAATATAAAGAATTGAATTAACATTAAACTTCTATAGAATGCTATAGTGATGCGGTTTCGTAAGAAAAAACTGAAAATTTTGTAAAAAAATGAGAAATATTTATATTATTTATATAACTAATTATTTGGTGTAATACTCTAATTTTGTATCTTAGAAGTGGTATTCTGCCTTCCTTTCTACAAGTTCGAATTATAGTTTCAATTTATTACAGAAAAATAAAAGCCCAATTATATATAAAATATAATTGGGCTTTTAAAAGGTACTAAAAAATATATGATTTCTTTACAATGAATTAATGACTACTTTTACGATATCTATAAATTGTCCTGACCCTAATATAAAGCCAATTGCAAGTAACCCGCAAAGTGTCTTTAGGGAGAACTCGACAGCATCTACATTAGGCTTAGTTAAATTAATAAGTCCGCCTATTCCCATAAACAGTGTAATCAACCCAAGTATAAACTTTGTAATAGGATTTACTCCAGGTATTTCATTTCCTACAAATAGCTGAAAGCAGTAGTACATGCTCCAAATAAAAAATACTATTGTTGGAATTGTGGCTAGAATTTGAATACATCTGTCTTTTAAACTAATTTCAGTCATAAGTATCCTCCTTGAATCCTATATTTATACGTTTCTAATAGTTCTTCGGTAAATATCATAACTATTTTTAAAAATCTGCTTTCTTCTCATTTTTTTTATCGATTTCTTTAATTGCGTTTTCATTTTCTTTAATTAATTCATCAAAGTGTTCTTCCTTATTCTCTTCTATATACTTCATAAGTTTTTTAAATTCCATTAAAATCTCCTCTTGCCTTTGTAATATAGAAAGCACCTATTGAATAGGTACTCTCTAAATATATCTATTATTTATATATCACGCTATAAGAAATGTTTCGTTAGCCATTTCTTTAAGTATTTTTGCAAAGAGGTGATTAGTCTCCTCGGATAGCAACTCCTCTGTTTCTAGCAATCGAGAGAGCCTACTTATAAACTCTGTAGTATATAGGATCTTCGTATTTTCTAATTCATCCGGATTAAATAATTGCTAATTCTTCATAGAATGAATGAACAGCTGTACAAGCATCTTTTTATGTTGTGCTTCTGCCTTTTCATGGTACATCGTCATACCTAACCATTGACGTATAATGCGTTCAGCATCTCTTGCTTCTGTTATATCAAATCTAGATACAACAAAGGTTAGTTTGTTCCATGTAAGCTTTGTAGAATCATTAGAATAATTTGAAGGGAAAAAGAAAAAACTCTGCTGCGTAACTTTCTGTCGTTCCTTCATCCAACGAAATATCTCCTGCTTCCCTAAATGAACATCAATTTCCACGAAAAACACAGGGAATGGAGACGTCGTTTTTTCTTCATTTATTGTACAATCAGGTTTGAACACCAATTCACCAAGACATGCGTGATGTATTGGCTCCAATTCATCTCGATATACGCGAATACCATCTGTGTCATACCAGCCTTGTAGTACTGCCTCAATTTCTTCTTCAGATATAAGACTCGTATTCATTTCTTGTTGAATATAAAGTAGATACTCTAAAAGCATTCTTCTACCTTCTACTGTTAGTCCTCCTGGTGCATAGTCTCCCTTTTCTGTACGATCAAACATAATATAATCATATTCAACATGATTACATATGGAAAACAAGTCTGAATCCCTTTTATTTTCGTTTCTAAGGAGCGTTTGCAGGCTTCGTCTATTCATTACATTCCGATACCGAATATCGTTTCTAATCGAACGTAAGAAGCTTTTCCAGGATTGTAGATAAGCATAGTCCGTATACCCCTCACTTATTAGCTGGGTCAACATTTTATCCTCACCATTCATCATTAGGCAAGTCCAACATCCACTACGTGAGTTTGCAGCTCCACAAGCATTTCCCTGCTGCTTCCCACCTGTTTTTATGCCATATTCAAACATAGCTTGTCCATACTGTATGCTCATTTCTTCCACATCCACACCAAAAGGCAGTATCCCTCTATCTAAAAGTAACATCCATACTTCATCACCGGTTAAAAATTTAACTGGATTAAAGCAGAGGATATTCTTCATATCATTATGACGTGAAAATAAGGAATCATTACTTATCTCATGCTTTTGAATACTATGTCTTCTTCGAGCGCTCTCTTCATTACGAACGGCCAGCATAAGTACACCATCATATTCATCAAAGCATTCTACTGCAGTAGTAGTTTGAGAAGCTATTAAGATTTCTTTCATCTTTCGCTGCATCGGTTTGACCTTGAGAGAGTCAGTACACCATCTCAATCTACTGTTTCCGCTCGGTGGTAAAACGCCTCTGCCTATTACCTTATACCAATATGATTCTTTCATAAGTGGTTTCACACCATGAACGACAAATGGTAGGTTTTGCTCATTTGCATTCTCCTGGATCTTTTGTAATGTCCTTGAGATATAAGCCGTCATAGCAGGTGTTTCTACTCCAACTTCGGAAGTTAAGATATGAATTGGATTTGTACGTTGCTCTAGTGGTAGCTCAGCAATTGCATCCCATAGTAACGTCAACATGGCAGAACTATCTTTCCCCCCACTGTAACCTACAAAACAACAATCGCGAGATAAATAGACTTTTTTCATTTCCTCTTTAATTTCTTTATATATATCCATCATTATATTGTTATCCCCATAGCAAAGTATCATTTCATACTACTATGGAGCATGCCTCCTCTGTTTTTAGATAGAAAAAGAGAGTCCCTATTTAATAGGCACTCTCTTTTGTGTATATCCTCTATTTTTAATCAACTGTGATTTCATGTATATTCAACTTGTTTAACTTTTCCATATAAAAGCTCATTACTTTTTGAGCATGTTGTATAGCGATTAATCCATCTTGAACAGTAAGTGCTTCAAAATACGGATAACGAATGTCTGTAGCATAACCATTTAGCTGCACGCACTGTTCTAAAATCAATGAGAACTCCTCATCTAATTTCCGACACAATTTGTGCAGCATTAAAAGGTTATGAGTTTTAGGGACTGGTCTACCGTTTAGTGCAAGAAACCCTTTTAGAAGTTTTTCCACACATTGTTGACTATGATAACAAATAATTGCAGTAGGGAAAGGTTTCATGTGAGTTAAGTAACCAGCAGAATCTAAATCAGATTTTGCAATAAATACCCACTCTTTTAGATCCTCAGTATTTCTCATATAGGACCTTCCCTTCTAGTGCAATTTTGTGCTCCATGGTTACATTGCGATTAGCACGTTCTTGAAACTCTTCTGGTCCATACACTAAAATATCAACTGGTGTTTCCATTATATCGTAAATACCCCAATTAATACGGTTAATGACTTCCCTTTTTCTTGCTCCTACACCATCCACAACAATACAAAGATCAAAATCGCTATCTTCATTTGGTGTGCCATAAGCATGAGAGCCAAAAAGGATTATTTTTTGGACAGAAGACACGGTTTCACAAATTTTTTGTACTAATAGGTTTAATTCCCTTTGTACTTCTTCGTTAATCCGAATCACCTCTTGGATAATTGAATTATATTGACGTTTGATTATATTATACATACATTTCACTTCTCCCTGCTATTACATATTTATTTTTATATTTTTCTCTTGTTTCCCAACGTTCTGCAATGATTGATAACATTCGTATATCTGCTTGAAATCTTGTAAAAATCCATCGTCAGAGATACTATGAAATCCTTTAAAGTTCTTTCTACACCAATATAAAATGCTAGATTCATCCTTCGCTAAAAAAGAATCCGGATTGAAATGAATCAAAGCCTCTGCTAAACAAGCCAGAAGCAATGGTATCATTTCGGAATCTTGCTTTGATAAATCAAGTACAGATACAACGGTATACTGTTTATATTGGTAGTATTGTAGAATACCATTACACATGTTTGTTGGTGTTAAACTGTGTTGCAATTGAGTGGAATCTAATTGATACACTCTCATCTTGTCCCCTCCTATATCATTACCCCTCAATTGGTGCAGCTTTCATAAAAGCCTTTTGAGCCTGGAAAATGATATAGTGATTCGATACGGTACCTTCATCAAAGAGTTCGTTAACGAATTGAGCAACAGTCATGGCAGCGAACTTATTAGTAATAACGCGCTGTGGTTCTGAAGCAGCTAATTCGGAACAACTTAATTGACTTGGAGCCGTTTCTTTTTTCGTAAAAGCATCCGGAAATAAATCACCAAGTGGTGAAAGAATGACCTCGCCATTCAATTTAACTCCACATACTGCTTGTCCGTTATAACCACTGTTTTTATAATCAGCTATTTGTTGAGGTGTCCAATGTCTTTTATTTACTTCTCTCCAATTATCAGGAACGGTTACAGCTGTATTCCCTACATCGATGTAAAGAAGATTATCCGATTGATGGAAGAATTGATGAAAGACTTCACGAGAAAACATATTATCTACTGCCCCAATTACAATTGGCAGATACAAGTAGTCGTCTTTATGTTGTTTTTTTAATAAATCATATTTATTACCAAACAACTGCTGCATTGTTTCTATGTCTTCTATGTACTGTGACGTAAAGGAAGTGATAGGAACGTTATAGCCAGCTTTATATCGACGAGCCAGTACTTCTGCTTTGTATTTACCAACATCAGGTCGAATAAAGAGTTGATTTCCAAGGTTGTAGAGTAGGAAGCGAGCGCCTTGTCATATTGCTATGATAGGTTTCTCAAAACCCCTCACCGAACCGTACGTACTCCTCTCAGAGTATACGGCTCTCCATCAATTGCTTGTCAAAGTTATTTTTTTCTGTTTTTCGCTATAAGTTCTACTCTCATATCATAGTGAATTTCATTATGGCAATCCTCACATACGGCTAATGTTTTGCGTCTACGGGCAATCATTAATTTTTGCCATTTGGCTTTGCCTTTCTCAACATCTTTCATTTTTCGGACATGGTGCATTACTAAGTTAGAATCGGTTTTACCACAATGTTCACATTTGTTGGCTGACAACCTATCCATAAGACTAGTTGTTGACATATGAACTCTTGAGGCTAACAAGTTGTCGATGTTATTTTCTTGTGTTTTCATCTTAGTTATATCAACCGTTCTAAATCCTTCCCTGTAGAAAGAATGAGAGTGTTGTTTGCCTTTTTTATCTTTGTAATTGACTATGAATACACCGTTTTTGCAATATTTCCCCTTAATTTTTCCGATTGAGCTTTTATATTTATTGGCGAATGTTTTATACATGCTGTATTCTAGAACGTAACTGAATTTTTGGAGTACCGTTGAATTAACTGCATATTGGTAGTAGTTGTACATCCCTCTGATCTGTAATACATAATTATGTAGTATTTCCAAATCATCTAGGTGTGCCATTTCCGGTCTATGCTTTGGTTTCCAAGTTTCTTTCCCATTCACATACTTCATTTCTAAAACATTCAGGGCAAGTAATTTATTTCGCCATGCTTCATGGGGGATTTCAAGTCTTACTTTTAGATTGTGATGTCTTCTTTTTGCACCTTTCACCGAGTATTTGGTAAATAACTCGTTTCTAGTGATATTGACGTTGTATCCAAGAAATGTTGCTTTCTTGCTAGAGTGGGTGATAAGTGTTTTTTCTTCTGATAAAGTTAATTTTAATTCTTCATTGAGAAATTGAGCTATATCAGATTTAATGGCTTTGGCATCATCTTTACTGCCGATTATCATTACAATAAAGTCATCAGCATATCTAACATATTTTAGTGACTTAAATTTATCCGACATTGGATTGTAGTAGGGACGTTGTCCCCTTTCCTTAACCCATTCGTTGACTTGCTCGATTAATTCCTGAGCTTCATTGTGTTTACCTTGTTCTCTTAGTAAGTCTGCTTTCTTACGCCCTCTTTTTATTTTGAGGTGTAAGTATTGATATCTTTTATCAACTTCTCTGTCTTTTGGTTGACCTTTTCCGAACTTTTCAGCGTATTTTTCCATGTATATATCTAGTTCGTTTAGATATATGTTGGCAAGAAGAGGACTGAGAATCCCTCCTTGTGGTGTTCCACTGAATGTTTTGTGGAATTGCCAATCCTCCATGTACCCAGCTCTTAGGAACTTCCATATTAATCCGATGAGTGTTTCGTCATTGATACGTTTTCTTAGTAGGTCAATTAGGATATGGTGGTCGATATTGTCAAAGAAACCTTGAATATCACCTTCAATAAACCATTTAGTTCCATTACCACTCTTTTTAATTTGTTTCAAAGCTGTATGACAACCCCTATTTTTCCTGAATCCATGTGAGTTCTCAGAGAAGTTTGGTTCATAAATTGCTTCTAAGATATACTTTATTACTAATTGGACAAGTTTATCGTCAAATGTCGGTACCCCAAGAGGACGTTTTTTCTTACTCCCTTTTTTATCAATATATACTCGCTTAACAGGAGTAGGTTTATAGTTACCATTTTTAATGTTGTTGATGATTTTAGATACTCTATTTTTTGAGAAGCCATCAACAGTGTTATTTATGGTTCCTCTGGTCATATTACCTGGATTGGCATATATTTCTTGATAACCTTTATAGTAGAATTCTGGATTATAAAGATTTCTATATAATCTTTTGAACTTATAGTTTTCTTTAATAGTATTCTTCGACAAGGTGTTCAATACATAAACTGGATTTCTCATCAGCATCTCGCTTCCTTCCTGTTTATTATCATCATGAACTAATTGACTACCTTCCTTCGCCATCCTGATTTCACAACCATGACCTAACGTAATTTGTCATACGTTAGTGTGATAGGCTTTCCCTATCTCTGACTACTACGAAGGCTCCGTTACCATATGGAATATTCAAGAGCCACATTTCTTGGTTTTTACCTTGAAATCATCCTCTATAGCCATAAATGGCGCTTCCACTTAGGTAATCCCCATTTAGTACCTTGTAAATAGTTTGTAGTAATGTCGGTTGGGACTTTCAATCTTTACTAATGTACTTTAGTTGGTTCTCTAGTGTGAAACACACCTCTCTCCACAAAAAATAGATGAGCTGAACTAGAGACATATCGTTTCAATGTCTATTTCGATATGGTCGTCGATAAGACCCCTTGATTTATCCTTCACGCAGTTTAGCATTCAACCTTGTTTACCACGGTACACCTAGAAATTCAGTCGCACTCATGACATTAGAGTGACTTATCCCGTTGCAGCCATGCTACACTCCCCGTTCACTTTCGATTACGGATAAGGCTACCGGTGTCGGGTTGTTATCTTGTTTCACTTCACCCGCTGATTTACTAAATCAGAGTTTACAAGGCCCTTATGGGCGCACTTTTTCTTCAACCGTGTCTGGATCTGCAACTACAATTTCACCATCCAATTGAAAAATACTCATCATTTGAGCAATATGTTGTAAAATTAATCCTCCGTTTCCTCCAGCACCTACTAATACAATATGTGGTACAATCTTCTTTCCTTCTGCAATATCAATAACAATACTCATTTTTATAGCCCCCTATTTTTCTTTTGATAGTGTATTCTCTAAATTTCGTAGAAATGGAATCGATAAATTTGTAAGCCTATGCACGGTATACAAGTCAAATGAATGCATCACTAGTATCGATGCAGCATAAATGACTCCTACCTCTTGCACAATGCCTACAACATATTGAAGTAAATTCAACTGCACAACAAGCGTGTCTACATATTCTTGATGTGTGTCTAAATCAATATGAGTATTCTTCCTCTGTCCTTCTAATGCTTCATATATGTGATTCATCTCTAACTTGCACATAAATTGAAATAGCTTATAGTCATCATGCGATTCCTCTATTGCTTGTTTATTCTTTGTAAGAACTAACATGTATTGCTTTATCTTTGTAAACATTGAAACGTGAATTGTTTTTAATGTTGTCATAATAAAGAAAGAGACATAAAAATATGTCTCTTTTACGCCCCCTTGTGTATTTATTTTAAAAGTGTGATCCTACTTAAATCGTAATCTTGGCTTATCCCTTTTGTTGCATATTCTCCTGCAAATATAAAGTTAGGATTAATAGAATGAAATTTTCCATCTATACAAGTGCGTACTCGTAGTTCAGGGAAAACATCCTCTATTCTGCCAACAATTGCATAAAGAATAGGAGCCCGTTCACTTTGATCATCTAAATCACTTGGTTCAGCAGAGAAACGATGATGACTGTGTATCTCCATAACTTTCATAGCGATAGACTGCATCTCTATATTCGTTTCTGGGATTACAATTTCAGTTGCTATCTGCTGGCGTGGAAAGTCCATAAAATAACCACGCTCTTTATTGAAATAGACATCGGCATGCACTTCGCAATCACATTTACGAGAAATGGCCTGTGCAATAATAATAAAGTCCATTAATAAAGTTCTTGGAATAAAATCCCCAGGTAAAAAGTGATTCAGCCAAGTACTAAGAAAAGAAAAAGGACAATCTGAAATGGATTGTCCTTCTACAATACTTGCTCCTTTTGCGCCGACAGTTAAAATCGGAAGTAGTGCATTTGTATCCTCATCAAATTTAATGACAGTTAAGCCTTTTACAAATGAGGGATAGCGTTGCTCTAATTTTACGCGAATGTCCTCTGCTTCTATTTTTCTTACATCTGTGGAATCTCCATTTTGAACAGCAATTCCATGTGTAATTTCTTCTTCTGTAAACCAATCTACTAACGGTATATCTCCAAATACTACATGACGAACAACCGTTGTTGTATTGATTTTATCTAGACAATCTGTAGATTTTGAACCAGTAGCTTTCTTACTAGCCTTTGTCTTATTCTTTGCTTTTTCCTTTTTTTCTTCTTTTTTAGCAGCAGCTTGCTCTGAAGCAGGTTTTGTTACTGGTACCGTTGTTTCCTCTACTTGTTTTTCCATGTCAAATAATCCGAATAAGTTAGTCATTATAAAAATCCTCCTAGTATGTTTGCTTTTATATAGTCCTGCTATTTTCAAAAATTCGATGTACCTAATTACTGTCTGCCATTAACTTATTTTCCATTAAAGTTAATGGCCAAAGTGGTAAATCATTGACTCTTTTGCCATCTGAATTTTGTGTAATACCCTTCTCGTTTAAAAACTTAATAATTCGTTGTCTTTCTCTCTCAATTCTCATTCGTGTTTCATAATCTAAATACACCGTATTTCCTCCTAAGCATGTTGGATCCAATGTTTATAATCTAAACTCCAACAAAATTATTATTCTTAATAAATACTCCCCTGCTTCTAATAAACAATCACTCTAAAGAGCGTGTATTAAAAAGTCATTTCCGATTCCATTAAAATAGAATCATCAAAACTTTGGTTTTCAAATCGTTTAAATAGCTCTCCAACTGGTTCCATATGAGTATGTGTAAGGTCGTGATTAAAAGAACTTGCAAAGAATAAAACATGAAATGTTTCTAAATCTTTTAAAGTCCGGAATTCAGGTATCACAACTCTACCTGTACATACAGAGCCACTAGGATGAACATTAGAATATGGAAATTGATATAATTTCATTCCTTCTTCTAACTCCATATCTTCTTTTACAGCAAAGACAGAGATATTCGTAACTCGTTTTTGGTACACCGTATAACGAAATAATAGACGTGGAAAGCCTACTTGTTGAAACGGTCGTTCAAAAAAATGAATATCCCACTGAGCCTTTGGTACTTCAATCCAAACAGCTTGTTTATCTCCACTCTTAGATAACACCTCGTGTTTTATACAACCTTTTGGGAGTACGCCACTAGAGTAATGAGTATTATCTTGTGTACCCTGCTCCATAACTTCTTTTAAAGCTAAATAAAAGTCCTTAAAAGTAACGGCAGTTTCTCCACGAGATATTTTGTTGTTAAATTGCTGTATGGTTACAATTCCTTTTGGCTCTAAAGCATCAAATATTGCTACTGTCTTCATTTGTTGTTTCCCCCTGCGTATAGATTGCTTCCAATAAATCTAGTAACATTTCAAATTTATATGGCCCGTATAATGGTTCCTCGCCATAATAGAGATAAAGAGATTCTTCATTAATTTGGTAAGAATACCTTACTGGATAACAATCTAGTAATATTGAAATTTTTTCTTTATGCTTTGGTGATATGCCATCTATCGTTTCAGCTATAGCACCCCATATGTCCTCTGCTGCTTCCTGTATTTCTTTTAATGGTATGTCGAATAATGTGGAGAGCTTTTCATGCTCTTCTTCATCAATTGAAAAAGCTTCTAAGCCCATATCTTCGATCATGTCCGTACCCAATTCTTTAAATCCTTCTTCATGGTCTAATTCATAGATATTCTCTCGCTCTAAATACGACGGAGAATACTGTGTTACATCAATCGAAAGCGCATGCAGCCTTTTAAAGTAATGTAAGAAATGAAATTGACATGAATAAAATTTAGATAGATTTATGTTTAATAGGTTCATGGAAAGTAAGAAGATGACAATCGTATCTGTTGTTTCTATGTCCTCCCACCTTAGTGATTGGTTTTCATCTAGAAAATCCACACAAGTTAGGATTTTACCAATTGCTCCATGAGAGATTTTACTAAAATCTATCTCTATATCTTTAGAAAGGCTTTCTAATATATATATTTCCTCCTGATATCTTTGTTTAATTTGCTCCCAATTTACGATGCTATAAGTTTTGTTTAACTTAAGTGATAGTAAATAGTTTGACATCGCTATATTAGATGAATATCCAAATAATTTTTTCATTTTTAGTCCCTCTGTACTAACTTGCTATATTTTTTGTTAACTGTATCTCTTCAAAGATACGAAGTAACATCTCAATTCGTTTAATTGCTGGAAAATATGTATCATCATCATAGAAAAGGTAAAGTTTTTCCTCTTCAGCTTGGTAAAGCATACGTATATCAAACTGATTCTGGATTGAATGAAAGAAACTTTGATCCTCTATCTTGATATTAGAGAGCATTTCACCAATTGGACTCCATGCATTCTCAATAATGCGGTTTATCTCATCCATGGATATATGAAATAGATCCGAATATTTGATTAGAGTATCTTGATCGTCGCTATCTACCTCTTCGTGATGTAATTTCATATCTTGAATTAAGTCATCACCCCAGCTTTTAAATGACTCCTCACAATCGTATTCTTCGAAATTATCTTGTTCTAAATAAGTTGGGTAATAATCTTTTACCGGAATACCTAATCTATACATACGCATAAATATCTCCATAAGATACAATTGCGATGTATAGAAGCAGGAAAGATCAGTATCTAAAGATTTTTCCGCAATCATGATTATTTCAAGTAAAGTTTTCGAATCAATTAAACCAATTGGGAAATTGGAGTCTTCCTCTAAATAAGAAACAGAAGCCATTACTTGTTGAATGGATCGTTCTGAAATCTTACTGAAGTCTATTTCTCTTGAGTGCTCCAAACAATCTAATATGTAGATTTCTTCTTCATGTTTCTTATCTTCAAGTAATTCATGAAGTAAGTGAGCATTCTTTTGCATTTTTAACGAAAGTAGATACTTTCTTACTTTCTGGTGATTGTATGTAAATAATAATTTCATACCTGGTTCCCCTTCGTCTTTTCTCGAATCATTGCCGCAAGACGGATTATAATTTCATAATAAGAAAGTACCCATTCATCAAATGAGTACTGTTCAAAACCATCCTCTAGAAATTCAATCAAAATATGACTGGGATACGCTTCACTTTGATAGGTGTTAAACGAAAATTCATGTAACACGAATTGAAAATCAGATTGTGTTATATGTTCCGAGCCTATACATAAATAGTAACCAGCTGTATCGAAGTAACATCCTTCCGCAGCCATAGAACTAATATCCGAAGCGAAATTCGAATACATGTCTTCTGAGCTAAATAACGTCCCATCTAACAGGTCTTCTTCAGTTCCAAAGGCAAAGTGACAAAATATACTTGTTTGCTCGTTAAAACGCGCAAGCGACTCGAATAATAGTTCACTTGTGATATGCAACTTGTCCCTGTGAAAATCATTGATATTGATTAAGAATGGGATGTTATATTTACGAATTAATTTTTGTATGCGTAGTATCCGTATGTATACTTTCATCTCATTTCCTTGATTAAATAAATATCTCATCTTCTAGCCCCTGCTTTTCTACATCTTCTAGTTGTTCAGTGAAAAGATGTAAATGTAGCATTTCTTTTAATTCACAATCTGGACCATATATACGAAATGAATTATCACTATAAAACGTGACATAATGTCGTAGCTGCTCAAATTGCTTTTCAAATTCATCTATATGTTCTAATGGTATGTTTTCTAAATCAGGCATTTCGTTCGCAATAAATCCATTTATAATCAATTCAAAGGATTGACGAAGTTCTTGATTATTAGGAAGGACTTCTTTTGACTGTAAAAAGTCAAAGAAGTCACTGTGATTCATACTCATTTGGATGCCCCCTTACACGCGAACCGGTAGAATTAACTGCAGATTAGAGTGAGTTGTATCCTCTGCTCCCACTACCACGATAGGTCTCTGATTACTAATCATTTTTATCGCGATTGTTTCAGAAGTTATCGTTTGTAGTGCTTGTAGCAGATATTCCACATTACAAGCCAATGTAAATGCTTCTACTTGATTACATGGAATTTCTACACTTGCAGTACCTACTTGAGAATTTTGTGGTTTAAGATGGATGCTTTCTTTTCCTTCTGACGTAAGTACGATTAAGGAAGAAAATGCTGAAAGCTGCTCCAACGTATTTTTAAATTCTTCACGTGATAGTTGTATTTCACTTTTAAATTCGTCGGGTACCATACGTGCCGTATCGGGATATGTACCAGCTAGTAATCTAGACTGATAGATAATACTTTCGCCACGGATCAACAGCTGTGTATCACTAATGAGCTTTAATTGTAAATTTGTTTCACGATTAAAGAGCTTAAGAGCTGTTTTAAGAGACTTAATTGGTAACACGACTTCACCATCTTTTGCGATAGTGATCTTTGTACAATCAAAATGTAAACGGGCTAAACGGTGAGCATCAGTTGCTATACTAAAGAACTTATTATCAACTGATTTTAAGTTCACACCTGTTAGGATCTTACGTGTATCCATTGCAGGAATAGCATGTAATGTTCCGTTGGCCATTGATACAAATTGGTCTTGTGAAAGTGAAATCCAATCTTCCCCTGCTTCAATTTTAATTTCAGGATATTCTTCGTGATCCATGGTACAAAAGCTAAATTGTTTCTTCTTACTTTCTACAATTTTTAGCTCATTGTTTTTATGTTCAAGACCGATGAATTCACTTTTGAATTTCTTAATCGTTTTAAGTACCGGAGCAGCTGCAAAAAGCACCTTCCCCGGTTCAGTACAATCCCCACTGTTTACATTAAAGCGAGTTACTAATGTTACAGTTTCTGTACCGTCTGAACCCATTAGAATCATTCCCTTTGAATTACAATCCAATAAAACACCTTGTAATGCCGGCATTGGGTTTTTAACGTCTACAGTAGCACTAGCTTTCTCTAATTTTTCGATAAATAATGTACGGTTAATAGTAAATTGCATAATAAATCCCTCCAAAAAGTAATAAAAAAAGAACAGACCTCATATCCTGTTCATTCGTTTTCCTGCTATAAAACAAAGGTTTACGCGCTTTGTTGTTTTTTTAACTGTTCTATAAGTTGATGAATGGCTTCTGTATGATCATGAAGTAACCATTCTCTAAAGGACGTAACATCACCAGGAATAAGAGCTGATAACCACCGGTTAAGCTGTTTCTCATTTCCAGGACGAATATTCTTCGCTTCGTGAATCAACTGTAAACTAGTTAGAATTCCTTCTAAACCACCAATCGTCGTATCCTCAAATGTTCTCGCTTGCGCATTATAATTGTGATTATAGGCAAGTAGAATTTCCTTGGATGTAATACTTAATGGTTTTGCAAGCTCTTGTATGTTTTGAATTAGTACACCTAGACTTACTTGGCCATTCGATGGTTCCTTCATTGAACTTCCTTGTTTATGTTTTTGCTGTAACATAGTAGGTGGTATAAAATAATATCCTTTCTTTTGATAAGAAATATAGATACTATTTGGGCCATTACTACATGTAGAAAGTTCTACTTTAGTAGGTTTTACATTATAATACCGATAGGTAAGCCAATTCTTCAGCATTACCTGTTAAGAGTGGCTTTTCCCCCGGTCCACACCGTACGTGAGACTTTCACCTCATACGGCGCTCCATCTAATAATCAAATAGCATGAATTTTGTTCCTGAATCGTTTCAGTTTATTAATTTCCTTATTATTCAAGATGCTGCTCATATCAACTTCATTGTGTATTGCCTTGTGAATTTCCTTATCTACACAGGCTAGATTTGGCAGCTTATTGACTTCTTCTAACGGGAGATTAGGATTAATGTGATGAACATGCAGGTTGTGCTTCCCAAGTGGGACTCCTGTAATTCTACATTTTCCTCTATCTCTGTTGAACGCATATCCTCTATTCATAAAGTACTCAAAATTGTATCGGGGTGAATTCACAAGTTTTTTCCTGACTTTCTCAAGGAGAGAGAGGCTTGTAATTTCATCTAGTCTGACACTGAACTCCTTTGTTCCCTTTCTTCGCTCGATTAATTTACGTCCCGAAGGAGAGTATGGAGTTTCATTTTGAACCTTTTGTTTATATAGGTTTTCGTTCATCTTGGTTAGGTTTAAATGCATAATGCCAATGTAGCCAACTTCGGTTTTAATAGCTAAAGTCTTTTGTGTCCGTTTAGGGTATTTGTCCGCAAGGTTAATACACTTGTTGATAGGATGTAAGACCCCACCACGCCTAGATAGAAGATTAAAAGTCTTTTTTCTTAACTTATAACCTTCTCTATCCATTATGGGAGATTCGGTGGCATATGAATAATAATTTATTAATCCTCTAACCTTTGAGTTATAGGCTAAGATTAGCTGTGCATTACTCAGTTTATCGTGGCTTAATCTTTTGCCGAGAGAAGTGAGTGTGGCTCTGAGTTCTTTTACTTTTCTTTTAATCTTCTTATCAGAAGGAGTTATTTGGCTGATATATCTTGTCTTTTTATCCTTCTTCTTTTTTCCTTTTACACCTTTTAAGACTACCTTGTATTTGAAGCCAAGAAATTCTATTGGCTTATGCCTGATGTTGGTTATTCTTGTTTTCTCTTCGGATAGTTCAAGTTTAAGTTCTTTCTGAAGAAAATTCTTGATAACAGTCTTCCATCTATAAGCATGGGATTTGTTATTAGTGACTAGAACCCAGTCATCAGCATATCTGATTAGATAGCCTGGCTTAAGGTTAGAAGATTTTAAACCTCGTAATTTATGATCGTGTTTCGAATACTCATGTCTGGTTGTAAATTCTTCAAATTGCTTGGCAACCCATTTGTCGAAGGAATGTAAGTATACATTTGCTAAGAGGGGGCTTAATATGCCACCTTGGGGTGTACCATTGTCATTTCTAATGATATTTTTGAAGATTCCAGCTTTGAGGAATTCCGTTATTAGGCACAATATTCGTCTATCTTTGATTCCCATGCTCCATAGTTTTTTTATAAGAATCCTATGGTTTACTTTGTCGAAGAATTGACGAATATCACCTTCTACGATCCAGTGATACCCAGTGTTATGAACAAGGACTTTTACTCTTTCCAACGCATGATAGGTAGTTCTTTCTGGTCGAAACCCAAAGCTGTATTTGAAGAATTGTGCTTCGAGTACAGGCTCTAAGACTTGCTTCATCATTTGTTGAATTATCCGGTCTTCTATGGTTGGAATACCGAGAGGTCGTTGTCCGCCATTAGCCTTTGGAATAAACACACGTTTTATTAGGTGCGCCTTGAAATTTGTGAGTCTACCACGAATTAACTCGATAAGTTTTTCTTCGGATAGTCTGAGGTAGTCTTGGATTGTTTTTCCGTCTACCCCTGGAGTCATGGAGCCTTTATTGCTTTTTAGCGAGTGTATCGCAGTGACAATATTAGGTTTTGACATCGCAATTTCAAGGAGAGATGTGTGTTTGATTCTCGTCTTTTTTTCCATATGCTCTTTTGTTTTTGAGTACAGCTTGTCTAATGTTCTCTTTAATTCTGTTTCTGATTCAAGAGTATTTTCTAGTTTTCGCACCAAATTGCATCACCTCTTTTGCTGAGATTTTGCTCTAAGGTTTAGTCGGTTACTGTTACACATTCCTAGAATAATTTTGCCTTTGCATGATTATTAGACTTGGGCCCTTCCCTCTAGTTATATTACATAACCTTCTTTGGTACTATGACCCTACTGCCATTGGTGTTAAGGAACTTCAGTATTGTATGTGTAATACCTTATATCCACGAACCGATAATTAACCATCGTATGACGTTCTCACCAACTTCAACTGTTCCACATGTTTTAGCCTTACATATAGCCTTAGGACTCACCTTTATGCCGTCAGTTACTAATGAACTAATCGTAATTTGATTCATTAGATGAATAGGGTATAGTCCCTATCCGCAGATTTGATATACCTTATTATCATTTCCACAACTGAAAAGGTATGGTTTTACCTCCTCCATATTTCTAAGGAACGGATAGTATCGACACGTACATTCAGTGATTCGCCAGAATCTATGATTCATTCTATCCATAGCTATTTTATGGCGTCCCGATTACTTTTCTTACCATGTTCCCTGAGGAATTTAGGTTCGATTTTCACCGCCTTCAACGGGCTCATAACAATGATAGGGTTCTCTATTATTGCTATCCGTAGTATTAGACCTTTTCAAGAGTTTACGATGTTCTTGCAAGACTTACTTCCGAGTCTTGATAGTCAAACATGCAGTTAGAACATTTTATAGTTCCCTCGCTTTTATATAGTGTGTTTCCACAACTTTTTGTGCGAGAACAGTTCACACAAGGTATCTTCCTACGCCCCAAAGCACAGCAGCTCTTTTTAAACTATTTGAAAAGCCACCTTTTACAGAACTATAGTCAGATTCTTCACTTTGAATCGGCTACACTAAGTTGGACAGATACTATAAGGGCTAGTAGACTTAACATACTAACCTAAGGGAGCGTGCTACTATGTCACGTCAACGTCGAACTTTTACACCAGAATTTAAACTTCAATTAGTAAAGCTATATGGAAATGGAAAGTCCCGTGCAGATATCTGTCGAGAATATGAAATAACGCCTTCTGCGTTGGATCGCTGGATTAAGAATCATCAAGAAACTGGGACATTTACTGCTAAAGAAAATCGGACAGAAGAAGAAAATGAGTTAATCAGATTACGTAAAGAAAATCAACGTTTAATGATGGAGAATGACATTTTAAAGCAAGCAGCGCTGATCATGGGACGAAAATAGATGTGATCCGAAATAACACTCACAAATATTCAGTATCAGCAATGTGTAACGTCCTTAACATCGCCAAAAGTACCTACTACTATCACGCCAAGCCGCGTGAACAAGACGCACATGAAAAAGAAGACGTTGAGCTTTCCAACGAAATAGAACGACTCTTTAAAGAAAGCCGTAGTAACTATGGTACTCGTAAACTCAAAGTAGAATTAAAGAAACAGAAGATGGTCGTTTCTAGACGTCGAATCGGTCGAATTATGAAACAATTAGGACTTGTATCAAATTATACGGTGTCACAATACAAGCCGTATAAACAAACCTGTAATGAAGCACCAATCAAAAATGAGTTACAACGTCAGTTTAAACAAGAAGAGCAATTAGCTGTAGTTGTCAGTGATTTAACATACGTCCGTGTTGAAAAAAAATGGCACTATGTATGCTTATTTGTGGACCTTTTCAACCGAGAAATTATAGGTTACAGTGCTGGTCCAAATAAGACAGCAGACCTTGTGTATAAAGCATTAGCGAGTATTAAAGGAAATTTACATAACATCAAGATGTTTCATACAGACCGAGGAAAAGAGTTTGATAATAAACTGATTTCAGAGGCTTTAGAAACATTCAGAATTCAACGATCATTAAGTATGAAGGGCTGCCCCTACGATAACGCTGTGGCCGAAGCGATGTTCAAAGTGTTTAAAACAGAATTCGCAAACGGAGCACACTTCGCTTCTCTTGAACAGCTCGCTCTTGAACTTGATGATTATGTTCATTGGTTTAACAACATTCGAATTCACGGAACACTAGGCTATTTAACGCCAGTGGAATATAAGAAACAGACCTTATAAAAATTGTCCAGTCTAGTGTTGACATTCCACTTCCATCCTCTTTTGATATCCAACGTTCATTCAAAAACACTGATATGGTACATTTTGTTGCTTTCTCACCCCATTTTTCATACGACACCTGCCAGTTATCAATACCAAAGACTTCATCAAATCGGTCCTGAATGGCGCGTGCGTCAACAAATGGAGCTACAAACGCAAAAAAATGACCTTGGCTTTCAAATGTATTTATAATTTTCCATCCTAATTGTTCGACAGGAAATTCAGCTTGTAAACTTTCCATTATATTTGTCATAATAATCCTCCTGTATTACTTGTTATTTCGAATCTGGGTGTTTCCACTCTTTCTTTCGAAATTCATCAATCATTTCACCTATAATTCCTCTGTTTTCATGAAGCAGCCAATCCTCATAGGAAGTAATATCTTTTCCTGATTGAATGGATAGACGCTTATTCAAATCCTCTATACTTTTACGACTGATATTACTTGCTGCATAAATGAGACTTAAACTTACTTTCAAATCTCTTAAATCAGAAATGGTAATATCCTTAAATGTCGTAGCTTTCGTATTGAAGTTTTGATTGTGCGCTTGCAACATTGATACAGAACTGATCCATAAAGGATTAGCTAGTTCTTTAATTTCTTTAATAATGTCATGTAAATGAGCATCATTTTGTAATTTCCTTTGTGATTTTTCCATGACTAAATTCATGATGTTTCCCCCTAATTAATAAAATAATTGCCTAAAGTGCTGGCTATACAATAACTCCAAACTTGAAGACAACACAAAAAGGGCTTCTTCAAGTCGATTAAAAATGTGTATAGCAAAATAAGCTATATATACACTAATCGGCTCAAAGAAGCCCTTTCATAAATGAAACAAGACGCAACTTGCTTCTACAACTCAACCACAACACAATAAGGTGTGGGAATAAACGGAATCAATTAAACAATAAATATATCTGTATATTAAACTATCTTTATTTTTAATGCAAGTAAAAAAGAGTGAAACAACCGTATCACTCTTTCATCCAAAGTATATTATTTGCTCCAAAATTCATTATAATACCAAGCTCGATAAGAAATATGTTCTGATACATCCATTATTTTCATACGTCTTCTATGATTTTTAGGATGAACAGGTATACTATATATCTTCGCATCGTCTGGTTTCGTCAAATCTTCTACTTCAATTTTTACAACTTTTTGTCCAGTGATAATATAGATATTTAATTTCCACTGGATAAACCAGCATTTCTACACCATATAATGTTACTCAAGTGAAAATAAAGTTGTTTAAAATACTATGTTAAATCTTTACAATATATCATTAACTTATGAGATACTAAAAATAAACCGTAATAAAAGGAGTGTTAAAAATTTTGAAATCAATTAAAAGTTGGAAACTAAGAGAATTTAGACAAAGTAAATCATTAACAATACCTCAATTTTCGAACGAACTAAACTATAACCCTACTCTGATAGGAATGTATGAAAGGGGTATAAAACGTCCTGATAGTTCCTTCTGGGATAAGTTGAATAACACTTATAATATGTCTCCTGATTATTTTATGCAATAATACCTGACAATAAAGTCGTTTAATTACTTCTGTAAATTAAACGACTTTATTATGTTTTAAAGAACTTTATTATTTATATACATAATGCGTCTTTTGCTTCATTATGATTATATAAATGTATATAAATTGTAAGTTATATGTCCAATTTTTTCTGTACTTATTTCATTTTAGCTTCCATAATTTATGTATGTAGTGCATTCTTATCAATTTTCCCCATTACTTTAACTCGTAGGGGCATTAACTTTAGAACTCTACTAATGGATAAGCAAGTTAATAATTGTACTTGAAAATGGAGTGATACGATGAATAAGACGTATGATGTCATTATTACCGGTGCTAGATGTGCCGGCTCTACCCTGGCAATTTATCTTGCTAAGGCAGGTTTCCATGTGTTGTTAGTGGACCGAGCGAATTTTCCAAGAGACACATTATCAACCCATACCTTTTTCAATAATACTGTCGCTCTTCTTCGAGAAATCGGTGTCATGGACAAGTTATTGGAAACAAAAGCACCGCCGGTACGGGATATTAAATTTCAATTTGAGGATACCGTGATAGAAGGTCTCATGCCTGAGGTTTACGGAGAGGAAAGTTGTTATAGTATTAGAAGAACTTATCTCGATCATATTCTACTTGAACAAGCCAAATCCCAAATGAATGTAACTGTTTTAGAAGGATTTCGTGTGACGGATGTCATCCGTGATGACGAAACTGTGATAGGCGTAAAAGGTTTAGACGGCGACAACGAGAAACAAGAATTTTTAGCTCGCCTGGTAGTCGGGGCAGACGGCCGATCCTCTATTATTCGCAAGCTGGTAAAAAGTGAACTCAAAATAAGTATTCCGGCAACAGTCGGCATCTATTTCGGGTATTTCTCTGGATTTCGCCACGATAATGTCCCTAAATTTGAAGTATACAAGATAAAAGATAATACAGCCATTCTCTTTCCGACGAATGATGATTTATATGTAATTGTCGGCATTTTTCCATTAGAAAATAAGGAATTGATAGAACAGTTAAAATTAAATCCGGAAAGCTGTCTACTCAATTTCTTTACAGAAAACTTTCCAAATACAACAATTGGGGAGCGCTTGAAAAATGCAGAACTAGTAGAACCGGTCAAAGGCATTCTCGGATATGATAATTACTGGTATAAAGGAATGGGAAAAGGATGGGCGTTGGTTGGAGATGCAGTTTGTTTTAAAGATCCTGGCATGGTGCAGGGTATCCATGATGCTATATATGGAGCACGTATATTATCTAATATTCTATCAAAATATAAGGCACAATCCGATCAATCAAATCAAATGTCTGAAGAATATCAAAAGGCAATAGAAGATGAGTTTATGGTTCGGTTTCACATGGGATGCCAAATTTCGAAGAATGAACGCATATCTGAACAACAGGGTGCTGTCAATAAGCTAATCAGTTCCCATCCAGAGGCTATAGAGAAGTTTTTAGGGATTTACAATTATGCAAACGAGCCCGCTGCTTTAGAAAAAGAACTCGCACGAATTATGCAATAGATCTAACAATGTGTTCAGTGACAATAAAGTTGTTTAATTTTAAGTCTAAGAAATGTAATAACCACCTACTAAATTAACTTGTAGGTGGTTTTAAAGTTATTTAAAATTAAATTTAATTGTTGTAGCCTGTAATTTATAAAAATAATAAAGTTGGTTAATTCTTCTTCAACTAATGCCTCTTATTGAAAAAAGTAGCTTGCTCCATTTACTAAATTTTCATCCTATTTTACATATCTTAATCTGCCTCAACATCTTTTTCACCTAAATTTTGAACAAATCTTAATAGATAACCATCAGGGTCCATAATTAAAAATTCTTTTTGCCCCTTTAATTTAGTATCAGCTCTATACCAATTCTCTTGAATACCAAATTTAATTGGATACTCGTTCTTTTTCAAACTATTATATAGTGGATCAATATCATTTATGATAATTTGAAAATTAATTCCTCTTCCGTAGGGATAAGATAACTCCCCAGTACTCCAATGACCATTTACTTCTTCAATCATAATCTGGCAGTCATTTAAAGACAGTAAAGCAAACTTATCCTCTGGTCTTTGATATTCAATTTTAAACAGGAGAATTTCCGAATAGAAATTTAAACTTTGCTCTATATCTGAAACTGATAGCTCTGGTATTAATGCATTGAGTTTGTGCAAAAATGCTTCCCCCTTTGTTTAAGTTATTGATTATTATAACACTTACTATAAATTCTTCTTCCATTAAACTACTTCGTTAATCCTAAAAGAAGTAAACAACTTAATTATTTTTTAAAGGACTTTATTATAAATTAAACAACTTTATTATCTCTACACACTTTTAGATGGTACGGCATACGACCATTGCTAAAAATATCCCCTACACAAATTGTCCAAAGACTTGTTTCTATTTCAGTTATACTATTCATTTTATATTCTCCTCTATAAATTAATAAAAAAGACACTGAACAAATACGTCCAATGTCTTTTTCCCTCTTATATACTAGTTAACTCAAAGTATAATTTTTCCGGTTTTCCATACATGTTAATTTCATTTTGATATACGACAGCTAATTGCTGAGACATCTCAATGCTTTCCACATAGGATAATGAAGTGGCTGCTTCTATTTTTTCTTTAATCTCATTAGGAATGGCTGAGTAAGATAAGCTATCCATTTTACTTCCTAATTTAGTATCTGTAGCAGCTTCATAATAAATTTCGGTAATTAAGACCTCATTATCATCTGGATCATACATATATCCTCGGTTAACTGTAATCATATTGTAGTGCTCCTCTCAGTTTTACATTTTCTAATTCCTTGTGCTTTTAGCATTGCAACAAGTTCCATACCTATATATAAATCCCATATTTTCTATAGTTGCATTCCATTCTATATCTAATGTACTATGTCTCTTTTATGAATTGTTCTTAAAAACGGAGAGTTCAGAAATTCTTAACAAAAGTAGGATATGATAAAGCCTTGGATTTGGTAGTAATTTCTTACCGCTTTTAATATTCGTTATTCTCTAAGTTCGTTTTTTTACAGTGTAATAGCATAGGCACAGGAGCCTTTTTCAAACCTGAATGTATCAAGATCTTTATCTATACGATAGAAAACATTCGGTTCATGCTCTGAAACTACTGCAAAATACATATAGACTGTCCCTTTACCTAAATATTCGATTCTCTCAATTGACAAAGAGAACATATCCCTCATAAGTTGTTTACAATATAAAATCTCTCTTAATTCTTTTTCAACATTCATAATATACACCTACTTTATTAAATTTGTGGTAGTAAATTTGCTATAACACATGGGAAATGTACAATCTTTTGACGATGATAGATTTCTTCTACGGTGTCATAGATTGCTATATGTCCATAATCTACCTTTACTCGCTCATGCAAATCTAATCGTTTTATATTAACGTACTCTACTTCACCATAATCACTTTGCGCTTCCATTAAATAAAATCCTACTGCTTCATATGGACTATTGGCTGCAATAAGTGCTATAGCTTGATTTTCCCCGTAACTAACCTTATAAAATTTCATTAATAGTTCCCCTCCCCAAATAGAAAAAAGTACCTTAAAATTGTGCTTTAGTCACTCTTATTATTCGTTTAGCCTAAATGGTCTAATACAAGTATTTCCTAACTTAAAGACAACACAAAAAGGGCTTCTTTAAGTCGATTAAAAATGTGCATAGCAAAATAAGCTATATATACACTAATCGGCTCAAAGAAGCCCTTTCACAAATGAAACAAGACGCAACTTGCTTCTACAACTCAACCACAACACAAAAAAGGTGTGGGAATAAACGGAATCAATTAAACAATAAATATAGTTATATATTAATCTATTTTTATATCATATTCAATTGTTTCAAGGGAACAAAAATAAGAAGGGAATTTACATATAGTTGTTTTATGTACTATATAATAATGCCCCTGTTTCAACGTTTATAAATCCCCTCTTATTTCAGTTCTTGTTGTTACTTCATGTACTGCATTTCAAAATAGAGTTTTTCTGGTTTTTGATTTTGGTCTAAATAACAAAGTATTTCTGGAATGGTTTGTTCTTCTACTTCCATACTTTCCATATAAGACATACTTTCGTTTTCTTGAACTTTTTTAAAAATGGAAGTAGGGAGTTTTTCTGCAGCAAACACACCCATTTTGCTTCCTAACTTTTGTTCGGATGCAGCGTTGTAGAAAATTTCGTTTACAATGACCTCATTATCATCTGGATCATACATGTACCCTCGTTGTATACGTAGCAATGTGTTACCCCTTTCAAATATATTCCTTTACACGAATGATTATATTTGTATATATTGTTTTTCTGCATAAAGGTGTCAAAGAATATTATTTCGTAAAATCCGTAATTTGTATAGGGGCAGATACTGGATAATTAATTTTCTTAAGTTGTTTTTAATGAGAAGATTGTTTGCAACCGATTTGAAATGGTAATTATGAAGTTTGTTTTTTATATTTGTATATGTTAAAATAATGAATTTGAATAATATTTTATGTAAATATAGGAGGATTTATGAAATTATACAAAATTATTACTGCTATTATGTGTTTTGTAGTATTAGCAGCGTGTTCAGTATCTAAAGAAGAATATATTGAAGCAATAGCAAAGGTAGGACATGAATCTGGTGAAGAGATGGAGAAGGCGAGTGACAAATCTCTATCATTTAATGAGAGAAAAGAACATGCTGAAAAAGCTATTTCCCTCATTAATAAAATTCAAAAAATAAATGCTCCTTCTGAATTTAAAGAAGCACATGAAGACTATAAAAAATACTCTAAAATGTTAATTAATGAAATTAATAAAATGCCAGAATTAACTAGTAAATCAACCAATATGTTTG
This sequence comes from Bacillus cereus group sp. MG16, assembly GCF_040459875.1. Taxonomy (NCBI): domain Bacteria; kingdom Bacillati; phylum Bacillota; class Bacilli; order Caryophanales; family Bacillaceae; genus Bacillus; species Bacillus cereus group sp. MG16. The sequence continues at coordinate 353,563 of NZ_JARVHE010000002.1, forward strand.
ATAACACTAGCGAAAAAGATTTAGATGAAATGTCTAACTACTCAAATTCCTTCGAGGAAAAATTAGGTGAAAATGCACGAAACCAACTTCATGAAAAAAATAGAGATTATAGACGTATTACTAAAGAAGAATATATATCGATTGTCTCTAAGGAATTAAAAGCATTTCTTGCTTGCTTTAAAGATGATAAACCATTTGCGAAAGATAAAAAATCTGTACAAGCTCTTATGAGACAAGCCCAGGAGCATCTTGATAAAGTGTTAACTGCAATTCCGCCTAAAGAATTAGAAGAAGAAGAAAAAATATTTAGAAAAGCTGGGGCGAAATTAAGGGATGCTACAGATATACTTTATTTTGATCCTACTATGGAAGAAGAAGATACACTAGATAAGTTTAATAGTCTATATCACGAGGGTATACAGTTACATAATGAATTTATGGAAAAACTACTTAAAAAGGTTTAGCCTACATTACGAAATTCTAAAGCTTATATAAGAAAACTAGCCACCCCTTAAGAGTGCAGGGGTGGCTTAGTTTGTTATGAATAACTTTGTATTTAATTGTTTAATCTCCCCTTCTGCAAGGGGCTCATAAAATGCATGTTGCAATCCTTGTATGTGCAAGGTTTCTCCTATACATAACAATACTTTACCAGGAAGCAGGTCGAGTAATAGTTCATTATTAATTTGCTTTGCTTGGTTTTCAGTAGAAACATATATAACTAAGACTGTAGGATTGTTTCCTAAATCTTGCATAATAACATCTTTTCCTGACTCTACGAAATCTTTCCATCGAGCAATAATTCGTTTTAAACGATCCTTTTTATCTGTTAATAGGGAGGAGTATACAACGAAATTAAATTTATGAATTACTCCGCCTTGCACTGCAAAACTTAAAGGAGGGGTAAAAACCCCTTTACTAATAGATGGATGCATGATATGCCCTAAAAACGATGGAGCATAACGTAGATGGCAGATTAAATCTATATCGTGCCAATAACGTAGGTGAACATATTTACCGTGATTATCAATTCGTTCTGGAGCAAAGAAGAACATATTTCCCTGCCAGTATTTTAAAAATTTGTAACCATTGTCGGATAACGTATATGTTTCTTCAAAGATCTCCATATCAAAACTCTCCACTTGCCATTTTTCAATTAGACGGTAGTAAAGTAATCCTTGAAGTGCATCATTTATTTTCTTACGTGAATATTTATCCTTAAATAAATATAATAAATGATTAAATCGAACAGATGTATGAACACCAATGAAAGCAAGTACGGTATACTGTTCTTCTGTTAAACGCTGCTTAAACTTAACCAATTCGTCAAAAGAATGGAATACATAGGTTTTATCCAGTTCATGTATTCGATATATTTTAAGTCCTTGTACATCCTCACTTGATAAATGAGGAATAGAAGGGACATAAATAGGCAATTGTTTCTCTATTGTACGCATAGTCATCCATTAAAACTGGAAAATTGACGAATTCGTTTTTTTACTTTGTCCCTGCGGATAATTTAGGATACGCACTGTACCTTTTCTATTTTTGGCGTCGATTTTAAGCAGCTCACATGTAACAATCGTTTGATTTTTTGCATCTTCTACAGTTGGATTGGCAAGATTACGGCTCTTAAGTCCTTTAAACTGAATTCCTGGTGCAACCTCTACGAAAATACCCGCAATAGCGTCTACCCCTACAATTTTACCTACAAATCGGTCACGGCGTTTCTTTAGTTCTAACAATTTTTCAATTGGATCTGTTTCTAGTTTCTTTTTATTGCCTCTAAATTCATAACGGCCATTCTTTTCCCCTACTTTATCGATGATAAGTTCAACAACATCACCAATGACAATATCCTCCGGACGAACGAATGTATAGGACCAGTGTGAGTATCTTACACCTATTGTTACACCATGCACTTCAACTAAGACCGTTTGTGCAGATGGGATATGTCCTGAAACGGTTCCTGTGTATACCTTGTTGCCCTCTTGTGCTGTTACTTCTTCATATAATCTTTTTTGAAGTGCCAATTCCCCTGCTGTGATAGATACAACAGCAAAGTTTCCTTCCTCTGTTTTTTGGAAGTGTTCAATGATAACAGGCTTTGTTCTACCCACTAGCCATTGAGGATTTTTAGGAACATTTATACCTGCCTCTGTAATAGGGCAATATGCTGTTGTATGAGTACCAATTTGCATTGTAAGTACTTGGATTCGCTCAGACTTTCCGTTTTTTGTTGGGAATAGCTTTTCGGATACGACTGTAATCAAGCCTTTTCCTACAGTACGCTCACGTTTCATACGCGCCAATTCTTCTAGTTCATGATCACGTACTCGCTCAAATTGATTAAAGCTTGCTTCTAATACCGTGTCACCTTGTGGGCTCTCTGTTTCAAAAGCCATTCCAAGTTCTTCTACAGTTTGAGTGTTTGTCTTATCTTCTGCCATTATATTTTCCTCCTAGAACGTAAAAAAGGACACACCTGTACCGTTGGGATGGTACGTAAGGTGTGTCCTTCACGTAAATTATGTTTTATTTATATAGTTGTTAATACAAATATAATGGTATTTCTACTCAAATGCAAGAATAATTTTAAAATCATAAGTTTGCTATAGGTTAAATCAAAAAAAGGCTAACCCTAAAACCGCGCCAGGATAGGGATGTATAAAAATATGCATAGAATTATAGAAAAAGAATAGGCGGATCCCTTGTGAGAATATTTTTATTAGACAATCAACTGAAAAATGCAAATCTAAATAAACTATTATGAAATTTGAATTCAAAATAAGGAGGAACATACATTGAATCGAAAAACTTTCAGACAGGGGCCTTGTTACGGGTATCCTTCATCTTCTTATCCTTATTTCTATCCTGATTTAAGAGCTGACCATCCCTATGTTTATCCATATCCAATCCACCCCCTACCCTATTCCTATCCGATTCAAACAGAGACTCGTACCTATCCAGAATTTTATCAAGACAATAGAATTATTGCAGCAGTTGTAGCAGCTGCGAAGACTACCGGTGAAGTTGCTGGTGCGGTTCAACAGGTCGCTGCCGCAATGAAAACAATAAATGCAGCTCGAAGCGTGGTTCTTACCATCCACAATCTGACGGATAGTACACTGAGAAGGGTAAGGGATAAACATGAACATGGCGGTTGGGCAATACCTCCAATGGAGGAAATCCCACCTAATTCTGTACTCGTGTTTGGTTCACGGAATACAGGTGGCAGTTTATTTACCGGGACGCAAGGGAATATCACGTACGCTGGTGATGGAATTGAAATGACAGTATTTTGGAATCACCCGTTTGTCGGTGATGCTACTTGCAATATGACAGTGACTGGTCCTAAATCACTTCAGTATCATGGTGGTCGTGCATGTGGACGTGGTGATATACCTGAAATGCGTTACACACTTCGTCGCGGGCAACCAAACTGGCGGTTTTGCGTTAAGTGCCAATCAATGTTCTATGACGGTTATTCTGACAAAGGAAGTTGCGTAGCAGGTGGTGGTCACCAGGCAGCGGGATACAACTTTGTCCTCCCTCATGATGTCCCTGAAACACCGAACGCTCAAAAAGATTGGGAATTCTGTACCAAGTGTTATGGAATGTTCTTTAACGGATACCTAGACAAGGGCAAGTGTCCAGCAGGCGGCGGTCATCAGTATCATCCAAACGCTTACCGGTTCGTCCTTCCCCACAATATCTCTGGCACGGAGTATGCTCAAACCGAATGGGAATTCTGTGTCAAGTGTCATGGAATGTTTTATAATGGATATCCAGACAAGGGCAAGTGCCCAGCAGGCGGCGGTCATCAGTATCATCCAAACGCTTACCGGTTCGTCCTTCCCCACAATCAGTAAAAAAGATCTCCGGTTGGAGATCTTTTTTTAAGTACCGATAACGAGAATTATGGTGCGACAAGAAGTCGCATTCCCACAGGGTAGCTTCTGCTACTAGATTAGATGCAAAGTCTATCTCCATCCGAAACTGCGGACTTGGTAACGGGCTCGTGGGTTGCATGAGGAAATGTGGAAACAGAGAGTCTGTACATGACTCGGAATACCGCTAGGAGAAGACAGGTACGGTGAACGAGAGTGAAGGCTCGTAAGCTTCGTAATCGTTAGCTTGGGATAATGTACAGCTCTACCCAGGTCTTGATAAGAGGAAAGGCATTCTCATAATACTGCCGCGTTGCATCCCGCAACTTATCCGGAGTAAAGAGTCCACCTAACCCTGTCGTATCTGTGGAATGTGAAACTTGGTAAGCCCTATGTCATCTGCGCAAGCAGTAGGATGACTGTAAAGTCAAACGATGTGGCAGAGGGTAAAGGATATAAGAGAAAGCAAAAGCCGCTAGCCGAAAGGAAACAGGAAAGCATAGAAATATGTATAACTGAGCGGATATTGTCGTCCTTACGGACAAACCCATGACAAGCCTGAAAGGGAGCCCACTTCTTATAGGTCTTCAACATGGAAATACATTTGTAAGTTATCTTCTGACGAATAGGAGCGTGCAGTTATGAACACCTCAGAACGAGCGTCGGCGCACGTCTCGTATACAAACTGGAAAGCAGTTCAGATGTATGTGACGAAGTTACGACAAAGAATTTACCGTGCCGAACAGTTACAGCAACAAAGAAAGGTAAGAAAACTTCAACGCTTACTCATGAGAAGCGAAGCAAACTTACTGTTATCAATTAGACGAGTAACACAGCAGAATAAAGGAAAGCGAACAGCAGGTGTTGATGAACATACAGCCTTGAGTCGCAGAGAAAGAAATCTTCTCTATGAGCAACTCAAAAAGTTAAATACGCTACAACACCGACCAAAACCAGCAAAACGTATATACATTGTGAAGAAAAACGGAAAATTGCGACCGTTGGGCATCCCAACTATAAAGGATAGGGTATATCAAAATATAGTGCGAAATGCCCTTGAACCACAGTGGGAAGCCAGATTTGAAGCTATTTCTTACGGGTTTCGTCCTAAGCGAAGTACCCATGATGCCATACGAAGCATTTTCAATAGAATCAACGGGGGCACAAAGAAGAAATGGATATTTGAAGGAGATTTTCAGGGCTGTTTTGATCATCTCAACCATGAGTGGATACTCAAACAAACTTCTTACTTCCCAGGAAGAAAACTATTGAAGCGATGGCTCAAGATGGGATACATGGAGCAAAGCTTTTTCGCGGAAACGCAAGAAGGTACTCCGCAAGGAGGAATTATCTCGCCACTTCTCGCTAACATTGCCCTTCATGGAATGGAAGAAACCTTGGGAATTACTTACAAGAAAAACTATAAAGCTAATGATAGTTATATTATGAATCCTGCTTGCAAATTTACCCTTATCCGTTACGCAGATGATTTTGTGGTCTTAACGGAGACAAAAGAACAAGCACTCTCTGTATATATGAGACTTCGTCCCTACTTAAAGGACAGGGGATTGGAATTAAGCCCTGAAAAGACGAAGGTTACACATATTGAGGAAGGATTTGAGTTCCTAGGATTCTTGATTCGGCAGTACCAAACTGAACAGGGGAATAAACTGTTCATCAAACCAAGTAAGGGCAGTAGACAGAAAGCGAAGAAGAAAATTGGAGATACTTTACGTGTCATGAGGGGTCAACCCATCGGAGAAATCATCCGAGTGCTTAATCCTATTATCAGAGGATACGGGCAATACTGGAAACATGTCGTTTCTAAGAAAATCTTTGGTACAATGGATAGCTATATCTATTGGAGAATCGGCAAACATCTTCGACAGCTCCATCCAAAGAAGTCGTGGAAATGGATATATGCAAGATATTACAGGCATCCACATCATGGTGGAAATGCTTGGACACCAACCTGCCCGAAAACAAATATCCAACTCTTACATATGTCATGGATTAAGATTGAGAGACACAACATGGTGAAATTCAAAAATAGTCCTGATGACCCAACATTGAAAGAATACTGGGAAAAAAGAGACCGTAAGGTATTTGATACGGAAAACACGATGGATAGAATGAAGCTGGCTAGAAAACAAGGTTACCGCTGCGCTATCTGCAAAACTCCACTACAAAACGGGGAAAAGGTAGTCGTAAAAGACATGCCTGTTCCGCAACACCTCATATTGTCTAATTTAAACTTAAAATTAGTTCACTTACCTTGCCTATACTAAAGGGACTGAAATCGGATAAAAAGAAGGCTTGAGCCGTATGATGGGAAACTGTCACGTACGGTTCTGAGGGGAGTTGGGGGCAGCGATGCCCCCCGCTTACCCGACTAAATAAGCTGTCTATATAGAAAGCTTATTTTTTGTTTCTTAGTTTGGTTTTTTCCGAAATGCTGGCTATACCAATACTGGATTTAATTTAAGGTTTACAAACTATTAATCAAAGAAATTGTTCAATTCCTTACTCATTACGTTCGATGTTTTTTGCTTAGGTTTCTCAATTTTATTAACCAGCGACTGCGAAGAGTTATTCTTATTTTTTTGCTGAGATTTTAAGTGCTCTTGGCGTTCTTTGTAACTCATAGGTTTATATTCTGGTTGCTTCTCATCATTTTTCGAATAATCTTCTCTATTTTTTTCTAAGTTTTCTTGTACCGTAATACTAATAGATTCGTAAACTTTTGCTACATCTTCATCTAGCTTGTTTTCTTCGGTATGATTAAGCATTTCTTCAACTGGAACCGTGTTGATTTCTACATGTGTTTCTTCTACCTCTGTTATTGTAACAGGAATTGAAGTAGATTCTTTATTTGTTTCTGCAGTTCCTATCATTGTAACGGGAGGTCCATCAGATGGGAATTCTTCAAACAGTGTTTCGGTCTCATCAGGAATCACGGAATGAATAATGGGATCTTTATTCCAATCTTGCTCTAACATAGTAATAGATAATTCTTTGTTTAGTTCTGCAACCTCCATGTTTATTTCATAGCATTCGTCAATAGGAGGTAATTCTATATCTATGGTTTCTTCAATATCTTTTATCACGACTGGTTCTTTTATTTCAGTGCTTATACTTTCTAGATGTGTTTCTTCTGCTATAACTGGAAGTTCACCATTTCTTTGCAGGGCTTCTATTAATCTTGATGCACGTGTATAACTAATTTCAAACGTGTCTTGTAGTACCGGTATAGAGGCACTTCCCGATTCTTTCACAAAACTTAAAACATCGTCGTATAGAATATCCTTAAAGACGCTATTCTCCTTTTGTACAGTTCCTGTGTCTTCGCTTCGAATCGCTACTTCCTGTGAAATAGTATTATCCGATGATTGAGTAGTATTAACACTTGTTGCTTCTGGCATACTACTATTATTTGAAATTAATACTTTACGAGGTCCATCACCTGTGTAAGAACTTACAACTTGATTTTGTTCTAACTTCTCAATACATTGCATAGCCTTCATATAGCCAATCCTGAATTTTCTTTGCAGAAGAGATGGTGAGACTTGTTGTGATTCGATAATAAATTCCTTAATATCTTCATACAACTTTTTATCAACTTCATCATCAACATTTCCCTGCTGGCTCATTGCTGCGGGTTCATTAGGTACGGTTTCATTTTGAGACTTGTGTCCCTTATAATCCTCCAATGATACAATGTGTTGATGCTCTCCGTTTGTTTCCATGGAGTTGTTCTGTTCAATCTCACCTTCTCGGATAGGTGGTAATGGTTGTATTTTCTTCATGTTTTCTGCATCTACATGCTTCATAGGATTTGCTTTTTCGATAGATTCATTAATAAGGCGAAGACGCTCATTTCCCCAATATTCACCTGTTTTTGTATCTACTTGAATGATTGCTTGGGTGAATTCTTCTTTTGGTACAAAGTTACTTGTAATTTGTTGTACAGGTTGCACATGATTATCTTGTACGATACGAGCAGCACAGATGAATGCACCTTGTGCCATGATATCTCCTGGTGACATAATAACTTCTTTGGACTTTTGATAGGTTGATCCTAGTCGACTAACAGGATTCTCTTGCATAGGAGAAATACCCTGTTCGGATTCTGCCTCTTTAAATTCCTCTTTCTCACCAAACATGTCAGAGAAAATTTTTGCATCATATGGTGTTACATCTCCAAATATCATCTTGTTACGGAACGAACCTAGTAAAGTAAACATGTATTGCTCTGTGAAGTCGAGAGCTAATTGCGATAGTGTTTGGCTAGCGATTGTTAAAATTACTTTATATTTACGAGATTGTGCAGGGAATTCTTTAAACGGCCGCACAACGTAATCCGGAAACTCATCGACAATAATATGATGGTAAGGTGAGACGTTTGGATCCCTACGGAATACTGCATTTTGCATACTTAACAATACAAATTTTCCTAATACGTTTGAAAGGTCTGCTAATTCTCCTTTTGCCGTATTGACTAGCAAAATCCCACCCTGCTCTAAATGGACATCGAAATCAAAATCAGATCTCCCAAATAAAACACGTCGTATTAAAACGTTAGAAGCTAAATCTTTTAAGATGTTGCGTAAACCTTTTACATATTCTTCTTCTCTGTCATAATGCATCGGTTGTCCGCGGTATTTTCCCGATTTATAAACGGCTGGTTCACCTTGAAAATCCAGCTTTTCACGAATGGTATTATCAAACCATTCGTCTATACCTTTTATAATTTTATATTCATTTTTTTGGTCACGTGAAGCTGCTCCACTTTGAACAAAATCATATAACTTTTCGACCTGTACCTTTAATAGTTTATGCATACGGTGAACATGTTCTACATCATCATACATCTCAATCAAATCGTCGAAGGTAACATCTTTTTGTGGGTTGTGAAGCTTTAATAAATAGATATGTTGTTTAAGGTGGTTACGCTGCGCTTGTTCAAAGAATGCATTGTTAGATTCAGACAAACCTTGAATAACCATTGCGAAAACTTCTGCTACTTTATCTACTGGTCCTCGTAGAATGTTTATATTTTTGGTATCAGGATTAGTTGGATCAATGTAGTAAACTGCACTTTCAGGTATTTTATGTGCTTGCACTAACTTAAAAACCTTTTGGCATAAATCATTACTCGGTTCGATAACAGTAACACCATTTAAAAATGTTCCTTTTACTTCTTCTGTATGATAATCCTTCTTTTTAAAGACATTTATGAACTTATTAATAAAACGTGCCATCCAATGTAAATCTTGATTAATCATGGGAATAATTACACTAGATGTTTTACCAGAACCAATAGGACCAATAATAATACAATTTAACGTTCTATCTTTCCCCTTAATACGAACCATCTCTTTATGCTCAATATGCGGTCCAATTTCAACATCAGGATATATTTGTTCTTCTTGGCTATTAAACCATTTTTGTAATTTGTGATTTTTATATTCGTATTTTTGTACCCACTTTAATATTTCTTCTCGGTAACGAACAATATGCCCACTATACCAAAGTGTAAACAAAATCATAAATACTGTTGGTAAAAATACAAAAATCATAGTGAGTGTGTGAAAATTACCTGTTAAGACATGACCTAAAGCTTCATACTCACCAAAATTAAGATGTTTTGATTTATCCGCTAGATAAGGAATAACCTTTGCATGGATCGGAGCAGTTGCAAACCATAAAAATTGAATATCAACCGCAATGTGCGAAGCAACCAAGATTATTAGTTTCCCATTATTTATATGTAAAGCTGGAATACGGCTGTAAAACCTAAAGCTAAATTCTCCTAACAGTAAAGAAAAGAACATTAAAATAAGCGGTACATATGTAATTTCTATAGGATAAGACGGTGGTTCAAATGCATAGTAGAGTAACTTGATGTAGTTTACTAAACCGAATCCAAATGAAAGAATAAATCCGCTAATTAAGCCGATTGTAGTAAATAACGGTAATCGTTGTTTAAATGTCTCCATATAGGCTCACCTACTTCTTACAGATATAGTTGAGCTTTATGTTTAAACTGGAATCGATTATTGAATTCTGGTTGGAATAGTTCCTTTGATTTTTCGAGAAAGAATTTTGCTGCATCTTCAGTTTGTTTTAAATATAAATCAATACTCTCTCTTTCACAGAGTTGATTGTATTCTTCTTGAGAAAGTACCGCGATATTTACCTCGATTTTTTTATCCGTTGCCGTTTCAATAATGACATCGTACCAGTAGAAATTTGGTTTCCCTGGAATTTGGATATCTTGTAGAGATACACTAAACGTTGCTCCCTCTTCTGTAATATGATTAAGGACTAGTTCCGGGTTTTTAAATGCTTCTCTAGCAGAGAGCACTCCCCCAGTAGTAGTAGTTGCATATTGTAAATCCATTTTGATTTTCCACCTTTCTCCATATAAAAAAAGGCAAGCGACACCCACTGTAAAAACAGCGTGTGTCGCTTGCCTTGATTTCATATGTTCTGATTTGATTGTAGTTTTTGTGTTTAGTTCAAACGTAATTCTATCACCTTAAATAATAAAAATCAATAAAATTGTATAAAAGTATATAAAAAATTAGCGATTAATATAATTCAACAAGTTTGCGTCTTTTCGGATGTACGTTATTTGCAGTACGTGCCATGATCTGTTCATCCGCTTCGATAGTAACGTCTTCATTTTGGAGGGATAGCAGTAATACGTTGTCATAAGTGTCCATTAAAAGTATATCTCTAGCCTTTTTGCGCTTTGGATAAATCACAACAAGTGGCACTCCTTCATCACCTTCTCTTCTTGAAAACACAACATCGTCTACTCTAGCAATCATTCGGTAATCATTTTCATTCCCAAAAATAAAGAAGAAATCTTGCATTGCATCTTTATCTCTCTTATAAGTTCGTCTAAGACCACCATCTATTTTCTCTTTAAATGTTTGAACTGTTTCAACAAATGCATAGCGCCAATCGGCATCTCCTACTGTACGTTGAGATAAGGGTAAAAGAATGTCTTGTTCAAAGTTTTGATTATCATCTATTCCTAGAATGATATCTGAAATAATATCTCCAGCTTCTTTCAAAGAGCATATGTGCATATTTAGGTTTGGTAGATTCATTAAATGTTCATGATATTCTCGCATAGAAAATAAGAGATTTTTCATACGTACGTATGGTGGTTCTGCATCTTCTGCAAGGAACATCGACTTGTCATAAAAAACAAAAACAACCGTTACATTCTCATCAGTTTTTTGCGCGTACTCTACGTACTTCCCTACTTTTCCAACTAAGGTAGCATTAGTTTCTTTACACATATCCATCTCAATATAAATATTTTTATTATGATATGAAATGTGTTCATCAGGAATCAATGGTAACTGAGTCTCTTGAATTGTCATGTTGTTCTTTAGGTAATAAGAACGGATATCTAACTCATTTAATATTTCATTACTAAATGTCTTTTTAGTAATAGCTAGTAGAGTACGTACAAAAACCTCACGTGCACATAAAGTATGAAGTGTAATTACACGTGAATATCTTTTTTTAGAAACGTTTGGTGGAAGCTTCCCTATTTTTTGTAAGAATTCAATAGTTTTTTCTTTTAAAGAGAATGAAGCTCGTTTTGTTATACTATCCTCTCTTTTATCAATCTTTTTAGTTAGGATAGCTCCGTATTGTGAGTATCGATCTAACTTTGTGAATATGCT
>NZ_JARVHE010000003.1:0-100452 GCF_040459875.1 Bacillus cereus group sp. MG16
AGTCAATCCCTAACAAATGAACAAAAAGAAAAACTTGAAGATATTATTACCTTGCAGCATTCGTCAGAATCCAATAAACGATATTGGGTTGGTTAAAAGAACCACCGGGACATCCTTCACCCGAAACCTTTTTAAAAAGTAATAGAACGACTCGAATACATACGAGGAATGGAATTAGAAACGGTGCAAATTAATCATTTGCACCGCAATCGCCTGTTACAGCTGTCTCGCTTGGGTTCAAGATATGAACCTTATGCATTCCGTGATTTTCAGAAAATAAACGATATTCAATACTAACCGTCTATTTATTACATCTTAATCAAGATTTGACGGATAAAGCTTTTGAAATTCATGACAGACAATACTTAGTCTCTTATCAAAAGGTCGTAAGGCTCAAGAGGAAATTCAGAAACTGAACGGTAAAAAGCTGAATGAGAAAGTTATACACTTTACGAACATCGGACAAGCTTTGATCAAAGCAAAACAGGAAAAATTAGACGTTTTTGAGGTTTTAGAATCCGTTATTGAATGGAATTCTTTTGTCTCTTCGGTCGAAGAAGCCCAGGAGCTTGCACGTCCTGCTGACTATGATTATTTAGACTTACTGCAAAAACGATTTTATTCACTAAGAAAATATACGCCAACGCTATTAAGGGTGTTGGAATTTCATTCTACAAAGGCAAATGAGCCACTTTTACAAGCTGTAGAGATTATCCGAGGAATGAACGAATCCGGAAAACGAAAAGTACCTGATGACTCACCTGTGGATTTTATTTCAAAACGTTGGAAAAAGCATTTATACGAGAATGATGGTACAACAATCAATCGTCATTACTATGAAATGGCTGTTTTAACAGAACTTCGGGAGCATGTTCGGGCAGGAGATGTTTCCATTGTTGGCAGCAGACAATATAGAGATTTTGAGGAATATTTGTTTTCCGAATTTACATGGAATCAAACGAAAGAGAATACGAGATTATCAGTTAGTTTATCATTCGAAGATTATATAACGGAGAGAACCAGCAGCCTTAATGAAAGGTTAAAGTGGTTAACTGCCAATTCCAACAAGTTAGATGGAGTTTCTCTTGATAAAGGAAAGCTGTCACTTGCACGCTTAGAAAAAGATGTACCAGAAGAAGCAAAAAAGTTTAGTGCAAGCCTTTATCAGATGCTACCAAGAATAAAATTAACCGATTTACTGATGGATATTGCTTATATAACAGGATTTCATGAGCAATTTATTCATGCTTCCAATAATCGAAAACCGGATAAAGAAGAAACAATTATTATTATGGCTGCTCTTTTAGGAATGGGAATGAATATTGGTTTAAGCAAAATGGCTGAAGCAACACCCGGACTTACATATAAGCAATTGGCCAATGTATCACAATGGCGCATGTATGAAGATGCAATGAATAAAGCCCAAGCCGTATTAGTAAATTTTCATCACAAATTACAATTGTCTTCCTATTGGGGAGACGGTACAACATCCTCATCAGACGGTATGAGAATGCAGTTAGGTGTTTCATCACTACATGCAGATGCAAACCCACATTATGGAACTGGAAAAGGAGCCACCATCTACCGTTTTACTAGTGATCAATTCTCTTCTTACTACACAAAGATTATTCATACTAATTCAAGGGATGCGATTCATGTTTTAGATGGTTTGTTGCACCATGAAACGGATTTAAACATAGAAGAGCATTATACAGACACAGCTGGTTACACAGATCAAATATTCGGACTGACTCATTTATTAGGATTTAAATTTGCCCCAAGAATAAGAGATTTAGCAGACTCAAAATTATTTACAATAGATAAAGCAAGTGAGTATCCAAAATTAGAAGCCATTTTACGTGGACAAATAAATACAAAGGTCATTAAAGAAAATTATGAGGATGTTTTGCGATTAGCTCACTCAATAAGAGAAGGAACAGTTTCAGCATCCCTTATTATGGGGAAATTAGGTTCTTATTCAAGACAAAACAGCTTGGCTACAGCCTTACGTGAGATGGGCCGAATAGAAAAAACGATCTTTATTTTGAATTATATTTCGGATGAATCATTAAGAAGAAAAATACAAAAAGGATTGAATAAAGGAGAAGCCATGAATGGACTGGCAAGAGCTATTTTCTTCGGAAAACAAGGAGAGCTTAGGGAACGAACCATACAGCATCAATTGCAAAGAGCCAGTGCCTTAAACATCATTATCAATGCCATCAGTATCTGGAATACTTTACATCTAACAAAGGCAGTTGAATATCAAAAACGGTCAGGTAGTTTTAATGAAGAATTATTGCACCATATGTCACCTCTAGGTTGGGAACATATTAATTTACTTGGAGAATACCATTTTAATTCGGAGAAAATGGTCTCGTTAGATTCTTTAAGACCCTTGAAACTTTCTTAACGTTGTTAAAACTGGGGGAATAGTCGGGGAAATGGGCTTAGCGTTGTAAATCCGCATTTTCCTGACTGTACCCCGACCACTACAAACAAATTAACAGTAAAAAGCCGATTCTCCCTTAGCGTACAAAAAATCGGCTTTTTCTATGTGAAAAATTGCTTAGCGTACGAAATTCGCGTTTTGTTGGTGCTACCCCTAATAAGGGACTTATTTCTCTCAAAGCATCATAAGTTGTACCATGAACGATTGGGATTAGACGATCTGTAGCAAGTAATACAGACAACTCTTTATCCGCAACACCTTCATTCGAAAGACGGTTCAGAAAAGCAGGAGTCACTAGTACAATTCCGACCTTTGAATTTACCAACCCCTTATCAATAGCTCGTAATAATGGTTGACCAAGTAAGACATCTTTTTCGCTAAACCATACTGATACACCTAAAGTCTCAAGTAAATCATGTAAGTCTTTAGCAGACTCTTTTCTATCATCCCAGGCATGACATAAAAAAACATCTCTTAAATCTGGTTGAGTAACAGTTATTTCTTCTACTTTATCACGAATTGGCGTAAGACTTCTAATTTCCGCTGGAGTATAGAGTACTGTGGAAGTAGACTTTGACCAACGTGCTTTAGAATTACGAGCCGCACTTCCATTACTGATTGAGTTACTTCTCCCCGTATTTTCTGAAACTGAAGAATAAGACGGGAAATAAGTATTGGAACTGTAATAATTACCACGAGAACGTCCGCTACATGCTGGGCAATTTGCTGCAGCACTTGCTGAATTATGTCCTCTTACTGGAGCTGTACATCTAACCATTTTTATACCTCCTGATATTTATGATTTAGGATTATACTCTTAGAATATATTACCTATTTTTATAATATCAGAAATAAATATTTTATGAAAAAACTTATTTGATAAATAATAAATCAAATGCCCCTTATTTTCGTAATAAGGAGCACTTGTTCTCAAAACCATGTTCAGTTGAATTTTTAACTTTAGTATATGAAATAGCTACACTTTTTTAGATGGACCTAAAAAATAAAAAGCTCTTCATATTGATTACAGCTTGATTCCATTATATAACAAATATTAATATCCAGAGTTTTAATGTTTGAAAATTATGTGAATTAACAAATAAAGGTCCGCCCTTCCTCTAAAAATCTCATTTATTTATTTTATATAAACAGTTTTAAATCAACATTGATATTATAATAAATTAATAAAAGTGTATACATAGGTAAATAGAAAAGAATGGTGCATTCTTATAGAAGAACATATATTTAAATTTAGGGTGAATTAACTATAAGAAAATGAGTTTTACGTTATAACCAATTACACTTCTTAAATATATACAAATGAAGTTTTCTTATCTTGTTTTAATTATGTTATGAAATAAGGTATATGAAAATTAAACAAACTTTCAAATCTAGGTCTGTCTTCCTCGATAGATTCTGATTCCTCTAATTTCAATTTTCCATCAGCATGTGGATCTGCTACTTAGCAACAAAAGCTAATCGTATTAGTTTGATTTGTTTAGTCAAGTCTGTTTTTGTAAGATTTTTCATTTTCGAAATAAATTGTGATTCGGGACTTGTTGAAATAGAAGAAACAACTTCATTTCCACATAAAACCTCTGTTCCTTTAAAATCGACGGAAAAGTACGGTATATCCCCATTCCAAGATTCCTCTTATGAAATTTCTTAACATTCAGTTTATAAAGGGTTTTACAGTAGAATTCTATTTCCATATATTTCAAGTTTTCTGCACCGAAGTCTTAAAATAATAAAAACCTCTTATCTTTTTCCCTCAATTGAAGGAGTTGTAATAAATGGGTGAATTTTTTTATAAAAAACAAAAATAAATATTTACATTCATATCTATATATGTTAATTTACAGAAAGTTGTAATAAAAAAATCAGAGGAGATGTTGTAATTGAATGATAGGCTGAAGAAATTAATTATATCGGGGACCCTAGCTGGAATCGTATTTAGTATTACAAATGTAGCTTCTGCAAATTCCACAGATATATCAGAAGAAACAATATATACAAATGCGATGAGTAGTGATTATACTAAAGATAATTTAACTTTTTCTACTGCTAATGGAGAAATTATAAAAATTGGCCATCTACAATCAATTAATCCTACAAAAAATAATTTTTATTTTTTTTCAAATAAGAAAGATTCATTACCTAATTTTAAAAAGGTGAAAAACGGAGTTGAACAATCTATAAAAATCGATCCTACAAAAAATAATGGAAAATATAAAGTTCCATTCGATTTCGAAAACGGTGAATCGATAAAGGTAGAGGAAGATGGTTCTGCAGTTATTTACAATAAAAATAAAGAATCAATTGCCGTTGTTATGCCCACTGAGGCTAAATCTCAATCTGGAGAAATTTTAGAAGTACATACTACACTTAAAAACGAGAACACCTTAGAGTATTATGTAAATATTAAAGAAGAAGTTAATCCCATAACAATTAAGAACACAGCCACATCATATGCTTTCTCACAATATTTTTCTAGTGGTAACTGGATTACAAGAGATGGTATGGTTTCTTTAAGCTTAGAACCCACAAGTGTATTAACAAAACTAATCGTAAACCGCGCAATTCGAACAGACAGTTGGAATAAAGTTAAGGATACTTTCTCGATGGATGATCAATGGGGAAATACAAGCTCTATGCAAAATCAATATTTATGTCATTATGATTTTGCAAAATCATTTAAGACACCATGGAACTTGGAACCGCATCGTCCAGATGTCGGCTATTTGAAGACTGTTGCTGCTACATGCAATCCGTAATAAACCCATAACTATCTAGAAGGTTAACTATCTAGTAGAGGTCACCATATAAAGAGCTTTCCAAGTTACATAACTGGAAAGCTTTTTTGTGGGACACAAGTATACAATCCAGAAAAGTCGAAGCCTGATATTCTTTTAAGAAGGAAATGAAGGGATTTATTATCATCTACAGTGATATTGTTCAAATTCAACTAATTGAAAAAAGTATATGGAATTGCAAATTTTATATAAAAAAGAGGATTCCCCATTTGGATACTTAAACTGCTTGAATAAATACTCACTTTTTCACATTCCTTATCTGCCTTTCTTTTTCTTAGTTAGTCATTGTTACTTCAAGTAGATTTCGCCCCACGTTTGCTGAAGTTACGAAAACCAAGCTAAAGTAGGAAGCGTGGTGAGTCAACGTACAAGATACTTATGTTTTCACCGTAGGAACTACGGACAGAGCCTGCTAAGATAACCGGTGGATACATCGGTGTTCGCAGGAATCTCCCACTTCAAACAGTCCGTAAGGACGGTTCAAACTGTTAAATGTAAATAATCATCTATTTGTTAACTACCTATAAGTCCTAGAAAAGAGCCTGAATCTGGCCAAGGAATTTCACGCATGTGCCCTCACCCCTCTTCATTTACTATATCAATGTAGGGACTAACAGGGGGATTCTCAAAAGTTTGTAAGAAACATTTTAGGATGAATATTTGATTCCACTTTATTTTAAATCTACATTAATTGTTCTTTTTATCTACAATTTCAACACTCATTGAACTAAACCATATATGACCAGTACTTTTTAAAGACACTCCTACTGATAATGTTTCTATATTTTTAGGTACATCTAAAATTACAAAATATTCTTTCCACGAATTTTCCACACTTAAGGAATTAGAATTTATATGATAAACCTCCCAGATATCTTTTTCCTGTTGCTCAGCCCTAATCCATAAACCAGCATATTCTTTAACTAACTTTGTCATGATCATCCCTGAAAATTTAACCCTTTCACCTACATATAGATGTTTATCCAAAAAACAGTATGATGTACCATATCCTTCGTTATTTTCTAAAGAATATAAGTTTTTTGAAACTTCATTTGTATATTTCACATTAATATCATTATATAAAATATAATTACCCGGATTTCGTCCACCTAATATCCATTCTGTCACTTTACTAGTCTTCATTATTATACCGCCTATTCATTTATTTAATTTCAATAATCTATTTAACCTAATTTGAATTATACTCATAACTACTATGTTTTTTTTGATAATTTTTGCTAAATGTCATTACAATCAACAACTTCTATATTTAAGCATAGCAGTCGTTGATTTATTAATAACAAATAAGCCCCAAAAGATTATCTGGGACTTCCTTTTCTTCTATTCTTTTTTATGTATTCATAAATACTATCCATAACAAATTCTTCGTTTTTCTTCCAACACCCTTCCGCTTCCTCTAATGTACAAATTTTTATTAACTCATTAATAGCAGTATCTTTTACTAAGAATGTGGCTACAGCGCCTGTAGATTTTGAGTATTTGGCTATTACTGCATCTATAATATTATCCATTTTCAAAGAAAAAGTTCCTTGAATATCTTGTTTTAACATTGCGGTTTCGGATAGTTCTTTTAATCGGGAATTAAGCATATATTCTACATAACCCATTGGCGAATCTATATCCGTACGGAAACGTATATCATCAATAATTTCTAAAACCAATTCCTCATGTTTTTTCCATTTTTCTAATACTGTAGGATATACTTTCCCTTTACATCGCTCTTCAAAACGTTTAATTTTCTGTTCAAATGTATTTGGCTGCTGAAATTCATCTAATTTTTTTTCAAAATGAGCTAAATCCGTGTCCTTTCTTTTTTGACTACCTATAATAAATCTAATTTTTTGTACCTTCCTACCTAACTTAATTTCTTCAAATTCAAAAGATATATCAGTTTTTTGATTTAATTCTTTTTGGGATGGTTTCAATACACGCTGTTTAAAATTCGCATAATTAGGATATACATCAATTGCATCTAAGTAATATCTTAGGTTCTCAAGGCTAATTGTCCGCTCTTTTATATGTTCATATTGTTTTAATAACTCATAAATTCGGATAGCGTATGTACTTTTTAATTTAACAACATTAGCCAATCTATAACTTGTAAATTTACTACTTAATTCTAATAAGAATGGCTTCAATAATGGATCAAAACGCAGATCAATTGTCCCTTTATTTTTGTTATAGATTGCTGAAGAAAGCCAAGAGACTTGTATTAACTCTTCTCCTATCCTAATTTCAATTACTTTAGACACTAATTCCTTTGTAATTTTACTTAGCTCCGTATATTTCGTTGACCCACTTAGACCAAGTAAATCATGAAATTGTTTAATTGGAAATGTATATGTTTTAAAATCCCGATCACTTGGTTCAATATTACTTGCCAAGCAAAGCAGCATCTTTTGTTCTACTAAATTCAAACGTGAATTTGCTTCAATTAAAGTATTAGATTTCGAAACAATATTATTCTCTTTAATCTGCAAATCTTGTTTTAGAGACATATCTACATACGTCCTTTCCTTACCAGCTTTATTGCTATAATAACTATAACAAATATACCTCTTTTGTTATAGTTAATTTTCAATAACCAAATTTGTTATCTTTAAGACCATCTTCGTTATAATAAAGAAACCAGATTTGTTATCTTTAAAACCATTTTTGTTATAGTAAAGCCTTAAAAACCCTTATATATCAAAGGATTATATATCCTTAAAACATATAATCATATAAAACATATAATCATATAAAACATATAATCATATAAAACATATAAAACATATAAAACATATAAAACATTAATATATAAAACAAACAAACATAGTAAATTATGCTTGCTTGTTTATTTATTTTATATATTATTGAACTACCCCCACTTTCACTTCGTTTAGAAGAGGAGGATTCCTAAGTAAAGAGTTCTATCGAACTCTAATTTATTAGGCTATCTCCACAGTCCCTGCGGTTAGAAGCCTTATTGCTTCATTCTTTAGATTGATACTTGCGTTAATATTCCTATCATGATGTGTACGACAAGAAGGGCAGTCCCAGTTACGTAGATTTAGATTTTTAACGTCTTTGTTTTGGTATCCACAACAAGAACATAGTTGGCTAGAAGCAAATGTTTTCGATACAACAATGACTTGTTTACCGAACCATTTTGCTTTATATTCCAACATGGTTCGAAACTGTGACCATGATACCTCACTAATTGCTTTGGCTAACTTATGATTCTTTAACATAATGGTAACAACTAAGAAAGCAGATTGAATTTTTCAATCTGCTTTCTTAGTTGTTACCATTATGAATTTCCCCTCAAAATATCTTCAACTTCTTTTATACTTAATTTACTTGCTTTTGCAATCGTTTCAATTGGCAAACCAAGCTCATGCATACCTTTAATCATTTGTATTTTCCCTTGCTGAACCCCTTTTTGAATGCCTTCTTTTTTCTTCATTACAAGCATAAGCAAATTTCGCGGCTTCATCCATCAACGCTTTTTCCCTCGCCTCATACGCTTGTCGGAAAGAAGAATTTTGACTCACAATTTCCCATTTATTCATTTATAATTCAAGAATTTCTTGTATTTCTTCTATAGATAAATTCGTAAATTTCGCAATATCTTTTATTGGCATCCCGTTTTTGTGCATACCACGAATAAGCTGTATCTTCCCTTGTTCAATACCTTTTTCAATGCCCTTTTCAATACCTTTTTGTTCTGCATAAGCAAACTTTGCAGCCTCATCCATAAGAGCTTTTTCCCTTGCTTCATATGCTTGTCGGAAAGAAGAATCTTGACTCATACGTTCCCATTTAGTTATCGCTTTTTGTAAAATAGGGTCTTGGTTCATCGCAATATCCTCCAATGTTTGGGTTAAATGTTCATCTTCATTCGCTGGAAGTAATAATAACCAACGAACAAACGAATCTTCCCAGGGATTTACTTGTTCATTCCGCCACTGTTGCATGAGTTTTGGAATTTCCACAATATGAACTTCAATATCATCACTTAACTTCTTTTGTTGCTGTTGATTCCATAGGATTCCTGTTGTATGGAATGCCTCGTATTCAGGAAACATAACAAAATTTAACAAATTGATCGTAATTGTTTTATGAAGAGAGCTATATGGCATTCCCTTTTTTAGTTGGGATGTATATAGCCTTCCCCAGTAATACAAACTTCTCTTAATCATGTCATGATTGTTATTCAGCTGTATTTCTACATTTACCTTTGTTCCGGTATCTAATGTTGCAGAAATATCTAAAATCGATAATTTATCCTCTTCATGTTCTCGATGCAAGTGTGGGTCTTCTAATTGTAAAGAAACAATAGGTGATTCTAAAGAACCTTGCAACATAGCATTTAAAAAAGCAATTAAAATATCTTCATTTCCACTTGTGCCAAATAATTGTTTAAAAGCAAAATCAATGCGTAAATTTACTAATTGTTGGTTGGACATGGGTTTTCCTCTCCCCATCTCATATAATGTTTTTCTTTCATTGTACATAAAAGAGTGATCCATATGCAAACAAGCTCTTATATCCGTAGAAATAAGAGCTTGTTCGCTACCATACATAATTAACAGATTAGTTGGCTTTCATAGAAATTGAAAGATTGCCTACTGTAAGAAAAACTCACGTTTAGTATACAAAATACGAACAAAAATGCCAATACATAAATATATTCAAGATAGTACATTACATTTAAAAAGTAAAACTAAGTTTGTATCTTTTGTAAAACTCCTTTTCGATTTACAAAAGATTTATTGTTAAAATCACTTCAAATCCCACAAGATTATTGGACCACTAATTTTTTATTACATGAATATGAAATTATTTTAGCTTGATGAACTTATATGGTTGCCTTTAAACAAATTCAGATTTTATATTTATTTGTATTTTTTTAAAGTTCCTTCATAATAAGCTACAATCGAAAACGTGGAACGTTCCTGAGAAACAAGATTGAGTGTCCCTTGATAAGTACCATCATCATATGTAAAAGTATTAGGGATGCTTATTATTGGACCGAGGAAAGGATTCGGAAATGTTTTAAAACAGCTTTTCACATATTCATTTGCTTCTACATTTTGTGTAACGTCTTTACATATCCCTTTATTGCTAGGAATATTCAGTCCATCCGCTTTTGCAGAGATTCCTCCCATAACAAGAAATCCTAATGTTAATACACTTACAACAAATTTTTTAAACATATAATCATCCCTTTTTATTAGTTGTCACCCTGATGAGAATTAATAACCTTAAAATACAGCTATTTGTTCAATTATAAACAATCTAAAGAGTGAATTCGTTTTGTAACACTAATACAAGTTAATTACTAGCTGTTATAGTATATTTCCACTTAAATATACAAAATCCTCCTTTTTTGTTTTGGGAGCGTTATAAGATTCTTAAGTTGATGGATGTGCAATATCCCCCCATAAAATAATAAAAAGTCTTGCTGTAGAAACAAGACTTTCCACTTCTATTTTTGTTCGATTGCATACCGGCTATCTTCGGAAGCATATAAACTTGCTGTATTCACTTTTATACTACATTTTCCTAGCCGCCGTTTTACTTCTGATTGTAATTTTTCATTTGCTTCTTCTAAAGAACTTGCTGAAATAATCGTAGATTGTGAGTCTGTTACCTTGCCACTATACATCACTGAAAAGTTCAATTCATATTGATGTATCAAGTTTTTCCCACTCCTTTTTTCCTAAATTTCCTCACAGATCATTCTTATTTATTGCTTGCTCCTGTAGTTTTTGAAGATAGGTACGCATTTGCGGTACATACCAGCTTTTTCTTAATCGGATGATCGTAATACCTACAATTAAAACCAAAAAGGCTTGTAGGAAAATATCTTGTGTTTCCCATAACGTGCACAAATACAGAAGGCTTCCCGAACAAAAATAATACATGGCCAATAATAGATTTATATTTGCAATTAGCATTTGTTTCTTTACAATAGCGGCTATTCCTGCTAAAACAACTGTACAAACTCCTATACTAAGCAAAATATATGCAATAACCTTTACAAAAATCATCCTCACACCCCTTTTTCTCTAAAAACTCATTTAAGCCACTTGAAAGACCGAATAAAGAACATAATCTTATTCGATACCAAATGTATCAATAGTTTCTTTAAAGTTAATTACAAGCGAATTTGAAGCGTCATTTTTTCTGAAAGGGAAACTTTTTGTGTTGAAAATCATATATACTTTGTTTTCCAACACATCCAATTGAAAACCCTGTAAAAAAAGTTGCACCTATGATTTTTAATCCCCATTGCCATGTATTTTCCTGTAAAAAATGATGCGAAACATAGAGACATACCCCTGTACAAATAATGATCCAGATTCCATATTCATCATATTTTCTCTGTTCTAACTTTTGTTCCTGGAACGGATATACCTGGATAAATAAAAAGGCTATCAGCAAAACTGACAGCCCAATTCCCAATACAATCATTTTTTATCGCCCCATTTCCACTCGATTACACCTCTTTATAGCGCTTCTGTAACAATTGCTGTACACGTGCCGCATACATTTTAAAATAGGGAATATTTTGCGCGGCAACCTTTCCAAAGTCCATATTCATTAATGTTTCTTCTAATAGTTTGAACTCAAATTCTAAGAATGTATCATGCTGTTTCTGAATTGAATGCGGGATATTATGCAAGGCATCCGCAATTTCTCGCACGTATGTCACACTGGATTCATCTTGGTTTGAATAGGAAAATACATTTCGAATCAATACAAACGTTTCTTGCAATATTTCATACCCGATATGATGCAATACATTTTGATTCCCCAACTCCCCTCATTCCTTTCTCTATGGTCCTTCAATTCCTGTATTGATCTGGAACTCATAATTTTCTATAAACCATTTTTCACCTTCTAATAGTAAATTTAATTTCATCGTGTGTTTTTCTTGTTGTTCTGTTCCATCAACCGTTACAAGATAATCATATTTAACCGTTACATCTGCTTTATTATCAGCGGTTTTGATGTAGTACATATCTGTTATCTTTGCTTTCGTTTGAATATGCATAGAGCCATCACCTTCTATATGGTTATGTACATCCTCTGGCGCATTTAATAATTTGTTTCGTGCTTCCCCTGTTATCATTTCTTTAATCTTTTCAAATCCTGGCTTTTCTTTTTGCTTGTTATCATTCTGTATTAACAGCTCTACAAACTGTTTTGCTACTTCTTGCCCTTTATCTTGGGTATTTTCTGTTAAAACTGTTACACGCTTTTCCAATGCTCGATTCTCTGTTTTTAGCTCTTTTACTTGTTCCGTCCATTTCCTTTCTGTCTGCTCAACTTTATGCTGTAAGGTGCGATTTTGGTTCCATAACCATACACTGATACCCATTAGTACAACTATGATTAAACCAACGATTCCCTGTTTCATCCCTAATCCTCCCTTTCTTTCCGCTTATTTTGGCAAATAAGGTGCTGGGTCGACTTGACCAAACGTCAAAGATGTTTTGATCTCAAAGTGAAGATGTGGTCCTGTTACTTGCCCTGTTCTTCCGCAAACACCTACCTGTTGACCGACTCCAATGTTTTGACCTTCCTGTACAGTAATGGACGACATATGACCGTATAAACTCCAATATCCATTCCCATGATTGATTACAACTACGTTTCCATATCCGCCAAACCCCGAACCAGAAGCGCCAAATTTCGCCCACTCTACAACGCCACCTTTCGACGCGGCAATTGGTGTGACACCGTCTTGGCAAGAATAATCAATACCTTTATGAATAGTGCCCCAGCGTGGCCCAAATGGGCTTGTGATCGTTGTTTGAGCGATAGGACGAATAAACCCTTGTGAGCTTGCTGATCCCGTATCTACAACGCCGCCTGGCTTTCCCGCTTCACAATTAAAAGTAAGGCCGCCCATTTGCGTCACAAATTTTGTTACTAATACAGGCCATAAACCATTTGTACCATGCGGATCATTTACGGCTCCTGGCGGTGCATATTTAGCTCCAATTGCTTCTATTGTTGTAATCCCCATACCGATATAATTTTTATATAAGTTTCGGGCCATAGCGTTGATTCCTTCATCTAAGGTGGCAAATTTCATGAAACCTTTCATTTGTGAACTACTAGGGTCCATGAGACCACCAGGGTTGTTATAGTTCTTTACTGCATTAGAAGTACCATTCCCCGTTTCCAATCTTGCAATGGCCGCTAATAAAACGGGATCGATTTGGTTTTGTGTTCCTGCATTTAAAAAGGCTTGTGCTTTCCCTGTAAAAACGCCTCCTAAATGGGGCTGTAATTCTTCTGGTGCCACTGTTTTTCCACCTGGCCGACAAACCGTCATTCCATTACTTGGGATGGTTGCTGGCGCTTCCTCTTCTTTTTTACCAATGCCTTGCCCCAAAACGATAAATAATAGAAATCCAATACAGACGAACAATCCTATTATGAAAGTAGAACTCCCAAAAAGAAATGTCAGTAACCAGGATTTCTTTTTCTTCTTCTTTTTTTGTTCTTGTGCAATCTCTTCTTGTACCGTTTTGTCTACAACTTCTTTTATTTCTGGTCTCATATCATCCCTCCCCCCTTACAACATGTATCAAGATTGATTGGAATATTTTCGAACAATCAGCCCATATGTAAGGGCCAAAAGAATAGGTATAATCGCTAAAACATGAAATAGTAACGTTAAAACAGTAGATTGCTGGTTTTGTATAAAGTCTAATAATCCAAAATGACAGATTCCTACAAACCAAATAAAAAAGGTTAGTTTCGCTCTATCATCAATAGGGCAACGTAACTCATTATGAATAATTTGGAGAGTTAGAAGAATGAGCGTATACCAGATCAGTAACCCTAAACCAATCCACCCTAATAAATCTGTCGGCCATTCTCTCTGTATGAAAAGAATGATTATGTTCATCCATCCTAAACACCCGATGCAAAGAAAAATACTGATACTCACCATTTTCATACACGTTAATCCCCAGTGTTTCATAGCTATATCGCTCCTTTTTTCGTAAAAAAATAGTAAAGTCCTAAAAGTCTAGGACTCTACTCATCTTTTTTTGGTGGCTCCAAATCATCTAAGTTATCTAAGTTTTGTGGATCAGTAGAAGGCATCCAGTTTTCACTTCCCGCGGCTACAGCTCCATATTGTATATCTGGCGTATCGATTGTTTCCGCTTCTCCTTGAATCGGTTCATTTTTACTTACTTCTTTCTCGTTTACTCGTGTTAAATCAGTAGAGGAAACAGATTCCGTTGGGATAAATGAGTCAGAAGAATTTATTACTTGTTTAGTTGACTCGACATCTATATTAGTATTTTTCACGACAATTTCCCCCGCTTCATTCACTTCTGCAGGTATAGCATCTGGAATGTCTGCACTTGTTGTTTCTGGTGTATGAGGTACAATGACACCATCTTCACTTACATCTGCACGAATTGTATCTGGTATTAAAGGTTCATTTGCCTCTGTTTCAATTGGTGTTGAGATTTCTTGTTGTGGAATATGTGTTGAAGTTTCCTGTTCTGGCTGTATTTCTTCTCTTGAAATGTCCATCGGAATTTCTTCTGTTGGAATGTCTTGTTGTGGGATATCGGATGGGATTTCTTCATGTGCTTCATGATTTGTTGACACTTCCTCTAATGGCAGTTCTTGTGTTGGTACTTCCGTTTGAATCTCTTCATATGCCTCCATATCGTTTGAAACTTCTTCTAGTGGTATTTCTTGTTCTGGTACCTCTGTTTGGATTTCTTCATATGCCTCCATATCAGTTGAAACGTCTTCTAATGGTACCTCTTGCTCTGGTACTTCTGGCTGTACCTCTTCATATACTTCTATATCAGTCGGAATGTCTTCTAATGGCACCTCTTGTTCTGGTACTTCTGGTTGAAATTCTTCATATCCCTCTATATCAGCTGGTATTTCTTCCCCTGTTGGAATTTCCTCATTCTCTAAAGATACAAGTTCTGGTTGAACGTCCATTTCTGATTCTTCTACCTCCGTTCCTTCTTGTTGTCCTTCTACTTCCTGTTCTAATGCTTCTTTATCTAAGCTGATAAGGTCTTGTTGCATTGGTGCCTCTTCTTCACCTGGTGTCGTTTGTTCTTTCCCTTCCTCTTCCTGCTGTGGTAAATTCCCCTGTTTATCACGATCCTGTAGAGAAATAAGTTTTCCTTTCTTTTGATTCTCTTCTTTTTCTTGTTCCGTTTGATTATTTGGTAAATCATTCGGTATATTGGCTTGCACTAACGGGTTGGCTTTTGTCTTTTCGTCGTTTGTCCCTGCATTTTCTAACTGGCCGCCTGCCGCCGCCAATTCAGCCGCGTTGTTAAAATGCATTCCCATTTTGTCTCCAATATAAGACATTGTATTTCCAGCGTACTCTTTCCCCTTATCTACAAAGTTTTCAGTCATAAGAGATATATTTGTGACCGTTTCATACACGCCACGTGCTCGACTAAAGGCCGCAACAATATTTCCTCTAAACAGATAGCAAAGAACGAAAACAAGAATTTGGAAAATCATTGTAGACACATATCCTGCAACGCCCACTTCTGGTAATACATACAGTAATTCTGCCACTGTAAAGATGATAACAAGCATGACTGACATAAAGATTTTTAATGCCAATGGGCGAATCCATTGTGAAGCCCAACTTTCAATGACTCTGCGGTGTCCTGGCAATAGAGCCACCGCCATAACGATTGGTGAGATAATACTCATGACAAGGAACCATAATTGGAACGCTACAATTAGTAAACAAAACGCAATTACTGGAACACCTGCGAATGTATTCACCACATAATACATGACTGTAAATACAAGACGTTCCCCTACAGACGTAACAATCATCATTTGGTTTCCTCTTTTTATTTCCTCTTGTACCTTGCTCTCCCTGTCTTTTCCTGGTGCTGTTGCTAATAATTCATCTACTCGTTTAGTACCTAATTTTTCTTTTGAATCTTCCCCGTATTGTAAAAATAAGTATGGTCGTTCAACTAACAAATCCCAAATCTGCTTTTTCACGGAAAAGATTGCATCTGTTTTGGAACGTCCTGGATCACCCGCAACTGTTCCCGTTGCTTTTGCTAACACCGTTACACTAATTTCAGAACTAATCGTATTTGCACTCTTTAAAATCGCACCTGCATTTCCAATGTACGTAACAATAAAAGCAATGACAAATACTGTTTTTACTAACTCACTTAATCCTTTTGAGGGCTGACGTTTAATAAAAAAGATATAACCCGCATAACAAGCGGATAACACACACGCAATACCGATAATTGCGGGGAATAATCCAGAAGATAAAAAGCCACCTTTTCCAATACCAGCTATATTTTGCATAGCCGCGCCTAGTTTATCCGCAACCGTATCTACAATGTCCAGGTTCAACGCTTGATCGACTAAGAAAATGGTTAATTGCCCCAGAATCACATTTAACTGAAAGGCCATATTCGCAAACCATTGACAGGTTGTATACAACATTCTTTGTAAGTCTTTCCCTACACTATCATCACCAAATAAGTATCCACCAACCTTTTGAAACACGTTCTTATCTTCTTCCTTTGGTTGATATGTGTCTATTTCGTAATACTTATCTTTGTAAATCCCATCTGTGTACCCACTAAATAGATTTTCGGAAATTCTCGCTCCCTTTTGTTCCTGTTTTTCTTCTTTTTTTGTATCTTCCGCTAGGGCCACATGGGACCCTAACGGTAGTAAAAAGAATACAAGAATCATACAAATAGAGAAAAGTTTTTTCATTCCTTTTGCCCCCATTTATGAACATGAACTGGTTCCATACTTCCTACAGTTGAATTTAAATTGTTCCAGTTCCATTCGTAATTTTTCCATTTCCCGTCCTTTTCGTCTTTTACCATTCTAAGATATAATCCCATTTGAGCTTGTTCTACAGGATCATAATATTTTACTCTGTAATAATACTCATTTTTATCTTCTTTCAACTCATATCTAAACAGGTCATATCTTTCTTTCATTTCTTGGCTAATATTTGGATTCCTTACTCCTTCTTCCATAAATTTGTATTTTTTATATTGAAGATCGTTTAATTTTTTTGTATCCATTTCAATATAAGCCTTTACATATTCCATCGCGGCTTTATCCGCTTCTTTCATATCACGTTCTTTCTGACTTTCTTGTTGATTTGCATTGCTCTTGGTTTCATTTGAGCAACCCGCAACCCCCGTTACCATCAACATTCCTGCTACACATAATCCCGACAACATACGTAATTTTTTCATCGTTCCATCCTCCATATACAGATAATTTAGAATACTCTTATCTGTATTGTAATACGAATTACGCCAATTGTTGTGCGCGTTCTTCGTCTGTTTTCGTAGAGGAATCAAATGCAGTCTTTAATTCTTGGAAAACAGGATCAATTTCTACAACCGCGGTTCGCCCAAAAATATCCTGGAATAAGGCTTCGCCACGTCTAAGCTGGCGTAACATTAAGATATTTTCTTCTGTGACCGGTAAGTTATAGTAACGCAACATTTCTTCCGCTTCCTTATCGTATTTCAGTGCAAAACAGAATTTCATCCCCACATTTGCAACCTCTTTATTTTCAGATTGATAATCGGATGCGTTTTGTGTTCCTAAATACAACCCGATATTGTGATAACGTCCTTCTCGAATGATTTTGTCAGAAGACGCCGCACCCTCTTTATTTTTCAAAATACTTGATGCCTCATCTTGTAGGTATACTTTGAAAATACTACGGTCGGAATGCATTAAGGATTTACCAAATGCCGCTAATGCAATTAAGATACTACGAGATAATTTATCTGTAACACTTTCATTCTTTTCCTCTGATTTCGGAATGCGTAAATGTTGAATTTGTAATACCTGTAATGGACGTTCTAGACTTAATACGCGGTAATCTTGACCTTGTTTACCAAACAATAAATCTCCTAGCTGGATGCCTTCTAAAGTCGCTAAACGATTTGTAAGAGCATTTAACTTTTCTAATTCAGTAGGCAATAAGTTAGGTTCTTTCTTCATTTCCACTAGCTCTTTACGAACCAAAGTTAAACATGCATCTTCTTTTTCCGCCACTCGTTCAATCGCTTTATATAAATAGTCATATCGGATATCCTCTAAACCTACATCGGATAGGAACGTCAAAATTTCAAGTGCTAAACTCTTCGCATCTTCTATTGTTGCGCTTATTCGGAATGGGTCTAAACAGCCCGCATCCTTTTTATCCTTCCCAAGTGTCCATACTTGCAAGGTCTCCTCATTGAATCCTGGCAATAATTCGGGCCACCTTGTGCGATCGCCCTTAGGATCAATAATAAATGCCCTTCCGCCACTCATCACGATCCAGAAAGCGAGTAAGTTCATTAAGAAGGATTTTCCTTTCCCTGTTTGCCCCGCAAACATAACCGACAAACTCTCAAACGCTGTCACAATGTTATCTAGTGCTTTCGCCGCCAAGTCTGGACGAACAAAAACAGGACGATTTAATTTCTTTGTCTTTCCAATGTAAAACCCTTGATTGTCGCCAATTTGTGTCGTGGCCCCAAACATGCCCTGTGCAAGCACACCTGGCTCTACAAATAACTTAAAGTCCGTATTATAACGTTTCGAGCCTGGTAAGAACTCGTAGAAGTATGCTAATTGTTCTCCATATGGATTGACCAATTCAATTTTCATTTTGCGATATTCTGTAATCAGTGTATTGACGCGTGATTTTAATGTTTTCTCATCTTCTGCATATACACAAAACAGTACACTTAATTCATATCCAGGTGCTCCCGTTGTTTCAAATCGATCTTTTACAATTTTGACGCCTCTTGCTTTGCGATCAATTGTTAAATCTGTTGTGCGGCCGCCTACCATTGCTTGTTGGCGTTGATCGTTTAATTCCAGTTCACTATTTGAGAGCTTTTGTGTAACCATTTGATTTTCCAAGTGATACGCTCGAATACTCATTTCAACAGGAAACTTTAACGAATGCGATTGAATGCGATAAATCCACTCTCCACCAGGAAAAGCCGATATTTCGGGCATATCTTTCACCGCAAGAAAAGCAACATGAGAGGTTTCGATTTCCCCTTCTTCATTTTGTCTTTCGAGTATAAGAGAACGTCCTGGGCTTTCATCAATCACCGTATCCGTTAATTGGATCATTTCTTGTAAATCTGGGCGGCGTACTTTTACCGCCTTTCCTTCTTCATTTTGCAACGTAACTGTAGAACCTACTTTCCAGTTTTGATCCCGATTCAGTTCTTTCATGCCACGTTTGAAATTATGATGGAATAAAAAGCGCGTTGTTGACGGTTTCGCACGTCTGGTATTATGAAAGGCCCCTCTAACCTGGCTAAATAACACGTCTTCTACTTCTAAATAATTTTCAATTTCCTCTTCTAAAATATCCGTCACATTCATACCCGATATGTTTTGGGCTGTCTCTGCAAATCCTTCTCTTATCTTCTTCATAAACTTCCATGTTTCTACGACAGGGTTACGAATTTGTCTTTCTTTCTGTTCCATATTCAGTTGTACTAAAACGAAAAAGCGATATTCCATGTTCTCTTTCGCAATGGCCGCATTTCGTAAGTATTCTTTTACCTTTTTAAAAAGAAAGCGTCCTGTTGGGGCCATTGGCCCTTTTAAAGTGGAAATATGTTCATCCAGAATTTCATCTGAATTTGTTGTACGAGGAATCACAAGTAAGTGGATATCATATTCTTGATGGGTAAAAAGAGCGAGTTGATTGCGATAATATACTTTTTTCGTGCTTTCGTCTTGATGATCGTATTCGAATCCGTCTACTTCATATACTGCGGATACTTTTCCGTCTGTACTAAACGCTAAATTCTTTTCAACGTGCTTTAATGGTGATCTGTTCATCGTTTTCAACATATTCAACTTCCTCCTTTTGGGGTAAAAATGTTAGGTTATAAGCGTGTATGTCTTTCTCTTCTTCTTCGCTAGATGAATGTACGATAGATATATCTTTAACGTCATATTGCACACACACATGACCACGAATCACATGTTTTTTTAGTTTAGGCAAGGTCACTAATCGGCTACTTTGATGTTTACGTAAACGAAATGTAACCCAGGATCGAACAAAAGAGAAAAGTGATTTTCCATCTGTTTTATATTTATCCGCGCCCCATACGAGGAAAAGAGGAATCACACCATAATACATGAGCCAAACTTGATCGATCATATCGCCAAATATCCATTTAAAGGGAGGAAGGAAGCGGAAGGCTACAAGCCCCGCTTCTACCGCCGCAAAATAACCAAGTGCCCTCCATGTAACCGCACGCGGAAGACGATACCCCATAATTTCGTACTGTCTTCGCATATAGTTCATATAGCTTCCGAAACAATAGACAATGATAGATTTTGATTCTTTTTCTTTCATGTAGCCCTCTCCCTTTCCATCCCTTACTTAGACGCCAAACAATCCGCCTAACCACGTTCCGATTGTTTTTAATGCATCTGGTTTGTTAATGAAGAATACAACAATTCCGCCACCAACAATTAACGTAATCGCTTTTCCCCATGCACGCTTTGCCGCTACGATCAAGATAACAATGATAAACGCACAATATAACGCGTATGTTCCTTGTGTCTTCATCATTTCGAAAAATCCTTCTAACCCGATTCCTAACACAAAATGATTTATATTGAACATATACATGCCCCTCTCCTATTTTGTTTTTAAGTCTGTTACGATCCATTGCTTTCCATCTTGTTTTACAAACAACGTATAACCTGTTTTCATTTTTGATTCAGAATGTGGATCAATCATAGATACCTCTGTTTGTACCTCATATGTGCCTTTTGTTTTTCCTGGATAAATCTTAGAGGAAAGTACATTTTCAAATTTCATGGCTCCTTCTAACCCTTTAATATCTGTATTGGCTAAAACATACGCGAGTTCTTTTTGTGTTGCGGTCGTATAGGATTTAAAAAAGGTTGGCAAAAATTCTCGAATGTCTTCTTTTACAGTCATTTCATGAATTTCCTCTCGTTCTTTCTCTTCTTTCCCTTCTGGTACTTCTGCTTTTTCATTCACCTTGACGATTTGAGGGAATCCACTAATCACAAAAGCCTTTCCATCTGATTGAACAGGAACCGACACTTGCTGGATCACCTCCTTATCCTCTGGCCCGCTATTATCTGCTTTCATGCGGCTTAATTTGTATCTCACTTTAAAAATTACGTTTGCTTCTTTATCTGTGACCTCATCTACTTTTAATACAGTTGCGTATAGAAAATGGGAATCCCATTGTATACTTGCAAAATCCAAACCAACTTGTGGATCAAGTGTTTTCGGTATATAGAGCTGTAAGCGCTCTGAACGCTTCTTCTTGCCTTCATCCCCTCTTTGCCACGTAAAGTATTCCTTTACAAACCCGCGCGCAAATTCAATCGCTTCTGGACGCGAGGCAAGGTTCTGTTTTTGCGTGACTTCCTTTGGAGTGGCGCTGGCCTTTGCTGTTGTATCTCCCTTTCCTTTTACTACGGTTGTGATGGATACAATGAGCATCCAACAAAACAGGAGCCAAAAGGCCCATTTTCCAATTAAGCGGCCTTTATAGGATGGAATCTTTGTCGCTTTCCTTGCCTTCCCCTGTTTACTTTCAAATGTTTTGGCAAACCACTGTTTCACCTTTTGAACCATATTCATCCCCCTTTCAATTTCGGTACTGGCGTAAAGAGCGTTCGTAGCAATCACAAGCAAATGAAGCCATACCAACCGCGGTTGATTCATCTTTTATTTCATTTCGTGCATAATTGATAAAATTGTTGAGTTTCGTTTGACTGCCTGTGATATATGGGAATCTAGCATGAACCACATACCGTTTATCTTCATCCCTACCCACTTCAAAGGACGCTCCATCTGTAGCCCGAAATTCTCTCACAAACTCCAAACCTTCCAATTCGTCCATCATGCACTCTCCTTTTCTCTTAAAACTGTAAGAAAATTGTTTGCCTTTTCTTTAAACATCCACCCTTTGTCTATCCTTGCTTGCTGGAACATGTCATAACAGCTGATTTCACGCTCGATTTCTAATATTGCTTTTTCTTTTGTAAGTTCTCCCCCATCACACTTCCATTCCAATTCATCTGTATTTAATCCAATTTCTATTTCAATAATTTTTCCGTTTTCCATCAGATAAAACTTCTGCATATATACATCTGTTTGAGACAAGCAAATCTCATGTACTTCCTCACAACCCATTCCCTCATAGATTTCCACTAGAAATTGAGATTCAACTTCTCCCACATTTCCTCTTTCATAGGTGTTTTTATGTGTAAACATTGTCTATCTCCCCCTCATCTTTTTTACTCCTTATCTATCCAAAGGTGATGATCCGCCAACTTAGATGCAATATCCACCATTTCATTCGGGAAAACTACTTTTATGAAAAGAATCATCCATGCTAAGAAACAGAAAATGAACATCTCCCATTTTTTTGTGTAAATTGCATACCCTATTAACACAAACATGACGATACTGATAACAACACCTACCAAAATGGGATTGCCATATGAAGATATTAGACTAGAATATGGCACCTTTTAGCCCCCCTTGTGATCGACCATCTTCCATATTCCCACTACCACCAGGAAGAGAAGTAACACGCCTTCCCATCCTTGCGTATAGTAAATTTCCACTACTTTACTTTTCACCGCTTCCCAGGCTTCTCGTGATCCTGGTACTCTTTCAAATAACCAATCTGAAAAGACAACTAACAGAAAAATACTGGCGCTTATCGATAAAATAAACCGAAACACATTCTTAGAACCTCACTTTCTCATTGGTATTTTGAATATTCCGATAAATATTTCCGAATGGGTCTTGCAATATATCTTGAAACAGTGTGATATAAACTGGAATTTCTGGACTGCTTACGCCTTTTAAGTAGCGAATCAATTCTTTTTCTCTACTTTCACTACCTGCAACAAATACCAGGCGCCATATTGGTATTTCATATCCCATACCAGCATGTGTCCGATAGTCTGCCTTTTTTCCTTCTTGCGTCATGAAATCGTTATAACGGATGATCTTTTTTTCTAATACTTCTTTTGATCCGTAAGAACGTTCCATTTCCATGAATACACCAATGTTTTTATCAATCGCTTCTTTTAATCCAATTACCGCAACCCCGTCTGGGCGTATGACGCGATTTTTTCCTTTTGCATATTGGAATGTAGCCCGCGGTTCGTTAATCCATTCCTTTAGTTCCAATCTTTCTTCTCTCTTCGATATTAATGTCATGGCACATTCAATCTTTGCTAACATTAAACTGTGATACACAAAGGATGCTGAACGTTGGGACCAACTACTTTTCCAATGTACACTCCCTCTTAATCCACAAACTGTTTCTACTCCCTTTGCCGCAAGCGTATATACGTTTTGCGGTCTTCCAGATTTACGAACCTGGTTTCTTGAAACAGGTATGGGAAGTAATTCATTTTTTAAATATTTTTCTTGTACCAAACGATTCAAACGGTAGTATACTGATTTTTTCTTATGGTTCGGATATACTTTTTCTGTTATATACTCCATATCAACATAGATGTGATTGTGTATATCCATGAGTAAGTTTTGGTCTTCTTCCAATAACAACATACTGCACATAGTCTCTACTCCTTTTCCCACATATCGAAAATGCTTTTTTCTCCTTTCATAACTGCCTCCATTTCATCCTCACCCTTTGATGGTTCGATGATTGGCGTTTCTTCTGGAAGTTCTATTTCTGATTCTTTTGTTTGTGTTTCTGGCTGTTTCACTTTTTGTTTTTCTTCTTTCACTTTTATCGCTTCGGTAGCTTGTTTTCGAAATGGGATAATTTGCGCTTGATGTGTGGGTTCAACTGGCTTTATTTCGGAAACAGGTTCTTTCACTTCTTCATTGGAAGGTGCTTTTTCTTCTAATTCATCTAGCCCCGATGTCACAACAGGTTCTTCTTTTGTTAAATTGACTTTTTCGGCTTGTTGATACTTGCCTTTTCCATATAGAAACTCATCAATTTCCTTGTCGATTTCTAATCCTGCTTTCCCATTTTGTTGCTCTAAAGAATGAATCTTTGCTCTGGTCCATTCATTTGATGCATGAATTTCTTTTTCGTTTTTATAATTCGCCGCTTTTCCATTTGGTAGGTATCGGTCTAATGGTGGAACACGTATCGTACACCACACATTTTTTGCCTCACCTCTGATATAATCTTGTGTTTGAATCGCTACAACTAAGTTAGGGAGATTTTGCAAATACTCTGTACGGAATTGCTTTTGCATAATGCCCTCTAACGTTTTTGCGGAATTATGACCTTGCCTACATACAAAGTAATTTCCGCCCGCCTCTGTTAACATGTCTGTTAGCTCTCTGTCTAACTGTCCCGAAACTTGCTGGGTAATCACCCATAATCCAAATCCATGCTTCCGATCCTTTGCGATGATTTTCGGAAGAACGGGTACTGGCACGTCATGGGCTTCATCTATTACGCCTAAATGTAGTTTTGAACCATGCGGCCGCTGTTGGGCGATACGGTGATATTGATTACAAATGTAACCGACTGTTAGTAATGTATCTTCTTTTCCCATGCCCGCTAAATCATAAAAGATAAGGTGGCCTTCATCCATCCACTTCCGAATTTCTAAGGAAAAGCCTGTTTGCCCGTACATACGCTTTAAATACAGCGTATTACGGAAGATATCTAATCGGTTTAAAATTGCCTGTGTGCTGTCTTCTAATGCGCTTCCTACTTCATATTTCCAAAAATGAGAGTAATATTTTTGTTCTGGCCCTTGTAAATTGGCTATTACGTTTGCTCGAAACAGTTCATCACTTATGAATAATGGGATACTTAAAATCGTATGAATTTGACTCTTATCACAAAGTAACGTCCCAATAATCGCCCTTAGTAATCGTTCTGTTTGTTGTGCTTGCCCTTGAATCATTAACTTAATCATTTCCATAATGGATTCAACCACTGTTTGGATATCTTCATTTGGAAAACGATGAAATAAATTCAAGGCTGGCGGATGATCTGTGTTTCGAAAACGGATAAAGTGAACCTTGCTCCAATCAACCTGTTTCCCATCCTTTTCCGCTTTTAAGAGTCGATTCATTGCTACATATGCCAAATCTTCGGTTGGATCAAATAGAGACAATCCACCCGCTTCATTCGGATTTTCTATCCATTTATCAATGACACTTTGCATCAATCTCATGGCAATGGTACTTTTACCAGACCCAACTTTCCCCGTAATGTAGCCATGATTTTTGAAAAAGTCTTCTCGAATTTTTACTAATCGATCCTTGATATAGGGATGCATCACGTGACCAATTGAAATGCCTTCGGCCAATAAATCATCTGGTATCATGTTTTCCCCTTTATCTAGATACAAGATGTTTCGCTCTGTCTTGCTGTTTTTATCACCCGTTACATTCGGAAGATGGAACAAGTTTAATAGCTCTGATCCCGTCCAGATCATTTTCCCGTATACGGGATGTGGTACAGCTGGCATACTGCGTCTTAATCTTCTGTATCTAAGCTCATTCACATCGGCCATAATACTTGCCACCATATGCCCTAAGTTCTTGATGACAGGTACACCAGGATAATAGTCACTTGCGAATGAAACAGATACTTGAAACGCCACTTCATTTTTGGCAAACCGTTTATTTAATGCGCGAATTTCTTCTTTTTCAAAGGCATCTAGCCCATGCTTTTTCTTCTTTCTAATGGCCTTTTCTGCTTTTCGAATCCCTTTTGTCAGCTGATACCCGTTATCTGGTGTAAAAGCAACATCAACCCAAGTCTTTTCTTCCATTGCACTTCCTAACATCGGTAATACATCACGTGTATAGCGTGCGAGTGATAACGTGGCATCTAGCCGCTTTCTCTTTAATACCATCCGTCCTCCTACCGCTTTCCTTGTTGGAAATGGCATTTCTTCCTTTGGGACGGTATAAATTTCACTGTGGGTATAGGCGCTTTGTATCGCTTGCACAACCTGTTTGATCTTATCCTCTGGACCACCTACATAAAAGCGGACACGCTCATTTTCTCCCTCTGGACGATACATCGTCATGCGGTACCAATCGCGCCCTTTTAACAGGCGTTCTAAAGGCTTTCGACCCGAACCATGTACATGCCGAATCATTTGCCCTAGCTTATCTGGTGTAACTTCATCATCTATGTGAGGGATGAATAATACATATCGATACCGCTTCTTTTCTAGATACAAATAGATGCCATGTAAAACAATTCGTATGACAATTCCTAGCAAGATCAATAAGGCAATCCCGCGAAACACACCGACTACAGTTGGCACCAGCTTCATCAATTCTGTGAGGATTTTTTCTTTAGAAAACCAGACAAATGCGACAGCTCCTATACCTAAAAGCATTTTCCAGTTCTTTTCTATGAAGTTTTCAATTTCTTTGTCGAGCTTGCTGTGCGCCACTTCTTCACTTCCTTTCTATCCTTGAAATGGCCTTATGCAAGGGCTACTAGTTTTTCACGATGCTTTTGTGTTCGTTCTTCTGCGGCTAACTGAATCAAGATTTGAGGTTGCATGATTCCATTTTGAGGTTGATTAATTTGATCTAAGAGTGTTTTATAGTTGAAGAGTTCTTGCTTCACTTGTTCAATATCTAATTCACCATTTACCATTACTTGTTCTTTCCAGAACGTTTCCCAGCATTCTTGACGATTTTGATACGCTTGTTTTCCCATCTTACTTCCTCCTTTTAAGTGGGGAGGATATTCAGTGAAAGAATGTCCTCCCATGAATATTATGATTTGCGCGCTTTTTTGTAAGGGTCTAGCGTGACCAAGAGAGAAGAGAAAATCATGTTTTTCCCCATTCTTCCCGCCCATTCTTCTGTACGCTTATTTGTTGAAGGTGTATGTGTTGTATGAGGAACTCGCCCGATATAAAAACCGCGTTTACTTCGCATATGCTTAATTGGTTTCATAAGAAATCCTCCTGTATTGTTTTATCTCTCTATATCGCTAAATAGAAATATTCTGTACATCTAAGAGGTTTCATTCATTATGAAGCTACTAAATCTAATTCTTCTAAATCTGTAGAAAGGATCGTAATTTCTTGTTGGTGCTCATTGAATAGAACATGTTGGATATTTTTTCGCAACTGAAACCCATCTTCCACCAATGCAAGTAAATATGATTTCGTATATTTCCTATCATTGATTTGATAATGTACATCAAATATGCACATTTAATCCCGCCCTCCCTTATCAGTTGAGAGTTTTTTACACTTCTTGATTCTTACGTTTTCTAAATGCGTAAACAGCTAGGATGCTACCAAGAACGACAAATGTAACACCAATCCATTTCCAATATGGATTTTCAGCTTTGCCGCCTGTTGTTGGTAAATGACTTTCTACTTTCTTAGGTTGTTCTTTCATCGGTTGTGGTTGTTTTACAATGTTTTGTGGTTTCTCTGGTGTTGGTACAGGTTTTTCAATGACCTGTGGTGTTTGTGGCTTCTCTGGTTGTGGTTTTGGTTGTTCTGGCTGTGGTTGTTCCGGTTGCTCTGGTTGCTCTGGTTGTGGCGTTTCTGGTGTTGGTGGAACTTCTTTTTTCTGATCTGCTACAACATGTTTGATAATCTCACCATCTGTTTTAATTTCAAAAGAGAATGTTTCTTCATTGATTAAATATCCCTCTGGTGCGAATGTCTCTTTATATGTGTATTTACCAGCTGGTAATTTCTCAAACTTTGCAATGCCTTGTTCGTTTGTTTTTCCCTTCACGACTTCCTGGCCTTGCTCGTTATAGATTGTAAACCCTGCACCTGATAACTTATTGTTTCCATCGGCTACATCTACTTTTGTAATTTCTATGCTACCCTCAATCTTTTTGTTTTTTACGGTGTGTTTAATAATTTCACCATCTGTTTTAATTTCAAAGGAGAATGTTTCTTCATGTAACACATAACCTTGTGGTGCAAGTGTTTCTTTGTATGTGTACTTTCCTGCTGGAAGTTTCTCAAACTTTGCAATGCCTTGTTCGTTTGTTTTTCCCTTCACGACTTCCTGGCCTTGCTCGTTATAGATTGTAAACTCTGCGCCTGGTAGCTTGTTATTTCCATCGGCTATGTCTACTTTTGTAATTTCAATTGAGCCTTTAATCTTTGTATTCTTTGCAACTAGCTCAATTGTTTTTCCGTTTTCAGTGATGCTAAACGGAATCGGGTCTTTTACCAGCACATAGCCCGCTGGTGATGTTTTTTCAATGAATTGGTACTTTCCAAATGGGATATTATCAATTTTGATTAACCCGTTTTTGTCTGTCTTATGCTCACTGATTTTCTTGCCTTTTTCATCAGCTAGGATAAAAACTGCACCTTCTAATTTTGTTTTCCCATCTTCATCTACTTTTACAAGCTGTACATTTCCTTTTACTTGATCGTTTTTCACTTCGAATGTAAGTGTTTGATTATGCTCTTTTACTTCAAATGGATACTTTGTTTGATTTAATAAGTAACCTTCTAATCCTTTCGTTTCCTGGAAGTAATACTTTCCAAACGGAAGAGAATTTACTTTCGCAATCCCTTCTTGATTTGTAGTTACTTTTGTAATTTCCTTTCCTTCTGGCGTAAATACTGTAAATTCAACACCTGGGAGAATCTTGCCTGTATCACTTACTTTTTTAATTTCAATATTGCCTTTGATTTGTACATTTTTCATTTCAACAACAGCAATTTCTCCTGTTTTTACTTCAATAGGCTTTGGTGTAGCATCTAATACATATCCAACAGGTGCTTTCACTTCTTTTACAGTGTATGTGCCAAGTTCTAAGTTACCCATTTCAGCGATACCGTTTTTGTCAGCTGTAATCGTTCCCATAACTTGTTGATTGCTGTTTGCGATTTCAAATACTGCGCCTGGTAGTAGCTTTTTGCTTTCATCCACTTTCATCACTTTTAAGGCGCCATTTGCTTTCCAGAATACTTGTAAGTCTGTGCTTACTTGTTCTGTACTGCGCTCTAATAATACAGTTGCATCTTGAATCGTACTTGTTCCTTTATATACGATTGCATGAACATTCGTTAGATTTGAAACGACTTTTAGAGATAGTTCACTACTCTTAGAGGATTTTGGTACTTGAATACGGAACTTTTCTCCTAGTTGGAATGTTTCTTTCACTTCACCTTGTTCTGTGACAATACGTGTGCCTTGTGGCGCATTGTTCATTTGTACTTGAAATGTACCTTTTTTCGCATTTGTTTGAACGTTATATGTTGTTGTTTCGAAATATTCACCGTTTAATTTGGCTTCTTGTTTATCCGTTGGAATGACATTCATCCAAACATCTTGTGTATCCTGGCTTTGATTTGCCGCATGAATGATGTTCTTTGCCGCTTTTTGAACAGCCGCATTTTTGAACTGTAATTCATCAACAGAAATCTGACCAAGTGCATTCCAAAGAGCTAATTGGGTTGCGTAATGGGCTTCTTTCCAATTGGAAACGCCTAAATTTTCTGGTGTTTTCTGTGGGT
Organism: Bacillus cereus group sp. MG16; assembly: GCF_040459875.1. NCBI lineage: Bacteria > Bacillati > Bacillota > Bacilli > Caryophanales > Bacillaceae > Bacillus > Bacillus cereus group sp. MG16. The sequence goes on from NZ_JARVHE010000003.1 coordinate 29,815, forward strand.
ACCCATTCATTAAGACACGATAGGATACATCATCTGTTTTGCCCGCTTCGGGTAAATCCTCTCCATTTGGGGATTTTAAACCGTATACCAGACAATACGCAATTTGACCACTAGCGTTCTTTAGAAGCTCTGTACGAACATCTTTCCCATACTGCGGACTATAGGCCCAATCCATCTGATACCTTTCTCGATTGATTACCTCCGCACTGGCTTGATTCAGTGGAATCAAGAAGCTCATAATGAATAAAAGTACACTCGTAAAGAGTAGTAGTGTTTGATACGATCGTTTCAAAACCATTTTTTACAGCTCCTTTAGGATTATTCAGTTTTCAAAGGACAGAATATTTAGAATTTTATCTTTCTAAATATAGAACAATATACTTTAGTCATAATTATTTCGTCTTTTAGCCGAATTTCATTTACAATACACTTAGATAGATGTAATCAATAATATGAGGTTTATTCATTCTGTGATGGGTATTGCACGATAATATGTTGGTCTGAAAAGTTTCTCGATCGGAACTTCAAGGAAATCAGCTATTTTTTTAGCTTTATTGTCTTTCAGACTCCTTCTTCCAATTTCAACATCATATAATGTGCCGATCGGAATTTTAGCGCCTTTGGAAACTTCCTTAATACTTAAACCTTTGGATTCCCTGTATTCTCGTACAACGGTTTTGTTTTCATGTGACGCTAGCATTTTTTCACCCTCCCTTCCCTTAATTACATTGTATTCGGCTTTAAGCCGAAAGTCAACACTTAAAGTTCATATTTTTATCACTTTAAGTGATAATTTTTTACTTGTTATGTTAAACGTCTAAAAATGGAGTGATATAAAATGGAAATTACAGAGAATGTTTTAGGGAAAAACATAAAGAAATTAATAGCTATAAAAGGTGTAGATCGCAAACAAATGGCGAAAGATTTAGGAACAACTTACAGAACCGTTTCTAGTTGGATAACTGGTGAAAAGAAGCCTCGCCTTAATAAATTAGAAGAAATCGCAAGCTATCTAGGAGTAAACACTGCATCACTGTTACAAAGTGAAATTCCAGATGCCGAAATATTAAAAACAGTAAAAGGTGAAGATCCTGTTGAGCGTTTAGCACGACTTCTTCACGAAAAATACATGAGTGTGCCAGATGAATATAAGCCCCAGATCGAGAGAGAATTATTGAAATACGCGACTAAATTAAAAATGGAAGTTGAACAAAAAGAATAAGAGAGCCTCAATAATGAGACTCTCTTATTCTTCATTTTCATAGCTTGCGCATAATTCTATAATTTCACTAAAAGTTTGTAAGTCTATTTCTTTTACAATTTCAATCAACTCATTTACACCTAATCCTTTTGTCCCCATAACTAACCCTCCGCTTTTAGTATTATATTGTGAAAAAACATACAATAGTTTCACAAAATCCTATCCAGTAATTTGTAAAACTGTTTATAAAATCACAAAAGACACCGCTTAAACGATGTCTTTTGAAAAATATAAATTAAATTTTAAATTAAGAATCAGCCTCCACCACCTGGATCGACCATCATTCTATAAAATTGTTTTTGATTTTCTAAGTTTTCAACTTTAGCGTAATATTGTTTCGTATCCACTTTACTTGGTGAACTATTTGCTATGGGTAATAACAGCAAAGTAACTACCATCAATGCATATAACTTTTTCACTTGGTTCTCTCCTCCCCTTAATCTTATATTATACTTTCTGCATATTCATTGTATATTCCTTCTGCAAATTTTACATATAAAAAATCGTTATTCGCTTTGAACATATCAATAGACTTTTTTATTAACTGTACATCTTTTTTAGCCATACCCATATAACATGTTTGAAGTGGTGTTAGTTCACCATTTTTCAGCCTTATTTGCTCCAATATGTATATTGCTTGTTGGAATTTCCCTAATTTAATCAAGTATAATGCATATTCTGCAAGATGAAGTTTTTCAAAATCAATTTTGTCTAAATCTTTCCACCAAACTATCCTAATGAAATTAATATCATTTAATGCAATGTTGTATTTCAAACTACTTTTCGCACCATTTAATACATACAATGCTTCTTGGAAGAAATATAAAGCTTTTTTGTAATCGGAAAACATAACATTTTCCCCACTTCTAATATTCAACAAAGCCTCCATAACAGGGAAAAAGTTCAAATCCTTAGATGTTCTTAGTTCTCTATTTTCTCTTTCAAACTCTAAATTTTTATCTTTCCTTAATACTGCATAACTCCAAAGTTCTTTTACCCAAAATCCATATAATTGTTTCAAGTAAACATTAGTCACAAACCTAATATTATCCTCAATCCTAATTTTATAACCTTCCATTAATCCAAAATCGCCCAAATCACATAAAATCAACATACTAAGTATGTCACAAAAAATTTCTATATCGTAATTCTTCTTATTATTTTTAGCTCGTGCCTTTTCAATATTTAAATACACTTCTCTAACATTCTTTCCATTTAAACGCTCAATATATAAATTAAAAACATTTGCTAATCGTTTCATTTCCAGATCATTGTTTTCTTTACACATCTCATAAATCTGTTCCATTAGTGTAGAATGATCGTTTAAATGAGCCAGTGCAAACGCTACTTTTACATTAATATTTAACCTATCATCTAAAGTCTTTAAATACTCTATAATTTTCTGTTCTTGTTTATCTTTATCGTTTGTAAAAACCACATTTGTAATTTTAGAAAAAGTATATACAGATAACTCTTTATCTTTATTAATCCAGTTTGAAACTGTAGATTTGGCAACTCCAATTTCTTTTGCTAAATCTGTATATGTCTTATTTTTAGATGATAAATAATTGTCGATTTCCTTAGATAACTTCTTCATATATTGTCACCTCTTCTTGTTTTAAGAATATTCAGAAACGTACATGTAAGTAAGAAAATTATACCATATTGGGCGAACCTCTGTTTTTCTCAACTTATTTCAGAATATTCAAAAAAATTTTAGATGTAGACATGTTTAGACATTTAAATTCATATTTTATAGTCAAATATGAACTTATAGTGTTGATATTATTCAAATAGAATTGTAAAATAAAAATAACTTACTCGTATCATTAATTTTCCAGAAAGTACGCTGGATATAAATAAAAAAAAATAAAACCCCACCGCATCGTTTTTAATTGGTTCCCGGTCGCCAAACTAGAATCCAATTAAAAACTCCAAGAGATAGGGGCTTTAATTCACACTATAGGTATATGTGTTTTTCTTTAGTATCAAACTTGATACTAAAATTATACCATAACGTATATCTATTGTGAATATAAAACCTCTGTTTTTCCTGTTTATTTGTGGTGGAAAAATAGGAGGTTTTTTTATGCTACTCAATAACTTTTTACTAAGTACAGCAAAACGAGAATTAAGTCCAAACCTTGTTCATGTTCCTACAGGTGCTATCAATAAATCTGTTAAAAAAGTAATTAAAGCTATTGATATTATTCTGTTCGAGTATGAAGGTAAAACCACTAAAGAATACTTCGAACAAACACCACGCCGCTATAAGGCATTAGAAGTTGTTTTATCTTACCTAGTACAAGAAGGTTACTCTCAAATGAGACAAAATCAAATCAGTGAAAAATCGGGTATTTCTGTGCCGATCATCAACTTTATTCTGAATTGGTTAGAGGACCTTGAAGTATGCCATCAAATCAAAACAAGACGTCATGGTAAGATTGCACCATCTATTTACATATTAAGCCTCAATACCAATTATTTAAAAATCATTGAATATTTTAAGCAAAAATGGGCGTTTTCCATTGATATTTTTTCTACATTTACAAAGTTTCTATCTAAAAAACTAAGTAAAAAACAGGAGAAATCTACAGAACAAGCCGAAAAACCAACTGTGCCTACATGCCAGGGAATAGATATATTGGATGCTGTTGCTCCTACAAATGAAGAAGTAGAAGAAAAACAGCCAATGAATGCCCCTGATTCGGGTGAAAAGTTAGAACTACGCTTCCGCGAAATGGATGAGTTTATGAGCGAAGATCAAAAGAAACTGTATATGTATATCATAAGTAAAGATACAAATATTACTGAAAAAGATGCTTATACAATCGCATTACGTATGCCGCCAGACGTAGATTGGGAAGCAAGAAAGACTTTTGAGGATTGTGTACAGTTTTTTGAGATAAACAAATCACAAGAAAGTACGCCTGCACATTTCGTAACAATCTATACAAAACAGTTAACTGCAAATAGGAAGCGTAGACAGCAACAAGCGAAAGAAAACATAAGAAATATAGGATTGAGAAAATCAAATAAGAGTACAATCCCGTTCGATTTATTCAAAAAGATGCTTGATCCAAACGCTTAAATCGTATTTTTCACAAAAAAATAATTGTTTTATAGCCTTGTTCAAAAAATCCATTCCTAACAAGGCTTTTTGTCATGCCATTCTTTATTTTAATAGATTAAACATAATATCAATCTATTAAACTTTTATAAATTAAGGGTGTTTTTCACAACAAATTCGCTATGAATTTATACTCGAATTGAACCTGCTCTTAAATCAGTAATTAAATAAGAAGAATTTTCTAATCCCTTGTGAGAGTAAGGTTTATTGAGCAAAAATAAATCCTAATGTATTTAATCATTTTAATTTTTTTTAAAACAAGATTTATTATAAAAAGTATCCCATATTGGGAACTATATTTTTCTAGATTTTTAAACATAAACCCCCAGATCAAACTAAATACCAAAATAGAACTCTTCTTGTCATTTAATATACAAATCTACGGAACACCGAATATCTGTAGACAGTATAAATACTAATATTCGTGATTTTTACCATGAATATATAGTACAGCACTTTAAAAACAAACGATCATTTCTATTCATTATGAGCATTTCAGTAAAGAAAATAACCTCAGAATTAATTCAGAATAATATGAGATAAATCTACAGAATTAGTTGCGACAACATACTTAGGTTATTCTGAACTTATTCTTATCTTAAACTCATTGATAGAACTAGGTTCCGCGGAATATTTAGAAACTTAGATTTACCTTGAAGCTCTCCTGGTAAGGGTATCTTGATTCAGCTATGAATCAGATTCCGTTGCCAGGCAGATTTTCATAAAACTACGTAGGCGGGGCGGCGGCCATTCCCATTCCTCGCATATCGTCCTCCTTCAACATCGGCCCATCATTCGCCTTCCACTCATTCCTACACATCTATATATCCACCTATATCACAACCCTACGCCCTGTCTAGCCACGCCCACATGTCTCCGCATATCCCCGCATATCCCCGCAATGTCCTGGCCCTGGAATCCCACAAGCCCCAAAGAAAACACATCGAGCTAGAATCCCCTATTGCCTGTTTGTATGGTTCTCGTATATAATTGCGGTACACAATTTTTAGGACAAAGGAGTATATAAACATGACTTGGGAACTTTCCGTTGATGTTTTCCTTGCTGATCTGTTAAAACATGGCCGTAAATCTTCCACCGTTAAACAATACCGCTACGATCTCACCCTTTTCACATCATGGATTCAGAAGTACGTCAAATTACCTCCAGAATCGTTTTTTCATTCTTTTGATGCAAATGTATTAGAAAGATACTTAAAAGCTCTTAAAAAGGAACGTGGAGCGTCAATTTCTAATATCAAGCGTGTACGAGGCATTCTGATTAACTTTTTACAATTTCATGGCGCGGCCCAGGATTTAAAAAGTGATGTCTCCCCTCCTGGACTAACTTCTAAACACTTTGCATCGGATCAAGAGATAAAAAAGCTATTCCGCGTCATGCGTAGTTATAATGGATTAACCGACTACCAGGCGTCAGGAAGAAAGTTTATTCTAGAACGTAACCTTTTATTGATTCATTTCATGTTAGATTACGGACTATCCATCCAGGACATACTTACACTTTCTATGCATGATGTACACTTTGGGACAAATACGATTACCCCAGGAGGGTTACATGCCCACAAACGATCTATTACCCTTTCAAGAGAGCATGTAACACTTGCCTTATCTTATTACAACAAGATTCCTAACCTTGTAAGACCGCGCCAACAAACGGGCGATCCCTTTTTTGTGGCGTTTGATTTCGGCCCGCAAACGTTCCGCTGGGACTATGAAAACGATCACCCCGCCGCTTTAACTCGGATTGCTGTACAACGCATGTTACAAAAAGAAGCGAAACGCGCTGAAATCCATATAACACCAACTATGCTACGGAACCGTTTTATACTAAATGCGCTACAGAATGGCATGAAGCCTATTGAAATCAAAGCGTTTTTGGGATTAAAAAGCGTTGAGGCCCTGCATAGATACGTTCAATTCTGGAATAAACAGCAGTAAAAAGAAGACCAAACTAGAAAAAATCTAGTTTGGTCTTCTTTTTATTTTAAATTCAGTAATAATTGCCTTTTTTACATCACTATAAAAAACCATTATCAGCATTCCCAATATAGTTATAAATAAAGAAATTCCTTCAATGCCAATAAATATCCCTATAAATATAAGAACAATACCTATAAAAAAGCCAAAATCATCTTCACACTCATCCTTATCCTTTTTATTTAACTCCTCTCTAGCACCCTCTGATCCCTTTATTAACTCATCAATTGTTACTTCATATAATTCACTAAGTAAAATCAAATTATCAATATCAGGATAACTTTTATTGCTCTCCCATTTATAAACAGCTTGTCTAGTCACTCCAACCTTTCGAGCCACATCTTCTTGTGAAAAGCTTTTTGATTCACGAAACCTTTTCAATTGCGAACCTAAATTCATATTATTCACCTCTAAGAAATCATTACATATAAACCCCTAATCAATAAAGAAACCATTAATATAATACATGTAAACTAATGGTTCACATATTCAAACTCTTACTAAATCACCTTCCATATTCAATTAACACAATGTTATCAGGAACTAAAAAAGAATCCCATAAATACAAGAATATTTTTATCTTTAATTTAATGTAAAATTAGTATGATATTTGTTTTATGAAAAAAGTGATGATAAAACAGAGTTAGAAGTGATTGATTTGAAAAAAATAATTTTATTGTTTTTATTAATTATATTGAGTTTAAATATTACAGGGTATTTCAATAATATGGCTATACTAGATAAACCTAAATCTTCAGTATCTGCTAAGGTTAAATGTATTAATAAAGCATGGTATAAAAACATAAATTATGTGATAGTTTCTAAGGAGGAACTTATCATTTGTTAATCTTAATATAAAGGTGTTATAATTATATTCTCTAAAACTACCTAAAAAAGGCTATCAGCAATGATGGTCTTTTTTAGGTTGGTGAAATTGCACTAGCTAGTATGATAAGTGTTAACTAGCGTAAAGAAGTGCCATAATCCGCTTTGGCTAACTGCTACAAAAGCTCATGTCATTGCTAACGTTTGCAGTTAATCATCCACAGCTAGGGTAGACTCCCTAGATCGCGAGTAAATGCCACACCCCTTAACAATTTGTTAGGGGCTTTTTTATACATCCGACAAAATATGACAAAAATGATGTAACTGAATCTGTTATTATGTTCTAGAAATCTTACATTTATATATTTTAGGGATGAAGTGGATGTATCTAAGAATTAATTACGAGAGCACTCGAAAGGGGGCTTTTGGTTTGCCTAAATCAACAAGTATTCTCAGGAGAAAAAACGCATAAAAAAACCAATGTTTAAACATTGGTTTTTTTAGGTGATTACTTCTCCAATTGTCATAGTAGGGGGCACATTAAAAGTGTACGTTTGCACATAAATTAGACACATTCTAGGGAGACCGCCAGCATTTCGAAAAAAACTACGCTAAAAGTAGACAAAGTTTTATGCAAAAAATAGGGAGACATAGGGAAGCCAAAAGGCGCTCTAGAATAGGAATGTATAAAAAGATGCATAGAGTCATAGAAAAAGAAAAAGACGAATCCCTTCTGAGAATAAGAGGACACCTTTTTCTTCGCTACCGATAATGAGACGTTATGTTAATTAGAATTGTATAGATTATACATCATAGATATTTGTATTTTAAATTATATATTGTTATTATTTACTGGTTAATTTAGGGGAAAATAGGAGGGAAACATGGATTTAATTAAAGAAGTGACTTTATTAAAATATCAATTTAGACTTATGCAAAGTATGATTCAATCAGATGAGTTCCCATTTTATAACTTTGTTATAGATTGGGAACTTGAAGAAGAACAAGTAAAGGTTTTAACAAAAATTTTAATTGTATTTCATGATCGATTAACTAAAGAAGAAGTTTCGATTTTTGGACAAAATGATCATTTATTTTCTAAATTTAAACTTCCTTTAGATATGCTATACAGCTCCCAAAAACCTAATTTAAATGAGTTTAAACTATATATCACTAAGATTTTTTATCAAGAATTTGAATTGAAATACTTATTATTAAATTTAAAAAAACAATGTATTTTTGTGAATGTCTGTGATCATCTCTTAGAGCAATTACAAATTAGTAATAACATTTAATTCTGTGAATAGAAAAGTCCTTCAATTCAGTAATCTGGAGGGCTTTTGGTAATTTCCTAAATACATTGACTTCCGCTAACGATAATTATGTAGACATAAAAGTCCTCCAGTTAAACAATCTGGAGGACTTTTAATAGTTTTCTAAAAACAATGTTCCTAAATTATATTCCAAACGCAGTCATTCCTAAATAAACCAGAATATAACTAATTAAAGGAATTGAAAGAATCAAACTTGTTTTTAATAATTTATTTTTTTTATCAACCTTTACCTTACTTACAGGTTTTTCCTCTATAAAATCAACTATTTCACGATAAGTTTTTAAATTATTTTCTTTTTTTATATTTTCAACTTTCAATGATGCAAACATAAGAAAAATAGAAAGTACCAAAAGTGTTATAAAACCATAATAACCAAAAAAGTAACATACAGGTACAAGAGAAATAGGAAGTATAATCATTAATACTAACATGATGTAACTCCACTTAAAGAAATCTGATTTTTGAAGTTCTTCTTTCATGATTTTTACATCTCCTTTAACTAAATCATCTAGGGAGGCATTAAAAAGAATACTCATCATTAATAAATTATGAATATCTGGATAGTTTCTTTCATTTTCCCAGTTAGAAATAGATTGTCTGGAAACATGAATTTTTTCTGCTAACTCCTCTTGGGACATATTATCCCGTTTACGAAAATATTGTATCTGTCTACCAATGTTCATTTATACATCTCCCTTAAGTTTGAGGTTAAGTTAAAGACTAATTAAAGACTACCAAATTTCTTTATAATAACGTGATTTTAAGATGTAAAAATGTTTTATCATGCTATTTCCCCTTTATTTTTAGGTATAAGTGCTGGAGCAACTAATGCAATTTCTGATCAAAGCAACTGTTTAAAGGATAAACCTTTTTTGGATGGGAAAGGTTTACTTTTACTTCCTACAGGTACAAGCATATATCTTGTGAAGAATACATATAAATTAAAACAAAGTTAACAATCTTTTTGTAGTTAACATAAATACCATATAAAAAAAATAAATCATGATAAATCCTTGAAAAAATAAGGTTAATAACGATTTCTTTTTGTTAACTATTATTAAAAAATACCTTCCAATAAAGATAGAAAAATGTTATATTGTTAACAATATAACTAAAGGAGTGAATAGTTAATGAAAATTACTATGATGAATAAGGATTCTGGAAACTCACTTGATATGAACTTAATTGATGGTTTCTATATCGAAACCCCTACAAACGTTGTAGAAATCAGTAAAGACGAAGCTGATTCTCATTTTGTAGCAACCATTACTAATCCTAAAGAATTATTATCTCGCCTACTTATTTCAACAACAATCCCAGGAGAAGACACTGAACGATTCTTCTTAGTTGGCGACGAAGCTGCAAAACATGCATTAGCTAACAATCATGTCAATAAACTTCATGATAAAATTACAAGCCCTATCCCTTACGTAATGTTTTTATCAGCTGTTTCTTTCTATCATGCTATTAATGAAACTCGTGAATCAGATGACAATACTGTTGAAATTGAATATTTCCAAACAATGTTACCTATATGGTTACTAAAACGAACAGCTAAATTTAGTGAAGCGCAAAATGCAATGGCGGAACGATTTGCTGGAGAGCATGAAGTTACAATACATACACCAGGAATGGAAAAAACATTAAAAATAACTGTAGAAAAGGCAACTTGTCGTATCGAAGGAGAAATTGCACGTTTAGCAATTAAAAAGAATTTTGAATTAGAAGATCGTGAAGAGGCAAGACAATTCGATAACAACGATACAGTACTTGTTGATATTGGCGGCGGAACAATCGATCTAGTATTATCACCAGCCGGTTTAAAATCACCTAAGAACCGTGATTCAATGCAACCGATAGACAAATTATCTTATCTATCTCATATTGAAAAATTAAGAAAAGAAAAGTTCCTAGAAAAATTCTCTGATTTACGTTCATTCGAAACATTTATAGTAAACAATTTCCAAAAACCGAAAATGGAATTAGTTGATGGCAACACTGGCCAGCGTGTAGATTTAACGGACAAAATTCGCTCTTCTTTAAAAGAGTTTGCTAAGTTTCTAATTTTAAAAATCCAAGATGTAATGCCTGCACCAGCTGATAAAGTTTATAAATATGTTTATTTCGGTGGTGTTGCCCCAATACTAGAAACTAGCATTCATGAAGTCATTGAAGAAATGTATGGAGCCGAAATCGCTCAAGCAAATCATATTTTCTTACCAGATTCACGCAAATTAAATTTATATGGTCTTGAAGTAAAAAGTCGTGGCGAAATGCTGCAAAAAACAGAAAAATAAGTATAGCTAGAAAGGAGGAGCCGCATTATGGGGCGTACCAAAAAGACCGAGAAACAAACAGTCTTTGGACTTCGAACAGATCACATGAGCGAAGAAGTTTATAATCACCTTGAGCAAAAAGCCCGCTCAAAAAAGCTTGCAACGTATATTATTCAATTAGTTGAACAAGACTTAACACAAAAAGAGCCCTTTGATGCAAAAAAAGAACTTCTAAATGTCTCAAAAAACCAAGAACAAATGATGAATGCCATAATACAAATTACACAAACAATTTCAGATCTCCAGGTGGCTCCTGTATCTGCTGTTCTTATGCAAAACGATGATAATACCCATAATTCTCTGGCAGACGATTTATTAAAAGATGTAGGTCAAATGGGACAATTAATAACTAATACCAACATTACAGGATCATTAGATGAAGACGATTTAGAAGATCCAGATTTCTAAAACAAAAAGAGTTGCTCTCATACAGGCAACTCTTTTTGTTTTGTATAAACTTAAAATATCCCAAATAATTTCTTCCTTTTTGGCTCTTGGTTAGAAATATCAGCTTTAGCGTTAAGTTTTTCTAATTCCGTCATAATAAGATCAAGTTTCTTTTCTAATTCCTGATTTTTTTTACGCTCCGCTTCAAGCTCTTGTTTAAATAAATCATTGCTTTGACGTTCAATTTCAAGTTCTTTTCGAAAACCTATAAATTCAGTCTTGATATCCTCTAAAAAAATTCGAATTTCGCTCGATATGGATTGTAGCGCGTATTGCTCCTCTCCACTCTCAGACCTTGTTACAGCAACCTCCGAACGCGCTACACCCTGTGTCGCACGAGAATGCTGTGTCATCAACACGCTAACAGCGTGACTCAATGAAACCTTAGTTTTTTCTCTAATCTCTTTTAAAGTATTAAAAACTGTCACATCATCGGTATGATACAGTCTTGTATCGCCATCTTTATTAAACTCATAACCTTGTTTTTCGAGTTCTAAGCTATATTTTCTGATTGTACTTTCTGCTAGATTGGTGATACGGGAGACATCTATTGTTTTTAAATACACTTCACTTACAACATCATCTCTGCTCTCCATTCAACCACCTCCATTATAGTATCGCTACACTCTTACCACAGTATCATTTTACTAATTCTTAATACTCATTGTACACTTTTTATCCCACTTGCAAGCAAGTTTTTTTATCTCTCAATCCCTGCTTAATACTTGCAAGAGACTCCCATGGCGCTCCGCATTCTTTTCTATTAGTCTTCGCTTTAATGGTCAGGCGCACTTGTATCGATTCTATAGCGCTTATTAATTTCGACCTTTGTTATAGGAATCCCTAATTCCATTTAATTACTCTGTTAATTCCTAGATTACCTTTTTCTGTTTTCCCATTACTTTAGTTTGTTCTTTAACAACCACGCATTCACCTTGTGCTATAGCAGTGATATGTTCTTAGATAAATCGGAAATTAGTGCGAATCACCAAAACTTATAACATCCACACAAAAACAAAGATTCTAGTCTAAACAACCTTCATAAAATAAAGACGTATGATGAAAAAATACATCATACGTCTTTATTTTTGTTCTGACGAAACAAAATTCCTTTTAAATAAACTGAGTTTCAGCCGAGATCCATGTAAAAACAATTCTCAAACATACATTATTGTTACGGTACAAATAATCCTGGGTTAGTGCATTGATTGCTCGCCTTACTAATTTAACGATTGGCAAAGAGTTTTTTCATATCTGTTTTCCTACTTTTTCTAGATTGAAAGATTTTAATTTCTCCCAACTCTTTTTAGGGTGTCTCTTCCTTGTATGTCTTCTCTTTTGTTCCTTCTTAATAGCATCAATCAACATCTTGGGGCTATGGTGAAAATATGCGAGTTCATAGCCCTCCTCAATCATACCGAAATAATCACATTCATTATCAAAAAAGTAATTATCTCCAATTAACTTCTCAAATTCACTTTCAATATAACCCCAATTATGTACTTTACTATCAGAAATTGAAACACCCCTAGAAGTTACTTCGAGTTTATCCAATGAATAATCCATGTATTCTGTTGATATGCCCTCTAATTCTTCAATTTTCTTCATATGTTCCTGATTTTCCAGAATAAATTCAATGTACTTCTTTCCCATCATTCTCAGCCCCTTTTTTCACTATCCTTTATCCTTATATTTTTTCTTCTAACTTCTTATGTATTTTACTTTCTCTTTATAACCGTACCTTATATTTTACATATACCCATCATATCATCTCGAGGATATTGTACGCTAAGAGTTATTTACACCGTAACAATACTGTACGCTTTTATTTCAATGCACGCTTGATTTTGAGATACTTTTTGCTGCATCGAGATCTGATAATTAAGAGTAAGATACAGCCTGTGACTCGTTTTTATACGTATCACGGTAGGGTCAAAAATACTTTTCTTCAAAACTAACTCTTAAGATACTGTTGCAATCCAATGTATTTTCCATCTATATTCCCTTATATATATGTCGAAACCTTTCTTGAAACGGTCTTGCAAAGATTTGTTGTATGATGCGTAAGTCAAATCTTTGCATTATATGTATACCAGATTCCAAGCATAAAATTAACAAAATCGTTCGTCTGATTGCTCTATGAATTTATGAAATTCTAATCGGAAATTTAAGTTTTTAAAATAATGGGTAGAATATTTTCTGAAATATATGTCCAAACTTGTAAATAAATTAACAAGTTTAGGAGATGTGTTATATGTTTTTTAAAGATAATAAGACTCTTTTTAAAAAATGGCTAGATCGTCATGGGATTGAGCAAAAAGAGATACTGAAAGCTACAAAAATATCTAGCGCAACTTTAACAAAGGCTTGTCGCGACAAAACGTATATCCCAACACCCCTTGTAATGAAAAAGCTCTTGAAAGCTATTAGGAAAATAGACCCCTACGCACAACCACATGACTTTTGGAAAATGTAAATAGGCGCAAGAACTATTGTCCTTGTGCCTTTGCTTTATCCGTACTGTTTTTGTAGATCGGTCCAGGATCGGCCATACATGCGAGAATGCCTTTTTGTTAGAAAGGTATTATCATATTTTGGTTTAACCGGTGGCGCCATTTTACAAATGAAAGATGGTTGCATTTCTCCACCAGCTCTTACACTGATAATTGCGTGATGTGCTGGTATTTTATATGCTTGTTCTAGTGAAATTGTATCCTCAAATCGATGCTTAGATAATTCAAATGTCTTTGTATGATCGTTCATAAATAAGAATTGCTGTACACCACCACCTTGTAAATTCTCTTGTAATGACGGTTTCAATTTGTTCCAATGATGAAATGCATAGATGCTCCCTAGTCTCTCTTTTCTTCCCTCTGTACACACTCTACCCATCAATTTTGTTAATCCTTCACTTTCAAATTGTTCGGGTTCATTAAAGATAATAAACGCCCCATTTTCTTGCTCTTTTTTAGTTATTAATAACCTGGTCATGAAGGTTTTTAGTGTAATCCAATGAACCAGGGTTTTTACCGCATGTTCTCCTAATCCCCTGGCATTTGGAACCCTTAAAATAATAACTTTTCCTTCTTGCATCCATTTACCAAAATCAAGTTCTTTCAATGGGTCTTGTGCAAAGATATCATACAATCTTTCATTCCCAAAAAAGCGATTTAATCTGGTTATGATGGGATCACACTTATTCCCTAATTGTTCATTATCTCCCCACTGTATCAGCTCATTCGCAAGACGCAAATTCCCTTCATTCACTAATTCTTGAATGCGATTTACCCGAAAATCCTCGTCTTCTATAATACGTTTAATATTAAATAGACTTCCTTTACTTGCTTTGGCCGCATCCGTTAAATATTTTTCACTTCGGCTTAGTCCTTCAATTTGCATGAAATCAATCATTTCATCCGCAAATCTTGAAGCACCGTTCCGCCCTAGCTTTGTAATTACTTCTGTTAAATCTAGAGGTGGAATATAATCATTGTCGTTTAAATCCAGATCAATAATATTTTCTGGTGGTAATGCATCACGAATCCCGTCTGCCATACCCCGCCCACCTTCCTCTACAATTGCATCTGGTATGATAAAACTAATCTTATGTTTTGTATTTCCCTCAATAACAAAATTCTTAATTGCTGTATCTTTACCAGCCCCCTGTCCTCCTATAAAGACGTAACCTC
Source organism: Bacillus cereus group sp. MG16 (assembly GCF_040459875.1). Lineage (NCBI taxonomy): Bacteria > Bacillati > Bacillota > Bacilli > Caryophanales > Bacillaceae > Bacillus > Bacillus cereus group sp. MG16. The sequence goes on from NZ_JARVHE010000003.1 coordinate 44,832, forward strand.
TATAAAAATTATCTGGATTATCTATTGGCATATAGATTGGTATTTTTTGATCTTTCAATTCCGAATGTCCTAAAAATATTCCTTTCTCATCCCGCATAATCGATGGTATCTCAATTTCAACTTTCTTTTTTACACTCAATGCATCAGCATATTTTCGTTGCAACTCTTTTACAGGCATTTGCAAAGCTAATTTGCTCATTTCATCGGTACTCATCAAATTTACATTCGGATCAAACTTTGTCTTGCTTGATAGTTCGAAAGTATTTAATTCCTGTAATATTTCTGTTTGGCGTTTTCTCATTCTTATTTTTACGCCATGTAGTTCATTCGTTTCTGATAAATCCATCATAGAAAGTGCTAAGGTTTCCCCCATTGTCTCCCTGGTTAACCGATCATGGGAATGTGAGGCCACCCGTATACGCGTTTTAAAAACAGGCTGATTTCCTTTGTCATAACTCACACGATTTGTTCCAACTTCATCAGCGGTTGTATGTGCCTTTTTAATAATGTGCTCTTTGCTAAATTTTTTATCTGATTTAAAAAAAGCGTTCGAGAATGCCTGGAATGTATCAGTTAATAAATCATTTATTTCATTAATAACAGCCGCAACACCAATTTTAGCCCCTGTTACAAGTCGTTTGCCGCTCATATTAATCCTTTGAGGTGGTTTCTTCCCCTTCTTTAGCTTTTCAATGGCCCAGGAAGCGTTTTTTACCCATTTCTGACGGTTTTCCGCTTCATTACAGATACTCAATCGGCAAATGTCTCCATCATAACTTAATTCATCAATAACACTTAAAATATTAGCAATAGGTGTTTTTGTATCGTTGCTATTTGTATTTAAGGAAAAGATATCATGTTTCAAATATCGCATTTCTTGTACGATTGTATTTTCATTTGAAATTTGCAAATCTGATATTTCCACTTCCTTAATTGTCACACTCATTTTGTTCTCTAGTTTTCTTTTGAGCTTTAATGCTTGATATTCGCTAGTTGCTACATAAAATTCAAGTTTCTTCTGGCCCTTTTCCTGTTTGAAAACAACATCAAACCAGAAATAGTCCTTTTCACGATAATGAAATGTAATCCCTTTTCTTTCTATACGACTTCCCATACTTTCGTACATTTCATACATCTTATGGATCGCCCGCCATAAACGCTTTGTATTATTAGATACATCCGCATGAGGAATAATCCGATAGACAACCATTTTGTTTTTTTCTACTTGTAAAAATTGTTTTAAAGAATATATCTCTTTTCTTTTAAACCAGGATTTTTTTATTTTCTTAGGTTCATATAATACTGGCAAATATTCATTTTGTGCCAAAACAGGAAGGTTTGAATTTTCCTTATCACATATAATAAAGCCTTCTCCCTGGATCATCTTTAGGCCCCTCCTAATATGCATATTGCCAAGATAAGTCCGCCTGCAAAATAGGCAAGCGGCTTCATCATTCCGCCTTTGTTTGTCATTGAACCTATCATAATAAATCCAGCTGTCACCAATGCACCATATCCCATAATATCGGGCAAATTTAAAACAAACCAATGACCCAATTGACTTAATATATTGACCATAAATTCACCAACTGGCTTAAAAATCCATTCCATTTCTTTCCCTACAATAGCATCACTAAAGTTATTTAATTGATCTAGAAAAGAACCTTCTTTTGCCTTTTCTCCAATATACCCAGCTGTATTAGCCGCAATCATTTTTCCACCTTCTAAAATGAATTTCACAAAGAACCCTCCTTTTAAATTCCCTTTAAAAAGTCTCTTATGTCAACGCTGTGCCTAGCTAAAACATACCCACAACATGCACCAATTAAAATTTCTATTGCTTTTGTACGATGTCCCAACGCCCAGGCCGCACCCGAAAAGATAATAACTAAAACTACACCCGCATCAAACCCGTTCATAATGGCACTATGAACATTACCAAACGTCCCGTTAACTCCCGCGGCAAATGTTACCTTTGGAAGTATTAATATTAATGAACTCCCTGTAGCGGTAAAAACCTTTTTAAGTACGTTCTTACTATTTGTTTCTTTATGTGCTTTCTTTTTATAACTTTGGTCCATAAAAGAGCGAAAAGAGATCGTTTCTGTCTTAGTCATGTTGTAACACCTCTCGTATAATTTTTTAAGAACTACACATACTATCTATAAATGAAAAGTAGGAGGTCTAACGATATGCATGTTGCAATTGCTGTCGCTGTAGGCGCGATTATTGGATCACTTGTTAATGTTTTTGTTGGGTAAAAATACAGGCAGTGAGCTTTTTGAAGGCTCCTGTCTTTTTGTTTGCGCCTTAATTTGTTCAATACGTGCCGCGGCACTTAATTTCTTCTTACCTGTTACACTCTGTTCGTCTTGTCGAATTGGTGAAGGTACTTGTTTTCTATCCTCTTCGCATGTTATTTTTTTATGTTTATCGGGTATATCGTTCCAGATCAATTTCTTTACATAACCCGAAAAATTTTTACACTTTACATGTTGTAACATGATCCGATCCTTTTCATTCTTCTTATTAAATGCTACAGGTTTACTAAACTTTGATCTTTCCATTCTGTTCACCCTCCCCGATGTGACCGATAATATCGGTATTACTAAAACGTATTCCTTTCTGTTTGTACGTTATTCACCTTTTTATACAAAAAAATTCTCTACTTTTTTATTTAATCGATATGAGCGGTAATATCACTTTTCTCATAAAAAAATGACCCTTTTAGGCCACATTTTTAATCATTAGCTATCAGCGTGCTTTACGCTATTAGCTATATGCCGACAGTATGAAACTTGTGCAAGTACAATACGAAAAAGAAGCATCTTCTCAAAATTTCCGAAATATAAGAATTTTAAAATCGTATCAAAGTATAAAATGTTATAATTATACTGTTCCTTTTGCATCCATGAGAAGGATTTTAAAACCGTAAGACACTTAGAGAGGGGAAACAACTATGTCACTTTTACAGCAACATTTTGAAGAAAGAAGAGAGTACATTTTCAATCGTCTTAAACAACCAGAATACATGGAAAGAAGTATAGAAAAAGTTCGCCAAGCTCAAAAAGAGATTAAAAATACAGTACGAACGATTAAAGATGTATTACTCCTAGACAAAACAACCGATCCATGTTTACCAGAAATCGCTCAATTTTCTCTTCAACACATTATAAATTCCGAGTCTTTTGAGAATGTCAAAAACCTTGTTCCATCCTCTATGAAAAAGTTAAATGAAGAAGAACGTGCAAAAGTATTAGATGAAACATTAAGCGTAGCAAACCAAGTCATGAATTTAGAGCGTACTGTTTTTATCATGATGTTTAATGCAAAAGAGAAAATCCTTATGGATTCTTATAAGAAAAAACGTAGATCACAAACAGAACTCCATTATGATGTTGCTGACAAAGAAGGATTTAACAAAGCTTTTTATGAAGAGCGTATTGATTCATTACAAAATGACATTCGTGTAATATCTTTTAAAAAGCTATGTGAGAATGAACCCGCACCAGAGGACTTAGAACTATTCAAACAACGTTATGAAACAATTATTTTACCAAAGGTACAAGAGATTATTTCCCTAATTGAACCAAGTTTAATAGATGTAGACGTATTTTTAAATCCAGTCATCGAGTATGGTGTAGGAGATATCACTTTAGACGCAATGATACAAAAACTACACAAAAATCTTTCTTTATTTCATGAATTATCAAAGGTTGAATATTGTCCAACAGTTGAACTAACAGTAAAAGAATATGTATTCTTAGAAGCTATGAACGGTTCCAAAAAAGGAGAGGAGTTGCAACCATCTAAATGATGCATACACAAGAGAAATTTTATGAAAAATTAATAGAAGAGAAGAAAGAAGTAACGATTTTTCTAATAAATGGTGTCAGAGTGCCTGGAAAAATTATCGCTGTTGATAAATTTTCGGTACTAGTTTTAAGCAATGGCAAGCAACAGTTCCTTTATAAACAAGCAATTTCGACTGTTTCTTTATAAAAATAAAATCTTACAATTATAACATTTTTATCCTTTTGTTAATGTATCTCACTTCAAAAATTCCCATACATAATGTACTCTTAGATATAAGAGTTAGGTTTTTTCCTTTAGGGCAAGGCTGGTTTCAGCCTTGTTTTTTGTTTGCAATTTTTTCGATATTCTATATATAAAGGAGTTTAAAAGAAAAGGTGGATATGAGATTACTACATGACATGATCGAGGATCAAAAAAAAGAATTGAGCTATCTTGTAAAAAATTATGGATTTAGCCATTAAAAAGTAATTGATTATAGTCAAAAGTTAGACCTTTTAATTTATGAAGCAATGGGAAAATATCGATTAGATCAAAAAATGAGGATAAAAAAAGAATCCTTAATTCAATAAGGATTCATAACAGGAAGATAAGAGACAAATATAGAAATAAAAAGAATTAATTATATTATAATTGAAAAATATGAAAAAGAATATTGAGAAAAAATAACAAGATTGAATTTTCTGATTAATCGTTTTAAAATAAAAACGAGTTGTAGTAACAAGCTGTCATTAAACCCCTTACACCAAAAGGTTGGCAAATATCCAATCTTTTTTATGTAGATAGGCTCTCTTGCTTTTCTTGCATGAGAGCCTATCTACATTCGGGAACTACCTCTCATTATTATAAAGAAATAATCCATATAAAACCAATAGGTTTTTTGATATTAAAACGCTATATTTTTTATATTCTATGTTAAAATTAGTGATTGAGGGTACAATTTTTCAAGAGAAAAAGGCAAACAATATAAATACTTTCTGAAAGTGTTCAATTCAAGTTCGACAAAAAGCATTTGTTATTCTATAACAAATGCTTTTTGACAAATTACATTCTTTTTTATAACATAAAAAAGGAATTGAGTGTACCAGACTCAATTCCTTCGGTGAAGTCATTTGCCAACGAATACCTAGTGAAAGAATCCTTCTTTTATGATTGGATTCTTTTACTTTGTTTTGAGCATAAAACGTAATATTGTATATGCCATTTTTCTTGCTGAACATCCTCGTTTGATCGCTAATTGTTGTAAGAGCTTATGTTGAAATGGTGTTAATTCAAATTCGATAAAATGCTGAAAAGCATGAGACTGCTGAACAGGTACATCCTCCATATAAATATAATCTAACCCTTCTGTTACTAACTCTAATGCGATTTGATCTAAGCTTTCATTATAAAGGGCTAATTCTTCCAACCTTTCATATAAATGTGGTTCTAAAGAAATCAATAATTTTTTATTTTCTTTTCGAAACTTCTGCTTTTGACCTTTCCAATACTGTTGCTCTTGCATAACTGCATGTAACATTTTAATTCCCCCTATTTATAATTTAAATTTGTATTTCTCCCTTAAAATCAAATTCCTACTTATTGTTTCTTACAGTATCAACAGCGGCTAAACAGGCGGCTATCCCTAGACGTTTTTCACTATATATTTTCTTGTTCACTGTTAGGTACCAGCAACCATTTTCTTTTACGCTCAATAAATCGTCATATTGCCGCCCTAATTTTTCTAGAATAAAAGTGGATTCCTCAACAGGATTGAAATATTCAATCGGCATTCTAATAAATGGTGTACGATTCTTCCCCCAATATGTACCGCATTTTTCTAGCCCCAAAAACTCTTTTGCAATGACATAATCTAGCCTTTCTGTTGCAACAGATAAATCGTGATACGGTATCACCAATTAGAATCACTCATGGCCACAAACTCTTTTGCAATACTGTTGTATAAGATTTGACAGATACTAATGCCTTCAAAGTCATCTTGTGTGACAACAAAATCGGACTGTCTTAATTTGTGCCCGTTTTTATCCGTTGTACCAATTTCAAATTCCTCACTTTTCAATAATTGAACTGTTTTCATCACATGAAATTCCCCCTTAATTTCCTAAATAAACATGTTAAAATATTTTTGAAGGCATCTTATTTCTTGTGCCCTTCACCAGTACGATCACTCATCATACTTCCCCTTTCTGTTGTTTTATAGCAATGGAAAGGGATTGTTTTGTAAAGCGGCTTTTACTTTCTTGCATAGCGTTTTGAAGCAATTTTAACTTTGTTTCTTTGCAAAGAACTCTCCATACAGATACACCAATTTTCATTTTCTTGCCTCCCTTTTATACTTCTTCTCCACAATCATGACAAACCGTTATAGATTCATCTGTTCCTTTAATTTCGATTGTTTGATTATCTCCATGTGTACAAGAAATTTCTTTGTCTTCTATCTGTTTTTTCATGTGAATTACAACTTCTTCAATGCAGTAATAACATAGTCTTCCTAACGCAAATCCTTCCGCGGCAATCTTTCCACACGCTCTACATTTGTAATCTTCCATATGATTGCTCCTTTCTCTCTTAAAGGATTAATTCACTAAGCTGACAGCAATCAACGCACTAATTGGGGTTTGTGTAGTAATGGAACAAAAACGGCAATAGCATAAAGTAATTATAAAACATTGAAAGACTTCCTCTATTTCCCTCTTAAAATCCATACTCCTGTTTTATACTAAAAAGAAGATTAGTTCTACGGAGGGAATTAAAAATGGGTGTAAAAAAGTCAATTGATGATATGCACTTATTGGCCAAATCCAAAGGATTTCAGTGTTTATCAACTGTTTATATTAATATGTCTACACTATTAATATGGAAATGTTCACAAGGACATGTTTGGGAAGCGAAGCCCAATGGGATTAGTAACGGAAATGGGTGTCCGAAATGCAGCAATAGAAAAAAATTAACTATAAATGATATGAATACATTAGCCAAATCCAGAGGCGGTAAATGTCTTTCCACTGAATATAAAACGAATAAAATTCCCCTTACATGGATGTGTTCTGAAGGGCATATTTGGGAAGCCCGGCCAAATAATATAAAGAATGGTAGTTGGTGTCCGGAATGTAATAATGAGAAAAGGAAAAAGCCAGATAATTTATTAATTAAATGAGATTCAATAAAACAATTAAAATACTTCTTATATTAAGGTTACTAATAAAAATTTAATCAAATATTATTTTAACTATACATCAAGCCTCGTATATTTAGCGCATGTGTAGCAATGGAACAGAATCACGTAACAAGCATTAGTGGACATTAGGAATTTGTTCCTTTTCTTTTTGATGTAAAATCTATCGTCAAATATCTCTTATAAACTTATAAAATTCAGTTTTTTTAGAATTTTTTGTATAAATATGGTATACTTATTTTGTAAAAATTTTCTAGGAGGGTTTAAGGTGAAGAAATTAGTTTCAATTTTCTTATCAGCATTACTATTAGTCGGTGTTGCTCCTACTTTAAACGTGTTTGCAGAAGAAGAGAGCAAAGAAGTAACTTTAACAACAGTCACTGAATACAGCATTGTCCCAGAAGGCTTAGAAAATGTAAGTGTAGAAGAACTACAACGTGCAGGCTTTTCAGGGGGTTCAGCGACAGTTACGTGTAAAGATATAGGACATTCATTGGCAGATTGTGATACAACATATAAGGTAGTTGGTGATAAAATTTCACTTATAAATACTACGGTTACAATCAACGACCCTAACGGTGGTCATATTCTAGAGGGGAAATCTGATTTCGGTATAATTAATCCATCTAGAAACCCAGTTTACAGTGCAGTAAGTTTCGTTTTACCGCCAGGTACATATCGTTCAGAAATGTGGGGTAAGATTCAAGGGGGCAAGGGGACTTATACAGTGACAAACGTTAAATCCAGAAACTTCAAAATGTCTTCATGATCCTTTAATTAAATAGAATAAATAACCCAATCAATTTCAACCGAATGGGTTATTTATTCTATTTTTAATTTTCAAGATATTTTTTAAGTTCGTAAGCATTATATAAATTATTATCTATACAAGATTGTGCTGTTATTTTCAACCCTATTATTAGATGTTCTATTTCTTCATCCGTATACTTTTTTACACTTCCATTCCCAGCTACTTTTTTTGTATTATTCTCTAAATCTATAGTTATTCCTAATAGTACATGATTACTTTTTACATCAACGACTTGAATATAAAAATTTTTATTTTCCAAATCAATTGTAATAAAATCAAACCGTTCTACTAAATCAATTCGAGAAATACTTGTATAATCAGACATCATTTACCCCTCCATCTTATTTGATTCAGTTCTTAAACTACTCGCCACTTAATACCCGAATAGATTGTTTGAAGTGTGTGGTTCTGTTAACTAGACGTTTATGTTTAATTAAACTCTTTATTATAAAAAGATTAAATATAAGTATACAGGTCTAACATAAAGTCATTTACATTTCGTACCTAAAAACCTCGAGAAATGTTTATATATTTATACAACGTCCGCTAATGCTTGTTACGTGATTACCCCTATCTTAGATCTCTTCTATTTTAATCAATGAACGTAAATCCCCGTTTTCAACTTCTTCTGGTAAGTGAAACGAATACCTTCCTACAATATTTATATGCTCATGTCCTACTGGAGAGAGTCTTTGTATGTCCTCGTTATCAATTTCCACACCATTTTCTCTTATAGCATCAAGAGAGGCTGTCATATATCGAGTATTCCACACGACAATGGCATTGACAATAAGACCTAACGCACCTAACTGATCTTCTTGTCCTTCACGGTAACTTTGATATAAGACTCCTTCTTTTCCATACATCACTGCTCTCGCTAAACTGTGACGAGATTCACCACGATTTAATTGTGTTAAGATTTTTCTTCTATATGCTGAATCTGTAATAAAAAGTAGATTATGTTGAGTTTTAAAGATCCTGCCGAACTCACCGATTGCTCTACCTAACATAGTCGGTTTTCCTCCACGTTGCAAAGCTTGAATTAACTGTGTTGGATTTACTGTTCCAAGCTGAAGAGAACCAGCAATTCTCATAAAATCATCCCAATAACGAATAATTAAATCTGTACGAATTTTATGTCTTGAAATAGTATTTAAATCACCATAATCAGCAGTTCCATCCATTCTCCAAAACCTTGATGAACCGATATCTGCTATCCTTGGACTAAACTGATACCCCAAAAGAGCAAATAGACCAAATATAATATCACTATATCCAGCGGTATCCGTCATAATTTCTTTTGGTTGTAATTCAGTAGATTGTTCTAAAACAAGTTCCAACAATCGTAATGAATCTCTGATTGTACCAGGGATAACAATACCATGTAAGCCAGTAAACTGATCGCTTGTATAATTATAATAGGTTACACCACGCCCCACTCCAAAATACTTGGGATTTGCTCCTGAATGTGCCGCCTTGTCAGGTGTAACAAACCGTAGACCATCCGCTGAAGCTACTTCGCCACTTCCTAATAGTTGTGCGAGTCTCATTTTGGAATGATAGGAAACCAAAATGTTATTTGCTTGTGTAATCGTTTCGGCACGTAAATAGTTTTGTTCTACCCATGTAAGTCGATCATATTCAAGAGCGGGTACCCCCGCTTGTGTCACAGGTTCAAGTCCTATATTACAAGCTTGTGAAATAAGAACAGCACATATGCTAATAGAAAGGTCTTTCACTCTAGAATTTCCTTCACTAATATGAGTAAAAGCGTCAAGAAAAGGAATCCATTGATGTAATTCGAGAATGAGCTCCGGTAAATCTGTATGCGGCATTAAAGAATGAACTTGTTTTCTCAATTTTTTTAATGCTTTTGGTTCTTCTAGTCTATCTAGTGGAGGAAGAACTATTCTATTGTTTTCAATGCGAAACTCTTCATTTTCCACTAACTTTTTTTGAGCCTTTTGGTATGTCTCATCTAATTTGAAGGCTAAATCCTGTAAAGTTTCTTGTGCTGATGAAGACCAACCGAGCGTTCTTAATATATGTGGTTTGATTGATTCCCAATCTTCACCTTGTAATAGTTGAGCTCTAGGATCACAATATCTTTCACTCGGATCAGTGAAAATGTCATGACGCTTTAATGCTTCTATAAATTGTTCAATTGTCCAAAATGTATAAGCACATCGGTCTATTCGATGATTTCCCCCTTTCAGGATTAAATTTCTCCAAGAAGTTGACATCCCCTTTAATGGTGCCCCTATATATTTATTCCTTCCGGATTTATTTTCACTCTCAGCAAGAAAATTCCATGCTTGTAATGCATTTTGGCCAGAAGGGGTTGATTGAAAATGTAATACGGAAAATAACTTAGGTAGGACTCTCCGTATAGTTGAATAATTTTTAAATAATTCTTTGTATGGTACTGTTATATCTGGGGGTTCGGTTAAATGGTTTATCTTTTCGAGAGATTCCTTTACAATTTCCTTCGGATAGGTTGCAAAGATAGTTCTACGTATATTTTCATCTGTAATATCCTCATCAAGTAAAAGAGAACAAATATCTCGTAATTTTCTTGCAGCCGCATCTAGATCTTTAATGGTTCGAAGTCTTTTCTTAGTCCCTTTATTATTAGATTTTCTAAACAAATCACTAAAAAGAACTTCCATTCTTTCAATGACATCATCTTTTGCACGAATAGTGAACACAATGGCGAATGAGGCAAGAGTAGCTATTCGTCTTTCATCATTCATACGTTCTATGGTTTGAGCCCTTGCCATAGAAGCATAGCGGGCTAATGGTAAAATTCTTCCCATTGGAATTCCGGCTGTATTCCACTCAATAGATCCTATCTCACAAAATTTTTCATACCGCTCAATGGTTTTAAGTAGTCCAGTAACTGTTATACGGGCTGGAGGCTTTCTCAAAATATCCAGATTGGTTCTTTTATTTATAGTTGAATCGGAAGCCAGTAATTTCTCTAATGTTTCTCGTTGTTGATAATTGGGAAGACTAGCAAGTTTTCTCCAAAGGCGTGTATTTGCTCTGTCCCTTATTTGAGCAATCAATCTTTCCATTACAGTTACACCAGGTAATAGAATTTTATTTTCTACACATTTCGCTGTTGCCAAATCAAACAGAACACTTGGCCGTTCTGCTGAAACCCATGCACGTGTATATAACCAGCGTAATAATCTCCAATGGTATGGTTGTTCTGTAAAATCTTTATAATTATAAATTCGCTTAATTTCTTGCGCATGATTACGAGCTGTTCTTTCATTTGTATATAAACTTAATACGCTTAAATTTATATTAAGTTGTTCTGAAACATATAATGATACATTTTGAGGTACATCCGTTGGACGAGACAAAAAGGTTCCCAAAAATCTGACAGTCCCTAATTGAATAGCGAAACCTAATTGATTATGGTCACTCCGCATTTGAGAAATAATGGAACGATCTTGATCATCAAACCAAAAATATTTATTTAATTGCTCAGGGGTTGGACTTTCGGGAAATTTTCCATAATTTGCTTTTTGTTCATGAGTCAAAAATTCAACAGGCATCAGATTCTCCTTCTATCAAAAATGATGGTTTTTGATAATTGTATTTTTTGATAAATGATAAGATAAAAGACTAGGAAAACTCGTTATCAAAAATATTACCAAAAACAAATTAACATTAATATACCTTTTTGATAAAATTAACTCCACGAGGAGGTTATGTTTCATGAAAAGCCATATATACGGTTATGCTAGAGTAAGTACACAGCAACAAGATTTAATTCGTCAATTAGATTTATTGAAGAATTTTAATTGTACAGAAATTATTACAGAAAAAATGTCCGGCACTAAAAAAGATAGGCCTGAATTAATTAGGTTAAAAGATAAAATTAGAACAGGAGATACCTTAATTGTAGAAAGCTTTTCAAGATTAGGGAGAAGTACCAAGGACTTAATCGAATTAGTTGAGTATTTTGAACAAAAAGGTGTAAAGTTGATCAGTCTGAAAGAAAATTTTGACACGAATACACCACAAGGAAAACTTATGTTAACTGTATTTCAAGCATTCAGTCAATTCGAACGAGATTTAATCGTTCAACGGACAAAAGAAGGAATAGAAAGTGCTAGAGCTAGAGGAAGAAAAGGTGGCCGTCCAAGAATAAAAGAAAAATATATAGAAAAAGCCTTAAATCTATATAATTCTAAAGAATATAGTATTAGTGAAATAGTTACAATGACTGGAATTAGTCAAGCAACGTTATATCGATACATAAGAGAAAAAGAAATGAATAGTACAGAAAAACAGAGTGTTGAAAAAGAAAAAACTGCAGAAATTAGAATGTGGCTTAGAGTAGAAAATAATAGTAAATTTGTCAGAGGAAAAAGCAAGGTAAGGAAAGAAGTGGAGCAATATCTCAGATATTATTTTAATATGGAAGTAAATTCATCTGGTGAATATGTATTTTACGTTCCCTACAAAGATATTGATGATTTAACAAAACAGGTTGAAGATATTATTTGCGAGATTGCAAATGATGCTTATAGGAGAAATTGTTTTATTGAAGCAAATACATCTTGTGATGAATTAGACTTATATTGGTAAAATTGTAGAGAGGCGTCTTATTTTTGATGTAAAATCAAGTTTAATCAAAAATATAGTATGTCCCTTATCATTTAAATGATAAGGGACATACTATATTTTTTTATTTCATAGCCCTTTTTCTTTATATTTACTCAATTGTTCTATCCAATCCACATTATGCCAGCCTTCAGGTCGATAAGCAGGTGGGGTTGTATTCCAATCTTTAAAATACAAATCTTCATATTCTTCTTTTGCTATTCGTTGTTCTCTTGAATTACTTAATAAATTAAATAACTCTGTATTATACTGAATCTCTTCATAAATGACATCAACAAATTCCTCACGTTTATATCGATTCCAAGGCTTGTTTAATGTCAATATCTGTGCAATTTTAGCTTTAGAGACATACTGCTTTTGTAAAGCAATTAAAATATCTTCTTTTCTCCACATATCAATCACCTAATTCTATAATTGCCCTGATTATCCTCGTTTATACAAGGGGAGTCTTTCTATAAAATTGCGCCTATTGCCGTTTCTGTTCCGTTACTACACAAACCCCTAATTAGGACCAAACCAACAAATTGCATGGTATTCTTTATTGATTGAATCAATGTTTTATCTCCTTTCTAGAGAAATTGTTTTAAAAACAACTTTTCTTCCATATGGTTCCTCTCTAAAATCCATATAGGATACCCGAAAATAAGTAGGTGAAAAGCATCATAAAAATTGAGGTTGCAAAGAAACCATAAAACCAAATCTAATCGGAAACATTTTCTTCAATACCAAAATAACGATTTAACTTTTTATAATTTTCTGAAATAGATGAGTAAAAATTTTTGAGGAATTTAAATTTAAGGTGAGGTTGTGTTAAAATAGGCTCACCAGACGTAATTTTAACAAGGATTTGTTTCATAGCCATTCTTCCTTTCTTAAATTATGTTGGTCCATAAGAGGAAGGTGTTTTTCCAGGCTGGCAGGCGCGGAAACATCTTTCTCTTTTGTTTTTTTACTTTTTATTTTTCGGTTCACCAAACCATTCATGCATTGCATCAATCGATACAAGCCAAGATTTTTGATCTCGTTTATATGTGCGGTTCGGATCACGCGGCGGTTCAAAATACTTAATCAAACCGCGTTCAATCATACTATCAATTTGTTCTTCCTTTGCTAAAGATGGTTTTACTTTGTTTTTTACTGTTTCATAGGGTATTCCCCATCTTATAGCCGCTTCTTGAAGAAACATATACTTATCAATTTCCTTCATTAACAAATCCCTTTCTAAATCTATAAATATTTTCTATGAACCTCCTTTCAACTCAACTTTAACCTATATAGGTTAAAGTTTCAAGTGTTTTCCTGTTTTTTCTTTAGTTTTTTTTCGACAAATAAAAAAGCCCTATCAAGATAGGACTTTTTTACCTTCCAATATTTCGTTTGGAATTTCTGTAATGAAATTTATAAAGTAATCTGGTTCTAATCCAGAAGTATCCCAGTCTATTTGCTCTCTTTCAACCGAATTTTGTTCATCTGGATAAACACGCCATATATTTTGTTTCACTTTTGAATTTATCCATAAATCATCGTAGTTACTCATTAAAGAATCAAATACAAAATGAACTTTTCGCTTTCGAAAGTCTTTTTTAAGAAAGACCCCATAATTCACTAATAGCACATAGGGGACATATTTTAGTGTTAATCCCTTATAAGCCCATATATTTCTTTCATCTGCTTTTTCTATCATTTCTTTAAACTCTTTTTTATATAAAAATGCTTGATTTCCTTTTTGATTGCCTTTCATAATCTCTTTGCATTTTTGATAAATTGGCCATAAATTAGCGACTACTTCTCTTTTGATCCTCTTTGCATTTTCTTCATCCTTTTCTGTAGGGTGAAGATGTTCATACTTTTTACGTCCATCTTTTATAGTAGGGCAATTAGAATGTTTATAATGCGCGAAATGATCTTGTCTATTTGGAGTAGCGTCAGCTCTTACATATACAGCTGTATTGCATACTTCACATGATGCGTCTTGATCTGGATATTTTATTTTCCATTTAGATACGTGGATTTCTTCATTTGTTTCTGGATCAATAACATAATATCCCATGATACTTCCCCCTTGTTTATTATATTTACCTTTATTTTACCATCTATTTTTCTTTATTTTCAAAAAAAAAGAGAGAGCTATGTATATACATGGCTCTTTATTAGTTAATCACAGCTGGAACTTCCAGCATCACTAGAAGAATCGCTACAATTACTTGATGAATTATCATGATGTGAGTGGAATGTAGATGTAGTTACAACAGGTGATATATAGTTTGAATTATCATCTGTATAAGTAGAAGATTTTGCGGATTTCTTACGTTGTTTACTTTTAAATGGTGTTGAATCATTGTAATAAACTTCATGATATCCATTTTCAAACGCGTCTTTTCGTAATTCCCTAAGTTGCGCCTTTTTATTTTCCTGTATTTCCTCGATTTGTTGAGCCTTCTTTTCTAAAAAACAATATAAAAGTCTTATAAAGCGCCATACCAGGAATATAACTATAATGAAAATACAAGACAGTTTTATAATTGTCATAGTCCTATCCCCTTTATTTCACAACGATCTTCACTTTTGCACCGTCTGGTAATTTCTCCATTTTATTACCTATATATGAGCCTGCACCGCGATTGTCAGCTGGTTTTATATGTTTAATGTCAGCTCCTTTACCGCCTTCAAGACAAACGGCCATAGGATATTCATCCCGATCATATCCTTTTTTCGTTGGAACATTTGCCAACGTAAAGAATACCAATCATGTACTTGTCCCATCGGGACAATATCTGTAGGAGTATTTGTCATATATACATTGATACCGCTAAGTCGTTTACTACGAGCAGAATACTTCATTCCTTTCTTTTTTTCTCTTACAATTTGATTTTGTAATCGTTTTTGTTGTTGTTCTTTTGTTAGTCGATGAACAATCACACGAGTTGGAACTTTATCAATCATTCCTACATAAGCGTTGGATATTTCACATGTCTGTCCTGGCTGAAAAGAGTTCATTAAAACCTCCATATCTATCTGGATATACTCTGTACCTTTCTTGATTCTGCCATCTTGAAAATAATCAGGGTTAGGATTTTTTTGATAAATACGTGTATTTGATTTGATTCGTGAGATATAATAAGCCTTTTTATCTTGTATATGTTGAAGATCTTTCAAATGAAAATAACCTAAATCTCGGATACATAAATCATTCGCTGTTACAGTTGGGACACACAGGGAACCGTAGGTTCGATCATGTTGTTTACCTGGACCTGTATGAATATGAAGGAACTTTCCACTTAATAAATCATACTCAAGTTGAATCTTTATCCCCGCTGTATGGCTGCATCCTCCTGCACCTGGATAAACAAATGAAAAAGAATCTGGGAGTTGAAATGCGGTTGAATCTAAAATACGAATACGTTTGAAAACAGAAGTATATGGTGAAGAAAGTGGCATAGATGAGGCCAATTTTTGATTTAATAGTTCAGCTAATACGTGTTGTAAAAGTTGAACGGCCGCTTTATTAAATCGTTGATTCAGTCCCTCGGGACTGATGAGTACTTCTGTTGATGCTTCTAAACGACTAGATAACTGAGTTAAAGAAGTTGTAGCGACATTTTGGCTCATTCATACACATAAAGCGACTAAATCTTTTGCTTGGTACTTACTGGTTCGTTGTACAAAACCAACCTCTCTAGCAAAATCTCGTAAAATATTGGGAGATAAGAAGTTTTGAATTTCTTGAGAAAATAGTTGTAATTCATCAGCTACAGAAATAGACATACAAAAACGCCATCCTTTCCTATGATTCTATAGAAAGAATAGCGTATTTTTTCATTTTAGGGGGTATTTTGTTTTGTTAGCTTGATAGCGATGTGGCGGTACCCCTAAAAGAACATATACTCTTACAAAACAGAAACATGGGTTCTGTTTTGTAGGAGGGAAATAACATTGACTATTCAATATTGCAACATGGAATTATCATATATATGTTCGCAGATTTTATGATTCAGTCAGTTGCATCAAAATGGGTTGATCCAGTGAGCCAGTATGTTCAAATTATAAAAGGGTATGCTTATTTTTTGCAGACCCTTTTATAACTTGAATGAAAAAAATATCGCTTAATATTACCTATTAAATAAATAATCCCAAGCTTTTTTGAACACTCCTGGATATGGCATAAAATCCCTCCTTATATAATTATTAGTATACCACGTTAACGTTAATATAATATATAAAAATATTAGAAAAATTAAAAAAGATGATAAAGTTTAATTTTATCCAAATTCAATAATCTACCATATAAAATTCATAATAAAATCCAATAAAACCTTTTAATGCTAAAATAAATGTGATATATTTATAACAACAAGTGCGAAATACATCACAAAGGAGAATTCACATGAAAAACAAACTGGCTTACTTGGGGTTTATTGGATTTCTAGGATTTCTAGGACTTTTAGGTCCTCATTCATTTTTAGGTGAAACATCATTTACATATTACTTTTTCGCTTTCTTCCCCTTCTTTTTATATGCAAAAGTTATACCAGATGAACTTTTTATCCTACATGTTCGCATTGCTGCCACAAAGGCATTTTTCGTGGCATTAGTAATGGGTGTTTTACTAATCTTAAGTATCGTTATTTTTGCAAATGTACATGTAATCAGATTATGCGTTGTACTTGCAGTTGTAATACCATTAGGAACTTTTGTAATTAATTTAGAAATATTTGAACGTAGAGAAAAGAAAGGGATGCAGGATGGTATTAATCACACGGATGAAAGAATATAGGGTAAAGCTAAATATGTCCCAAGAAGATTTAGCTAATAAGGTTGGGGTTAGAAGAGAAACAATTGGTAATCTCGAAAATGGAAAATATAACCCTTCATTAAAACTGGCTTATGATATTGCGAAGATTTTGAAAGAACCTATTGAAGTTTTATTTAGGTTTGATGAATAATTTGATCTATTATAGATTAGTAAACAAACCCAAAAAATCAGTATAATTCATAATCGTACAGGGGATACTGAAGGGTACAGCTTCTTAAAAAACGGAATCATTAGGCTGCATATGCCTTTATGGAAAGGTTATTGATATAACTTCATAGGACGATTCCGCTTTACAAAATCTGCGGAATTTCAAACTCTATGCCCTACTTTATACTATATAAACGAAAACGAAGTTTGCAGCCAAACTTCGTTTTTTCCACGTACAATAACTCTAACTTACTATCAAAAAAGCTTTGCAACAGCAAACCTTAAGCTATATTTTTTAATCAAAGCAATAAATTATATCAATTTATTTAGCAATAATTATCATGCCACCATTTTATATTTCCCATTACCCTGATCTGCAATGACTGCCTGATCCCTAAAAGAACATTTCACACAACTATTATTTGAAACACATCTATTGAAATCGAAAGCAGGACTTAAATCTTCCTCCCCAGCATAAGATAATGTTCTGTGAAAGCCACTATCTATTAAACTAAAGATAATCTTTCTACATGATCCTTTCGCTGTGTATCATCTATCACCGGATTATTTAATTTGTATAAATTGTAATACTTACCTTTTTTCTCTAATAATTCATGGTGTGTACCTTGTTCAATCACTTCACCTTTATCTAGAACAATAATTTGGTCCGCATCTAAAATCGTTGATAATCTGTGTGCAATTACTATTCTTGTACAACCTATTTTTTTAAAGTAATCAGATAGTCTGTTTTCATTAATTGAGTCCAATGAACTTGTTGCTTCATCCAAAATCAACAATTGTGGTTCATTTACAATTGCTCGCGCCATTACAATCCTTTGACGTTGTCCTCCAGATAAGTTCATACCCATTTCAGAAATCATAGTATGATAACCCATAGGCATATTTTCTATCTCAGAATCAATCTGTGCGATTTGGCAAGCTAATTTAACTTTATTTAAATCTATATCTTTTCTATCCATTGCTATGTTATCAAATATAGATTTATTGAATAGTGTTACATCTTGAGGAACTATCCCCATTTTTTTCCTCAGTTCTTTTCTATTAATTTCGGTTAAATCGTCATTTCCATATAGTACCGTACCTTTTGTAGGTAAATACAGACCTATCAAAATTTTTGCTAATGTACTTTTTCCTGAACCTGATTGTCCAACAATAGCAACTTTTGTGCCCTTATTTATTTTGAGATCAATGTTCTTAATTACTTCTGCTGAATGTTTGGTATATGAAAATGAAACATTATTCAGTGTAATATCTCCATTCACAATTGCTTTATCGTTTAGATTAGAATCTTCCTCTGCCTTTGTTGTTATAATATCTTTCATTCTCTCAAGATATGTAGTGGTTAATACAAAACTGTTCCAAATATTGAAGAGAGAAGATGATAAAGAAAAAAATGTTTGACTAATTGCATAAAAACTCATTAATTCTCCAATAGACATTTTTCCTTGTGTCATTAAATAGAGACTAGTACATAGAATAATTAATGGCGATACCATTTTGACAAACTCAATTATTGTATTGCTATAGATCTTAAATTTTTCAGCCGTTATAAATCTTTTTAAATAACTTTGATACCTATGCTTCCATAGTTTAAACATATCATTTTCTATAGAAGACATCTTAACTCCTAACATCGAATAGATAATCTCTACTTGTGTCCCTTGAAGTTTACTTTGTTCTGAAACTACATTCTGATTTGTTTCTACTAAATACGGACGGAATAGTAGTATACATAGCATATTCGCTATAAATAAAATGACTGCGATTAGAGTTAGTAACAAAGACTTACTGCTCATATAAGCTATGATAACAACAATAGCACCTATATCAATAAAACCTCTAATTAATTGCTGAGCAAATAATTCACGAATCATAAAACTACTGTTGGTAGCAAATAAGATATCTGCCTTAGAACGTATTTCAAAAAATTTATATGGGACCTTTAAAAGATGACTGATTAAATTAGTATTAATCGATGTATCAATATGGGTTCTCATTTTAATTAGCTGAAATCCATTAAAAAAGGTAAGTAAACAGTATATAAGAACACCAGCCAAAATACCGATAATCCCAATATTAACAAATTTTTCAGGCGGACTCGCTATTGCATTATCTACAATTTTTTCAATTAAAATGGGAATAGATAAAGTCGCAAAATAAGTAATTATTGATATAAGAGCTATTTGGAAGAACAATAGCTTCTTTTCTAACAAAACTGGATAAAAATAGGACCATACACTTTTGGATTTTTGTTTAGGGGTAAAATTTTCATTTGGTGTAGGGACTAGAACATATGAAGAATACATTTCATCCAATTCTTCCAGGCTAATCCGTTTTCTTCCCAAACCAGGATCTACTATATAAGCAAAGTCAGATCCGATTTTTTCCAATACAACAAAATGACTATCATTCCAAAAAAGAATTACAGGCACTTTTAATTGAAATAGCCCTTCCAACTTTGCCCTGTATAATTTAGTTTGAAAGTTCAATCTCTTCATCAATTGATTTAGCTGTGCTAAACTAGCACCGTCTCTTCCTACATCCAGGTATTCCCTAAGATCATGTAAAGTCTCATGGCTGCGATAGTATCTTAAAATCATAGCTACACAACATAAACCACATTCAGTCTGTTGTAATTGCTCCACATAAGGGACTTTTTTTTGTTTTTTAATTTTCATTATAAACCTCCGTACATACCATAACTCATTATAATGATAAGACACTATCTAAGATCGCGTTTTTCAATAATTAAACAAGCAATTATAAAGGTTAGAATAGAACTTACTAGAAGTAGTACCATCTCATAGTTAGTGTAAGATTGATTGTGAAACCCATAAGTCGCAATATAAAATGGTGTATTTTGGACTAATTCTCTAATTATTTCATTTCTGTGCTTTTCTCCAACCAGCAGTATCAGTGATTGAATCATGCCACCATAAAAGACATAAGTAATTAAAAATGAAAATACAGAACTGAAAGTAATTGTACTTATAAGTAAAATAAAAGTACCTAAGCACAAACCATAAAGCAGAAAATGAAGAATTGAATAGTTAATGTTCATTAACAATTGAGATAAAACTATTTCTTCTGTATTAAAAATTTGAATAACTAAAACAGTTAAATTATATATAAAACAAAGTAATAGACTTAGACCAACAATCGTGATTAATTTAACAATCATTACTTGTAATCTCGTTAAACTACTCGTAAAAATATATTTTGAAGTCTTGTATTCAAATTCCCCCCCCAATATTCTCGAAAACAGCAATAGCATACAAAATTCAGTTGCCCTTATAAAGACTATACTGGCCTTTTCTGGCATATTCTCATAGGGAGGTAAAAATATTCCTAAAAACAGAAAAAATATTAATAAAAGGAATCCAATGTTGTTTACCTGTTGTTTACCTTGTAAGTAACTTAATTTTAGTATTCTGCTCAACGATCCCATCTCCATTTATTACTATTTTTTAATATCCCTTCTGTTAATTACTATAAGAGAAGTAATAAAAAAGACTATCCCCCATATAAACAGTTGGATAAATTGATCTACTGATAAACTTCCTTTAAAAATTCCTATTCCTATAATATAAAAGGGAATGTATTCAATGATGGACCATAATCCAGTTAACTGCTCCTTTACTGAAAATATTATTGGAGTAAAGAAATAAAAAAACCAAATTGTAGGAAAAGCAGTTATAAATGTATTCAACAAACTAAAAGTTATTGTTGTGAGAAGTAGTGTATAAGAGCCAATAACAAATCCTATACATATGAAAATTAATAAGCTATTCAAAGTATCGATATTAAAGAATTTTTCCATACTATATTTTTGATTAATAACGAATCCTATTATAGGATTAAATAACTGTATGAGAACCCAAAATAAAACAGTTATTTGCAAATTCATTAGCAGCTTAGAGAATAACACTTGATTACGTGAATAGATACTCGTGAATAGGGTCTTATAGGTTCCACTTTCAAAATCACCTGATAGTGATTTTGAACAATAATAAATAAGAATCATAAATAATACTTTAAAGAACTCAGCCTGATAAGAAGGTATATCGAATGCCTGCGGACGGTATACAAGCCACATTCCTAAAAAACCTATTCCTGTTGCAATAGCATATAAAAAACCTTTTGATGTCACGGTATATTTGAAATCATTAAATGCTAAATTCAATACTTTATTCAATATTATTCCCCCCCATGACCTTAAGGAATTTCTCTTCAAGCGTTTGTTTATGCTCATATATTCCTGTAATTGAAATGCCCACATTTACAATATCCTTTACTAAGCTATCACGAATAGAGGGGTCAATATATGCAGTAATTGATTTTTCGTTTAGTCTAGAAGACTCAATTTTGTTTGAACTGAAGTATTTAAGTAATTTATTAGGATCATTTGTTTCAAATACCACAGTAATAAGGGATGAATCGGACTCTTTTTCATTTGTTAAGAATTGTTTCACAATTGATCCGTTTTGTATAAAAATTACCTTTTCACACATAGCCTCTATTTCCGAAAGAATATGGCTAGAAATAAGAATTGCTATTCCTTTTTCTTTGGAAATATACTTTATAAATTTCCTAAGTTCAGGAATAACATTAGGATCAAGCCCATTTGTCGGTTCATCCAGAATTAATATCTTTGGATTCCCTAACACCGCTTGGGCAATACCCAACCTCTGTTTCATTCCTAGAGAATATTTCCCAGCTTTTTTATGTATAGCATTTTCTAAACCAAGCATTTCAATTATTTTATTTATTTCTACTTCACTTGTATCACCAGCCATCTCGGCAAAGAATTTCAAATTTTTATAACCTGTTAGATGTGGATACAGTCCCGGTGTCTCGATAACGCAGCCAACTAGTTTTCCATTACGTTTGGATGTATCTCTTATATTTTGATTTTCAATAAACACATTTCCATCATAATTACGAATTAAACCGGACATTATACTCATTAAAGTTGATTTTCCAGCCCCGTTTGGTCCTACTAGCCCTACTACCTCACCTTCTCTCATAGAGAAGGTGATATTTTGTAAAGCTGCCTGTTTGCGATATTTTTTTGATACATTTTCGACTTTTATGACATCATTAGTTGGCATTAAAATTCTCTCCTTTTATATGGGCAATTAATTTAACCATAAAATATCTTTTACTACTTCAGGAGCATAGAATTGTAAACAAGTATAACCAAAGCCTGAAAGTCCAACCATCAAGCCATAATTTTCTGTGCCTCTAAATACTCCCTTATCCCATTTATGCTGTAAAAACGAAGTATATAGTTCGTCAAACGTAGCTATACACTGTTTTTGTAAGGTTTCATCTTTTAAAACCGAGGCTGCAAAATGCAAGATTCTTAGATTTCCTAAATCCCCATGACATAGACTAGGATTTCTTCCAAGCCCATCATTTTTTGTAGTTTCCAGTGCAATTTGTAAATCTTTATTTATAAGTTCAACACAACACTCATATTGATACAACATTACTCGATTTAATAACATACTTGGTGCTCCATGACACCATCCATAAGCTCGATTTTCCTTCTCAACACTATTGTACCAATTGTTAGTCTCTTCGCAATATAGCGTTTTTTCGTACTTCAATGCCTCTTCAATAATAGGTAAAATCTCTGTGTTTTTTGTAATATTATACAGTTTTGCTAAGTAGGCTGTGATCCCTGCGTTTCCATGTGAAAATCCTGTATAACCTTCTTCTCCCCATGTTATACCATCTCTATCATTAAACTGAACTGTACTCTCTTTTAATGCATTAAAACAATGATTAGCAAGATTGATGAGATCTTTTTTAATTATATTATCTGTAGAATGTTCATACATTGACAATGCTACAGCCATTGTACCTGCAATACCTCCAATAACATCATGAATCGATTTTGGATTAATAATCTTTTCTAATAATAAAATCTTTTCCTGTGCAAGCTTTATTAATTGATCATCTTTAAATAAATGTCCAATCTGGAAAATCGTATAGATTTGACCGCTTATCCCTGTAAAAGCACCAATTCCTACATTTGTTGTTCCCTCAAAAAGCTCTACACTCTGCACAACTGGTAAAATTGCTTCATACGTAGCTTTTTTATAATGTTGACTATTTGTAATAAATCCTAAATGCGCTAAAAATAAAGCAATGCCACTATTTCCGCCATACATATCCTGTCCAACCTGAGTCAGATAAGTAGTTGTGCTCTCCTTATCTGCAGAAAAAGAACCAATCCATGTTCGATCTATTTTTCCATCGTGTTTTCCAATAATACTTTTATCTAATAGATGCTCTCCGATTTCTAACGCTAAATTTAACCATTTTTCGCGTTCATTTTGAGATATTTCTGTGTCAGAATGTTCTTGTAGTTTGAGGTTCGTTATATCCTTACTGCTGTCATTGGATTTTGTGAGATAAGTAATATCTATAAAATTCAATTGTCTTTCTAAATCTGCCTCACTAAGATTTTCTACTTTCCATTTGATTGTTTCAATTGGAGAACGTACAATTTTTGGTCCTACTATATGCTGTTTTCTGCCATTATAGATTTTATTTTGATTTGTAGTGGATGTGAAAAGTGGTATGTCTCCCTGTTTCATATCATAAATTTCTGACAGTCCTATATCTTTGAATTCATCAGTTAGTATAAGTGCAAGTCTATGAAGATAGACTTTTCTATCCAAAGGATTACGTAACAGATCTGGATGATAACTTGTAGTTAGTAATTGTGCGTAAATATATGTTGATCTAAAAAGAACTCGGCATTCTTTTTGATCAAATAATTCCACAACTTTTGAAATGAACGAGTTTTTATTTTTTAAAATCCATCTGTATGTATCAATAAATCCATTTTTGGTTTGCTCTAAGTAGTCTTTTGATTTTAAAACACTGCCATTTAAATTAGGATTATTTTTCTGAGTACCAAGCAACCCATAATCTTTTATAATTCTTACTTGGTCAGAGTCAGCATCTGCTATAAAGGTAGATTTGAACGGCGAAACTTGTACTTCTTCCGCCCCTACTCCACCCACATCAACAGATTTATTAGTTTTGTTGTTTATTATTGGGCTAGGAAGGAGTCCTATACCATCTACTGAAGAAGAAATAATCTCATTTGCTAACATACTTGCTGATGCGTTAGTTTTATCAACAGTGTGTAAGTCTGGGTGTAAAAAGGTCTCTAAATCTATTAGTACTGGATATTCTCCTTGAGCAATAATATTTTCAAAATGAAAGTCTTTACCATTAACAGCATACAGAATACCCAATAACTGTCCCGTACGATAATAAAAACGTTTAATTTGCTCTGAAGTTTCACAGGCTTGATATTCAATACATTCTACCCATCCAGCGTGTTCGATAAAATGAACTTTTGCTGCTCTTAAATCGAGTGAATTTTCCCTTTCCTGTTGATTGATCCATTGAATAAAGTCATAAAAACCTTTTTCAAGTTGTAAATCTCTTGGCTTGTATACGACGTTTTTTCCACAACTAAATTTCAAGATAGAAACGGACCTTCCTCCATTGTGAGTGTCGCCTGCGCCGAGAGTTATTTCTCGTAATTTTCCTAAGTTATTTTCTTTTGTAAATATTTTAGATAAATAATCCCATTGATCAGTTGTATCTTTAATTATCTCTTTCATATAATCAAATGTATGTTTCACTTTAAAATCCATGATGTTACTTAACTCTTGGTATTCCCTATAGAGAGGTTGAACAAATGATGCATCTTTCAGCAAGACATTTCTAAAATATAATGCCTTTTCCTGCGAAGAGTTACCTACTAATTTATTTTCTAAACGAGCTACATTTGTTTCTAAAATCATGACCTTATAACTAATTCGATCCAATCTTTGAACCATTCCACCAATAATTTGTTCAAATAAATTATCTGTATCTTCAATAATAGGAATTTTAGTTAAAAAACCGTATAAATCTTCAGCGTAGTAATTAACTATAGGTTTGAAAAAGTGAGCCCAAGGTAAATCATCGATTAATTTATCAAAAACTTTTTCTACACGCTTATCAATTTGGACTCTAAAAAAACGATTTATATCAACATTTGTCGAGCTTGATTCATTATATTCCTTTTCTAGTTCTTTGAACGAAGTATCTGAGATCGATAAGATTTTTTCTAAATCTTTTTTTTCTGTAATTTCAGGAAACAGAGTCATCCAATAATCAATTACATCATCAAAGGTAATTTCTAATTCGTTAGTCTCTAGATTATTTGTCATTATGTATAAACCTCATTTTTTTAAATTAGATGTACTTACTTTATTTATCGAAAATGAAAATGTAAGCCATAACAATTTCGTTATAGCCTACATATAATTATTTTATTTATATATAAAGAATTAATGATTACATTTCTATTAATCGCAACGTTTTTGACTCCAAGAACATTCTGCTGACCATGTACAATATCTTCCTGGGTTTGTAGCAGAAGCTGAAACTATATAAGTTCCTGCTGCAGATACAGCAGATACAGCTGAAATAGCAGCAGATACAACTGGGCTAATCCCACCAAAACCTTCATTTTGCAATTCTTGTTCTTGAATTTCTTCTAATAAATCACCCGCTGGGCTTTCATCAAGTACTCTTAGTTTGTTTTTTGCAACTGGATTTTTCATAAGATTATGATTCATATGCATAATTGTTCACTATCCTTTGTTTATTATTTATTATCAATCGCAGCGTTTATAACCACTAGAGCACTCTGCTGAAATTGTACACACTCTTCCATAATTTGTTGCAGATACTGATACTACCACTGCAGAATTTACAATTGTAGTACTAACAACCACTGCGGACCAACCTACTGTTGGAGTAATTCCACCATTTACAGATTCTAATTCTTGTTCTTGAATTTCTGTTATGATATCACCAGAAGGATTAGTCATAGATGCTCCAAATTTATTTTTTGCAACTGGATTTTTTAATAAATAAGATTTTTGACTAAACATTTTTTGCTCCTCATAAAATTATTTTGTGGTTAAATCGTTACCGAATAATATTAAATTTTAGTGTTATAGTGTTAATCGCAACGTTCTCCAGCAAAGCATTCTGCTGAAATTGTACAATATCTTCCTGGATTTTGAGCCTTTGCAGATGCAGCTTTAATTATACCGCCTCCTGCTGCACTAACTAGTGAAAGAACTGTAGCAGTCACAGTAACTGCAGCAGGTGAAAGTCCGCCAACATGGCCATTTACATCTTGTTCAAGAATTTCTTCACCTATATCTCCAATCGGATTATCAAGATTAATTGCTAATTTTTTCTTCAAGACTGGGTCTTTTAATAAATTGGATTTGATCATTATAAAATACCTCCGCAAATTGTTTTTTTTGGTAACAATTACCACGATTACTATAATAAAACCTATATTCTGAATTTGTCAATATTTTATTTAATTATGAAAAATTTGCAAAAAACTTGACTTTTCACAGTAAAAATAGTAAATTTTGTCTTGTTATTAGTAAAATATTGAAATATTTAGGGATTTAAATCCAGTGAGGGGCATTTTTATGAAAAAAAAAGTATTTGCTTATGTAGGTAGTAGAAATCCAGAATCTCGTTTAACTTTATATATTAAAAATATGTTAGATAAACTCAATCAAATAAATGATATTGAATACGATTTATATACTGCGGATAAAACAAACATTAATCATTCTACAGGATGTAAAAACTGTTTTAATACGGGGATTTGCGATCTTGAAAAAAAAACAGACGATCATATGGAACTATTAAAGAGAAAAATGTTAGAAGCGGACTTTATTATTCTAGCTAGTCCTGTATATTCTCATAATGTTTCAGGAGATATGAAAGCGCTTGTAGATAGACTAAGTGCTTGGTGTCATTTAATGCGTTTAGCTGGAAAAGCAGGTATCGTTTTAGCATCTGCAGAAAGTAATGGAGCGATACATGTTTTGAATTATCTAGAGAAAATAGGGTGTTATTTAGGAATCAATGTAGTTGAAAAGATTGGTGTTGTGAAAATAGACCCATCTAGTGAAGAAAGATTTGAAGAATACATAGATTTAATTTCTCAATATTTAGGTGATAAACAAATTGTAAAGAGTAATGAAAAATTAGAAGCAGTTTTTAGTACTATGCAATATATTTTTGCTAATTATCCCGAAGATCATGTGGAACATCTATTTTGGAAAAATAATGGTTTACTAGAATGTAATGATTTTCAGGAGGTTCTTGATAAACAATTAGTTTTTCAAGATGTCTTTAACACCCAAGGTGTTTTAGTATAATAAAATATCCTACACATAAAATAGTTTATGCCTTTATATTTTCTCAAACTAGGAGTAAAATAATGAATCGTTAAGTATCAACTCACTATTGTAGGACCTATACTGGGAATTCTAAGCAATATATATCAGGAATCAAATAAGTAAATGACTTTATACAAGCAAACAAAGAAAAAACTCATCTTTTATGAAATAAAAGGTGAGTTTTTTTTACATATTTTTATAGTAGGCAATAGCATATAAAATTTTATAATGTTCTTATGGAATTATAAATTACAGCATCTTAATACACGTTAAAAATCTGTTTTTAAAATTGAAATACAGAGTAGCGATTACCTCTACATTTCTATCTTATGAAGCTAACTCGAACAGTTGATGAATAAATTCCTTTTGATTTTGGATAGATTCTCCTCATGAAACGAATTGATTTTTTAACAATATACATAGATTCTATTCCAGAAAAAATGAATTTCCCTGTATGAAGAAATATAATTCAAACATAGAAGGAGCCTGACTTTTAATAAACCAGTATTTTTGTCTCACTATATGATTCATATTTTTAATTTTCCATATTAATTACGCCCTTCTTAAGAATTCTAATATCAGTATTTTCATATTCGAGGGATATATTGTAAACATTTTCTTTTTCACTAAAAATATGCAATTGTGCATATGCATAAGAAGTTCATCTAAATATGTGATTTCTATGATACAATAAAAATTGTAAATATGTTCTAAAAGCAGCTGAGGGATCAGATCTCAACTCTGTAAGTTGTAGTGTCACTCTACCTAGAAAACTAAGAAATCTCAATATTCTTGATTAATCTGCTGAAAATAAATAATTCTGTTTTATAGAATATATTTATAGAGAGTTAACACGCCTCAATAATAATTACATTAAATCTAATATGTATTACTATCGTCAGAAACCCATTTTTAATACATCTTTTTTATATAACAAAAAAGCAAATTAACTATTTACTATTATTTGTTATGTCATGCAATGAAAATAATGAATGGATTTACTGTCAAGGCTACTAATGTTTAATGATTTAATTACTAAAGGAATCATTAACACGAGATATTGTATCTGCATCAGACTGTAAACTAAGTTCTTGTGCAATCTTATACTTCATTTAATCACTTGCATCTTTAACACCCTGTATCCAAACTTCATTATTAATTCTGCTAATTTTATATGCATCACTTCCTTCAATTCCAACATATTCATACATATTTTACACTAGTAATTTCTATGTTCTTCTATTAATTAGATGATTACCTTTAATTAAACTTTATGTCAAACCCATTTTTCTATTTAAATATTATTTAGCTGATTGTAATAGCCATACTATCTTTTTAATGATAGGTGAGACTTATAATTTGGTATATATTTTGTTCTGAATCTTCTTTTGTGATGAATTATCTTTAAAATACAGGTGTTGCGAAAATATTTTGCAGAAATTTCTTTGCTTAGATTGGCACGTTTCGCTTCAAAGGTGAAACAATTTTGAACAGAAACATTGATTAAACCTTTGAGTGCATAATCCTCATAGCTCGATAGGTATGTTCCGCGAGTGAAATCGAATGCAATAAATAGTGGATCAGAAGTATGATATTTAGGACAAACGATTTCAAGAATCTTCTTATAATAATTAAATAATCGTATTTTATCTTCTTCAGAATAGATATTATATTATTTTCGAAATGAATATTAAACACTGTTTATTTTCAATAGTAATAAAATCTTCTTTACGTAATGGGTGATTTGATTGATTAATGTTTATCATTCTTTTTATTGGGTTTGGTAAACCCCAGTATTTTTATATTCTATTTAAAGACCATATAAATATGGTTTACAGTGTTATCGAAGTACTGACATTTCTTCTTTTAAATAGTTAAAAAATAATTCAAAATCTTTTTTTCTGTAGTGATTCCCAAATATTATCTTTAGTAAACCTTTTTGATTTGTGCAGCCATTGAATGAAACTTTCCACATCGTAGGTATATTGATTGATTGTAGAAACATTTCTTCCTTTATTTGATAAATAAGAAGATAATAATTCTATTATATTTTGGGTCTCTATTGTAATCATGCTATATTTTTCACTCTTTACCCTCATACCTTTTGACTACTCTGTAAAATGTAGGGCTTGTCATATTACACTTCTCCATGGCGTATAGCGCTGTAATCTTTCCAAGTTTCCAATCGTTATATACATCGATAAATTCCTGTGTGATTTCAGTTTTTGGTCTGCCCAAATGCTTTCCTTTTTTCTTTGCAGCTTCAATACCCTCACGTTGACGAGTCTTTATTTTTGTTCGTTCTTCTTCAGCAAGCCACGATAAAATTTGAAGTACCAAATCAGTAATAAGATTTCCTAAACTATCTTTATATTGAGTTGTATCTAAAAGCGGCATATCTAATACGACAATATGAGCTTGAATATTTTGGGTAATATCTTTCCACTCCTCAAGGATAGCTTCTTTATTTCTGCCGAAACGGTCTAGGGAATGAATATATAAAATATCATCTTTTCTTAACATACGTTTTACGAGTTGATATTGATCACGATTAAAATCTCTTCCACTTTGTTTGTCGATAAAAATATCTCGTTCGTCAATGATGAGCTGTTTCATTGCTTCGAGCTGCCGATCTTCATTTTGATCTTTACTACTAACCCTTATATATCCGAATTTTCTTGTATTCAAAATAAATAGACACCCTTTCAAAAGTGTTTCTAATGAAATTATATCAAAAATACTTCAAAAGTTGTAATTAATTATTTAGCACTTCACAAGTATATTTTCGAACCTTTTGAAGTGCTAAATCGAGTAGGTTTCAATATACTTCAAAAGGTGTACCTTTCGAAGTATATAAATACCTCTTCTCATTCAATTCTGAAATTAATTTCCGGAACATTTTATTTATAAAAGTGAAACTTAGTTCATCTCTTTTTATAATTTGTAAAACTGCATAATTAAAATCCATGAAAAAAAACAGTGATATTCAGTAGGTGCACAAATATCACTGTTTTTTAGTTTAACATTTTATATGTTTTGTAAATTTCATTCTGTATTACAATAAAATTTCAATATCTATAGTTTCCAATAATAACTTGTATAATAATATGTTTCTGTTTTGTCGTTATATGTAAAGTATCCTTGTTTCCACATATTTATTTTTTCTATTGTTCCAAATGCATTAGTTTTATTAACATATTTCACTCTATCAGTCAGATTGTCATAAACCCGTTTGGAAATGCTAATATAATTAGGGTTTTTTGCCAAATCACTCACTTTAACAGACTTATTAACCGCATTTCCAGCCCAAAATAAACCTTTATTATTCGATTCTCCACCTACTCCTATTTTAGTACATAATACCTTTCCATCATCTAGTCCAATACCAAAATCAATTTCAGAATAAGTAGCAAGTAAATTATTTATTTCACTTTCAGCCAGCATATAACGCATATGCATAGCCGCTTTTACTGCATTACTTAATGTCTCTTTAGTGGTCCCTTGAAAAAAGACTAACATGCTGTCTCCATTAAAACTTCTAACACTTCCCCCTAATGAATGAGCAATTTTAACAATGGTATGAAAATAAGCCATGTGTATTTTAGCAACCGTAGACCTATTATGCTTATTTAAAATTTTAGTTGATCCGCGCATATCAATATGTAATACTGTTGATTCAAATCTTAACCCCTTGTTACCAAATGTTAGCTTGGAATTTTCTATATCTGGAACATAGGTAACGTCTTCAATTTCAAATTTTGTATCTAGAATTTCTTTTACCTTTTTAGTCATACTATCCTCTATAGACATTTCTCAATTCCTTTCTAAACCGAATGGTCATTAAAATTAATTTAATCTCTCATCCCATCATCAATCCATTTATTAAACTCTAATTTAATTACATCACCATGATAATATGTTCCATAAGAATCATGGTGTTGTTTTGTCCACCATCCTTCTACATTAGTATCAGGCATTCTTAATTTTTGTATTTTTATGTAATCGTTATAAAATCCACTAGACATTACGATATTACTAATGTTTCCTTTATTGCCTAGATCAGATAATTTAGCAGCTTTTGCTACAGATTCACCAATCCAAACTAAATTATTAATTCCAGAAGACTTCCTACCTGCTTTAACAGCTAATGTTATTGTCGTTGCTAATCCTATCCCAGCCTTGATTACAGGGAGTCCTCTCTCCTCTAATAATTTATTTAGCATCTTCATATAAGTATTTATATAAAAAGCTCTATTAGCAATGTCATAAATTTCCGATTGCTTTCCTGTTGAATACACCGCATAAACACAATCACCACGTATACCAATCTCTTTTAAATCATTATCAGTATCTTTTCTTAAAATTTCTATTATCTCAGAGGTAAATCCACGTATTACTTTTGCTATCTCTACATCATTTTCCCCTGAAAATAAAGTTGTAGAATCCCTTAAATCTACAAAAATGGCACCAGCCCATGCTTTATAACCGTTAGTATAAGTAAAATCTTCATCGCGTGGAAATTTATCGACTTCATTAACTTTATCTGTATTATCAAGTATTTCTTCTACTTTTTTCTTTCTTTCTTTATAATCATAATCCTTAAAATCCATTATTTAAAACCTCCTAACATTACTAAAATAACTCCTATTACATATAAAACTAGTACACTTGCTATTCCTAAGGAGGCATATTTAATTCCTTTGCTATAATAAGTATATTTAATTGTACAAATTTTAGCGTTTACATAGATTTGAGACAAAATATCTTCAAGCTCACCTTCCTCATTCGTATTAGTTACTTTTTCTTTGAATTCTAGAAAGTTATTTTTAGCTATAGTTTCAAAAAAATAAAGTGAACCATTATGGATTCCTTCATATGCTAATACATCTTTATTTAACCTAGGTATTAGAACCCTAACCAAACAATAAACTCCAAATATAAAGATAGACCACGAAATAACAAATAATAATAGATATAAGAAGTTTGCAAAATTAATGTGCTTAAGTGGTTGTGAAAGGATTTTTTGTAGCATATTAATAGAATTTTCAGATGTAAATATTGTAAGGAATACACCAAGTACTGCAATAACAATTGATGCTTTAGTGTCACAGCTTTTAATCCAATCTAGCTGTCGATCTAAACGTGCAATTAAATTATTCTTTTTATCTAAGGCGATATTTTCTGTCATAATTACGCTCCTACTAAATTATATTTACTAATATTATATAGCATTTTAAGGATTTTAAGGATATGTGTAATATTAAAAACGATATTTTTCATTATCTATATAATCCATTTATTCAATTCGAATTTTAGGACGGATAATATTTAAAAAGTAAAACTAAGTTCATATCTGTTTATAATTTGTAAAACACACCATTAAATATCCAAATAAAAACCCAGTGACTTCATGCGCACATACTGATATCACTGGGTTTTATAAGTTTAACATTTTGTATGTTTTGTAAAATTCATTTCCACTATAATCTTTAAAAATGTTCGAAAATCTTACCTAAACTAGGTATCCTCCAACATCATAATAATTGCATATCAACAATGTCCCACTACAAAACCCACAAACATTGTTTAACAGCGTTTGTGGGTTTTCTGTATGTCCACAAACTTTCATTTGGGAACGTTATTTTAAATAGGATATGTAAAGGCTCAACCCCACTACACTAGTAACACATAGTTAGACTAAATAAAAATGCTACTTTCAAAATACCAATAGCTAAAGAACATGCTTTGTTTGAAGTATATTTTATACAGATTTAGAGATTTAGAGATTTAGAGATTTACTAATTCAGCTAGTTTAGCAGCTATATCTCCGAGTGATTCTTCAGATGTATCTAATCCGCTTCTAGACGCTAATAGGGGTAGCACCACATGCCCATCAACTTAAGAATTTTCACTACCCCCAAGTGACAAAAAACGTTATTCTTTCTAAAAAGCTAGCTAGAAAGGGTGACATTTTTTATGAATCTTTCGATTCAAGATGAATTACAACTATTTTCTGAAGAACTGTATCGTCATTTAACCCCTTCTCTTTTGGAAGAACTCGCAAAAGAATTAGGTTTTGTAAAAAGAAAACGAAAGTTTTCTGGAAATGAATTAGCTACCATATGTATTTGGGTAAGTCAACGTACAGCGAGTGACTCGCTTGTTCGACTATGCAGTCAATTACATGCGGCCACAGGCACTCTTATGAGTCCAGAAGGACTCAATAAACGCTTTGATAAAAAAGCGGTTGAATTTTTGAAATATATTTTTTCGGCATTATGGAAAAGTAAAATCTGTGAAACATCGGCCATTTCAAGCGCGGCGCTCACGTATTTTCAACGAATTCGTATTTTAGATGCGACGATTTTCCAAGTACCAAAACATTTAGCCCATGTATATCCTGGATCAGGTGGTTGTGCACAAACAGCGGGTATCAAGATTCAATTAGAATATGACTTACATAGCGGACAGTTTCTAAACTTTCAGATAGGTCCAGGAAAAAATAATGATAAGACCTTTGGAACAGAATGCTTAGACACATTACGTCCAAGCGATTTATGTATCCGTGATTTAGGTTATTTTTCATTAGAAGACTTAGATCAAATGGATCAACGAGGTGCTTATTATATATCCAGATTAAAATTAAACCATACCGTGTATGTAAAAAATCCGTTTCCAGAATACTTTCGAAACGGAACCGTAAAAAAGCAATCACAGTATATCCAAGTTGATTTAGAACATATTATGAACAATTTAAAACCCGGTCAAACATACGAAATAAAAGAAGCTTACATTGGAAAGAATCAAAAACTATTCACACGTGTAATTATCTATCGTTTAACAGACAAACAGATACAGGAACGTAGAAAAAAACAAAGTTACACTGAAAGTAAAAAGGGTATTACATTTTCAGAAAAGAGTAAACGATTAACGGGTATCAACATATATGTCTCAAATACGCCTGAAGGAGTTGTTCCGATGGAACAAATACATGACTTTTACTCCCTTCGCTGGCAAATAGAAATTATTTTTAAAACGTGGAAATCCTTATTTCAAATTCATCATTGGCAAACTATCAAAAAAGAGCGATTAGAATGTCATGTGTATGGAAGACTTATTGCCATCTTTATCTGTTCTTCTACGATGTTTAAGATGCGTAAACTTCTTTTGCAAAAGAACAAAAGAGAATTAAGTGAATATAAAGCCATTGGGATGATTCAAGATCATGTATCGCTGTTATATCAAGCGATACAGAGAAACACCCAAAATCTAACAAAGATTTTAATCCGTTTGTTCGACCTCCTACAGAAGAATGGACGGAAATCTCATCGATATGAGAAGAAAACTATCTTTGATATTATGGGTGTTGTCTATGAGTATAATGGGTTTGGAAAACAAAAGAAAGCTGCATAATTTTTAAAATGAAACTCGTTAGAGTTTATTTGGTGTGTGTACTTTTCAATACCAAAAGTACATTACGTGTTTTTTAGTTTGTTTGAACGAAAGTTCATTTTGTTTTCGTTCTTAAGTTGATGGGCATGGGGTAGCACCAACAAAACGCGAATTTCGTACGCTAAGCAAATTTTCATAAAGAAAAAGCCGATTTCCTGTACGTTAAGGAATCGACTTTTTAATGAGTGACTTGATGTCTTTATTAGATTCAAGCTTGGTTAAATTAAATCTAAAATATCTTTTGGTGTATTTAATACATAATCAGCTTTTTCAAACCCTTCCTGTGTCTTTGAACCCCACAAAGCTAATGCGAATTTTACACCCGCACTTTTTGCACATTGCATATCGTATATAGAGTCTCCAATGTATATTGCCTCATGATTAGGAACACCTAATTGTTGTAAACAAGCTAATAATGGTTCAGGGTGTGGTTTGTGTTTATCTGTATCACACGCACAAACTGTATGTTCAAAATGACCGCTTAAACCAAATGGCTCGAACTCATCTATTAATTCTTGCTTAGTTTTTGATGTAACAATACCAAGCTTTAATTTACTAAGAGATAACTCTTTAATAATGTCTTCTAATTCTTCAAACACAGAAACTTCATGAGAAAAATCTAGTACAGATTCTGACCATTTCGGATGAACAACATCTATATTTTGTACATTTAATTTTTTCAATGTTTCTTTCCCTGGAATCCCTAATGCAAATCTTAAATCCTGTAACGCATAATCTTCCTTTAGTTCTTCTTTTAAAACTTTTTGTAAGGATTTTAGTATTGCCTTTTCTGTGTCTAAAATTGTGCCGTCTACGTCAAAAACAAGAGATGTAATCATAATAAAACCTCCCAATTTTTTAATCCACACTTGCAATTACTACTTCAACACCGTTTTCTTTCAAAGTGTTATACAAATCACTAGGCAAAGCTTGATTTGTAATGAATGTATCAATAGATTCAAACGTTAAAGCCTTATAATTTTGTCGTTGATTGCATTTAGTGTGATCTGCCACTAAAATAACTTGATCAGCATGTTTTATTAATTCACGCTTGAAATAAATATCTTCTTCAAAACCATAGTATATCCCGTCTTCTGTAATACCTGCTGTTCCAATAAACACCTTATTAAAGTGATAATCTTTGAGTTTTTCAGTGGTAGAAATCCCTGTAGTATGCCGAGAAACCTTATTTAAAGTTCCTCCCAAAAGATGAATAGTCGTATCTTCAGATTGAGCTAACATATAAGCACTATCAATCGAATTCGTCACAACAGTTACGTTCTGTGATTGTAAATGTTGTGCTACAAAGTTGACTGTTGTTGAAACGTCTAAATAAATCATGTCATTGTTTGTGATCATATTTGCAGCTTTCATTCCAATCGATTTTTTCGTTTCTAATTCAGTTTGTGAACGCTCTTGGTAAGTATCAATTTTCTTATGAAAAGTAGCTAAAGCCACCCCGCCATAGGTTCTAACTATTGCTTTATTTTTTGAAAGTTTTACTATATCTCTTCTTGCAGTATCTCGTGAGATATGAAACATTTCACACATTTGCTTTATATTCATGGTTTTATGTGTTTCTAAATAATTAAGGACTCGTATCAATCGTTCTTCTTGATTCATAAGTAACCTCCTTACGCTCATTTTAAGTTAATATAAGTTTATTTTCAAGTTGCTTTAAGCGTTATTATGTAAAAATACCTAGATTTTTAAGTTAATTTAAGTTACTTAAGCGAGAGGCTTTATTTGGTGCCTTTATAAATATTGTTTAATTCAATATAACAAGTCCCATAAACGACCGTTTATGGGACTTGTTTGTTTTTTTAACAAAAGCGTTAAAAACTCATCCATATCGAGTACCAAAACCCATATCCAAAAACAAAGTTCCTTATTTTAATTTAATGAGGTTTTTTGGTACTATTTTAATAGATATATTTAGATAGGAAGTGAAACAATTTGATTTTTGGTTATGCTCGTGTCAGCACAGAAGAACAAAATCTCGATATGCAAATAGATGCTTTGCAACAATATGGTGTAGAAAGGCTATATCAGGAGAAAATGACAGGAATAAAAAAAGAGCGCCCTCAACTCGAAGAGTTGCTAAAGATATTACGTAAAGGTGATAAGATAGTCGTTTACAAACTTGATCGAATTTCTCGATCTACAAAACACCTAATTGAGTTAAGTGAAAAATTCAAAGAACTAGGTGTAGATTTTATTTCTATTCATGACAACATTGATACATCTAATGCTATGGGGAAATTCTTCTTTCGAATGATGGCAAGTATTGCAGAATTAGAAAGAGATATTATTAGCGAACGTACCAAAACAGGATTAAACGCAGCTAGAGCTCGTGGAAAAAAAGGAGGAAGACCACAAAAACATACAGATAAGGTTGAAATGGCCCTTAAAATGTATCAAAGTAAAGAATATAGCATTAAACAAATTACAGAGGCTACTGGTCTAAGTAAAACAACATTGTATCGATACATTAA
The DNA here is from genome assembly GCF_040459875.1 of Bacillus cereus group sp. MG16. Classification (NCBI taxonomy): domain Bacteria; kingdom Bacillati; phylum Bacillota; class Bacilli; order Caryophanales; family Bacillaceae; genus Bacillus; species Bacillus cereus group sp. MG16. The sequence continues at coordinate 82,498 of NZ_JARVHE010000003.1, forward strand.
CAAATAACCTCATTACTTTTATAAATGGAGGAAATGTTATGAGAGGAAAAGAACTTCTCACACCTGTACAAAGGGAAGAACTATTACATATTTCTGTTGAAACAGAACATGAGCTAGCATTGCATTACACATTTTCTACAGAGGATCTTGAAATCATTAATCAACATCGTAGAGATCACAATCGTTTAGGATTTGCTGTTCAGCTCTGTATCTTACGATATCCTGGATGTACTGTTACGAATATGCCAGCAATTCCTGAAGGACTCTTAAAGTTTGTTGCTAAACAAATCAGTGTAGACCACACGGTCTATGAAGCATATGCAAAACGCGAACCTACTAGGCGAGAGCACTTAGAAGAAATACGTAAAGAATATGGATATCGTAACTTTACTATTCGTGATTATCGAAGGATTTCTAAATTTCTACAACCCTATGCATTAGAAAATGGAAATACAATGTATCTGATTCAAACTGCATTACAAGAACTACGAAAAGAGAAAATTATTTTACCTGCAATACCAACAATAGAACGAGCTGTATGGGAAGTACGTAAGCGCACAGAAGAAAAGATTTTTAAAGTACTAACCTCCTCTTTGACTTCTTCACAACAAGAAAAGTTAGATAGACTACTCCATCCAATGCCTAATACTTCAAAAACTTATTTATCGTGGCTGAGAGAAATACCTGGCCAATTTTCTCCTGATGCATTTTTAAAAGTAATTGAACGCTTAGATTACATAAGAAGATTGTCATTAAAGCTTGATACCAAAGATTTACATCCAAATCGAATACGACAATTATCTCGAATAGGAGCAAGGTATGAACCCTTCTCGTTTCGACGATTTCACAGTACCAAAAAATATGCGATCATGATTGCATATTTAATAGATTTAACGCAAGACTTGGTTGATCAAGCATTTGAGATCCATGATAAACAAATCATGAATCTTCAACTAAAAGGAAGAAAACAGCAAGAAGAAATTCAAAAACAGAATGGAAAATCAGTTAATGAAAAAATTAATCATTACGCGAATTTAGGAACAGCTTTAATCAAAGCTAGACAAGAAAATTTAGACCCATTTTTATTATTAGAAACTGTTATGCCTTGGGAAACATTTTTGGCTTCTGTAGAAGAAGCCAAAAAATTATCTCGCCCTATGAATTATGATTATCTTGATTTATTAGAAAGTCGTTATAATTATTTACGTAAGTATACGCCAACATTACTCAGAGCTTTAGAATTTCGCTCTACCAAGTATGCAAACCCAGTTTTATTAGCTTTAGATACTATTCATGAGTTAAATGAATCTGGAAAACGAAAAGTCTCAGAAGGTGCTCCATTAGGCTTTGTTTCTAAACGTTGGGAAAGATATGTATATGATGAAGATGGAAGTATTAATCGGCATTTTTATGAATTGGCTGCATTTACTGAACTTCGAAATTATGTACGTTCAGGAGATATATCTATTGTAGGAAGTAGACAACATAAAGACTTTGATGAATACCTTGTTTCACAACAAGAATGGACAGAGAGTAAAGATATTGGTACCAGGCTAGCAGTTCCGGTTCAAGTAGAGGAGTACATAAAAGAGCGCACTAAAACCCTTTTACATCGAATTCAAAGTTTTTCAGAGAATATAAATTCTTTAGAAGGCGTGGATTTAGAAAAAGGCAGTTTACGTATTCATCGTTTAGAACGAGATGTCCCAGAAGACGCCAAGAAATTAAGCGCTAAGCTATACAATATGTTACCACGTATCAAACTAACAGATTTACTGTTAGAAGTATCGAATTGGACTGAATTTGAACAGCAACTGGTTCACGCATCAACAAATAAACCGCCTAAAGGCGATGAAATTGTTATATCCCTCGCTGCAATGATGGCGATGGGAACTAACATTGGTCTAACTAAAATGGCTGATGCTACTCCAGGCATTTCTTATCATCAGTTAGCTCACGCTAGCCAGTGGAGAATGTATGATGATGCTTTTCAACGGGCTCAATCCATACTCGTAAACTTTCAGCATAAAATTCCTTTATCCTCTTATTGGGGAGATGGAACTACTTCATCATCGGATGGAATGAGAGTTCAAATTGGGGTCTCTTCTCTCAGTGCTAGTTTCAATCCACACTATGGGACAGGAAAAGGAGCAACTATCTATCGATTCGTAAGTGATCAATTTTCTTCCTTTTATACAAAAGTGATTAATACAAATGCTAGGGATGCTGTGCATGTTATCGATGGATTATTACACCATGAATCCGATTTAGTTATCGAAGAACACTACACAGATACAGCTGGTTATACAGACCAAGTCTTTGGATTGGCACATTTATTAGGGTTTCGATTTGCACCTCGTTTACGCGATTTAGCCACTTCTAAATTGTATACAATAGGTTCACCTAAAGAATTCTCAAATATTGAAGCTTTAATACGGGGACAAATTAATATGAAGTTAATTTATGATAATTATGATGATGTTTTACGGTTAACCCATTCTATCCGAGAAGGTAAAGTATCGGGTGCATTAATTATGGGGAAATTAGGGTCTTATACTCGTCAAAATAAAGTAGCAAAAGCTTTAAGAGAAATAGGAAGAATTGAGAAAACAATTTTTATTTTAGATTACCTTTCAGATAAAACAATGCGTAGGCGTATCCAACGAGGATTGAATAAAGGAGAGGCTATGAATGCACTAGCTCGAGCGATTTTCTTTGGGAAACATGGTGAATTGCGAGAACGAGCGCTACAAGATCAGCTTCAAAGAAGTAGCGCACTAAACCTTTTAATTAATGCGATTAGTGTATGGAATACAGTTTATTTAAGTGAAGCAATAAAAGTTTTGAAGAAAAAAGAAAAATTTGATGAAGAGCTATTAAAACATATTTCTCCATTAGGATGGGAACATATTAATTTCCTAGGAGAATACCGATTTAATAAGAAAGAAATTGCACCTTTAGAATCTCTTCGACCACTACAAACAAATTAACAGTAAAAAGCCGATTCTCCCTTAGCGTACAAAAAATCGGCTTTTTCTATGTGAAAAATTGCTTAGCGTACGAAATTCGCGTTTTGTTGGTGCTACCCCTTTATGATATTTTCCCATAATAATCACCATTATATGTATGTTTTTATTAAAACTACCGATAATGGCAATTATGTAAAAAGTAAACGAATATACGTATTTATCAAAAAATCCTAACCTTAATTATTTTCAAGATGGAAGAATCAAAAAAGGTACAGAATATATACAGATAGATATGGAGATTTTAATGAACTCTCTTCAACTAGGACAAACATGTGAAATGTCCAACGCTTATGTAGGAATGACTAATCGATAGCTTTTTATATAGCTTAAAGTAATTTTTAATCAAACTTTATTCTAAACCTACAGAAGAAACGCAACAGTAAAAAACTTTGCGTTTCTTTTTTATTGATATATTTATTGGAAACTACTTTGCACTTCCCGGCACAGTTGCTCCTTCTCCCCCTAAAAGAAGGATTAGAAGCAAGTAAGAAACGTGGAAAAAGATTAGATAGGCCCAAATTAGAAAAAGAAAAACTCTCAATTGCATTACGCATGTATGACAGTAAAGAATACTCTATTAAAGAAATTGTAGAAGGAACTGGTGTATCACAAGGTTCTCTTTATCGAGCAATTAATCAACGAAAATTAGAAGAAACATAGAATTAATAAACCTCTAAGTTTTTCGATGCTCCCTTTACATATCCAAGAGCCAATTTACTCTTAACGGGGTAAAATACGGCTCTTTTCGCATATACATTTGCTTAGCGTGGTTTTTTTCCAAAATGCTGGCGGTACCCCTCATATATTTATCAATAGTACGTCGATCAACATTCAATTCCCTTGCTAGTTGACTTTTATTTACCTTCATCTTTAAGTTCTCCATTAAGTTTTTTAAATTAGGTAAGTCTGTAAGACTGCTAACCTCAAATTCTGTTGGAATATCTAGATTGATATACACACTAACCACCTCAGAGTCAGTATGTAGAATCCTGTTGAAAATGTACATGCTTATTCAAGTGTTACTGTACATATTTAAACTATCATTTATAGACAGCTAAGTTAAAGACTGAGAACCGACAATTAAAGCAACAAATCGAGATTTTAAAAAAGTACAAGGAATTGGAAAGGAAGTGGTACCAGAAATCGCAGTGAACCTAGTGGAAGAGTTAAAAGAACAAATCCCTATTTATCAAATCTGTTTCCATCTTGGTATTCCTCGGTCCACTTACTACCGTTGGAAGCAGCATAGTCAACAGGATACACGAAAGAAATGGATGGAACAGCAAGTGGGTGAACAATGTCGTGCACACAAGTTTCGATATGGCTATCGGAAGATCACAGCTGTACTCAAGCGAACCATGAAGATTAACCACAAGTTTGTGCAGCGTACCATGCAGAAATACGGTTGGCAATGTCGCGTTAAACGGAAGAAACGGCAGCGAACAGGGCAACTTTATCAGGTTGCAGAGAATGTATTAAATCGTGACTTTCGAGCTGAACGCCCTCTTCAAAAGCTCGTGACCGATATTACGTACTTGCCTTTTGGGCCGAAACCATTGTATCTTTCAAGTATTCAAGATTTATTTAACGGAGAAATTATTGCGTATTCCATTGGTGATTGTCAAAATGTCGCGTTTGTTTTAGACACGCTTAACCAACTCCCTTCTCTACCGGAAGGGTGCACGTTGCATAGTGATCAAGGCTCTGTGTACACATCGTATGCTTATCAACAAACAATTAAAGAGAAAGGCATTATCATGAGTATGTCCCGAAAAGGGACGCCTGCAGATAATGCCTCAATTGAATCGTTTCATTCCTCACTAAAGTCTGAAACGTTCTACCTTGACGAGTTGACATACACTACGACTACCATCATAGAGCAAACCGTCAAAAGCTATATTACGTATTATAACCATGCCCGTATTCAAACAAAATTAAACAACCAGTCTCCTGTACAATACAGAAAACGGGTTGTTTAAAAGGTGTTTTGATTCCTGTCTCAAAAACAGGGGTCAGTCCCCGCTAAATAGATAGCGTCTTTTTTGTATATGCGTAACCCCCCGAGTTTCTAAAGACGTTCCCGTCCTACCTCGCAGCAGGTGTACAGTCCCCCTGTTTCCGCATATATGTAAACTTCCGTAAACAAATGTAACTAACAAAAAGTAAGTTAAGCCTTACAACCGCAAGGGATTCACCGTTTCATCGCTAAAATTACACGAGTTTACATCAATATAAATATTCGAATTATACGATATGTAAGATAAATAAAAAGGGCTGCGCTTTATCCAACGTGAGAGCGCTAGCTTATGTTAGACGTACAATTGCTAGTAGAAGTGTTAACTCCTATATTATACCATTACGCCTAATATGAAGTATAGTAAACCATAGTTTCCAAATGAGACACAAGGTATATCTTTTTGTATAGAAAATAACTTTTGGAATCTATAACCAAGATAGGTTATAATACGAGTATACGAAAAAAGCCCACCGTATTGGTAGTACGATAGGCTTCGCAAGGTGGTGAATACATATGGATGCAATCACCGTTACTGCGGTTTGCTCTTTACTCATGGTTGTTATGGGAATGATTAACATGAGCAAAGGAAAGAAGTAATATTTTATCTAAAGTCTTTCAGTGTTGGTAGCACTGAGAGGCTTTTTTATTTATATAGTATTCCACATTTAATGCAGAATATTACTTATAAACCTGTAGTTTACTAATTAGGTATGCAAAGTCTTCATTTTGAGAACATTTAGCTCATTGTTGTCCCTAAGGCAACATAAAGATTAAAAGAATAATTTAATAGGTTCACTTTAAGTGAACTTATGTTTTCCCAGAACCTGTTGTCATCCCACCGCCACCAGGATCGTTATGCTAACTTTTTTCATCAAAATCGATACTTTTTGTATCCTTATAGCAACATTATAGCTTAACTAAGAGCACAGTTACAAGAAAAGTTTGCTTTTAGTAAACCTCTTTCTCTGACTAACCTCTGATTAATTTCTGACTAATCTCTGATTAATTTAAGGTTCACTTTAGGTTAACTTTTGATTTAGATAATGAACTTCATACCATACCACACTACTTCATTAACGGCTACTTTCCGCCTTTCTACTTGATTTTGGTTGACGCATTTACTAGCAGATGGAGGAAGGTCTAGGAAACGTGGCGCAGACTTCACCCCTACTCACAAAGACAAAAGCTATCAATGCGAATAAGAGGTAAAGCGCAAATACTAGCGTCAGTCGTTGGCTGAGGTTGCCGAGTATGCCCCTTCCGACTTTAGACTTTCGCCTATATCGTCTTTCTACATTGCAGCATGTCCCACAATGCGATTATCTAACGATACACCCTGTTCCCGTAAGAACAACATGCGTCCACTCCTTACCGTTTATGCCCGTAATCAGCTAGACCTACACCCGCACGGAAGGGGATATGCGTTGAATGTGTAGCGCTAGTGTTTGCGGCGGTCTAGCTCCCCTTTTACGTTTTTATAGCGGTACGGCTTCCGCTTTTTGACTTACCGCAGCTGCCTAAAAAAGGCATCACTAAAGACAACTTGCACCCTTCGATTTTTTTCGATAGAATGAAGCTAGCGGCTGTCTAGTATTTAGTTATTAGATAGCAAATGGTTTGTTTTGAGTCTCCAGTTGGCGCTGGGGACTTTTTATTTATCTCTATATTCCGTAGTCGTTCTTAGCGGCTACTTTTTCGTATTGCTCTTTCACTGCCTCGTCGTTCAATCGGACATATCGCATAGTTGTCGTAATGTCTGCATGTCCCATAATTCGCATTAATGCGTTAACACTTCCACCATTTCGTAAGAAGTTCGTAGCAAAGGTATGACGCAAGCTATGAGGCGACGGGCGGCATTCTTTTAAAAGCCCCGCTAACGTACCATAACGATACATACGCTTACGTAGTAAATCATTATCTATTACTTTGCCTTCCTGCGTTAGAAAGACGTTTGTAACACCTTCAAAGTACTCCCGACTCTCGTCTATAAGCATTCGTAGCTCTTCCGCTACCTTCTTCGTCATAGGTACAGCTCTAGTTTTACGGTTCTTATTCTTAGCGCCTGCTAACATAATCGTAAGGTTATCAAAATCTATATCGTTAGCCTCTAGCTGATTTACTTCGTTTACACGCAACCCGCAGTGCAACATAAGCAGCATGGCGCAGTAATCTCTATAGCCTGCATAGGTCGTCTTATCTACCACACGAAAAATGCGCTTTATCTGATTATGATTTAGCGTAAAAATCGGCGCTTCATCGGTACGTAACTTTACAAAGTCTACAGCGGGATTGCTTTTAATGTAGCCCTGCTCATTCAATCGCTTAAAGACCGACTTCAACGCCGATATGCGAATATTTACAGTGGCAGGTGCTAACTCTCGATTAAGCAGCTTATTAATATACATTTGTACATGTGCCGCCGTAATGATCTCGACTTTCTCAATGTTCAATTCTCGCATGAAATAACGAAAGAGCTTGCTGTAATCATCTATAGTACGCTTTCTAAATCCCTCTGTCCGAAATGCCTGCGCAGCAATCGCTATCGCCGCTTCTGTGTCTAGTGCTTCCGCAGTACCAATAAAATCAACTACTTCTCTTCGTCTTTTTACTACTCGTATACTTTTAGACATAATAAAAAAAGAGCCCCCTATCTGAAACGAATTTCAGACGGAAGCTCTCCGCATATGTACTATCATTATCTTCATTTGGTTACACGTAGCACCTTTTTACTATGCGACAATAATTCGCTAATGCCTACGTAGGACGTTTGCGGTTTGTTCCCGCTCAAGTTAAGCGTTAAAAACTCCGACAAACAGCTTTATACCGCACCCTAAAGCACATTTGGTTTCCTTTGTCATATAAGACGTGGTACCGGAAACCACCGCTCTATCCGACTGAGCTATGGGCGCATGATAATAGAAAACACTTCATTTTCTTCTCATAATAATAGCAATAAAATCCATCTAAATCAATAAAAATATCCCCGTAATCCTTTATGCCGCTTAGTTATGAGTATATTAACAAAGCACTCACCCCTAAATTTTCCAATCATAAATTCAACCCAACTCACAAATTATAATCTTTGAATTGATATTCCAAAGGGGGCTTCATTCAATGACTGTAATTACAAAATTAAAGCAAACTGTTTCTGGATTAAAAAGTGCACAAGCTAGCTTAGAGGGATTCGCTCTTGATACGGATAACCAACAAGCTAAGCAACTTTTCCAAACAGCTGCGCAGCAAATTCAAACGATTATCGATTCTTTAAACCCACGTGTTGAAGAAATCCAACAAGAAGAACCACAATACTCACAGCAATAACGGATTCGTCATGCTGTGAAATAGAAAAAGGATGATATGCAGTCATCCTTTTTCTATCACATTACATATTGCAATAGAAATGGAATGATAATTATGCGAAAACTCGGCCTCATAACCGCATTATTTGCCCTTCTATTTAGCTCTTTTACCGGATGTGATAATAGTCCTTTAGATAAAAAAGTGAAAGAAGAAGCAAAACGAACGGAGAAAGAAAAAGGTCCAAAGTTAACAAAGACGAGTACGGAATCCTTTAATCAATCTATATCACAAGGAGCGAAGAAAAGGGCTCTCGCTATGGATGGGATTATAAAAAGCGCGGCAGTAAATTCAAATTTAGATCTCTACATAGCAGTTATACCGGAGCATCACGAAAGGTTTGGATTAAAACCTCTTCGTAAGAAGCTTCAAAAGCAGCTAAGTGATGAGCATCCTACTTTCGATGTTCGTGTCAGTACAGATAAAAAAATCTTTATGTTACTCGAAAAACTCGAAAGAAAAATTAAGGAAAAAGAAGTATCTAAAGATGAAATTAATAAACAATTAAAATTCATTGGTAAAAAAATGGAGTCTAACACTTAACGCTTTTTTTTTAAGAAAAGGAAGGATCGCAATGTCTAGTAAAGATAAAAACTTAACCCCTGTACAACAGGAGTATAAAAAATTCGAACAAGAACGAGAACCGAAGCGCCCTGTCTTGAAAAATTGTATAAAAGCCTTTTTCGTCGGCGGTTTTATTTGCTTCATCGGACAACTCATTTCTACATTTTATATCACATATTTTGATTTCACTGAACGCTCAGCAGGAAATCCAACAGTCGCAACTCTTATTTTCATCTCCATGTTATTAACTGGATTTGGTATATACGATCGGTTTGGTCAATTTGCCGGAGCAGGCACAGCTGTACCTGTCACTGGATTTGGTAACTCCGTTATTGCCGCATGTATCGAACACCGCACAGAAGGTTTTGTACTCGGCGTTGGTGGTAACATGTTTAAATTAGCTGGTTCTGTTATTTTATTTGGTGTATTTTCCGCTTTCGTCATCGCACTTATTAAAACGATTCTCGTTCAATGGGGAGGGCTATAAATGTTACAAGGACACCGAACGTGGGTATTTGAAAACAAACCAGTTATTATTTCGACGGGAGTCGTTGGCGGGCCGTTTGAAGCTAAAGGCAAAATTCCAGAAGACTTCGATACCCTCCATGAAGATTTATGGCTCGGACAAGATTCCTATGAAAAAGCACATAAAATTTTGTTCGAAGAAGCTTGTAGCCGCGCTACTGAAAAGGCAAAACTTCGTAAAGACGATATTCAATTTGTACTCGCAGGCGATTTAATTAATCAAATTACCCCTACAAGCTTTGCTTGCCGTACACTGGGCACTCCTTATCTCGGACTATTCGGCGCTTGTTCTACTTCTATGGAAGGTTTAGCACTTGGAGCAAGTATCGTAAATGCAAAAGGCGCAAAATATTTATTAACTGGTGCATCCAGTCATAATACAGCTGTAGAAAAACAGTTCCGCTATCCTACCGAATATGGTGGGCAAAAACCACCTACCGCGCAGTGGACAGTAACCGGAGCAGGAGCTGCTATTTTAAGCGATACTGGACACGGTCCTAGGGTAACATCTGCCACAATCGGACGAGTGGTTGATATGGGATTAACAGATCCATTTAATATGGGAGGTGCAATGGCTCCAGCTGCCGTTGATACAATTGAAGCCCATTTACGCGAACGACAAATTGATGCCTCTTACTACGATTTAATCGTAACGGGTGACCTCGGACATGTAGGACGCGAAATTGCTTATGACTTATTACATAAACACGGAACGAAAGTAACGAGCGAACAGTTTCAAGATTGCGGGCTGCTCATTTATAGAGAAGGGCAACCTGTCATTGCTGGCGCTAGTGGACCAGGGTGTTCCGCAACGGTCGTATACGGTCACTTATTAAACCGAATGAAAAGAGGAGAGTTTAATAAAATACTTGTCGTTGCGACAGGCGCTTTACTATCTCCACTTACATTCCAACAAGAAGAAACGATTCCGTGTATCGCTCATGCCGTTTCGATTGAATTTGGAGGTGCAACGCAATGATTTTTTTCTGGGCTTTCGTCATTGGCGGACTTATATGTGTAATCGGCCAACTTATGTTTGATGTTGGAAAGCTAACACCAGCTCATACAATGGCAACACTCGTTGTTGCTGGAGCTATATTAGATGGATTCAATTTGTATGAACCATTAATTGATTTCGCTGGAGCTGGGGCAACTGTACCTATTACAAGCTTTGGTAATGCCCTCGTTCACGGTGCAATGGAAGAAGCTGCAAAACATGGCATCGTTGGCGTTATTACCGGCATGTTTAAAGTAACAAGCGCCGGTGTATCCGCAGCTATTATTTTCGGCTTCATCGGAGCATTGCTATTCAAACCGAAAGGATAAGGTGTTCGTATGACAGTTATCGCTAGCGTCAAAACCTGCCTTGCTAGTGTAAGAGGCGCTCAAGCAAGTTTAAGCTCCCTTTCACTACATTCACAGGACGCAGAATCAAAACGTGTATTTCATGAATGTATGTTAGAAATGGACAGCATCATCGCTGATTTACAAAATAGAGTTTCAGTATTAGAACGTGAAGAACCTCAATATAAAGGGTTTTAAGTAGACTGGAGGAAATGACTATGTCTCACCTGCCGGAATGGACACTTGTCATTCTTCGCTCTGTATTCATATTAATTATTTTATTCGCTATTACGAAATGGTTAGGGAAAAGACAAATCTCTCAGCTCTCCTTTTTTGAATACATAGCCGGAATGACAATCGGTGACATCGCTGCCCAAGTATCTACAGGGCTCGATTCAAAATTTTTTCACGGCGTCTTTGCGATACTCATTTTCGCTGTGGTACCTTTTTTAACAGGAATCCTTTCTTTAAAGAACAAAACAGCTCGAGACTTCTTTGAAGGGAAATCTACCGTATTAATAAAAGATGGAAAGATACTCGAAGATAACTTAAAGAAAGAAAAATATACAAGTGACGAATTACTGGAACTTCTCCGTGGAAAAGATGCTTTCAGCGTAGCTGATGTTGAATTTGCTGTACTAGAACCGAGCGGAGAACTAAATGTATTATTAAAGAAAGATCGCCAACCACTCACAGCAAAAGACATCGGTTTAAAAGTAGCAAACGAAAAAGAACCACAAACTGTTATTATGGATGGCAATGTCTTAGATGAACCGCTATCCGCAAGTGGACATAACCGCGCTTGGCTACATGCTGAACTAGAAAAGCTCGGTGTTGTTATCGAAAATGTCTTTCTCGGTCAAGTTGATTCATACGGACAACTGACTATCGACATTTATAATGACAAACTACAAATGCCTTCTCCTCAAAACAAACCTTTATTATTAGCATCATTAAAAAAATGTCATGCTGATCTTGAACTATTTTCTTTAGAAACAAAGTCGAAATCAGCAAGCGAAATGTATAGTAAAAACGCGAAACAAATCGAAAAGATTTTAAATAAAGTGACCTATCTTTTAAAAGAATAGATATCGAAAGAACGCTTCAGTAAAAAAGGCGTTCTTTTCTTTTTTTCTACAGTTTTTATAAGGACCAGCCGCAGTATGACTGAAGAGAGCTCTTTTATTTTTGTTCCGCAATAAGGCCAGATTGTTGAATAAGGATTGTAGTTAATTATGGTTTTACATACAATTATTGAACTATTGGAAGATAAGTTTAATATCAACCTCGGTGAGCTTTTCATAAGTAAATGAGGTTCTTCACAAGTAATTCGTGAACTAATCAACTGCCCCAGTTCGTTTTATTTCTACCTTAATATTTGGTTTTAAATTTAATGTGGAATACTTTCCTCTCAAATCTTTTTCATTTAAATTGGAATATTTTCTTATACTTTTTATTTTTCTTCCAATGCCAATTGGATCAGTATTTAATTTTCTAAACTCCTCAAGAATATCCCCGAATTCTTTGTTTAGTTCTTCTTCAATTATTAGCTCCATTTTTTTTATTGATTCCTTATTTTTAAGAGTAACAGAAGGCTGTAATTCTATAGTTGAAACTAAAATAGATGCATTTAAATTAACCGACTCTTCCTGAGATAATTCAACATTTCCGCGGTACTTTATTGGGTGAATTGTAATATTAAATTTATCTCCTTTTTGCTTTTCGACTAGTTTTATTCCCTTTTCTTCTAATACCTCTGCAGGAATATTTAAAGTTATATCCCCCAAAAAAGCATTATGATTGGTGAATAATTTTATATACAGGGTTTTTTTCATGGAAATAGAACCAACCATTTTATCATCCCTAAATAATGCAACCCCATCTAAATAGGGTGCTACACCATTCTCATTCGATAGAATAGGTAAGGTAGGATCGATACCAATTTCATATAGTGTGGAAATAAAATCATGCAAGTTGGAGTTTATTAACATTTCCTTCTTTTCGTGCTTATCTAATAATTGATAAATATATGACCCCATTTCAGGGTATTCTTCATAGTTTTTATTATTAATTGTACTCTCAGCATTGTTTGTAATTGCCAAAAAAATTAAAGATCCGATGCTACTATCTCGTTGCATTGTATCTAGAAAAGATGAAATCCCTATCATTTTTGTCATATATTTATCAAATAAAATTGTCCTTAATTGACCAGAAGTAATGTCGTGGCTTGTCTGTTGTTCTAAATTTTGTCTTATTTGTTTGCTTTGTAGTTTCCGACGGCAGAATGGTTACACTCGTCTTTCTTCTTACGGTCGAATTGTAACAAGCTAATAGTGCCTTTGTATGTATTCTCATCAAGTAAGTCAAAACCAATAATAGTTGAAATTCCTTGCCTTTCTAATATTTTTTCAGGTGGCATACATGCCGTACAGAGAAAGAAACAAAGTAGTAGAATAAGCCATATTTTCATTTTTTCAACTCCGTTTTGAACGTGAAAAGATTTTAGATTTAATGATTGAAATGAAATATAAGAATATTGGATAGATAAACCATAGGTAAAAGCCTACTTGACCAACTTTATCAAACAAAAGGTTATTGTCGACTCTTTTTGTGATAAAAAAACTCGTGATAAAAATGATTATTGAGATTACCCATATTCCATGTTTTAGTTTTAAATGAAATATTTGTTTAACTCCTTTGGAAGAAATGAATAGGATTATACATAAATTTGGAAAAATAACTAATATCCATAATGAAACTGCTATAAATTCAAAGCGCTCAATAAATGGAAAATGGACAGCGCTTATCATACTGACAATAGGCCAGATCTGTTTTTCTAATTCTTTAGGGCTAAAAAATAATATGGAAATAACAGTTGCAATTAAAACAAGAAGTGTGGTAAACCAGATTGCTAATTGACTGAATAGAAGTAGTTTTTTTTTCTCCTTTATAAAAGGAAAAATAAAAAATAAAGTCTCAAAACCCAACATTGTATAACTGCTTTTAAAAACTCCTTTCATCATTTCTGACGGAGTTGTCGACATGATGGGTAAAATTCTAGTTAAGTTTATGGAATCAAGTGGTTGATACATCACAAATAGCAGCCATATTGTCATTAAAAAGGATAAGAAGCATATTCCTGCAACTACTCTGAATCCACCTAATACTGCATAAATTGTTACTAATAATAGTGCTAAAGTGCCTACCCATTCATAAACTCCTTCATATCCCCATGTTAGGGACAATTCAACATAACTGATGATGATGGAGTAATGTGCTGCAATAAAGTAAATGACAATAAAGGTATTGATAATACTACCTATAAAGCGGCCAAATAAATTTTCGTGTATTTCATAAAGATTACAGTTTTCATGTTTTTTTAGTATGCTAATAATAATCCAAGTGATAATACTAATGAATAGACCGGATAGTAAAACTGAGATCCAAGCATCTTTCTTAGATTCAAGATAAATAATTTTCGGGACTCCAAGTATGCCCATACCAATTTGCGAAGTGTGTATGATAAAGAAAGCCATATAGGCATTTACAAAACTAATATTTGATTTCATTATCCACCTCAAAATTCATCTAAATCTTTTTCTGTTTTTTTAAATCTCCACCTTGTGCGGAATGAATCTTTTGGGCGATTGACAACAGGACGTCTCATATAAAAATGGTGGGGTAGACGTATTAAGAAGTATTTTATATCCTTAATCCTAAAAGGGTATAGAGGTGCAAGATAAGGTTTGTTTAATGATGTCAATTTTAACAAGTGGACCATCATTACACAGACACCGATAATAATCCCATTTAATCCCCAAACACCTGCTAGAATAATGAAAGGAAATCTAGCAATTCTGATAGCAGTGCCCATTTCATAAATAGGAGCCGTAAATGCCCCTAATGCACTAAATGCCACAATAATAATAAAATGTTGCTAGTTTAAACCTGCCCAACAGTTGCTTGGCCAATAACAATACCTCCACAATCCCCATTGTTTGCCCTACTTTTGACGAAGGCGTGCCCCAGCCTCTCTAAGTAATTCAATTAATAATTCGAGTAAAAGTGCTTCTAGCAAAGGTGGAAAAGGACTTGTGAACGTGATTGCCCAATTATAAGTAACAATTTAGATGGAATTAGTTCAAAGTGAAATGTCATGGTTGCAACATAAATGCTGTAAGAAATAGTGACCCTGCCATAGCAAAATAATCGTATAAATCTTATAAAGTACTTAAGGACCATCTCAAAATATATATCTTCTGTTGATTCAAAAACGAAAAAAAATTAGCAGTCCCAATAATAGCAATTGGACTTTCATCTATAAGAACACCAATCCGTCCGTTTAAAATAGAGTAGAGGAATCTATCGGGCAACTCTGTTAATATAAACTGTGGAAAAAATGAGTAATGATTATCTTCAAGACATTGTGCCAATACTGAACTGTCACTTATATTATCAGTTTTTATATTTTCAAACTTCTCCTTAAGTGTTTTAAGTGTGTCATCATCCGCTATATCTTTAAGATATATAATTCTTACTTGCTTCTTAACACGTTCTCCTATTTTTAATTCATCTGTACACAAATTAGAATCATTTAGATTTTGTCTTATAATCTTAATGTTAGAAGATAATGATTCTGTAAACGATATTTTAGGACCGTATACCAATGATTCTGTTTCTGCTTTCTCAATAGATCTTTCAATAGGGTTGGCGCAATTTACCATAAATGCTTTACTTTCGTCTGATAAGTAAATATAAGCGAATCCATTTAAGAGGGAAGAGATAATCTCTTGTTCCTTAAGGTTTTTCTTTACTTCGTTCATTGGTATGTTTTTCAATAAATAAGAGTAAGTTATGTATTCTATCGGAAGTTGTTGAATGTATTTAATTACATACTCATTTAGAAACTCTTGTTTAATTAAATTTTTCATGAAAATAACTTCGAGACAATCTCCACCAACTTCAAGTGTTCTACACATTAAGTCTGGTGATTCGTTGAGGATGTATTTAATTTTTTCATAATTAGGGCAGTTATTTTTATTTAGATGGAGTGTCATTTGAAACATATCCTTCAATAGTTTTTTTTTTTAGTATTTGAAGTAGGAATCATTTTATACTTGTTTTAATAAAAAAGTAAGGATTGAGAGTAATTTTAGGACCTATGGTTCTGAAACGAATATGGAACAAGGAATTTTAGATGGTAACCAACAACATGTTGTAGAAATCAATTGGCCAGAACTAGCTGGTATATATGAGGTTGAATTTAATGAAATGTGGGGCAGTTCTACATTATCTTTTGATAAAGTAAATTCTAACATCAGTACTCGTAAAATCGATAATACAACACATGTTATTGATATTAACGGTAAAACACCGGAGGCGCGTTCGAAGTGTTTGTAAAACAGCAATCTCATAATTGATTCGGTTAACCCTCTCCATTCCCTTACTATCCGTCTCAATAATGATATCCTTCCATTTGGGCTGGATCACTCCTTCAATAGGAACTTCGTCATTAGCTGCAAAAAAACGTTGACCACTATCACCATATTCTCGAATTAGTTGAAGAGCTTCAATGACAGGTTGATGAGATTGATTATTAGATCTGAACGTAAGATTTTTTAAGATATTACAGAAAGCAATCCGATAATGCCCCCGATAGGAAGAATGCATCTTTATATAGATTTTTTCTTTGTATTCTCGGTTATTTCTTGTCATGTCTTTAATAATATCCCGAATTGTTGAAGCGCCTACAATCGGATATAGAGTATCTTGAATAATTCCATCTGGATGATTAACCGTCGCTTTTAATAAGTTGATAATATGTTTATTTTTCCCTTGAACCCTTTCAACTCTTCTACTGCTTCTTTACGGGTAGTATTCTTGGCCTTATTTCCGAACTTGAGAGTGATTTCATCCAACAGATCAGCTAAATAGTCGATAACTTCAGCATGACGATGCCAAAATGGCAAGTAAGGTGTAGCGAATGGGTGCTGGATGTGCTCGCAATTCCGTTACAGTCTCAGTAGCTGCACGAAGTCGATATTTCTTTAGTAATTTTGGAGTCATATGATGAAACAAAACCATTAGGAATTTGGAGATGTCGTATAGCTAACAGTTTTTTAACCTCCATCTCCATCGCATTTACACTTGGTTTACGAGGAGAAGATAATAGTTGACGAAAAGTTAAAATGTCGGTTCCTCTCCATCAGAATCCTCATCAGCATGGGACTCAAGTAAAGCATCTAACCGAGTGCACGTCTTAGCAGATAATTGCTGATATGTCATTTTATATAAGCTCTTTTCAAAAGTATCAATGGCAGAGTCAATCATACGCTTTAAGCTCCCAATAGAAGGAGGTTCAACTTTCCATTTACGAAAGAGACTGTATGCTTGGTTTTTAAATAGTCTGTATCATGTGTAGACTGAACTTGTTCTTCTAACCATTGTCCCAAACGATCATTATCTGTACGTGTAAGCTCCTGAAATCCAAAAAAATCCCTTATATTTTTTCGATGTCGGGTATAAGTCTTTTCTTTTCCACCCCAACTATATTCATCAAATTGATCATGCGAAACATCAAGCTGTTTCGCTATGTACTCGATCACTACTTTTGGGATGTCTTGCTTTTGGCTAGGGAATCTAGCTTTCTGTTGGAAATACTTTAGTAACACGGCAAAGCCCAAACGGTTCGTTTCTGTTTTATTCCCCATAGATAGATGTAGTTCATTTGGCATTAACATAAAGTTTGCTAAAAGCTCTTCTCATTCCAATTTTTCTTCACTGGTTCTCCCTCTGATCTACATGTTTTTTTAATAGTATAATTTCAAACATAGAGACCATCAAGATAACTAAGAAAAGCAGCAAAGCTAAACCATTTTTCTTTTATTGTAATATATCTGACGGACTAGAGCAGTAACCCTGTGATTAAGCCTGAAAAATATAGAATGACATTTAAGCACCTACATCAATTGGCTTTGGAAAAATGGTGATGCCATTCATCTACTACGAATGCATAGATTTTCTAAGAAAAAACAAAATCATACTGCTGCTATCACTACACTTGAAAGAATAGTGTGGGAAGCAAGGGCAATGGCTGAAAAGAAGCTATTTAACACGGTT
>NZ_JARVHE010000004.1:0-57234 GCF_040459875.1 Bacillus cereus group sp. MG16
AAGAACAGCTAGGAGTTCTAAAAATGAAATTGTTATGAGAGCTTACCATGACTTGTACGGTTATGTTTGGTATGATGGAGCGTCTTGGCAAATCGCTAGTTCATGTATAGCAAACTTATCCGTAAGTTTCGATTCAGCGTCAGGAGTATTAACGATTAGTCATGATAGCATGAGTAAACAGCCTGGATATTATGAGTTTCAAACTTGTCACGTGGAAGCGAGAAGAGGAGTAACAAAAAGGTTAATACATGCTCGCACCACTTCGGTAGCCCAATCTCAAATTCAAGTAGAATTTTTCGATCATGCTGAAGGGCGTTTCATGACACCAGATCCTAATATGCGCCTTTATTTCAGCAGACCGGGTTTCAAAGTACCGCACGTATGGGCTACTGGAACAAGGGTGTATTTTGACTTAGGTTATACTATAGTAAGACCTGGGAATTTAGTTGCAGATACAGGGAACCTTTGGTTACTTGGGGTGCACACAGCAAAATAAACTGAACAAAATACGGCTTGTATAACAAAACGAAGCGTGCTTATAGCAGGCTTTTTTTATTTTTAGAAAAGGAGGAATTAAAATGAAGAATTGTAGTCATAAAAAGGTATACAGTAACCGAGTTCTTATGAGTAATCCACCTCGAATTTCATGGACTTGCGAGAAGTGTGGAGAAACTGGTTCTGAAAAATATAATGTTAGCGAACAAAAAATTAAAATTAATTAGATATAACAGTTTTTTAATATTGTAAAATTAAGATTTTTCATGCATACTTTTTGTATATTTTTGTAAAGGAGAGAGTTTGTATGAAAAATGAACTAAGTAATGCGGAACAACTTTTATATTCAACCGTTAGAATTGAGTGTGAATCTGATCAAGGCATAAGTACCGGAACAGGTTTTTTCTTTCGTTTTCTTGAGATAGAGGGTACAGCTAGCCATATACCTGCTATTGTAACAAATAAGCATGTAGTAGAAGGGGCTATACGCGCTAGATTCTTTATGACCCAAGCAGACGATGATGGGAACCCGATTGACAAACAACATATACCTATAACTGTAGATAGTTTTAGAGAACGCTGTATTTTTCATCCGGATCCTGAGGTCGATCTTTGTATTTTTCTAATCGGACCGTTACTTCATCAAGCTAATGAGAAAGGAATAAAAGTGTTTTATAGATCTCTTATGAAAGATATCATTCCAACGTATGAAGATGTGAACGAGCTCGATGCTATTGAAGATATTCTCATGATTGGTTACCCTAATGGAATTTGGGATCAGGTGAATAATTTTCCTATAATGCGTCGGGGAATAACAGCTACTCATCCAAAGGTGAATTATAATGGTAGGGAAGAATTCATGATTGATGCAGCTTGCTTTCCGGGATCAAGTGGTTCTCCTGTATTAATATATAATGATGGATTCTATTCAACGCGAAAAGGTACTACTGTTGGAAGTAGAGTATTATTATTAGGCATCTTGTATGCAGGACCGCAATTTATAGCTACAGGAGAAGTTAGAATAATGAATATACCTACAAGTCAGAGGGAGGTTGTGGTTTCAAGTATTCCAAATAATTTAGGGTTTGTAATTCGTTCTAATAGGATATTAGATTTTGAACCTATTCTGGAATCTATGGACATTAAATAGAATTCTAAATAAAACTGGTTGAGGAGAGGAGCGATTTCGCTTCTCTTTTTATTTTGGGGAGATGATCAGTGTGAAACGAATAGTAGACCAAGCAATTTATGAAAAGTATGTTAGCCAAGAAAACAAAAACCTAGTCAAAGATTTTCTAATCGAAAAGAAAGCACAAGGGAAAGCGGCAAGCACTTTACAGCAATATCATTGGGATTTACGAATTATTTTGTTTCTATTACATCAACACTTCGAAAATAAAAATCTAATTGAATTAACACGTAAGGATATTCGAAACTTATCTATTATTTTTCAAGAGCTGGGAATGTCTAATGCACGTGTAAATGGACTGATGAGTGCATTAAGGTCCGCGTTAGAGTTTTGTGCGGATGATGACGACTATGATTATGAATTTAATGTAGGCTCACGGGTTAGAGGATTACCTAAGAATCCAGTCAGAGAAATCACTTTTATAACTGAAGAACAAATTGAGTGGTTAATCGATGAATTACTTGAACAAGAGAAATATATGTTAGCAACCTATTTAGCGCTTTCTTACTACAGTGCAGCAAGGAAGAATGAAGTTTACCAAGTTCAAAAAGAAGAACTAACAGAACGTTATTTTACGAATGTAGTACGTGGTAAGCGAGGTAAGAAATTCAGATTGTATTATAATCCCCGAGTACAGAAATGTATTCGTTTATATATAGAACAACGAGGTAAGGATACAATCCCAGACTTGTTCGTACGAGTTTATAAGAATGGTGAGCGAAAACTTTTAAATAAGAGTGTATTTAATTACTGGTGCAAAATATTCGCTAAGATGCTATACGAAAAAGAAGGGAAGGAATATAAAATTAATCCTCACTGTTTCCGTCATAGCAGATTAGATAATTTAAAAGTGCAAGGTGTACCACTCGAAAAATTAAAATCACTTGCAAATCATTCGGATATTTCAACAACACAATCCTATTTAAAAGATAGGAGCGAGGAAGATATTGCAGATATTTTCGGAATGGATCCAAGTTGCTTTGCAGCTTAAAAGGAGGCTTAATAAATGCCAGAACAAAAACATGATGACTTTAAGGAATTATTAGTTGGATTAACAAGGGTGGAAACAAAGTTAGATACGCTTGGTAACGTTAAGGATGTTGCAATTGAAGCGCAGCAGTCAGCGAAAAGTGCTCATTTGAGGATTGATCGATTAGATAAATTAGTATTTTGGATTGGTACTACAGTAGTTGGAGCTATTATCACCGGTGGGATAATGGCTCTTTTTAAATTCGCAGGGAAGTGATCGTATATACGGTCACTTTTTTTATTGAAAGGAGGTGAGGTTATGAAAAACTTTGATGCAGCTTCAATTAGTCGTTATGTCGTATTAGTAATCGCTGTGATTAACAGTGTTTTGAATCTTATTGGGTACCAAACGATTGATGACAAAATCACAAATGATTTAGTGGCAGTAATTACAGGAGCTTTCACTCTATATATGGCATGGAAGAATAACTATTTAAGCAATAAAGGATTACAACAAAAAGATGTATTACAAAAAAATAACCTACACTAAAAGGAGATGTTGAACAATGGGTTGTTTCGCAGGGTCAGGTGGTCACAATAGTATCGTACAAGGTGCAAATAGTGTTTATGGGAAAGAACATGTGGAGGACAGAAAGTTTCTTGATGCGGTTGCTAAATATGTACAAACAGCTGGATGGAAGTATGTGAATTGTTCTGATGAAGTTGGAACAACAAAAGAGGCAGTTTGGAGTAATGCAGCTAATAATCATTTACGTGTAAAAGATAGCGATGTAGATTTACAGTTTCACTTAAATGCTTCTCCAGGTGGTACAGGGTGTGAAGTGTGGTTACATCCTTCATACGGAAATAGAGAATTGGCGGCAAAGATTTCAAAAGCGATGGCCGATGCATTCGGATTAAGAGATAGAGGAATTAAGTTTTCAACAGAATTAGGTTGGATTAATAAAACGAAGACGGGACTACTTCCAGAAATCTGCTTTATTGATAATGAAACAGATATGCAAAAATACCGTGCTAACTTTGATAAGGCGGCTAAAGCGGTAGCTGAGGTTATTGTTGGCAAAACAATTCAATCAAGTACAAATAATGGAGAGGTGGAGATCACAGTGAATAAATTTAATAAAGTTGTTACGTATGAATTTGGGACAGCGTTAGTACCAGAAATGTTAGGAATGATGGATTCTTTAGGATACGAATCTCGTATCATTTCAGGTGGGGACAAGCAAGGTTTAGTTAGATTTGAGACAAATTACCGCCAAGGGAATGAACTAGATCGAGCAACAGCATGGTTAGATGCTAAAGGACTTAAATACTTCTATACAAAAGAATAGTCCAACAAAAACGAAAGCCGTCCTATTGGGCGGCTTATTTTACATATCCCAAAAATCATCAGCTTTTACCCTTGAATCAAATGACCATACTCCTTAACGTAGTTATCATTTTTCAATGCATAATCAAATATTTTGTGTGCCGCTTTTCTTATCGAACATCTCCAAGCAACAGACAGTTCAACAAGCATATCATATATTTCTAGATTTAACTTAACGTGAATAAATGTACCGGTTCCTGAATCATATTCCACATCTGGAAATTCAGATTTGTTAAGCAAAGTTTCTGAAAAAGTCCGAGTAGAGAATTGTGTTGGAGTGAACCCTTCTTTTCGGCTAACGATTAAAATCTGTTTATACATATCATCAGTGATAGGTATCTTTACATCTTTTTTCTTATCACTTCTCGACTTCTTCTTGAAATCCGCATATCTTTTCTTGACCACGGTATCTTTATCAGTAATCATTTGTATATTATATACCCCTACGAATGATGAGTTTTTTATTAACACCCTCTCTAAAATAACTGCATCTTCTTCAGTTTCGCATTCAAAATAAATAATATGACTTATTCGATTACGAGAAATATCTTTCTTTAAGTATTGATTATGCGACTCATATAAGTGACTTTCTATTCTTCGTTTCAAATTAGCGGCTTTCCCTACATATAAAGAAGTACCTAAGTAGTCATACCAAACGTAAACACCTGGTGTTTCAGGTAACATGCCTTGGTTTAATTCTTCAAATCTTAATAATCCATCTGGTTTTGGTAAATTATTGACTAAAGAAAACACCATCTATCCCCCCTTTTTTTATATAAGACGTTGTGTTATTAGTTTATTTGTACGATCTAATAACAATAAAGTATCCTCATGAACAGTTTTAGTCTCACTAAAAGATAAAAATCCAAACCCCTCTTTTCTAATAATATCTTTTATTCTATGACATTCATAAATAAGATGGGCGGCGTTATACTGCTCGAACCCTTCCAACTTATCCAATGACAATGAAACTTTTTTTAAAATACTTACTATTTCTCGTCTTAAAATGTTTTTTTGTCGCTTTTCCTCATTAATTTCCCCTGCAATTCTCTCCATCCCTTGGTGTGTTACTAGAATAGCGCCTCCACTTTTTTTAGCTTCATTATTTTCAAATTTCCCTCTGTTATACCATTGTGTAACTGTTTGATATGACAATCCCCATATCTCCGCAGCTTCCTTTGATGTATAAACATACTTTAATGCATCTTTCATAATTCTCCCCCTCATATTGTATTTAATTGATTACAATTCGTTATATTGAATTTAACACCATTTTGTATTTAAGTAAATACACTGTTGATATTTTAATTCAAAAAATAAAAAGCTGACTAATTTTAGTCAGCTACATCCAAAATTCATTTTCATTTATGTTTTTCCCTAATTTTTTTAATCCTTTTGTAATTTGAACTACAGTTGAAAATTTCGGTCTGTATGTATGGTCATTACACAATTTTGAAATAGTCGCTCTACTCAATTTTGATTTTTCTCCTAATTCAGCTTGAGAAATCCCTTGTCTATCTAACCACTTCCCAAATTTACTTCTATTTGTTTTCCCTAACTTTAGCCAATCAAACATTACTGTCACCTCAGTAAACAGCATGTACAAGAATTAACTTTTTTATACGAGTGCAAAAAAAGATGCATATCAAACAAACAGTATGAAATACCTTTTACCATACCAAACAAATTACGATTCTCAGTTCCGAATTAATAGCCTCTTAAAACTACGTTTTATCTATTCCAAATAGAATTCGTTCACGGAATACCGCAGGAAGAACCTGCAAAAGCTTTGCGAGGGATTGGATTGCAACATATTTACAGTTACTGATTTCCATTAAAAATAGGGAGATGGTCCATATGGCAGCAGAGACAATGAGCATCAAAGATTTTATGGATGGTAACTATGGAGCGAAGAAAAAGTGGAGCTTGTTCAAAAAGAAAGCAAAAAAATACGCACCTGTCGCAGTGCGAGTAAGTATAGTAATCGGTAGTGCTATTATATTCAGCAACATTATAGATATTCCTCACGTATTTGCTGATGGAAATAATCCAGATGTGAATGAAGTATTTAAAGATGTGCAGTCCAACGATGGGGCGATAAAAAATTATATAGATGGCCAACTGTACAATCGTATTGTAAATGCGTTTGAACCGGTTATTTTCTTGATTAAAGCAGTTTCCTATCCAATTGCATCCGTTGTAGCGTTATGCGGCGGGCTATTCATTATGGTTGGTAGCCAAGAACGGGGATTCTCGTTAATAAGTCGTGCAGGGATTGGCTATATAGTTGTTCAAATGATTCCGTTGTTTATGAGATTGTTAGTTGAGATTGTTAAGGCTATATAAATAAAGGGGGATATCTTTTATGTTTCGAACTAATTCTGCAAGAAATGGTTTTAAAAAAGAAACAGAATGCGAATGGTGTAAAGATATAATCAGTAAAGGGGACTGGGTAATAAATAGTTCGGAATTTGGCATCTATCACGATGAGTGTTATAAAGAATTTTTGGCGAATGAGTTTTCATATGATTATGGAATGTGGGGTAAGGATATTACAGAAAAAGATTTGTTTTGCTAGCCCTATATAATAGGGCTTTTTTCTTTGCAGGAAAATCCTAACCATCATGGAATACTGTCACTAGGAGGTGTTGTGACGTTATGACGGATGAAATTGTTTATTCTGCTAGTGAAGTGTATAAGCGACTAGGAATAAGTGATAGCACCCTTAGAAAGTACATGGAAGTATTGTCGCGAGAAGGATTCGCAGTGAAGAAGAATAATCGTGGCAGACGCCAGTACACAGACAGTGACATTATGGTGATTGAGAAGTTAATTGAACTGAGTAAGCATGACGGTATGACGCTAGAGAAAGCAGCGAAGATGATTGCGCAGCAAATAGAGAAGGTTAATCCAGATCTAATTAAAGAAGAGACTGAGGAAACGGATTTAGTGCCATTCCACATTAAACAGCAATTACAGGAACAGTACAGCGTTATGGCGCAAGAAATGAATCAAAGCATGTTAGCGATGGAAAAACGATTAAGTGAGCAGGCCAAGCAAAGTAACGAGGAAATCAAAGCGAGTGTAGAAGCGCATAATGAACGAGTGGAAAAACGATTGGAAGCGCGAGACGAGACGCTTATGAAGACACTACGTGAGATGCAGGAAACGAAGAGAATGATGCAGGAATTTCGAGATGAGGTTGCTGCAGCGAAAGAGAAGAAGAAGCCGTGGTGGAAGTTCTGGTAAGGTTTCTGAATAAACTACGCATAAGTAGAAAAGTGTATTTTTCTACTTTTCTACTTAATAGTAAATATACAAAAAGCCCTACATATGTAGGGCTTAATCATTCACAAGATAATTGGCGATTCCTCTGTTATCTCCAAAACAGACTCTCCACTATCAAAATCTTTTATATCAAACTTCCCGTTTGAATCTTTGCCGAAAACTTTCATTTCAATATTGTTTATATTTTTAAGAGCGTTATATATTCTATTTGAATAATTGGGAGCAATTGTAATCATACGAACATCTTCATTAAAGCAAGATGGATAATAAGCAGATTGCCATACTAAACTTTTATCATCTTCAACCGTCTTCAATTCAATAATACACTTAGTGCCATTTTTGTCCTTAGCTATAATGTCAATAATCCCATTTTCCACTCTATATTGTCTTTCTATAAAACTCATACCTTCTTCAATGACGAATATATGGTCACACAATATATCTTCTAATAAGCTTTCAGGTCCATTCATCATTCCCTCTGTTATTAGTTCTTCCCAAATATTGTCCATAAACTTTATCTTTTCTTGTATTACATCATTATTTTTGAATTCTTCACGAGTCATACAAGAATCAGAACATATTCCAAAGAAAACAAAAGGTTTATCGTCATTAGTTATACTTTTTACCATAGACCAATCCATATCATCTATTGAATATAAAATTTCATCTTGTAGTAATTTTTTAGTATGATTCGGGGTTTTGTCCCAAAAATTATGACACCAATATTTCGTATTATCTTTATTAGATAATTTTTCAATATCTTTTTTTCTGAAACATTCTTTACAAAAGAATTCACCTACAGATAAAGTTAATATTTTTGAGGCAATCTCTTTAACTTTATCTTTATTGTGGGTAATTAAAATTAATTCACCTTTATTAAAATCCCACTCGGTTAAATCATTACGAAAAGCATATAAGTAGTATCTTTCACCTTCTTGTTGCTTAAAATCAACTTTTATACAACCATACTTTTTTGTGAACGAATCGAAATCGTTTAAACTATCACCATTTCTCGTAATTACTCCCATGAACTTCATCTCCAATAATAGTATGATGGAAAATCCTAAGAACCATTGTGTAGAAAAGATAAAATTGTATCGTGTTTATTGTTTATCTAACATCTCATAAAGTTGCTTATATATCTCTTTATATCCTTCAGACTGTCGGGTTGTTAGTTTAGTATTTACATAGCTTTCAAGCAACATGTCGATAATGCTGTTAATTGATGCTTTATCCATGTTTTCTTGTTCTTTTATAAAAGGTTTTAGTGTGTTTAATTTTAATTGAACTGCAGGCGAAATTTTAGCAGTTTTAGATGGAACTAAACGCTGATCAGGCTTTTCAGGAGTAACTACTTTTCCTTTATTGATGATAGGCTTAATAACTTGCTTTTTAACAGGCTCACTATTACGGCCAAAATCGTTAGTTCCTTTTATCTGTACATCTTTGTCATTTAAGGTGTTTCCAGGTTTTGTGACTATAGGTTTAAATGGTGTTTTAGACATTACGAACCTCCTCCTTAAGCATTAATAGTAGCAAAATAATTTTCATGCTCATTAAGTTCGCTAAGAACATCGATGAATAATTGGTGAGCTTTTTCATCCCACATATCAATATTGCCGCTAACATTAACGTTTTTATGAATCCCTTCGATATCGTACACTTTTAGCCGCTCTTGATATCTCACGATTGTATCTAGAACGTTTCCACCATACATTTCTTGAGCTTGTTGTAATACTTTATTATCCACTCGTTTCCCTTGATGTAACATCATTGGAATGATACCTAAAACTTGTAAGTCTGCATCATATTTTTCTGCTAAGAACTGCATATAAGCGATGTATGTTTGAGCACCTTCTAGAGATAATTCTTGTGTTTGTAGAACGATGATACAATAATCAGCTGCTATCATAGCATTATCTGAGTAGTCACTGATTGTTGGCGGCACATCGATGTAGATACGATCATATTTATCTTTTAATGGTTCTAATAACTTCTTTAAATATGTAATTTGTGCAAGCTCATCCTCTGGGAACATATCGAAGAGGATTTTTGAAAGCTTTCTAAATGAAGTATTAGATGGAACGATATCCAAGTTCTCAATAACCGGGATAATCTCATTCTCTAAATTTTGATTTAGAAATGCATCCGTAATAGACTTGTCTATTTGTTCAATGTCACCTGTTTTAGCAAGTACTCTTGTAGCATTACCTTGAGGGTCCATATCTACTAAAAGACATTTCTCATTAAATACAGTAGCTGCTTCATAAGCTAACATTGTAGCTGTTTTCGTTTTTCCAACTCCACCTTTAAAGTTACCGATTACGTATGTAGTTGCTTGTCTAGTCATTTTTGACATTCCTCCATAAAACTCCGAATAAGTATACCTTTGAGTAAAATGTATCATCTATATACAATATTCGCAACAGTATACCCGATAAAATTTTATGTTTTTTCAACGGATTTATCGAAAGAGTAGAAAAGTAGACTCAATCGTAAGATTTTTTGGTATACATTTCTACTTTTCTACTTTTGCGTAATTCATAGAGATAAGGGTGTTATAGGCTGATATTTATACATTTATATCAAAATGTAAGTTAGTAGAATTATAAGTTACTTTGAATATAAGTAGAAAAGTAGAATTTTACACTTTTGCGTAGTTCTACATTTACACTTTTGCGTATATTTGACTTGTCATTTCTTTATTTACAAACAAAAAAGCTTGTTGTAACGTAATAAACAACAAGCAACATTCTACAAAACAAAACACAATTTGATATTTTACATAAACGAAGATCGAGCAAAACAATTGAATATGAACACAAAACAAAAAGCCACTCCCATATGCTATTGGCGCCAACCATTAGCGGGAATGACTTGCTCTAGCAAGTGTACCACCACTTGACTAGAAAAAACTGTTTTAACCGACAGTGTTAACGTTTAAGTAGTGTACCACCACTAACCTTAAACAACTATGCCTTTTCACGAGGCTTCTTTGATATACCCATTTTATCTATTGTTTGACTAAAATTCAACTAGTAAATGCTAGAATTGTATTTTTTGTAGTCAAAAGATATATAACGGGCATCTCTAAACCTAGAAGTCTTGTGAACGTACAGGCCATTTAGGAATAGGAGATGCCTTTTTGTTTTGGTTCGCGTGGAATTGCCTGAAACCACGTAAATAAAAACTGATAAGCCGTAATTCCGTGCTTCTATATAGAGGGAACGTGTTACGTGCGTGGCTAGCTGTTGGTCGTGCAGGGGGTACAGAGTATGCGCCTACAAAAACAGCACCCCTCATTGGAATCCTGTTCTTCTGGTGAGGGAGGGTGAGAACTTACCCAGGGACGATTCTCTGAAAGGTTCGGGTGGTTATCGTTAGCATTACGGTGCTAGGGAGTACATTCAGTTTGTCGTGTAGGGACGATATTACAAGGACAAGCCATAGAAAAAGGATGTATGCGGTGAAAATCGCTGAGTGAACAGGGTCTATACATACGGATACCTTATAAGTGACCGCATGGAGAAAACAAGACGCTTATCCATCTATTTTGATTGATTACTTTTTTGTGATCTTTCAAAGTAGGGGATAAATCTGCCTTCCAGCCGTGTTCCATAATCGTTCCCACATGATAAAAACCCTCAAGACCTTCAGTCAAGATTAAATTCGAAGAAAAGCAGAAAAACATGAGATTGTTTAAGTCCTGGGGGAATGACTTACTAAGATAGAGGAATAAATAAGGGATTTTCT
The DNA here is from genome assembly GCF_040459875.1 of Bacillus cereus group sp. MG16. NCBI lineage: Bacteria > Bacillati > Bacillota > Bacilli > Caryophanales > Bacillaceae > Bacillus > Bacillus cereus group sp. MG16. The sequence continues at coordinate 11,085 of NZ_JARVHE010000004.1, forward strand.
ACTTATTTGGTTAAAGGATAAGGGGACGGATGGTAGAATAGACCTTATTGCAGGATTTGGTTTTACACAACAGATATAGTACGTGAAATTATAGATTGATATTGAACATATAGTGTTTTATTTGAAAGGGATTCTATAACATTCAGATATATACAAAATAAAAAATATATGCTACATTATTCCAGTAATGATAGTTTATCGAGTGGGATTGTCAACCTACCTCTGGTAAGTTAACTAAAATCAAGCAACCTTTTATCAACCATTGCTGTTGATTTTTAGTTCTTATTAGAAGGAGGTGATACATGTGAAAGAATTGATAGGGGCTGTATTATTGTTTTTAATGGAAAGGTACTTCATTGAACCTTTCGTTGAATATATAGAACAAAAAACGCGGAATTTATCTATTTTTACATATGTAAAAACCACTCAAGCTATGAACGTAGCTGTAGAGTGGCTAAGAGTGCTAAAGATAGTTACTTTTAGTTATGTTCCGTTCACTCACTAATAAGTGAGTATTACATAGAACAGGGTGTCTCAACCACTCTGTTCTCTTGCAATTATGCCTCTGTCTAATGTATATTATACACTCATTTGAAAAGTTTTGCATTTCTAATGAGATATGAAGGAGGAACTAATATGAAAATTGATCTTTTTAAACTATTTATAAAATCAACAATATTATTTGTTTTAGCGTTAGTTATAGCGGATAAATTTCTAGGTTATACAGGTATAAAAACGATGGTTTATGCGTTAAGTTTAGCAATAATTATTCCGTTAGTTAGTCTAGGGATAGATTATATTAAATATCATTTCACCGAAAAACACGTTTAAAAGTTAATTTGACGTGTTTTTTTAAAAAGAAAAGACACCCTAAGGCGCCTTCCTCCGACTTGAACCACTTTAATTTTAATAATATGTATTGGACGCCGATTCAAATATTATTTTACCATGTTAAGTTATTTCACACATCGATAACTGTTGTTCAAATCTATATTTTGTTTTAATTGTTATTTATGGTGATGTTTAATATTTTTCGAATGTGAATGTTATTGTTGGTAAGATTGGCATTGCACTTAAATCGTATTCAAACTTCACCTTATAGTCTTTAATAAATGATGTGATATCAAACTTTTTCTCTCCAACTTTATCATTGAGCTTTGTAAACATTTCATTTGCTTCGGTTTCTTTATTTAATTCTAATGCAGTTAATGTAAAGATGAATGCATTTATACGATTACCACGATAGATGATTTTTTTGATTGATTCTTTCGAATCGTCTAATACAATCGTTAGGGATTCAGCGTCTTTATTGAATGAATCTACATTTTGGGACTCTGTTTTCTTTTTCAAATCGCCACCAATTGTATCGATGAGTGTTACAACATTTTGAGACCCATCTTTGTAATTTGCTTTTTCAATTTTAAAATCACGCGGGATCATGTATATAGCGGCATCTTTTTCTTTTACTTCATTGTTATAAATATCTACAAATTTTTCTAGATTTTTCGGTATATTACTTGTATTAGTAGCGGCTACAGATTTTGTCTTTGATGTAAGTACAATAATGTTTATCCCTACTGTGACAACTAAAGCAGTAACCACCCAAAATAGCCAATGTTTATAGATTGGTTTTTTCATGTGTTTTTCCTCCTGAAAATAGTTATGAATTCAGCAAAAATAAAAGCACTCTTTCGAGTGCCTTCGACTATTCTACTTTTAGTTTAATCTCTTTACCCATCATACCGCCACGAGCTTTTAAAACTAAGCCTTGTGCATCAGCAGGAACGTCAAATATGATTTTACCTGTTTGTGTTAAACCAGGGTTAAGTTGTTTTAAGAAGAAATCAGATTTACCACCATTACCTACATCAAAAGCTGTTTGAGCTTGTGTAGAATACTTGAATTCACGATCTTGATTATCAACTAACTTGAAGCTGTTAGCATCAACAGTGATAGCGTCTTTTTGGTTATTAGTGATAGAAATTTCAACGATTTTAAATACACCTTGAGCTTTTTCGCTTAAGTATTGGCCACCTACTGAATCTGTTGATTCAACAGAACCTACTGCAATTTTAACTTTAGAAGATTCGCCCTCTTTAGAAAGTTCCTTCTTAGGTTCTTCTTTTTTAGGCTCAGTTTTAGCTTCTTCCTTCTTAGGTTCACCTTTCTTCGTTTCCTTTTTAGCCTCTTGTTTTGGTTCGGTAGAAGCTGTTTTAGTTTCTTCTTTATCCTTAGTACTATTACCATAAGCTCCAAGTACTACGATAACAACGATAACCCAGAACCACCATTTTTTGTAGAACGGTTTTTTCATTATTGTTTCCTCCAGTTATGTAAAATGTAAGATTTCCGAGCTTATCATAGCAAACAATTAATTCGAATATTGTCATATTTTGTCGAATGAAAATAAAAAAAGAGAGCCGAAGCTCCCGTTGGATAAATTGGTAAAATAATGTAAAATTTTACCTCTAAAAAATGGAAAACGTTTCTTCTACAATGAAATCAAATCACAATATTTCGTTATGCTCACCTAAGAATCGTACATAATGATCAAGTTGTTTACAGAAGTTTTCTCGTTGGCTTTCAGATAACACCCCATACGTTTTTTGAACGCCAACTAGAGTATTATGTAGTCTTTCGTCATCAGTAGCGTCAGTGCGTCCAGTAAGCGCATCTAACGACACGTTAAAGAAGGAGGCGAGACGAAATAATGTTGTAAGATCTGGTTCGGAAAATCCGTTTTCATAGTTATTAATTTGGCTGCGACTAAGATTCAGTTCATGAGCCAAATCAGCTTGTCTAAGCGAACGACTTTTCCTAAGTTTTTTAAGAGTTTCACCTAAAGTTTTCATACTATCAGTATAATTATAGACATATTGATATACTACAAATGATAGATTTATTGTCTTTTGTGTTATATTGATAGAAATATAATCTAAATTCTAAAATAAAATAGAACAAAAGTTCGATTTTATGGTAATATATGCATGTGAGGTTTTTATTACGTCTCATGCATAATTGCATATTTTGTTTTCGTGTCAGCTGCTAAACGTTGGTATATAAAGGTTTTACAACTTTCTCAATAATTATCAGATAACTACACGACTGAATTTTGGAAAAAATGTGATAAAATGAAAATAATAAAATAAACGGACGTAAAAAAGACCCACGGTGTAAGTAGTGTTGGAAGCACTCTTACACTGCCCCCTAAGTGCCTAGGGAACATTGTCGCGGATCTTGTACATACATATTATAACACAACTTAGAGTGAGAGTGACACGTTTTCCTTTTATGTAAGAAAATGGGGTTTACGTGTCTTTTTGTCCAAAGGGAGGACAAAATTTGTGCGAGTTTTATTAGACTTGAACGACATGCAAGAAAATTTAAAATCAAATGGTTATACGAATCGGAAATTGGCAACAAGGTTTAAAGTGACACATACAACAGTAAATAGCTATTTTAAAAAAGAAGATAAATTTGATTTTATGCATTTAGTTGACGCCCTCAGGTTATATAAGCCTAAAGATGTAGAATTTAGAAGGGCTTGCATTAAAGGATATATACCGAGATTGTCTCATAAAAACTTAAAACTAGCGTTAGAGGTTCTAGATATGTTTGGAGAATATGATCTTCAAGATATAGTCATGAAACAGATAGCAAGTTATAAAACTAGTAAAGAGGAAAAAAGAGGAATTTCAAAAACTGTACGGATAAATTTGAATTTGATTCCGTTATATAAAATGTTACGAGAAAGAAGCGAGAAGGCAATAACCCCTAAGATTTATTTTGAGAAAGTCGATAAAATGAGAAAAAAACAAAAGTATGTTGATAATGAACTAGTAATAATATTGGTTTTAAATACAATATACTCTTTTTTTGATTTAGGTAATTATAAGATGGTCAATGAATATATTCAGCAGTTATTACCTGATATTTTAAAAATTAAATGTCACACATTGAGAGATTCGCTTTTATTGAGAATAAAAGAAATGCAAATTTTCGTCGCACTTCATGAAAACGATCTAGAAAAGTCACGTGAACTTTGTTTAGAAATAATAAATGACGAGACGAATTGTTATGTTAGTACTAAAGCTGTAGCATATTGTAAAACTGGAGAAAGTTTTGTTTTCTCTGATTATCAAAGAGCCAAAGAGTATATGGAGAAAGCACTATCCATTATTGGAAATCCAGTAAACAGGAAATTAGAAATAAGAAGAGAAAAGGTATTAAATACGCTTTTATTCTTAAAGATATATCATGATAAAGATTTGCATACTATAAACATTGACGATTTAGATGAAGCTGAGAAGGCGTTTTTATATGTAAAGCTGGGTGAAAGTGAAAAGGCAATTAAAATACTGAGGAATTTACAAGACGAAAACGGTTATCTTAGTAGTTTCCAATTGTACTATATGGGACTTGCGGTTGGCGGTGAGGAAGGAAAGAAATACTTAGAAATGTCCGCAGAAAGTTTTTCTAAATCAGGTGATTTTTTCTATATTTACCTACCAAAAACAGCCTTAGAATGTTATAATTGAATTATACATAAAAGGTGGTGAAACACTTGAAAAATAAGCTTGTAAAAACAGTTTTAACTATTGCTGCAGTAGCTTGTCTTTCTATCGCAGCTTTTCAGGTGACTGAAAAAGATAAGGTGCAAAGCGCTAAAGAACAGAAAACAACTTTATACATGATTGATCCCGGCCCAGGAGGCGGGTAATTAATATAAATATTAGAAATGAGACTATCAAATAGATAGTCTCATTTCTGCTTTATAGGGAATGGAAACATTTTGACTAAAACGACAAAAACTTTCCACTTTAATGATTAATATATAATAAAAAAGGGATGCAAGGGGAGAATTAGAGATGACTAAAGAAGAGATTGTAATGCTATTTTTAGATACAGTGGAAGAATTCGCACCAGATAAATTAGAAGAATACATAGCAGAAATCAAAAAAAATAGCCATTCCTAATTCGGGAGGCTATTTTTCCGTTTTATTATGGTGATTGCTAAGAGCTTTAGCGATAGCTAACATTTGGTCTAATGCCATATCTTCTTTATCTTTCGGAAGAGGATCTAACCACGCCATAATTTCCTTAAACTTCTCATATTTATCGTCATTAATATTTACTGTCTCATTTTCTCCGTATAGATAATCTACAGTAACATTAAATCTCTTCGCTATTTTCTCTATTGTTTCACGACCAGGAAACGCTTTTCCATTCTCAAACTTCGAAACAGTTCCTTTAGTTAGATCGACTTCTTTACCGAATTGTTCTTGGCTCATTTTATTTTCTATCCTAATTTGTTTAATCCTATCTTTCATTTCCACTTTAAAAAACTCCCCTTGTCACGACTTATCGTAAATCACGTTAATTTCATTATAAAGTTTCCTGAGAGGAAACGTAAAGAGGAAAAAAGTTTCCTTTTATGAAATTATTTTATAAAAAGTACTTGAAGTTTCATACAATGAAACATATAATAAGTTTGTAAGCATCAGAAGGGAGTGATCAGATGCAGAACGAAACAGCAAAAACAGAACTTCAAAAAGCATTTGAAGAATCTGGTCTTAAATATCACGAATTAGCTGTTATGGTTGGTATATCGAAGTCATACTGCTATAAGATAATCAATTGGAACTTAAGAGTCTACTATGATGTAGCAGTTAAAATAGCAAATGTTTTAGGGAAAGAAACATCAATACTGTTTAAAGAACAAGAAAAAAATTTTAAACACGAAGTTTCATAGAATGAAACTTTAAAAGGGGGTAAAAGAAAATGAATCAATTACAAGTTTTCAACAATGAAGAGTTAGAAAGTAAAGTTCGGGATATATGCCATCGAATTGAACAGATGCCACAAGATAAACAAAACCAACTTTTGAAAATTTTAAATAGCTTCATGAATAGTAAGGATGAAAGCAAATGAATGAAGTGATGAGCTTATCAAACGACATCAACGTCATCACAGCAGAAATAAAAAGTTACCAGCAAATCGCAGGACAATCGATATTCGAAATGGGTAAACGGTTGAAACATGTTAAAGAAAATGATTTAGCACATGGAGAGTTTGCTAAATGGGCAAAAGAAACGTTCGGTTTTCATGCAACAACTACAAGTCGAATGATAGCAGCTTACGATCAATTCGGTGAAATTAGCGACGTCGCTAAAATCGGGAATGGTCAAATATTCGAAATGCTAACGCTCCCTTCTAATATAGATCGCCAACAATTCATCGAACAACCACACATCATCCCATCAACAGGAGAACAAAAAACAGTCGATGAAATGACAGTTCGCGAACTTCGTGAAGTGAAGAAGTCCCTTAAAGAAAAGGACAAGCTGTTAGAACAAGCAGAGCGCAAAATGCAAGAATCACAAAGGGAATTAGAACAAGCAAGAAAATCAGAACAAGTCGCAATGAAACAACTAGAAAACGTACATAATCAAGAACCCCAAGTGATTGAAAAAGAGATAGTAAAAGAAGTACCTGTCGTTCCAGATGATCTCCTTAACGAGATTGAAAGGTTAAAAGTAGAAAATCAAGAGTATAGAGATAACGCTGATTTCTACAAACAAAAAGCTGATGCGTTATCCAAAAATGCGAACGACATGGAAAAAGAAGAAAAATCAATGAATTACATCTCTAATAAGAACGTTCATAACCTTATTGCATACATGGACAAGTTCTTAAAAGATGCAGTGGTTTCTTCTCTTATGAGGGGTTCAATAGCGAATTCGAGTGATGCTACCAAAGATTTACTTAATTCACGTATTCAAGCCTTTCAAGAGTTCATAAACGATTTAAAAATCGCTCAAACAGGCAGAAAAATTAGTTAACTGGAGGAATGGAAATGGATCCAATTAGACAATTACCAATCACACTTAACGAATCAGGGGATTTAGTTATTAAAAGAAGTAACGATGTAATGATTGAAAAATTATTCGCATTAGTACAAACGCAATTCGCGAGTCAAAGCAACATGTTAGAAGGAGTAGGGCAAGATGTAGGGAAGCTTGGCGAAGCGATTGATATGCACACAGAAAAAGTCGAAACACTAGACCAAACTGTAGGGAGTTTTGACGAAAGACTAACAAAAGCGCAGTTATCGAACGTAGCATCAAAAATAATTCGTGATGATTTGCAAAAAGATCGTCATCGAAAAGCGCAACAATTTGTAGGAAACAAAGTACAACTCACATTCGAAGCGATGGAAGGCTCGAAAAATGACTTAGAACAAGCAGTTCGAGACTTGATTAAGAAAGATACAACGAAGGTTATGAGACAAGTAACCTCTTATTTAAAACAACAATTAGGGTTGAAGTCAATTGACGATATACCGAATTGTTTAGTCAAAAAGCACAAACAACTCCTTAAAGAGCTCACATGGAAAAAATTAAATAACTTCACACAAAAAGGTGGTAAGTAAAATGACAAACGTAGATAAATACACAGTAATTAAAGCGAAATTATTTGGTGAATTACTGAAACATTTAAACGATGTAGCTACATCGTTAAGTATTCAGTATGACGATATGTCAGAAGAAATGGATAAAAACAATCATAATTTGCATGAAGCGTCTCTTGAAGAGTTAGAAGCCATGCTAGAGAAGAATGAAGAGTTATATCGCGAAATCAGCGCGTTGTTAATTACAGAAGTAGACAAAATCCATGAAGAAGTAATGGCAATCTCTTAGAACAGGAGGCGGTTTAAATGATGGAAGAAAGTACATTATCACTAGCAATCGTAGCAGCGGCAATATGTTTATTCGTATACCTAGTACACCGAATTGATGTTGTAGCAAAGAGAGCAGGATGGCTTGAAGATGACGAATAGAGAACAAAAAGACAAAGAAGAGAAAGCGAACATCATCAAAATGATACGAGATTTACGAGCTAGAGGGATACATAACAGCGCAGATAAGGTTGAGGAAATGCATAAGGAGTTTATTACTCTAGCTAAATAGGACAAGCGTTGTGCTTGTCATCATGATCAGGAGCGGACACCTTTCCCCCTCCACCTCGTTTCTGGTCATGATGATGCGTACAGCATCAAAACAAAATAAAAACCATTCGACTACGCCTAATCGAATGGTTCGTGAAACGACACAATAAATTGTACCACTATTATATCACAGTCGTTTCTCTCAGTAAATAAGGAGGAATGTGGAAATGAAAGATGGCGTAGTTTTAATGTATTGCAAGGATGGAGTGTTATATCCGGTAGCACTAACAAATGAGCAAAACGAAATGCTTCAAATGTCAGCAATGTTATTCCAACCATTAAAAGTTATTTTTGATAAACCGCAGGGACAAGCTATCAACTTAATGGAGGGACGCAAAAATGATTGAAAATCCAATAACTTACGGAAATCATCACGATTCATCAGCAAGAGACTTTATTGAATACTGTGAAGGTTGTCAGGGAGAAATCTATTACGGAGAAAGTTGCTTAGATTTCGGTGGAGATTACCTACATGCAGATACAGAGTGCATTACTCAATATGTGAAGTCTCATTCTACACAGAAAGTAGCAGGTGAATAAGATGGAAGCAAACGTACTTATAACAACTGAAGATATGGCCCATGAACAATGGTTAGAAGCTAGAAAAGCTGGTATTGGTGGTTCTGATGCAGCAGCTATTGCAGGGTTAAATAAATGGAGTTCTCCAATTGGAGTTTACTACGACAAAACAAGTGAAACAGTTAAAGATCAATTGCCAAGCGAAGCAGCTTACTTCGGCAATGTGCTAGAGGAAATTGTAGCAGAGGAATTCAGTAGACGCACAAATATAAAAGTTAGAACATGCAACGCAATCTTACAACATCCTGAATACCCTTGGATGCTAGCAAATGTGGACAGGCTGGTTGTTGGCGAAAAGGTAGGACTTGAGTGTAAAACCGCTTCTGAATATCTAAAAAAAGAGTGGGAAGGTGAAGAAATCCCAGCTTCTTATCTTCTACAGTGCCAACACTATATGGCAGTTACAGGTTATAAAGCATGGTGGATTGCGGTATTAATTGGCGGTAACAAATTCATCTATAAAAAGATTGAACGTGATGAAGATATCATTCAGTACCTAATCGATATTGAAAAAGACTTCTGGTTAAACCACGTTGAGAAGGGGATCCCTCCAATGTTTGATGGTTCAGAAGCATCATCTACATTACTTAAAGAAATGTATCCGGATTCGGTTGAGGATAGCGAAGTCGAGCTAGGGAATGAAGTCGAGATATTAATAGAAGCTCGTGATCAGGTAGATAAAGAAATTAAAGCATTAGAAGAACAAAAAACAGAGTACGAAAACAAGATTAAAGCAAAACTTGGCTCAAATGAGATTGGTAAAACAGAAAATTATAAGGTTTCTTGGAAAACACAGGTTTCTAATCGGATTGATAGCAAGCGTTTAAAAGAAGAACAACCGGAATTGTACAAACAGTATACAAAAGAATCTAAAAGCAGAAAGTTCAGAGTTAAATAGGGAGGAAATGAACAATGGCAAACAATGAATCTATTAAAAATCAATTAGCAAACCGTACTGAAAATAAACCAGCTAGCCCTGAGCAAACAGTTGAAGCTTATATGAAGAAAATGGGGCCGAGAATGGCTGAAGTATTACCAAAGCACATGGATATGGACCGTATGAGCCGTATAGCACTTACAACAATTCGAACTAACCCAACGCTATTAGAATGTACTGTTCCTTCTCTTATGGGAGCTGTGATGCAAGCGGTACAACTTGGATTAGAACCAGGGTTACTTGGTCATTGCTACTTGCTTCCGTTTAACAAAAACGCAGGTACAAAACAGAATCCTCAGTGGGTTAAGGAAGTTCAATTTATCATCGGCTACAAAGGAATGATTGATTTAGCAAGACGTTCTGGTCACATCCAAAGTATTTATGCTCATGCGGTGTACGAGAATGATGAGTTCGAATATGAATTAGGATTACATCCTAAATTGACGCATAAACCTTCATTTGGCGATAGAGGGAAGTTTATTGGAGCGTATGCAGTAGCTCATTTCAAAGATGGTGGATACCAAATGGAATTCATGCCAGAAAGCGAGATTGAAAAACGAAGAGGTCGTTCCAAATCAAAAGATTTTGGCCCTTGGAAAAGTGATTATGAAGAAATGGCTAAGAAAACAGTCGTGAGATCGATGTTTAAATACTTACCAATCAGTATTGAAGTTCAAACGCAAGCACAGCATGACGAAGTAGTACGAAAAGATATTACAGCAGAACCAGAGTTTATTGAAGCAGAAGAAACAAATGAAGAAACAGCAAATCAAGAACAATCAGAAATTGTATTTGAACAATGATTGAAAAACAAAGTAAAGTGCTCCTTCCGGCTTGGTGCTGGGAGGATGCCAAATCAACAGATGAAGTAAAACGAAATGTACTGAAATATATAAATCCAAAACGCTACCCAGGTTATAGGGTCCTGAAAGTATCGAAAGGATTTGCTATCTGCGAACGGAGTGATGGTTGATGTTTAAGATACCTGTGAGAAGACAAACGCAAATAGAAATGATACAAGCTACAAATGATTTGATTGAAAGAGGTTTTGATTTCTTAACACCAATTAAGCCGATATATAAGAACGGTAAGTTTTATGAACAAAGCGGTAGAAGTTTTCAAGGTAAACATGAATTTAGAACAATCGGCTACGTGGATAATGTCAGCTACGAATGTTGGATGAAGAAGGTGAACTAAATGAGTAGTAACATATTTCAACTAGAAACATTTGCAAGAAGCGGATATATGGTGCGACTCGCTTATGTAGATATAACTGAAGATTTAATTGCAGGGATTTTACTAGGACAGATTGTTTATTGGTACATGCCAAATGAGCAAGGTAAGAGCAAGCTACGAGTTAAAAAGAATGGTGAGTTTTGGTTAGCTAAAGGTCGTGAAGATTGGAGAGAAGAGATACGTATCACTCCTAAGCAATATGACAGAGCAATTAAGATTCTCATTAATAAAAATTTAGTAGAAGTTCAAAAATTTAAATTCAATGGTGCTCCTACTAATCATATTAAGTTGAATATTTCCGAAGTTACCCAAAGGGTAAAATCCATTTTGACCTTTGGGGAAAATCCAAATCCCCCTTTGGGTGAAATGGAACTTACCGAAAGGGTTAATTCTTTAACAGAGAATACTACAGAGACTACAACAAAGAAAAAGACTTCTTGTCAAAAGTTTTCAACTTCCGACCTGGAGAACGCGAAATTGTTATTTGAATTAATGTTACTAAACAATCCATCAGCAAAAGAACCTAACTTAGAAAAATGGGCTAATGACTTCCGTTTAATGAGGGAAAAAGACAATAGAACGGATGAAGCAATTAAATACCTTATTAACTGGACACAAAAGGATGACTTCTGGAGTACTAATATTCTTTCTCCAGCTAAGTTAAGAAAACAGTTTGATGCATTAGTAGTGAAGATTAAGAAAGAGAAAGCAAAAACTCAGCCTAAAGTTGTTAAAGGTAAGAAAGAGTTAAGAGAGGAGGACTTTGACCTTGAATAAGAAGCAAACGTTTGAATTATTAAAGGCAATTAGTGCATTGTATCCGATATTTGAAGTGACACAAATGAAAATTGATTTATGGACTACTATTCTATCGGAACAAGAATATGAGGAAATGCTTAAGAACCTTTCTAACTATGCAAAATACAATCAATTTCCTCCTAAACCGGCTGACTTATTAAAAGAAGATCATGAAGTGAAATATACAGGGCCAACTGTTGCGGAGACAAAAACAATGTTTAATCGGTGGGATGAAAATAGCAAAGACGTGGCGCCGCCGGAGGAACGGGAAAAGCATCTAAAAGAAATAGCAAAGATATTGGGGATTAAACGGAGGGGAAGACAGTGAGTCACACTTTAGATTACGAGGGGTTATATAGCATTCAAGCGGAGCGGGGTCTTCTGGGAGGACTGTTATTAGTTCCAGACAAGATAAAAGATATTAATTTACAACCTGAGCAGATGTATCGTCCTCAGCATGTCCATATCTTCCGTACAATGCTCGAAATCGATGGCGAAAACGAACCAGTAGACTTTGTAACAATGACCGCTAGATTGGCTGAGAAAGGGCTTATAGAGGATGTCGGGGGAATCGGTTATCTTGCTCAATTATCAGAAACAACACCAAGCACTTCTAATATTAAATACTATGAAAAAATCGTGTGGAGTAAATGGCGAGATCGAGAGGTTGTTAGAAATACAGAAGCGTTAAAACAGGCGGTTCATAGCGGAAACGATACAGAACTTGCTATACAAACGCAAATGGCAGCGCTACTGAACTTAAGCAGGGAAGACAAGAACAGTGACGGGCGGATTCAGAATGGGCTTGTTAAGGTATTCGAACAGCTAGAGAATCCAGTGCGTGGATTGGTCGGAATGGACACAGGATTCACCGAGTTAAATCGCATGACGGCAGGATTTAAACCACACGAATTTATCATTGTAGCAGCAAGGCCATCGGTTGGTAAAACAGCATTTTGCTTAAATATAGCAAGCCATGCAGCGGGTGAATACGAAGAGGGTGATATTGTCGCTGTTTTCTCACTCGAAATGGGCGAAGAAGAATTGCTAAAACGAATGGTCAGTATTAATGGGAATGTAGATGGGAACCGTATCAAAACGGGTGAATTAACTGATGAAGATTGGCAAAAAGTATCGCAAGCCATGGGAGTTTTAAACAATAAGAACCTTAGAATCTTTGACGAAGCAGGAATTACAACGAACTTTATCTGGTCAAAAATTAAAAAGTTACGTGATGAATCACCAGGTAGACGAATCATGGTAATCATCGACTACTTACAGCTTATAACAGGCAATCCGGTACATAAGGGAAACAGACAAGCAGAGATTGCAGAAATTAGCCGGACACTGAAAACGATGGCTCGCCAATTAAATGTATGTGTGGTCGCTCTATCTCAGTTGAGCCGTGGTGTAGAACAGCGCCAAGACAAAAGACCTATGATGTCTGATTTACGCGAGAGTGGGCAAATAGAGCAGGATGCAGACGTCATAGCGTTCCTTTATCGGGAAGATTATTACGATAGGGAAACAGAAAATAAAAACACAATCGAAATCATTATAGGGAAGCAAAGGAATGGTCCAGTCGGTGTAGTGGAATTGGCATTCATTAAGGAATATGGAAAGTTCGTTAACTTGGAAAGAAGATTCGATTCATAACGGAGGGGAAGCAGATGCCAAAACTTGAAACGGAAGTAGATAAAGAAAATTACACAATGGTTTTGCAAGATAAAAAATATATGAAGAAATCGCGTCGTAACTTATATATCGCTTTAGAAGAGTTGGACCTGGTATTTGATGAAAGCGAAGTAATTCGATTACAAGAAATGTGGAAGGAAGGCAAAGGAATCCTTGAAATCGCAAAAGAGTTGGGAAGACATCAATTAGAAATTGCCGCTCTTATTATGGATCAGGCAGATAAAAACTTGATTAAATCCCGTCCAATGGGGTTAGGGGCATGAAACAACTGACACTAGAGGATGTTGTGGGGAGTTTCGATTATGCAGCAACAAGTACGGCCGAGCGATTCCTTGCGAAACCTACCTCTATAACACCGACATACGAAGTTCATTTCTATGACCAGGACGAAAGACAAAAAATAGATTGGTTTGACGTGAAAACAGAGAGCGAAGCATGGAGCGCGGCAGTGAAAGAGCATGGCAAAGGTATTCAGAAGATTGAAATAAAATATTCGGAACGTACAAGAAAAGAAATCATGGCATTGGATTAGGAGGGTGCAAAATGACGGTTTATATGCTAGTACCAACTGAAGAAGAATATGAAATAGCTGCAAAAAACGGAATTAGCAAAGAAACGGTATACCAGCGAATCCACTATAGAGGAAAGACGGTAGAACAAGCGATTACAGAACCGTTGCAGAATGGGAAGTTTTCGAAAAAATATCAGAAGTACATCGAAATTGCAGAAAGAAACGGGATTTCTTATCGGACATTTCATGCAAGAATGACCAAAAAGACAGTTCGTAAATGGACACCTGAAGATGCGGCAACTATCCCTCCTAAAAGAACTGGGAGAGTAAGGAAAACAAAGGCTAATTCTCTTACAGAAGAAGATTATAAAACAGCAGAGAAAAACGGAATCTCTAGAAAAAACGTGAATCAAAGGGTGGATTTATATGATTGGAGTATTGAAAGAGCTATAACTGATCCAGTGGGAAAGAGAAATAAGAAAGATAACAATACACGGATGCTTGTGATTGCTGCGCAAAACGGGATAAGCGCTTCAACTTATTACAGAAGAATTAGAGAAGGGATGCCACCACGCGACGCAGCCATGAAACCTAAGGGCCACTCAGCATATATAGAAGTAGCCAGGGAAAACGGAATAAATGATATTTGCTTCTATAAAAGAGTTGAAAGAGGAATGCACCCGTACTTAGCAGCAACCAAACCAAAGGACAAGCGTGGAAGTACGAAAAAGAAACAAATTAGCTAGGAGGCAAATAAATGAAAGAGTTAGATGTGTTTTTTAAAACTCTTAATGAAGAGTTGAATGGAGAACAAATGGAAGTTGGAGATGAATTTGTATACACATGTAACAACGCAGTAGTCATTTTCGCAATGGATTATGACAAGCAAGGAAATAGGAATCTAGACGTCAGAATTATTGGCGGAAAGGCAGTTCACATAGATACAGAATTACCGATTTTCGAATAGGAGGCAACATGGACAGGCAAGACGTTTTAATCAACAAATTAATCGATAATCACATATACAAGCTACCGGATGGGCGCGACTTATTTGAAGGGAGTTGCGAGGAACTGGCGGGGCTGTTGGAAGAAGGAGACGGAGAAAAATGAACTTAGTTAGATGTGTTAAATGTAATACACCAGTGTTATCTACAGATTCTATGCAAGAACGATTGATGGAAGAAAAAAATGAATTAGTGAAGAAAAAAGACAATATACAAGCGAAAATCAACAAATTAAAACAAAGAGGAGCGCATGAATCAACTTATAAAAGAATGAAAATGGATAATCACCTATTAGGCATAAAAATTGGAGAGGTTAATTCATATTTAAAATTGTTAAAACATCAAGAACGAGAAACAGATGTAAACAAAATAATGATCGACATTCTAATGGATGAACTTAAAAAGCATGGATATAAAAAAGAATTTTTTGTTCAAGCGAACAAGACAGCCAATGAAATCAAAAATGAACGACAAAAACAATACAAGAATACCAAAAATGATATTTATAACAAAGTTAAACATAATGATTGGCACAATTCAAAAGGTCAATACGATCCTACTGCTAAAATGGCAATCGATAAAACTATGAAAATATAAAAAAGACCTGCGGTAGTATGTCAACTGAAAAACAACAGAATTTTTAGTTATCAAAGTACTATTTATTTAAAAAAGACATCACGAAACTAGACCAGTAATACATGTAATTTACTGGAAATTAATTGAAAGGTAGCGATGACAAGTTTTATGTCACACTTTCACGCACCTTTCTGGCGTAAAGAGTTGGTGACTACGTAGTAGCGCATCCACCAATCGCACAAGTTTTCTTGCGGTTAGAACGAGTGCACGTTTGTGTTGATGTTTTGGTACTTCATTATATTTTTTCACGTAATATTCTTGGTAATCAGATACATGCCTTCTTACAGAGTTGGCGGCTTCAACTAAGTAATACCGCAAGTAATGATTTCCATTACGAGATAATGAAGTGTTTTCTGCGGTGAATCGACCAGACTGGTGCGTACGCCAATATAATCCGGCATATTTTGCTACCTTGGTTTCATCATCAAATCTTTCGATTTGACCAATTTCAGCGAGAATACCGGCGGCGAACACAGGTCCGACTCCAGGAATGGATTCAAGTGTTTGAGGCAATCCAGCCATGATTCGCTTAATGGATTTTTCTAGTTCTTTGATTTGTTGTTGATAGGTACGAATGACCGCAATAGATGTTCCGAGAAGGACATCGATGGAGTCTTCCACAACCTTATCCAAACGATAGGAAGAGCGAACAGCCTTTTGAATGGTTGATGCCACACATTTTGGGTCACCAAATCGGTTTTTTCCTTTCACTTGTAGGAACTCAGCGAGTTCCTCTAAAGGCATGTTGGCTAGCTCTTCTAGACTGAATTTTTCAAGGAACAATTCCATCATGGCGTTGCCAAATATAGAAGAGTCCACCTCTTGTGAGAACGTATTACATTTATAACTTAGGTGTTGTAAAAAATGTTGTTTTTCCTTTGTCAACATTCTAACGAGCTGATAACGAGATCTTGTCAATTGCTGTAGTGCCACATACTGGCTTTCTTTTACGATAGACATTTGATTTCTTCCGAACCGTAAATAGTCAGCGATGACGAAGGCATCAATCTCGTCTGTTTTATCCATGTCAGAATAGCTTTTCTTGAAGTTTGCAATTTGTTTTGGATTCATTAGAAAGACTTTTGCTCCAAAGCTTTGTAAGTCTTCATCATAGTGAAGAAACATAGATGGATGAAAACTATAAACAGATGTGGATTCTAAGCCGATTTTAAAGGTTTCAACCTCTTGAGTGGCTATACGTTGTAATAATCGCTCTTTAAGCGCTGTGGCACCTGGTAAATCATTATTGACTGAAAAGGAGTCTAGCTTTTCTCCTTCACCATTTAGAATACAAGCTTTTATATCAAACGAACTTACATCTAGACCAACAAATAATCTCACGTAAGAGACCTCCTTTCGATTTAGAATCATTTCTTGGACGCCTCGAGATATCTCTAGTGTGTACGCCGACCAACAACCTCGTGTATGAGAGCTTGTCCTGAATCGAAAGCCGCCCTAGAGCTACTAACATCTAGGTTCGAGGGTCAGGCTGCTCAGCCTGCGAGTAGGGAGTCCCGCACGTTCACTGAGAAACACTCTTTTTTATGTGGTATATCCACAGGAGAAATTAGAATTGTCCCAAATGATCCTACAATCATTATCTAGAAATATCTTGAGACATCCAAGTATTAATTTACGGGTCTCTTATTAAGGGAATTTAAAGCTGAAATAACAGCTTAAATATAATATACGAGGAGAGAATGATATGAAATATACACAACATGGCACGTTTGAAGTAACTCAATTATTAGCAGAGGCGAAGGAGAATGAAGAGAATGGCAAATATAAAATCGTTATGTATACAAAAAACGATTGTCCAAATTGTAAGAGGGCGAAATTTATGTTTGAAGCGTGCCCGGTAGAGATAGAAATAATAGAAATTAATGTAGATAACTCAAGCGATACAGATAAAGCTTACAAAAATCTAAAATCTAACGGTATTCATAGTTTACCAGCGTTTAAGTTTGAGAATGGGAATATAGTTGTTGGATTCGAAGAAGGAAAGATTATGAAGGAATTAGGACTTTAGGAGGGATTGCATGAAGAAAGAAACGAGAATTCAACTCGAATCGGAATTAGAAAGTGTTAATTCTGATATAAGCAACATGAAACTACATTTAAATATGTTAGGGCTTGAGAAAAAGAAAACAGAAGGTAATTTATACGATTTAATTACACGCAAGAAACAAATTGAAGGTTCATTAAAAGGGGCGTAACGGAATGAATTTAAGAGTGAAGATTAAGCGATTGAAAGATGTGGAATTGCCACGATATGCAAAGCCTGGAGATTCGGGTTTCGATCTTGTAGCAGCAGAGGACACGATTATATGGCCGGGCGAAACAAAGGTTGTACAAACCGGATTAGCTTTTGAGATTCCACCAGGATATGAATTACAGGTGCGCCCGCGTAGCGGCATGACGCGTAATACAAAGTTGAGAGTTGTTCTTGGAACGGTG
Source organism: Bacillus cereus group sp. MG16 (assembly GCF_040459875.1). Lineage (NCBI taxonomy): Bacteria > Bacillati > Bacillota > Bacilli > Caryophanales > Bacillaceae > Bacillus > Bacillus cereus group sp. MG16. The sequence continues at coordinate 28,946 of NZ_JARVHE010000004.1, forward strand.
GATAGTGGATATAGATCAGAGGTAGGTATTATTGCAGAAAATATGGGAGAAGAAGCTTATGAAGTGACGCGTGGAGACAGAATCGCTCAAGGGGTAATCGCTCCAGTAATGACAGCTTGTTTTGTTGAATCAAATGAATTGAGTGAATCAGAAAGAGGGGGAAGTGGTTTTGGGAGTACAGGGATCCGATAAAAGATTTAAAGAGTGTTGCGTATGCGGGGAGGTTTTCAAGACCAAACCGAGTCATTGGGAGAGAAGGAAAGCTTGTAGTAGAAAATGTGATAACAAACGAAGAGAAACGATGTATCTAGGTAAAGATAATCCTAATTTTGAAAATAGAGGAGAAAAAAATCCGTTATTTAAAGGTGGAAGAAGAATAAATTCTCGTGGTTATGTACTGGTTTATCACCCAGAACATCCTAACTGTGATCAGGACGGATATGTGATGGAGCATCGTTACATAATGTCCCTGCATTTAGGAAGACCCTTAGAAGCTTGGGAAGTTGTACACCATAAGGATCATAACAAACAAAATAATAAAATATCTAACTTAGAAGTTATGAGTTTAGCAGATCATACAAGACTTCACAATGAAGAAAAAGAGATTATCAGGTGTGAAAAGACAGGAAGAATATTGGGTATAAACGTCATAGCGCCAGTAATAACAGCGCATTTTGAAGAAGCGGACGAGTTATCGCATAGCGAGCGTGGAACAAATGGATACGGATCTACTGGAATAAGGGGAGGTAAATAAACAATGGCATATCCTCGTGAAGAACAAGAAACAACTCTAGTTTTTGACAACAGTACAAAGGAGTGGATGGTTTACTCTACTGTTCCGAAACACATTCGAAAACTTAGTAATCTATGTGAATTACAGACCTTAGAAGAAGAGGACGGAAGACCAATAGCGGTAAAAGGTGCACTGCAAGAAAAACAAGTCAGTATGAAACAGGTTCGTGTGATGTCTGAGGAACAAAGACAACAGGCTGCGGAACGTTTAGCGAAAGTTAGAGAAAAGTAAGACAAAATTTGAATTTTGTAAGAAATGAGGATATAAAAATGAGCATATATGCAGAAGATTTTACAAATGCAGTAGTTATTTCAGGTGGTAAAAAGTATAAGATTTCTAAAATAGAAACGATTGACCTATCAGAACAAAAGGAAAAACCAGAGGGAATAATTCAAGTAACTCATGTCATAGAAGGGTTCGATGTTCCAATATACTTCATTATCGACAATGAAGATGATTCATTTACATTCGGTATGTATGTGGGTCAAGGAGTGCCTTTGCTGGTAACTGTTACCGATGAAGAAGTGTTTGAAAGAGCTGTTCAATTAGTAGCATCTTTAGAAGACGAAGAAAACTAAACAAAAGCGTTATTTTGGAGGGAAAATGAATAATGGAAACATATTTTACAAGCGATACACATTTTTGGCATAAGAACATCTTAGATTTTGAAAACAGACCTTATCAATCTGTTGAAGAAATGACTGTAAATATGATTGATAAATGGAATAGCCAAGTTAATGAAGATGATGTTGTGTATCATTTAGGGGATTTGTGTTTAGGTAGTTTTGAACAAACAGTAGATGTTTTAAAACAACTTAAAGGAAAGATTTTATTAATAAAAGGAAATCATGATTTTTCTAAGCATTACAAGAAGATTAATCAAATGGGATTGCTCCATGAGTATCACGAAGTTGGAATTACTCTTAAACATCAGAAACAACAAATGTGGTTAACGCATTATCCTTTTGAAATTGGATTACGCCCTAGAAAATGGTCAATTCATGGACATATACACGGGGATGAATCAATGTTTGATAATCAAATTAATGTCGGAATAGACTCTCCGCATTTTAAGAACAAACCATTTGGAGAATTAATAACGATTGATGAACTATACAAATTAATGATGGATCGACTGCCAGCAATCGAAGAAAAGTACATTAATCAGAAACAAAATAAAACAAAATAGTTATTTGGGAGAAAGGACGAATAAGACATGGATGAAATTAAGTATCGGATTTATGGTAAAGAAAATCGAATCATGTATAGCTGGGAAGAAATACTTAACTTTGATAGCTTAAAAGACACGTTGAAGAATGGTGGAAAAGAAAATCAATATTATTCTCCATTGTTGAGATACACAGGCTTAAAAGATAAGAACGGAAAGGAAGTTTATGAGGGCGATATTTTAAAAGAGAAAGACATTATTACTGAAGTCGTTTTTCATGACTACCAATGGAAAGAAAAATTGATAAGCAGTCCACGTAATCATTTGAAAAATTATTTTCCGTTTAGAGATACATTACCTTTTACAGCAGAAGTACTGGGGAATATTTATGAAAATCCAGAGCTACTAAAGAAATAATACAAAATTCTTATTTGAAAAGGAGAATAAAAAAATGAACAAACAACAAAAAGAAAAAATGGTAAAAGAAGCTTATGAAAAATTCTTGTATACAATCGGACTTGCTTGTACGAATGGGAGAGAAAAATCAGTGGCAATCACAAATGCGGAGACTGCGTATCTGTGGGCAAAACATTCATTAGAAAAAACTAAATAAAAGATTTATTTGGAAAGAGTTCAGCCCCTAACGGTGCGCTGCTAGGGGCTGAATCTTGAGAACTTTTATTAAAATTACATGAGGTTGATCAGTGAATGTAACTATTGATCTCTCGCATTATAACACTAGGTAAATCAAAAGTACAACTCAATATTTGCATTTAGTGATGCAGGATATGGAGGGGATAAAATGACATACTCATCAATCGAATATTGTAATCAGTGCGATAAAGAAATAGCGTTTTGTGATTGTGTTTGTAATGAATGTGGTGGCGATTTGCATGATTGTGAATGTGAAGAAAAATAAACAAAATCATTATTTGAGAGAAAGGAAGGGATGATATGAAGTTCGGAGTTTTAAAAATTGAGGATGTGCTAAAAGTATCTACTGAAAGTGAATTGTTAGTCATGGATGGTATTGTACGGAAAATAGGGATTATGAGAGAAGAAGAAGGACGGAATCCAGACCCTAAATATTATGTGGTTAATCAAGATGAACCATATGCAGAGGAAGTCTTAAATATCATAAAAAAACATGAAGGTGAAATATAACAAAATCGTTATTTGGGAGGTAATTGAATGATTTATTTAATTAGTGTTCTGTTGATTTATATAACATGGTTACATTATCGGATTACGAAAATGACTGAGCGTTTGAATACGCATGTACGTATGTTCAGTGATGTTTGGGGAGAAATATATAAAACTAAATAAAAATTGTTATATGGGAGGAAAAAGGATATGAAATTTTGGGCGATTGCTTATCAATATCAAGAAGATGTTTTTTTTGATTTTGCAAAAGAGGATGACACGATGGATTTAACTGAAACATGCTTTTTACCTACAGAAGAGTTAGCTAAAAGTATCATTGGCGAATTGTTAAATAGTCATGATTATATCCCTGTAGAAATTGAATTAGAAACATTACAGAAGAATGGGATTTGGTCTTACACAAGAGGTCGAGTGGAACGTTGGGACGAGGAGTAAAACCAAACAAAAACGCTATTTTATTAGAAAAGGAGAATGAAAATGAATAGAGTGACTATTAAATTTGGACAAGGTATAACGGCGTGGAAGGATGCACAAGAAGTATTAAAAATACTACAAGAAAAAGGTTACAAAGTACAACCCTACGAAGAAATCGGAACTGTTAATTTAACTAAGGAAATTAAAATGGAAGAAATATTAGTACAAGGAAACATAACTGAAGATTTAAAAAGATTAGGGGTTAATGCTATACGAACATACGGTGACGAAACAACATCATATCAAGTATATGAAGTTTCGGATGAGGATTTTAAGATACTGAGTGATGATGCAAGCAAAAGAGATACGGATGATGGTCATTGGGAAAGCGGCGGTTGGCGTTGGTGTGAGGGAAGTAATCAAGGTATACCGAATGTCACGATAACAGTTAATAATCAAAGGCTATTTTGTTGGGCGGAAGAAGTTAATGACGGTGAGGGACCATATTTTAATGATTGGCATGTTAATTTGCTAGAATATCTCGATATAGAAAAAGGATGTACATCTTTTAAAAATGTATGTGCCTTAACTAAAGATCTAGCAAAACATAACAATATGACAATGGCTGAATTATTCAGAAAGTATCAAGGGTGGGATAAAGAAAACTAAACAAAAACTTCATTTTAATAGAAAGCGAGGATATAAGTTGTTCAAACGTAAAAAGAAAACAGGCCGTATTAATAGTAGAAAAACAGTTGCACTAGGAATTGAGTTTGATAGTAAAACAGAAGCGGAATATTACCTATTCCTAAAGAGTAATCCTGAGGTTGTTGGAATTGAACTGCAACCTCAGTACATGCTCCTTGAAGGGTTTTATATTACTACACGAGAGGGCAAGCGAAAGAAACGAAGGGACTGGAAATTCACAGCAGATTTCCTTGTTACTTATAAAGATGGAACGCAGGAAGTAATTGATGTTAAAGGATACGCTAACGATCGCTTTCCATATATGAAGAAGATGTTTGAATACCGATATAAACAGGAATTAGTGGTTGTTATGAAGGACAAGCAGAAAGGTTGGATAAGAAAATAAAGGGAGCTGAGTAGATGATTCCAAAATACAAAGGTACAAGAGAATTTATGCTGCACCGTAATGAAGAAGGTTTTGGAGATAAACAACGCGTATGGAGTTTCGATGTATTTACGTACAAGGAGTTAATGGATCATTTAGATGATGGATGGAGAATTCACGATGAAGAGAAACGTATAGCAGCGTTCTATAGGAAGACAACAGCTTAATGGATAGTGGAACCATGACTAACAGTGTGGTGGGGGCTGTATTGTAGTCATCGTTCCCTTATTCAACAAAGAGATAGTAAAATTTCACGTACCTGATGTGAATGTAAAAACCAAAATACGAAATAGGGGGATTCCTTCATGGAGAGACAATTAACATTATTACCGGCAATCGATAAGGAAACAGAAAAGAAGGTGCAGAAAGAAGTAGTAAGCATCTTAAAGGAGTACAGAGCATTGAAGGTGTGTTCTGAGAATAAAGCAGAGCAACAACAGGAAGGAATCAGTCTATTCCCTGAAATTCGTGATACAAAGCATGTTAATCAGATTAAATTAAGACAGGTTGAGAGGGCGTTAATGCATAGTTTGGATGAGGATGAAGTAAAGATCATCGAGATGAAGTATTTAAGTAATAAGAAACTGAAAGACGACTTCATTTATAATGAGTTACTTATTAAGAAAGATGCGTTTTATGAGAAGAAAAAGAATGCCATTCGATTGATTGCTACAGCTTTAGGAATGATTTAACCATAAAAAGTAGGTGTAAATATGAAAACGTCAATAGGTGATATAACTTTGAATCCTAGAATTAAATGTTTCTTTTTAGGACATCATTGGATATTCAATTTTAAAGAAACTAAACACAAGTGTTCAAGATGTGGAGAGTTGAAATATAAACAAAAAACACCGAGAAAATCCCGACAAAATAGGGGATAAAAAGGGGGAATTTTGATAATGAAATCAACGGTATTCTTAATGTACAAGCCCTTTGACAACCGCATATCGAAGAGGATTAGTACACCTATCAGTGAAACGTTCTTATGCGAGAATGTCACGGCAACGTATACCGCATAGTAGGGCGGGCAAGGCGGTAAGAACCCGCAAAAGACGAAAAGACCAATGAATGTATAACAATGACATATTCCAGTGTGGCGGGTGTGAGATAACTCGCATTCGTCATGCTGTTTCTAATTTATATTTACCATTCAGCTCAGAAGCGTCCTCTGGGCTGATAGTGAATATAAGTGTCTATTACTCTCTGTTATTTGTTTCTGGAAATGGAATGGGGTGGTTTATTTATGATTAAATGAACATCGCGTTTATTGAAAGAAAACAAATATTAAAATAGGCATCTTCTTCACCAATTTGGACGAAATGATTTACACTTTCAACGAATTACTCACATCTTTCGTTAGGCAAAGAGTTCCACTCTTTGTTTGAGGTAGTACAGTGGAATGGACACTTCCATCTAATGCATGTACTGCTTCAAACAAGGCGTCGGAAGAAACCTCCCATCCCCTTTAATATTTTTATAAGCTATAAAAGAGCTGTCACTTCGGTGAGGGCTTTTTGTTTTTTGTAAACCAGGAATTAGCAGATCAGCTTGTATCGTATGTTAGTTCCGGGTTTAGAGAGAACAATTTTCTTTGTTATATAGAAATTACACATTAAACGTAGATTTGAACAAAATGGACATTTGGGTAGGAGGATGAATTATTAATGGCTAAGAACAAACTTACTATTAAGGTGGATGCCGATACAACAGAAGCGTTAAAACAAATGAAGGAAGTAACTGAAGCTGCTAATGAGTGTGTGGGTGCATTGGAGAAGTTAGAAAAGGCTATGGGTAAATTTAGATTTAATAGAGAACCGATTAGATTTGATATTCCTACATCGTTTGTTGGAAGTGAAATCCATCAAACAGCAGATGCCGTTAAGTTGAAAGTAGGAAAACTAAATATTGATTAAACCAATAGCAATTATCGTAGGCGCTACCGTGATCTGGGTGGCGTCTTGTTTGTTGTTAAGGAAAGATAAGGGGTAATAAAAACATGACTAGAGAAGAAATGATTCGATTCGTCATTGATGGTGGAAAAGAGTTTGGAGAAGATTACACTCTTAAAGGATTAGAGAAGATGTCTGATGAGGAATTGAAGAAACAAGTTGAATGGGTGGATTATCTGTTAGGTAAGTAAGGAGTGAGGAAATGGATTGGGTAGACTTCTTCGGGATTCTAATATGGATAATCATCCTTCGCGTGTATTATCGATATGTTACAAAACAAACGAACACAACGAACGAAAATAGATAGTAAAACGTCCGTTATGGGTGTACTTATCCAGAATTGTATTTGTTCACAATTTAGACATATTTAAAACTCTTATTTCACAACTCTCTATATGTTCGGTTTACATGTACGGAAATTAAATGCTATTATTAAGTTATAGTTAATTTACGGACACTTAAACGGACAAAAGGGGAGAAATGGAATGATTCTTGGATATGCTCGCGTATCGACACAAGATCAGAACTTAGCAAGGCAACTCAAACAATTGAGTGATTATGGATGTGATTATGTGTTTGAAGAAAAGGTTAGTGGGGCTACAACAGACAGACCTGAGTTGTTACGTATGTTAGACAATCTGCGTGAAGGTGATGTAATTGTAGTGACTGAATTAGCACGTATTACAAGAAGTACACAGGACTTATTTAAACTTATAGAAACAATTAAGGAAAAAGGCGCTTCTATTAAGTCATTAAAAGATAATTGGCTTGATACTACAAGTGATAATCCATACAGCACTTTCTTACTAACTGTAATGGCTGGTGTTAATCAGTTAGAACGGGACCTAATTCGAATGCGACAACGAGAAGGTATTGAACTGGCTAAAGAACGAGGCGTTTATAAAGGACGTCCCAAAAAGTACGATGATGATAATCCAAATATGGAGCATGCTTTAGAACTACTTGCAAACAGAAAGGAAAACAAGTTTACAGTTAAAAAGATATGCGAAGTTACTGGTGTGAGCCGTACTGTTCTTTATGAGAGAGCAAAAGAAAAGGGGATTATGTAGGAGGGGAAAGGGATGGGAGAATTAAAGTTCATGAGTTTAGATGAGTTTAATAAAAAAATACACAATCTCGACAGTGGTGTTTACTTAATTACAGATCATAACAATCAGATTGTTTATGTAGGCAAAGCTTTTAAAATAAAAACTAGAGTTCTTGCTCATTTTAACGGATATTCCAATACCAAAGACTACTCACACTTATTTAATAAAGTGGCTTATATACTAGAGGATAGTCCTTTAAAACGGTCTTTGTTAGAGATTACTTATATGATTGAATATAAAACAGTATTAAATAAAGAGGTTCAAGAAGAGTTCCCTAATTTATATACCGAATATATTAAAAGAATTAATAAAACATATAGTACAGTTGTTATGCAACGGGAAATCGATGAAGCTATGGAACAAGCAAAGGTTGAAGATGTTGTTAGAGATTTAGAAAAAGAAAAACAGTTAACGAAGCAACAAGAAGAACAACGAATTGAACAGGAAAAACAAAGATTAGAAAAGGAAAAGAGACAGAGATTTGCAGAAGAAGTACGCGAATTACAAAATAAAAGAGCTAGAGAAAGAGATAAATTTAAAAAAGATTTATTGAGGATGGTTGGTGGGAAAGCTATGTTTTATGAGGTTATCTCATTGCTAGACAGCGGATATAACCCTCATGTGTTATCAAGAGCATTGAATATAGATTGCCAAACGATAATTACAATTAAAGAACATAGAAAAGAATTTAAAGTGCCACGTAATCATAAAAGAATGATTAAGCACCAAGATATAATGTACTCGTTAAATGGCAGGGAAGATAAAGGTAATTCAAGATTAAACCATTTACTTTAAAGTAGCGAATCCGCTGCTTTTTTATTTTATAAAGAAAAAAGCCCTACCTGGGCTAGATGCTTTTCTTCATGCCGCATTTACGGCACTCTCTTAAATAGATGAAATCTTTAACGGAACTCTTAAACGCGGTATTTCCGCAATTATCACAGCGACCGCTGATTTTGTCAGGAAGTTCTGTGTATGTGTATATCTTGCTTAGATCGTACTTTTGTTCATGTTCTTTATTTTCCATTCGTTTCACCTACATATCAATCTGGATTAATACAGCTTTACCATAATAACATGAAGCGTTCGTATAATGGATGTTTTTAAATTTACAAAAAAGAACCTGCAAACCTGCAGATTCTCCTGATAATGATTTATGGAGCAAGACCCGAAAACATAATACAATAATTCGAAAATGAGTTCAAGTAAATAAAAAGAACCCGCTGGAGTTCGGGTCCTTTTCATAAGTGATGATGTATTCTCCGTTTGGGAACTGAGAAAAACACAAAAATATAATACATCGAGTTTTAGAGAATTTCAAGACTAAATTAGGGATTACCATGAGGGGGAGTTATAACGAGTTTCTTCCTATTAATATAGAAGGTGGTGGGTGATGTGAAGTGAGTAGAAGAAGTGTAGAACGAGATAAGGCGTTTGATATTTATAAAGAGCACAATGGTAAAATAACTAATCGTAAAATCGCTGAACTGCTATCAACATCTGAAAAAAATGTATCTGAAAAAACAGTGGGTGGATGGAAAACGAAAGATAGTTGGGTGAAGAAATTAGACGGAGTACTCCATGAAAATAAACGGAGTACTCCATCCGAAGAAGTGGAGTACTCCGAAAGAAAGAGTAAAGGTGGTGCTCCGAAAGGAAATCAAAACGCAATAGGAAATTCGGGTAACAAGAACCCTAAGTATGGTAATAAAAACGCTGTTGGTCATGGCGCCCCTGCTGGTAATGATAATGCAGTTAAACATGGGTTATTCCGTAAAATAATTCCACAAGATGACGAAAAAGCAGTGGAATTATTGGAAGAAATAGAAAATGAAGATCCATTAGCTATGCTATTCAACATGATAAGGCTCAAATATTTCAATATCTTAAATTCCCAACGAATTATGCATGTTCGAAGTGAAAAGGATAAAACAAAAGAATTATCTAAGGTTAAATACTACCTCAAGTTTGAAAAAACAGAAGATGGTGAGTATATAGAAGAAATCCCGGTGGAAAAACAATGGGATGTACAGCAAGCTTGGGATAAACAAGCGAACCTGCTTAATTCTCTTTCTAGGGCTATGAATACATTAACCTCAATGATAGCTCGTTTTGATAAATTGGCCCATGCTGATGATAAACGTAGATTAGAGTTAGAACAGATGAAAGCTACTCTTGAGAAAACGAAAGCTGATACTGCTCGTATTAAGGGTGAAGATGGTGATGAGTACGAAGACGACGGTTTCAAAGAGGCGTTAGAAGGTAAGGTAGAGGAAGTGTGGGATGACCATGACGACAATTCCGAAACGTAAAAAGAAACCTGCTCCATTCAAATTTAAGCCATTTTCCAAGAAACAGCTGAAAGTATTAACCTGGTGGAAGCCTAACAGTCCCGTTAAAAATTATGACGGGATTATTTGCGATGGTTCCATTCGTGCCGGGAAGACAGTATCAATGGCTCTATCCTATGTTATGTGGGCGATGGAATCATTCGAAGGCGAAAACTTCGGTATGTGTGGTAAAACGATTGGTTCACATCGTCGTAATGTTATAACACCGCTTAAAAAGATGCTAAAGTCTCGTGGATATAAGGTTAAGGACCATAGAAGCGAGAATATGCTTACCATTACTAAGGACGGTGTAACAAACTTCTTTTATATTTTTGGTGGTAAAGATGAAAGTTCCCAGGATTTGATTCAGGGTAGTGATGCCCTCCACTATAGTAATATGGTGGCAAACATCGGGCAAAATCGGCAGACGCTAAGTCTTTGGTATTTGCGGGTATGACATTGGATGGTATAATATATTTATACTAGAAAGGGGTGTTATACTTGCAAGATTTAACAGGTCAAGTGTTTGATATGATTACAGTCTTAGAATTTTCTCATAAAACTTATGAGAATAAGAGATACCGTTCTTTTTGGAAATGTAAATGCGAATGCGGAAAAGAGTTTGTGAGAAGAACAGACCAAATAAAAACTAAACGAGGGTATAAGAGCTGCGGTTGTTATCGAAAGATGATTACAAAGAAGCTTTTTGAAGAAAATAATCCCAATAAAACTCACGGATTGTCGAATACACGATTGTACAAGGTGTACAGAAAGATAATAGAACGTTGTTATTACGAAAAATACGAAGAATTTCATTTGTATGGTGGGAGAGGTATTAAAATGTGTGATATATGGAGGAATGATTTCACGTCTTTCTACAATTGGGCAATGGAAAAAGGATATAATGATCAATTATCTATTGATAGGATTGATTATAACGGAAATTACGAACCTAATAATTGCAGATGGGCGGACAATATCACACAAGGTAATAACAAACGTAACAACATCGTGTTAACTCACAATGGTTTAACTATGACTTTGCCTGAATGGGCTAGACATTTAAATCTCCCGTATTCAACATTAGCAAATAGAAGAAAGAAAGGTAAGACTGTAGCAGAAATATTAGATCCTGTTAAAAAGAGATAAGTGAATGCCGAGGTAAACAAGTAGATTACGAAAGGCTACTTGTCACCGTAGAGCGTAGAGGGTGAATAAATATAATCCCTCCAAGAGTGCCCGACAGCCAATATAGGTTGTCTTTTTTATTGGTTGAAAACGTACGCCGAACTTATAGGAAACTATAAGAAGCAGAGGATAAAAAGCCACTGCGATAACAATTAGATCACTTTAGCGGGATGTTTCTTTGATGAAGTAGTGCTTATGGTTCGTTCATTTGTTAACCAAGCAACTGGACGTTGTTCTGTAGAAGGTTCAAAAGTATGGTTTAACTGTAACCCTGGCGGGCCATATCATTGGTTTAAAACCGAATGGTTAGATAAAGCGAAAGAAAAGAACTTACTACACATTCGCTTTACTATGGATGATAATTTATCGTTGTCTGAAAAAGTAAAACAGCGTTATTACAAGATGTATAGCGGCGTTTTCTTCAAACGATATATATTGGGACTTTGGGCAGCTGCTTCTGGGCTTATATTCGATATGTTTGATGAGGATAAACATAAAGTTCCTACAATCGAAAGGGAATACGTTGAATACTTTGTCTCTTGTGACTATGGTACGCAGAATGCTATGGTATACGGCCTATGGGGTAAGTGCATCGAAAAAGGTAAAGAAGTATGGTACAAAGTGAAAGAGTACCGTTATAGCGGTAGAGAAACAGAAAAGCAGAAAACAGACCAGGAATACTATGAAGACTTCGAAAAGTTTGTAGGAGATTTGCCAATCCGTGGTACTGTAGTTGACCCGTCCGCTGCTTCATTTATAGCTTTATTAGTTAGGAATAAACGAAAAGTATATAAGGCCCGAAATAATGTTAAAGAGGGTATTGGTAATGTTGGTGTTGCGCTTAACACGGGCATTATTTATTTTAACGACTGTTGCAATGAAACATTTAAAGAATTCGCTTCTTATATATGGGATGAAAAAGCAATTCAACGTGGTGAAGATAAGCCTCTAAAAGAGAATGACCACCACATGGATGAAACAAGATACTTCATTAACACAATAATATTTGGATTGCGTAAAAAGAAGAAAAAGAAAAGAGGTGAAGCAGCTTAATGACGAATAAAAGGAGAGTAAGTGCGAAGGTAATTAAGGCAGCAGGAACAAATACTCAAGTGTTATCACGCCAGCAAGAAAGCGAGAATGAAAAGTACGCCGTAAATGGCATTATTGAACCACCTTATAGAATAGAGGACCTGCAGCAAATCAGAGAAAATAGTACGATTCTTGGTCAATGTATCGATGCATACAAGCGAAATATAGCTGGATTTGGTCATGAAATGAAGTATAAGCAAGAGGACGACAAGGAAACTCCTGAGATGAAGGCGGAGTGGACGCTAGTTGATACAGAAATTATACCTTTATTTAGTTTCGACAAGCCATTCAAAGAGATTCTTGAAACTGCTATCGATGATAAAGAGACGACTGGCAATGGTTATATTGAAGTGATTCGTAATTTAGAGGGAAAACCTGCTGAACTAATAAATATGTTGCCGCAGTACATGCGAGTAACACGTAAAGACGACGAACCTCAAGAAGTAACGTATTTAGTTAACGGAAAAGAAATCAAACGAAAGAAAAGATTCCGTCGCTATGTACAACGGGTAGGAGCAGTAGATACTTACTTCAAGGAGTTTGGTGATCCGCGTTTCTTAAATAAAGAGACTGGGAAGTTTTCCGAAAAGTCTTTAGGAGAGAAAAACGCTACTGAAGTAATGCATCTAAAGATTGGTAATGGTCCTTATGGCATTCCGCGATGGGTATCACATGTTGTTCATATGGTCGGTGCTAGGAAGGCGGAAGAGTTAAATCTTCGTTATTTCAAGCAGGGCAGACATATTCCCATGGCTATTCTATTGAAGAATGGTATTTTATCAGAAGAAAGCGAAGCAGCACTTACCGATTATGTTTCAAATGTTGAAGGTGAAGATAATCAACATAAATATTTAGTACTGCAAGCGGAAAGTGATGAGGAAGGTATAGTTGGAGAAGCGCGGCCTAATATAGATATCGAATTGAAATCATTAGCAGATATCCTGCAAAAAGACGCTCTATTTCTTGAGTATGACGAGAAGTCACGCCAAAAGGTACAATCAGCATTCCGTTTACCAGACGTGTACGTTGGGTATATTCGTGACTTTAACAGAGCGACTGCCGAATCTGTTCGTGAAATTACAGAGGAGCAGGTATTTGAGCCGGAGCGTAATAACTTAGAGTTCATTATTAATAATGTCCTGCTGCTCCCATATGGATTAAAACACGTATATGTGAACTTACGTAAGTCAGAGATCAGCAACACGGAGGATATGGTTAAAACTATCGAGGTACTTGCTGATAAGGGTGGATTAACATTCCAAGATGTACGTAATATCGCTGGTAATATGCTAAATAAAGAGTTCTCAGATTATGATATTCCTGAAATGAATGAGCCAGTTGCTTTAGTTTTAGAAAGACATCGTAAGGTAGGCGGTTGGCAAAAAGGTCTAGGAGAAACGTTGCAAAAGTCAGCAGATAGCAATTCAAATGAGGATTTAGTCAATGTAATGAAAGACTTACGTGACTTACTGGAGTCGATGCAAGATGCAGAAGATTGATAAGTTGCTAGATTCATTGAATGAGTGGATTGAAAAGGCTGATACTGATGATTTCACCTCTTCATTACCTGCCGATCTAGAAGTATTGGACATGCTACCTGGTTATGTTGAGGATTTCGAAAAGGAAATTGCTAAACTGCTTCGGAAGCAGAAGAAGTACTTTATTGATGGGATTAAGAACTATACGAAAAAGGATGCTGTAAAGAAGGGTATCAAGATAAAGGATATTATCGACTTTGTCACTGGTAGCCTATTCGGAGCAGATACCTTCGCTAAAAGCTTAAGTAAAGCAGCTAGGAAGTTTCTTAATTACACGATGAAAGATATGACGAAAGCTTTTATGGATGCAATTGACCCGGATATCCAGTTTAATATCTTCTCAAAACGTACTACAAAATGGATTGATAGTTGGTCTGATGAATTAGGTAAGATTATGAAGATTAACTCTCATAAAGCAGTAGAACGTATTTTAAATGATGGATTGGAGAAAGGGAAAGGCATAAAAGAAATAGCAAGAGAACTTGCGAAACTTCCGGAATTTGATCGGAAGAGAGCGAAGACTACAGCGCAGACAGAAGTACTCGCTGCATGCTCTGCCTCTCAATTTGAGTCATACCGCCAATCTCCTGCTGTTACTGGAAAGAAGTGGCGTCATAGCGGCGCGAAGAATAACCAACCACGTGACAATCATGTGGCGTATGACGGTACAACGGTGCCAGTAGAGGAAGAGTTTGAACTGCCTGGATCTGGTGAAAGATGTATGTTTCCTCGTGATAGCTCGTTAAGTGGTAAAGAGAGAATAAATTGTCATTGCGTTCTTAGTCCTGCAGTAGACAATAACATATTAGGTCTATCTGAAGAAGAGAAGCAGAAGATTAGGGAAGAAACGTTGAAGGAGTTGAGTAAGTGATGGATCATATTGAAATATATAACAAAACAATGAGTGACCTGTATATGTCTCTTAATAAATATTTCGGTTTGAAACCAATGGAGTTTAATGGGTTCTCTGTAAATGACATAAAAGAACTTATTAAACATCAAGATACAATAACCCATTGTAGTTTATTGACTACTGATTCTGTTGACGCTGATGAATATGCGGAAGAATATACATTACTAGTTCGTTTTAAACCGAATAAAAAGAAGCGGATTAACCCTGATATTTACAAGGATTCAGATTCTGATGCTTCAGAAGTATATGTGAAAACAGATAAATTCGGTTGTCCTTTACAAACATCTAAACCAGAAAAAAAGTTTGCACTTGAATTTGATGAACCGCCTGCACTTGTATTCATTTCTCATGATGGTAAAAAAGATGATCTTTATATAAATGGAAAAGGAGTTCAAAATTGGACTGCGGTTAAAATCGATTCTGCCATTGATAAATATACCGAATATGATTTGAGTTTATTGGCATTGAAACCTAAAGATGAATCGAAATAGTACTGAAAGGAGGTGAACAAATGAAAAAACGTAAGCTGAAGAACTTGCAGGTTTCACATGTCTCTTTTGTAGAGAATGGAGCAAACCAACGCAAGTTCTTTTTAACGAAATCAGAAGAACAACCAAACTTTGAAAAGCCTGTGAAGGTTATTAAGTCCGATGATGAAGAGAAACGCCTAGTATATGGAATCGTATATGAACCGGATGTAATTGATGCCCATGGCGATTTCGCTGACGAGAAAACAATCGAAAAGGCAGCACATGAGTTTATGCTCAAGTACCGCCAAATCGATAAGAATCACGACTTTGTAGCAGGAGTAGGAGAAGTTGTTGAATCATATATTGCACCTGCTGATATGGAGCTTAATGGTGAACCTGTAAAGAAAGGTACATGGATCCTTACTACGAAAGCAGATGAGGAAACATGGGAAGCTGTTAAAAAAGGTGAGTTTCAAGGCTATTCTCTTGCAGGAGTTGCTGAAACAGAAGTAATTGAGGAAGAAGTAATGAAAACTGAAGAGAAACAAATGAAGTCCTTCTTCCAATTGATGAAGGGCTTTTTTAGTGGAGAAAAAGTTGTGAAAGGTGAGGTTAGAGATAAATTTAACCAGAATAAACACCGTCGTGACGTCAACGCCTCTTTCTCTGCATTAGAAGATACTTTCTATCAATCTCTTTGGAATGCTCCTACTGCTGATGCTATCGACTTAGATCGTATTGAAGCAGCTGCGCAAGAGTTTATTGAGATTATCAACGAGCTAAAGGGTACAGAAGCAGTTGTAAAAGCATGGAAAAATAAACCCGTTATCTCTCTTGCTGAAGAAGTAGAAAAAGCAGGTAAGAAAATCAGCAATACAAATATGGCAGATATCGATGCTGCTATTGAGTCATTAACAAATCTAAAAACACGCGTCACACCTTCAACGGAAGGCGCAGGAAGTGAGGAAGATGGTATGAACCAAGAACAATTAGAAAAAGCTCTAGAAGTTGCTGTAGCACCTCTTAAACAGGAGCTAGAAACAGTTAAGAAACACTTAAATATCGAGCCAGAAAAAACACCTGAGGAACTTGCAATTGCTAAAGCGGTTGAAGCTGCTACCGCTCCAATCCTAAAGGATTTAGAAGATCTTAAAAAGTCTCAAGGCATCAGCAACCAACAAGATACAGATGTTCATACAAACGTACAAAAATCTACTGGCGGTTACGCTAGACACTTTGGTAACTAAGGAGGAAACATATATATGAATAACGGACAAATTATTGCAGGTGGTTCTACAGAAATCGTTTTAAAAGATGTAAACGTACCATTACCACAGGCAGAAGCAGAAGCGTTTTTACGCGATACGATTAATAAAGCTACAGTATTACCTAAATTAAAACCGTACTACAAGAAAGCTCCTGCTGGTAATATCGATACATTAAGTGTTGGTAAACGTAAATTGCGTGAAGCGTCTAAAACTGATACGCCAACTGGTGTAGGTTCTATCGCTTCTGGTCAAATTCCTTACGCTGTTAAGAAAGTTAAATGGGATGAATGGATTCAAAATGATGATGTATGGTATGCATTAGCATCTCGCGGTCAAAACGTTGAAGATGTAATTATCAGTATGATTCAAGATCAATTTGCTGTTGATTTACAAGACTTAATTTTTAACGGTGATACGACTTCCGCTGATCCATTCGTTAAAATTATCGATGGATTTGTTAAAAAGGCTAAAGTATCTACAAATAAAACGGATTTAGCTACAAACGACGTAACTATTCAAGCGTTTGTTGACCATGTAGCGGTACTTCCTGATAAATTTAAAACACGTAATGACATCGCTTGGTTCATTACACAAAAAACACACGACAAGCTAATGTCTCTATTAACTACTCGTCAAACTAACTTAGGTGACGCAGTATTAATTGATGGTAAAGTATCTAAATTGGCGGGTTATGATGTTGAAATCGTACAAGAAATGCAGTCAGGATTTGCAATGTTAACTCCACGTGAGAACTTAAAACCTGTATTTACTCGTGACTTACGTTATAACCGTACTGCTCAAGGTGCTACTGCTGCTGCTAAAGATGCAACTTACCACATCTTATTTGCTTACTTAGACTGCGTAATCCGTGAAGTTGATGCAGTTGCATGGATGACAGGTTCTAAGCTATAAGAATAGGAGGCTAGAATAATGCCATACGTACAATATAAAAATGAGAAGGGCGTTCTTCATATTGGTGAAGGACGTTTTTTTCATGCGGGAGAACCACATAAAGTTACAGCAAAAGAACGTGATGAATTATTAGATGTATATGAGGATCTGGAGGAAGTAAAAGAACCATCTAAATCTAAAGTATCAGAAGCAGGTGAAGTGAATGCCTAAGATTCCGAAAGATATTGGTAAAGGCGGCGCTTATTTAAACACTGATTTAGGTGCGTTATTAACTTCAATCGTTGATGATTTAAACTCATTAAAAACGCAACAAGATGATTTAAAATCAAAATATAACCAGCACATTAACGATGGTAAACATCGTGTTGCTACTGTTGTAGATGCAGCTTCTCCAAACTCGACAGTAAACTCTACAATTACAACAACTAAATAAGGAAGTGATAAGTATGGCACTTATTACTGCTCAAGAATTAATAGATTACACTGTATTGCCTGAAGTGAAAAAACGTCCTGTTCCTTTATTGGAGCAGGACATACTTGAGGCAGATACAGAGATTTATAATCTATCAAAAATAGATTTTGGTGATAAGACGAAATATCCTGAGATTCCAGCAGAAGTGAAGTTAGCGTGTAAAAAGTTAGCGCAGTATTATGCTTCAATAAACAGTGATACAAACGCTATGAAGGGGATTAAGTCTGAAAGTATCGGCGGCGGTGATTACTCCTATACAAAGGATAGCGCGAGTGTAACGAAACCTTCTGTTTTGTATCTCCTGCAGAAATTCATGAATCATAAAGGGAAAAATAAAGTCACCTTCAAAATGAGGGCAATTTAATGTCTTTGCAAGGGATGTTTGTCCACGAATGTGATATTTATCATTTGCAGAAGGAAACAAATCCTGGGAAGTACGGGCAACCAGGAGAAGAGGTTTATTCATACAAAGATAATCCTGATATAGCAGAACAAAGCTGCTACTTTGCAGAAAATGTAGCGATTGCTAGACCAACTGCAATTCAATCTGCACCAAATCAATTAAATGAACAGCATACACGAGTATTATTTATGCCTGGTACAGATATAAAACATAACGACAAGGTAATCAAGAAGAATACTAATGTCGTTTACTATATACGCAATCCCTTTCCGGTAGTGCATCCACTTACTGGTGAGGTTTCACATATAAAAGCCACTGCGGAGAGGAAGAGTGAACCATGGCTAGCCAAATAACGACTAGAGGATTCCGTGAGTTCAGCGCCAAGTTGAATCGTATGGCAAATGGATTAGATCAGAACGTTGCCTTATGGCTTGAAGCTAGTGGATTTCAATTTTTAGAGGAAGTTCAGAACCAAATCATTTCACTAGCAGTTGTCGATACGAGAAGGCTGCTCAATTCGTTTGATAAAGGCGGAGATGGAAACGTATGGCGCTCCTCTGATGGGGGTTTAGTTTTAGAAGTTGGTACAAATGTAGAATACGCTAAACTTCAAAATGATGGGTGGCAGCAGGTAAGGAGATTCGTCCCAGGAAGATGGGAGGGTCATAATTTCGAGTATGATCCGCATGCACCTACTGGAATGATGTTAACTGCTAAATTCATAGAAGGTCGTCCCTATTGGGATAATGCTATCGCTATCTATGAGCGTATGTTCCAGACTGCATTTGACCGCCAGTTCCGACAATGGGTACATGGAGGTTAGGATATGTACGCACAAATACATGGATCTATGAAGGCTTTTGTCTTCGATAACCTGCCGCAAGGTACATTCGCTTATCATGAGCAGGTTCCGGAAGAAATAAAGATACCTTCAGTATACTTTCCGCACTTATCAACGAATGATTTGAAAAATACAAAGGATACATTCACCTTACTGCACACAATGACAGTGAGGTTTTTTAATGCAACAACAGAAGAAGCTATGGAGCTATCTGACAGAATTGCGAACTTAATTCGACGCAGCGGTTACACATTAAGTCTTCGGAATGAGGATGGAAGTGAATCGACTGATACCGTCTATTTCAGAAGAGTGACTACCGCCCCAGTTGAGGTAGGTTCTGCTCAATTAACAATGATTTTTGAATACGAACAAAGTTATATCAATTAAAGGAGAGTGTAACGTATGGCTGAAACGCAAACGCCTACTACTTCAAATAAGATGTACCGCGGTGACGAGTTTATTTACGCGGTAGTAATCCCTGACCCAACCGACCCATTAAAAACTAAACTGATTCGTCCGTTTGACCAAACTGATTCATCTCATTCTATTGAAGCGGATGAGATTGAAGCAGAGTCAAAGGATAGAACAATTTCTGATTACGGAAAAGTAACAGAGACCCGTTCTTTTGAAGGAATTGTTTCTGAAGGAGATCCATTTGTTGAGGCAGCAAAGAAAAAGCTACGCAATAAGGAATACATTGAAATCTACGAAATTAACAAACGTACATTAAAAGCTGAAAAAGGAACTTACATGATGACTTCTTTTGAAAAATCAGCATCTACTGGTGAATTTGCGACTTACTCTTTAGAGGCTAAGCTTTCTGGAACTGTAAGTGAAGAAACATTAACTGAAATCCCTGCAGGGGCTAATGCATAAGAGTGGTTTTATACCGCTCTTTTTAAATTTGAAAATAACATCCAATTAAAAGGAGATTGATATATATGCGTTTTGAAATCGAAGGAAAAGAATATGAGTTAAAACTTACTTATAAATCTATTGCAGAGCTAAACAAGAAATATGAGGGTGGAGCGAACCAAGTTATCGCTGCTTGTTTGCAAGGTGACTTAGAACTATTCGAAGACGCGGTATACTTCGGATTAATGCACACAGAAGAAGGGTTCACTAGAGCTAAAGTGACAGCTGCTATTGAAAAGCTGTTTGTAGAAGAAAAAATCTCACAACAATACATTGAAGATGTCCTTAACGAAGTGGTAGCGGACAATTTTTTCTACAAAGCGAAGACGAAGCAGTACAAAGCACGAATGAAGAAACAAGTATTAGCGAAGAATCCGGAATTCAAGGAGATTGCAGAGGAGATGTATGGAACGGACGACGAACCGCAGACTTCTCTAGAGAAGAAATAGACAAGGTGCAGCAGGATGGATTTAGATATTTAGGTTTGTTACCAAATGAGGTAATGAACCTAACTCCTCGTGAGTTTCAAAATATGATGACGGGGAGAAATGAACAGTATCTAGATGAACTGCAAACATATAGTATATTTGCTCTCATGATGCGTGCGGTTTATCACAGTAATCCCAAAAAGAGTATGAAACCAAAAGATTTATTTGATAGATCGAAAATGGTTACTGATGAACAAAAGAAAAAATCTATCGAGAATCGTGCAAAACAAGCTGAGGCAGATATGCAATTCTTACAAAATCTCAACTTCGGTTGATTGAAAGGTAGGTGAGATTTTGGCGACACAAGAAGAATTAGTAGTCCAGTTTCGAGCAGAGACCGACCAAATTCGAAGAGAATTAGCTGCTATGCAACGTGAAATGAATGAGTTTGTAAATGCTACGGCTCGGTCCTCCCGATATTATCACCGTAGTCTTGAGAATATGGGGGATGCGAACAGCGAATATAGCAGACGCTTACGTCAGATGAAATATGAGCAACGGGAAGCGATGAGACCCCATATTGAAGAATTGAAAAGGACGAAACTCGCTTACTTGGATGCTGCCATGGGAATGGCGACATACACCGGTAGTGCACAAGACTTAATTGCTCAAGTTAACGAAATCGGTAAGGCTGAGAAGGCTGCTAACGATGAAATAATGAAATTAGATAGAATGAAGCAGGCAAGCATATTACAGACAATTGGTATGATGAACAATATGTCCACAACGTCTAGCAAACTACAAGCAAACTTACAACGTATGGGTAATCCGTTGTATAACGTTTCAAGAGGGGCTTTGATGGCTACTAATGCAATGGAGAGACTAGCGAATAGAAGTTCAGCTGCTCAGTTAGCTTTAGAGTTTCTTGGGCCTAATGCGAATATGAAAGAACTTAATGATCAGATTCGTATTATTAACCAATCTGTTATGGGTATGGGGCAAGCTTTCTTAGTTGTTGGTATTGGGGCTGTAATGTTTTACAACCGATTGCACCAAGCTAATATGGAGATGAATCCTAAATATGCAAAAGCATATAAAGATATGATGGATTCATTAACTGAAGCCCTACAACCCATGAGGGATGCTTTTGCTGCTCTTATGATACCAATCTACAATTTTGTGAATGCAATAGCCAAGATGGTAATAGCGTTTAACGAGGCGCATCCAGCTTTAGCAAGGTTTATTCAAGGAACAATGATGCTTGTTCCAGCCTTAACACTCCTATTGCTACCCTTAGGGGCAGGAATGGGATTATTAAAAGGGTATAGAGCTGCTTTTGCTGCTTTATGGATGATAATTAAACCTGCAGTCATGGTTTTAGCGATGGCTAGTCCCGTTGCTTGGGCATTAGCTGCTGCGATAACAGGGCTAGCAGTAGGGTTCGCTTATGCTTATAAAAATATAGAACCTTTCCATAATGCTATAAATAAAGTTTTAAAAGCATTAAAAGGTTTTTGGAAGGTACTTTCAGGTAAAAAGGACGCTGGAGTTGAATTACTAAAAGCAGTCGGACTATCTGATGAAACAATTTCTAAATTAACAGGTGCTGTAGACAAAGTTCATTTTGTACTTAATGGAACAGGAATGTTATTTAAAGCTTTTTGGCAAGAGTTGAAAAGTCGAGGTAGTGCAGATAAGGATCTGTTACGAGCAGCTGGATTATCTGATAGTGCTATTAATGCATTTACTGGTGCTGGAGCTAAAATCGGTCACAATTTGAATGCTATTAAAATGCTAATTGGGGCATTTGGGAAAGAAGTGAAAAAACAAGGTAGTGCTGATATTGATTTATTAAAAGCTGCTGGTATATCTGATAATGCCATTAATGCTTTTACAAAAGCAGGAGCGAAGGTAAACCACAATCTAAACTCAATTAAATTATTATTAAAAGCATTCGGACAAGAAGTGAAAGCTGGCGGTACGGCTGATATCGACTTACTTGTTGCTGCTGGAATTCCCGTTGGGGCAATCGAAAAGGTTGTCTCTTTTGGTCGTGCCCTTAATAGTGCTTTAAATACAGTAAAAACAGTTATAAAGGGGTTTTCGTTGTCCTTTTCTGGTAACAGTGATGGGGCAATGCAACTTATGCAGGCGATGGGACTTAATGATAATTTAATTTCAATGGTAGTATCATTTGGCGAAAAGTTACGCTCGGCATTTGATTATGTTAAACAAGCAATAATTAATGCTTTCCATGGAGATTTCACACAAATAACTGATGTCTTTGTAAAGCTGATTCCGAGTATTATTGCAATTTTACTAGGTGGAGTTCCAGGCCTAATAATCGGGATCGCTACAATGTTTGCTCGCATGTCGGATGCGGCAGGTATTGGTGGAGAGGTATTGATACAAAAGTTTGGCGAAGTAATGAATAAATTTGTTACTTGGTATGCAAATTTTGTTACTACTAAACTACCTGTATTTTTAGAACAAGGAATGCAAATTATTGTCAGCTTCATCCAAGGGATTCTGCAAGCTTTACCTCAGCTTGTTGAGACGTATGCTCAAATTATGACAACGCTTATTACAACTTTGACGACTCAGCTACCTCAAATTATTCAGACAGGAGTATCAATAATACAAACATTAGTGTTGGCGATAGTTCAGGCACTGCCTTATATGATGCAAGCATCGACTCAAATTATTAGCACTTTGATCCAAGGCATAACTCAATTGCTACCTATGCTAATAGATACAGGAATCCAAATAATTACTACTTTAGTACAGGCGATTCTCCCTTTGATACCTCAAGTTCTAGATGCCGGGGTTCAAATTTTATTAGCGATAGTTAATGGCATTATTCAAGTTTTACCGCAACTAATAGACTCTGCTATGCAAATCATAACAACTTTATTGAATGCGATCGTGCAGAATTTATCTTTAATCATTGATGCTGGTATAAAAATACTTATGGCATTAATTGAAGGGATTTTGCAAATTTTACCTCAATTAATAGATACGGCGTTACAAATTATTAATCAATTCATAACAATAATTATGCAGAATTTGCCTCAGATTCTCGAAGCAGGAATGCAAATACTAATGAAATTGGTTGAGGGTATCATTCAAATGTTACCTCAAATTGTAGATGCGGTTATACAAATTATTACTAAATTTACTGAGGTTGTAGTCCAAAATCTTCCTAGAATCATAGATGCAGGGGTTCAGATTCTAACCAAACTTATTGAAGGGATTCTTAAAATGACACCTCAATTAGCTGGTGCCGCTCTCCAAGTTATGGCTAAGTTAATTGCAACGATTATCCAGCACCTCCCTCAATTGTTATCTGCTGGCGTACAATTGATAGGAGCTTTAATTGAAGGTGTTCTTAGTTTAGTAGGAGCTGTATTTAGTGCAGCTGTTGAAATCGGTTCGCAACTTATAGATGCTCTAGGAGATGTTGATTTATTTGAAATTGGTGTAAATATTGTTCAAGGACTAATTAACGGTATTGGTTCTATGGTAGGTGAAGCTTGGGATGCTGCTGTCGAAGTAGCTAGTAGTGTAGCTGATGCAGTAAGTGGATTCCTTAATATACACTCTCCTTCTCGACTAATGAGAGATTATGGTGTTTACACTGGTCAAGGTTTAGTAAACGGCATTAGCGCTATGGAAAACCCTGTATATAAAGCTGCAAAAGATATGGCTACAACTGTAAAGGATGCATTCGATTCATTATCAGAAGGAATATCACTTGGAGATGTTTCAATGGGAACAGTATCAGGGCCTTCCATTCCTCTTGTTTCTGCAGGTTATAAAACACCTTCTAGCATTTCGAATGTCTCGTCTACTTCTGGATTTAGCGGAGCAACTTTAAGTAAATCTGCAAATGATTCTAGAACGCCAAATAACATTCAAAATGCTACTCCTGCTGTTATTGAAAATGTAATTGTTATTGATAGCACTGAAGTGGTTAGGGCAATTGGCGATAAGATAGACGTAGACCAAGGGAAGCGAATTGTAAATCAATCATTTGTTATGGGACAAAAGGGAGGATGGTGATTAAATGTCTGAAGTAATCACTTTAGGAACGACAGTACAAACGTTAGGTGGAAAAAAGTATATATTAGAAGAACTAGGCATCATGACAAGAGACTTTAATCCGCAGTCACCATCGCCTGTTCATAACTTTGAGACTGTTGAAAATAGGCACGGAACTATTGATAGAGGAACAGTTTATGGTCAACGTACTATAAACTGTTCCTTTTATTTTAAAGCAGTTGATATGTGGGATTATGCGTTGTTGCGAGATGAGGTGTTTCGTCTATTTGATAGTAGAGAAGCTTTTTATATTATAGATCAACGAAATCCGGGCAAGCGATGGTTAGTAAAATATAGTTCGCCTTACAGTATCGAGCAGAATTGGAAATACGGGTTCTTTGAAATTGATTTTGTAACTGTGAAACTACCATTTGCAGAATCAATTGGAAAAACCACTGATCCAAATACATTTGATTCTAATCTTTGGCAAATTGGACAGGGATTAATTGCAGAGGATACAAAGTACACGCATAATACAACATCCTTCCGTATCTATAATGCAGGTGATGTCACGATTGATCCGAAGGAAATGCCATTAAAAATTATTTATACAGGATGGTCTGATCAGTTAACGATTAAGAATTTAACAACAGGTGATACATGGAGTTATGGAAAATCAACAGTGGTTGAGAGTTCACAAATTGTATTAGATGGAGTTAAGTCTTACCGTCCTGGCGTAGGTAGTATCTTTAAAGACACGAATTGGAAGTTAATCACACTAAAACCGGGTTGGAATGATTTTGTGTTATCTGGCGCTTCAGGTAACTTCAAAATTGAATTTGATTTCCGGTTTTATTATTTGTAGGTGAAGTCATGTTATTAGTCACAGGAATAAATGGACAAACAGAGATGCTTTGCGATTTTAAGGAAGTAAGAAGAAAACGAAGAGTCAATGGAGAACACTCTCTTAATTTCTATCAGCTAAATACCCCAGAAGCAGCTCATGCGTATAAATTGCTAGATAAACGTTCCATAGTTACAATTTCCGAAACAGGTGATGAATATATTGTACTTGGTATATCTAAAGTAGGACACTATGGAAAAAGAATTAACGCAATGCATGTATTTCTAGACGGTTTTATCAGCCAACATAAATATGAATTACTGAATGGAACCATTAATTTTAAACAATTCTGCGACTTCTTATTTGTTGGTAGCGGATGGACATACATTATAAACGGTGCATTTGCTCCACAACGTTTTGAAAACTTCGGGAGAGATTCTAAGCTTTCATTGCTGCAAAAAGGATTAGAGAGGTATAAAGCTGAGTTTTCCATTGATAACAAAAATAAAGTTATTACATTTAAAAATGAGATAGGTAAAACTACAGAATCACAGTTTAGATATGGACATAATTTACAAACCTTTAATGAAGAAACGGACATGTCAAACTTTTGTACAGTTATTCGAGGGTTTGGAAAAAGGGATGACGAAACAGAGTTTTCTGTTGAATATAAATCACCATTAGTAAGTGTATACGGTGAAATTCATCAAAAGTCGATTGATGATGATCGTTATAAGTATGAGAGTTCTTTATTAGAAGCTTGTAAAAATAATTTAAATGATAAACCCCTAACGAAATTTAATGTATCCGTTTCAGATTTATACGAAAATGGTTTGCAAATGCATCCGTACGATTATGGCGACTATGTTTATATGCTTTATGAAGAGGCAGATGTAGCTGTTCAGATACGAATCGTTGAGGTTATAGACGACCCAGTAAATAATAGTATTTCACCAACATTTGAATTATCGACTTTTAAAACGTTACGAACTGCAAGCGCAATTCAAGCGCAATTTCAACAGACTCAAAGAGACATTCAAAAATTGATGGATGATGAAGGCAATTTAAGCTTAGCTTTAAAACGCTTGTACATGAATACAGAAACATTCGCTGATAACACTGGCGTTTGGTATATAGATCCAGAAGATAAAAATAGATACGTCCATATTGGTGCAGGAGGCCTCGATGTTCATCGTGGTCTTGTTCGCGTTGAACGGGAAGATGGATATGCAACTATCATAGGTGGTATTCTTCAGCATGGCTTTGATATCAACGGTCACGAACCTCCGTTTACCGCAGTGAATGTGGAGAGTTGGTGGTGGGTGACAGATAAGTCAGATGAGCATTACGACTGTCAATATTACACGTTTGAACATAAGTCGCGATACTTAAATGTATTAATCGGTCAATTAGCTACTGAGGGTGCGTCTTGTGAAGTTGCTATTATGGCTGGGGACGGGAATACCTTTTTAGCTAAATACGCATCAAATAATACCGATCCAAAGTCTCCAATTGCGGTTTATGGGAAACTTTATGAAATAGATTTAGGAGTTCCAACAGGAGAAGAAATGAGTGTATACATTCGTTTACGTTCCACTGTTGAGGGAAAGAAAGCCTATTGTCGAAAAATCCGCATGTGGCTAGATCGATAGATTGAAAGTATTAAAAAACGAATTTTATATAAAAACAAACTTTAGGAGGAATTATTTATGAAATCAGTTCAAATTTATTTAGGAAAACCACAAACAGAGAAATTAGTAGTATGTGATGTGCAGCAAGGACAACAGGTAACTGTAAAGCAATTAATGTTTAATAACGCTTTAGAAACAGAACAGAAGGTAACATTAACAGTGAACACAGTGGACGTTATGACTACTAAAGTTAAAAATGGTGATGATGTACGCGAAACATTTATCGTATTAAATCCAGGAGATAAATTATTAATTAAACAAGAAACTGAAAATGCTGTAAGTGTAATGATTAATGGGGTCTTAGATCCAACAGCACCAATGACTTATTGATAAAGTTTTTGAGGGCGTGTATGATATACGTCCTCTTTATTTTCCATTAATACTAGCAAGGAAGGTGAAAGGATGCCTATATCACTAAACAGATGGGAAAACACAGCTCAAGATAGAAATTTCAGAAACGAAACAAATGAAAACTGGGACAAGCTTGAAAAAACACATAATAATATCGAAAAAGATAGTAGTCAAGCTTTAAGTAATTCTGTTATAGCGAAAGAACAGGCTAAAGAAGCAAATAGAATATCTGAAAATGTCCAAGAACAAATAAATACATTAGTAGTTAATGGAGATTCATCAGTAGAAGCAGCCCAAGCAAGGGTGGATGTAAACGGGAATATAAATGCCTCCTTAAAAGGGAGGTTAGATAAAGATTTTATAAATCATGAAAAACGAATTGTCGAAATGAATGATCGGTCATTAAGAACGAAATTAGGACAACCGGGTATATCTTATGCGGGTGTTATACGAAATAAAGGAGCAGGATGGGAGTTTGTTACAGACGCTGTTCACCAAAATATAAACTTTAAAAACGTTTATAGTACTCCTAACCATGAAATTGTAGTAGAGTATGAACCTTCATCAAAAATTGGTGCATTTCTTGCAACTCCCGATGAGACTTTTGCAGCAAAAGGAATTACATGTGGTGCATCTGTAGGTGATAAATCAGCATTAATCAAATGTTATGCACCTTTCACCGGATATGTAGACGGAGCGGGCGTTATTGCCACTGATCCTATTTTTGATGGTACAGCTACTTCTAAGATGATGGGTGATGGGACTGGTTTATCAATAACATATGACGGATCACATTCAAACATTGAAAAAGTATTAGTGACAAATATTAGAGACACTGGGACAACACACTATGGTTTGGATAT
>NZ_JARVHE010000005.1:0-15686 GCF_040459875.1 Bacillus cereus group sp. MG16
TCATTCCCAAATTGATCTAGATAATAAGAATTGTTCAAAGAAAACTTAATTCCATTCAACATATCAATAAGATTAATAATTCTTTGCTCCCTTAACTGCAATATATCCCCAATACAATAATGACAAATCAATATCCAAAACAAAAAAACAAAAATCAAAATAATAAATGCTAATCCAAAATAAGCTGTGGCTTGTCCAAACTCAAAATTATTCTTTTGATATACCCAATTATTAAAGGCTGTCCAAAGAGGTACAAATACAGCTATAAGTATCGCACTATAAGACATTACAATCGTTGAAAATTTCCTTTTGTTTTTTCTCTCAAGATGCTTTTCAAATCTTTCTATACAAAAGTCTAATGCCTCAATATTTTTAGTTTTATACTTATTAGGCTTATGTAAAATCTTTTTATTTATTAAAAACTTCTTTAACAATAAATATTTAAAGGTATACCATTCTTTACTTCCAAATTTAATTTTATACTCTTTTAAAATATAACTTCGAATATAATTACGAATGAATAATAAAGAAGTGATAAATAGCTCTATTTCAAATAAAACTATAAATATTCCCATAAAATCTAAAGTCTTTTTAAAAAGAATACATATTGTTATAAAAGATAATATTACACACATTTGTATTATAAAAAACCAAATTACTCTTCTTCTCACAGAATTAAACATAAAAAAAATATTCATTCCTCTATTACAAAAATCTAATAATTCTTTTTCAAACACACTAACAACTCCATTTAATTTTAATATTAAAATTAATAAATTCATAAATCGCAAATTATCCTAAAAGTTTTCTCTCCACTAAAAACTTGATATTCTTCTATTCTCCTTTAAATAAACTTATTTCTAAGATTATCACATAAAAAAGGTCTGCAACACATCGTTGCATGCCTTTTTTATAACTCTACGATGCGTTTCTTACTATTTAACATTAGAATAATTAAGGTAATTAAAGGAGGTACATATATGGACATTGGAAAAAAAATAAAACATTTAAGATTAATAAATAACATGACACAAGAAGATGTAGCCAGCCAATTATTTATTTCAAGACAAGTTATATCTAAATGGGAACTAGGAAAAAGTCTTCCTGATCTAACAAACTTATTAACCTTAAGCAATCTATTTAATGTTTCAATTGATTCTTTATTAAAGGAGGATTCAAATTTGCAAAATCAGATAATAAAACAAAGCAATTACAAAAGATATTTATTAATAGCTTCTCTCTACATATATTCTTTAATTACTATTGTTGTTATATTTTATTGTCTCATTGCCTTTTTACTTATGCCAAAAGACATAAAAACATCAGATCTAAAAGTTATCAATTCCCACTTTTATCAAGAAAGCGATAAGAAAGAAATTCTATATATTTATAGTAAATTAACACCTTTCTTCTCCAATTATTCAGGAGATTATAGCATTCAAACAAAAGAACATGAAATAAACATTCATGCTAATCGAAATTCAATTCCTTTTAGAAATAAAGATGTTTTATTTTCAATTGAAAAAGACATACCTCATGGAATAGATTGGGAAGAAAAAGATGTTTACATTGTAAATGAAAACAATAAAAAAATACTTATATATAACCATAAAAATAAACAACTGTATTACCAACTAAAAAATTAAAAAGTAGGCGATCAAAATTAAAAACATTTACAAATATATTTTTATACTAACTACGCTTATTCTTAATATAATTAGTTCTCTACTCATTATGAGTACTCGATTTACACCAGGAAATATGGTGTTTGCTATCACATTTTTATTTTTCACCATCCTATTCCAATCAACTACAATGCTATTCATTATATATATGATTAAAAACGAAATATCTAAAAAGATAAAAGTAATATTATATGTCTTTTTAACACTAGATATATTAATCTTTTTATTCTTAATCAATATGACATACATAGTAACAACATCATTAAAATATTATTAACATCTTTATAGCAAGGGAATGCTTGTAGACTGATCTATACTGCATTCCCTTATTATATGTATGCTATATTTCTATTCTTCTTTTTCCGACATTAGAACTTTTACCCAAAATACTTGGTTTTTGCCCTAACCTGGGGAACCGTCCTACACTTTTTATTCCACGGTTCACTTGACTACGAGCCTCTACACCCTCAAACTCCCAAAGATAACCCCAGCGGGCAAAAACCGCCCTTCTGGGGCCACCTCTGGTGAGTTTGCATGAGGGTGCCCCTCATAGTAAAGCGACTTTCGCGGCATAAACGCTCCGGACTCTGATCTTTACTTCCAAAATTGATACCATTTCTTCTCATTATTAGCTGCAATCATTTGTTTTACTTCTTGAAGTTCTCTCATAACCGTTATAACTGCTTTATCTCGATCATTGATTTGTTTCTTTTCAACAGCATTGGAATCCACTAATAATTTTTGCTGTGATTCTAATAAATTTGTTAATTGATTTATTTGCTCACTCTGCGTTTGTAACTGCTTTTGCTGTATTTCAACAGTACTTTTTAACTCTTGTAATAACGCCTTTAAATCACTATCTTCAGGAGTTATAACAGTCATAACTGCCTCTGTATTCTTTAATCCTTCTTCCTCTAAAAGAAGTTTACATGCTTCTTCTAATGTAACTTGGGGCATGTTTTTTAATTCTATTAATCTTTGTAATAATCTTAGATCATAGTCACTAAATATAACTCGTCCTTGCTCATCACGTTTAAAGACATAACAGTTATAACTCTCAATCAACAAATAATATTTCTTAACTGTAGAGGGCGACACCCTTAATCTCTTGGCAATTTGATTTACACTCTCATAAACAACAGAAGTCATAACAGTTATAACCCCCTCTTTTAATATTAAATCTTCGTCATAACAGTTATAACTGTTATGACACCTCTATCTTATCATCATAACAGTATTTTTTTCTATTAATCATTTTAACAATACTCAGATATATAATATAATTTTAATTATATTATATATCTATAACGTATCACAAATACTCAAGTATACATTCTCCCCTGTGGGGAGCTTGATTTATCCGCCCTAACGGCGTCAAATCAAGAAGTTCAAAAAATTTCTACTCATCAGAATGGTGTCCTTCGTCCCCCATTCTTCAAGCAGGGCAAAATACGCCTGCCTTGGCATGATAAAAGCTGACGCTTTTCCATGCCTGCGGTCAGACGCATTCATTTTTGATTCTCGCTGCGCTTGAACCAAAAACAAGCTCGGCAAGCCGAGTGAATGGTCTTCAGGCGTATTTTGCCCTGCGGGACTTCCTGTCCAGAACGCTTCGCATCTGTCCAGATTCTTTTTCTAAATCAGCTCACGCTTCTTAGAAAAAGACAAATAAAATTGCCCTCCGGCATTTTATTTGTTTGATCAAAATGTCATGCTCCGCATCACATTTTGTATTATCCAATCTATAGCTTTCGCTATTAGATTGGTTCATTCAAAACCAGCTTTCGCTTTTTTGAATGAAATTAAATAAACATTTGTTTAATAATGTTTATTTAATAAAAACGAATCATGTGTAAATGTCCACATGTCTACATTTACACATGATTCATAACGGAGGATACATAGCTTCGCTATGTCTTCCCAAATAAATTAATACACAAATATAGCAAAGACAGGAGGCATCCCTATGGCCGCGCCACGAAAACATATAAGGATTCTAAAAACAAAAGAAATCGAAGGTATGGATATGCTTTGGAAAACTGGAACAGCTACCAGAGAGCAAATGGAAAGAGAATATAACATCAAAGGAGATCGCCTGAAAAAACTTTGTCATAGCGGCTATTTAGAAGAACGCACAGGAAAAATTGTTCTAGGAGAAAAGGGAATAGAAAAGTTTAGAAAAGAGGGAAAAGAATATCAATATAAAACCGGCATAAATAACGCTAAACATGATATTCGTCTCTCTGAAAAATACATCTCTCTACCAAAAGAAATAAGAGAAACATGGAAAACAGAAAAACAATTGCATTCAGAGGCCCAGAAAGACCCCAAATACGCCGATTTCAAAAAAAGAATAGTAGAGTCCCATCCACAAGGAAAATTCCAACCAACGCCTGATGGAGCCGTCTATAGTGAAGCGCATGACGGTTACATTGCCATAGAGGTGACAACACGTAACTATAAAGAGATTGATATTCAACAAAAACAAGAATTTGCGAAGACATTTTTATCCGGATATGAACAACTATAGGAGGAGAAAACATGGCAATACAACCAACATTTATCGTTCCACCTACTTTTTATACAGTACATGAAATTATGAATAATACGAATTCACCCTATATCTTAAACTTACATGACATTCAGGAAGATCCACATAAGAGAAAATTAAGTGATGAATTACATTTATTCATCATGAAGCATTATCATAATCTATTTACATTTATGCTTCATCATCAGCCCTACATGTTAAAATCTCAATTTTTGGACCTATTTGGCTACCAAAAAGGAAAAAAGAATAAGTCTAGAACACTTGGTTATGCAAAATTAAAAGAGTTAGAAGATAAACTGTTAATTGGTTCTAAGTCCTTTTATGGTGCGGAATATATTTATTTATCTTATCGAGCTTACTATTATTTTGGCCAAGAAAAAAAGGTGCTACCAATTGCACCTGGAGAAAATGTACTCTTCCGTCACTTTACCCGCATGGAAGACTATCTAGAATTAAGTAAACAATATACAGATCCAATATTATTAACCGCATTACTTTGCTCTCACGAGCATTATTATCTGTTACATACAGAACCCTTTTTCCCAATTAACCCGATACAAGAAAAAGATACACGTTACTTTGGAGAATACTTCCCAAACAACAAAATACCTAAAAATCTTGATATGGAATTTATAACAGATTTTCTTATAAAGACAAAAAAAGAAAATAGAGGATTGTGGTTAATTAATGAAGAGACACCTGAAACTCAACTTCACGTACTCCTTACATTTATAGATGAACTCTTTAAGATTCTTACTACACGTTGTTCTCTTAAATTACTTATCAATGATCAAAAAGAATCCTTACGAATCGTAGCAAATATTATCCCAATACCAGGAACATCTTATATCACAATTAACAACCTAATCTCTGATATCTATCATATTGAATTTTTATTAAAGATTTGCTTCCCAACAGTAATAACAAGCTTTACTTTTATTGTGATGAACCAAGATCATGAACATGAATTAAACAATGTTATTAGTAGAATTACTAAACTTAGAGAAAATAAAAAGAACTTACAACCATGGCAATCTATGATTGATCCAAAAAACATCAAAATCAGGAATACAAATCTATTTAGACGTTTAAATTTTAATGATTCCTACGAATCTCAAAGAGAAAAACCACTTCTACAGTAAACACTTACTTTTCGTAAGTGTTTTTTAGTTTCCCCCCTACTTTTGAGGTAGAGGCTGGCCGGGGTGTGGGGAGACCCCACGTATTGCGTATCTAAAAATAGAGTAAGAATTAATTATTGGACGTTAGATCAAGCGATTTGGCTCGTATAATGAATAGCTCAAGCCGATATGCCTAAATCCCACTTTTGAGTGTATCGGCTTGGCGATGGAAGCAAACGAGCCAAAAAAAGTTTGGCAAGGATGCTAGAAAAAAGAAAAGTCTTCGACTTTAGCCGAGGATTGACGAGGCGACTTTTTTCTAGCAAAGGTGGAGATTTTTAAGCCGGGTTTGCTTAAAAATACTACCTGTTCCTTGCGGAACTTTTAGCTTTTTCTATATAGAGTAAGAAGGGACAAGTATACTAAAGTAGAAAATACCCAGTAATATCAAGGGTTTCAGGATTTTTCGTACTTACCGTTTTTGGTAAGTAAACTTACCGTTTTTGGTAAGTACGAAATTAATAAAAAAAGTCTACTTTAATAAGTAGACTTAAAATAATTTAATAGGTAAATTTTTAAGTTGTTTTGGAACCTTTCTAAACATTGCTTTAAGTGTTGGATTAACCTCATCTCTATTCCCTGAAAACATAATGTGAGGATTTATAAATAATGCATAGGCTCTAACATTATTATCATCAACACCACTCTCTGAACGAGCTATAATACCTTTATCAATTAACTTTCTAACTAGTGGACTCACCTTAGTTTCATGTCTTCCAATTTTTTTAGCTAATTCTCGCTGAGTTAATGGGATTTGTTCTTTTGAATTAATATCACTAACTAAACAATTACTTAAAAACCCTACACACATTGAAATATCTAATAAAAATACTTTTTCAGCATTTGTTAAATAATCAATTTTAAATAAATATTGGATATTTTGTTGAATGATTTGAACAAACTTTGCTTTATTTTTTATTTTTCGTTCAGGAACTAATTTCATTCCCCTTGAACTGGCTTTTGCTTGGAGCTCATTTACTATGTACATCTCTTCTTCTGACAAGATCTTCGAATTCTCGATATCTCTCAATCTTGCATTTTTTTCAGCTTGTTCTAAATTGACGAGCTTTGACATAATCTTTCTCCTCTTTTCTAAGATTTTCAACTAGAGAAAAGGAACATTTTATGCTATGATTCTTATAGAAATTAAAAATAAATACATTCATTAAAAATCCCTTCTTTTCTAATTGATTTGCTTGGTCGCTTTCAATTATAACACGATGGGATTTTTTGTTGTAACTGAAAAATAATAAAACGTAT
Source organism: Bacillus cereus group sp. MG16 (assembly GCF_040459875.1). Classification (NCBI taxonomy): domain Bacteria; kingdom Bacillati; phylum Bacillota; class Bacilli; order Caryophanales; family Bacillaceae; genus Bacillus; species Bacillus cereus group sp. MG16. The sequence continues at coordinate 6,678 of NZ_JARVHE010000005.1, forward strand.
AGAAAACTAAGTTAGTACAATCTTATTAATTATTTTTTAATATGATAAGATTGTACTAATACTTACAATTAAATTCCATATAATATGTAAGATTATACTAGGTAAAATTGAATTAGTCTTTTTATACAATATAACAAATACCATTCCCATGATCGTTGCTGTAATTGGTAAGCCACCATGTGAAAGACCAAATACTAATGAAGAAACTAATATCCCGACAATAAAATTATGTCTTTGTTCTAAAAACCTATAAAAAATACCTCTATACATTACTTCTTCTTTAATTGGGGTAATAAATGCTATACTAAAAATATATATAATATTTTGTATAACATTATTTTGAAGAGACGCCACTCCTAATTGATTTCGTTGTTGTTCCGCACTTTCAAAACCTAATAAACTTAAAGTTATATATTGAGATATAAAAATAATAATAAACCCTAACAATATGTATCCATAAGTTTTAGGTACTTTTAAAACTGATACATTCCAAATATCAGTAATAAAATTACGTGCTGGTTTATAAAATAACACTACCAACATAGTAACAATTGCATCTATTACTAAAATATAATAACCCTGTGTAATATTCTTTACAGCTTCTTCACCATAAATTCCAGCAACTAAAGCCAAAAACATACCACTCAAAAATGAAAATCCCAAAACACTTAAAAAAGTTACTAATAAATTTTTATATGTAAAAAAACTTACTTTGTTTTCTTTATTATTAACGTTTAAGAATACTTCTGTCATTTTATTATCCTCCATTAATTAGATATAAAATCTAACTTTCTTAATAAAAATCTCCATATTTTTTCTTCTCCCGTTACAATAGAAGCTTGCCCTATCATACCTGTATGTAATTCATTCAACTCTTTTGTATCAATAGTTGCTTCTAATTCATACATATAAGATTTAGAATCCTTATTAAAAATAGGATTTGCCGATACATAAGTTACCTTACCAATTTGTTTATCCGTTTTCTTTAATTTAAATGAATACTGTACTTTATTCTCTTTTTTAATCCCCTTTATCTCTTGAGCTGATAATAAAATTTTTATCTTCTTTTCATCCTCTTTTGGAATAACGGAAACTATTTCTTGACCAGGATCAATCAAATCACCTTGTTGTATAATAGAAGGGAATTGTACAATCCCATCTTTTTTTGCCTTTATAGTTGTGGTTTCATTTTGATTATGTAACCCGTTCAACTCTTGTTTTTTTAAAAATATATCTCTCTCTAAAGATTCAACTCTTTGATTAACTGAAATAATAGCATTTTCTTTATATTGATTTAATATATCTTGCTTTTGTTCTTTCTTTCCCTCTCTAGTAATTTCAACTTTTTCCCTCTCACTTTCTAAAGTTTTTTTCCTTTGTTCAATTCGTTTTTCAACACTATTTTTTTGAGATTCCAAAGAATCTATTTTATCACCTAGCAACTGTTTCTGTTCTTCCAAAACGTTCTCTCTTGCTTTCTGTTCTTCCAAAGCGTTCTCTCTTGCTTTCTGTTCTTCCAAAGCGTTCTCTCTTGCTTTCTGTTCTTCCAAAGCGTTCTCTCTTGCTTTCTGTTCTTCCAAAGCATTCTCTCTTGCTTTCTGTTCTCCTAAAGCGTTCTCTCTTGCTTTCTGTTCTTCCAAAGCGTTCTCTCTTGCTTTCTGTTCTTCCAAAGCATTCTCTCTTGCTTTCTGTTCTCCTAAAGCGTTCTCTCTTGCTTTCTGTTCTCCTAAAGCGTTCTCTCTTGCTTTCTGTTCTCCTAAAGCGTTCTCTCTTGCTTTCTGTTTTTCAATAAGTTTTATTTCTCTTTGTATACTTTCCTTCTCTTCGATTAATCCTTGTAAAACTTCATCTTGTTCATTCGAAAATTTACTATTATCTATTACCTTCATCTCACTCTCTTTTTCATTTTCTAAAGATTCATATCCTTGCTCATATCCTTTATATTCTTCTATTATTTTCTTATCTACTTCATTAGAAAAAGATGATTTATGAAATTGAATGCTTTTTTTTAGCTCTTCTAACATTCCCTTTTGTTTATCTAAATGCTGAACAATTTGATCAACTTGATTATACTTGTCTACTAATTCTTGATTCTTTAATTGAATTAAAGAATCTCCTATTTTCACTTCATCTCCAGATTGAACAAAAACAGTATCTACAGTTCCAACAATTTGAGATCTAGATGCACTTACATCTGATTTACCTTGCACTATTGCTGTTCCTTTACTTACAGTATCTAATGTTCCTATATATGCCCAAATTATAAATACTAACAAACTTAGAGCAAGAAAAAATAATAATCCAGCAATAAAACGAGGAGGTTTTCTTTCTAATAATTCCACACTATCTGTTAATTGATCAAAAGAATAAATTTTACTCATAATGCCCCCCCTCCAATGCATTAGAATGTACCCTGATATATTCCGAATGGACTGTCTGATTTTTCCAAAGAGAATGATACTTCCCTTCATTAATTAGTAATTCTTCATGAGAACCTTGCTCTATAATATTTCCCTTTTCCATTACAAAAATTAAATTTGCATGTTGAATTGTGCTTAAACGATGGGCAATCATAATAACTGTTAATCCTTGTAATCCCAACTCTTTTAACATATCTGTAATATATTTTTCTGTTGTAGAGTCCAAATTACTTGTAGCTTCATCTAAAATTAATATATCTGGTTTTTTTAATAATGCCCGTGCAATTGCTAAGCGTTGTCTTTGTCCACCTGACAAGTTCGATGCATTTTCTTCTAATAAAGTATCATAACGTAAAGGTAAATCACTAACAAAATCATGTACAGAGGTCTTTTTACAAACCTGTATAATTTCTTCTAATGTGACTTTATTTTCTAAACCAAAACATAAATTTTCAAAAATTGAAGCACTAAAGAAAAATGATTCTTGTGAGACATATGCAATTCGATTTCTTAAAGCTGTTCGATCTATTTCTTTAATATGATAATTATCATAATAAATATCACCTTGTTGTGGCTCATAATAATACATCAAAAGCTTCGATATTGTCGTTTTACCAGAACCGCTTTCTCCTACAAAAGCTACCTGATTACCTGGTTCTATACCGAAATTTATATTGTTTAATACATCTTTACGTGTTCCATAACGAAATGTAACATTCGAAAATTTAATTTCTCCTGACAATTTTTCAAGTGATACTTTATTATGCTCTTTATCATTTTTTTCCAAATCCAGATCAAAAATTTCATTCAATCTTTCCCCAGCAACTAATGCAGATTGCATAGCAGGTTGAATTCCTATTAAATTCTCAATAGGATTTAAAAAATATGCTAAAAGTGCATTATATGTAATTAACTCACCAATCGTCATATTTCCTTTTAATACTTGTATTGCACCAATCCAAAGAATTATAGTTCCCCCAATTAATTCTAATCCCGTTTTAATAGAACTTTGTAAATTAGATAACATTCCTCTTTTAAATACATGTTTTAATAAATTTACAAAACGACTTTCAGTTTGAAAAAACACTTCTTTTTCAGCATTATAAGACTTTACAGTTGCAATTCCATTTAAAGATTCTACTAAATATGATGTTAACTTTGCATTACTCTCCATTTCTTTTCTATTAATAATTTGATAAGGCTTATTAAATAGAAAAATAATACCTATATAAAAAGGTATAAGTAAGAGTGTAACTCCAAATAAAAGTGGACTATGTATGTATAATAAACTCGCTCCTAATATAACCATTAGAGTATCAATCATTAATGTAATCGTTATTGTTGATAATGCATCTCTTATCTTACTTGCATCCATAAAACGAGAAATAATTTCCCCTACTTTTCTTGTTTCAAAAAAGTTCATAGGCAAACCTACAACATGACGATAATAACCAAGTATTAATTGAACATCTATTCTTCTACTTAAATATAAAATTAAATGAGTGCGAAAATATGAAAGTAAAACCTGGAAAATATACAATACAATAATTCCAATAGATACAATATGAAGTGTTCCCATCAATTGATTAGTTACAATATCATCAATTAAAAACTTAAAATAAAAAGCCCCTAATAAACCAAATAAATTAAAAAAAACTGAAGCAAAAAACAAAGGGAATAACAAATGCTTTTGTTCTTTTAATAAAGATAAAAATCGAGAAAAAGTACTTTGAGTAGCCTTCCCTTTTTGAAACTTATTACCCGGAGAAATTAAAACCAAAATACCAGTCCAAATTTTACCGAAATCATCTAACGAGTATGTAACAAAACCTTGACTTGGATCAACAACATAAACCTTATTTTTTTTAACTTTATGAATAACAACATAATGTAATAACCCACCATCCATCACTACATGTGCAATAGCAGGTAAAGAAATTTCATTTAATGCTTCTAAACTCGTTGCCTTTACACCTTTTACATTAAATCCTAATTTTTCAGCACCTTCTAAAAGTCCCTTTATATTTGTGCCATTCAAATCTGTTCCAACAACTTCTCTCATTCTAGAAATTGAAATAGTTAATCCATAATATCTAGAAATCATTGATAAACAAGCTGGTCCGCAATCCTTTAAATCATGCTGTTTTATATAGGTGATTTTTTTTCTTAACATATCAAAATCCTTTCAAAATATAAAACTTATTAATTATTAAAAAAGTTGTTTTTCCTTTTAAATATTTAAAAGGAAAAACAACTTGAAAGAGTTTTTTAATTAATTAGAATAATATCCCCAAACTCCACCAACAACAGCACCAGCAGCAGCACCGATAATAGCTCCTTGAGGACCTCCAACAAGACCGATTCTACCTCCCCATTTTGCTCCACCAGCAGCAGTAACAGCAGCAACACCTAATCCGTTTGCAACAGCAGAACCCCAATCACCACCATTAATATCCAATTCTTCTAATGAAATATCCTGTAAAAATTGTTTTTTGTCTAATGAGAATTCCATGAAATTACCTCCATTTTTATAAAAATAAAATTATTAATTATTATCGACTAAAACACCAATAGCGTATGCTACTCCACCATATGTACCACCAAGAAACGCTCCAGCTGGACCACCAATAGCAAATCCAACACCTGCGCCTCCAGAAACAGCACCAAAAGTTTCACCAGCATAATTACCCCAATTTTTCTTACCACCATCTACTTCCAACTCTTCAATAGAAAGAGCAGTAAATAAATTTGAATCCAACATGAAATTTCCTCCTTTTAAATAAATTTATTTGAGTGTTAAAAATATAATATAAAAATTTTTCGATATATAAATCAAAAAAACAACATTTTAATCATGAATTTCAAACTAATTATTTCTTTTTTTATAGTAAGAAAATAAATTTATTATCATATTAATTAAACATACAAATATAATTGAGTACTTGAAAATAGCACTTTTATAATTTCCAAAAACCAAAAACATTATAGCTAAAAATGATAGTATGCTAATAATTAAATGATACGCATAGTCGTTTCTTTTTTTCATTATTCATTCCTACTTTTTAAATTTATAACTAACATATACTATAAAAAATCAGTCATAAAATGAATTTTAAATTATATTTCGAAAATATAAAGATTATATAATTACACAAAAAGACTTTATCACATAAAATAACAAAAAAAGTAAAATATGCATAATTGCATATAAATATGATAACTAAAATCCTAAATAGTATTTTTAAAAAATCTAATATTAAATTTCACAATAAATCATATATTTGACATATATACAAAACAAATGTTATATATATATTACAGAATTACATATATATACATTGGAGGACATTGAAATGCTTACCAAAGTAAAACGTATTCGGCTTGAAAAAAGTATAACACAAACAGAATTAGCAAAATTAACAAATGTTAGTAGACAAACAATTGGTTTAATTGAACAAGGTGAATACAATCCATCTTTAAATCTTTGTATTAAAATATGTAAAAGTTTGGGTGTAACATTAAATGATTTATTTTGGGAGGAAAATTAAACAATGAAAAAAAAATGGGAAGAAAAATTATATAAACACTTTATAGGAGCAATAGATGAAAGAGACGAATATCAAAAACAAGAAATAAATAAAGAATTAGCTTTTTCAGGAATGATTTTATGGTATTTAAATATGATAGCAATGTTTATTATGTTAATAGTTGATACAATTAACAATACTATGTCTATAGGAACTATAATTACATTTATAATTAATATGATCTACGCAGGTTACCTAATACGAAATATAGAAAAGAAAAAACTAAATGATACAGAATGTACAACAAAAGAAGAGTACTTAGAAAAAAAGAAAAAATTAAAAAAACAAAGTTTAAAAGCAGGAATATATTTTAGTTTTCAAATGTTTATTTTAATGTGTTATATTTTCCCTTATTTAAGTTCAGGAACAATATCTATTTCATTATTTGATATTATTATATGGAGCGGTGGAGGAATATTTTTTGGAGTATCAATATATTTAGTAGCATTATCTAATTTAAAAAAACTATATTAATTCTTGTAAATTGAAATCAAACACAATTATCAATTAAAATATAAAAAGAGACCTAAATAAATAGGTCTTTTTTTATTCTCGAATGTAAACTTTTGAATATTAGTTTACATTCATTTTACCTTAAACATTGAATTCTTACTGATTTCCCTGATATCCTCAATTTATAAAACAAAAGTATACATTCAAAATACTATAAATAAAGAGGTCAAAATCCATGAACAAAAAACCACATCTCATTGATGTCCAACCCATCCGTAGCAAAGAACAGATCGAAGATATGAAATGGGCTCTTAAACGTCATTGTTCAGAAAGAGACTATATTCTCTTTCTAATCGGTATTAATACTGGATTACGTGTTAGCGATCTACTCCAAATTCAAACAGAAACCATAGTAAAGTTAAAACGGAAAAAGAGAAAAGAATTTAAGATCAAAGAAGGAAAAACGAAGAAAGAACGCATGATTAATCTTACCTCTATTTTTGATGAAGTCTATTCGTATGCCCAAGCCCTAAAAAATACCTGGTTATTCCCTTCCCGAAAAGGAGATCAGCCCATTAGTAAGATCCAGGCTTATCGACAATTGCAAAAAGCCGGAGATTTTTCCGGTGTAGAATCTATCGGGACACACACTATGCGCAAAACCTTCGGTTATTGGTTCTATAAACAAACAAAAGATGTAGCCATGTTACAAGAAATTCTAAATCACAGCACACCACAAATTACTCTCAAATATATTGGAATTAATAAAGAAGAAAAAGATAACATATTAGATATATTTTATATTTAAATAAATCATATTGTTTTATAATATAATTTATAATATAAATATGAAAAAAAGAAAGGAATATACAAAGCTTATGGAAGATTTAATTCTTCTTTTTGAAGAAGAAAAAGAATTATTTGAAAAATACAATGCAACAAAAAAAAAAATTCTATCCAAAGTTAAAATTATCTACAACGTTCCCTTCAGAGAAGAAATGATAAGTATACTTAAAGAAGTATCTTATCCAATAAAAGAAATCAAAATAATAGAAGGTTACCATGAAGCATGGAAAGAAAATATAAATGACATAGAAGAAATTAAATATTTTCACAACATAATAGTAGATATAAAAAATACTAACGAAATTACTCCAAATCCAAAGATAGAATTACATTATGATACAAAAATAACTAAAAAAAATGTACAATCTAATACAATTACACCATCAAAAAAAGAGATACATATAAAATCATTAGTAAATCAAGAAGAACAAACTCAATTTGAATTTGAAAATGAATTAAATATTGATACAATACCCCCAAAAACAGATGAAAATTCATCTTGGAGCAAAAAAATATCAAATATGTTCAATAACTCAAAAAAAATAGTAGCAAAAAATAAATTTTAGGAGAATAATAATATGGCCGTTTTAAATCCAATAAAAGAAGTATTAAAAGAATCTAATATAAAATATCTAACAGATTCCAATGGAGAAGTAATTATAAAATTTTTAACACAGTTTGAACCAATAGAAATCCGTTTAAAGAATGATAGAAAATTAAATTGTATACACTTTTTAGCTCCAAAACTTGTATTATTAAAACATTTATTAAAAAAAGATAGAATTAAAATTAATGAATTTCTATCATATATGAATTCTGGAAGAATGTTATATGGTAACTTTGGTTTACAAAAAATAGAAAATAAAGCATATCATATATTTTATACATACTCAGTTTCATTAGAATCCAGAAAAATAAAACATGAAGAGTTAATAGATTATATATCATATATAGTTGCCGCATACGAAAAGCTCTGTGAAAATTTAGATATGATTCGTGAAGATGAAATTGATTTTGATTTTGATAGACTCGTAGAATATGGTGAATGAAAATGGGAGAGCCAGCAAAACAATTAAGTGTAGATGAAGCCATCGAAAATATCCCTTATAGTAAAACAATGATAATAACATTTTTTCTACTCATGGTCATGTGCGTACTTAGATTTATAATTCCTAACACTGGATTTATACATCTTATAAGTTTTTTATCCTTACTTATCACTTTTATTTTATTAGGAGCGATGATCAAAGAAGATACCGAAAAAATTAATTGCTTCAAAGATTCACAATATGAAAAATTTATTTTATGGTATATTCTCTTTATAATAATAATCTTATTAATCTTTGCCATTTCATATTTCATTCCTGAACTATCACACAAAAAAAATTCAGAATTTGATTTAAAAGGCTGCCTATCAGATATCATGACAATGATAGCATTTTTTATTGCGCTATTTCAAAATACCATTTCAAAATGGATATCTATATTAATAACATCTTAATTCATAAAAATATAATTAAATAAACTCATATATAGCAAGGGAATGTCTGTAAACTGATCTATACTACATTCCCTTATTATTTTGCACCCTTTATTGCTATTCTTTTTTTCAACATTATTACTTAATTAAAAATAATAAAAAACTCATTTCTTTTTTTACTTCATACTCATCAATTACTTTAATTACAAGCGTATTAATATCC
>NZ_JARVHE010000006.1:0-14627 GCF_040459875.1 Bacillus cereus group sp. MG16
GAACTTGGTTTTGAACAAGTCCCTCATTAAACATCTAAATATTCACCTTCCACATTCCGTAACCCGGAAATCTTTCTTTTAATCTTTGTAACGTTTCGTCGCACCATTCCTCATTACAGAAATCTCCTACGATCAATCGGTATGCGTTTTTCTCTAGTCGCATATCCCAAACACCATACCCTTCTAGAAACTCTTTCACTTCCCTTTTAGAATCTCCCGCCCAAGTCAATTCGTCAAAGTCTCCTATATGAATTTGGAAGTTTGTATTCACGCTTCCTGTAAACCATTTAAGAGGTTTTGTACCTGTCAGATAGTTTAAGTCTACGTCACCCGATATACCGTCCACACGCCCCGTTTCGCTGTATTGCCATAGGTCACAAGGGAATAGAGGTTTGTTAGGGTAACGAGGTATCCATACAGCATCCGCATTGATTTTATCAGCTTGGAACTCCTTGTATTTATGATGTGCTACATAAATTCCGACGCGCTTCGCTCCTAATCGTCGTAACTCGTCAATGAATGCTTGTGTTCCGGCTCTCATATCATCCATCGTGGTTACTTCTATATCAGCAAACCATATTGTCGCATCCTTGTCCCCACGCTCCCAGAAGTCACGCGCTTCCACTCTAGCATCATTTTCAGATACAAAGCGACAAAATGCATAGTTACCAAATGGTACACCATAGGCTTTACATCCTGTCACATTCTTTTGATACTCACGATCTATAACCCTACTTCCATCTTGCACACGCAATATAGCAAAATCTAATTGTTTACTTGCACGACTCCAATTTACTATTTCATGATGTGATAAATCAGCTATTACACCCATTCTCATTTCCCCCTTATGATTTTATATTCCACGTTCCCGATACATACATATTTGTAGGTGTTGCCGGATCGTTTCTATCCCCCATCATGACGATATATCCATCTGGTTTTAAAAGTAGTGGGATGCTAACAAATTCCCCGCTTGCCTTATTGTAAAAACCGTGTAACGGTGTTTTATATTTCGGTTCATAACCGGGCGGTACTTTAGCAATGTTTTGATATTTTAAGTTAATTCCATGTTGTAACCCACCGTTTAAATGAATGATGTTTCCTTGTTTTGTCACTCGCAACCCATCTTCTAATTGGTAGAAAGGTGAAGAGAGACCTACGTCTAAATTAACTAATCGACTTGTAGAATCATCACTAGCTGTATAGAGTTGTTTCGCTTTCGTTTCCGTTAATAATCGTCTACCACCTTCATATACGCCTTGTGTAGCTCCTGTTTCACTACTCCATACTAAGGTGTAATCAATCGGCGGGGAATCTTGTTTTTCCCAGTATTCTTCACAACCTATATTTTTATAGGTGATAACACCACCATAAGAATATAAAGGTTGTACAAGGTATAAATAATGAAAACCTATTGTATCTTTGTATACTTCAAAAACAACTGTTGATTCATTACTATCCCCTACTTTTAATAGGGAAGGTGTTAAGGAAAACAGGTTATTATTCCCACGAACTCCGAATGAAAACATGTATTGTGGCTGATGTGTACCTGTTTTACCGTAATTAGATTGCACAATAGCTGTCCCTTGGAATGTACAACCTTCACCACTATCTACGGGATTAGAAACTTGTATTCTAGCTACTTTATGATAAATAGAACTTCCAGTAGTCGCAGTGAGTTTCTTTGTTTTTAAATCCTGTTGAATCGTTCTAAGTAACGCCATCTATTACACCCCCAATATTCGAACCATACCGTTACCACTTTGGCGAACGAATGTTATTTTAGTTGCTTTCCTAGTAAACTCTGATAGTTGCTCACCTGGTTTTAAACGGATCGTATTGTTTTTTCCCCCTATGATACCAGGGCTTAACGTATTATCATCAAAGTTTAAAAATAGGTCTGTATCTCCTTCATTGATGATGTAAGAGAATTTAATAACGTCAACAACATTACACACGTAATTACTTGTTGCAATATTTGCTTCAAAGGAAAAATGACTTGCTCGCACCGGGTCATTTGTAACCTGTACAGGTGGCATACTTGCAATGGAAACCCCACCTTCTACATTCACACTTCCGATATGACTTGTACCTTCAGCAAGTGGCGGTAGTTTCGTGACACCTACATTACCAATCATATTTGTACCTGAAGGTAATGTTTTAAACTCAATTGGAACGGTAGGCATTTCCGTGACGACTACTTTACCAATATTGTTGCTCCCGGCAGGTAAGGCGCTTGTAAATCCTTTTACCGTGACCGTATCACTTACCCCACCGCCACCGTTTGAAATCGGGGCTACACTACCACTATTAGCAAGTACAGCAGGGTTAAACGGTTCATTAAACGATGTTAAAATGATTCGTGCAGCATCCTCACTATCGTTATAAATTTGAATTTGAGAAGCTCCTTCTTTCCTTGCTAAAACGTTTCGTCCATTACCCGGTACAAGTAATTCGTATTCTCTTGGACTTGGTAGGACACGAACGCCCGCGTATAGCGTCGCTACAGATAGATTGTTAATGTCATAATGGTTTGGGATTGTATCAATGAAATGATGTGTATACGCCATTTTAGGCGGTAGTGTGAGCGTGACCTCACGCCATGTATTATCCTTTAACATGTTTTCAACTCCTTACAATACTTTTACTTTTATATCCGGGAATGCTTGGAAGAAGAAATACACAGCTATGATTAAAAAGACGATTATCATAACAGCGCGTATGATTCCCATAAATGCACTCGTGATAAAACCTTTGTCGGAATTTGGGGAAGCCGTCCCCGTGCTTAGGTCACCGCCCCCGTCCCCTTTAGGTCTATCAATCAATGTTTTATCGCCTACATACATTTTTCCGGCTTGGTGTTTTCCCTCTTGCCACCCAACATGCACATGGTCATAATGTCCGGCGGTTTGCCATAACACTTCTGTAAAAAGCGGTGACGTTTTTGCCCATTTTGCAAATTCGTCCATTTTATCTTTCGAACCCGCGAAGTCCATCGCCATGCCTTGAGAATGGCTATCCGGTCTTCCACTCGGTCCGGTAGAACCGGGGCGGTATCCGCTCGTGAATCGCAAACCGAGGGATAACGCCTTGTCATAGACTTGCTTCAACTTGTCGTTTAGTTTGAGTCCCTGTAGGTCTGCCATTCGTAGCACCGCCTTTCTGTTTTACTTTTTTATATCCCTTGGATCGTGGGGAAGACTTTGCAACTTTCTTTGCTCCGCTCTTTGCCGTTGCTTCCACTTGCGGGAATGCCTTGGCAAAAAAGAGAACACAAGCCACAAAAGCCAATAGAATAAGCAAGGCACGAATGACGCCATTAGCGACACTTGTGAATATTCCACGTTTATCACTCCCTCCACCGGCAGGAACGCTCCCTTCTCCGGTGTATGGCGTCCCGTCGTCATACTTGTCTAATCCATTTTGTTTAATGATGTTGATCAGTTGCCCCGCATAATTCGGGTCTGTTGCGTATCCACCCGCCTTAATCCCGCGCGCGAAGTCTTCATATGTCTTCGCTCCTTGTAACTTGGAAGCATAGCGCGGTGTTTGCAAAAGTCTTGCATGGTCTAGCATGGATTCGTAATAACTGTTGTATTTCCGGAAACCGGAAACACGTCCCCCGCCCGCGTCATACTCTTGTGACCATACGGTATATGTTCCGGCGGACCCGACTCCTTTGATGCCGAATAAATTCTTCGCATTATAAGCAAGACCGGACATGCCCCCGGGATTCTTTCCGCTTGATTCAAAAACCATTTGACCGAGAATGATTGAAGCAGGGATTCCCGTTTCTTTTTGGATTCGTTGGGCGTCGTTTATGAATGGTCTAACATCTAAAGCCATTAATAACTACGAGAATGTGAACCGTAGTTTGGTGCGTCTTGTGTCCGCACTTTCCCTACTTCCATTCCGCCCCATTGTTTATCTTGCACGCCTTTTTTCACGAGTTCCGCCATTTCTTCACGGTCTTTCCCGTATGCAGCGACTACATAATAATCCTTCGAACCCGCCCAACCATCTTTGATAAATTGTTTCTTCACATACGTTGTACTTGCTCCGGCATTGATTAAATATTGTTGACGTTTTAACGCTTCCTCCGGACTGTCAAATGTGACATAAATTTGCGTCAGTTCTTTCGGGTCTTTCTTCCCTTGCATTTCTAAAATGGAATTAAGCAATTCTTCTTGTCGCCCGACAAGTGTGTTCATTCCATCTTGTACAACGGCATTTTGACTTCCGAGTGTTGGATAGTTTGTATAGTAATCCTTCAGTTCTTCCTCTACGGCTTCTTGCGACGATCCACCGCTATGCTTTGATTTGTTCATAAAAAGAGCCACTAGGACGACGGCAACCCCGCCTCCTAGTAATAGCATCTTTTGTTTTTTGTCAAACTTCGGTTTATGTTTTCCACCACCCCCACCACTTGCAGGAGGGTCGAGTCTTTCAAATTCAGGCATTCCCTACACCCCCATAATTGGATTTCCGAAATAGTAGCCTTGCGGGAAATCCTCTCTTCGAATTTGTTCATTTTGCAAGTTTGGTCGTGTTTTCTCCCACGGCTCTTTTATCGGGTCAGCAACCACCATTTTCGGTTGCTTTGCCGTATGCTTTACTAATAAGGCATAAGAACCGAGATACTCGTCAAACTCCACATTCAGATTGATAGAGGGTTCATATACAGGCTTGTCCAATGCGCGGAACGCGTGACGGTTTAAATTGTCGCGCTTGTAATCCATGTAAATCCCTCCTATCGTCCTTGTAATGTTTTAATGCCCGCAATTGAGTTTTTACCCATTGCTTCAATGATTGACACTGTTTCTCGACCATTTGAAAGGAATAAATAAATACCAATGAGCATTCCAATTCCCGCGATCATATCGAATACTTTTGTCATACTCTCACCTCATTTAATAGTTTTATAAACTTGTCCGAATTTGTAACAACCATACTCATTAACACGAGTAGCAAAAATCCATTTGTTACACGCTCATTCGTAAAGGATTGCAATAGGACGGTCACGGACATAAAGAAGATGACGAATGGCATTGACTCCGTAAATTCTTTCATTTAAACCACCCTTTCACCGTACCCCACGTATCTTCAAATAAGTCTTCCCAACTGTAGCCGAGCCACCCCTTATCTTTGTACGCGTTCGTTTCAGCACGTTTCTTGCTTTGTTCAGAAAGTCGTTCTAATACTTCTTTCTTTTTAGGGTCTTTTTCATTTTTTGCGGGCTTCTCAAACATAATCTCACCCGCTTTTTTGTCCGCTTCTTTTTGTGCTTCCCTTGTATTCTTTGTTGTTTCTTTTACAGACTCTTTCGCACCGTCCACCACTTTTTCAGCGACCTCTCCAGCGCTTGGAAGTGATAAGTCCGGTGTCATCATTTGCGCCAATTTTGACAGACGTTTCTTTCCGACAAAGTCGTCAAACACGAGCCATAAAAATAAAAGGGATAGAGTGAGAAACGTTAAACCCTTTGCGTCATTGTTCATGTCACATCACGCCTTCGCTTTTTTCTTGCGAATTACAAAGAACCATAAAGCAAGAATAGCGACAACTAGAATTAATGATTTACTCATTTTTTCTCCCCGCTTCCTTGCGCCACTTGTGCAATAAATGTTTGTACTTGCATCATGATTTGAGTATTCGCGTTAATAGATTGCGTATTTGCATCTAGTGTCTTTTTCATAGTCGTCATGTGATAAATACATGCGAATATCGGGAAGCCCAAACTACCAATCAGTTGAGTCATTTGTGTAACGTCCATCTTTACAACCTCCCCGCCACATAACCGAATGCGATTATGATAATAATGAATAAACCAATGGACTTCCAAATGCTTGCACCTGTAACTGGGTCAACCTTAGGTTTCACATCTGTTTTAATGTCCTTTTCATCCACTAATACAACTTGGTCACCCATTTCCGCTACAGTCGTTCCACTTGTCGTATTGAACCCTGTATCCGGGTATAAATCGTGATAGAAATGATTCAGTCCCATTCTGTTCCCTCCTTATAAATAGGTAAGGAGCATAAAGCCCCTTACATTTGTAATCGTGATAATGTTTCTGATACGACAGTGACTTTTCCGCCTACTTGTGTAGAGAAGCGGAACCAAAATTCTGTTAATCGCTCACTATCAATATAGTCACGGCTACCGCCTAAATTCGGTACACCTTGGTTACTGAAGTCGAAGCAATACACACCCGGTGGTAATGGATAACCTAGATCACTATGATTTTTATGAACCAATACTTCCGGTTTGATATTGTAAGGCGTGTCCGCTTGGTTAAAGACAAGTTCCATATTGCCCGTAAAGTCTTTTGGCTCTAGCGGTTTCCCGTTCGAATCCTCAATATAGAATAGTAGTTTACGATAAATCGTACCTACGTTTAGTTTTAAAATATTTTGTCCACCGCCTGAAAAAATGTCCGATTTCGATTGTACGAGTTTTAGTACAGACATATCCGGTTGACCGCCCGGGATAGATGGAATCGAAAACGTTTCAATCACTGGTGTAATGGACATAGATTTAAATGTCACTTGGTCAGCATTTGAAGCATTTAATTTGTAAGCATTCGCCAATTGGTCAACGGCCACTGTTAAGTTTACGTTTGCCGTATTGTTTTGTAGCATAACCATACCTACAGGGTCACGGTCATTTAAACTTACAGGGATCGGAACGGTAAATTGAATTTCATTATCCTTACCCGCCGTTGTTGCTACGTTTTCCACATAGTTTAATGATTGTTTATTTGAACCTGGTAATAATACGTCAGGATGTTGTCGTAAAACGTTATACATAAACAGTTCTTTACCTGATACAATGTAAGGTGAGAAGCCGTTATTTAAGTTGAGTTCTACTCGACGTAAAATACCATATGGAGACATCGGGTCACGTTGAATGTTCCCGCTAGAGCTTTTCAACGTGGCTACGGCTTTCACATGTAACCAAATCTTTGTTAATAAACGCGCTTTTGGTAATGTGAAATCAAGTGTCATGCCTTCTTGTGTGACTACTTGTGTAGGCAATGTTTGTTGATATTGACGCGTTGATGTTGCCCAAATCATCGCGCGTTGTTGCGGTGAATATTGCTCTTTTTGTTGTGCCATTAGTTTGTTCCTCCTTCATATAAACCATTATCGGGCCCGTTCGTATCTGATGAAAATTTTGGTGTTCCTTGTAATGCTCCTTGTTCGACTCTAATACGTTCTAATTCCGCTTGCTTTGCTTCATATGCAAGTCGTTCTTTTCGTTCCCCTTCACGGATTTCAAAGTCAGAAAAACGTTCATTTGATTCCACATATTCCGCATTTTCATAACGATTTTTGAAGTCAGCAAGTTGCTGAAATGTAGGTTTGCTTCCCGTGAAATGTGTATTAATACGATTCATATTTCCATCATAAATAGTAACTACGTACATCTTATACCGCCTCCGCAATCGGTTTTACGACAGGAATGTCATACTTACCGGATATTTTTTTGATTAAATAAATGAAAATCATTGTGACAAACGTTGTGATAAACATATTAATCCACCATTTTGGACTGAATAGATTCATTTTTTGTTTCCTCCTTCGGTTTCAAGTGTTTCATTGTCATATGCATTGCTGTTCTTGTTAGACCTGCACCTATTAGTACACCTAACACAACAAACAATGCGGAACGACTTTGTGAGTCACGTAAACTCTCCATAATGAACCTCCTATACGGCTTGGACAACTTCACTAAGTCCACGAACCGGATGTTTTGTTAAAATCGCTTTCGCCATGACTGTTAATAAAATGAACATGAGCCATAGGACAATAATGTTTTTCAGTCCGACCCCTGCAAATTTACCCTCCACTATTAGCCACCCCCTTTCAAAGTTTCAAAGTGGCGCGAACGGGTTCGTCGTCACTGTCCCGCATATACCAAAAGTTATACTTACCGGGTTTTTCGTAAAATTCCGGGCAACCCGTCGCTTTTACAATGCGGTCACGATCCGCCGGGATGTTTAAATCAAAAATAAAGAAATGACTTGAATTGTTAAATACATCAATAGGGATCGTAGCGGGTCTTTGCGTACAAGCCCAAACCGTCGCTTCCTTACTACGCCCGCGCGTCATAAGTGCGCGCAAATGGAACGGATACTTTGTAGGTGACGGGGCAACCTGCATCAACTCATCAATCCATAGAATCGTATTTTCACGCTCATATACCCATTTCATAAGCGCGTCATAATGTTCTTCGGTTTGCTCTTCGGGTGACGGACAATAGATAATTTTCTTTGTCCGGGCTTCTTCTACTTCTTCCAGTGTCTCAACCAGTACAAAGTCCTTTCCCTCTCGTAACCCATACCAAAGTTCCTTACCTTTTTTTCTTCGCTCCAAAGACTGTCCTTTTGTATCTAACATGACAACATGTTCATATCCGGCTAGATATATTTCAGCTAGATACGATTTTCCGCTACCTGTTTTTCCTGCAATAAAGACATGTTCATCAGTCGGGATGCCATTCATGTTTCTTCACACCCTTCTTGTTGTAACTTGATTCCGTACGCAAAACACCCTTTCCATTTTTAAGAGCTTGTTTGCGTGATAAATACGGAACCTTTGGTAGTAAGCTGTTGAAATAATGCTCGTCCATACGGTAACAGATATCGCCGTATTCAAAGACCACATATTTCTCACCTACTGTCACAAACCATTCATCCAATTTTGGTAGGATGGGACACCAATTTGTTCGCCAATCCTGTAAAGGTATGGCATAAATACACCTACTCGCCCGGATAAGTACCATGTTGGACATAGTCAATCACTTCTTTCAGCTTTTCAAGGCCATTGTCGATCTGCTCGTCAAAGTCCTCAAAATGGAGCGCTTGCCGGAATGAGTTGATTGAGTTCCCCGCTAAAACTTTGACCGGAAACGGTAGATGGTCTAGCACTTGGTCCGCTACTTGTTCCAGTCTCTCTTGTTTTGTTTCCCCCGGCGTTTCCGGTAGGTTGAATTGGTTTAGCATAATTTGTTACCACCTGCGCTTTCTTTTGTTTTCGTGTGGCATTCCACATCAAGAATTTTGGTACAAAGATTGTAAAACATGCGATAGCAAGTGCAATCGCGTCACTATTTTCCCCGACTTTTTCAAGTGCTGACGTTTTTGCTAACATGTTCTCTATCGGTTCACATAGCGTATCAATTTCGGTTTCACTTAAAGCCCATATTTCGAACCCTTCACGGGTAGCCACCATTTGTGACACTGTCATTAGAATTGGTTTTAATTGAAAGATTTCCATTGACGGTGCTTTTGCTTTTCCTTTGGATCGTGGGGAAGATTTTGCATTCGCGCGCGAACGGGCTTTTCGTTCCCTATCCTTTTTGCGCTTCTCTTCTAACTTTGCATCAATCTCCGCTTTTTCTTCTTCTTTCCCCGGGACGTCTACAGGAACCAACTTAGGAAGCTTTTCTTCTTCGGTTTGTTGTCCTCTTCCTCCAGTTCCTCCACTTCCGGTTCCTCTTCTTCTTCCACTTTCGGTTTTGGTGGAACTGGTACTTTTTGCGCTCCCGCTTCCTGTTCCTTCGGCTTTATTACTTCCTGTATCGTCGACATGAATGTCTTTGCCCA
The DNA here is from genome assembly GCF_040459875.1 of Bacillus cereus group sp. MG16. NCBI lineage: Bacteria > Bacillati > Bacillota > Bacilli > Caryophanales > Bacillaceae > Bacillus > Bacillus cereus group sp. MG16. The sequence continues at coordinate 9,611 of NZ_JARVHE010000006.1, forward strand.
TTGTGGTGCATCCTCCTCACTTTTTGATTTTGGTTTGCGTTTTGGTTTCGGCTTTTCGTCTTCCTCTTCTTCCTCTTCCTCAACCTCTTCTAACTCTCCCTCTTCTTCCTCGTCCTTCTTTTTGGCGAAGAATTGTCCGTCACCGAATCGTAATAGAAAGGGGTTTTCTTCAATTGCTTTTAGCATGTCGTTCATTTTATTTACCCTCCTTATATGCATGATGGCTATGCAAGCTAGATGACATGGTGCTTATCATTTCTTTCACTTCACCATCGTATAGAACGGAATTTTCCCATTTTAATAGTTGCTCTTTTGTCATAATCAATGACGCATAATAAATAAGATTTTTAATAATAATTTTGCAAGATTCCACATCTTTAAATTCGTTAAAGTCGTCCATGTAATCCACTCCCCATATTTTTTATTTCATTTTCTAATTGGTCAGCAAGTAGAATGATGTTTGCTAGTTGTTCCGCATTCGGACTATAAACACCCGATGCAACTTGTAAAGCTTCATTTTTGTTTTCCAGTTCTTTTATACGATTTTGCAATTCAAACACTCTACGTGTTAACCCATTTTTACATTCACGCAATCGTCTATTTTGTTCTAATAGAAAGACATTGTCGCGTTGTAACTGTTCAATAATTTGCATGTGTCACACTCCTTAACGAATGTTTGTTCGCTATATGTATACTATAATACGAACGGACGTTCTCGTGTAACGTGACACTTGTCACATTTTTGCATAAAAAAAAGACTAGCTTGTCCGCTAGTCCTTTTTATAACTATCTACTACTATTTTTAATATCCTATCAATTACGTAATCTTTCGATACGACTTGCGAGTTCGATTCTTTTAACTGATGAACAAACTCTAACAACTCGTCCTTCATTGCGTCCCCCTCCTTCTATATCAGTAATCGGATAGCGCGTGGTCTATGATGTATTCTCTTTATACGTCCTTTACTTTCCAATTGGGATATATAGCGGTGCGCCGTTTGGTGTGACACATACAAACGTGACGCCATTTCCCTAACACTTGGCGCAAAACCGAATTCTTCCATATATCCTGCAATACAATCAATCGCTTCTTGTTCTCTTTCCGTTAACATATTTATGCCCCCTTGATATTACCATCTGGTGTGTCGTGAAATTTAATTTCTTGCCATACCTTTTCATCTAACTCGTCATTAGACCAATACATAGGTTTTGTGGAATCATAATCTTCAAAGTGATGAGGGAAACTCACATTCCCAACATAATCTATTAAACGTTTCTTTCTCCGGTGTAAAGAAATGCTTTTCGATTCTAAACTGTTCGCTTCTACATCACGGTTACTTGTTAACGCACGTAAGAGAGAAACGCGTTTCGTTCTATCTTGATAAATCTTTACCGATCTATCACCATCTAATACGTTTTGATATAATCCTTGGAAATCACTATAACGCATGTTTTCCTTTACATCTTTTCGTATTCCTTTTGCTTTCACTTTTTCGTATGCTACTATTTTTCCGTCTTCTTCTTTATAACCGACTTCTGAATAAAATTTCTCTTGGATATATAAACCGTATGAAACATCACCCTTCTTGTCCCAATCACCGAAATTTTTACCTACTTTTCCCGGTGTTATTTCAGCGTCACAAACGACGGAATCCGTATCGAAATAATAAACGTTCCCTTTTGCTTCTTGCTCTTTTATCATTTCATAGTGAGATATTCTACCTAAACTCGTTATCAAGGCGGACACATGCGGTTGAATATAGGCTGATTTTGAAACGGTAGCATATTGGATAAACTCTTGTTTAATGCCCTTCACTTTAGAATATGTTAGTTTGACATAGTCTTCGCCCTTTGCGATTCTTTCCGCTTCGTCTTCCACGTTACAAAAAGCTTTTTGAATCCTTCTCATACCAAATTTTCCGTACAACGCATTAAGAATTCTTTTGGCGAAATCTCTCTTAGCTCCGTGACCATTTGTTTTCATGGATTCAAAATATGTCACAAAACCCTTGAACAACTTTTCTTTTTTAGGCCAAAAGTACACTTCTTGTATTTCTTCGATTTCCGCTCCATAATCTTCTGCCATCATTAATTCATCGAATGACCACACACCCCATAATTTACCGGTAGGGAATAATAGTTTTCGAGAAAATTTATAAGGTAACGGCGGAATGTTCATTTCTGGTATGTTGATCTTTACGAGAGCAAAACCATTACCATTCTTTTTATTTGAGTATTTATAGCTTTCGTAAACATCTATCGGTAGAATTTTTTCTCCCAATCTATATGTTTTTACCAAACCATAAGGAACTTCCATTTCCTTCATAATAGAAGGATACATACTTACTTTGTCGTAATGCTTTACATTTTCCGCTATTGGCTTGATGATCTCCACACGTCCGCCGTGATATGCTTTTCTAATTTGTTGTTCAACGTATTCGCATTCTGGATTGTAATTGTAATTGGTAGAGGTAAGTTTTTTATATTCCTCTTTCCAAAATTTACGGAATATCTTTAGTGACAATGATGCAACTGTTGGTGCTGTCACAAATTCATGTACATTCAATCTACTAATTTGTATAACTTCTACAATGATGTTATATAAAGAGACACAATCCCTTTCTAAATAATCAACTAAAACAGGGTCATTGCACGAAACGCACTTGAAAAAATCTTCTTTATCTTTAAAACCTAGTGACTCTGCATAGGGCATAATATCCATTTTACCAGAGTCGCCCATCTCAAAACTTTCACAAATATCAGCTAGTGAACTAGGTAATAATTTATAAGAATCATGAAATGTCATGTTGTTTAATTTACAAACCGCAACGCGATCATTTATAAAAGTTGATTCACTAAAATCTATCTTATCTGTACCTAAAATATTGTATAACATTTTAGACATGTCAAAATCTAAAAAATGCACATAAACGTGTAAATCATACTCTTGTCCTAGTGATTGTAGGTGTGTTAAAATGAATCTAGGGTTACTGGAGTGAAAGAAACGTTCTCCGTCATAAATACCTGAGAGAAATATTTCACCGTATTCTCCTCGGGTTTCAACATCGAGTGTGACTAGTTTGAAGGGCTTCTCACACTCTTTTTCTATGCCTTTTTTTGTGGTCATGTTTTCTACTTCCTTTTCAATAAATTTGAAATCTCAATTGCATAACCTTCATCGAATATATGTACCGCTTCCTTTAATTGCCTTATGAATGCTCTTTTATGCTGCGGATCATATAAACAAGTCATCATGGTTGCTATTAATTTTAATAATGGTAATAAATATTGACACTTACCTCTATACACTTCATTAAAACCGTCCGCGTAATAATACTCTGTCATATCCATTACTTGATGTTTTTCTGAATAAACAATATCAAATTCACCTGTAGGGACGCCGTATCTGTCATTCAAGTTATCCCAAATGTATTGTTTCAAACCATCAGTCCCACCAAAATCATACACTCTTTCTACTTCACTACGTTGGGTATACCATTCCTCTAAATCGAACCCACCTTTATCTGTCCAAAAAACAAATAGATTTAACCCCTCAACCTGTTCTGCATGTTTCCTACGTTTTTCAGCTTTGTTTCTTTCTCTTGTGATCTTTCTCTTTTGTGACGCGATTGCTTTATCTAATTTCTTCCTTGATGTATATTGTGATGGGTTTTCCAATCCCCACCGTTCCGCTTCTTCTCTATAACTTCTTAATCTATCTCTATTCTTTTTGTTTCTTTCTTTTTTCTTATATAAATTTTCTAATTGTTTTCCTTTTGTTTTCTTTAATTGTTTTTGAGAAATACCTTCAGAAGAAAGGAAAGATATTTTCTTTTTCTTTTCCTGCTTTTTTCTTGTCCGTTTATTCGCCAATTTTTGCACCACCTTTATAAAAAGGAAGGTGAACGAATCACCCTCCTATGTAACTATTAAATAATAGAATCCAATACCATAACTGAATACGCTAACTGTAACTCGCTTTTAGACAAAGCTATCACTCTGTAATCTCCGTCCAAACCTTCAGTAAGATGAAATACACCATTCTCTTTTTCGATCATTTCTAATGTACGTCCATCAGTCTCAATAAGAATGCGTTTCGGTAAAGTAGGTTTCAATTTCATATCCTCCTATCGGTTATTGTTTCTATTATTGTTATAGTTGTTATTACGGTTTTGATTGTTGTTGCGGTTATTATTATTGCGATTGTTGTTGTACTGCTGATTATTGTTATTATTGTTGTACTGCTGATTGTTATTGTTCCCTTGTTGTTCTCCTTGTGGCTTGTCCAGAAACTCAACATTATCAGCGTGAACTTCAGTTACCCAAATAGTAACACCTTGTTCATTTTCATAGTTGCGTGATTTTATCTTCCCGGTGATCGCTACTCGTTGACCTTTTTCAGTATGGTTTGCTGTATTTTCAGCTTGTCCACGCCATATAACGATGTTTATAAAGTCCGCACCGCGATTACCTTGCTCGTCCTTATAATCATGTGGTACCGCGATTGTACCGCTTGCTACCGCCACGCCATTTGGTGTATAACGTAAATCAACTGCTTTTGTTAAACGTCCTACTAGGGTTACATTGTTCATTTTTTTATTTCCTCCTATTAATTTTCACCGTTTTTGTTTGTTAAGAAGTTTTGCAAATGTTCTTCGGATATACGGACAAGTCTCCCAACCTTATAGGAATCGAGCGAACCATCTTTAATCCAATTTGAAACTGTTTTTTCTGATACTTTCAATTGTGTCGCAATCTCTTTTATCGTATAAAATGCTTCTGACAAAAGAACTCACCTCATTTCGGATCGTTACTGTTAGTTTCCGTTAATTTCGGTTACATTCTGATTATAAAACTAATCAATTGGAAATGTCAACCGCTATTTGCCACTTCTTACCTCTATATTATTATACGAACAACCATTCCCTTTTACAAGATATACAACGAATATCCGTTCCCTTTTTTTGTTCCTTTCTTTACAACCGTGTTACACGACCTCCCTCCGATCATCCTCCCT
>NZ_JARVHE010000007.1:0-10163 GCF_040459875.1 Bacillus cereus group sp. MG16
TCTCCCTTAGGCTGTCAATAATTATGCTAACGAAACACACCCAAAACCAAAAAACCAATTCCCGTGTAATGGAATTGGTTTTTTGGTGCAATTCAGTCAATACAGCAACTTGAACCCACATTTTCAAATGTAGTCTTATTAATTTTAACATAATTTCAATTTATAAACGCAAAAAAACCTCTTTATATGGACACATATAAAGAGGTTTTTAAATGGATGAAATCCTTAAGTTAGTTAGTGATGGATATTTATTATATCACAAATCTCTTTTGAATATAAGTTTACATAAAAAACCTGGATTTTAGGGTTCTTTTGTTTGTTGTGATAATATCTCTATTTAAATGAAAACGCTTTCATAAAATCTTAAAAATAAATGTTGACAAATACACCTTCTTGTTGTATAATGACGAAAGGTGTAAAGAGTAGATTTGTCTAAAAATTCATATTTGTATTAAAACCGATGTCCCCACATCAGAAATACATAATAGATTTTCTAATTTCAACTGAGTTTATTCTAACAAACTATTAATAAGAAAATCAAGAGAATTATTACTTTCTTTTTTATGTTATTTTTTGGTTATTTTCATTTATGTTGTTTGTAGACAGTATTTTTCTATCTATTTATACCTAAATAAATAGAAAAGGAAGATTGATATTTTATGAAGATTACGGAACATTTCAACTTGAATTTAACACAAGAACAGCTTGAATTTGTTGATGTGGATACAGAAAGGGATGCTAAATTGTTTATTGACCCTTGTTGGATACATATTAAGGAAGGAAATTGGTTTAGAGAGGCTTCTGCTACATTATATGGATTTTTTGATCATATAATTAGATTATACGAAGAAAATAGAAGAGAAGAAGCTAGGGAGCTTTTCAATTGTGCACACGAACCAAATGAAACTTGTTTTGGAATGTCTAGAAATAATCCAAGAGGTACTGGTGCGTCTGAAGAGATGTTAGCTGAGGTTTTTGATTATATTATATCTCAACAGATGATTGAAATCGGTCTTATTAAACGTTTAGAGGATTTACATGTGTTTATAGATAATTTTGGACCAGATAGATTATCAGATTTGGTAACTAATGTAATTCGAAAGCATTTAGTACAATTTACGAAGGAACAATGCGAGTTGCACGGTATTCCATTAGGGAATGAAAGAATTGATATAGGTCCTTATTGGAATAATGAAAGTAAAACATGGGAAATTTGCAATGATTTTCCGTTATTAGCAAATGATAAGTTAATACTTTTAGTCCCTAAGGATATTACTGTTAAAGTATATAGATATTCTCCAGGACAATACTGTACTCATTATGTATTGGTGAAAAGACAAGTAGAACATAAAGAACAAGATACACATTTAGTGACAAGGATTCCTCGTAAAGATGATACTTTTAGAATTGAAGTTTTTAAAAGGGATATTATTCAAGAAGAGATTAAAGATGCTGGAAAAAATCAAAAACAATATGTTAGAGAAATTACAGTAGAAGACGTTGATTTAATTGAACAATTTAGAGAGGGAATTATTAATACTCTTACTTCCCCTAAAAGAACAAATAAATTATCTGATGAGATGCTTACAGATATGATTAGAAGAGCAGCTAATTAATTTTTTATTTAGGATTAAAAATACACTACCATCATTTATATGATTGGTGGTGTATTTTGGTTTATGTTGAGTTTTGTAGGCATATCACAATACGAAAAAAGTCCTTGGAGAGCATTTTAAGAGGTTTAGGTGGCTTGTTAAAAATGAATTGGATAATAAGAGAGAGTTAGCAATCATTTTGAACAGGAACATAAGAGGGAAATCCATAAACAACGAGGATATGACATGGAACGATAAAAAAATTAGGGAAACTTTGTTTTCATCTTTAAGGTTATTGAAAACGTGATAGAATGAAAAAAGAGTCATGCGGCTAACATGACTCTTTTAAAAGGGTATTCTACGAAAATACCTAAAACTTATTTGTCTGGTTATAGATTATCATAATTTGATTCATAATCAAATAGCAAAAAATAGGTATTTTTGTTGATTCCCTCAATTAGAGGAGGAATTGATAAAATGAAAGAAGAGAATGATCAAACTTTAGGACAAGCTTTAAAACAAGCTAATGGTAATGCTAGAAAACGAGATTTTGAGAAAGATGCAAAACAAAGGGATCAAGCTGAAGAACTTAAAAAGTCTCTTTTACAACAGTTAAAAGAATTAACTGGAGAAGATCATTACGTTGGAACTAATAAAGATCCATTTGCTGGTGAACCATTTAATCAAGTGATGCATAGAAATTTGGATTTATTGAATAGTATTGGTTATTTTACTCAAGCTGAAGGTGATTTTTTATTTCGGATTCAGGCGTATTTAGAATTTAAAAGTAATGTAATCATTAACAGGGAAGATAAGTTTAAAAAGAAACGAAAAAATCTTGAAGATGATTTTGAACTTCCAAAAGCAGCAACTGTTTCTGAAATTGCTGAAATGATAGGGAAATCAAGGCAAAAAACATCAACCGTTATGAATTCATTAAAGAAAAAAGAAATTTTACTTAATCCAGAAGGTGCGGGTCAAATCATTGAAAATGGTCGCACTGTAAGTCCTAGAACATGGATAGTAAATCCTTACATAATGATTTGTGCACCTCGAAAAAATGAAGTGAAACTTGATAAATTAACGATGAGATTGTTTCAACATTCTTTGAAAAATCTTCAAGATCAAAATGGTAAGAAAGTAAAATTACCAGTTAGATTTTTTTAGACTGTATCAATTTGATACAGTCTTTTTTTATGTGCTTTATCCATTATTTAGGTGTCACGAAAAGGTGACAAAAAACAAAAAAGTGTCACCTTTTCGTGACACCCTAAAAAGTGCATTAAACCCAGTTATAGCAAGGTATCGACATACTTTTTGTAAATGTTCTCTATTATCACTATTATTAAAGGGCTAAAAGTTCCGCAAGGAACGGGTCGTATTTTCTTTCGCTTTGCTACAGAAAATCTCCACCCTTTTCGCTTTGCTACATCCTTGCCAAACTTTTTTTGGCTCGAGTTTTGGCGGCACCAAGCCGATACATCCAAAAGCAACTATTATGATCATCGGCTTGAATTTGCTATTATACGAGCCAAACCGCTAGTGCTTTCGACCGATAATTTCACTTACCATATTAATAGATACGTAATCCGTGGGGGGTCGTCCCCACACGACGAACCAGCCTCAACCCCAAAAGCAAAGAAAAACCTTCTTTTAAACCTGTTTATTTTGTTTTTTAAGCGTTTATTTTTGTTTTCACGATGATAAGTATTGTTTTGGGTTTATATTCTTTAAAAAGGATTCTGAAGCATTTAAATAGCATTTTGTATTTTGTTGTTATTTGATTCTAGATTAAATATTTATATTTATTTAATGCTAATCAAAGGGACTTTGTGTCGTCAGTGAGTGGACATCCTGGGAATTTTCGTGTACCCACGTTTAAGCTAGGCTGGGCCTAGTCTCAAGTTGGGACCAAAAAACCTTTATGCTCTTCTTTCTATTTTAATTTAGAATTTCTAATTTTATAAAATGCCTTGTTTTTTAACTTAATTTTATTATGTTAAAAAACAAGAATGTGATTTTGATTGTGGTTTGTTGCAATGTTATTAGAAAACTTTTTGTGGCGGGGCTAAGATCTTTGCTAAATGAAGTATGAATTAGAGATATGAAAAATTCCGTTATTTTCATATGACAGAAGGATATAAACCTTAGTAGAATGAATTAGTAAAAACCTAGGTTTAATACCTAGGTTCTAAGAATGATTTTTTTGGGAATAACCCTTGATATTAAAAATATTTAGGTTTTTATCTAGGTTTTGAAGGTGGGTAAAAAGATGGATAAAAGTGAATACCTAGGTAGAGAAAACCCAGGTTATATAGCTATGACTGTTAAAGAAGTTGCATTATATTTAGATGAATCACCAAATGTTATAAGGAATTGGATGAAAGAATTAAAGACATATATTCCTTTAGAGAAAAATGAGTCAGGTTACAATATTTTTGATGAAAAAGCTCTTGAGCAAATGAAGATAGTTAAACAATTGCATCGAGAACAAAATTACTCAATGAAACAAATTGAACATTATTTTGCTACAGGTGGAGAAAGTATTAAACCTGTTCCTAGTAAGGAAGTTGGAGAAATTTTAGCTGAAGAATTAACAGCATTAAAAGATGAAGTTAGTAAACTGAGAGAATATAGTGAGAAACAAGAAGAATTTAATAAGTTGTTAATTGAACAATTACAAAAGCAACAAGATTATATTGATAATAAGTTAGAGCAACGGGATCAGAAGTTACTTGAAACAATTCGTGAAGTACAAGAAACAAAATCATTAACAGCATCTACGGAATCAAAAGGTTTTTTTGCGAGGTTATTTGGAAAGTAATTATTTTGAGATTTATAATTTGAGTCCTGGCGTTTATGCCGCGAAAGTTCCTTGACGATGAGGGTTCGATGGCTCGTGGTCAAGGGAACCGTGGAATAAAAAGCGAGGGCAGGGCAAAAACCAATGTCTTCGCCAAGATTCGTGGTTCTATTGTAGGAAAAAGGCGAATAAGAATATAGCATACATAGGATAAGGGAATGCAGTATAGATCAGCATACAAGCATTTCCTTGCTATAAAGATGTTAATAATATTTTTATCTTTTTATATGTATCATTTTTAATCATATATATAATTAATAGCATGGTGAAAGATAAAAATGTAATAGAAAATACTATATTATTTGGTCGTGAATACAAATAAATAAAGATGTATCAAAGGATTAAGATGTTTTGTGTATACAAAACATCTTTTTATTTTCTTTTATGAACACAAATGTAGGTACATTGAAATATTGATATACCAGGCTTTGCCTGGTAGTTGTGGACACTATTGTGTCCATCCCCTTATCCTGCGTTCCGAATTTCCACTTTTATTTGGATGAGAAATCAGAAATTGATGTTGGAATTAAGATGTGTATTTTAGGGATTTGTAGACTGATTTTTAGAAGAAAGATTGTGTTTGTTTTGGATTACTTCTTGTATAGCTTGTTGTTTGATTTGTTTCCAATCCATAGAAGTTTCTTTTGATTTAGGGGGCATAGATCCAAATAATTTAAGTAAATCTTTATTGGTACTCATTGTAAGACAACCTCCTTATCTTTTTTAAAAGAATGATACACAAGAACTTGATAAAATGATAGTGAGTTATAGAAAAGGAGTGATTTGATGAAAGTAAAAGAGTTAATTCAACAGTTAGAGAAATTAGATTTAGAAGCTGAAATTATGGTAAGTGTTCGAAAAGGATGGAGGCCGATTGGAGATATGAAACGGGTTGATGATATTCAATCAATAATTGATCAAGATACAGCTAAAGTTTGTTATGCAATATCTGTAGATATTAAACAAGATTGAATAGAGTACAACTAGTTTATCAACTAGTTGTACTCTATGTTTAATGACACCGTGTGTAAATCAATTGTTTTATATATAATAAAAAACAGAATAAAAGAAGTGAGGTGAATATTTTATGTTTAGAGAAAAAACTAATTGGAAAAGAAAATTTTTAGCACTAATAATTATTCCAATAGCTTTATGTTTTGTATCAATACTTTTATATTTCGGTTTGTTCTCTGTTTTACAATCGCTTAGTTCATTTTTTGCTAATGTATTTAAAATCAATGTTAATGCTGAAATCATAAAATCAACAAATTCTATTTTTGGTGCAATGCTTGTAGCAATTGCTACAATTATTTGGAATTTCGCGGCTGATGAAGAGAAAAATAAAGATAAGCGCAAAAAAAAGAAGTGTATTAAGTATTATATATTGCAAAAAAGGTTCGATAAAATCGCAGGAAATGTTGACGGACTAATTGATTCTCTTTTAAATCAGAATTTAAATAATAATTTTAAAAAAGAATTTAAAAAGAAGTTTGATGAGATTAAGAAACTGGATGAAGAAGTTATTGAGATGATTATTGAAACAGAAAATCGTAATTTATATAAAAAATCTATAGCTTTTTTTGAAACTATTTATTTTGAGGGATCTCTTAATACAAAAGATAATTACATGCAACATTTAACAAAATTGGATAAAGAGTTAAATGATTTAAAAGAAATGATATCTGTAAAAGTAGCTTCTTATGTAGTTTAAATAATAGTGAAAAATATTGATTATAATCAACTAGTTTATGGTTTAGTTTAAACTAGTTGATAAACTAGTTGTATGAAATAAACGTACAACTAGTGATTTATTTGTTGAGTCCTGGCGTTTATGCCGCGAAAGTTCCTTGACGATGAGGGGAACCCTCATGCAAACTCGCCAGAGGTGGCCCCAGAAGGGCGGTTTTTGCCCGCTGGGGTTATCTTTGGGAGTTTGAGGGTTCAGAGGCTCGTGGTCAAGGGAACCGTGGAATAAAAAGCGAGGACGGACCCCAGGATAGGGCAAAAACCAATGTCTTCGCCAAGATTCGTGGTTCTACTGTTAGAAAAAGGCGAATAAGAATATAGCATACATAGGATAAGGGAATGCAGTACAGATCAGCATACAAGCATTTCCTTGCTGTTATTATGTTTTTTATAATAAAAATTTGAATGAAAGGAAGAGGAAATGTTGGGGGACAGCAGAAATATTATATTTCCTTTTATTCTTCGATGATTGTTTAATATTTCCAAATCATATATATTTCAGTTAAACAACTCGTATATATATGTAATATAAATGTACGTAAATTTGAATATGTTTATATTAGGGTGATTTTGTATTGTTAGTAGGTATTAAATAATACTAAGGAGAGAACTTACTAGATGAAATTAAACAAATAAGACAAAATATAATAGAATCAGAAACCAAGACACAATATATTGATTTATATTTATTTTAAAACGCTATATGTATTTATTTTCTGTTTCATATGTTATATAATGTAATTTATAAATATTAAAGGATATTCGAGTTAGGAGGGGTTTAATGGAAGTTTTAAAAAATCATATGAAATTTAAGTATGTTGTACCATTTTTAGATTTTGTTGATGATAAACAGATATCGCTTCAAGATTTATCAAAATTACTTAGAGAAAATGATGGAACTTTTGATAAGGATCAATTTATAGATGATGATATAAAGGAATTATTTCCTTTAAATAATTTTGGTGATAATGATGATATTTTGAAAGTAAGAGGAGTTAGTTTTGTATTAGAAAATTTTATTGATGAGATTGAAAGTATGAAATTAGATTTATCATTGTCTCATAATGAAATAGAGTTTTTAGGTTTTAATGATGAAAATGAAATGAAATTAAAATTTTCAAATGAGTCAATTAAAGGTGCAGAAGATATAATTGCTCAAGGAATGTCTGAGGGTGTATATAATTCAACAAATGAGTGTTTTAGTAGTTGGTTTGAAATGGGAAGTAAACATATTGATTTTTGTTTAAAAAATTCTCATAAAGATAAAGTTGAAGGTGTATTTTCTATTTATATAAATGAAATGCTTAAAGCTTTATCTGATAATAGAAGACAGTATAGGTTGCTTTTAGAGTATCAAGGTAATGATTCTGAGAACCCTGTTTATTTATTAAGAGGAGTGACATCTAAAGGCTTTTATAAAAATTATGATAATAATGTTGTACTTTATTTATGTCTTTTATTTTTACATAAATATGCTGTAGATACTGGAGAAGATTTTAAATTTACAGGTGGTTATATTAGTGATTCTGAGATTAAGGCTTCTTTTGAATTGGAAAAGCCTAAACGTTTAAAGAGTGGAGAAGAAGTATATATAGGCCTGTTGTTATCAAATAATGAAATTAGAAAAGGTGTAGTTTCTTTTAAAATGTATTATAGGATTACTGATGGTAAACATTCTTTTAAAGGGATTGTGAAAGACTCAGTTTGTAGAATTTCTCATTCAACAGGTATTGAGAAATTACAAATAAAATTGGAAGAGTTATTAAATATAAATAAACATGAGAAAAAAATGCTTGATTATATAAATCGTGTAACAATGACTGATAGGTTATCGGAAGATATGATTTTTTCTTTATTTGAGTCAATTAAATCTTCTGAGTTATCCAGTGATACTAAAAGTGAAGCTGAGAAAAAGAGAGAACTTTTATCTAGTACAATGACAATTATTCAGATATTTGATCGCCTTAGTGAAATTACTACTGATGTAAATGAATCAATACACTTACAAAGAATTTATGATGATGTTATTAAATCTTTATCCGATAAAAAAGAATAGGTGTGTTTTTTTATTTTAAAAATGTTATAAAAAGAGGTTTTAGACCTTTTTTTATAACATTATGATCAATAAGAGATGATGAATTAGATTTGAAACATATCAAGTATATTGTCTTTTTCTTCTTTATTGATTCCAATATATTTCAAAGTGATTTGTGGAGTGCTGTGATTCAAGATTTCTTGTAACATAGCTACATCCTTAGTTTGTTTATAGAACCAATAACCAAAGGTTTTGCGCATAGTGTGGGTCCCGATAGATTCTACACCGGCAAAATCTCCGGCTTTTTGCAATTGTCGATAAGCCTGGATTTTACTAATGGGTTGATCTCCTTTTCGGGAAGGGAATAACCAGGTACTTTCTAGTGTTTGGCCATAAGAGTATACTTCATCAAAAATAGAAGTAAGGTTAATCATGCGTTCTTTCTTCGTTTTTCCCTCTTTGATTTTGAATTCTTTTCTCTTTTTACGTTTTAAATTTATTATGGTTTGTGTTTTGATTTGGAGTAGATCGCTGACACGTAATCCAGTATGGATCCCAATAAGGAAGAGAATATAGTCTCGTTCGGAACAATGACGTTTAAGAGCCCATTTCATATCTTCAATCTGTTCTTTGCTACGGATGGGTTGGACATCAATGAGATGTGGTTTTTTGTTCATGGATTTTACCTCTTTGTTTTATGTATTGAATGTATACTTTTCTTTAAAAAGGTATCAGGTGAATTATATTGAAGTCAATTATTTGAAAGTGAATGTACACTTTTGAGTATAGAAATTTTGTTTAGATAAGAAGAAAAGGGCAAAGTATTTATATTGAAAAGTTTATTTCATTATCTTAATATATAAACTAAAAATTACACGAGGTGTTTTATGGTTAGTTTACTCAAAAAGAAGTTGTTATTGTCAAAATGGAGGGAATTTGTAAAATTTGTTTCGGAGAATTTTGATTTATGTAATTCTGATAGTTTAGAAGAGTTAAATGAGAAAAAAAAGGAATTAGCTATGTTGGATTTAGAAACAATAAAAGATGTTATTAATCGTACTAGTGCTATTAATAAAGCTTTTTATGATCTATCTAAAGGTTTTCCTGTGATTGCCTCAGTTATATTGTTTATGTTTACGTTTGTATTAAAAGATTATATGTTAATTATTTTTCATGCTAAATATGTGAATGAACTTCCTTCTGTGATTGCTTTGTTTGGTTTAGTATTTATTACAGTTATTTTTTCATGGGCTTTTAAAGCTATAATTACTTCTCAAAATCGAAATTATTTATTGTCACAATTTGAAAGTATGTTGGTTGATATAAAAGAACAGAAAGAGAAAGAAGAAGAGGAACAAAAAAAGAAAGAAAATGATAGTGTTTCAAATTTAAAAAATACTTTTGCTAAATAAGTATTGTTAATTTTTTTTAGCAAGGTGATTACTAAGATTATTTTATATCTCTTCGTTTACAACAATTTGAATGTATACTTTTGTTGTGTATTTTGAGGATATCAGGAGAATTTGTAAGAAGTCAATGTTTAAGGGGATTTGAATGTAAACTAATATACAAAAGTTTACTTTCATTCTATAGGCGCACTTATAAGTATACTTGCAAGTACACCTATAAGTGTGTTTAATCTAGATAAAACCTCGCTATCCTGTCATTAGACCCTAATATAATAAGCTAAAAATCATACTGATCTTATAAAACAATAAATAAAAAAGTGCAAAATCTATCTAAAGATTTCGCACTAAAAAACAGATAACAGATACAATCACTAGAAACATAGGAGAGTGTTTCAACACCCATTATAACCTATATATTTACATTTTTGTGTATGGATTTGAAAATATGTAAAAATTCATTATTTTATTTTGGATTTTCTTTTTATTTCAGTTATACTAAACAATAAAGAGACAAA
>NZ_JARVHE010000008.1:0-9753 GCF_040459875.1 Bacillus cereus group sp. MG16
TCTCCTCAGCAAGATAAGTAACCGAAGCATTATTAATTACATCTCTATCAATACTATCAACATCTTTTTCAACTAAAACATGAGTTCCAACCTCTACATAACAACTCAAATCTAAAAGTAACAAACGTTCAGCATTAGTTAAATATCCAATCTTAATTAAATATCGTACATTCGCTTGAATGATTTGGGAAAATTCCACCTGAGCAAATGGATCTCGTTTCCGCCCTACATAATACTCGGCACCCGTAAGATTTTGTAATGTTTCAAGAGCCTGTCCTAATTCTTGTTCTTGCTCTTTCGTATAGTGATTCTCATGCTTTTTTCGCTCAATCTCTAAATCACGTATTCTGGCATTTTTCTCAACTTCTGAAAAGTCCACTGTTTTTTTCATCAATAACTCTCCACTTCTAGTATTTACAACTAGCGAAGAGACTTTAATTTTGTTATTATGTAGTTAGAAGATTTATTCTTGATTCTTAAACTCTAACAATTCTTATAAGAGACAAAAAAGCCCTTCGTTTATAGTTGTAGCTTCGACACTTCAATTATAACACGCTTGGCTTTTTTTGTTGTATCTTGTCTGACTTTTTATATTTACAAAAACAAATATATACAAATTTAACCAAATTTGATATCTTAAAAATGTCAATGAGACAAATACCTTATTTATGCCCATTAACAAAAACCTCTTATATATTAAGGGGTTTTTGTCATCTCTATAAAATAAAAACTGAAATAAACAGAATATTCAAAATTATATATATCAACTTATTTAAAAGTTAATCTAATGTAATACCATGATAACATGGTGAAAACAAGATATAGATAATTTTGGAAAAGGGGAAGATTCTATGAATGTTCAATTAGAAAATGAACAAATAACAAAATTATTAAATGACTGGTATCAATCTATGCTAAAACAACAATTAGTTAAAGCAAAACAATTAAAAGAATATATAGACAGTGAAATTAACAATGTTAAAGAAAATCAAAACTTACTCTTATACTATTCTTTATTGGATTTTAGATACAAAGCATTAACAGATTGGATAAGTATTAACGAAAACAGTTTTGATGAAATGGATAATTTCACAACTCCAGCAGATGACTTCCTAGCTTATTATTATCACTTCTTTAAAGCATTCCATTCTACTTTAACATCCAATTACACTGAAGCAAGTGAACACTATGAAAAAGCAAAAGAACTATTAATACATATTCCTGATCCAATAGAACATGCTGAATTTAATTATCGAATGGGATATTTTTATTATCAAATCTATAAACAAGTAATAGCTCTTGATTATATAAAATTAGCTAAAGAAGAATTTTCAAAACATGAAGGTTATGAAATAAATGTAGCACTATGTGATAACTTTATAGGCCTATGTTGTATTGACTTAAAACATTTCGAATTAGCTGAGGAATCATTTAATAAAGCCCTAGACACATTCCAAAAAAACAATCATAAAAACTCCATCCTTATGGTAAGACATAATTTAGCCTGGTTATATTCAAAACAAAATTTATCTAAGCTGGCAATTCGTCATGTATCTGAAGTAACAAAAAACAATCCAAATCATTTCAAAGCATTTTTCGTAGAAGCATTTGAATACTATAAAATAAATGACCATAATTACGCTGAACAACTAATTGAAAAAGGATTAAAACTTAGTAACGACTTTAACAATCAAGAATTCCAACATCGCTTTAAAATCTTAAAAGCACTTAATAATAAAGTTCCTACATTAACTTTAGAAACATCAATTTCAGAAGGTATTACTTACTTTAAAAAAGAAAAACTATGGGAATGCGTAAAAGAATATGCTGATATCTTAGCCCTAAAATTTTATAAAGAAAATAACTATAACAAAGCAAGTCAATATTTTTACATGAGCAATACAGCTCAAAAAAATGAATTAGAAAAAGGAGCGTTAAAATAATGAAAAAAATTTATCTAACTATACTTGGAATATCTTTAATTAGTATCCTATCGTTAGGATTAAACGACTCTTTTAAAAATCAAGCTGTAAATATAGGAGACGGTGGAGGTGCACCAGCAAGACCAGATTATTTTTTACAAACACACACTGACTTATAAGAAAAAAACACCTTCAAGAATGAAGGTGTTTTTTTATAATCTGATTTTCAAATAAATGAAAAACGGAATATATCAAAGTTCTCTAAGTCAACATTATATTCCAATTGTTAGAAAAACATTAAAAATTTTCAATTATTGGTCTATTATGGAGGCGAGGAGAAATTATACTTATAAGGGAGATGTATTAATTTGAAAAAAATTTTCGGATTAGCTTTTGTCGCAATTATATTAGCCTTTGGAGTTTTTCAACCATACTCACTAAATTTAGAAAAAGTTTTTGCACAAGATAATACTAGTAACAATATTAATAATAATACCAACGGGAAAAAGAACGATTGTGTACCTTGTAAAAAACCAGAAAACCTTTCTACAAATGAAACAAATAAATTTGCTGACGAACAAATTTTGGACAAAGTAAAAAAACAATTAACTGATCTTAAACAAAACAAATTAAGTATTTACTCCACAGCAGATTTTGAATGGAAAGAAGCTGTTAAAGTCGATTATAAAGAAACTAAAACATCGGCTATCATAATTCCTTCAAAAGAAAACCCTAAATCTAATGATACAAAACAATATCTAACTGTAGGATTTAATGAATTTGAAAGTAAATTTGCTGACCCTACATTTTTAGAATTGAAAACACCAAATAATGGTGATACGATTCTTTTAACAGTAAAAACATTAGATGGTGAAAATGTCGGAACTCTAGACCTAAATTCAAAAGATGGAAAACTTAATCAGATGAAATTATTCACTGATGGAAAAAGTGAATCAATCTTAAAAGAAAACAATGCTAAAGCAGGTTACTGGGAAGATGTTCAACGTTGTATCAAAAACAACTGGAAAACTATGCCTCAATGGGCTAAATGGGCTTGCGAAGGCGCATGTGGCGGATGTTTGTTTGCTAGTCCATATGCATGTGGCGGTTGTCTTGGATGTCTAGCTGGTTACGCAATTGGTTGCGCTGCTAGTCAAATATAAAAAGAAGGATGTGATTCCTCAAATGGAAATGTCTAAAGGAATACTGTTTTATAGACTAACATTGATTATTGCTTGTTTTGCAGTAGTTGCCTTCACATATCCATCTGAATTTGCTAAATTCGCATTAATCGCAGGTGTTGTTGGTATTTTCATTACACTAGATAAAATAATAGCAAGAGATAACAAAAAAAGAGTCTATCTCCTCGTATCATTACTCTTTATAATCGGATTTGCTATAACCTTCTACTACACATTCTTATAAAAATAATTCACTATTAGCGATACTTCACAAGAAAAAGAATCCTCTGATTTTTAGAGGATTCTTTTTCTAATTTAATCTTTAAAATTTATAACCAAAAATAAAAAAGGGAGCAACTAATCATGCAAACATCTCACCTATTATTTATTATTAGAATGGCTTTAATAGCTATTTTTTCAGCTATAAGATATTTCAATAACACCCCTAAAAAACCTAACTCAACAAAAATTACAATTTTTGTATTAATCATCTTTATCTCTATATCTGCAATAACTTTATTTATACTAAATCCTTGAAAGAAAACAAAAAATATAAGCTGATCAGCTTATATTTTTTGTTTTCTCTACTTTAAATGCCCTCCTTTTCTTTCCCCCCACTTCGCAACCGGACTGGCTTGCCCGGATAGGCTAACACAGGCGGTCTCCATATAAAGGGTTCGGCTTCGCCCATTCCGCTACGCTACACGCCCTTTACATCGAGCCTCCAACCTGTGTTTCCTATGCCAGTGCGCCACTCCGTACTGCGAAGACTAGGGGGCAAAGGTCGGGCGTGGAAATCCTTTTATTTCAGTGTTCTGAATGTATACTTTCCTTACGGAAATATCTATTTTCCAAAATTCTCTTAAAATCCCATAAAATCAAAAGAATGAAAGTAAACTAATATTCAAAAGTTTACTTTAGATTTACTACAAAAAAACTATAAATAAATAATTAATAAAAAAAATAAAAACACTACGATCAAAAGATTCCATTTATTTTTTGAAGTCGGTCTGTTCACATATAAAATATATAAAAACATAGCTATAACCGTCATAAAAATTAAAAACATTTGATGATAAGAATAATAATTTATAATATATATCACTCCTTCCATCCATAAAAATGAGAAGTCTTTTTAAAAAGACTTCTCATTTTCCCCCCATACAAACAAAAACGCTCGCTCGTTTAAATATACATATATTCTTTTCTATTATAACCTATATATTAACAATTCTGTTTAATAATTATAAAAATAGAATTTTATCAACAATTTTCGTACCTATAAAAAATATAGTCATTAAAAACAGAAAAAGTTTCCCCCCTATTCCCCATACTTTCACATAACAAGAACCTTATTATCTATTTTCACATATACTGTATTGATTTATAAAAGGCACACAAAAAGGCAATTCCTCTTAAAAACAGGAATTGCCCTTTATACAAACGAATTAAAAGAAACTACAGACACAATCATTATATCAAAATTATTTATATTATTATACATAAATATCAAAGAATGAAGGGGGGTGCAAAATCTATCTACAGATTTCGCACCAAAACAGATAAAAATAACAATCAATAGAAACATAGGAACAGGAGAATGTTTCTTCACTTATTATAACCCATATCTTTACATTTTTGTTGATTAATTTGAAAATATGTAAATGTTCATGTTTTTGTTTTTGAATTTTCTTTCTATTTAAGTTATACTAAATTAGAAAGAAACGAATCTCCTTTAGGCTAGCAATAAATATACTAAATTTCACCCAAAAAACCAATTCCCGTGTAATGGAATTGGTTTTTTGGTGCAATTCAGTCAAACAGCAACTTGAACCCACATTTTCAAATGTAGTCTTATCAATCTTAACATAATTACAAATAACATAAACGCAAAAAATCTCTTTATATGCACACATATAAAGAGATTTTTTATAGATAAAACCCTTAAGTTAGTTAGTGATGGAATACTTATTGTATCACAAATCCTTATTTATTATAAAGATTCTATCTGTTTTTCTTCTAGCGCAATTTCTATTTGTTCAATCCGAAATGCTACAGGTGGGTGAGTCGCTTCTAAACGTGCCCAGATCCCTTTTGGAGAACCTTCAGTTCCTTCTATTTTTTCTAAAAAGGATAGTAAACCTTCTCCCATTCCTAATTCGACTGCATACGCATCCGCTCGGAATTCCTCTTTTCTTCCTACCACTCGAAATGATAAATCCGCAACTCGATGTAAAACCACTTGCATAGCTTTTAATACGACCGCTGCAAGCGCCGCTAATACAGCCACAATCGGCACACGATTCGAGAGAAGAGATAAAATCGTTGCCATAGCTACTAATATCCATGTAGCCACTGTACCTGCTGTATTCAACGTATGCGCCATGACAGAACGCTTACTATCCCCATATTTCAAATGGCCAAGTTCATGAGCAAGAATCCCTGCAAGCTCTTCCTCATTTGCTGTTTTTAATAATCCTTTCGTCACACAAACTGTCTTACTACCTAATGCATACGCATTTGGGAATGGTTCATCTGCTACACATAAAACCAAATCTTGTATACCTGCTCTTTGACATAAATCATCTAAAATTGGTTTGATTTGTTCTACTTCTCGTTTCGTCGCTCGTCTCATGCCATTCATATAACGATACAATTTTTCTGCATGTTCGGTTGTGCTTAATACAGTAAGCCCACCAATAATAACCGCCGAAATAAATGCGGCTAAAATATTGGAATCTATATATAAAGATAAAAGCATATATATAATAATCCAATTCACAAAAGCTGTTAAAATTAACACGTAATTAATCCTCCCATTTTACCATTCTTACCTTAATTTTTTTCCTTACTAGTTTATCACCTTGCTTTATTTTCACCAAGGCTTCCCCAGTCTGTAATGCTTTAATTTCATCTGGATGGAACACAAAGTTTTTCACATTTCGCATACTTCCCAAACCTGTTACACCTTGAGCCATATCTACCTGATAAGTAAAATCTAAACTATCAGCTGTACCAATTACTTTTGCCAATTCTTCTGCATCACTTGGATCATTCTGTGCCTGAACAATTAAAGTATTACAGTTTTGCATGATTTGTTTTCGTAAATGCTCACTCACCGTTTCTATATCTGCTAAAGATTGAAAAGCAAGCAATGCCTCAAATCCTGCCCCACGAGATTTATTAATCACATCAATAACTTGCTGCGTAACAAGTACATTAAATTCATCAATAGCAACTGTTACATGTTCACCTTCTCTGTGTTTCATATGACTACTCACATTCGTTTTTAAATCATTCACAATCATTTTTCCAAGTTGTCGAGCACCTTCCGGATATCGCAAACTATCCAATGTAAAAATAACCATTCCTCTTTCTTCTAACACTTGATGTAATGCGATTGTATTTCCCTCTTCTTCCTGGAACAAATGTCGAAAATCTCCTTCAGCCAAAATAGAAACACGACTGGCCAAACCTTCAATTGCCTTTTTATCAATCCGCTTAATTTTTGGAATCAAATTGAAAACTTCATCACGTTTGAAAATGCTCTCAGAAGGCTCAGATTTGCTTAAATCAACTTTTTCATTATCAAACAACACTAAACCATCTGTATTACTTAAATTACTAACAGCAACCATTTTAGACGCTTCTTCCGTTACTTCTATTTCTGATTGACTTGTAATCAATCCAATTAAAGCATCTGCATCACAATACTGAGAAACACTTGTTAAAGTCGCTTTCACATTTCTAGCTTCAAAAACACGAAATAAATATTGTAAAAACTCTTGAGAAGATAACTTATAATGTTCTTCAGACCAATCAGACAGCGTTAAAATTTTATCTGTTAACTCTGTTGGAGTCCCTACAGCCAAAGGATTATAGTGCATGCCAACTCCATCTGTATTGAAATGATAAAAAGGACGTTTATGCTTTTCAGCAAACTTCCGAATTTCTTCCGCAAGTTTCATGTCCCCTTTTGCATCAATAAAAATCCCTGCTTGTTTCTTTAAAATTGCGTATTCCAAAAATGTTTTAATCGTTATCGTTTTACCCGAACCAGTTGTTCCAACTAATCCAATATGTTTCTTTAAAACATCTGGTGTTAACGTGATTTCTTGACCTCCAGTCATAGTTCTTCCTAAACGCACACCTTTTGGAATTTCCCCACGATCCATTTCTTTCTGATAGTTTTTTTCTTGCTGTTTCTCTTTTAAATTCACAATAACTTTATTGGCCAAACTATTTTCTTGTTTCTCTCGCTCTAAAGATGGACTACTTTGTACAGTTGATTCATCGACTCGAGTTGCCCATTTAAACACATGTTCAATCGCAACCACTAACCCCGCTGTTTTAACACCATTCACTAAAAACGCTAACAGCGTATTATCCTCTGGAAAAATAGCAAATACAAATTTTTTCATCATATCTGGCATAACTCCAAAATAATTTTCCGTAAACGAAATCATAAATGATACAACACTAGATGACAATAATGTTTGAAAATCATTCAACACCCATAAAATCGAAAATCCAAATGCAATCCAAAATACAATTCGTTTTTCTAATTTTCCTACCTGTGCTAATGCACCAATCCTTTTAAAAATAATTGCAATAAGATACCCACTTGTAAAACATATAACTGCCGTAAATCGAAACATATCTAATGAATTTCGATTTTCTTCATACTGCTGATTTGCCATATATCATTTCTACTCCTATCTTTATAATTTCATAATTTGAAATCTATCTGATACAACTGTTTGACTCATTTCTTCTCTTAATACTTTTGCAATGCTTTCCTTTTCTACTACATAAATCACACTAACATACTGCCCTTTCGCAATTCGTTCCGCATAATCGCTTATAATCTGCTTCACTCTTGTTCGATTCTTTAATGACAACTCTAGTTCTACTGCATACTTCTTTTCATTCACAATCAATATCCCATCTGCCACTCTCATAGCTAATGCTTTAAACTTATCTTTTTCACTTGCCTTTTTAACTAATCTCGATTTAATTTGTCTTGCTGTTATCCAACTCGATCCCTCATATTTTTTTAACAACTTTACCGATAAATCCACTAATTTTTTATCATGCACAAAATTATTCACACTCGGCTTTTTCCCCGCTGCCATTTCACTCTCACATAATTCCACACCATCTTTCGTTACCCAATACACATTCCCATAATCATATAAAATCCTCTCTCTCTTCAATACCCCCTGTTCTACCATCTCTTTTAATCTCCTATAAACAACTGTCTTTCCCAAACCAAAAAACTCTTGTACCTGTTCTGCTAATACAAACCCATGCAAATTTACCCACTCTACTATTTCTACATCTCTCTTCGTAATTGCCATATTTCCCTCTCCTATTCTTCTATCCTTCTATACATCTACTCTTCCAATCTCTTACCTTTACCATCTATCACTTTACCATATTCTCACCATCATCTTCCATACCTATTTCCATACCTATTATTATCTATTCTTCTCTTCTATTCCATACCCATTTTCTTCTCTTACTCTCTTATTCTACTACTCTTCCCCCCTCACTTAACTCTCATATTCCCCGCCCCACACCTTCTGACTTACTGACCACTCACATGTAGACGTAGTATGTGAGTGGTCAGTAAGTTCGTAGCGGTAGCGAAGAAAAGAAGGTGTGGGGCGGGGAATCGGCTATACATAGCATCTAAATGCAACTTCAGTCTACATGCAACCTATGGAAAATGGGTGTGGAACTATATATCATAATTTATTCCACATATTTTTTCATAGGTCTTTGCAAATAGCCGCGCCATGGCGCGGCTATTTGTTAAACAAACGTTTGATTAAATCCGATGTTTGTTTCTTTTATAATTTTTTAATCTTTGTATTTTTATTTTCAAAGGTTTTATTGATTTTTATTTTTTATCGTTTTGAAATCTGTAATTTAAACAGGAACGCCCCTTGTAGTTTCCTATGCTAAGCGGCCAGAGCTGGCGCACTGGTAGGAAATCGCAGGGTAGAGGCTCGTTGTAAAGGGCGTGTAGCATAGCGAAACGGGCGTAGCCGAACCCTTTATAATGAGAATCCCTGTGATAGCCTAACTGGGCTAGCCAGTTCGATAGCGAAGCACGGAAACTACAAAAAGGGGCAATCCTTCGGATTTTTATCTAAATATAGCGTGAAAAATTAACGTATCTTAACCTTGAAAAATAGCAAAAAATACCGAGCGAAAAAACCTATATAAATAAGAGTAAGAAGGAAAAAAAAAAAAGTCAGTAATATCAAGGGTTCATGAGGGTGGGAGTGTACAAATTTTTGTACACTAGTGTACAAATTTTGGTACGAAAGTTTGTTCGGTTCTAACATAAAAAAAAGAGAAATACAAGAGTATCTCTCAAAAAAAATAAACCGGTAAATTATGTACTTTTTTAGAATCTGAATCTAATGTGAAATTCTTCAAAATACCTTTAAATATATGTTTAGTAACTCTATCAATAGATGTTTTTCTTGAAGCACAAATAATATTTGGATTTACTAACCAAGTTCGTTTTGTACAAACTCTTCCGGATTCATCAGAAAATCCACTTTCGGCACAAGCTAATATTCCTTTATCTTTTAAACTCTTCATCAACTTACTTAAGCCATGCCTAGTTCTATAAG